>NZ_JBYMLP010000002.1:0-1369667 GCF_057773605.1 Lysinibacillus sp. F12
TGTTGTGCCAAAAGATAACATGCTTCGCCAGGTCAATGAACTTGTTGAATTTTCATTTTTTTTAGAAGAGCTAAAAACAAAATATTGTTTAGATAATGGACGTAATACCATTCCTCCAATTCGCATGATTAAGTACTTATTATTAAAAGCGATGAATGATGTATCAGACGTCGACCTAGTAGAGCGCTCAAAGTATGATATGTCATTCAACTATTACTTGGATATGGCAACAGAAGATCCAGTGAGACAGAAATAAGGCACTTCCTGTTCAAAATTGAACAAGAAGTGCCTTATTTTTATCTGAAAAAGGTTCGATTTTATGAAAACATAAGTTTTTCAGTGCCCTCTTATGAAGGGAGCGACTTTTTTATAAATAGAAGTACACACAAGCGTACATGGAAGCACAGCCAGCTAGCACAAAAAGATGCCATATTGCATGGTTATAAGGTAGAGAGCGCCAAGCATAAAAGATGGCACCAATCGTATAAAACAGCCCACCCGCTAGCAATAAAGCAAAGCCGTAAAAGCCTAAGTATAGATAAACGGGCTTAATAGCAAAAATGATTAACCAGCCCATGCCAATATAAAATATTAAAGATAGGACTTCAAAACGATTGATGAAGAAACATTTAAAAAGAACACCTAGGACAGCCAATGTCCAAATAATACATAACAAAGTCAAACCTAATGTGCCACCAACGGCAATTAATAAAAACGGCGTATACGTACCAGCAATTAAAATGTAAATGGACGAGTGGTCCAAAATAGCGAAAAAGTGTTTATATTTTTCTGGCATACTGTGTAGCAATGTGGACATTAAAAACAAGATGATGACAGAGGCACCAAAAATACTAAAAGTAGTAATATGTAGAGCATTACCTGTTTGCACAGCTGTAAGCAGTAAAACAACTAGAGCCGGAATACTTGCAATAAAACCAATACCGTGTGTAATGGCATTCCACAGCTCTTCCTTCCAAGATTTATAGTCAAATGAATCAATCATTTACAACACTCCTTTCGTTCATGTATTTACTATACCCCAATAATTTATATATGAACATTTACATTTGTCATATATTTCATATCAAAAATGTCATAAGGCTGTCATATTCTTTTAGGGGCTTTGATAGACAAGAGATAAAGGAAACGCTATAGTATCAAAGGTAGCGTTTACATTCTAAAGAAATCAAGGCTTAACCTAATGACAAATGTCATGTTTACATAATGATTCATTAGTCTATATAATAAATTTTAATGAAGTAAAAGGATGTGTCGAAGTGGGACGAATTCATATAGTAACGGACTCAACTTGTGATTTAACTAAAGAAGAAGTAGCACAGCATGGCATACATATCGTGCCATTAACAATTCAAATTGATGGTGAAACATATATAGATGGTGTGGATTTAGAGCCACAACCTTTTTTAGGCTTAATGAAAAATGCTAAAAATTTGCCGAAAAGTTCGCAGCCTGCACCAGGGAAATTTAAGGAATTATATGATGAGTTAGGCAAAGATGGCGATCAAATTATATCCATCCATATGACAGGTGGTATGAGTGGCACGGTGGAGTCAGCACGACAAGCAGCTCAAATGACAGACGCCGATGTGACTGTGATTGACTCACGCTTTATTGCAATTGGTCTAGCTATCCAGCTACGTGAGGCTATAAAAATGCGCGATGCTGGAGCAACGGTTGAGGACATCGTGGCCCGTCTGGATAAAGTACGTGCAAACACACATTTGTATGTGATTGTGGATACCCTTGAGAATCTAATTAAAGGCGGTCGAATTGGTAAAGGAAAGGGCTTTATCGGCTCATTGCTGAACATCAAAGTTATTGCTAACCTAGAGGGTGGCGTTTACAATCCTGTTTCCAAGGTTCGTAGCCATAAACAGGTTGTGAATTACTTATTTAAACAATTCCAAGCAGATACGGCTGGGAAAACAGTTAAAACGGTCGGTATTTCTCATGCAGATGGCCTCATCACAATGGGTAATCCATTAAAAGAGTTAATCGAAGGAACTGGTTTTGATAAAGTTGAGATTGCCTTTACATCCCCAATTATTTCGACACATACTGGACCAGGTGCAATCGGATTTATTTATTTTGCAGAATAATAGTGAGGAGCTACTACATAAGTAAATGTAGTGGCTTTTTTTCATTTTTTACCTTTTAGCTGGATGCTTGTTCGGCATTTGGAAAAGAGGAAATTTGACAACAACACAAAATTATGGAGAACAGAGGGTAAGTCACTTTTCATTAGGGTATGAACTATTCTATAATAGAAGGTACAGAAAGGGATGGAAGGTGGTCAAATGGACATTTGGCGATTTATGTTGTCATGTTTGATCGTCTTAGTACTAAGTGGTTGTGCAATATCAATCGATGAGCCGAATCCGCAAGCAGAGCCTGACGGCGAGCAAGCAGAAACGGAGCAAGATATGACGCAGGATGAGCAACAAACAGTAGAAGAGGAAAAAACCTCCAAGAATATGCTGACGCAAATTTTTGAACATTTTTTTGAGCCATCAGCAGAGGATTTATCGCAAATTGATGAAGAAAATGCAAAGCAACTGCATTACTTGGCACTGGGAGATTCATTAACAGATGGTGTCGGTGATGAGTATAGTCAAGACGGTTATGTAGGAAGATTAGCAGATTCATTGCTTACGTGGCCTTCGATTTCCGAGGTGGATGTTGATAATCGTGGCAAACGGGGCAGACGTAGTGATCAGCTACTAAAATTAGTGAAAAAAGGGCATTATGATGAAGAGTTGCAGCAAGCGCAGCTCATTTCTTTAACAATGGGTGGCAATGATGTCATGAAAGTGGTTAAACAGGATTTGTTTAATCTGAAGCGTGACGCATTCGATAAAGAATTGCGGACCTATAAGCAGCGCTATAGCAAAATCGTTGAAGGAATTCGTGCAAAAAATCCGACAGTGCCTATCCTACTCATTGGATTCTACAATCCATTTTCGATTGTGACCAATGAGGCGAATGAATTCGATACAATTATCACAGAATGGAATAATGTGATTGAGGAAGTAGCGAGCGAAGATTCCAATGCATGCTACGTATCGGTGGAGGATTTATTTGATTCAAATGAAGAGCTCGTCTATCATACAGATTTTTTCCACCCCAATGCAAAGGGATATGAAAAAATGACAGAACGTATACTAGCAGCAATGGAGCAGTGTGGTATGGAAGAAAAGATTAACAAGGCAATAGGCTTCGAGGAGTGACAAAATGAATAAATGGAAAGTCGCGTTTTTCGCCTTAGCAGGCACAGTGCTTTTTGCAATCCTCCTCGTCGTTTTTTTAGCAACTAGACCAGTAGATGGAGTCGATGTTGCGAAGAGTTCAGCAGGTGAAAGTGAAAGCAAAGGGAATGTACTCGTGGTGCAAACCACAACAAAGGAATTAGAATCGATTTCCAAAAAATATTTAAAAGATGCAGCAAAAGGCTCGCCTTTACCACTTGATTTTACAATCGGCGATGATATTCAATTACGAAGCACACTTACCGTGTTTTATACGGAAATCCCGATTTCCATGAATTTTGATCCAATTGTGGATGACAAGGGCAATATTATTTTAAAGCAGACGGGAATGAATGTCGGGCTATTAAACATTCCGCCGGAGACGACCATGAAAATTATGCGGGATTCGGTGGAATTCCCTTCTTGGATTACCGTGAACCCCAATAAAGCAGAAATCTATATTGATTTATCGCGAATTAACATAGCATCAGGATCACGTGTCCGTGCTAAAGAATTAGACTTACCAAATGACAAAATTTTATTAGAAATTATTGTTCCTGGTGAATAAGGAGTGAAATGAATGGCAAAGCAATATGCAACATTTGCAGGAGGCTGTTTTTGGTGTATGGTCAAGCCATTTGACGAAACACCTGGCATTGAGTCGGTGCTATCAGGCTATACAGGTGGACATGTTGTCAATCCAACCTATGAGCAAGTGTGCTCAGAAACTACTGGACATGTAGAAGCCGTGCAAATCGTATACAATGATGATCTTTATAGCTATGAGCAACTACTATCCATCTATTGGACCTTAATAGACCCGACAGATGCAGGAGGCCAATTTTACGATCGTGGCGAATCCTACACAACAGCCATTTACTATCATAATGAAGAACAACGACAACTAGCAGAGCGTTCAAAGGCTGATTTAGAAGCCTCTGGAAAATTTGATAAACCGATCATGGTGAAAATCTTACCTGCTAGCACATTTTACCCGGCTGAGGACTATCACCAATATTATTATAAGAAAAATCCAATGCACTATGAACGCTATTCGGTTGGAAGTGGTCGCCGAGCGTTTCAAGAGCACCACTGGGGGAACAAACATGAATAAAGAACAACGTTTAAAAGAACTCACAGACATGCAATATTATGTGACACAGGAAAATGGGACAGAACCACCATTTCGTAATGAGTTTGATGAGCATTTTGAAGAGGGCATCTATGTAGATATCGTCTCTGGGAAACCACTATTCAGCTCATTGGATAAATACAACTCAGGCTGTGGCTGGCCAGCATTTACAAAGCCCATCCAAAAAGAAGAAGTAACTGAACACTTCGACACTTCCCACGGTATGCGTCGGGTAGAGGTACGCAGTAAAGAAGCAGACTCCCATCTAGGACATGTCTTCCCAGACGGCCCAAGTGAACTAGGAGGCTTACGCTACTGCATTAACTCAGCATCCCTACGTTTCGTAGCAAAAGAAGATTTAGAAAAAGAAGGCTACGGCCAATTCCTATCATTATTCAAATAAAATATCATCCTAGCAAGAGCGACCTTGCTAGGTTTTTTTGTGCATTAACTAAGTAGAGGATAGAATGTGTGAAGTGAGGATAGAACGAGCGGATAGCACCTCTGACCTTGGCTGATTCACACCTCGCCATATTGAAGCATCTCCTCCTCAAAAAATAAGAAGGAATCCTTTCATTGGAAGGATTCCCTCTTAAATTTACAATAACGTTTAGAAAAAACTTAAACTTTAAATGCTCCTACTAGATTTCGCAGGCTGTCAGCTTGTTGAGCAAGCTCAGTGGCAGCCGCGTTGATTTCCTGCATGGAAGCGGAGCCCTGTGTGGCAGCGGCGGCGGATGTTACGGTGTTAGCCGCGGACTGCTCAGCATAGGCATTGACGTGAATGAAGTCGCTCGCTACGGCATTGCTAAAGTCAAGTGTAGATGCAATTTTATCCACCATGGCTGCAATTATCGTTGTTGTTTCTTGTGTATGCGATAAAATGTTGGCCAAAGATTGATTGGTTTCATTGGTTACTTCTACGCCTCGAATGACCGTAGTGACTCCTTCATGGTTTTGAGCAATAATAGATGTAACTTCATCTTGAATAGATGTCACGATAGCAGTTACTTCCTTGGCAGCACTTTGGGATTGCTCAGCTAGTTTTCGAACTTCATCCGCTACCACGGCAAAACCTCGACCATGCTCGCCAGCTCGAGCCGCTTCAATCGCTGCATTTAAAGCTAGTAGATTTGTTTGCTCGGAAATGGCTGTAATGGTACCAATGATTGATGTAATGTCGGCAGATTTACGACCTAAAGCCTCGACCGTGGATGTTGTGGAAGCCATAGTTTCTTCGATTGATTGCATAACAAGCGAAGATTGCTCCACAGAAAGGCTTCCTTCATCGGCTGCTTGCTGCATGGCTATAGAGGCACGATGTACGGCACTGGCTTGTTCGTTCAATTGATGCATAGAGTGCTCTAAATCACTCATTTTTTGTTGTGCACTATTCATACTAGAAATGGTATTATCACTATCGCTTGCAATATCTGCAGTCGCATCCGCAATATCTTGAATGGTACGAGCATTTTCATCTGCTAGCGACATGAGCTCCTGACTACTGCTTGATACATGATCAGCCAGTTCACTTACACGTCGAATTAAATTGGAAATGGATTCAATCAACGTATTTGTGGAAGCAGCAATAATGGAAAATTCATCATGATTTCGCACTTTCACACGCCTCGTCAAATCGCCTCCTGCCTGAGCAATATCAAGGATGGAGTCATTAATCGCTTGTGTATTACGTTTCAAAGATTTAAAGAGCATAAAACCAAACATAACAATGGCTAAAAACCCTATAATAGATACGATAAAGAATGTAGTGATCGAAAGGTTTACTTGTTGATTAAGCTTGTCTAATTTAGCTTTATTCGATTCATCCATTACAATATTTATGGATTCAATATTATTATCAATATGGGTTTTCATTGTTTCCCCAGTAGCCCCCATCATAAGCTTACGGGCCTGCTCAAGACCAAGTTCATCACGCATAGTCATCACTTTTTTTGAATAATCCAAGTAATTTCTATAATACTGGTCAATGGCCTGTATATGACCAAGCTCAACTTCCCGATCCTGAAATTGTTCATTTAAAGCCGTTAATTTTTTATTAATAGTATCAATTTTCAAATGATATGAAGTAGAATAAATGCCATTACCTGTAATTAAGTAACTTTGTTCCAAATTCGTCAGCCTTGCAATCTCATACGCAAGTTGATTTACTGTTAACTGCTCTAAGACATTCTTCTTAGTGAAATCCTCCATCTCCTGCTGAAGCTTCTGTATATTGACATAAGACAATATACCCATTACACCATTAATTACAATAAGAAGTGCGAACATCATAAGCACTTTTCCTCTAATTAAATGGTAAAAACGTTGTCGTTTTACTCTATTAGGACGGGGATTGATCCCGTTTTTCTCTTGTATAGAAGCTTTCTTTCTCTTAAAAAAGCTAAAAGTGAAGAGAGTCGGGCGTTTTTTTGCTGCATCATGAATATTCTTAGTCTTTTTCATCGCATCACCTTCCTAATTTTTAGTAATCGATTTCCATTTTATCTTATTTTACTAGATATTTCTATTATTTTTTCTAAAAATTTAAATTTTTCTGATAGCTATAGCTGTGACAAAAGTCAGGATTGTCCAAGAAAATAGTGCTAAAACCTTGGATAGGTAATATATCTTAGTAGTGGAAATTATGACGAATAACGGTTTTTCTGATACACTATCGAAAAGTAAATGCAAGAAAAGGGGAAATTGTGTGATGAAAAAAAGTTTTTATTTATATGTCCTAACATTTCGGGGCGGCGACTGGTCAGACCCTAAGGTACGGTTTGCAGAGGAAATGTTTCATGAGCATAATTTTCCAAAGCAAAGCACAGACTTTAACGAACTATCCAACTACATTGAATCCTATGCTACAGAAAATTTAACAATTGAAGCTTTTGATCATTTGTGGGAATTATATGAGGGACAGGCATAATTGTACGAAAACTATAAATAATTTTTTAGTTGCTAGACGTCTAGCATTGCGTAAATGACAGAAACACAGTATTATTTATAGTGATAACTGACAGAAAAGAGGGATTGCAGTATGAGTGTTCATATTAATGCAAAAAAAGGTGAAATCGCTGACACAATTTTACTTCCAGGAGATCCACTTCGTGCAAAATACATCGCGGAAACATTTTTAGAGGATGTAACTTGCTACAACGAGGTACGTAATATGTTTGGTTATACGGGTACGTATAAAGGCAAACGTATTTCAGTACAAGGAACTGGTATGGGTGTGCCATCTATTTCAATCTATGCGACAGAATTAATGCAAGAATATGATGTTCAAAAATTAATCCGTGTAGGTACTTGTGGTGCAATTCAAAAAGATGTGAAAGTGCGTGACGTGATTTTAGCACAAGCAGCAACATCTGATACACGTATGAACCAAATCATTTGGGGTGGAGCTATCGACTTCGCACCAATCGCAGACTTTGACCTATTATTGAAAGCGTATAACGCAGGGAAAGATGCTGGACTTAACTTACAAGTAGGGAATATCTTCACAGCAGATTTATTCTACTCAGATGAGCATCAAAATGAAAAATTAGCACAATACGGTGTACTAGCTGTAGAAATGGAATCAGCAGCTCTTTACACATTAGCCGCTAAATTTGGCCGTAAAGCACTTTCTGTTCTAACAGTAAGTGACCACATCATTACAGGTGAAGTAACAACTTCAGAAGAACGTCAAACAACATTCAACGACATGATGGTTGTCGCATTAGAGGCAGCTATTCAAGACTAGTTGATAAAACAGCGTTTTCAACATGTATGAAATACCTTAATAAAAGCAACCGACCAAAAAACGACCATTTTTGTAAAATGGAGTTAAAGTAGTCGGTTGCTTTTTCTTTATCTTTCATAGTTAAGTGACTATAGTTAACTCCACTGTTCCTCTTTATCTTGTGCTACAATTTTTAATTAAATAACTTTTTCTTTAATCTCATCTGATATATATTTTATCTTCTCAAGTCTCTCAACTACGTAAACGTATTTTAGTTGAGTCGCTGTTGTGAATACACTCGGTAGGTCTTCATCTATACCATTGAATTTTTCGTATGCTAATGCAAGATTGTTATAGTCTTGTTGTACTTCGTTTGCTTTTCCTTCTGTTTTAGTAATTAAAGGATCGAAATCGCCATTCATTACTATTTGAATATATTCTTTTTCGTCTGCTGTAATTTCACGACTATAGGCTCCTACTATTTACACTCCTGTTTTTCTTCACCACATGCAGCTAAACAAGAGTGTAAAAGATGGGTGAAGGTTGTTCTTTGCGGGTTGAGACTAATCAATTGGATGGAATTTTTTTATGTTGCTATTTCAAAATTTAAGCTGGATGATAACAGGAATATAGAGGATGAGGTTAAGTTCGGAACCCGGATTAAGTATGGAAGTAATGAAAGAATTTCATCAAGTGCTGGGTGAGGCGATTGACCATCAAAAAGAAAGAGTAGCGTTGCCATAAGTAAAAATAAAAGGGCTAAAAAATAACTAAAGGTATAAAGAGTGCACTTCTTTATACCTTTAGTCCACAATAAGAGCCTGTTAAAAATAAGGCTCACACGTTTTTAAGCATAGATTTATAAAATTAAAGAATTTGCGTTAATTCTGAATTTACAAATCGTTGGGCATCGATAATTACACCTGAAGCTGTTCGACCGTACACACTGTATAATCCTCCAGTTTGATTAGGAACAATTTCAACCTCATATTGAGCAGAACCACTCACACTTGGAGTTACAAATGTAGAAGCGTTGGCATTAGCAGCAAAAGGAGTTGTTGATAATAACTGTCTCGTGCCGTTTAGTCTGAAAACCCTTACTACTCCTGTTAATAAACCTCCAGTAAGATTAAGAACTTTGATACGAACGCTAGAGGCATTAGCTGGTAGATTTCCTGTATTTTCAATTGGACCAGTAGTTAAAGGCATGTAATTTTCACCTCCTTTTAACTTAAGATTAATAATCTGCAGATTACATTTTCATAATATGCATTACGCTTCTACATTCTATAGACTTATTAATCAAGTTTCTTTAAAAACAAAGGTAAAGTGTGAATTGTTTAGTAGAAAATGTATTATTAGTGAATCTATAAACATAGGTGAATCCATATAAAAAGACAAAATACCCTAGTAGTTGCAAAATATAATATGGAGAGATCAAAAGAAAACGGACATATTGAGGAATAAACAAAATAGAGCGATTAAAATACATCGCTCTATAAGCCTATTATGTATGTATGCTTTAAAGAAATTACTGGCTTCTTTCGAGTTCGTCGATACGTTTTTCTAATTTTTTGATTTTAGAATCAGCTGAAATAGCAAAGACAAATGACAAACAAGCAAAAGAAAAAGCCATAAGTGCAAAAGAGTCCATTTAAATACCTCCTATTATAAAGAAAAAGTGTTGTAATTAATTTACGGATGCAAATGGAAAAGGTTTCAAATTTACGATTGAAAAAGAGAAAGCTTCAGCGTCTTCACACGCTACAGCTCGAATTGAGATACAAAGGTTACCACCATCAAAAAAATGCGAGCAGAAATGGTTATAGGGGCAAAAACAGCACAATACGGAATTGGGGTTACTTGACTAAAGGCAACTGGTGGCATAAGCAAACCACTTATGATGTGATGAATAAGATAGTGGTGAAATGGTAAATATCTTTTTGAAATACAGAAGCAATCCTACAAGTTCTGGGGCAATTAAAAAGAGACCACCTTTTTACTGGCGGTCTCCTTTAAAAGCAGTCGACTTTCGGTGACCAAAAGCGACCAACCTCTTATATTTAGTTAACGTAATAAAAAGGTAAACAATTTTAGTTGTATTTTAAATAGTGTAGAATGTTGTTAAATCAACATTCATGAAGTATCCTGTTCTTTAAAAAAGTACAAGTAATTCAACGACATGATGGTTGTCGCATTAGAGCCAGCTATTCAAGACTAATATCGTAATTTGTGAAGCAACCGACAAATGTTAGTCGGTTGTTTTTCTTTTTTTTCTTAGTGAAAATCCAAGGGCCACCTGGCTGTAAAGGACCCTTGGATGATTGACAAAAGAAGTTATAGTTATCTCTTATCACTAATGATTAGCAATCTTCTTTTTGCATGAATGTTGCGCCAACAATGATGAGTAGAATGAATAGAATCACGATTAAGACAAATGTTGAACTATTACCTTTGCCATGGTCCATGCAGTAGCCCATGTTATACTCATTACCATAACCGCTGTAACAGCAATTGTAATTACCTACACTACCATAATATCCTGCATTTCCTACGTTTCCGTAATATCCCATGAAAACCTCTCCTTTCTTCAATTTATAGTATGTAATTTGTCATTGAAGGGAGTGGGGTATTCGTCTAATGTCAGCTAAAAAAGAGTCACGGATAGATAAGGTCTATCCTGGATACATAAATAAACGCCAATGTACTCCAATTTGAGGTACTATAAAATTAGCAAAAGAAAAGGAGAAATAAAAAATGTTTACCTTTCATAAAAATGATAGGACATTCGTGGAAATCGAAAAGGATATTATGAACTCAAATCAGGAATATAATTTAATCGCCTATGATCAAAAGGTTCTTGGGAATGAGGATATTCTAGCTATACATGAAGAAACAGAAGAATTACAGGTTGAAAGATACTTGGTAAAAAAAGGGGATGACTTTCTAGCTATTTTGGATTATGGCATGTTAAGCCCTCGTCATCAAAAACCTTGGATCAGTCTATTGGCGGTCCATAAAAAATATCAAGGTTTAGGATATGCCAAAAAAATATACATGATGTACGAGGAATTAATGAGAAGTCAACGAGCAAACTGTATTCATATCGCAGTACATTCTACTAATAAAGGCGCTGTCAACTTCTGGACTTCGCTTGGTTTTATACAGTTTGACGAGAGAATTTACGAAGATAAAGTTATCCTAAGCTTTGAGAAGATTTTAATTTAAGCATTCTAACTGTACTCCTGTTTATTTTTAAAGAAGTAAAATATAAACAGGAGTGGTATATATTAAAATTTTTTGAATACACCGACGAGAAGTATAACCAGCCCAATGAGAAATAAAAAGGGGAACAAGATGACCATGAGTCCTACTGCTGCAAAACCGTCGCCTTCTTTTATGCCATACAAAATAGAAACCACCCAGGCAAACAGTGGTGCTATGACTACCATTAAAGTGATTCCCCAAATAATGAATGTTGTTTTCTTCGATTTACCGAGACATATAATGAAAACGATAGATACGATTAACACCAAAGCAATAACAACAACGCCAATCGCCAATTTCAACCCTCCTAATCTGTAGTTAAAGGCTGCCAATTCATTTGGGTGCTTTTATGCATCCCATAATAGTTCTACTACTTTATTGACATCATCCCATTCATAAACTAGCTCCTCTACTACTTTGCCCCCAATATTGATGTCTAGGCTTGTTAAAAGCTTTGCGCCAAAATGTTCGTAGAAATATTTTGATGTATTGTCAGCCAACACCTCTACATATATTTTGGAATAGTTTTTCTGCTGAAAGAAAAGAAATAGTTCTTTCAATAAAAGCTTACCTAGTCCGTTCCCTTGATAGGCTTCTAGGAGATAGAGTGTTTCTAAATAAATGGAATTGGGAATAGGTGCTGTTTCTCTTTGAGTCGCAGAAGAAAAGCCAATAATATCTCCGTCGTCATTTTCAGCTACAAGTATAAATTTAGTAAGATCTTCGAGATGACGTTCCCATAAAAGTGTTCGTTGTGTATAAGATAATTTTTCTAAAAATTCATCTGGAATTATATCTTTATAGGTTGTTCTCCAACTATCGACATGTACTGTCCCAATACCTGTAGCATCTTCGACGATTGCCTTTCTAATTTTCATCATGAACCCTCCCAACATCTATCTTTTAAGTAATATAACATACCATTATTTGGATGGATAATATAAAATAGGAGATACGTATCGTGCAAATTAGTGCAGAAACCTACAAACACCGCAATCATTCGTTATTTCTTGGTACAAGAATAAGAAACACATACATATCACTTATGAAATAGGAGGTTTACCATGAGTAGCAGCTATCAGGTAAGAGACAGCTATTTTATGATTGTTGATCCACTTTCAGTGATTATGATCGGCATGACTTTTTTATTTCTACTAATGTTTGTTTTAGTGTTGTGGAAAAAAAGAAACAACGTATAACATGCCTCGACTATATCCTTATTAAGGGAGTAGGGATAATTCATCCATCCCAACGCTTTTATGAAATAAAACAAGGTCTATCTGTATAACCATAATAGAAAGGTAGAGTGCATTGGAAATTATTCAACCTTATCCTATTCAACCCGCAGTGAAAGTATTATTATCCTATGCCACATCCAAAGCAAAGGTGGATCAGGCATATGATTTGTATGTACATTCCCTGGCATGGAAATTTATATGGCTATTACATGGATCAAGAACTTGTTGGCTGTATAGGAATTGAAATAGGTGATGCACATCCGTGTGTCATTAAACATATAGCCGTATCGCCAGCGCATCGTGGGAAAGGAATTGGGCGTAGGATGGTTCAGTCTATTCACCATCATCATTCATTTTCTTCCATTTATGCCGAAACGGATAGAGATGCTGTGATTTTTTATAAAAAGATAGGATTTCACATGACAAGTTTAGGAGAAAAATACCCAGGTGTGGAGCGGTTTGCCTGCCTATTAACGGGTCCTACATTGTAGCATACAGCTTTCAATTAAATACGTCATAAATTATCCATCTACATAGGGAAGAAAGGAGCGGCATCTATTAAAAAGATTTTCGGAGTGTTAGTAATTGGTCCCTTTACCTTATCCATAAGAGAGAACAATGTGAAACGTCATCGTTATGGGGAAATTTATGGTGCGGTAGTGAACAGTTATTTAAAAAAAATTTAATTAAATTAGGAGAAAATGGATGAATACAAATTTAGATAACATCATACTGGACATTCAACAGAAGATTAATTTTTCAGGTACCGTGCTTGTAGAGAATCCAAAGCAGGGTATCGTAGTCAACCAAAGTTTTGGGTATGCAAATCGTTCTGAGGAAATCAAAAATCATGCAAAAACTCGTTTTGGTATTGCCTCTGGCTGTAAGATTTTTACTGCAATAGCTATTTGTCAGCTAATAGAACAAGAAGAACTTTCTTTTGACACTAAACTATGTGAATGTCTCAATCAGTCATTTCCACATTTTGATAAGGAAATAACGATTAATCATTTACTGACGCATACATCAGGGATATCAGATTATTTTGATGAGGAGGAAATGGATGATTTTGAAGAGTTGTGGATTGAAAATCCAATGTATCAGCTTCGAACATTGAGTGATTTTTTACCTTTATTCCAAAATCGTCCTATGAAATATCAAGTAGGTGCTAGATTTCACTACAATAATGCAGGTTATATTTTATTAGGATTAATTGTTGAGCATATATCAGGTATGGTCTTTTCAGATTACATTCAACAATTTATTTTTGATCGTGTAAAGATGACGGAATCTGGCTATTTCTCATTGGACGCTCTACCTTCTAACACGGCCTTAGGCTATATCGACAATGCAGATGGTACATGGAAAACAAATATCTACTCATTACCTGTCAAAGGTGGTTCTGATGGGGGAGCATTTGTCACAGTAGGTGATATGGCGAAGTTATGGGATGCTCTGATGAACTTTGAACTACTAAATGAAGCTTTAACGAAGCAACTTCTATTAGCACATGTAGAAATGAGTGAAAGTAGTGGTTATGGACATGGCATCTGGATTAAGAAAAATAGTCATCAATCTATTTTGAAATATCATGTTATGGGGTACGATCCTGGAGTATGCTTCCACTCGGCATATTATCCAGAATCCTCTTTCAAGGTAGTGATCTGTTCCAATCAATCAAATGGAGCAATCGATATGATGAGAGGGATAGAAGAGGGGTTATTTTTAATTTAAGAACTTTGAATTGTACGTAGTCCCTAACAAATTTAAGGGGAAAACCGATTTTGTTTTTTTAGTTTTTTCTGCTTATATGTAATATAAGAGGTTTTCAAGGAAGCATAACTACCAATAGCTGCATAGCCATAAAACCAGCCCATAAACAAGCCAGCTAACAGGTGGTGGCGATGGCTGATGAAGACGGAAATGAGTAAGCCGATAACTAAAGCGATGAAGGGAACCCAAAAAGGTTTAATATGGCATAGCTTTTTCATCAACTGTGTTAGCATCATCACCACTGGAACAGCGATGACGGCATCCCAAAAGTTCGTATGTATTAGTGGGAAATGTTCCATTTATTTTTCACCTCGATTAGAACTATTTACAACTATTATTTGCTGTGAAAATTATTTTATACTCAAAAATTAAGAGCATTTTCTAGGAGGTAACAAATGAAATTTGTCCTTATATTTGGTCCTCAAGCTGTTGGGAAAATGACAGTTGGGCAGGAATTAGCCAAAATAACTAATTTAAAGCTATTTCATAATCATATGACAATTGATTTAGTTAGTCATTTATTTGACTACGGTACGAAAGAGGGGAAGAGATTAGTCAATTTATTTCGACAGGAGATTTTCAAAGAAGTTTCAGCTAGTCATTTATATGGATTAATTTTCACATTTGTTTGGGCGTTCGATGTTCAAGACGATTGGGATTATGTAAAGGGGGTTACTGAGCTTTTTGAATCCAAAGGGGGCAAGGTATACTATGTAGAGCTTGAGGCTGCTTTAGAAGAAAGACTGCATCGCAATAAAGGCTCGAATAGACTGAAGCATAAGCCTTCAAAAAGGGACCTTATTTGGTCTGAAAATGACTTGTTAACCTCAATAGAGAAAAACAGATTGAACTCTTTAGAGGACGAAATCCAATTCTCAAACTATATAAAGATAGACAGCACAAATTTAAGTGCGGAAGATGTAGCAAAAATAGTCCAAGAGCAATTTCACTTATAAAAAAAAACGCTTGGCTCCCAAGCGTTTTTTATTCAGGAGAACCCTGTCTTTTAACTTTAATGATTTCTGAAAACGTTTTGCGTCCTGGATTTATTTGCTGAACATCAATAGATATTTTACGAATAGAGTTCTCTTGTAAAGGGATTTTTCCTTCTTTTTCTATTTTTCTCCATGCTTTGACGTTATCTCGATAGAGTACCTCTGATAATCGAAAAATATCTACATCTAATTTTAATCCCTCCGTATAGGTTTCTCTGATTTCCTTTTTCACTTCCTGAATAATTTGTTTTTTCAATTCCTTTTCGCTGACTTTCCCTTTAAAGCCTTGGACGGTTGCATGAAGTTTTAATTCCACATCAAAATAAACATCCTCTTTATTTACAATAGGTATTTTTTCTACTTGTAATTTATTAATACTAACGGTCAACTCCTCGTTACCGTCAGTTCTTAATTTAAAGGTGATTTCACCTCGGTTTGTGTAATTATGCATCCATTGATTACCTCTAGCAGCCTCATCCTTCAAAAAACCTTTTACGCCGTCTTTCGACAAAATACCGACACCTGAAAAATACGTTTCTTCTACCTTTTCATCGACCGTTTGCCAATCTTTTTTGATGGAGACATAAGGTACAGTCACTTCGTGGTTTGGCTCATTTAACCCAATAACGATTTCTCGTAAATTTTTTGGTTCAATAAACGTTTCTTGTTCTGTTGGGTTGATTGGGTTACTTAGTTTTGAAGAAGACAGTGAATTTTTTAATATTGGTGAGACAAGGAGGACATCGTTCACTGATTCCTTTGTACAATACATCCAAATTTGATATCTTGTATCTCGAAAGCGAATAAACGTATCAATAACTGGGATAAACCGCTCATTTTCCATGGCTCTCTCTGAGAAGATAATATATCTCATATGCCCCCAAAAAATTTGCTGGTCAGACGATCGGTACAATTTGTAGATAGCTTCTTCTATGGTTTTTCCCTTGGCATGACCAATTTCAGCAGGTTCAGTATTTGACCTGGGTTGAATGGATTTAGCGACATCTGCAAAATTAATAATTTGTAAATAGACCTCATATTCATCATTAACGTAATCAACACCGACTGCATTGATATAGTACATTCTTTGTGGCTCTGTAATATCCCAGCAACCTGCGAGCAGGGTTGTAAGAAAAATCATCACTATAAATTTGAAGGTTGTTTTCATGGTTTCTCCACTCTCAAGTAGCTATTTTATAATAATAGCTTGGACAAAAGGTGGTGTTTTTATAAAAAAAAGTAGGGTAATTCAATATGTTTTAATTGTCTATTAAACCTTGGGGTAAAATAAATCGAAGAAGATGAAAAAAATATTTTTTTATTTGTAACTTTTTTAAACGATATACGCCTAATTCATTAGTAGAATACAAAAAACTAAAGCAAGGTAGTAAAATTCACTTTTCACAAGATGACCAGGGCTCACTGACGAGCACCTGGTCATTTTGTGTTTATAGAAAAAAGGACATGAGCTCTTTTCATGTCCTCAATCCTTTAATCGTTAAGCATTGCTTTTAATGTTCGTTTTTGCCAGCCTAGCTTGAAGTAGGTATATTGCATAATGAAATGTACACAGAAGGTAATTGGGTAGGCGAGCCATACACCATTTAAGTCTAATGAAGTGTGGTGGGATAATAGGAACGCTAACGGTACCTGAACTACCCAAATAGTAATAACTAAGAAAATTGTAGGCCATAAAACGACGCCTGTTGCACGCATCGTAGCTGAAACCGTTTGTGTATGACCGAAAATTAAATAACTCCAAAAGGCGATATATAAATAATTTTTGGCAATGAGTACAGTATCATGTGAATCGATAAAAAAGGCCAAAATTGGCTCAGCAAATAGATACATGATAAGTATAATCGCACCACCTAAAAGATAGTTAATACGAACACCCATTTGGCGAATTTTTTTAATCATTTCTGTAGAATTCGCTCCTAATGCTTGAGCGACAAATACAGATGTGGCAATAGCAATACTCATCGCAGGTACCTGTGCATAACTAGCCACCTGATTCACAACACCATAAGCTGCAGTTGCATTGGAGCCATAAACGTTAACAAAGCCTATGACAGCTATTTCTGCCACAGATATAGCAACCATACTAATACTAGATGGAATCGCTAGCTTTAATAATGAAGCTAAAATATCTTTCTTTAATTTAAAATGCTGTAAAATAGATTTGTCTAAACGGAGTAAATGCTTGGTTTTATGCAAATATGCCAGTAACAGAATCATTGTTACTAGGTTTGATAGCACAGACGCATAAGCAGCGCCATTTAAGCCAAATGCAGGCAGGCCAAACCAACCGAAAAGTAATGGAGGAAGGAAGGCGATATTTAACACAACACTGATTACTAAAAATAGGAATGGTGTTTTCGAATCACCAACTCCACGCATAAAGGTTGTATACACCATATACCAGAACATAATTGGTAACGTGAAGAATAAAATTTGGGCATAGCTAATACTCATATCTAATATATTAGCCGGTGTTTGCATAAAACGTAAAATCCATTCAATAAAAAAGCCACCAAAGATTGCCACAACAATGGATAAAATCGTTGTGAAGGCGAGCGTTACACCAACAACCTCCTTCATCCTAGCATGATTACCAGCCCCGAAGGTTTGCCCCACTAAGATGGAGCTACCTGATCCAATACCAATGGCAAATGCCATTAAAAAGAAGAAAAATGGAAAAAAGGCTGAAATCGCTGCTAATGCATCGACACCCAAATTACGCCCCACTAAAAACATGGCAAAAACCTGCCCAACGGATTGTAGGACATTTGCCAACATAACCGGAATTAAAAAATTTAAAAAGGCCTTCCGAAGCTTTTGATCGTCTTGTAACATTTGTGCATTCATCATTATGTTCCTCTTGAGTTTTAATAACCCATTTCTTTTAAGATTCGTGACAATGTGCGTAGTCGTTCACCGATTAACTCACCATCATTATTTAACGCTTGCTGAAAGAGCTGAATATCTTCATGGATTTGCTCATTTTCTGTACAAACCTCCACAGTCATGGCATCGCCCTGTAAGCCTACACGCTTAATCACGGGGTTTTCTTCATCATATAAATGCTCATAGCGATAGGCCTCTTTAAAATGAAGTTGCGCCTCACAGACTAAAATAGCAAGGTCAAGCACACGATGTAGGGGAAGCTCTTCTGATTGACGAGACCATTTGCCACCTGTATGACGCCAAACCTTTGCTGAAATATCCACCTTGCCTCTGTCATTCCACTGAGCTAAGCCGAGAGAAAGCCCTTGAGCATCAGTTTGATAGGCTGTACGTCCATCGATATTGGCATAGTTTTCGGCAACAATTACGGGTTTATGTTTTAAATGTGTGGGGATGTTCATGAAAAAAACTCCTTATCATTTGGATTTAGTAATTTACTAAATTACTGCTTTAGTAAATTTAGCATTAGCGACTTCATAAGTCAATCTTTAGTGGAAATAAACTTTATTGCATTGGCTAGCGACAAATTGACGGTGATGAAGCTAATTGTGATTCTACGTTTTCCCTTCTTTTTTGAATCATATGGAGATGGACGATTTATGCTGCTAGGCATTAGTAAATAGAATGATAACGAAGTATTTATAAAGGGAAGGAGTATGTACAAGTGTAGGTGTAGGGAAATACATATTTTAAAAAGTATGCTGAATGTTCTGGACTATGTCTTGTGGATTATAGCAAACTTCAATTTCGTCGGTCTTCTTCACTTGTGTTCGGGGGAAGCATTTAGATGATAATCAAAAAGTTCTTAATAGAATGTTTAGATAAGCTGTAACTTTTTCAGGATGAAAACAACTACTGTAATAGTAGGATACAAAACTAAAGCAAAGTAGTAAGCTTCACTTTTTCACAAAAGGACCAGGCTTCCCAACATAGTGGGTATCCTGGTCCTTTTATGTTGAGAGAAAATTGCCTGTAATTTGGTTGAATTTCATGGTAGTATGGAATAAAAATTTAGGAATTTCTTACAAAAATATAGATGGGACTATTTTTTACTATAAAGGGGGGAATGAGATTGGAAGTAGTATACTTTGCAGGTGGTTGCTTATGGGGAGTTCAAGCTTTTATAAAAACGTTACCAGGCGTTGTGTTTACAGAGGCAGGAAGAGCCAATGGAACAAGTTTTACACTTGAGAGTGATTACGATGGGTATGCCGAATGTGTAAAAACAGGATTTGATCCGTCCGTTGTATCCATCAGGGAATTAATGGGGTATTTTTTTGAAATGATTGATCCTTACAGTTTGAATAAACAAGGACAGGATGTAGGCGAGAAATACAGAACTGGCGTTTATAGTGAAAATCCGGAACACTTACTTGAGGCACAGGCGTTTCTTTGTAAGAGAAATGATTATGATTTGATTGTTGTTGAAGTATTACCTCTGACAAATTATGTAAGAAGCGCAGAGGAACATCAAGATAGGTTAGCGAGATGTCCAAACGATTATTGTCATATTCCAGTAGAACTATTAAATAAGTATCAGTAAGAGAGATTATTATTTTAGGAGGAAATAATTGACAACCACTTATGTGAATTGGGGAGAATCCATCGTTAAATTAACTTGGGAAAAAAATAACTTATTGCCCCCACATCATCTAATAACAAGTGTTCACGGCTTTTGTTTTCAAGGGGATCAATTAGTATTGGTGGATGTAAATCATCGAGGATGGGATTTTCCAGGAGGACATATTGAACCGGGTGAAAGCCCAGAGGATTGCTTAAAACGGGAAGCACTGGAAGAGGGCTATGTGGAAGGGGAATGTAAGTTGATAGGGCATATTATCGTTGACCATAGTGAAAATCCATTATGGACAAAAAATAGTCCCTACCCTAAAATTGGCTATCAACTATTCTACAAAATGACGATAACAAATCTGCTCCCATTTGAGGGAGAATTTGAATCTGCTCAACGTATGTTTATAAATCCGAATGATATTGCTTTTTATTATCACAAATGGAATATTCTTTATAAGGAAATATTGGATTGTGCACTACAGCAAAGACCTTCAAAACAGTAAGGTTTTTTCATTTTCAGCAGAGTTAATAGTAGACCATACACGGCTCTTCTAAATGTTTAAAATGAAACAGACGTGCCCAGTTGGAGATAAACGTATACAGTGTTTTCATGAAAAATGAAAACTTTACCAATAATTTTCGTAAATTGAAAAGAGAGGGGGGTTTTTTAATGAACCGAAAATATTTTATTATGATGGTTATTGCATTTATGATAGAATTCGTCCTAACTTATTGGATTGCCTCCGTATTTTCTGTCAGATTTATTGAGGTTATGTTTTTCACAGGGGCTGCCTTTACATTAGGAACGCTCTACTTTACAAGTAGTGGAGGAGCTATGTCAAGGTTTTTTGCAGCACAATCTGGAGCCATAACAGGCATCATCCAGGAGCGAGATCGATTTCAGTTTAAAGCAGGTCCTGTATTTATAGCATCACTACTATTCGTACTGATAGGTTTGGTATTCTTTATCTTACTTGTTACAGGCATCATACCACCGCAGAAGATATAGTATTTATGGGAAATCAAGATAGTCTCTAGACTGTCTTGTTTTTTTTAGGGCAAAATGGGTTGTTCAGATTCTGTATAAGTTGAGTTGGTAGAATAGGTGGTTATTGAATCACTCTACCATTTTAGATTTAGGAGGTGTTATGGTCATTCACTATGAAACATAGAATTATGGCTATCATTATATTATTTATAGTGTTGTTAACAGGTTCTCGTATGTTGTGGCTCCATTCATTTACGCAGCCAGATCAACCATCTGCAATAAAGGGGCAAATCGATGTCCGTGATTTTGATTTTCAACATGATGCATTAACACTTGATGGCGAATGGTCCTTCCATCCATCACAGTGGTTGATGGATCATCAATCCTCCAACCACTCATACATACAAGTCCCAGATGGTTGGGACAACGTTTTTCGGAAAGGAGAGCAAAGCCCATTTGGATACGGCTCTTATCAACTAAAAATACTGGTTAATACAGAAGAGGCAAGAACCTTTAGTTTAAGAGTTCCAAGTATTCGCAGTGCTGCAGAAATATATGTAAACGACCGCTTAATTGCGAAATCAGGAGAGCTAGGTGAAAATCGAGCGCAAACAATGGCTAAAAATATACCCTTTACAGCATCATTTGAGATAAATGGTGAAAGTGAAATCGAACTGGTCATTCAAGTAGCCAACTTTCAAGATCCTCGTAATGGGGGAATTGTACGCTCTATAAAATTTGGACAAGAAGATGTGATCAATCGGGAGACACAATTGTCCATCACGATGCAGTTATTCGTGGCAGTGGTCTTGGTCCTGCATGCCATTTACTCTGTTATCCTCTATTTAGTTGGAAATAAAGATAAACGCCTACTATTCTTTTCGATCTTAACCGTAAATATCATGTTTTATTATTTATTAGGAAGTGATGATAAACTTCTTTCATTTTGGTTTCCCATCAATTATGATTGGGGATTTATATTAGTCCATCTTTCTATGGTAGGCATTGGCTACTCGTTATTGCAGTGTATAGAGCACTGGCTACCGCCACATTTACAGCACTATAAACGGATGTACACTTTTTTCTGCTTGGTGGCAATCCTATTAGCCTTTACTTTACCGATACGTTATCTTGTTTCCATACAAGCTTTTTATATGGTTATTTTAGGGGCTCCCATAGTGATTACTTTGATTTTGATGACCGGAAAATCCATCAAAGATATTCGCAGTAATGTCTTTATTTTATTAGGCCTAGTGGCTTTTGTGAATAGTATCCTTTGGGATGTCATGCTGCTGATTACAGGAATTAAAGTCATTTCTTATCCATTTGATTTGATGGTGACAATTGCCTGTTTAGCGACATTGTGGTTTAAAGATTACGCAAAGGTACATGCCGATACGAAGAAGCTTGCTCATAAATTGCAAGAGACTGATAAAATTAAGGATGAATTTTTGGCAAGTACCTCTCACGAATTACGGAATCCACTTCATAGCATCATCAATATGTCCAAAGCGGTACTTGATCGTGAAGCCAATCGGTTAACTGCAAAAAGTGTGACTGATTTAGAAACTGTCCTGTCCGTAGGTAATCGGATGTCTTTGTTGTTAAATGATTTGCTGGATGTCGTAAGTTTGAAAGACAATACACAACAATTACAACTAAGTAGGGTTTCCATCCATTCCATTGCTGTGGGTGTTTTTGATATGCTGCGCTTTATGATTGAGGGGAAGCCTGTTCAGTTTGTCCTGAAAATACCTGAAGATTTTCAAAGAGTGCTAGCTGATGAAAATCGTGTGATTCAAATTGTCTTTAATTTAGTGCATAATGCTGTGAAATTTACGAATGAAGGGTCGATTACAATCTCGAGTTATACACGCAATGGAATGGCGAACATCGTCATTACGGATACAGGCATTGGTGTGGACGATGAAACCATGCGTCGAATATTTGAACGATATGAGCAAGGGACGATCAGTAAAACTATGGTAGAAGGAGGGTTTGGGCTAGGACTAAACATTTGTAAGCGGCTCATTGAATTGCATGGCGGTACATTGAAAGCCCAATCTATTGTTGGACAAGGCTCGACCTTTACATTTACATTGCCCTTAGCGGTTGAATCGAATGTCCAAGAGCCACTTGAAAAGGGACGACAAAGTGTTAGCAAGATTCCAGAGCGCATAACACCTTTACAAACTGACTTGGAACATGAACAGAGTACGGAGTTTAATCATCCGCGTATATTGGTAGTGGATGATGAGCCTATTAATTTGCGGGTCGTTGAGACCATTTTAGCGAATGAACAGTATGACATTGTTACGGTGACAAGTGGTATAGAAGCGCTAGTATGTATTCAGTCACACGAGTGGGATTTAGTTATTTCAGATGTGATGATGCCGAAAATGTCAGGGTACGAATTAGTTCGTCTTATTCGGAAGCAATTCTCCATCACCGATTTACCTGTATTATTACTGACAGCGCGTAGTCAACCCCAGGATCTTGAAAATGGTTTTTTAGCAGGTGCAAATGATTATGTGACCAAGCCTGTCGATGCCCTAGAGCTACGATCACGAGTAGCGGCTTTAATAAAGGTGAAGCGATCTATACAGGAGCGTCATCGTATGGAGGCTGCTTGGCTGCAGGCACAAATTGAGCCTCATTTTCTTTTTAATACGTTAAATGCCATTTTAACGTTGAGTGAAATGGATAGTGAGCGAACAAGTAGATTAGTAGAGGCACTCAGTGATTTTTTAAGAGAATCCTATAATTTTCAAAATGTTGAAGCACTTGTGCCGTTAGAAAATGAACTTACGTTAATTCAAGCTTATCTCTATATTCAGCAGGAGCGCTTCGGCGATCGTATTCAGGTTAAATGGGATTTAGAGGCATCTACAGATGTGCTTATTCCATCATTAACGATTCAACCCTTAGTTGAAAATGCCTTACAGCACGGTATTTTAAAACGTACAGAAGGGGGAACGATCCATATTCGGATTTATGAAAGTGAATCACAACTTGAAATTACGGTTTCGGACAATGGTGTTGGCATAGATGAACAACGATTGTCCCAGTTGCTTCAGACAAAACGACAGCCATCCGGAAGCATTGGCTTAATGAATACCCATCTTCGTCTTCAACAGCATTACGGACAAGGATTGCACATTACGAGTAAGCTTCATGAAGGAACGGCTGTTTCTTTTGTGGTTCTTGTAAAGAAGCCTGTAAAACAAAATGCATGACACTTCAGTGTGCCATGCATTTTTTCTTTATATAATCGCCTGCGGAACTTTTGCTTTAAACTGAGTGAATAAATAGCATCCCACAATGACGATAAGTCCACCAATTCCCTGAAGCCAAGACATATTTTCTCCAATAAATAAATAGGCGAGAAGGGCGGTGAAAATTGGATTGAAGTTTAAAAAAATCCCCGATGTTGTCGCGCCTAGCTTCTGTAAACCGATATTCCAAAATACCATACAAACAACGGTTGAGATAATACCCGTATATAGCATGGAAAGAATGAAAGATGTATTGACATTTGTGAAGGTGAAATCTGTGCTCGTAAATGGTAGGAGCATCAGCACACCAAATATTCCTGCATAAAAGGTAGCCATTAATGGTGAGGTTGTTTGCATAGCCCATTTACTACAGACGGAATACAGTCCCCAAACACACACGGCTGCCAACATCCATAAATCACCTGTATTGAACTGGAAATCCAGCAATAGCTGCCAATCTCCTTTTGAAAGAACGAGAACTACTCCGAACAAGGATAAAATCATTGCCGATAACTGCCACTTTGTTATTTTTTCTTTAAGCAAGACAAACGAAAACAGGGCAATGGATATTGTATTCATAGTAGAGATAAGCCCAGCATTAGTAGATGTCGTACGCTCCAATGCTAAAAATTGAAAGATATTAAAGAAAGCAACCCCAGTAACCCCCATCAACATTAACGGAACAATGGCTTGTTTTGGAGGAACTAATTTTTTTTCTTTCCACCAAACTAAAGGAACAAGGACAATGACAGCAATTAACCATCTGACCGTTGTCAATGTCAAAGGTGATGCATGTGCAACAAGCGTCTTGGCAACAACAAAATTTCCACCCCACAGTAAACTTGTGATAAGCATTAGACCTATATACAATTTAACCAAAGCTCGTAACACCCTCTTTTACCTTTATGTATACTAAGAATCATAGCATTAATTGTGAATTGACTGTATAATATTTTGTGAAAGTGATTTTATTTGAAATAAACTAAAGTTATTGTGATTTTATAAAAATAATCTTCGGAAAAATAGCTTCGTAAATACATAACGAAAAATAATCGAAAGGGGACACAGCTATGGAGGATAGCAAAACGAAAGGTCTAGACAGTATGGATCTTCAAATTTTAGATATTTTGCAGAGAGAGGTTCATATTAGTAATGCCGAATTGGCTAGACGTGTAAACTTATCGCCACCAGCGACACATACAAGAGTCAAACGATTGGAAAACGAAGGATACATCGATCAGCAAGTTGCTATTTTAAATCAGGAAAAACTAGGATTTGATTTACTGTGCTATGTTTTTATGAGTACGGATATCCATCAAGCGAAGGAAATAGAAGAATTGGAAACGAGCTTAAAAACGATGACAGAAATATTGGAATGTCATTGTTTAACAGGTGCCTATGATTACTTATTAAAAATCGTCATTCGAGATCGACAAGAATTGAATCGATTTATTCGGAAATTAAATAAGTTAGGGATCTCTAGAATTCAAACAAATTTATCGTTACGGGAAATCAAATATTCCACGGTGTTACCCTTATAAAAATACAGCAAGTGTGAGTGTTCTACTCATGCTTGCTGTGTTCCTCTTCATGAGAGCTTTTACTCACATGGATTTACTAATACCTGTTTCGTTTTGAATGTCCATGGTGCAATTGTGGAAATTATTTCCTAGTTGGGAGGACAACGAATAAGCGTTAACATTGCTGGTTTAAACCCAGCAAACCAAGCACTATACCAGAAATTGAATAGTCGCATCGCATTACGACAAATATGTAGATAATGATAACAACACAAGACGACATTTTATTTGGCTTAGCGGTTTGGCGTATTTTAGCTGATGTTGTGAATATCTAAAGCGTGAATAATGAGCAGTTGTACAATTTTGCAAAATTGCCCTAGTGAATAAGCATTGCAACAGATATCCATTTGGTAGCTTTTCTTTAATGTGATAGTGCACGACTAACGCCATGTGCTTTAATGGTGATTATAAGACTTAGCTGTCCTCGACAGGTTTTCTAAAAAACGTGTCGGGGACAGCTTTTTTTGTGTGTTTTTGCAAATGATAGACGCTAAAAAATTTAAAAAGAGGGCAAAAAAAGTTGTCTATACTCGTTTTATGAAATGGGACAAAGATGCTATATTTAAAGCACTTGCGAACTTGACTAGGAGGCTTATCATAGATGAACTATGTGAACGAAATGAAATGACCTTGTATGAGCTCACGGTTCGTCTACTTTTGAAGTATGAGCTTTCCATAAAGAGACAAGCAATTGCTAAACATCTTGTTGTTTTGGTGGGGACCGGGCTTGTCACTTTCATGAGGAAGGGCAACTACCGAATTGTTATGTTTTACAATGAGCCACTTATTGAAAGAGTGGGTAGAATAATTTTACGAACATGAACAGGTGGAGGCAAGCAAGTTGCTAACTAGCAGAGGAGGCTATTCAAATGAACATTATTGTGAACAGTATTTTTGTAACAGACCAAGCAAAGGCATTGTCATTTTATACAGAAAAGCTTGGATTTGTAAAAAAGGAAGACGAACCATTAGGAAAACATAGATGGCTGACGCTTGTATCGCCAAATGATTTAGAAGGAACTGAGCTTTTACTGGAGCCGGATGAACATCCTGCCGCAAAGGATTACCAAAAGAGAATATTTGCTGAGGGTATCCTGCCACGATGTTTGGTATAGCAGATATTCACGAAGAATACAAGCAATTATTAGAAAAAGGCGTAGAATTTACGATGGTGCCAACAAAAGTGGGAGCGGTCACAATAGCGGTCTTAGATGATACTTGTGGCAATCTTATTCAGATTATCCAAAAATAATTCATATTGAAAGCGTGTTTAGAGTCTAGTCCAAACACGCTTTTTTTATTTATTTGTGTATTGCTAAACCTCGGTCAACATTTAACAAGTCGAGGTTTTCTTTTGGTTGTGCATTCACGGTCTGTTCTTTAGCTTCAGCTTCTTCGCTTGGTGGCGCTTCCTCTGATGAACAGGCTGATAAAGCAAATAATAAAAATAATACCAAACTAAATGACAGTAATTTCTGCATGAGGCAAACCTCCATCCATAAATCGTTGATATGAATATTTTGCACATTTTCATACAGAATATGTTTAGTTTACTGTTATTTTTTAAGCAACGGTGTTGCTAATAATTTTGTTGAATCCGTTGTTAGTGGCCGCATTAATAAGCTTTTGAATAGACTCCTTGTTAATATCTGAGAATATATACCAACTATCATTACTAACATCATGGAGAAGAACAGTAGGATAACCTTCTAATAATTCATCCGGGAATGCCTGATTTAATGAGTACATATCGAACTGCTGAACACTTTTATTGTCAGCGTTTAAAAAATCATATTGTCCAAGCTTATAATAAGATCCAGGTACGTCCAGATTTAATTGCCAAGAATAGTCTTTAGGAGCTTCTACTTTAGCTCCTTTTTGCTGAAAAATCTTGAACATAGCGTGATGATAGCTATTGCCCTTCATTTCTTGAATAATGCCACCCATCGTCATGTGATATTCATAGTGAAGGGCCTTGATTTTTTGATTGTTTAATAATAATGGCTTAGTGGCAATAGTGACAGTACTTTGTTTGTAATCAACTTGACTGCCGAATGTTTCCGCAATAAAGCGAAGCGGTACATAAGTACGATTGTTTTTAAGATATGGTGTTGCATCCAAGTGCTCGGCCTTACCATTTTTCATGACGGTCTGACTGTTTAATGTTAACAAAACAGTTGATTGGTTCATGGTAAGAGTAATTTGTGAATCCTTCCATTGAACCTGTGCACCTAGATTTTCACTAATTACTCGCAAAGGTACCATGGTACGATTGTTTTTGACCTCAGGTGCTGCATCTGTTTTCACAACAACTTCGTCAATCATAAGCTGAGGTGTTGCTGCGTCAGCAGGGGAAGCTGTCCATAATACAGAGGTTAATAATAAGCCTGTAAAGATTTTTTTCATGGAAATTATCCTCCTTTATTTTTACGACCTTATTTTACCATAAAATTCAATTACGATTGTGATAGTTTACTATTTATTAATTTTTAACAGTGTATAAACCGGTTTTGAAATCGAATACTAATCGTGAAAGGAGGTTTTTTTGTGAAGTTTTTAACTTGGGGCATAGTAGGTGCAGCATTGTTCGCTGCTATGAAAGGTTACGGGAAATCAAGTCAAGGACAGAAGGATAGCTACCAACAAACGACAACACCTGTTCAATTAGTAGCTAATGCGAATCCTTTGACAGCTAATACACCGAAACAGTAAGAGGCGTCACGGCTTATAGATTATGTTGATCTATAAGCTTGTTATATTTTACATAAAAATCCTATAGTTGCTTGATAAAGATAGATAGAATATTGGTTGATGTCAATCACCCTTAAGTGGCAAAAGGATTTTAAGAAGCTTCCTGCTGAGACTCCTTTAGAATCCGATGAATCGTTAAGACAGCCTGTATATGCATGCCCTCATGGAAAATAGTCCGCCATAACACTTGTTCAATGGTTTGCATGCCCATCTCAATAGGGGAAAATTCTTCCATAAGTCGATGACCATATTGTTCCTTTAGCTGTTCTGGCTGCTGTGCCAGTAATATTTTTAATGCCTCAAAAGATGGCGTATTTTCATCAAAATCATCAGGTGAGGTGCCGAACCCAAACCAGTGAACGAAAGAATTTAATTCCTCTTGTTTTTCTTTCGTTAGAGCCTCTATCCATAAATATTGATCAAGATATAAATGGCCCATATTCCAGCGGATATTATTGCGGAAGCCAGTTGGAATGATATGGGCCTTTTCCTCTGTTACATCATCTAGTACTTGTAGTAGCTCGCTCCGGTAATGCTGTAGTTGTTGAAATAAATTTTCTTGTCGCTGATACATTGTAAAACCTCCTTTAAGTATGTATTAGCTATTTTCACCTAATTTCCTGCAAAAAAAAGAAGAACTCTGATGAGGGTTCTTCTAGTCACATTTATTTACTTTGTGTTTGCAAAGCTAGTCTTACACCGAGACCGATATAGACAAAGCCAACTGTTTTTTCAAGCCAACGGGAGCTGCCACTTGCTTTTGTAAAGATTTTTTCACCGATAAAGCTTGTCACAACAGCTAGTAAAATAGTATACAACGCGCTCATTACTACGAAAGTAATGCCAAGTGTCAGCAGCTGGACTGTAATAGATGTCTCATTATGCTGGATAAATTGTGGTAAAAAGGCAAGGAAAAATAAGGCCGTCTTTGGATTTAGTATTTCTGCTAAAAAGCCTTGGCGGAATGATGTACTCGCAGGGCTTTGTTCCACAGTAGGTTGTTCAATTTTCTTCGGTTTCGTAACAAGCATCTGTATCCCTAAATATACAAGATAAGCTACACCAACATATTTCACCACTTCAAAGGCTGTGGCAGATTGCATTAAAATAGCTGATAGACCTAAAACGGCTGCTAACGTATGGACTAAGTCACCGAGGCCGATACCTAAGGCTGTGTAAATGCCGTTTTTCTTACCACTTTTTAGCGTTTGTGTAATGGTGATAATAACTGCAGGTCCTGGAATTAAAAATAATAAAAGAACTATTGCGATAAAAGATAACATGCTTACCATCCTATTCTAATAAACTAATCATTCTAGGGTGAATGCATGACATATTATATTCTAGTGACTATAGAACTGTCGATAAAGAAATATTGAAAAAGGAATGAAAAAATATTCAGAAAATATTTGAACGAGGTGGTTTATTCAGATTGAATGGAATTTTTATGCATGTAACGATATTATTAGTACCAACTAATAATATTTAATGATAGAATTAGGTCATTAAAAAATGGGAGGTATCTTCATGTTAACTAGTCAACAAATTCAAGAAATTTTGCCACATCGCTATCCATTCCTTTTAGTAGATCGCATTGTGGAATTAGAGGAAGGGAAACGTGCGATAGGTCTTAAAAATGTGACCATCAATGAGGAGTTTTTTAATGGACATTTTCCTCAGTATCCTGTAATGCCAGGTGTGCTCATTGTGGAGGCATTAGCCCAAGTTAGCGCTGTAATCATGCTGACGAAGGAAGGCAATGAGGGAAGACTAGGATTACTGGCAGGAATAGATGAATGTCGCTTTAAAAAACAAGTGAAACCTGGAGATCAATTACGACTTGAAGTTGAAATTACACGCATAAAAGGCTCAATCGGTAAAGGGAAGGGACTCGCGACAGTTGATGGAGAAATGGTTTGTGAAATGGAGCTTGTGTTCGCGTTTGGTAATTAATGTACGCAATGAAGGGACAATTTTGCCATGTACAGCGCTTATAGCTGAAGCTTCTTTGTGAAAATGGTCATTAGATGCCTCTAAGCGCATTACACCACTAACTTTCTTTCATATAGTACATTTATGAGAGAAAGAGGGGTTTGGGTCGCTGTTTTTGAACGAAAAGAAGGGCTGTTAAGGGCTGAGGATGCATTGGATAATGATTTTTGTGATCGATTTGTACAAAAAAGCATAAACAGATTCACCATAAAAAACGCCATCGAGCTATCTATCAGTGCTATTTTTTTTTTTTTTCATCAACAATATACAAAGCTATAGAGCTAAGGCTATATAATCCGTATTTTATGGCAGCAGGCGTATCAAATTATGCGTTTAAAGCCAATTTCTATAACATTGAGCGGGGTCATTTTGTCCATTTTTATGTTGATTGCTTCCGTTTTAAATGGCTTGTCCAAATGTAGTATTTGCGATATTTTACAACTTATCAAAATGAAGATGAGCATTATTCAGAGCATCATTGAACATTTACATTTTTAGCCTCTTAAAACGCCAGAACATCGTGACTCGAATAAATGGTCCAATGGTTTATCAAAAAGCTGTTTAACGCTTCACCATAGTCTACATAAGACCAAGTCTAATAGGTCAAAGCGAAGGCTATCAAAATGCCTATAGTCGAAATCTTATTATGATGGACGAGCTTAATTTAGAAGATTTTGGTGTTGTTGGAAAACCTATCTTCACGGCCATTATCTCTCAGTTATGGTAAAATGCATTTTTATTATTTATTGAAACGTAAGCATTTTTTTGCGAATTCCTCAAATAATAAAGTACGAAAAAAATTTTGGGGACGTGAAGATTTGAAAAAAGTATTACTGTTTTTACTGCCACTTTGTTTGGTTACGGTGTCATTTTTTTATGTCAAGGCGAGTACTTATGACAATAAAGGGAGAAAGTATTATGAAGAAGCGGGGCAAATACTATGGGAAATCCAAACGGAGGAGAAAATCATTGCTCTTACTTTTGATGATGGACCACATCGCACCTACACAGCGGATGTTCTGGATGTTTTGGATAAATATCAAGCAAAAGCCACTTTCTTCATTGTCGGTCAAAATGCAGAAAAAAACCCTGAGCTTATTTCGAGAATGTACGATGAAGGGCATGAATTGGCCAACCACACCTATACGCATCCTTTAAAAACAAATGTCTCGAATTTGATGAAGGAAATTGATCAAACCAATGCAACTCTTTACAGCATTACCGGCTTTAAACCAACATTATTCCGTCCGGTGGAAGGGCAATTCTCCGATGCAATGATAGATGCAATTGCCAAAGAGGGCTATAAAGTGGTGATGTGGTCCTGGCATTTGGATACGCTTGACTGGAAAAGTCCAGGAGTTAATCGAATAGTGAATACCGTATTAAAAGGAGTAAAGGCAGGTAATATTGTGTTATTCCATGATGGTGGAGGTAACCGAGCACAAACTGTGAAGGCACTGGAGCAAATATTACCGGAGCTTGAAAAACAGGGTTATCGATTTGTGACGGTTTCAGAATTGCTTGAAGTGCAGATGGCGCATAAAAAAATGGAAAAAAAACAGTAGTGTTGAGAGTCTTCTTTCAACACTACTTTTTATGGTGCTATCTCTTTATGTAAAGGTTATTTTAACAATTTTTTGATGTGCTTCAGCTCACTAATTAAGTAATCAATTTGCTTCTGCATAGTATCAATTTGAACGTTCGACTGACTGTCTCCATTATTATTTTGAGAAGTATCCTTATTAGCGTTGACAAGTGCCTCTAGTGCGAGACCTGATGCAATAGTCTGTAGGCCATCTCCTAGTGTTGAAATGGCAGTACCAATATAAGCTAACTTAGCTGCATAAATTTCTAGGGAATCATTGTTTTGATTGGGCTTATTATTTCTTCCCATTATTTTTCCTCCTTATGTTTGTCATTACTTGCATCATATGCGTGAGGAAGAGAAAAGGAGAACGATTTAATTGATTCACAGGAAATGGTAAAATTAACAGAACGACAACATATTGGAGGAGCGGTCATTGACATATATAGAGATCGTTGAGATGGATAGACAATTGTTGGGCTGAATAGGCTGTTATTGAAGGAGCAAGAAAAATGGGTTCCTGCATTTCCCTGTTAATTGGAATAAACGATTAGTAGGCTTTCTTATATGTGGAAGTTACGACGGAAAACGTCTTAGTCGCAGCCAGCAAGCTATGCCTCTCAGTTGACCTGGTTCAAGATTAAAAGCATGGAAAAGTTGATGGAGAAATCGCCGCCACCCTATGAGGTCTTCTCTGTCATCTATAATGGACAGCTTATTTCTTTTCACCGATTAACGGTTCATTCGGTCTATAAAAAGCTTCAGCACAGTATTAGGAGTACCTGTGTAAAAAAATGTCCATGATTTGAAACTTTTTGAGTCATTGGCACGTTATATTCTTATAGTATTTCTATGAGTCAATTGATTTTTTAGTTGACTGCTACTAGGAAATGAGTAAAATTAGAAGGCAGTACCATTATATACCTAAAGCTTTTATAGGGAACAATGGATTCATGAGCATTAGGATGCTAGATGGTTGGAAGCATGATCAGACAAGGTCTGTCATAAAATTTGGACAGTCTTTTTCTTTTCGTCTTCTGTATAACCTGTTAAGATGGTAATAGTGTGACAACAAGTTAGTGTATATGAGAGTGGTGACAATCAAGATGGATGAACAGAAAAAAGAAAGTACAGAGCAGCAGCAAGAGCCAACGCCTGCTGAAATCAAGCCAGCAGGACAATTTATACAATTAAAACCGTTTAAATTCATCATGCTAATGTTCTTTACAATTCTTATTACTGCCGGCTTAACGATTTTTGCGTTAACATTTGGTGATAAGAAAGTGGTAGAAGTGAAAGTTCCTGTAGAACGTGAGGAATTTACGAAATTATATGAAGCATTTGATTTACTGAAAAATAACTATTACAAAGATATTGAGGATGAAAAAGTAGTTGATGGTGCTATTAATGGCATGTTCGATGCATTAGGCGATCCGTACTCTGATTTTATGGTGAAGGAAGAAGCAGACCAATTTAACTCTGGTTTATCTTCAAGCTTCCAAGGAATTGGTGCAGAAATTCAAGAACGTAATGGTTATATTACAGTTGTGTCACCGATCAAAAATTCTCCTGCTGAAAAGGCAGGCTTATTACCAAAAGATATCATCTTAACGGTCGATGGGAAAAGCATTCAAGGCTTCAGTGCTACAGAAGCAGTTGCGTTAATTCGCGGCGAAAAAGGAACATCTGTAAAATTATCAGTGAAACGTGGCGAAAATACTGAGCCTATACAAATGACTATTGTTCGTGATGAAATCCCAGTAGAAACTGTATACGGTGAGATGCTTGATGGCAATATTGCCCATATTCAAATTACATCGTTTAGTGAACAAACTGCTCAAGAGCTTGAAAAAATCCTTGTTGAGTACGAAGGCAAAGGTATGAAGGGGATTGTTTTAGATTTACGTCAAAATCCTGGTGGCTACTTAAAGGCTGCAGTGGATATTTCTAATTTATTTGTACCAGAAGGCAAAGCCATTGTGCAGGTACAAGAAAAAGATGCAGAACCAGAAGTCACAAATGCGATTGCTGGTAAAAAATACGATTTACCAATCACTGTTCTAGTTGATGGTGGTAGTGCTTCTGCCTCTGAGATTTTAGCTGGTGCCTTAAAAGAATCTGTTGGTGCAAAGGTGGTTGGTGAAACATCCTTTGGTAAAGGCACAGTCCAAAATGTCACTCCGTTGAAGGACGGCTCTAATCTGAAATTTACTACAGGTAAATGGTTAACGCCGAACGGTAACTGGATTAATGAAAAAGGGATTACTCCTGATGTTAAGGTTGCTTACCCATCATATGCCTCGTTACCATACTTGAACGCTTCTATGGAAATGAAGGCAGGTATGCAATCAGACACTGTGAAGGCGGCAGAAGAGATGCTTCAAGTACTAGGGTATGAACCTGGTGAAGTAGATGGTCTTTTCGATGACAATACAGCGCGTGCAGTAGAACAATTACAAGCTGCGAATAATCTTGAAGAGACAGGTGTTTTAACAGGAAATACAACGTATGCATTAATGGATGCGTTACGTGCAAAAATGAAAGCTGATGATCCTCAGTTGTTAAAAGCGAAAGAGCTTCTATTAGGTACAGCTGAAAAGGCTGAGGAAACTACAAACTAACAAATACAGCTGTCGCAACAGTCGTCTTTCACGGCATCTGCGACAGCTTTTTTTATAGGAGGAAGAAGAGAATGAAGGATGTATACCTATTTAGTGGCTTTTTAGGGAGTGGCAAAACATCAATGCTGACAGATGTAATTCGCCAACTAAAAGAAAAAAATTTAAAGCCCGCCGTTATTATGAATGAACTTGGCAAGCTACCATTTGACTCACAGGCCGTGGAAAAGGATATTCCACTCAAAGAGATGCTAGAAGGCTGTATTTGCTGTTCAGGTGCTGAAAAGACGGAGGCACAAATTCAATCTCTTCTATTAGATAGTGATTTTGATGTATTAATAATTGAAACAACTGGTGCTGCTCATCCAGTTGAGGCATTAGATGCGGTGTATTCACCATTGTTTGCTGATCAGCTTAATGTCAAAGGCATTGTTACAGTGGCAGATTCTAAGCTATGGCTTCACCGTGATACTCTGACACCACAAGTACGTTCTCTATTTATGGAACAAATTCGCCATGCTCACTTATTACTAGCGAATAAAACAGATCTTTTAACAGAGGCAGAGCAAGGGCAAGTAGTCTATGAGCTACAAAGCTTAAATCCCCATGCATTTATTTTGCAAACGACAAATGGACGAGTACCTTTGTCATTGTTAGAAAGCTTAAAGGCAACCGCACAAATGGATAAAGCTGATATTGTAAAAGCGCCGATAGCCTCTATGCAACTTGGCTCGCGCTTAGTAGAATTCGCTGATATGGAGTTTACCCAGGAGCAATTTGAAGAATGGGTACGTGCCTTACCTGAAACAATTTATCGAATGAAAGGATATGTACCGATTGAAGGAGTTAAAAATCCAATGCTATTCCAATATGCATATGGCATGGTTCAATGGCTACCGGAATATATAAAAATGCCAGCGAAACTTGTTATTATCGGTGAAAACGTAGGATCTCTTCCTGTCATTGGCATTCAATAAAGAAAATGTAAACCTGTGGATATTTGCACAATTTAGACAATGTGTAGATTACGCAGGTTTTTTTATTTTTATGTAAAGAGAATGTAATGTGTCTGTAATATGTTTGTAATATAAATGGTGAGAAGAGCCACTAGAAGTAGTGATATCACAATTCTGGGGGCTTTCGATAAGGATATTTAGAGGGACTGAATCAGTGAATAACGCATACATTTTGGTCTCGCTTTCGGGGCAAATTTACGATAATATTAGCTAGATTTAAAGGGGTGTCAACCCTCTTTCAAACGTAAGTATTTCATAGATTGGTTAATCCTACTAAAAAATATAGCAAAAAAACGTAGATTTTTCGCGTATTTATTTCCGCGTTGGGGTAGTTAGCAAATGCTGGTAAGAATTGAATGAAAATTATCCTTTACGATAAATGGCATAGAAGGAGGAATTGCAAACATGAAAAAAACACTAACTGCAATTTGTGCAACATTTCTTTTAGCAGCTCCAATTCAAATAGCTTCTGCTGCTACAAATACAACAGAGGGGAATTCAGTAAAGCAAACAACAAACTGTAAAGTTTATTATAAATGGTCTAACAATCATAAATGGAATATTCAATTCCCGCAGGCATCTACACCATCTAATGAGACGCCTTCAACAAATACTAATAATACGGCAGCAACGCCAAACAATAATCAATCATCACAAAACGAAAAACCAGCAACACCACCAGCTAGCTCTACACCTTCAACAACAACTTCAGATGTGAACGCATTTGAACAAGAGGTAGTAAAATTAACAAACGCTGAACGTACAAAAGCTGGTTTATCACCATTACAAACGGATGATAAATTAATGGCGGCAGCTCGCGAAAAATCACAGGATATGCAAAGTAATAACTATTTCTCACATACAAGCCCAACATTCGGTTCACCATTTGATCGTATGAAAGCTTTAGGGATTACCTATAAAAGTGCAGGAGAAAACATTGCACAAGGTCAACGTTCACCACAAGAAGTAGTGCAAGCGTGGATGGATTCACCTGGTCACCGTGCTAATATTTTAAATGGTAAGTTTACGCATATTGGTGTAGGCTACGTGAAATCAGGTAATTACTGGACGCAACAATTTATTACTAAATAAGAGTTGTGTTCAAGAAAATGTCTTATAAGTCTACTAGGCTTATAGGGCATTTTTTTGATGGCATGAAGGTAGAAAAGGGGGATGTACAGTTACAGCTAAAAATATTTTTCAGTAAGATGCCAAGATGATATCGTCAGGGCATCTTTTTGGGCGATGAATCCCTCTATAACGCGTTTGAAATAAGCGAAAAATGCTTATACTCTCAAGTAGAGGAGGCGTTTTATGGATAGAGTGGAATATATGATGAAAAGCCTGCAAAAAGCATTCTACCATTCCTCTGATTTGACAGTCAGACAGGTAGATTGGCATGAAGGAAATACTGCTATTTTATGCTTTTACACGTCTCTTGTAGATGCGAAGGAAGTGCAAAAAGTTCTAGATACCATTTATGCACGTTTAGATTCCGATAAACCTTTTTGGAGTGAAACATTAATTACAACATTAGACAATTTTTCATTACCCCTCGCCATTGAGCGAGTATGTCAGGGAGAAACCATCGTTATTTTGCCTGAGACAGGAAAAATGCTGGCACTTACTATAGTGAATGAAGTTCGTCGAAATCTCGAAGAGCCGAGTAACGAAAGTATTTTGCGCGGTTCACATGAAGGTCTGATTGAACGTGTGGATACCAATTTAGCGTTAATACGTAGGCGTGTCAATAATCCTGCACTGGTAGTAAAATCATTTACGATTGGTCGACAAACGAAAACAAAAGCCTATTATCTTTATATGGATGGGGTAATAAAGCAAGAGACATTACAAGAGATGGAGAAGCGGATTGCAGCTCTTCAAATAGATTATTTTTATAGCTCTGGTCAATTAAGTGATGCGTTAGAGGATTCGGTATTATCTCCCTTTCCACAATTGTTAAATACGGAGCATCCAGATCGTGTAGTAGCCAATTTAGTAGAGGGTAAGGCTGTAGTCATGACGGATATTTCACCGACGGCTTTCATTGGTCCTGTTACTTTTTTTTCTTTCTATCAAACGCCAGATGACTATAATGGTCGAGTTGTCGTCGGTTCTTTTTATAAAATTGTTCGTCTTCTGTCATTTATAACTGCCGTTTTTTTGCCCGCTTTTTATATAGCGATCATTAGTTTTCACTTTGAAGTCCTACCTTTGGAATTAAGTAATCAAGTGAAAAACGATGTCAATGAAATTCCTTATCGACCATTGATTGAAGCGTTGATTCTAGAGATTATTATGGAATTAATTCGAGAGTCAAGTATTCGATTACCACAATCGGTAGGACAAACGATTGGAATCGTAGGGGGGTTAGTAATAGGGGATGCTATCGTAAGTGCGGGATTAGTATCCAATTTAATGGTAATAGTCGTCGCCTTAACGGCTATTTCCAGCTATGTTGTCCCGTCGGTTGAATTAAATAGTACCATTCGGATGATACGTTTTCCCTTTATGGTGCTAGCCTCTTTGTTTGGGTTTTTAGGGATTGTCGTGGGGGTTGTCATATTACTCATTCATCTTATTAATTTGACGTCTTTGAAACAGCCTTATTTTTCGCCTATCATTCCTTTTCAACCGAAGGCTGTGCTGAAAATTTTTTTACGCTGGCCGTTTATCAAGCCGACCGTGCAAGTCACATCTTTCCAACCACCAAAGGATGAACAAGCCAAAAACGAGGATACACCATGAATATTTCCTTGACGAAGGCGCAGTTCTTTTTACTATTATTTATATTTCAAACGGGTATTGTCTACATCGCCTTTCAAACGCCGTTAATTAGCTCCAGTAAAAATAGCTCATGGTTAATTTTTATTGTAGCGAGTGTGATACATTATGGCCTACTTCTATTTTTTGAACGGTATCATTCGTATTTCTATTTAAATGTTTTTTTTCGTTGGGTTTATCAAATCTATTGGCTGTTATTGACTGCTGCGTTTATTGCCTATATGAGCTATGTTTTGGCATCGTGGGTATTGCCACAAACACCTGAGTGGATAGTCGTTGTCATTATTGTTGTTCTATCGCTATATGCCAACTTAAGTAGACCCGGAACGGTCATCAATATTGGTGTGATGTTGATTCCCATTATTTTCCTATTCGTCACTTTTCTAATGCTAGCGATACCAGATTTAACTTGGAGTAATCTTTTCCCCATAGAATGGAATCATACAAAACAAATAGGAGCTGGTTTGATTCATAGCATCTATGCGTACTTTGGGATTGAAATGTATCTAATTTACCGACCATTTTTACAAAAAGATTTACAGGTAAAAGGAAAGCCCTTATTGATGTATCAGCTAGTTATTTTTGTGTTTTATTTTATTTCAGTTCTTTTTACACAAATGTTTTTCTCAATCGAAGAAATCAACCTCATACCGGAGCCCATTATGTATATTTTAAAATCCCAGGAAGTTACATTTGTCAAGCGACTTGATATTTTTTTCGTTTATATTTGGCTTTCTTGGTCAATTGTCACCATCATGATTTTTGGTCTATCTTTTCGAATGCTTCATTTTGTGAAAAAAAAGCAGCATCCAAATAGTCGTATTATTGTGTATCATATTTTTCTAGCCATCCTACCACTCTTTGTCATTCATTTTCGAAGCATTGAGTTGATCAAAAATTCCTTACACTATGTATTTATCTTCTTTACTTTCTTATTACCCATAGTCATTATCGGTTGGAATAAATGGAGGGGAAAAAGTGTATCGTAAAGGGCTAATGATTGCCATGTCGTTCTTACTGCTAGCTGGATGTTGGGATGAGCGCCTTTATAAAAACTCTTCCGTTGTGACACTCGTAGGGATAGAAGGATATGTTGGAGCGTATAAAGGTTATTATGCCTATCCGACTTCGATGACTCAAGACACGGAAATTATCGAAGCAGAAGGATTGTCACCCCGTGAAGTCCGGACAAATGCAAATTTAAAAGTGGAGCAAACACTTGATTTATCGGAGCTATCAACGATTCTAATTTCTGATCATACAGCGAGAGAATCGATCTATGAATTATTGGATATTTATTTTCGGGACCCCCAAAATCCTATATCTATTAAAATGGCGCTTACGGATGGGGATGTCAAACCGTTTGTAGATTTGACAAAAGATTTAACGAATAGTGCTGGAAGCTATTACCAAAGATTTATTGAAAGTTCAGAAGATAATACCTATTTTCCGAAGGTCAATTTACAAGAAGTAGGTTCGATGCTTTTTGATCAGACAATTGATATAGCTTTGCCTTATTTTCAACTTAGTGAAGATAAAAAGCATGTGGTGGCAGGAGGCTTAGGTTTATTTACTGGACCAAGCTTTACGGGCACTGTATTAACACCGTCCCAATCCTTAACGATGCTGCTATTAATGAATCAAAAAAGTAAAGCGGCACGGATGAGCTATCTGTGGCAAAAGGATGGGAAAGTCAATCCGATTACTGTCGATGTATTAAAGGTGAAGCGTAAATGGACTGTCAATGAGGAATTGCGAACAATAGATATGAGCTATACCATTGATGTGGAGGTTGAAGAATTTCCGCACGATCATTTATATAAGGATGAAATTTTTCAGGACGTACAACAAATGATAGAGGAAAAAATGCAAGCTGAATTTGAAGAAGTCTTGCGGATTCTTCAAAATCAAAAGTCTGATACATTAGGGATTGGTCGTTATATTCGGGCTTACCATCCGAACATGTTTAAGGAAGAAGATTGGCATACAGAATTCTCCTCTTTATTACTCAAACCGAAAGTGGATGTAAAAATCATTCGAACAGGAGTTTTACGTTAAAAAATCGCCTTTCCTAGAACTTAGGATAAGGCGAATTTTATTAGGCAGCAGTCACTCTTTTTTGAACAAGTAGCAAGCGAATCAATAGTGTAGCAGCGCCAGTAGTCAATCCTGCAACGAGTCCAATCCAATAGCCAAAAGGCCCTAAATCTGTGTGGGTCGCAAGCAAATAACCAACTGGTAAACCAATTACCCAGTAAGAAATAATGGCCATAATAAATGTTATCATTACATCTTTATAGCCTCTTAAAGCACCTTGTACAGGGGCTTGGATGGAATCTGATAGCTGAAAAATAGCGGCAAAGACTAAAAATTGCACGGCATATTCAATTACGTTACTATCTGTCGTATACATGTGCGCAACGGGTTCACGGAAAATAAAGAGTATACAAGCAGAAATAAAGCTAAAGATGATGGCAGTACCCACACAAAGATAACTATATGTACGTGCATCTCGCATGCGGCCTGCACCTATTTCAAAGCCCACTAAAATGGTGACACCCATCGAAATGCTTAGGGGCACCATATAAAGGAGGGAAGTGAAGTTAATCGCAATCTGATGGGCAGCAATAATGGTTGTGCTAAAATTACTCATCATCATTGTGACGGCTGAAAAAATACTTGTTTCTGCGAAGAGTGAAATGCCAATCGGCACACCAATCAGCAAAATTTCCTTCCATTGTAGCCATGCAGGCTTGCGCCAATCGTGAAACATACGAAATCGTTCAAAAGGCACTCGTTTTGCGATAATCCAAGCAGTAATGAAGAAAATCAGCCAGTAAGTAATGGCTGTGGCTACCCCGGCTCCAATTCCACCAAGCTCAGGTGATCCAAATTTTCCGAAAATAAAAATGTAATTCAATACAATATTAATAGGTGTTGTCATTAAGGTAATGATCATCGTGACACGTGTTTGTCCGAGTGCATCAATGAAACAACGCATAACAAAAAATAAAAATAGTGGTAATAGACCAGCGCACATCGCATAGATGTAGCCCTTAGCTATAGTATGTACAGATGTTTCTAAGCTCATTTTGCTAAGTATCCAATCGATGCCAAAGAAAAGTCCGATGAAAATAATGATGGACAGTGTAATGGCGACATAAATGCCTTGTTGAACAGCCTTTTTAGCATCCATTTCCTTTTTTGCCCCAACAAGCTGGGAGACAATCGGTGTTATGGCTAGGAGAATGCCAGATAGTCCTGTATAAATCGGCATCCAGATGGAGGAACCAATCGATACACCTGCTAAATCAGACGTCCCATAGCGACTTGACATTAACACATCAAAAAAAGAAACAAGGTAGATGGCTACTTGTGTCACTAGAATAGGGATAATCATTTTTAAAAGTAGTGCGTATTTTTCTTTCAAAGTGGATGTTTGATACATGTATGATACTTCCTTCATTAACATAATGAACAAGTATAGCATATGTAAAGAGAGAAAAGCTGAAATTTTATGGCTTCATCTATATCTTTTCGTTGGCATATAGTAAAATAGAACACTGTAAACAAAAAGTAGTCTACCTACAATGGTTTTTAAGGAATAGGAGAATTCATGTGAAACAACAAACAATCATTTTAACCGGTGGTGGGACAGCTGGCCATGTATCGTTGAACCAAGCGATACTCCCGTCTTTACTTGAACTAGGTTATGATGTCCACTATATTGGCTCAGAACAGGGTATTGAAAAAGAATTAATAGGCGAGGCTTTCCCTGATGTACCTTTTTATGGTATTGCAAGCGGCAAATTGCGTCGTTACTTTTCAATGAAAAATTTTACTGATCCATTTAAGGTGCTTGCGGGAATGATGCAGGCTTTTCGTATTATTAAAAAAGTAAAGCCGCAAGTCGTATTTTCGAAAGGGGGCTTTGTTTCTGTCCCTGTTGTCATGGCAGCCAAACTGGCAGGTGTTCCAGTCGTAATCCATGAATCAGATGTGACACCTGGGCTTGCCAATAAAATTGCTTTACCTTTTGCCTCTCACGTGTTCACCATTTTTGAAGAAACATTGAAGCATTTACCAAATGATAAAGCAACTTGTACAGGTTCCATCATTCGTCCTGAATTGTTGGAAGGGGAAAGAGCAAAAGGATTAGCATACTGTGGCTTTACGACATTAAAACCTGTTTTGCTTGTCATGGGTGGAAGCTTGGGCTCAGTGGTTTTAAATGATGCCCTTCGAAAAAATTTACCAGAGCTTTTAAAACAGTTTTATGTAATTCATCTATGTGGGAAAGGGAATTATGATGAAACGTTAGCTTCATTGCCTGGCTACAAACAATTTGAATATGTGACGACAGAGTTGCCTGATTTAATGCATGCAGCAGACTTCATTGTGTCTCGAGCGGGGTCAAACTCTATCTTTGAATTTTTGGCACTTCATAAACCGATGCTTTTGGTGCCATTATCTGCTCAAAAAAGCCGTGGTGATCAAATATTAAATGCTAATTTATTTAAAAAGCAAGGCTATGCAGAAGTGTTACAGGAAGAAGCTTTAACAAAGGAATCCTTCATGAAGTCTGTTTATACATTAACAGAGCGACAAGTGGAAATGGTTGAAACGATGTCCAAAACAAAGAAACCAAAAACGCCTGACGAGATGGCGTCATTAATTTTGCACTATCAAAAATAAATATCCATTAAAAAAGCTATGAGGGATGTCGATGATGACAACACCTCATAGCTTCTTCTTATAGTAATAGGCTTACATTGCTTGTTCTTCGCCTTCTTGCATTTCATAAGCAGTTGTTAAGTAGAATAAATCCTTTGGAATTTTAAATAAATCAAATTGTGCCATACCACTATTTACTTGAGCTAACAAAGTTGGGTGACTTTCATTAGCGCTCACAACATAGGGTAATTTTAACGCAGCACGCTGTGATTTTATATTTTCAACGCGAATACGGAGGAATACCGTATGAAAATTATATTCAAAAAATAACTCGTTTAAAAAAAGCATTTTTGCCTTTTGATTATAGCCTTTTCCTTGGTAAGGGAGTCCAATCCACGTTCCTAAAAAACCTGCACCGTCTTCAACATCGTGTATACTAATGGTGCCGATTGGTTGACCCCAGTCATCAGTAATGGTCCTCGAGATAGCGAGTCCTCTCGCTTCCTCTTCGATCAATTGCTTTGTCATAAACCAGTATTCATCAGCGGATGTGGCTTTCTGACGGACAAAAGGGAATACAGAAGGGTGTGATAATAGCTCATAAAGCTCTGTACATTCATGCAGGTCTCGATGTTTAAGCATACGAAACGCCTCCTTTACTAGGGTAGTTAAAACAATTCCGTTGAAGCATAAAGAAGAAAACTAAATTTCGTACTGGAATTAAAACCCAAAGAACTAGACGTTATAACTATGATATTCCATAATCTCCCGCTGTCTTACTGATTTCGACCATACCGAAAAAAGACTAGTTTTTTAAATATAATATAACATGCTAGCTGTTTGATGCAATCATTTTGCTCGTAAAAAACAAAATTTTAAGTTTAATAGTCAGTAAATTCTGATAAATGGATAGAAATGATTCATTTATTTGCCATATTTAAAATTAAGTAAATTCTATTACTTTTATCTAAAATTAATCAATTAAATAGTTCTATAGTATTATGTTTTTATATTTAAATAGTTAAATTATCAAAAATGTCCTTAAAAGGATATAATTTATCTAATTCTAGAACGGTAATTTTTTATTTTTATGTTATAATAGCAGAATTAGTTTTTGCGTATAATGACGTATATACATAGCATTTTATTATGATGGCAATGGCCTTTTTCTGGAGGTGACAGTATGGAGTATCTTTTAAGCGAAGATTTTTTTAATGAATTATTTATTGGCAATGATTTTGTTTTTCTTATGAAAAAAGTAAAGGAAGATTTTCAATATATTCGCTTAAACAATGCAGCTCGAGAACTGTTATCGATCGATGTAATTGGAAAAATGCTTTCCGCCGTTACCTCGAATCGAAATTTTTCGATCATTCAGAAAAACTATCATCATGCAATTGAAGAACATATTCAGGTTGACTATGTAGATTATGCATATGTACAGTCGGAGGTTCGTAAATATGAAACAACTGTACGCCCTTTGCGCTATAATCAGGAAGACTTTGTTTTAGCCATTACAAAGGAAATTCATTATGACCGTAGTATTGAAGATAAGTTTTTGTTTATGCGGTCCCTATTCGATCATGCCTTTTTTTCGACTGTTGTGTTATCAGCTGAAGGTATGATTTATGAAGTGAATTCAAGCTTTATGGAAGATTTTCAAATAGATAATGAAGCCGTCAAACAAAAAATGTTTTTTGATTTACCGATTGTTCCTAAAGAAGAAATTCAGCAAATTAAATGGTATCTACAACAAGCGGCTAGAGGAGAAAACGTTCATGAAAAGTTTGTAAGACTGCTTACGTTGGATCACCAAGAACGCATGTATTTACTGTCACTTTCGCCTGTCATGCAGGAGGATAATTCCTTTGCAATCTTTCTGATTATGCAGGACTTCACACAGTTCACCTTGCAAAAAGCAGAATTACGTTCGAAATCTCACGGCTTTGAAGTGTTTAAGTCGGCATTAAATTCAGCTACGGCCATTGCTATTTTAGATAGTGAATGTCATATTTCAGAAGTGAGCGAGATGTTTTTACAAGCTTCAGGTTACACAGAAGAGGAATTAATTGGTCAGCCTTATGCGCTACTTAAGCCACGGTACCAAACACAAAATTTTTTACAATTAATCAATGATAAACTTGCTAGTGGGGAAATCTGGCGAGGAGAGCTGTGCTATCGGACCAAATATCATGCTGATTATTGGGTGGAGGCAACTATCGTCCCATTAAAAAATGAGTTTGGTGAAATTGAACAAATTTTAACCATTAACTATGATATTACAGACAAGAAAAGAATGTTCACAGAACTAAAAAATATTGAACGAACTTTCCGTCTCATTACGGAAAATACAAATGATTTAATTGTCATCACGAATGAGGATGGAATCATTATTTATGCTTCACCCTCCTATGAAATATATTTAGGCTATGAAAATGTGGAGCTACAAGGTCAGTTTTACAGTGCCATTATTGATACAGAAAGCCAGCATGAATGGCAAACATTTATAAATAACTATACTGGTCAGACAGATACACAGTTCGAGCTTTTATTGAAGGCGAAGGACGGCACACCTATTTGGACAGAAGGCAATGTCACGGTGGTTCATGACCCTGATCGAGAAAAAGTTTCACAAATTATGATGGTGTCCCGTGAAATTACCCATCGTAAAGAGAGAGAAAATGATTTGCTGTATCTTGCCTACCATGATTCTTTAACACAACTTCCTAATCGCCGTTATTTACAAAAAGAGTTTCCGACAATATTGGCAGAAGCCAACGAAAACAATGCAAGTATAGCGATGCTTTATTTAGATGGGGATGATTTTAAAGCTGTCAATGATCGCTTTGGCCATGATACAGGGGATGCTTTTATTCAGAGCTTTGGTCAGGCTTTGAGCAAAACCGTTAGAAGTCATGATATCGTTATTCGAATAGGGGGTGATGAATTTCTTGTCATCCTCACAGGTCTAACGAGGGAAATTGAAAAAAGGCATAGTCAAATTATGCATATTATCCGTCGCATTCGAGATGAATTAGCAACAGGCTGGATGATTGAGAATCATCAGTTTACGCCAACTGCTTCAATAGGAATCTCGTATTATCCTGATCATGCCCAAACATTGGATGAATTAATGGATTTGGCTGATCAAGCACTATATAAATCAAAAGAAGCAGGGAAAAATAATCTCTATATTTCGGAAGCCCATTAAAAAAGTCTGTCCACAAATTATTCGTTGTGAGACAGACTTTTTATTTGATGTTATGCTATAACAGTATAGGGATAAAAATCCTACATCGTTATTTCGGAATAGAAGGTGATTATGTGCCTAAGAAAATATTATTAGTGGAAGATGAAAAGCATATTGCGCGTTTTGTTGAGCTCGAATTACAGCATGAAGGCTATGACGTGACGGTTGCCTTTGAAGGGCGGGAAGGGCTATCCCTGGCAACAACAGATGCATTTGATGTGCTATTACTAGACGTGATGCTACCCGGTATTAATGGTATTGAAATTTGTCGGCGAATTAGGACACAATCTCAAGTGCCTATTATTTTAATAACGGCAAGAGATGCTGTTATGGATCGTGTAGCTGGTCTAGATGCTGGAGCAGATGACTACATCGTCAAGCCATTTGCGATCGAAGAACTATTAGCAAGAATTCGAACGATTATACGTCGTGCAACAACACAAGAGCCAGCAAATAGTGAATGTTTGAGTTTGCGTGATATTGAGATAGATATTGCAGCCTATGAAGTTTTCGTGCAAGGGAATAAACTCGACCTAACTAAGACAGAATATGATTTACTGAAACTATTAATTGAACACAAAAATAGAGTTTGTACACGCGAGCATATTTTAACGTCTGTATGGGGCTATGATACAGATATAGAGACCAATGTGGTAGATGTGTATATACGTCATTTACGGTCTAAGCTCCCAGGTGATACGAATGCCTATATTGAGACGGTTCGAGGGGTTGGGTATGTGATGCGTGAATGAATCAGTTACTTATGTACCTCCGTCGTCAATCTTTGCAGAAAAAATGGATGCTCACCTCCAGTAGTGTGATTTTTTTAAGCTATACGATTATTTGCGTGGTTGTTTATATTTCCCTCCATACGTGGCTATTAAATGATGAGGAAAGCAAAGTTGAACGGACTAGCAGGGATATTATTTCATTTTTACAATCACAGGGACCAGATATTACGATTCAACAAATTCAACAAAATACTGGTTTGCTCAAATCGATTGTCGACCGAGATGAAACTGTTAGAATGTTTAATGCGGACGGCGTGGATATTTTGCGTATCAATAATACTTCAGCTGCTGCACCACTTAGCTCCATGCAGGAGATTTTTGAGACGACCATTGATAAGCAGGATGTACTGGTCATGAATGAACCAATACGCTTAGGCTTTTTTCAAGGATATGTCCAGGTTGTCCATCCGCTCACTGGTTTTCAATCGCTCATGCATTATCTATTAACAGCCATGCTCATCGCAGGTGTTGGGGCATTGGTGTTATCAGGTTCTATTGGATATTATCTAGCCAATTATTTAATGAAGCCATTGCGTGAATTACGTGCTTCCATGAAAATGGTGATGGATCAAGGCTTTAATGAGCCCATACAGTTAACCAACACGTCACACGATGAGATTGGTGATTTATTGAACATGTACAATGCCATGATGAATGAGCTGCAAATTTCTTTTACACAGCAGCAACAATTTGTCGCTGATGCTTCTCATGAGCTTCGTACGCCCATCCAAGCAATTGAAGGACATCTTTCTCTGTTGAAAAGATGGGGCAAAAATGATCCAGCTATTTTAGAGGAGTCGATTGATACTTCATTAACAGAAATTGCTCGCATGCGTAAAATGATTGAGGAATTATTAGAGCTTGCAAGACGTGAGGAAAAAGATGAAATGAGTGAGGCGAATGCACTAGCTGTAATTGAAGCTGTTATCGATGAAATGGAGCTTGTACATCCAAAAGCGCGAATTATGCTGTCGAAAAATGATGAAATAGGTCCTTTATTTATAACTGAAAATGCACTAAGTCAAATCATTCGTAATATAATAGAAAATGCAATTCGTTATTGTGAAAAAATTCCTGAGATACAAATTTCTATTTCAGTTGCTGGAAATTATGCATGTTTAGAAATTGCTGATAATGGTATAGGAATAGCAAAAGACAATATTCCTTTTATATTTGATCGTTTTTATCGAGTGGATGAGGCAAGGAACCGTAAAATTGGTGGAACAGGCTTAGGATTAAGTATCTCGAAGATGTTGCTTGAAAAGTATAATGCCACGGTAGAAGTCAAGAGTGAGGTTAATATTGGAACCGTTTTCTCGTTAAAGATCCCGCTAAAATATTAAGAAAAATGCACGCTTTATTTCATTATTCTATCCTTTGCGAAAAAAATTGCTTAATTTGCTAAAAAGAGTTGTATTTTTTGTGAAGAGTAGTAAGATTGAGATGGAAAAAACGTTCTTTAAAATATGGAAAAGTAGTGTGAAACATTCTTTTAAAGAACGGCTAAATATTATATAATTAATTGCAATTTAATTAATGGAACTGCCGTAAGGCAAAATTTGGAGGTCATTTTTCATGTCGAACAACGTTACAACTGTAAGTTCTCCATGGTCAGCTTTCTCTGGTCCTAACCTAGGATATGTGATGGAGCAATACGACTTATTCTTACAGTCTCCTGAAGAAGTAGAACCGGAGTTAGTTTCTTTATTCCAACAATTTGGTGCACCAGTAGTAGTAGAAGGTGAAGTAGCTGTAGCTAGTCATACAGCAGCGGCTCCTGCTGGCGATTACAAAAAAGTGTTAGCCGCTGTGAGATTAGCCGATGCAATTCGTTCACGCGGTCATTTAGCGGCAGATATTTATCCTCTGAAAAACCGTGAACTACAAACAGCTCAAATTGACGAAAGCGCGTTCAACTTAAGCGCTGCAGATTTAGCTGAAATTCCTGCAGCAATCTTCTTCAAAGATGTGCCAGCAAACGTGAAAAATGGTAAGGATGCAATTGACTATTTAAAAGCTATTTATACAAATAAAGTAGCGTTTGAATATGAACATGTAGTAGCTACAGAAGAACGTAATTGGATTCAAGCGCAAATTGAATCAGGCTCTTTCCAACAAGCACTTTCTTCTGATGAAAAGAAAGCCTTATTAGATCGTTTAACACGTGTTGAAAATTTTGAGAAATTTATCCATAAAACATTTGTAGGACAAAAGCGTTTCTCTGGTGAGGGCTTAGATACGCAAATTGTACTATTTGATGAAATCATTAAAACTGCAGAAGCGCTAAGTGTTGAAAAAGTACGTATTGGTATGGCACACCGTGGTCGCTTAAATGTTTTAACACATATTTTAAATAAACCTTATGACATGATGTTCTCTGACTTTGCACATGTATCAAATGATTTATTTATGCCGGAAAATGGTCGCCTTGAAATTACAAAAGGGTGGACAGGTGATGTGAAATACCATATGGGTGCTTCTTATAACCGTGATTCAGGTATGAATGTGAAACTTGCCTACAACCCATCTCACTTAGAAGTGGGCAACCCAGTAGTTCTAGGTGCTACTCGTGCAACACAAGATGACACTTCAAAGCCAGGTCAAGCGGTTCATGATCGTACAAAAGGCTTAGGAATCCTAGTACACGGTGATGCAGCATTCCCAGGTCAAGGTATCGTAACTGAAGTATTAAACTTCGCTAAAACTGAAGGATTTACAACTGGTGGTACTATTCATATTATCGCGAATAATATGATTGGTTTCACTACGGAACAATATGATTCTCGTTCTTCTGTTTACTCATCTGACCCAGCAAAAGGGTATGAAGTACCAGTAGTTCATGTGAATGCAGATAGTCCAGAAGCAGTGGCTCAAGTAGGTCGCTTTGCAGCTAACTATCGTCAAAAATTTGGTAAAGATATTGTTGTTGATTTAGTTGGTTACCGCCGTCACGGTCATAACGAAACAGATGATCCAACGGTTACAAACCCAGAAACATATAAATTAGTTTCTAAGCACGAAACTGTTCGTGCGTTATATGGTGCAGCATTAGTAGCAGAAGGTCTTGTATCAACTGAAGATGTAGCAGCATTAGATACAGCTATCTATGCAGAAATGCAAGCTGCTTACGATCATGTAAAAGAAATGGCTTCAAAAGATGAGCATCATCAATTAGAAATGCCAGAAGAATTAAAAGTAGAGTTCCCACAAATTGATACAGCAGTTGGTGCAGAACGTTTAGGTAAAATCAACGAAGAGCTTCTAGTGTTTGAAGAAAACTTCGAGCCACAGAAAAAGCTTGGAAAAATTTTAGAAAAACGTCGTGATGCATTTGCATCTGCAAAAATCGATTGGGGTCATGCGGAAACTTTAGCATATGCAACAATTATCCAAGATGGCACACCAGTACGCTTCACAGGTCAAGATGCTCAACGTGGTACTTTCTCACAACGTCACTTAGTGCTTCACGATAAAAACAATGGTAATGTCTTTACACCACTTCATCATATTTCTGGTGCAAGTGCATCCTTTACAGTACACAACTCACCACTGACTGAAGCAGGGGTAGTTGGCTTTGAGTATGGTTACAATCTAGAAAATGGCCATGTATTAACAGTTTGGGAAGCACAATTTGGTGACTTTGCGAATATGGCACAAGTAATGTTTGATAACTTCATTTCAGGGGCACGCTCTAAATGGGGTCAAAAATCTGGCATGGTGATTCTATTACCACATGGTTATGAAGGCCAAGGTCCAGAGCACTCTTCAAGCCGTATGGAACGTTATTTACAAATGTCAGCAGAAAATAACTGGTTTGTAGCAAACTGTTCAAATGCAGGTAACTACTACCACTTATTACGCCGCCAAGCAGCGTTATTAGGTACTGAAGGTGTTCGTCCACTTGTGGTTGTATCACCAAAATCATTATTGCGTCATCCATTAGCAGCAGCTAATGCTGAGCAATTAGCAGATGGTTCATTCCAAGAAGTGATTGAACAACCTGGCTTAGGTACAAAAACGGATGCTGTAGAGCGTATCGTATTAGGTACTGGTAAAGTGATGATCGACTTAGCAGATCGCGTGAAAGATGGAGAAGGTTTCGATCACTTACACATTGTTCGTGTAGAACAACTTTACCCATTCCCAAAAGAGCAAGTTGCTGGTATTATTGCTAAGTATCCTAATGCTAAAGAAATCGTATGGGTACAAGAAGAACCTAAAAACCAAGGCTCATGGAATTATGCTCTAGAAACATTATATGAACTTGCAGAAGGTAAAAAGCTTCGCTATGTAGGTCGTCCTGCAATGAGCTCAACTTCTGAAGGAGATGCAGATTCTCATAAAGCAGCTCAATCATCACTTATTGAAGAAGCAGTTGCTGAGCCAGTAAAGGTTAAATAATCACATATAAATATTGATAGCTGGGCTACTTGCCCATAAGCAGTAGCCCTTTTATGTGCATCATGCACGTTAATCAAAGGAGGAAATGAAAGTGGCTGAAATTAAAGTCCCTGAATTAGCAGAATCGATTACAGAAGGTAGTATCGCACAGTGGGTAAAAAAAGTGGGCGATCGCGTTGAAAAAGGTGAATTCATCGTTGAACTTGAAACAGATAAAGTAAACGCTGAAATCATTTCTGAAGAAGCAGGTGTATTAACACAAATTTTAGCTGAAGAAGGCGATACTGTACTAGTTGGTCAAGTTATCGCAATTGTAGAAGCAGGCGAAGGCGCAGCAGCTGCACCAGTAGCGGCAGCACCAGCTGAAGCAGCTCCAGCTCCAGCAGCGCCACAAGCAGCACCTGCAGCACCAGTAGCAGCAGCACCTGTAGTAGAAGAAACTTCTGGTGAGCGTGTCATTGCATCTCCAGCGGCACGTCGACTTGCACGTGAAAAAGGTATTGACCTTGCAGCGGTATCACCAGTAGATCCACAAGGCCGTGTACGTGTACAAGATGTAGCGGCACATGGTACAGCACCAGTAGTAGCAGCACCTACACCAGTAGCAACTACAGGTGGCCCAGTTGTATTCACACCAGCAGCTAATTCTGACCGTGTAACGATTGAAAAAATGAGCCGTCGTCGTCAAACAATTGCAAAACGTTTATTAGAAGTTAAACAATCAACAGCAATGTTAACAACATTCAACGAAATTGACATGACAAACATCATGGCACTTCGTAAACGTAAACAAGAAGAGTTTGTGAAAGCAAACGACATCAAACTTGGTTTCATGTCATTCTTCACTAAAGCTGTTGTTGCAGCACTGAAAAAATACCCATACGTAAACGCTCAAATCTCTGGCGATGAAATTCATTTAAATAACTTCTTTGATATCGGTATTGCAGTATCAACTGAAGAAGGTTTAGTAGTACCAGTTGTACGCGATGCGAATAGCAAAAACTTTGCAGAAATCGAAAAAGATATCGCTAACTTAGCGACAAAAGCTCGTGATAAAAAATTAGGCTTAAATGACATGGCTGGTGGATCATTCACAATCACAAATGGTGGTGTATTCGGTTCATTAATGTCAACACCAATTATGAACGGTACGCAAGCTGGTATTTTAGGTATGCACTCCATTGTAAACCGTCCGGTTGCAGTAAATGGTGAAGTTCAAATCCGTCCAATGATGTATGTAGCACTTTCTTACGATCACCGTATCATCGATGGAAAAGATTCTGTAGGATTCTTAAAAACAGTTAAAGAGTTAATCGAAAATCCTGAAGATTTATTATTAAATTCATAATTCCTTTAAACCCTGCAAACTTTGCAGGGTTTTTTCTTGGCTTCTGTATCACTAAAGTCATTAGTAATTTTGATAATCCAAAACTATTTACTTAGTATAAAAAGAATAGGTAGTAAAAATATGTTGTTTTCCAGCAGATATATGGATAAAAATACGTAGATTAATAATGGATAGGGCAAGCATAATACCCTAATATTGTCATTAGTCAGAAAAATGATAAAACTCTCTTGACGTACATACTAGTTTTATAGTAGTATCTAAATATCAATTAAATAAACAAACCTCACTAACAAACATCAGTGAGGTAGAGGCGCGGTATTTATTAGTTCATTGTTGAGTACAAGCAAACAAAGACGCAATGAAGAAGGAAATATCGCCGAAGTATAAAAGGAGCTCGTACTTTTATGCTGGGTCTGCAGTGAATAAGTGCAGGACTGTCCTAGTAAATTCATTTCCAGGTTTACTAGGTTGTGCTATCTCGGAAACATGGAATACTAGTGAGGATTTGGGCAACTGTCATAAAAGGTAAGACCTAAGTTCACAAGACTTAGGTCTTTTTTCGTACAGTTGTCTTATTTTTTTACAGAAAAGGGGAGTTTTTCATGAAAAGAAAATGGTTGTTAGTAATGATCTCTATCATGACGGCAATTGTGCTAGCTGCATGTGGCACTAGTGACAAAAAAGAAAGTAGTTCAGGTGATGCTGGCGCAGATAAAGAAGAAGGCGGCGGTGAATTCCGAATTGGAATGGAGGCGGGCTACCCACCATTCAACTGGACACAGCAAAACGATGCAAATGGAGCAGTAAAAATTGCAGATAACGCAGAGTATGCAGGTGGCTATGATGTACAAATGGCGAAAAAAATCGCTGAAGGTTTAGGCAAAGAATTAGTGATCGTCAAATTGGAATGGGACGGCTTAGTACCAGCGCTACAATCTAATAAAATTGATGCAATCATCGCGGGAATGTCGCCAACAGAAGAACGTAAGAAAACAATTGATTTTACTGAAAACTACTATACTTCTGATTTTGTAATGGTTATTAAAAAAGGTAGTAAATATGAAGGTGTCAAATCAATCCAAGATTTCTCTGGCGCAAAAATTACATCACAACTGAATACTTCCAACTACAATGTGATTGATCAAATTAAAGGTGTCAATAAACAAACAGCAATGGAAAGCTTCCCAGCGATGCGTGTAGCTTTAGAGGCAGGCAAAATTGATGGATATGTAGCCGAACGTCCTGAAGGAATTTCTGCGGCAGCTGCCAACGATAAATTCACATACGTAGCATTTGAAGAAGGCTTTGATACAGATCTTTCAAATACTTCGATTGCTGTAGGCTTACGTAAAGATGATGCTAATCTAGAAAAAATCAATGAAATCCTAAAAGGTATTTCTGAAGATGATCGTCAAGCGATAATGGAAGAAGCTATTTCTCAGCAACCAGCAGCACAATAAAAAAATGGCACGGACTAGTTGCTAGTCCGTGCACTATCATTTCATCATTATTAAAATGAGAACCTCTCTACATAATGATAATGTCCTAGCGAAATAAATCATAGACTAGTAGAAAAAGCTAGGGCACGAAAAAGATAGCAAGCAACATGACATTGTAAGGAGGAACATCATGAGTCTTGAATGGATACTTTCAATTATTGAAAACAACTGGCAAATGTTTTTACGAGGTGCGTATTATACGTTACTGATTTCGACTATAAGTACAATTATTGGTGCATTTATCGGATTTTTCATCGGAATTATGCATACGATTCCAGTTCGTAAAAAAGGTGTGAAATTTTATAGCTTAAAGCTTATTAATTTTATACTCACATGCTATGTTGAATTTTTCCGTGGTACACCAATGATTGTACAGGCTATGGTTGTCTACTATGGATTAGATATCGCATTTGGCATAGACATGCACTTTATTACAGCGGGGATTTTAGTCGTTTCACTTAATACAGGTGCCTATATGGCAGAAATTGTCCGAGGTGGTATCGTATCGATTGATAATGGTCAATATGAGGCAGCATCAGCTATCGGTATGAATCACTTCCAAATCATGCTTCACGTAGTCCTACCACAAGTAGCACGAAACGTACTGCCTGCGACAGGCAACCAATTAATTATGAATATTAAAGATACAGCTGTACTAAACGTTATTGGAGTAACAGAATTATTCTTCCAAACAAAATCAATCTCCGGTAACAACTTCCGTTATTTTGAATCGTTCTTTGTAGCTTGTATTCTTTATTTCATAATGACATTCACTGCATCACGAATCCTTCTCTATGTTGAAAAACGTTTAGATGGACCAGATGCCTATCAAAAAGAACAAAAAGAAGCAATATAGGGGGACGCACAAATGGCAGTCATTAAAATTGAACATTTAAGTAAATCATTTGGACGTAACCAAGTGTTAAAAGATGTTAATTTTCAAGTGGAAAAAGGAGAAGTTGTTTGCTTAATAGGCTCCTCTGGTTCAGGCAAATCCACTTTACTTCGTTGCATTAATTTATTAGAAACACCAAGTGGTGGGCAAATTATTTATCAAGGGGAAGACATCCTAGATGAAAAACACAATATCCAAGAATATCGAACACATTTAGGGATGGTATTCCAGCAATTCAATTTATTTAACAACCACAATGTTTTAAATAATTGTACGGTGGGGCAAATAAAAGTTTTAAAACGCTCGAAGAAGGAAGCAGAGGAAACAGCGCTTAAATATTTGAACATTGTTGGTATGGAACAATATGTAAACGCAAAGCCTCGACAGCTTTCAGGGGGGCAAAAGCAACGCGTAGCCATTGCCAGAGCATTATCCATGAATCCTGAAGTGATGCTTTTTGACGAACCTACATCAGCACTAGACCCTGAGATGGTAGGGGAGGTATTAAAAGTGATGCGTCAATTAGCTGATGCAGGCAATACGATGCTGATTGTAACGCATGAGATGGAGTTTGCCAAAGAGGTAGCAGATCGCGTAGTCTTTATGGATAAAGGTGTAATTGTCGAAGAGGGCCCACCATCACAGGTATTAATAAACCCTCAGCATGATCGGACGAAAGAGTTTTTAAAACGAACATTAAAGCAGTAGGACCTCATCAAAAAAAGTGAGTCCTATAATAGAGACTCACTTACTTTCTGGAATTCCATTCTGCATAAAGGACAAAGCAGATTACGAATGCTATTGCAATAATAAAAAACCATTGTGGTACACCGCCAAAGCTCATCATAACACCTCAAATGTAAAATTATTTTTGGATAGATTAGGTATTGTATTTCTTTTTTCTCCACAAAAGCCTAAAAATATTATAAAATAGGCATTAGACATTAGCTTTATGCTAGTAAAGAGAGGTAGAGAGAATATGTTACATTTAAAATGGAAAGATGCGCCAACATTACGAACAGTGACTTGCAAACATACCAATGCATCAAAATACCTAGTATCAAATGTTTTAACAGTAGGAAAAGAATATGAAGTAAAAAATGAAACAGAAGAGTTCATTTTTATCATTGATAACACTGGCAACGTCGGTGGCTACTATAAAGATTATTTTGCATAAAAAGAAGATAGGGTGGTTCAGATCATTTACTGAGCCACCCTTTTTTTCATGAATCCCTCTGATAGCCTCTTATATCCGTCGTATTTTGCAACTGTTGCTTTTCCTGTTCCGTCGCCGTATGTAAGGCGAACACATCTTTTATAGCTGTTTGTAGCTCATATTGCGTTTCCTTAAATTTCGATACTTGCTGTTCGAATGAAGGTCTTGCAAAACGATCCTGTGTCTGTAATAATCGTTCCTCAAGCTGTGCATAATGATGATCCATATGCATGGATAGCATCATTGCTAGTTGATTTTTCCATAAAGGAATTAATGTGACAATGGAAAACTCAATTTTTTCAGCTAATGTTTGATTCGCTTGCTGTATCATACGAATTTGTGGTGCCGTTTGTAGGGCTACTTGTTGAGAAACCTGTAAATCATAAATACGTTGATCCAGCCTCTCAATTTGTGCAGCGAAATCATTTAGTTGTTGAATGGCAAGAGGCTGTTTATTTGCTTGGACACTTGTTATTTTTGTAGGAAGCTCCACCTCAATGGCCTGCTGCTTTTTCATTTGACCAGCTGCAATCGCAGTAGCTAGTTCCTCGAAAAATCCTCGATTATGTGTATAAAGTGCTTCTAAATTCTCTACATCCCGAATTAGTTGGAGCTGAGCACGTTCCAATTGCACCCCGATACGTTCCACCTGAATACTAATACGCTCAAATTCTGTTAGGGTTTGTTTCACAGTAGGCTCTGTTTTACCACCAAATATTTTTTTGAAAAAGGTTTGTTTTTTTGGCTCTAAAGCTGTCGGGTCTACGCGATCTAAGGTTTGCATTAAGGAGTCTAGCATTTGACCTATTTTGGTCACGTCCTTTTGCTTCACCTGCGCTAACATTCGATCCGCAAACTGGGACAGGGAACGCTGTGAATCCTGTCCTAAAGACAGCAATGATTCAAAATCAGTTAAATCAATTTGGCTGGCATATAGTAAAGCCCGACTTTGCGCAAGAGGCGATAGCGTTTCGTACGTCGCCATCGCCTCATTTTGTGGAGTTGTTTCTAAATAAGATTGTACTAATGGAGAAAGACCAGGAATGGTATTTAATTGAAAAGCATGTTCATCTGCCGTCATTTGTCATCGCCTCGCCAGTCCAATTGTTCTCTACGTCTAAGATTAGAACGATTTGCGAATTCAATCTCCATTTGTAGGTGGTCAATATCATTCGCAAGCGCATCCTTTAAATCAATTTGAATCGTATCATTTAAGTCCGTTAGTGTTTCACGCGTTTTTGATAACGTCAATTGAATTTCTTTATCCTTCACAGGCTGTCTAGAAAGCATTGTATACTTATCCGTTAATTCCACTGCTGAAGGTAAATGTGCATAGAAAAAGGGTTCAACATTGTAAAACTTACGTGGGTCTGTCTTGACAATTTTGACGATGTTTTTTGAAATACGGGTCATCTCCAGTAGTTGTTTAAAAGCAGATACGGAACGTACACGTAAATAGTTTTGACTTAATGTTTGAATTTGCTTATTAGCGGTTGATAATTGTGTTTCAATGTGTTTGAATTCTTCTTTTGTGATACCTGCTATTTGCATGACTTTCTTTTTTTGTCTATGTTTCAGCAACGCTGTACTCGTCGCATATGAACCAGCAAACAGTAAACCACCAAGGAAGAATCCAGGATTTGCTGCAATTGCTGCGATAGAAACAGTTGTTAGCGAAATAACGAAGCTAGCAGTATGTCTAGAAAAAAACTGTCCAATACTAAGCATTGTTTCTTCCTCCTTGCATTTCAATATGTCTATCTTCTTATACGAAATAATCGACATAAAGTTTCAATGAAAAATGAAACCTTACATAAATTTTACTGCGAATCGCAAATTTTCTCAATGATATTACCTAGAATAACTAGGATTAAGTTGTTCAGTATGTATGTCCACTTATTTTTAAGAGATTTGTGAACATCATATCGTATGGATTCGAAATTCTAATGATTAGGTTTATGTGCTGTCTAGCTTGAAATAAACGTGTTGACTTATTTTTCGATCGTGCGGTTCTATTTCCTAGTGTAAGAATTAAGCATGGATGTTACTTTTTTATTCCCTAATACAAAACATCAACAACTGCTTTTAAACGAACCACCAATCTAAGTGCTTATTTTAAAATAGTTTAATAAACCAAAATAGGATAATTATTGTATAATAAAGTCGGTATATATGATAATAGGATTGTGAAAAAAGAAAGCGGTGGAAAAATGAACAATAAAAAAGGAATAATTATTGCTAGCATCATACTCTTATACTGTGTAATTGACGTTATCTATACATTTGTATTATCTGGAAAAATCAATTGGTCTATATTATTTTTAGCCGTATGTATGATTGGTTTAATAGAGGTCGCCATATTCAATAATAAATACCTAAAAAAGAATATAAATCATTAATTATTATAGGGTGCATTTACCTTTAATACCTTGTAAAAAAGAAGAGCCAGACTAAACAATGTCTGACTCCATTCGTACATATCCTTTTAAATCATCATATAACTCTAAAGAAAATGAATTGGAATCGGCTTGGGGACTAACACCCTTTTGGACAAAAAGAAGGAATTCATTCAGCGCTTTTTCAGGTCCTTCTACTTCAACCTCAATTTGCTCGGCAGCATTCAATCTACAATACCCTTTTAGCCCTAATTCAATGGCTTTTTGTTTAATAAAGAATCGGTAGCCTGTCCCATAGACGTCACCAAAAAATTTAATACTTGCTCGTTTGTTCAAGGAAATACCTCCTACCATTAGAGAGGGGATGAGCCTCTCTCTTTATTGCATAACTCGTTCCTTTTCTAAATAGGCAATTAAGTTATTAATATAATATAGAACTTGAGTTGACGCTTCATCTACTTCTTTAAGATGGCTATCAGCTTGTGCGATATTGCCAGCTTTAAAGGCTGTTGCCGCACGCTTCGCTGATTCGTGGACAAGTAAATGATAATTGTCTAAATCATGATAATCCTGTAAATGACCGAAACGCTCCACCGTACGAGAAGCTGTATACCATTTGCCAAGTCGACATTCTCTATGCGAAGAAACATCACTTGGTTCAACATGTTCTAGGCCAAGGAACATGTTATAAATGCGCCATTTCCATAAAATATGATCAGCTTTAGATAGCTGTAAAAGGGCTATGGATGAAAGCTGTACATTATTATTGGCAATAATATCATTACGGAAACGATTGATTTCTTTCCCTAAAAGGTGGATATCACTGGATGTATTATGACTATAATCTCGAATATCTTCCTGCAAGCTAGAAATTTCAATCATTCTAGAGGAGACTTCATCGATGGCTGCCGCCTGTTGCTGCGAAATCGCTGCTGTATTGGTCACATCTAAGTTAATACCTTCAATCGCATGGACAATCGCATTCAATAATGGTAACGATTCTTTCGCCTCAACAGTTGCTTCTTTAATGATTGCTGTTGTTTCAGTAATCGAGTCGGAGACTTCATTGGAATAGCTCTTTAAATGGTGAACATTCGTTGAAACCTCGCTCAAAGCCGAGACTGTGCTTTCCGCAAGTTTTCGTACTTCTTGTGCGACAACCGCAAAGCCCTTGCCATGTTCACCCGCACGTGCAGCTTCAATGGAGGCATTTAGAGCCAGTAAATTGGTCTGGTCCGCAATTTGGTTGATTAATGTCACGACTTGTTCAATATCATTCACCCGTTTTTGTAATTCTGAAAAAGATTCTACAATCGAAGTAAACGTTTCTTCCGTTTTAAAGATTTCTGATAATGCATGTTCAATGGCATTTTTACCTTGTGTCGCATGGTCAACAGATTCAGTTGTTTTCTCAGATATATGAGAGGACATGCGGGCAACTTCATTGATTGAAGCGGCAATTTCCTCAGTAGCAGCTGTAGAGGACTGGATCTCCTCATTTTGCTTATCTAAACTAAATACTAAATCTTTCATATACATGATTTTGGCATTGACGTCCATCAAGGATGATATTTCACCCACAACATTCTCAATGATGCGCTCCGTCAATACCTCCACTAATAGTTCCTGATCGACATTGACAGCGGACTGGAAGGATTTCATAAACTGGAAGGCTTTATTGGGCTTCATTCCAAAGTTATGTAAAATATAAGTAGTAATATAAAAGGCAAACTGATTGAAAACGACAATTAATTTACCAGGCTCATATTGATGCTTACGGAATAAATTGAAAAACTTGACGGTTTCATCCACATATTCGTCATCCCGCGTTGCTAGGAAAAATTGTGTTAAGTATTGATTAATGTTTTCTTCACTAATGGTTAATTGAGAGGTAGGGGATATCTCACTTAAATAGTGGTGAAAAATGGCATTCATAGAAGGAGTAATATCTTTTAGCTTTTCGTAGAGCGTCTTTAAATGCTCTTCATCTTGCGTATTGAAATGGTTAAATGCCAATGTTTGATGGAATCGGCCTGTTGCACGTAAATCTGTACCACGTTTTAGTAGTTCTTCTAGCTCAGCTTTAGGTCGAATGCTTGAAAACATATAAAAACCTCCAAAAATTATGTATAATAAGGTAATAATAGCATAATTCAGGTGGTTTTAATAGACATTTCGGGTGTGTTTGCTAAAATGAAAATATCTTATGACAGCAAGGAATGGGCAAATATGTATACAATTATTTACATGAAAGCAGACTATGAGCCTTGGTGGAAATTTGAGGGCTGGGAAGCTTTTATTCAAACACACGATACATTTGAAGCAAAGGAGCAGTTTGAGCTGGCTTTACAGCATAAATTAGCACACTTTCGTTCAACATATGATAATGAAGCAGTAAAAGAAGGGCAATATTGGGCTTTTTGGTCAGAGGATGAAAGTTTCTACTGTGAGGCATGTGATGATGACGCACAAGTATATCATGGAATTATTGCATGTAAAATGGAAGATATGTAAAAATTTTTTGAAATAAAGTAAAAAAACAATTTTCTTTATTTGACAAAATTATGAATGATGGTTATACTTAGGTTAACAATTTAATTGCTTCACCGGAAACATGAATTCACATATTACAAAAAGTGATCGCATTAGTACGGTACTCTTTGTAATATGTGAATTTTTTTCAATCGCTGAAGAAATTACATATTGTTCACTTTTATTTTTTGGAGGTTTTCTTAAATGAAACAAGGTACAGTAAAATGGTTTAACTCAGAAAAAGGTTTTGGATTCATCGAAGTTGAAGGTGAAAACGACGTATTCGTACACTTCTCAGCTATCCAAGGCGAAGGTTTCAAAACTCTTGACGAAGGTCAAAAAGTGGAATTCGAAGTTGTAGATGGCAACCGCGGACCACAAGCTGCTAACGTAACTAAACTTTAATTCTCAGAAATTAAAATTACTTTCGTTAAACCCAGACATCCTATGCAAATAGGATGTCTTTTTTTTATATCATTGCAATGTTCAATGATTATAAATCTTAAAATGGGATAAATATAAAGTAGTACTGGCAATGTGCTATGAAATGGATAGCGCGGCAAAAGATGCAGATAGAAGTGTCAAAGTACTGGATCACGCGCAAAGCGGTGGATAGAATGAGCAGAGTGACGGATAGAACCACAAACGTGAAGGATTGTGCCATGAAAGTAACTGATTAGCGTCATAAAAAGGCAAACAAGGGTACTTACTATTGGAGGTAGATTTATTATGGAAAATTTAGCAAAATTACCGAATGAACAGGAGCAGCAAGATTTTTATCAGAAGTTACGTACAAAATTAGTAGAATTTCTTGGGTCGAAAAAGGGGAAAAGCAGTAAATTTACACCGTATTTAATGTTTGTGCCTGATTTATTTCATCTATTAGTGAAAACATTAACCGATGCAGGGGTGGATAAAAAAAGTCGGGCATTGATTGGTGCGTCAATTGCGTATTTTGTGTTTCCAATGGATTTGATGCCTGAGGGAATATTAGGATTTGGTGGCTATTTAGATGATATTGTGTTGGCAACATTTGTGGTGAATACGATTATTAATAAATTAGGGCCAGAAGTGCTGGAAAAGCATTGGTCAGGGGATGATCATCTTTTGCATGCCCTCCAGAAGGTCGCTGAGATTAGTGATGAGGTTGTAAGTAAAATACCTGTGAAATCAGCCATTGCTCAGTTTGTGAAACAGGAAAATAAAGATAAATAATATTATTATGTAAACTTAATAGCTGATAAAAATGAACCTGTATCTTACAGGTTCATTTTTTGTTCGCCTGTTCTAATATGTGGTGGAGTTGCTGGACAGGGACAAACAGACCAACTCGTCCTATAGGTTCATATTTCATTGTTGCGAAGATAACACCGATGACCTCACCCTGTTGATTAATGACGGGGCTACCACTATTACCCCGATAAACGGGCGCTTTCAGCATCATTACGGGTTCTTGCCACTCGTCTAATTGAATGGATTCCAGCAATGTTCCCTCATTAGCTATTCCTGTAAAGGCAAGGGGGTTACCGATAAAATGGATATGCTCATTGGAAGGGAAGGTTGGATCATCTGCTAACGGAAGATAAGGGAGCTGTTCTGCTTGTACTTGCAATAAGGCTAAATCCACATCCGGATAGCTTTCGATTAGCTCTGCTTCCATTACTCCTTCATCAGGAAACACAACGGATAAAGTTCGTGCTTGTCCTACTACATGGGCATTGGTGACAATAAGACCATCAGGTGAGATGGCAAAACCAGTGCCTTTACTGGAAGCTGTCGAAATTTCCACAACAGCTTTTTTGTAGGTTTGTATATCTTCTTGTGCGGATAGCTTTGTTGATACTTTCATAAATTCGATAGCTGGAATGGAATAGATTTGAAAAATAAGTGCGAATGTATTGAAAAACAGGACGAAAGCCATACTCCATACAATCCAGCGTACGAATGGCTTGGGTTTTTTTGTTTTTTTGCCTTGAAGACGGTCTTCTTGCTCTTGTGCTAATGCTTTTTGCTGTTCAGTTAACACAAGCTCAATAAATTCTTCTTCCGTTAATTCTTCCTGCTCGTTAGCTGGCTTATGTAGGTCACTCATAGGATGATGCCTCCTTTTGCTACATAACAGGCGCCCAAGCAGAACGCCTGCTATCATCATACTATTCTATTTTTTGTAAGGTTGATGTTACGACAAATGGCTGCTCTTGATCAGACTCCATTCTATCTTCCTTTTTGATGAGTCCAACCCCTTGTGCAAAATAATTGGTCGTTGTGAATTGATCTTCCGTGCGTGTAACTTGGATGACATTCGAATAGACTTTTGTTCCTGTATCGACTTTAGCGGTTATGGATTGAATGGTCCAGCCTTGAAAGCTTGTCCCTACTTGTATAGGTTGTTGCAGTACTGTTTCTAGCACAGGGTAAGCAGCTACTTCTGTTGAACTAGGTAAACGAGGGTTGCTGTCAACGGGTTCACGATAGATAAGCTCAATCTTTGAATCTGTAATGCGATAAATTTTTAATAGGGTGACACCACCATTATCTTCAACCTGAGCGATATGTTGTGGATCTAGATAGGTAGTTTGTAGGGTAAAGCTTGCAAATTCATTTCCTTCACCTTGAAAATAAGCGATAGAGCCATCAGGTGGGAAAAAGGTGAGTAGGGACATTTGATCTTGGACAATTGGGTGCACAGGTTCATTTTTTATTTCTTCATTGCACCCTGTCAGTAAAAGGGCAACAGTAAGTATGAGAATAGGATGTTTCATGGGCACACTCCTTCGCTACTTTTTATAATTATACGTGAATGCAGGGAATTATACGAATCATAGCTAATGTTTATTATAATATTATTATGTAAACTAAAAGCTAGAAACTTGTAACTAGGAAAAAATTTAACTAACATAGAATTGAAGTTAAAAAATGGGGGGCATGGTTATGTATAGACAAGCGGATGATTTTTTACAGGAATGGACAATGGCTGCAGAAGGAACATTGAAAGTATTACAGGCAGTAACTGATGACAAGTTAGATCAAAGTATCGTGGAGGGTCATAGTACACTCGGCTGGCTTGGTTGGCATTTAGTTGGAGCGGCTGGATATTTTAGTTATCTAGCAGGCTTAAAGGTACCAATGATTCGTCAAGAAGACCCTGTACCAACATCAGCAGTAGAAATTGTACAAGCGTATGCGAAAGTTGTGAATGGTATAAAAGAGGAAGCGGCAAAGCTTTCAAATGAAGATTTACTTGAAGTTGTGAATGGCTTTAAAGGACCAATACCAAAAGGCGCATTATTACGTGCATTAATCGATCATCAAACACATCATCGCGGACAAATGACAGTGCTACTTCGTCAAGCTGGTTTACCAGTACCGGGTGTTATGGGACCAACAAAGGAAATGCAATAGACTTCCATTGCAGCAGATAAACAACGTATCTGCTGTATTTTTAGTTGACACTTACCTACTAGTAAGTTAGTGTAGAGCCATGACAAATAGAAAATCACAAATTATCGAATTAACATTGAAGAATATTCAAGAAAAAGGTTTCACATCATTTAGTTATGATTATTTAGCGAAAGAGCTCGGTGTCACTAAAGCAAGTATTCATTATCATTTTGAAAAGAAGGAAGACTTAGGGCTGGCAGTTTGCGAAAGAATTCAAAAAGGATTAAGGGAGGTTTATACATTCATTAAGGAATCTACAGTTGCAGCTGAGGATAAACCTTTCGCTTTTATATTACAACGGATAAAATTCCTAGAACAAGATGGTGTTTGTCCCATTTCAGCATTGCATGCGGACTATCAAGAATTATCACCTGCGATGCAAGAAAAAGTTCAACAACTTAGCCAAATGGAAGTAGATGTCTTGGTGGACTTACTTCAGGATGCTAAGCACCATGGCTCATTAAAGTCGACAATGGATTTAGAGGCATTAGCCATATTGCTCATTTCTAGTACGAAGGGTGCCTTGCAATACAAACGCGTTTTAGGGGAAGATTTCTTTCACAAAGTGCTAGATCAATTAAAGGAACTGTTAAAGTAAACGAGGAGGAGAAACATAGATGGTACGTAGAGTAGTTGTTACAGGATATGGTGTCATCTCACCACTTGGTCAAACAGTATCAGACTTGTGGGGGAATATTAAAGAAGGACAATCAGGTATTAAAAGGTTAGAAGCAGAAGAATTCCACGGCATTAATACGCAAATTGCTGGTTCTATCACTGACTTTGATGCCACTAAGTATATGGATAAAAAGGAAGTAAGTAAATATGATCTTTTTGTACAATATGCACTGGCTGCATCTCAGCAGGCTTTGGAGCAAGCAAACTTAAATATGGAGCAAGTTGAGAAGGAACGTCTAGGTGTTTATATTGGCTCAGGTATTGGAGGAATTGAGACGATTTTAGCGAATCATCAAGCCATGCTTGATAATGGACCAAGGAAGGTTTCACCGTTTATGGTGCCGATGATGATTAGCAATATGGCCGCAGGGATTATCGCGATTAAAACAGGCTTTAAAGGGCCAAGCTTTTCACCAGTTTCTGCTTGTGCAACGGGTAACCAAGCGATTGGTGAAGCATTTTTAAATATACGTCACGGCTATGCAGATGGAATTTTAGCTGGTGGGGCTGAGGCACCGATAAATCCGCTGAGCTTTGCTGGATTTTCCCGTATGAAGGCGATGTCTACTAGAAATGATGCACCAGAACAAGCTAGTCGACCATTTGATAGTCAACGTGATGGCTTCGTAATGTCAGAGGGAGCAGGGATTGTGTTCCTAGAGGAATATGAACATGCTAAGCAAAGGGGCGCAACAATTCTTGGAGAGATTGTAGGCTATGGGGTGACGACAGATGCTTTCCATATAACAGCCCCTGACTATACTGGGGCGGCTCGTGCGATGAAACTGGCATTAAAAATGGCCGATATTGACGTGACCGCTGTCGATTATATCAATGCCCATGGTACGAGTACACCAGAGGGAGATAAATCGGAAACAAAGGCTATTAAAAGTGTATTTGGTGAGCATGCCTATCAATTAAAAGTGAGCTCTACTAAGTCGATGACAGGTCATCTTTTTGGGGCGGCTGGTGGAATCGAGGCCATCATTACCTTAAAAAGTATTATGGAAGACATCATTCCACCAACGATCAATTACGAAACGCCTGATCCAGAGTGTGATTTGAATTATGTTCCAAACGAGGCGCTTCATCAAACCGTCAACATAGCTTTGTCTAACGGTTTTGGCTTTGGTGGTCATAATGCTGTATTGGCTTTTAGAAAGTTTGAGGAATAATAGCATTCAATGGTATGAAATAAACGTTTCATACCATTTTTTTATGGTCTATAGGAAAGGGTTTACACCTGTATAATAAGTTTTACTTATGGACTTACACAAATAATCAATATTTTCGCTTATGTTCTTTCTATGATATGTTTAAAAGAAGGGGGGGATGGATAGTGAGAATTTTTGATGCGCATTTCCATATTATTAATTTTGATTTTCCAATTATAGAAAATCAAGGCTATACACCGCCAAGCTATGTGGTAGAGGATTATCAAAAGGAAACAGCTCTTTTTAATGTAGAGGGGGGCGCCCTTGTCTCTGGTTCCTTTCAAGAATTCGATCAGAATTATTTATTGAATTCTTTGACACAATTAGGTCCTGCTTTTTGTGGCGTGACACAATTACCGTATACAGTGACTGATGATGAAATCCTTCATTTACATAAAAATGGGGTTAGAGCCTTACGCTTTAATAGTCAACGAGGCGGTTCAGAGGATTTATCAAGACTTGATAGCCTGGCAAGAAGAGTGTTTGAGCTGGCAGGCTGGCATAGTGAACTTTATATAGATGCCAAATATTTACCTGAGATTGCTTCAACGCTTGAAGCATTACCAGCTATTTCAATTGACCATTTGGGCTTATCGGAGGAAGGGCTACCACATTTGCTAAAGCTTGTAGAAAAGGGTATACGTGTGAAAGCGACTGGTTTCGGACGGGTAGAATTGAATGTGAAAAATGCTTTGCAAGCCATCTATAGCATCAATCCAGATGCGTTAATGTTTGGAACAGATTTGCCATCGACAAGAGCTAAACGACCTTTTGAATGGGCGGATGTTGAAATGATTCAAGAGCTTTTTGATGAACAGGCTGCGGATAAAATTCTCTATCAAAATGCTAGGAAATGGTATAACAAGTAAATGCAAAAAATCCTCTACCCAAACGTACGGTAGAGGATTTTTATTGGGATTAGCTTAAACCTTGGCTATCTTTCCACTCTAAGAATTCATCATATGTTAATTGCTTATCTAAAATTGAACCGTCTTCACGGATTTCAATTACACGGTTAGCAATTGTTTGAATGAACTGATGGTCATGAGATGTGAAAATCATTGCCCCTTTGAAACGAATTAAGCCTTCGTTCAATGCTTGAATGGATTCAAGGTCAAGGTGGTTTGTTGGTTCATCTAGTAAAATCACGTTTGCTGTTGCAAGCATCATTTTTGATAGCATACAACGTACTTTTTCTCCTCCTGATAAAACAGAAGGTGATTTTTTCACTTCTTCACCAGAGAACAGCATGCGTCCTAAGAAACCACGTAGGAAGCTTTCTGTTTCATCATCAGGAGAATATTGACGTAACCATTCCACTAATGATTTTTCTGTGCCTTCGAAGTACTTGTCATGATCGTTTTCGAAGTAGCTTTGAGAGGTAGTTACACCCCATTTAAATGTACCAGCATCTGCTTCTTTATCTTCCATTAAGATATCAAGAAGCGCCGTTTTAGCAAGTGGGCTACCCAGTAAAACGATTTTATCTTCTTTGTTCATGGAGAAACGAATATCTTTGAATAGTGATTCGCCCTCATGGCTGGCAGTTAGACCTTCAACTGTTAATACATCATTCCCGATTTCACGACCAATTTGGAAATTGATGAATGGATATTTACGGCTTGATGGTTTAATGTCATCTAACTCGATTTTATCCAGCATTTTTTTACGAGATGTCGCTTGCTTCGATTTAGAAGCATTGGCAGAGAATCGTGCGATAAAGGCTTGTAATTCTTTAATTTTTTCTTCTTTTTTAGAATTTTGGTCTTGAGCCATTTTTTGAGCTAATTGAGAAGATTCATACCAGAAATCATAGTTACCTACATATAATTGGATTTTAGAGAAGTCCAAATCGGCAATATGTGTACATACTTTGTTTAAGAAGTGACGGTCATGGGATACAACAATGACTGTGTTTTCAAAGTTAATTAAGAATTCTTCTAGCCATTGAATAGCTTTTAAGTCAAGGTGGTTGGTAGGCTCATCGAGTAATAGTACATCAGGCTGACCAAATAGGGCCTGTGCCAGTAATACTTTTACTTTATCAGAACCTTCAAGATCACCCATTAGCATGTAGTGAAGGTCATCAGAGATACCTAAACCGTTTAATAATGTTGCTGCTTCTGAATCAGCTTCCCAACCGTTTAGCTCTGCAAATTCACCTTCTAGCTCAGCGGCACGCATACCATCCTCATCGGAGAAATCTTCCTTTGCATAGATAGCATCTTTTTCTGTTTTTACGTCATAGAGGCGTTTATTCCCCATAATAACAGTGTCAAGCACTGTATGATCATCGTATTCAAAATGGTTTTGTTTGAGGACAGATAAACGTTCGTCCTTGCCCATTGATACGTTACCCTCTTGTGCTTCAATTTCACCAGAAAGAATTTTTAAGAATGTTGATTTACCAGCACCGTTTGCGCCAATTAAACCATAGCAGTTACCTGGTGTGAATTTTATATTTACGTCTTCAAATAGTTTACGATCGCCATAGCGAAGACCTACATTACTAACTTGAATCATGCAAGTTCCTCCTTTTTTCACAATGGCTCTAGTATATCATGAAATATGTTCCATAGTCTATAAACATTATGACAGCAAGGTTTATTGGCAATTGCTTGAACGGGATATGTGTAGGAATAATGGAGTGTGGAAATACGAATCGAAATAAGTAAGGTTTTTAAACGTTTTTAGGGAAAAGAACAGGTAAGTAAATGAAATTGATTTATCCCTAATTTATTACCTTTTAATACTTAATTGAAAGGAAGATATTAAATGTCTAGAAAAGTAAAAGCATTGAGAATGGATGATGTTGTTTTTCAGCCTAGCTTACAACCCAAGCAATCTGGAGATAATACCAATATGATGGTTATGATACACCAGATTATAAAATAGCTTATTCCTTATCTTTTAGACTTGCTGAAATGAAAGAATTCAGAGTAATTACTGAGATTTCAATAGATAAGGAAACGAGATATAAAGTCTGTGTAATATCTGCTTAGAATTGATTACATTTATTTAAACCTAGCTTCTTGAATACATCTTGAAACCCTGAATCGTAGACACTTAAAAAGTGTAGACTATTCGGGGTTTTTGTTTTATGGCGAAACCCCTATAAATATCTATTGGAATATTAAGTGGCATGTGATTGGATTCATCTGTTCAATATTAAATTTAAAGCTTATTAATAAATGTTCATTTTAAGTAGACCCTAGTTAAACAAAACGATAATGTAGTAATATCAATGTATTGAGTTGTTTGTTAAAAGTTGTTGAATTAAAGGAATCAATACATATTAATTTTTGGTTATGTGAGAGTTAGTTCTGTTGATCAAAATTTAGATTCGCCAGTTGAAGGAGCTTGAAGTGTCACTTTAGGAATCATTTCCCACCTATTCTAACGATAAGTATAAAAAGCCAAATTTCTCATCATTAAAATTGAGAAATTTGGCTTTTATCGTTGCTCTGGAATAGCGCCCGGTTGCTGAGTATCAAGTCGGTGATTTGTCTTTTGCTTGTTAAAGTAAGCACGCCGTTAGTTTAAAGAAGTTTATAATTATAATAAGTGTTTTTGAATTATATAAAGTGCTTTCTCCATCAAATTCGAAGAAAGTATTCATTTGAAAAATGAACTATTTATAATGCTAAATTGTTACTTGTGTAGAAATCGGAAAAGGAGGTGGGATTGTGGAACAAATTAGCAATGAAAGGGTCTTGTTTCAAACATATTATAAGGACGTCTTCAGAGCTTGCTATTACATGCTTCAAAATAAATACGATGCAGAGGACCTTTGTCAGGATGTATTTGCAAAAGCTTTGAGTGAAGATTTCCAATCTATACAAAATCAAAAATCTTGGTTACTTAGTATTTCTATGAATATGTCTCGAAATTATTTAAAGAAAAAGAACAGACTGCTATTAAAAGAAAACCTTGATTTCCTATCATTGATACGAGTTGACAATACCCAAAATATTGAGCGAACAATACAGCTCAATGAAAATAAAAGTGAGTTAGTCGACTTAATGAACAAACTACCTGTTCGTATACGGAAGGTAATGGTATTGAAATATGTGCATGATTGTAAAGATAGAGAAATCGCTGAAATTCTAAAAATACCTGAAGGGACGGTTAAATCGAGGCTTTTTAAAGGTAAAAAATTAACGAAAGAGTTTATCCAAGTAGATGAAAATTTGTTATTTGAATGGAGGGATCATCGTGAGTAATATGGACGATTTAATGAAAGAAAAAGTGAAGTACGATCAAGTAGATTATCCTACTGAGAATGAAATGTGGAGTAAAATCATCCGTAAACAACAAAATCATAATTTTAAAACTAAAAAACATAGCTATAAACCACAAGTTATATTAACCGTCATTATGTTCACAATTGTTTTATCAGCCACACCTGTATTTGCTAAATATACAACAGAAATCTTGGACTGGATGCGAAATATGAATAGATCAGGCATTATTACTTCTTTAGAAAATGGCTTTGGACAGGAAGTCAATAAAACTGTAGAAAACGAAGCTGGTTTATTAAATATCCATAATATAATTTCAGATCAAAATGGTACTACTATTAACTTTAGCTTAGATATTGATCATAAATATCCAATCGATGCAGCAGATTTTGAACAAGCATTACTCAAAATAAATGACGGAAAAGAAATAAAGCTGGAGACTAACGCAGTATATAATCAGGAAACGGATCAAATAGTAGGGATTCTACATACAGATGAGGGAATCCCGCACAACAGCAATGTTACACTTCAACTTGGAGGTGTAAAGGAGACACAGTTGAAAAGTGTAGAGTTAAAAGATGTGCTTCAATCAAATGCGTTCCCTGAAAAGATTACTATTAATCAAGATGGAATATCACATATAGAATTCACTTCAAATGAATATCAAAACGGGCAGTATACATTGGATTATCTTATTGATCTGGAAAAGTCCAATAACATAGAAAATGCATATTTATCTTATAAAATTCAAGGTGAAAACATTGCCAATTTTGGCGTTACTTATAAACGTCCACAACCAAATGTCATTAAAAGTAGTGATTCACTAGAGATACCACAAGAAATGGTAGAAAAATTAGGGGTATTTTTAAGTTATACTGATACAGTAAGCTATAAACCAGATACATGGAGCCTAGATTTCCAATACAATCAGGATCTTGCTAAAAAATCTACATTTGTTATGAATATAGACGAAAAAATTGAGATAGGCTCTCAGCAACTTCAATTTAATGAGCTTGTTATTACACCGAGTGAGGTAAAGCTTTATTTTGATAAAAAATATATAGATTCTAATTCTAATATAGCTCATTTCAACTATCGTCAGTTTAAATTACGAATTGGTGAACAGGAATTATCGGGATATAATTTTAAAGATTATATTTCTTTTGAAACACTGGGGCTTATAAAGGATATTACGAATAAAGAAATTTCTCTTACTTTAAATGATGCGAAGGTTTCTTATGAAGCTGGGAAGCAAGACAAAGTAGAGCTAACAAATATTTCTGAAGTTCCAAAGACTATCAATGCAGAATTAAACGGGTATCCCATTGATATTACCTACTATACGAAAGGTAATGATTTAATTGTTGAATCAGAAAGTAAGAACGAGCAATTTGGAGGTATCACACAAAATGTTATTTATGAGAATGGCAAAAGAATCTTTGCTGAAACTCGTTCTAATGACGGAGTGTTAAGAACACACAACCAAGTAGAAACATTTAAAAATATAAAAGAAAAAGATATTACATTAAACTTCTTCCTTTATACTGTCAATGAGGATCGAGCTAAAACTATTGTTTTACAGTAAATCGTTTGCAGTGTAACTTCTTTCAGCAAATGTTTTATGTAACGTGAGTGAAACGGCAGTTACAAATGTTTTATGTAACGTAAGTGAAACGGCAGTTACAAATGTTTTATGTAACGTAAGTGAAACGGCAGTTACAAATGTTTTATATAAGTCTTTTCGTAGCGAAAGTACACGACTGCTTGGTGTTTTATGGTAGATTAAGGAGACTGTGAAGAACTGTAAGTCAACAACATGATAATAAAAGGATGACTCATTTGAGTATAAAAAAAGCGTGTTTTGATTAATTCAAAATACGCTTTACTATTTCCTTGGTTGTTGTTTTCGAAAAGATTATTGCTTTTCAACGCTTAACGCATCTAAATGAGTGATTTTTGTTTGCTTTACTTGTGTTTATGTATTGAAAGCTTCGCCTCAAAAAGCTTTCCACGACCGCTAAATACAATACATCTGCATCTAATTGAGGAATTTCCTCTTTGAAAAAATCAACTGTTATGATTTCTTAACTAGATTTTGTGCTTTATATGCTTTGATAAATACTTTCCCTGTTGCCATACTAACTTTTGTTTCTATTCTTTCTGGTTTGTTGTAATGAATAAAACTTTAGTTACGATATTATCTTTTCAAGAAATTTACAACAGTCGTTGCGAAAATTAGTATAAACCAATTTGACTGTTCAACAAACCATCACGATAGGTGCAGTTGTTGTCAATCCAATATTCAGCTAGGATTAACTAAAACGAGACAAATAAAAACACCTCAACACAATTTGCTTCGTTACAAACACCTTCTCCGGAGAATCTTGTTGAGTTCGTAGTGTTTCTATTCTCGAACGGATGTCCTTGTTGTTATAAAGTGTTGCTTTCGATACATAAGCTTCGCCAGACACACTATTAAAATTTATCCGTTCATTCGCTTTTATAAGCCTTTTAATTGCTTCATCTACTTTTTGATGTGTGTTAGCTAGACCTAAAAGAAAAAGGTCAACCAGAAAAAACTGGCTAACCTCATATTACAAACTTTGGCCAGATTGTGGAGGAACACTTTTCAACGGGATTTGATATTGTTGTTAAAATTCAGAGTGAGATTGTGAAGTTTCTCACTTAAACTAACAGGTCAGGTTAGTTGTATAATCTTCGGCTCATGCAGTTATAGCTGTATGAGCCGAAGAATAGTTAGTAGGGGATAAAGATGGAGACTGTTTAATTTAAGTCGTTTGAAAACGAATGGAAATATCCGGAAAATGAGGCTTGAATACAAAAGAGGCTTCTTATGTTGATTAACCTCTTTAAATAATTTTCTATCAAAGAAATCTATTGATTATTACTACTGTCTGTATGAACAATGATTTTCTGCTTCATTTTTTTTACTTCTGATTGACTATAAAAATAAAATAACAGCCAAACTAGTGCAAAAATTAATACATTAAATAGTAACAATAGAATCGTTAGTTTTATCGAAAATGTTGGAAGCCATTTTAAAGAAAAGGCGACAGCTATAAAGGTCCCTATAGCGATAAAAAAATGACAAGCACTTTGTTGTAAAAATGTTAAACGTTCTGTCCTATAGACGTATGAAGGTAGTATACAGGCAATGCCAACAGTAACTGATCCCAAAATTTGTTGTGGAAAATTAGATATAACAGCTTCTAAAAACAAATCCCCTTTCAACCAATATCCAATAAGATTTACAAAAACAAAAACTGTACAGCCCATACTTATTCCAAACCATAAATTCTTGAAAAAGTTCATGTACTTATACCCCCAAGCGCTCTTTAAATGATTTTTTATAATTGCGTGAAATGACTTCTTTTATTCCTAAAGTAAGCTCGATTTCCATTGTGCCATTAAAGGAAGCTTCAATATTTCTGATTTTTCTAGGATTAATGATGGCAGATTTAGAAATCCGAATAAATCCTTCCCCTAGTTGCTGCTCTAACTCGTACAAAGGTTTATTCATAAGTACACGATTACCATCGTCGCTATATAGTACTAAATCTTTGCCTTCCGTCCTAATAGCTATAACAGAATTAGGCTCGATAATATGCACTTTATTGTTAGCGGTCCCTGTTAAAATTTGTTGTTCTTCTTGTTGTAAGAGTGAGATTGCAGCCTGTATAGTTGGCGTTAATTTAGAAACGCAGATTGTTATGTAGGGTTCATCAATTTGTGGATCAATTTTTATGTCTATCTTCAACTCCATCACCTCTCTATAAAAATATACCATAAATTACAAATCGAATAATGCAGGTTGTCATCCATAAAAAGCATTTCACCTTTCAATAAAGACATGTTACATGTAACGTATTGTTGCTAAACTTTGATGTCGTTATATTAGGCCTTAGAAACATTAATTTAATATAAGGGGACAGTTAATATGAACGAGATCACAACGCTAAAAGAGCAAAGAAAGGCAGGATGGATATTAGCAAGCATATCAAGTATGCTTTCATTAAGTGTTATTTATTGGTATGTAACTAATCCTAAAAAATTTATTGAGAATGGGTTGGGCTATTCTCTGGAACTGCACTTGAACTTACCTATGTGGTTTTTCACTGCATTCATCGTAATCGGGTATATTTCCTATACAATTTCTGCAATACCTTTAGTAAAAAGCAATTTGTTTACATTTTCTTGGCTTAAATTGATTGGTATATGGGCTGCTATTGTAAGTGGAATAGTAGAAGAAGTCGTATTTAGACATTTGCTCATGGAGTATGTATTATCTATTGGATTTTCAAATCTTTCACAAGTAATAATCTCAGGAATTGCGTTTGGAATTGCTCATGGCGCATGGGTGTTATTGCGAGGAGAGATGAAAATTGCGCTTCCAGCAATTCTTTCAACGACAATCTTAGGTTGTCTACTTGCTATGCTCTATATTTATACTGGAAGGAGCACCTTTGCACCAATTGTAGCCCATATTCTAATCAATATGGTAATAGAGCCATGGTTGATGCTAGCTGCTATTTCAGGGAAATGGCAGCTAAATAAAAATTAATGGTAATAATTGAGAGGGATGTTGTGTAATTTCGCCTCTCGATATTAAATAATTTTATGGGAAAAGGTTATTTAATTTACCACTGTTAGCAAATTTGAAGTTTTTTCAGGACCTATGAGGTTCAGTTGTTTAATCTAAGCTCTTGAATTCCTATAAAAAAAACGGAGTAATCTTTCATTTTCTGTGATGAAGCATCGATTTTACCCGACGTGATGGCTAACGGAGTGATTTAGTTCAACAAGCTATAAGCGATTTTAGGAATAAGCCCATATTTTAGTTATTCCATTAAAGGGAGCTTTACTTGAAGATCATTGAGCTGCATAATGTAGCTCTTTTCTCTTATTGAACTAACGGGGCAGTTTAGTTGAAGAAGAGGCTGATAGTATAGTGAAGCGTTATAAAAGTCACCCTATAAAAGGAGTTTATTAAAATGAGTATGGCAACCTATATTGGTTTGAATTTTTCAGTAAAACTTAATGAGTATTATACAAAGGATGAAGTTGAAATTGATTACGTTTTCTCAGATCAAGAAAATCGTAATGTAGTTAAACAGAAGCATTTTACTACGCCCTATATTTATGAAGTTTCTGAGAAAGGTAAGCCTATTTGGCAAATGAATGAATATCAAAAGATGCATTCACCACATAACTACAAAAAATCCAAAAAGACTTTTCTCTATTTATGTCACTTACTAAAAGAGTTACTTCCACAAGGTGATTATTGTGAAGTTTATATTTGTTGGTTGGGTGAAGAAGATGAAGAGCGTGAGGGTGATTTGAAAATTAACTTAAATAATCTACAGATTGATGCAATAGATATTTATGAAAAATACTTTATCCGCATAGAAAACTAAAGATTCAACTTAAAATAAAATTAGCCTTCTTTTTGTTGAACTTACTAAACTAACGAGGCATTTAGTTGAAGAGTGTTTTTTAACTTGTTGTTCAACCTCCGAGCCAGATTGTTGAATAACACAGTTGATGAGTTATGCCCAAAAATAGAATTAGATTATGAAGAATTATACTTAAATTAACAAGACAGAATTGTCTAATTCATGGAAATAAGTTAAATTCTAATGATAAATGTAAAATTTATTTTTACTAATTAAGTAAAATAAACTTATATGATAGATAGTAAATTCCAAATAGAGGTGGATTTATATGCCTAAAATTGACAATATGTTAGCAATTATATGGATGCTTAGTTCAGGTGAAAAAATTACTGCAAAACAAATTGCAGAAAAGTTAGAGATGAATATAAGGACTGTTTATCGTTATATTGATACACTTTCAACAAGTGGTGTACCAATAATTTCAGACACAGGACATAACGGTGGATATACATTATTAAATAATTTTATTGAAGTTCCTCTTTTTTTTGATTTTGAGGAGCAAACTTCACTATTCCACGCTGCTGTTTTTGCAGAAGAAGCCGGATATTATGGAGGTGAAGCACTAAATAGGGCCATTTCAAAACTAAGTAAATACTCAAATCAAGAGCAGGAAACAAAGATAAATCAACATTTAACTAGTCTTGAAGTAATAAGTCGATTAGGTTCACTCTCTCTGGAACCTTTTTTGAAGGAGTTGGAGCAGGCCGTAGCTGACGGGTACTCAGTAAAAATTCTTTACCATAAAAGTGGCGAAAAGCAATTAAATTATAGATTGGTCGATCCGTACAGAATTATCTATTGGAATAATAAGTGGTATGTGATTGGATTTTGTCATCTTAGGAATGATATCCGTAGTTTTAGAATTGATCGAATTGAAAGTCTAATGCTAACCGAAAATAAGTTTAACCGGCCAGAAAATTTTTCAGCAAGTGACTTTTTTATGAAAAACCTCCTTCCAACTATAGAAGATAAGGAAGGGATTACTTCTTTAGTTATTAATGGGAATACAGGGACGTTGGGAGATATTTGCCAACATTGGTTTTTAGGACATTATTTACAAGAACGTACTTCTAATCAAGCAGTATTTCTTCTTGAAAAGGATATTATACATACATATGTACCATATTTACTTTTACCGTATGGTAAATCTATTCAAGTTATTGAGCCAATAAGTCTTAAGAAAAGACTTATTGAAGTTCTGTCGGAATTAATAAAATTTCATCAAGTATAATACAACTTCCCTGACGTTAGGTGTCAGGGAAGTTGTATTATACTAGGCATATCAATTCGGATAGGAGAGTTATTTAATGCAAACAAAAAAAGTTTATCTTTATGTTTTTAATACAATGTCAGACTGGGAATATGGATATTTAATTGCTGAACTAAACTCAGGGAGATATTTCAAAAAAGATTTAGCCCCATTAAGAGTAGTTACAGTAGGAGCTAATAAAGAAATGATTACTACAATGGGAGGACTGAGCATACAACCAGATATTTCTCTTGATGAATGTACGCTTAAGAGTAAAGATCTTTTAGTCTTACCTGGTGGGACTACTTGGAGAGAAGATATTCATCAACCGATCTTAAGAAGAATTGGCGAAGCTTTAAAACTTGGTACTATTGTTGCTGCAATTTGTGGTGCAACTGAGGCTCTTGCGAATATGGGATACTTAGATTCTAGAAAACACACAAGCAATGACTTAGAGTATATTAAAATGGTCTGTCCTAATTATAAAGGAGAAAAATTTCATGAGATGGGACCTGCGGTATCAGGTGTGAATTTAATTACTGCATCAGGGGTAGCACCTCTAGAATTTACTATGGAAGTACTGAAAAAATTAGATGTATTTACACCTGACACATTGCATTCATGGTATAACCTAAATAAGACTCATAAAACTGAATACTTCTTCCAGTTAATGAATTCAATAAATAGCTGATCTAAAAATCAACTTAGCAGTTTTATATTAGTTCAAATAAAAACCATGCTTTAGACACAATGTCAAAGCATGGTTTTTGTATATTACTTAAATATGTTTATGTAAGTAAATATGGTGAAGAGGCTCTGCAGGATAAACGTGGTCGTAAGAAAGAAGAACAGGAGTTAACAGCTGAAGAAAAATTCAAGCTAGAAATGAAACGTTTAGAACGTGAAAATGAACGATTACGTGAGAAAATGCCTTTTAAAAAAAGTTGGAAGAACTCGAAAGGAGGAATCGTTAACAAGCGTTCGTTTACAAAATAAATATAGAGCGATTCAAGAGTTACATGCGAAAGAAAATCTGCCAGTAATCCTTTTATGTGATATTGCCGGTTTATCTCGTGCTGCCTATTATAAATGGCTACAACGTACGCCAACAGTTAGAGAGCTAGAGAATAAAGCGATTCTTCAGGATATCCAAGCTATTTATCGACAAGTCGAAGAAATTTATGGATATCGAAGAATGACTTTAAATATCAATCGTAAATACAATAAAAAGCTCAATCACAAACGTATTTATCGATTAATGCAAATAAGTGGTTTATAATCCGTGATTCGTCGAAAAAGAAAGCGATATGTTTCTTCACCTGCACAACATGTCGCTGAAAATCGATTAAATCGTGAATTTACTGCAAGAAAACCCAACGAAAAATGGGTAACAGATGTGACGGAGTTCAAATTAGGAAATGGAAAGAAAGCTTATTTAAGCGCTATTCTAGATCTTTACGATGGCTCTATTATCAGTTATGTATTGGGGCATTCAAATAATAATGAATTGGTATTTAAGACGTTTGATTTAGCAATGCTTACTTTAAAAGATGGAGAACAACCGTTACTTCATAGTGATCGTTGCTATCAGTACACACCAAACATTTGAAGCGTTACAACAAGCGATTGAGGATTATATCCAGTTTTACAATAACGATAGATACCAAGAACGATTAAACGGCTTAAGCCCATTAGAATACAGGGCTAAAGCCGCTTAAAAGCTTTTTATTATTTCCACTGTCTACTTGACAGGGAGCAGTTCAAATATAAAGGCGTGGTTTTAAATCGTTTGATTGAATTCCTCTTCATGATTCTACAATGCTATTCATCAATTTTGTATCCGATACCTCTTACTGTTTTAATATAGGGTATATTTAACTTTTTTCTTATATTTTTTATATGGGCATCAATCTTCCGTGTTTCTCCTGAATATTCATAATCCCAAACCTTTTGTATAATGGTATTTCTAGTAAGAACCTTTTTCTCGTTACGAAGTAGTAGCTGTAAAATTTTAAATTCTTTTGTGGTTAACTGTATTTCCTCTTTATTTACATAAACTTTAATTCTTTTACAATCAACTTGAAGTTGATTAAAATACAAATAATTTTCGAGATTTGTATTATTGCTTCTTCTAAGTACTGCTTGTACTCGTCTAATCAACACATGAAATGGAAATGGCTTAGTTATGTAATCGTTAATCCCAGGATCAAAGCCTTTTATTTTACCTAGTTCTTCTTCTAAAGCAGTTAGAAATATAATGGGTATATTAAATTGACTGCGAAACATTTTGACCACTTCATACCTTTTGGGCATTTTTATATCGAGGAGAATCAAATCATAGGATTGGGATTTTAGTCTCTTTATTCCCTCGTCTGCATCAGATACTACTTCTACATAATAATTATGTGTCATCAAAAACTGCTTAATTAATTCTTGAACTTTTAAATCGTCTACTACTGCAAAAATTTTATAGTTCATTTGATATCCCCCTAGTTTGACATTATAACCACGCTATCTGTAGTTTATGTGGAGAAACCTAGATTTTCTACAAAATTACTCATTTAAAATAGGTGGTAGTGGTTTTTAAGAATGATTCAATGCCCCGGATCTATTGAAAAAGGTACTTTTGCAATAGAGAGACAAAAGTACCAAAACGCTATATTTAGGGTTTTAAAACCACTTTAATACAGTCTTCCTGTTTTGTATCAAATATTTCATAACCATGTTTTGCTTTTTCAAGAGGGAGGACGTGTGTAATGATATCACCTGCGTTCACTTTACCATCTGCGATTAAGTTATAGACATGAGGCATGATATGAACAACTAGGGCTTGTCCAGTACGAATCGCTACATTACGCTGGAACATATCTCCGAGTGGGAAGGCGTTGTATCGACCTCCATATACACCTGTAATTTGGATAGTTCCTCCTTTACGTACAGCTTGACTGGCTGTGACGATAGCTCCCATAGCACCACTTTGAAGTTTTACGCCACTTGAAAGAAATTCGAGAGGCGTCATTTTGAAAGAGGGGGAGTAGGGGAAATTCAGGTATGGGGGAATGAATAGTTTTAATTAAGAAGATTGTCCATATTAAGTAGTTAAAATAGACTTATACAATAATTATAAACAGAACTTGAAAGCATATATCTTTGTCAACGGTTGGATCGGGTTGTTGGTAGTAGCCTATCCAAATTCAATAAAAATCGAAGGGAAATCATTGTTGGTATTTTGCTTATGTAATAGAGTTCATTACTGTTCGATAATATTGTTCAAAAATTTATTATGCAAGCAGTACGTTAGTATGTAATTAAACCTGATACTATTCTACATTAAAAGATGGAATCAAAGCGCAATTTATCAAATAAAAAGAAAAAAATTGACCGAACTGAGGTTACACCCAGATGTTGTTTACTAAGTCCTTTTTAGCGAATCTGTTTTTGCATTATACTTTTGATATATGGGTGGCTCCAACAAATCAAATCCTGAAAGCACCATTTGACCAATGATGCCATATTGCAAGCAACAACTGAAACAATAGAGATTCTAGCTAAACTTAATCTAAGAATGAGAGACTTTAAAATAAGAAATATATCCTGAGAAAACAAGACTATTTAGAATAAGGAAGAGAGGTACAATAGTGTAACCTTATTGGAGGTATTAAAGTGTAAGTTACTCCGGAACTCTTCAGTGCCCCCCACGCTTACTGCAAATCATTACCCCATCGGGTCCCAGATTGCTTAACATACAAAGTTACTCCATTAAAAACTTCATAATTACATAAAAAAATGTGTCATTTGATGAAGAATTTTATTTTTTTACTGCTCTAATTAAGTATTATCACGTTGATTTCAATATTATTTATAATACAAAGTGTGAAAAAGTAAGAAAAACCCCACATTATGAGCCTCTTTTGAGTATGTTTATGGACAATTTGTAAAATACTGTGAAATCTAATAAACTATTAATAAATAAATTATTAGGATGTGATTCTAGAATAAAAAGAAAATATGTATCTAGTGGATTAATAATGTTACTTTATTAGGTAGTGGTCTTATTCCTAATATTGTCAAAGCTGCTGAAGTTCAAGAGCATAGAAATAATATTCTAAATATGGAAAACACAGGTCCACAAGGAGCCGATTCCACCCATAGCTGGTTTTATACCATATCTTCGTACTCCTGTATTCGGTGAAGATGTTGAATACTCTGGAATAAATTTCAAACAAAATAATGTTACAAATGTGGTACCTATATTTATGGGAGAAAATACTTTTATAAATAATTCAGAGCAAGAACAGACATTTAATATTACTTCTTTTAGTGAATCAATTACCAAAAGTACATCCACTTCCATAGAAAGTGGATTCAAATCATCCATTACTACAAAAGGCAAAGTTGGTATTCCTTTTGTAGCAGAGGGTGAGGTATCTGCAATCCTTGAATTTAATTTGTCCACTACAATTAGTACAACAAGCACCATTACTGCCAATTCACAAGCTGTTAAAGTTCCACCAAATAAAATATACAGGCATTTGTCGAAACAAAAATAATTCCTATAAACTAAAAAACATTGTAAATCAGTGCTTATTTATTCTTAGTTCTATTATTTGTGTTTGATAACATCGAAAGTTATGGGGCCTTCACCTCGTTCACTACGGTTTTAGTTTAGACGCTACCATTATACTGAATTTGGGGAGTTGCCCATCAGTATGAGGTATAGTACTAAGTATGTAAATTCTCTGCTCTTATTTCCGTTCAGTTTCTGTTATAGTTTTTCCACAAAAGGTTAATATCTTTTAATCATGTCTTGTACAGTACTGGGTGAGATGAATGAATTAAAACCATACCACTTCAAGCCCCAATCATACTGTAGATATTCCATTACTGAACATTCAATTAAAAATTATATTATTCTACCAATTATTAATTTTTATGGATTATGTATTATAAAATTAATATTTTTTGTTTATTAATCCAAAAATAATAACAACTAAACTTAGTATGTAGCCATACGCTAAATTATACATACTAAAATTGGAGGAGAAATTATGAAAAACAAAGCAAAAGTAATATTAATGGGAGCTACTATTGGTCTAAGTTTACTTTCATCACCAATAGCAATGGCGGCAAATGGAGATAGTAATGTTAAAGAGAATCAAAGTATAGCAAATTTTAGTCCCGTTAAAAATAGCTTTCCAGATGCAGCAAATGGTTCAAGGTTCCTAGTTAATTACTACGGCAGATATTTGACTTCTAATGGGCTAGGTTCAATTGGTAAACACCCAGAAAATATTGACTTTGAAGTAAAAAATACCTATGGTAAATTATCTATGGAACCTCAAGTAATTAGTCAAAATCCTCTTTGGGCTGGTCAAAGTGACTTACGAAATGATACCGATAGGGATCAAACGTTAAGCTCGCAGGAATTTCGCAAATCATTTTCAAATACTACAACGGCTACAACTGAACATGGATTTATGTTTGGTACTGAAACCAGTCTGGCAACAGGGATACCTTTTCTAGCAGAAGGTAAAATCACACTAAAGGCAGAATATAATTTTAGTAGTAGTCAGGCAAATGAGACTTCGGAAACTGTAGAATATGTTGCTCCTTCTCAATCTATTGTTGTTCCACCACATACTATTGCTAGAGTAGTTGCTGTATTAGAAATTAAAAAAATCAAGGGTGAAATGGATATTTATGCAGAAGTTGGATTAAATAAAGAAAAATTTGGTTATGAGGAGCTTCCAATTTCTAGTATGGGAGGACTTAAGTGGGTATCTCTCGGTTCGATTTATGAAGAGGCTTACAATCAAGCTAAATTATCTGGAACTCATGAATTTCCAGATATTAAAATAATATCAAGAAGTGTCAATAACCCTGATTATTTTTTAGCTAGTGGAAAGGGACGCTTCGAATCAGAATACGGAAGTCTATTTAATGTTCAAGTTGAATATATAAGCACAAAAAGTAATGAAGTTATAAAGACCGAGAATTTGATGGTAAGTCCCACAATAATTTCCGAGTAAATATATAAATAAAGTTATATATGTTGTGGATAATTAAGTGATTTATACATTTATTGTAATAAATAAATTGAATATTAACATTCAGGAAATTGGTCTAAAAGGTGCGACATAAAAAAGATATAAGATATTAGAAGACCTACTACTCCCATTTCGTAGACAGATGAAAAAACATACTCCTGCAGCTGCTATCGGAGTTCTATATTTCGTACCAGGTATAGGACAAGCGCTCGTAATTGGAACAGGAATCTTCACAGTAGGTTTGGCCACTTATAAAGTAGGAACTTGGATTGGAGACTGTATAAATTCGTTCATAGAAAAAGAGACAGCAGACGAATATATTTCTAAGAACAGAAAAGGCTCTATTAGAAGTGAATTCCCAGGGGAATATTACGGAAAAACTCTCAATGAAATCGAAAAAGATGCCAACAACGGCAATGCTGCAGCAAAAAAAGCAAAAAAATTGTTAAATGATAATCGCTTTAAAAAATAATTAAATAGTTTAGGGGTATAAATTATGAAGATATATTCAGTGAAAATATTATTAGAATCTACTGTAATACCAAACACCCATTCATCTAAAACATTCGAAGAAATTATCATATTGGTAGAAGCTCAAAATTCCGATGAAGCAGAAATAAAAATCCGCCAAAAATTTGTTGATGATACTTACATAAATGCAGATGGTGGGCAAACTACATGGAGTCTTGTAAAAATACTTGATATATTTGAAACTGTTGATCAATTCGAAGGAGATATGAATTTCAAAGAAGTTTATAGTCGCTTTTTACCTTTCGATAAACCAATTACTGCAGATGAAGTCATAAAATTATATTCCCTTGATAAATAAAAAAAGGGCAACAGTATTTAATACTGTTGCCCCTTTTTATTTCAATAAAGAAACATCTATTTCTTCAACACTCTATCATTTATATTAATTATCTGGAGTATAAGTGGGGTATTAATTATCATTGTCCTGAAGTGTTGAAACAAGATATTGTGAGAGAGCAGAGCAATTTATAGCTGCTCTTTTTATTTATGCTGTATTAAAAACAAGCTCAAAACTTATTCGTGGTGAATGGACTTTTGAGTTAATATATAAAGAGAATATTATCTGTTCAAGTAAAGTTAATTATAATATTCTTAATAATAGTTATAAAAAACACAAAAACCACCATGCTAAAAATACTGCTTTTTAGAGTAGACATAAGAATGTAAGGAGCCATCTGCTATGAGATTGGATTCTATCTTTGTTAGATAAAGATAATAAGTATAAAAGGTTTAAAATATTAGGTTTACTATTAGTTGCCTGCCTTATATTAGAAAACATACTATTTGAGACTGGGATATAACTAGTTATTAGTTCACGATAAAATAGGAATTACATACAACGATGCGTAAAATAAAGAAAGTTTGTATCCAACAGAAAACCAATCTAAGCGATGTAATACCAACATTTAGATTGGTTTTCTAATAAACTACATCAAAAATTAAACTTCTATTTTTACCCCCATCCTTACTTGGTTAGAACGTTGTGTCCAATTATTAAAACAAAATGAATCAGTAGTGAATATTCACAGAAAAACAGGTCTTTCTAGGAACACTGTTTACTCAATTAAAAGGCAATTAGAAAAATGAATGTAGATATGAAATAAAGTCACAACGTTAATAAACAGTTTTAAGTAAAATCCTGTGTTGGCATGCAGGATTTTTTAATTGTTCCACAAACGGGTCAGATCATGGAATATCGATAGGGTATCTTTCTTGCGTATGAATATTTGCCACAATATTTAACAAGAAATGTTATGAACTGTTGATAGATATCTCCTTAAATCCTCTATATTATAAAAATAAAAGGAGATGAAAAACATGATTGGTATGAATATTCGTGTTTTGCGTAAAAGGCATAAACTAAGTCAAGAACAATTGGCTGAAAAGGTAAACGTATCAAGGCAGACCATAGCGAAGTGGGAAAATGGGGAGGCTATACCTGATATTTACAAATTCAAAATGCTCGGTGATATTTTTCAAGTAACCATAGATCAATTATCCCAAAATATGAATGAAGAAGAAGCAAATCGGATTAGTCCTAAAGGGAAGCAGTTCTTTGGTGTTGTGAAGGTAGGAGAACGCGGACAGATTGTAATTCCAAAACATGCACGTGAAATGTATCAGATTCATGCAGGTGATAAACTGGTTGTTTTGGGAGAGGATGCGACAAAAGGAATCGCTGTCTTAAAAAGTGACGGCTTCCTAGAATTTGCAGAGATGATTCGAAATGCGGAATCCAAGGATGAGAGTGAATGAGTAAAATCATCTTTTTTTCGTTACCCGCACATGGTCACACCAACCCCACTATTCCGGTAGTAACCGAATTAATAAAGAAAGGTCATCAAGTTTGGTATTATTCCTTTTTAGAATTTCAGGGCAAAATAGAAGACACTGGTGCTTTTTTTATAGCTTGTGATGAATTCTTACCTAAAGTTACACATTTAGAATTGGATCGTAAGGTTGGCAAAGATTTTGCAGCATTAATTGAAATGGCTGCGGATATAACAATTGCTTTGGATAAAAAGGTGTGTAAAGAATTAAGGGATATTCAGCCAGACTGCATTGTATCTGACTCTTTATGTATTTGGGGAAAATTATTTGCTGCGAAACTAGGAATTCCATATATTTGTTCGACTACTTCGTTTGCCTTTAATCAGTATACAGCAAAACTAATGAAGCGGAGTTTCATGGAAGTCTGGAGAATGATTCTAGGCATGCGGAGAATTAACAGAAAAATTAAACTATTAAATGATCATGGTTATCGAGTAGAGAATTTTGTATCGTTAGTTCAAAATGATAATGAAACAGACACCATTGTTTACACTTCGAAAGAATTTCAGCCAATGGCGGATACCTTTTCTGGGCGCTATGCCTTTGTTGGACCGTCCATAAAGCAGTCTATACCGATACAGAATGAAAAAAGAGGTAGAAAAGTAATCTACATCTCTCTTGGAACAATACTAAATCAGAATCAGGATTTTTACCAAAACTGTCTCAAAGCATTTGGGAAGACAGACTATGATGTTGTGATGTCAGTCGGAGAAAAAACGGAGATTTCGTCTCTTGATAGCGTACCAGAAAATTTCATAGTGAAAAACGCTGTGGATCAGATCTCGGTATTACAGAAAGCAGATGTATTTATTACCCACTGCGGGATGAATAGTACGAATGAAAGTCTATTTTTTGGAGTTCCAATGGTTTTATTTCCGCAACATAGCGAACAAAGAATGGTAGCTGACCGAGTTGCCCAGCTCGGTGCAGGAGTAAAACTTAAAAGAAAAACTCCAAAGGATTTAGCAACAGCGGTAGCTGAAGTGCTTACAAATCGAGTATACCAGGAAGAAGCGCAGAAACTGTCAGAAAGCTTTAGGAAAGCTGGTGGTGCGTTAGAAGCAGCTAATGTGATCCTGAGTATAATTGGAGAGAAATCCTAACGCCTTTGTATTCTGCAAAAGTTTATATGGTGAACAAAACTTCAAGAAGCAGGCGCATTTCTTTATTAAGGAATGCGTCTTTCTTCATCTAAAGGGTCAGATTATAGAATAACGTACTTTAACGCTGTGGGAATTTACTATTCTGTAATCTTCAAACAAAAATTGGATGACAAAGTAACTGGGCTAACCCATGATATTCGAGATAATATCATAGAAGTAAAAGACTCTGCTAAATCAACGGTGAAACAGACCATTAATGTACTCAATATGCTGGTGCGAGTTTTCAGTCTGTAGGTAAGCACCGCATTGAGGCTTTTTGCCCCAGTTTTAAATTTTACCAGACCGTACAGCAGTTTTTTAAATGATAACAATAAAAGATATAAAGAAGTCTACTAAGCAGGCGTCTGATAAGAAAAGTAATCTTTACAATCGTTAAAAAAAACTTTATCAAACCCGTACAGGTTTTTTAATGGGCTTTAAAGCCTTTGTAGGTGTTATATATGAGTCATTGAAAAAAATCAAAGCAGAGGACAAGTTAGGGTTGTCTCACGGCTATTTAGAAACAATCAAATATCACTCATTAGATGCAGCCATTTCAGCCAGTGATCAATACGTTAAAATCAATCCTAAAAAGTACACATGGCATATCCCTAAGTATTTACTTGATTTAAACATCCAACCAGGTGATATTGTTAATGTCGGAAAACCAATTGCACGTATCTTAGTAACAGAAGTTTTTAGGGAAGAGATTGAAGAGACAGGAAAACAATATAAAAGAATTAGAGGGCTTTTGGAAAAAGTATCCCAAAAAGTATAAGTTTTTACAACATGCAAGGATCGGGTACTAAGAGTTATCTTAGTTGCGTGAAAAGAGCCAAGTATAACGTGCAGGATTAAGAGTGTGCTACAGCACACTCGAAAAGCGCGTCGCACTTGGGTTGGAACGGTATACGGGAGGGTTTGATATTGTATACATAACAAAGTAGAACTATATGGAGAACGAAATGATAGGTATACCGGTTGAAAAAGGAATGAAATTTTGTTGTAAGGGTAGCCAGAATAATCACCATTAAATTTCAGAGTGCCCTTCTACGCACCTTCAAAAATTCGGTGTGCTTAATGGCATAAAATCGGAATCCGATTTTTGACCTCTGGCGATTTAATTTTCTCTAAATAGTGTTCCCAATGGGAGTGTGGCCACACTCCCATTGGGAGGAGATTCCTATGACCTTTACGAATATTTAGTTGTTATTTTTCAAAAAAATAAGCAGTTATATTTGTTGTTGCTTTGCTCGAATTGTAAAGAAAAAACTATAAGTGAAAATAAGTAAACTATAATTATTAAGAGTAACGAATTGGTTATTCAAATCTAAAGACAGTAGGGATAATACATTGTCCCTACTGTCTTTAGATTTTTGAAATTTTTATTTTTTACTCTTTTCTGATGATTTTATAATTATTAAGCTAACGATACTTATAAGCGCAACTCCATACATAATAGTTTTATTGGTTTCGCCCCAAGTATCAACCATTGCTAGTAGAATTATTAGTAGTAATAAAAAGTAAAGTAAGTAACTTCGCATTTGTTAAACTCCTTCTTAAGTATAGGAAAAAAAGTAGAATTAATAAATTTCCACTTTTAACCATTCAGTGTTAAGCTAAATTCTTTAAAGCACGTTCATTAAAGAAGTAATTTTCATCTTCATGTTTATTATTTTCGTATGAAAATAAAGGTCCACAAGATCCTATGATTGCACTTATATTAAAGAAATCCATAAATAATTGTTTAGATGCTGAAGATAACTTACTAGCAACAGAGAAATCTTCTAGAGCTTGACTTAGAGCTTTAGTTTGGCTATACCCCTTGTCTTTACGATAATATTTATAATTTGTAAGAACTTGTTGCATTACTTTAGTGGCACCACCAAGAGTGTCTAATAATTTGTGAACTTTAAGGATTTTTGTTACAGGAATAAGTCCTCCAAGAGCTCCGACGCATGCAGCTATTTCTATAACTGAAAACGAGTAAGCTGAAATATTAGGAATTTGAACTTCACTTTCACCAATTTGCTCTAAGGAACCAAAGTTTAAATATTCGCCTTCAGCTGTGATTGTTAAACCAGAATGGTTTGATAACCATTCTGCGACTTCTTCAGCACTTTGCTTTTCAGATGGTAGTTGCTCAATTGCATGCAGTAATTTATAAAAATCACTATCTTTATTAAATCCTAATTCATTTAAATATAATTCTTCTTCATTTGTTAGTTCAGTTGCTTGAGTAGAAATTGCCGACATAGTTACTCCACCAACTAATAATGCAGAACAGCAAAATGTTGTGAATGTCTTTTTGAATAAACTATTATGAATCATTATTTTTTCGCCTCTTCCTTATAAGTATATACTGTAAATTTTTTTATTAATTGTAAATTATTCATATTATTTACTATTACAATAATAACATTATTGAGGTTTAATAGAAAGTGTTTGTAAAAATGACTAAATATTCCTTATTTTCTGTTTCATCTTAATTCTGCAGTGAAACCATGTTTGGTTATGCGATTTTATACACGTTGCAGGTAGTAAGACTACCCTTAAAACGCTGTCAAAACAAAGATATATAAAATTTCGTATACACAATAACTAGTGATTCAAAAAAAGGCAGTAACGACAAAGGTTGGTCCTTCATCGTTACTGCCTTTTTTTAATGTTATGTATAGTTGAAATGCATGAACGTGAATAATTTTTTAACTTTTTTTAAAAAAAAGGTTGTTAAACCGAAATGAAATTACCTTTATAGAATGTTAGATGGTTAGCCAATTATAACAAATACAAAAAATATCTATACTTCTACAACATTCTTGTATCCACACGCAGGTCAATGCTGAAACTGAAGAAGTTTCTGAGAAGAATTCTATCGATGAAGTAGATAAGGAGCTTCATACAAAATATAGACAGTATCATGAAAAACTCAAAAAGCCTAGGTACTCCACATTGCTATTCCACATACATAATATTCTCTTCTAAAGGTTGAAGGTTGAAATCTGATATAATTCATTTGTATGAGGTTCAATAATATCTAAATTAGACTCATTCATCTAATTAGATAAATATTGTGTGGGCGGAAAAAAAGAAGGAGGAAAATCAGAGTTTAAAGGACGCTGATCTTTTTTGCATAACGTAGGGCGTATCCACCCTCTTCTTTTTCCGTCAAGTGAATTTCATATAATAATGAAGTGAGGTAAGGTGTTCATTCAATTTGAAAACTAAAAAAAGATTTTATCAGAAAAAAAAGCGATGGATGATTCCCGTTTATATTATTGTCATTCCTATATTGCTTATATTTATAATTGGTCAGTTTACACCTGTACTTAATACCTTTATTATCAAGCAGCTTTTTGAATCTGATTCTTTTGCATCCCCTAAGGACATTGAAACAATAAAAAGGCAAGTCCATGTTGAAAAAGATATTGTTTATGATGAACATGGAATTGAGAATAGTCTTTTAGATATTTATTATCCGAAAAATATGAAGGAAGAACTCCCTGTTATTATGTGGATACATGGTGGTGCATTTGTATCAGGTAGTAAGGAACAAACGCAAGAATATGGAATGGCATTAGCCAATGAAGGATATGTTGTAGCAAATATAAACTATGCTATTGCACCGGTACAAAAATATCCGGGGCCAATCATACAAACTAACCAAGCTCTTAAATATTTACAGGATAATATTTCGAAATATGGCGGCAATATGAATCATTTATTTATTGGCGGTGATTCAGCAGGTGCACAAATTGCCAGTCAAACCATTGCGATAATAACAAATGAAGCTCTAGCAAAATCAATGGATATTCAACCTACAGTTGATAAAAAACAGTTAAAAGGTGCTCTTTTATTCTGTGGGGTTTATAACATGGATAAAATAGGTGCTCAGTCATCTCCAATAATAAAAAAAGGTATCCAATCAGTATTTTGGGCATATACAGGAACAAAAGATTTCAAGTCTTACTCTAGAATAGATGAGATGTCTACAGTTAAACATGTAACACCTAATTACCCACCTACCTTTTTGACAGTTGGAGATGCAGATCCACTAGCCCCACAATCAACAGAGCTTATAGATGTTCTCAAAAAGAATGGGGTGGAAGTAGAAAGTGTTTTATTTGAAGGAACAAATTCTGACCTAGGTCATGAGTATCAATTTGATTTTACTACTACGCACGCTGAACAAACACTTGGGAAAACGCTTGCCTTCATAAAGAAGTATAGTGGGAAATAGCTCAATACGCACATCAGGTTTGGTTTAATGAAATCGGCTTCTGTCCGTTACTAGTGAGCTAAAAAACATCACATGGTATTAATCATCACCTTTGTAGAAATACCTTGTAACTTCATCACCTGATTTTAATTTTACTTCTTGCCGATGACTTCCTCTCGTTCCCATAAAAATAAGCACCTCCGATTGATATTAGGATACATTACCCTAAATTCAATTGAAGATGCTTTTTTGTTTTGTCTAACCCGAAGGAGTCAGTTCAAGGGGCAGCCTACCCCTCTTTTTGTTACCTAATTGAGTTTTGTGAAGTATCTTATCTCTTCTTTATCCGTATAAAAGCCAACCGATTCGTATAGAGATAAGGCTGATTTATTTGTCGTTAGTACCATGAGAGTGGCTTTTTGTAGCTTATGAGACTTAAGATATTTCAAAGCCTGTGTAAGCGTAAACTTTGCAATTCCACGCTTTCTCCATGGTTCACGGACAAAAACGTCCTCAATTACACCGTAGTCTTCTTCCTGCCATGTCATTAGTCCGCCAACAATAGTGTCTATTTGACGTATGACCATGGATGTCCATAGCTTGTTTTTTTTGTATTCAGACAATCTATTAAGACCAAGTGGAGCATCTGGCCAAATTTCAGCTTCAATATTAAGGTAATCTCTTTCCTCGCTAGATGTCTCCATGCTCCAGTGTGAGAATTGAAACTCCTCCTGAAGTTTTAACTCCACAACCGGTTCAGTCAAATCTCGATTCATGCTATACAAACTATTCAGAGGGAGATATCCTTTTTGGATAAAAAACTGATTGTTTGCTGTTTCTTTCGAATCGTTACCTACACAAAGTATTGTTCCGTATTCTTGAGGTAAAGTTACCTTTAATTGCTTTGCTCTTGTTAAAAGATATTGATAGACTTTGTCGAGCAACGTAATGTCCTGTTCTCTTTCAGAAATGGTTTTCAGATTAATATATATAGAGTGATTGTTCTCTTTTGAACGACCTGGAGGAACAACGTTAATGATGCTAACTTGCCCCTTAGCGACCATTTTCCCATCTTCAAATGCGCAATAAACGTTACTCCAATTATCTTCGTCCCCGACCCACCAAAATGTCGCGTTGTCTTTTGCTGTTACTGATTGGTACAACTCACCAAGTAAAGGCATATCTCCATGTTCGAAGTTACGAATGAAAAATTCTGTTGGTGATTGGCTCAAAATAATACCCCTCTCAATAGTAGGGGGTTCCGCAGTTTAGAGGGCTAGCTATGCGTTTTCCCCTTGAAAAATTTGCCCTTTGCTAACATTTGTTTGCTCACAGTAAACTCCTCCTTTGACTATTATTACCATTTAAAATAACACACTTTAATACTTGTATCTACATATTTTTATCTCTATATTAATTTTTTTTAACAAATATATAATCGAATTTTGATAACACACTAATTCAATTCTTTTAATAAACCTTCAATGACAAATTCAATTAAAATATATGAATATAGCATTGATTTAGTATGTATTTAAAAAGATTCCTTTGTTTCGCGTTGGATAGCCCGAAAGAAGTAATCAAAAAAATCTCTTTTTATCATAATTCCTGGGAATTCACTAGTAATTTGAGTATTTGGATACAGATTCAAAAAAATATATAGTTCTTAAAGTAAATGAGGTAGCCGTTATAAGGAATATAGTGCATCTAAAAAATATATTATTTTTCGAGTGCTTTTTAACTATTTTTTCGGTTATAATGAGAAAAACACGAAATATGATTCTAGTTTTATAACTAATGATTCTTGAATTAGTCATGTAATCTATACACTATCGAAGGGGAACTAAGAATGTTTTTAAAAAAAGAACGGAACATAACAATTGGCGATCTTATTAAGTTGAGTGAGGCTCAATTGCAAATGGCTAAACAGGGTCAATATGATTTTGAGTATACTTTAGCTTCAACAAATGATGAGGAATTAAACCAGTTAGTACATAATTTAAATCAAGTAAATAGGCTTCGGAAAGAATCTGAAGATCAATTGCAGAAAAAATTGGGTAATGTATTGAAAAGTAATGAAATGGGTCTTTGGGAATTACGAGTATTAAACGGACGCTTGGATGATTCAAACAATGTTTTCACAGCTTCGTCAGAATTAAAAGAGCTCTTAGGGTTTGATAGTTATGCTCTTAAAGACAGTTTTCAAGATTTTTTGAAGGTAATTACAGAGGCGCATCGTTCTGATTTTAAAGAGATGCTAGAGGAGAGTTTAGAAACACAAACTCGATTTAATATGGAGCATTTGATATGCTGTCGTGACGGTCAAGAGCGCTGGATACAGACTACAGGAATGGCTTCCCATCTTGAAGATGATCAGTATCAAATCATTGGTTTGATGATGAATATTCATGATAAAAAAATAAACGTGGAAAAATTACAGGGATATGTAACACGTTATGATTTAATTAATAAAGCTCTGGTAGAAGCGCCATGGGATATGATTGTAGATCAAGGTAATCCATTAAATCCACAGAATTCCTTTTGGTGGAGTGAACAATTTCGAAGAACATTGGGCTTCAAGGATGAACATGATTTTCCAAATATTATGAGCTCTTGGAGTGATCGCTTGCATCCAGAGGACAAGCAGCCTGCATTAGATGCGTTTAGTGCCCATTTATTAGATTTTTCTGGGCGTACGCCATTTCAAGTAGATTATCGCCTTCAATTAAAATCAGGTGAATATCGCTGGTTTCATGCAAACGGTACAACGCTTCGTGATAATGAGGGAGCTCCTTTGCGAGTGGCAGGAACTATTCGAGATATTACACATGAAAAAAAGAAAGAGCAAAATGTGCAAGAAACTATGACACGTATGGAGGAATTATCAGCTTCTATTAATCAAATGGTTGATGGCATTAATTCTATTACTATGCAGGCACAGGAACTGGCGAACACACAGGAAAAAACTACAGAAGCTGCCAATGATGCGAAAGGGGTAGCAGATGAAACACAGATTATATCACATTTTATTCGAGAGATAGCAGATCAGACAAATTTACTAGGGTTAAATGCTGCAATAGAAGCCGCACGTGCAGGAGAACAAGGAAAAGGTTTTGGTGTAGTAGCTGAAGAGGTAAGAAAATTAGCAGTTAATTCGGCTAAGGCAACAGGTAATATTGAATCAAGTTTAATGCAAATAAAGGTTTCTATTGATACAATTATTGACTATATGGATAAAATTAGTGAGCTTGCGCAAATGCAGGCGGCTCTTACAGAACAATTGAATGCCTCGGCAGATGAAATTGGTACAATGTCACAGGATTTGGTGGAATTTTCAAAGCAACAATAAAATAAAAGAGTATTTCGCTAAAAAGCTTTTATATAAAGCAAATAGGGGAATTCTCATTAAAATAACCAGGTACTCCTAAAGTTTTTTATGAGTATCTGGTTTTATTTATGAGCTTTAAAAAGATGCTTTTTTTTTTGACATTCAGTACACCGAGTGCTAGCAGAGATATACTTAGATCAAGAGACTATCTAAAAGTCCCACAGAAACATATCTTATTTTTATTTATTTACTCAGATGGTCATGGTTTATCGGAGGTTGGAATTGCTATAGGATTTCATGTAGATGCTACGTATCTTCCGTCGATCGTAACAGGGATGCTTGTAGATAAAGTCGGACGAACATGGTGGAAAGGGGACTTTTTTTGTATAAAAAAGTAAATTGCCTTATATGGCGATGCAAGATTACTTGATTTATTCCAGTAAGAATTAAAAGTCTTTCGAAAAGTATAGTTGATGTTAAGGTAAGAATTTCTTTATCCTGTTATAGTGTCTAGATTGATAAAGATAAATGTACTCTCGGTTTCAAAATTGAAATATTTGATTACAAACATTTATCTCAATAAAAATAATTACCTTCAACTCAAATAAGGCGTCTTAGTAGAAGAAAATTGAGTTTTTATGTTGCCCTTCCTCCTTTACCTAAACATTTTTATCTGCTTATACATTTAATAAAGTAAGTCATATTGATTCTATGACTATCAATGACTATTAATTATTGATAAGGAGGCAATTAAATTTGAAATTAAAAAAGTTTATTGACGCATTACCAATTCCACCTACTATTAAACCAACTGGAATACGTGATGGAATCCCTTACTATGAAGTGTTGATGGAGCAGATAAAACAAAAGCTACATCGGGCCTTACCACCGACAACAGTTTGGGGATATAATGGTTTGTATCCTGGGCCGACATTTGATGTTCTCAGGGACCATCCCATTCTTGTAAAGTGGGAAAATAAACTACCTTTTACACACCTTCTGCCAGTGGATACTACTGTTCACGGTGCTGAACCTAGTCAACCACCTGTTAGAACGGTAGTTCACTTGCATGGGGGGCGTGTTCGCCCTGAAAATGACGGATATCCCGAAGCATGGTTTACCAAAAACTTCGAAAACTTTGGCAGCAAATTCCTACATGAAGTTTACTACTATCCAAATTGTCAGCGTCCGACAACTCTCTGGTATCACGACCATGCCCTTGGAATCACTCGATTAAATGTATATGCCGGGTTAGCAGGGTTTTACCTAATTCGAGATAAGGAAGAAGAAAAACTAAATTTGCCCAAAGGTGAATTTGAAATTCCATTAGTTATCCAGGATCGTTCTTTCTATGATGACGGTCAACTGTTCTATCCTTCCCAGCCCGGACAAAAACCACCACCTGCATCACAACCACCACCACCAATAGATCCTGATCTTCCGAATCCATCGGTTGTTCCGAGTTTTGTTGGAGATACAATATTAGTCAATGGAAAAATATGGCCCTATCTTAGAGTTGAACCAAGAAAATACCGATTTCGAATCCTCAATGGTTCTAATGCTCGTTTTTACCGTATGCGATTGAGTTCAGGTCAAGATTTTATTCAAATTGGTACGGATGGCGGATTATTAGAAAAACCTGTACGAGTTTCTGAAATCATATTGGCTCCAGCAGAAAGAGCAGATGTAATCATTGATTTTTCAAAACATAGAGGGCAGAATATCATACTGACTAATGATGCTCCGGCACCTTTTCCTGGTGGCGTTCCTCCTTCTCCAGATCTTTCGCAAATTATGGAATTTAAAGTTAAACAAAAATCTTCCCAACCGGATACAAGTACAGTACCCGAAACATTAAGTTGTTTAGAAAAACTTCAACCTAAAGATGCTATATATGTAAGAGAAAACTTTTTAGTTGAAACTACTGATGAATATGGCCGACCGTTGTTTGAACTCAATAACAAGATGTGGGTCGATCCCATTACAGAAACACCATATAATGGAACAATAGAAATTTGGGAACTTTATAATTTAACCGCAGATACCCATCCGATACATTTGCATCTAGTTCAATTCCAGATTCTCAATAGAGCACCAATTACCGTAGATGAAAATGGGAATATCATCAAAGTAGGGAAAGCAAAGAAACCGGATCTGAATGAAATGGGTTGGAAAGATACCGTACGTGCAAACCCGGGGGAAGTTACCCGTATCATTGCACGCTTTGGGCCGTTTACGGGAACTTATGTATGGCATTGTCATATTATTGAACATGAAGATCATGATATGATGCGTCCGTACCAAGTACTTCAAAATCATAATTTTGATCCATGCATCCCTATTTCAGGCGTATGCCGGGACGATTCATTTACCCAGTGCTGCGATCATGGCCATAAATATTGTGACTGTGAAAAGTATCATGACGAGGATGAGTCAAGTTTTCAATAATGAACATGATAAACCGATTCAAGATTCTAGCATTGTCCCTGAACTGGAGGTAAAATTTTCGCAAAATATTTTTGGTAATGGTGAAGGTATATCTTTAGACAATGATGGATGAAAGAACTTTTGAATGGACAACAAGCCGGCTTTACGAAAGGGAATCTTAGATTTATGAAGTTGTTGAACTAACGAGTGTCGACACTAAAGATAATGAGCATGTTTTGTAAAAAGATGGGTCAAAACATGCTTTTTATATTTGTTCTCATACGGAGGGTAAAACAGTCTCGAAACACTCGTTTTTTAACATACTAGAGAAAGAGGGAGGTAGGGAAAATTCAGTTATGGGGGAAATGAATAGTTTTTATAAACAAAAAAATCACTCTAAATGGAGTAGCATCAAAAAACCAAAAAAATTTAAAAGATAATAAAGATACAAAATTTCAAGTTTACATTAGCTATTCCCATTTATACCCTGCAAGGCAATATTTTTAGCCCCAATTCAGCCCCATATCGCCCCAAAAAAGCATTAATCTGCTATAGCTTGTACACTCTCGAAGGTCAGAGCAATAGCCATTAAACGTAGCAACTCTTAATAGAAAAGTGTATAATTTAGCTTATATTGGAAAATGCGAACGTAGTAGTAAATTGAAAATATGCAAAACGTATTGGGGACTATAAAATGAGAAGAAACATTATCAGTACAGTAGTAATTTTTTTATTAATTGTTCCTGTTAGTCTAACTGTGCAGGCAGCAAATCTATTTGAACTTTATAATGATATTACAGAAAATGACCTTCATAACAGTATCATTTTGTCGCCTGAAAGCTCAAAGGCATTTGTTAATGGTAATATGGTTTCTGCCATACAGCCAATTGTAATAGATGGAAGAACCTTAGTACCACTTCGCTTTATTTCTGAAGGATTTGGTGCAAGGGTAGATTTCAACCCTAAAAATAATACCATAACCATTAAAAATTCGGATAAAACTATAACCTTGAAAATAGGGAACAAGGCAGTAGATGTGAATGGCGATTCGATTCAAATGGACGTTTCTGCAGTCCTGCATCATAATACAACCTATATTCCTCTAAGATATATAGGGGAGGCATTTAATAAGAAAGTAGTCTATTTGAAGAATGAAAACCAGCAACCATATAGTTTGATTATTATCAGGGGTGTAAATGCTACGGAGCTTGAAAACCTTAGACTTGTTCGCATTTGTGAATGGCTATTTCAGGGGAAATCTATTGTCTATAGCGATCGTTTTATGGCTGTGATGCAAGAAAAAGGTCAATTATTCTATAGCAATTATTTTTCTGATTTTGAACCCTTTGTTTATGAGGAATTTATTGAGGATGAAAATATAGTTAAACTAGGAGATATTTGGATTAAAACGGATATGGGCAATTTTTATATGGACTACGCATACAGCACTACAAAAGAATTTATTTTATATTATGTGGATGGACAAGCCATTTCAAGAGTAGCCGTAGAAAAAGCACCGATTAAAGCTGTAAAACCTTATCAGAATCATGTATATTATCTAACAAGATATGAGCGGGGGATAGTAAATGCGCCTGAAACAAGTAATTTAAAATATGCAACACGAGCAAATAGACAATGGGTTTCTGATTATTTAGGCATGCCAGGTTTTTATTATGGTTTTGATACGATAGGTAATGCCTATAACTGGAAAATAAATGATAATGGCATCTATATTTTCGGTTATAATAGATTTGGCAATTTAAGCTCAGAAGATAGAAAAAAGACTTTTGGAAATTACAGGGTAGACTTAAAGGGGCACCATCATGAGGTCATCAACCCTTAAAGGTTGCGTTTTAAGCTGAATTGGCTGGTTTACGTTCTGTTTTGTATGGAACTTTAGCCAGTCAATTTTTATTTACTCTGTTCCCTATATCTGGAATGGGTACATGGTCGAATGGTTTATATATAGAGGGTTTAACTATTATTTGCGTTTCTTTTTAGTATAAAAAATAAACCAAATAAAATATAGGATTGGCATGAGTGACAAACCTAGTGAAACATATTTATGTTGCTCATTAGGTAAAATAATAATAGAAATAATCGCTAATATAATGGCAGGGAATACAGTGTAAAACCAGATTCGTACAGCTTTATTTTTAAAAGTAAGTTCAAATCGATCCATACAAGAGCACCTCATTTATTAATCCTAAAGACCATTGTTCGGATAATTGGGAATTATTTCCTAATAGAAAATATATCATAGTAAAATAAAAAATAGAAGTAAAATGGTAGGGGTGACGGATAAAACTAGCTCATTAAAGGTTATCGAAAAATATTTTTTGTCCTGTAACTTTATTTGAAGTTGATGCGTCTACTTAGTAGTGTATTTAACTATTTTTGAAAAAGAATAGTGAATTTACATCATTTACCAAAGGGTTTTTAGTTGCTTATCGACAAAAATATAGATTAAAATGATTCTGACTGTTTTTTTATCAGGTACAATGTATCCTGATCAACTACTTGTGCCCGCAAGCACATCCCCGTTTTGACTGCTTACTATAAGTGATGAAACAAACCTTGTCTGCAAATCGGAAAAATATCCCAATCCTTTATATGATGGAATACACGATAATTTCATAGAAAAATACTGTAGAAAATGATATGCCTTATGGTTGTAGGCAAAAAATCAATAGGACATTCAGCTCTTTCAAGTGGCAGAAATGATGATAAAATAAACATGTTATTGGAAATATTAACTATCGGAGGTTTATTATGGGTAAAGGCGTATTATGGACAGCCACTGCTATCCTAGTAGTTTTACTTGGGTTTGGAAGCTACTACTTTATTAAAGAAATAACGAACTCTATGGCATACAATAAATTAGTGGATGAGTATAAAAAGCCAGTACCCATCAACAATATAGAGTCTGAATATGATGTGATTGTCATTGGTGGTGAGCCTGAGGGTGTCGCTGCTGCTGTTGCTTCTGCTCGTAATGGAGCTAAAACCTTATTGGTAGAAAAACGTGAAGAATTGGGTGGATTATTTACATATGGGATGCTAAATTTTCTAGATATTCCACGTGATGGTCATAATAACTCCATCAGTGAAGGTATTTTTAAAGAATGGCATGAGCTAGTGAGAGGCAATGATGCTTTTGGTATCGTCGGAGCTAAAGCAGCGTTTAAAAAGCTGATTGATGAGGAACCCAATTTAACATTGTCGGTGCAAACGGAAGTAGTTAAAACGAATCTTCAACAACAACAACTAAATTCTGTTGAGCTAAAAAATGAATACGGTACATATGTCGTTAAAGGAAAATCATTCATAGATGCTACTCAGGATGCAGATTTTGCGACGATGTCTAAAGTTCCTTTCTTTGTTGGTGGAGAAGATATTGGAATAAAGGATAAGCGCATGGCTGTAACATTAATGCTTCACTTGAAAAATGTCGATTGGGATCAAGTAAAAAAAGCGGCTAAGTCAGATGTATTTGGCGGGGCTAACTTGAATCATACCGTAATGTGGGGCTTTACAAAGCTTCATGATGAATATAAACCTTTGCAAGAAGGTACAAGATTAAGAGGGTTAAATTTAGCCCGAGTGGATGATGAATATTTTATTAATGCATTACAAATTTTCGGAATTGATGGTTTAAATGAGAATTCGAAGCAGGCTGCCATAGCTGCAGGTAAAAAAGAAACATTGCATGTACTAAAATATTTACAGGAAAACTTCCCCGGATTTGAAAAAGCAGAAATTGTCAGCTTCCCGGAAGAGCTTTATGTACGAGAAACTAGACATATTTGGGCTGAATATCAATTACCAATGTCCGATATTTGGCAGAATCGTGATCATTGGGATAGTATTGGGATTGCCTCTTATCCAGTAGATGTGCAGGCTCAAACACCACATGATTATGGGTATGTTATTTCTGCGCCAAAGCAATATGCGATTCCATTCCGATCTCTAGTACCAAAGGATATCGATGGATTACTTGTTGTGGGACGCTCTGCAGGTTATTCATCTTTAGCAGCGGGAAGTGCCCGTATTGTCCCAACTGGTATGGTGACTGGTGAAGCGGCAGGGACAGCGGCAGCACTAGCTCTTCAACAAGATGTTACTTTTAGAGAAATGAGCAAGGATAAGAAATTAATTGCTACATTAAGAGAGCAGTTGGATAAACAAGGTGCCTATGTCGATTCATTTTCTGTGAACTATCCTTATCAGGGCAAATGGTATGATGAAGCCATTCAAACGTTAATTAACTATGGACTTGTTGTTGGCGGCTATGATAATGATTTAAAGGTCGACAGTAAAGCAACGAAAATTAAGTTTGCTAAAATGTTGAAAGAAAGTATGCTACGTGCCGGCGCAGAGAGTACAGCCGATAAAAAAGATAAGCTGGAGATTGTTATTAATAAGGTATATAGCACGGGTGATGAAGCTATTACGCGAGATGAGCTGGCACAATATTTGGCAGATGTGCTCATCGGTGAATCGACTGCAAATAGCTGGGAAAGTTTAATTGATAAAGAAATTGTTTCGGAAAAAGTAGCGAAGAAAGTGAAAGACAATAAGCAACTGAAGTTAAAAGAGATGTATGCCATCATGGCAGATGTCATTCATTATGTAGAAAAAGAACGTTCCTCTAAATGAGGAGCGTTTTTTTATGGTGGATCGTTTGGAATGCCGTCTGTAACTTGTGTAGACGAATGCAGAAGCAATCAGTGCTGCCTATGCAAAATTCTCTAAACGCTCTGAAGCAATGATTCATTCATACAAAAAGCATTGACGCCAAGCGAAGACTCCTGTAAAATATGTCAAAATCTTAGAAAAATTCGATGAAAAAGAGAGTAATTGATGGGACAACTGGAAAGCGAGTTAGGGATGGTGTGAGCCTAATACAGAAACCATGAATGAAGCGCACTTTGGAGAAGGTTCTCGAACTAAGAGTAGAGAATAGCGGGGCGTCACCTCGTTAACAATGGAAAGTGGTCATTATGAATGGCAACTAGAGTGGTACCACGGGATTACTATGCTCTCGTCTCTAATTATAGAGGCGAGGGCTTTTTTTATTGAAAAAAGAGGAGGATATACATGAATCAACAAATTGCAAAAAGTATTGCTGAAATTTTAAATCATCAGCTAACAGCTCAAGACGTGGAACAATTACTAGAAAAACCAAAAAGTTTAGAAAGGGGCGATATGGCATTTCCCTGCTTCACCTTGGCTAAAATATGGAAGAAGCCCCCTCAACAAATTGCAATAGACATCGCAAGCCAATTACAAAATGAGATAATCCATCAGGTGCAATCTGTCGGTGGCTATGTCAATATTTTTCTTCATCAAGTAAAAGTGACACAACAAGTGTTGGGTCTTATCATGCAGGAACAACAAAACTATGGTACGAATCAAGCAGAAAGGGGAAGTGTCGTCCTTGACTTTTCTTCGCCCAATATTGCTAAACCGTTCTCTATGGGACATTTACGTTCAACCGTCATTGGTAATGCCTTAGCCAATATTGCAGTGAAAAATGGTTATCAGGCTATTCGTATTAACCATCTAGGGGACTGGGGCACCCAATTTGGCAAGCTAATCGTTGCGTATCAAAATTGGGGTGATAAGGAAGCCATTACAGCATCCCCTATAGAGGAATTATTAAAGATTTATGTTAAATTTCATACTATGGCTGAACAAGATCCTATACTAAATGAAATGGCACGTGCTGCCTTTAAAGCATTAGAAGATGGTGATTCAGAGGCTTTAGCGTTGTGGCAATGGTTCCGTGATGTATCATTAGATGAATTTCAGACTATTTATCAGCTGCTAGGCATCAAATTTGATGAATTTACTGGAGAAGCCTTTTACAATGATAAGATGACAAAGGTTGTAACAGAGCTACAAAACAAAGGGTTACTTATGGAATCGGAAGGTGCATTTGTAGTGGAGATGGAGGAAATGCCTCCATGTTTAATAACAAAAACAGATGGAGCTACACTTTATGCAACACGAGATTTGGCTGCTGCCTTTTACCGACAGCAACAGTATCAACCCAACAAAATTTTCTATGTAGTGGGTAATGAACAAACTCTTCATTTTAAACAATTATTTCAGGTGATTGAAAAAATGGGATATGGCTGGGCAAAAGATTTGCAGCATGTACCATTTGGGATGATGCTTAAAGATGGTAAGAAAATGTCGACACGTAAAGGCAAGGTGGTATTATTAGCTGATGTTTTAGCCGAGGCGATTGCGACAGCTAAGCGTAATATAGAAGACAAAAACCCTCATTTACAGCAGAAAGAGCGAGTGGCTCAGCAAGTAGGAGTTGGAGCGGTAATCTTTAATGACCTAAAATATCATCGTCTAAACGATATAGAATTCTCCATCGAGCAAATGATGAATTTTGAAGGAGAAACGGGGCCATACGTACAGTATTCCTATGCACGTATTTGCTCCATCTTGGCAAAGGGAAATGTGCCTTCTCAATTGAAGTCATATGCTCCACTAGGACAACAGGCTTGGTCAATCATTTTATTATTGGAACAATTTCCGCAAGTGGTAGACGCCTCATTTAACCAGGCTGACCCATCGCTCATCGCGAAATATGCTTTACAGCTAGCGCGCTTATTCAATAAATATTATGCACACCAAAAAATATTAGCCGATGATGCCCAGCAAGCTTCACGTCTTGCGCTCTGTCATTGTGTAGGAATCGTCTTAAAAGAGTCACTAGCTTTACTGGGTATTGAGTCTCCAGAAAATATGTAGGGAACGGACCACTTACCCAATCATTGACCATTTATAGAATACATGGTAAAAGAATAAAAGAAAACTCTTCTATTGATTGGCAGCAGAGAGGATTAATCAAATGAATAAAAAACAATGGACCGTTTCACTTATCTTAGTGGTAATGAGTATATTTTTAGTCGCACTAAATATGAGACCGGCTGTAACAGCGATTGGACCACTCTTTAATGTCCTTATGATAAATTTACACGTATCCAATACAAGTATGAGCTTTCTGACATCTATTCCTGTTTTTTGCATGGGTTTATTTGCTCCTTTTGCTGTACCATTTCAGCGCAAGCTTGGCACAAAATTAGCAATCGTGCTATTAATGGCTATTCTTGTCTTCGCAAATGGGCTGCGCTTATTCCAAGAAAGCTATCTTTTATTAGTGGTTACAAGTTTTGCAGCTGGCTTGGCCATTGCGATGATTGGCCCTATATTAAATGCGTATAGTAAGAAAAAATTCCCTCAACGCTTTACGATTGTTATTGGAATTTACTCATTTGGTATAGGCGTTGGTGCGACATTAAGTGCAGCTTTGACTGTGAACTTTTATCACTATTTTGATAATCAATGGACAATAGCACTAGGGATTTGGGCCATACTTGCTATGGTCTCACTAATTATATGGAGCTGGGTAATCCCAAAAGAACAAGGGGCAGATGTTCAAAATTCGGCCAACAACGAGCCGGTACGTAATCCTTGGGTAACAGGTCGTGCTTGGCTGATCGCATTGTATTTTGGCTTACAAACCTCATTGTTTTTCTCAATGATGTCGTGGCTTACACCTCTTTTACAGGACAAAGGCTTGACGCTTGAGGTAGCGAGTATAATGCTGACATTTATGTCGATTATACAAATGATGGGTAATATTGCTGTGCCCATGCTTATGGAGAAATGGACAAATCGATTAGCATGGGTATTGGCGTTAGGCTGTTTTGGGCTGATAGGTTTTACATTATTATGGCTTATGTCAGGGATCTATTTGTGGTTGGCCGTATTTATTATCGGCATTGTTTTAAGTGGGCTATTTCCGATTGGTTTATTGTTACCGCTTGATGAGGCTAGAAATGATCAAGAAGCCAACAGCTGGTCATCCATGGTATTTTCAGGTGGCTTTATGTTAAGTGCCATCATCCCAGTTTTGATTGGCGTTTGCTATGACATGACAGGCAACCATACATGGACGTACGCCATCTTTCTAGCATTGATGCTTGGAATAATTGCCACGACAGGGCTACTACGAAAAAATTAATTCGAGAAGACATGCCATTCAAAATGCATGTCTTTTTTTCTGTCAAAAATATTTTGAAGGCCTAAAATCCATCCATTTTCATAGCAAATCGGAGAATCCATTAATTTTAATAGGTAGAATGAAATAGAACTGAAGGGAATAATGTATTTTACTACTATTTTAATTACAATAATTATATTATGTAAACTTGAAACATCCTAAGTCCTTGATTATGATAGACAAGAGAGATAGTTGAAAAGAAAGTTTTGGTGAAGGTATGTATAAAAAGATGCTCGTATTAGGAGCGGCGGCCATGCTGTTGACAGGTTGTGACAGTCAAATTGGTGCAGGTTGGTTTCAAGCAGAAAAAGCAGAGGTGCCAACAAAAACAGTGGCCAAGCAAGAAGAAAAGATAGTGCCTGAGGTTGAGGTGATAGGTGAGCATGGAGTTGGTGCAGGCATTATTATTCAGCAAAAGGAGGATGAGCTTTATATTTTAACTAATGGCGCACTGGTAGCCTCAAAGCCAACCGCCCTTGTGAAATTTGGTCAGGATAAGCTAGTGGCAGCGAATGTTCATTTCATGTCAACGGCACATAATGTTGCACTTTTGCAAGTGACCTATAAAGCGAATGTGCAAGTTCCAAAAATGTATGAAGGGGAGCTCAATCAGCTGTCAGTTTACGTGAATGGCTTACCTTATACGATTCAAAAATATCAAGATAAAATAGCTGCCTATTATATTGATACACAAGAAAAGCTACCATTAGGGAGCCCGGTGATGGAGGCGGAAAACGGAGCAATTGTGGGGCTTTATTTTAACCGCCAGCAGCAAGGAGAAGCACAACCATACATATTGCCGATAAAGGAAATTCAACCATTTATGCAAAAATGGTTAAAGGATGGCATGAAGGCGAGTATACGCCTATCCCAATCAAAAAATTTATATCCTTATATAGAGCAGGGGGATCAAGAAACCGTTCAGCAAGCCCTCGAGCAATACGGTGAAAATATTTTTGCGTATAATAAAGATGAAATCATTCTTTTTTTAGATACATTCCATAAGCATTTAAAAGGAGCTGTAACTATTCAAGATGCAAGTGTCATGGAGCCGATAGTAGGGTCAGAAGAATTGGAAGACACTCTGGGCGGCATGGTTGCTTACTATGCCTCTAAGCAAGCGAAGATTCATTTCTCGAACACAGACATTCAAGATATTCGTATAGTGAATCAGCATCTTCAGGTACGAGCTAAAACGGAGTATGTATTGACCAATGCAGCAGGGCAGGAAGCTCTTGCCCATTCCATTATGCTTTACGAAATTATGAAAAATGAACAGGGCGAATACAAGTTACTTCGTCTTACTACTGAGGAGTGAACTTTGCATGGAGCAAGCAAGACAAATGCTACAGCATCATTTTGGCTATGAAGCCTTCAGGCAAGGACAAGCCCAAATTATTGAACAAACATTACATGGACAATCAAGCCTGTGTGTGATGCCAACAGGTGGTGGGAAATCCATTTGCTATCAGATTCCTGCGTTAATACTTGAGGGGCTGACAATTGTCATATCGCCCCTTATTTCTTTAATGCAAGATCAGGTGGAAGCTTTACGAGCAGCTAATATTCCTGCTGCCTATATAAATAGTACATTAACAGCACAAGAAGTGAATGAAACGATGCAGCTAGCTAGTGCTGGTTATTTAAAACTACTTTATATCGCACCTGAACGACTGGAAAGTGCTTCCTTCCTTCAAGCATTGTCCTATTTATCTGTCCCATTAATTGCGGTAGACGAAGCTCACTGTATTTCACAATGGGGTCATGATTTTAGACCAAGTTATCGCTCCATTCAAAAGCTTTTTACACTGTGGCCGCAGAAGCCAGCTGTATTAGCTCTTACCGCCACTGCGACACCTGCTGTTTGTGAGGATATTCGGCATTTATTAAACATTGACGAAAATGCAACAGTGATGACAGGCTTTACGCGTGATAACTTGGCACTTTCGGTGCTAATTGGAGAAAATAAAGAACGTTATATTAAAAATTACTTACAGAAAAATAAACAGGAAGTCGGTATTATCTACGCCGCCACACGAAAGGCGGTAGACGCGATTTATGACATGCTTAGTCGTACTGGAGAAGCAGTAGCCAAATATCATGCGGGGCTATCAGAGGAACTACGTATGGCAGAGCAGGAGCGATTTTTAAAAGATGAGGCGCGTATTATGGTGGCTACCAACGCCTTTGGCATGGGAATCGATAAAAGCAATGTGCGCTTTGTCCTGCACTATCAAATGCCTCGGAATATGGAGAGCTATTACCAAGAAGCAGGGAGAGCTGGTCGAGATGGTCTTCCAAGTGCTTGTATATTATTGTATGCCTCCGGTGATGTTCAAACTCAGCGTTTTCTTATTGAGCAATCGCAAGACGAGGCACGAATACCACAGGAATTAGCGAAGCTCCAAACAATGGTCGACTATTGCCATACAGAGGGCTGTCTTCAAAATGCTATTTTAGCGTATTTTGGTGAAGTACAAGAGGAGCCTTGTGGTCGCTGTAGTAATTGTAATGATGGTCGTACCGTGATGAATGTGACAGAGGATGCACAAAAGGTACTGGCTTGTGTTGTACGGATGGGCCAAAAATTCGGCAAGACGATGGTAGCACAAGTACTCATCGGCTCCAAAAATCAAAAAATGACGGAATTTGGGTTTGCTCGTTTATCCACCTATGGTATTTTGAAGGGACATTATTCGTCTAAAGATGTCTCGAACTTTATTGAGTTTCTAATTGCAGAGGGTTTATTGGCTGTTAAACACGGCACATATCCAACTATTTATGTGTCAGCCGAGGGCAAAGAAGTACTACTTGGCCAACGACAGGTCATGCGGAAAGAAGCTGTAACGGTTAAAAAACTGGTAGATAATGATCCATTATTTGAACATTTACGTGTGTTGCGAAAAGAAATTGCAGATGAAGAGAAAGTACCGCCATTTGTAGTATTCTCGGATAAAACATTGCGTGAATTATGTGACAAGAAGCCAGCAGAATTGGACGATTTACGCCACATAAGCGGCATTGGTGAAGTGAAATTTGATAAATACGGCAAACGTTTCTTTGAGGCGTTACAATCGTTTTTAGAAACACCCATCTAGGACAATTTTCGATCAAGCACGTGCTTTTACAAAAAAGAGAGGTGTCTCAATGAAATGGTTGAGGCACCTCTAATTGTTTATTGATCCCAATGCTTAGTTATAAATTCATCACGGCCGGAAATAGCACGGTCTTGCTGATAGTGATTAGCTTCTTTTTTATAGTAATCTTGGTGATAGTCTTCCGCAGGATAGAAGCGTTCAGCATCCCGAATTTTGGTTACAATAGGTTTATCGAAGCGTCCACTAGTGGCAAGCTTTTCTTTCGAGGCCTCGGCGATTTTCTTTTGTTCATCCGTGTAAGTAAAGATGGCCGTTGAATAGGACTCTCCACGATCATGAAACTGTCCGAAAGCATCAGTGGGATCAATTTGCATCCAATAAATGTCTAACAGTTGTTCATAGCTAAAAATGGCTGGATCGAATTCAATTTCGACGACCTCTAGATGGCCAGAAGTCCCTTTCTTAACATCCTCGTATGTTGGGTTTTCTAAATGACCGCCCATATAACCAGATGTTACTTTATGTATACCATCCCACTCGACGAATGGCTTAACCATGCACCAAAAACAACCGCCAGCAAAAGTAGCTTTTTCTATCATGTACATCATCCTTTCTTTTGTGAAAATATTATAGCATTGTTTGGCGAAAAAACTGAGCATTTGGGTGTAAAATAACAATAAGATAGTTGAAGTTGGGACTTCCTCTATCAACAAATGAAACTTTCCGGCTAATCAATCGTTACATTAACTATAAAAAAATAGAGGAGTTAGTCATTATGGAAGAGCAAGATTATACAAGACGCTCACAACGTCCTAAAAACCGAAAGCTTCGTAAAGGGAGAGCAATTTTCACATTATTATTACTGTGTATCATAGTAGTGGCAGGCTACTCGATTATGCAGTACCGCAGTGGACTAAAGCTTGCCAATCAAACACAAGTCGAGCAGGAGGATTTCTCTGGCGATACGTTAAAAGGCGATATTGAAAATTACTTAATTCTCGGTGTCGATACACGTGGCGAGGAAAAATCTCGAACAGATACGATGATGGTATTATCTTGGAATAAATCAAACAACGATATTAAACTGGTATCCTTTATGCGGGATATTTATGCGGATATCCCTGGCTATCAATCCTATAAGCTTAATACAGCGTACTACTTAGATGGGGTACAGCTACTTAAGGATACACTAACAAATATGTTCGGCTTACCGATTCACCATTATGCCCTTATTGATTTTAAAAACTTTGAATCGTTGGTGGATATTTTAGCACCTAATGGTGTTGAGATGGATGTTGAGAAGGATATGTCCGAAAATATTGGGGTAGAGTTGAAGCAAGGTGTACATCATTTAAATGGACAGGAGTTACTAGGCTATGCACGCTTCCGTCATGATGCAGAAGGTGATTTCGGTCGTGTTGCTCGTCAGCAAAAGGTCATAGAGGCCTTAAAAAATGAGCTTTTGACACCTGCGAATGTATTGCATTTACCAAAATTCGTAGGGGCAGCACAAGGCTATATTACAACCGATTATTCTTCTGCTGAAGAAATGCAACAAGTGCTAAAATTACTATCAAAGGGCAAGGTGAACATTGAAAAAGCAACGATTCCAATCGAAGGAAGCTACCAATTCCAAAACTTTAGCCATGCCGGCGATTCGATCGTGATTGATGTGGAACAAAACAAAGCCTTTTTAAGCGATTTTTTAGGCATTTCACTGGAGTGATGTTTAGCAAAATCCAGCATTATCCTGTAATATAAAGGTAGAGTTTTTTGATTGGGGTGGATATATGGAAAAAGAAAGACCAAAAGAACGTTCAAACCTGTTAGCAACCAAGTTTATTCGTTTCTTAGGTGGTAGAAACCTATTATTTACGCTGGTTATTTTATTATTAGTTGCATGTGTTATTTTTATGTTTAATCAAGTTTCCTTTATCTTTACCCCGCTTCAAGTGTTATTTGAAGTCGTCATTTTACCAGGGGTATTAGCTGTCATTGGGTACTATTTATTACGTCCATTATTGGCGATATTGGTTAGATGGCGTATTCCAAGAATTTGGGGTATTTTAATACTCTACATCGCGGTAGTTGGGGTCATAACACTGCTCGTTGTGTTGGTTTATCCGTTTTTACGTGACCAATTTACGAACTTAGTGCAGGAATTCCCAGAGTATTTTATGAAGTTTACGGAAAAATTTGTTGCATTCTTTAATCATTCACGTTTTAACGATTATTTAGATAAAATTAACTTTGACTACAATGAAGTGGTTAAAAACTTTACTACTGATATGGTAAAAACTGTGAAAGATACGGCTACAAATATAGCACAGGGTGTAGCATCCGGTATTACGGGTTTCCTATCAACGTTAACAGGCATCGTCCTATCGCTTGTAACCGTACCATTTATCTTGTTTTATTTACTAAAAGAAGGCGAAAAATTACCGAAATTTATGCTGAAAGTATGCCCACCGCGTATGCGTAAAGAAGTGACTGAAATTTTCCATGATATGGACAAGCAAATAAGTTCTTACATACAAGGGCAAATTTTAGTATCTATGTGTATTGGTGCAATGGTCACAATTGGCTTCTTAATAATTGGTATGAAATATGCTTTATTGCTCGGCTTCCTTGCGATGATTACAAGTGTAGTGCCTTATTTAGGTCCTGTTATTGCCATCACACCAGCCGTTATTATCGCTCTTGTCACATCACCATTGATGTTGATTAAGCTAGCGATTGTATGGACGATTGTTCAGTTAATTGAGGGAAAATTTATTTCTCCACAAATTATGGGGAAATCGCTCAGTATTCACCCAATTACAATTATCTTTGTATTATTAACGGCAGGCTCGCTATTTGGTGTCCCTGGGGTCATTTTGGGGATTCCAGGTTATGCAATCTTTAAAGTGCTTGTGACTCATCTATTCAAGCTATTTAAACAGCGCTATAACCGTTATGAGGATGACGTTCACCAAAAATATGATGTATAAGAGGATACAGCTACTTCGCTTGACAGTAGCTGTGTTTTTAATAGGAAAAAAAGAACGGGGGAAAATAGCATGACCTACATACCTATTAATTTTCAAGAAAAATTTGCAAAATTCCAAGAGCACTGGTCTCCAAAGGTAATTGCTGAGATGAATGAATATCAATTCAAACTGGTTAAAGTAATCGGAGATTTTGTTTGGCATAAACATGATGATACAGATGAAGTGTTTATGGTGATTGAAGGGGAGCTTGTCATTGAATTTCGTGATGGAGAAGTAAGATTAAAGGAGGGTGAAATGTTTGTCGTACCACGCCAAGTTGAACATAAACCTTACGCTGCAGCCGAGTGTAAAATTTTGCTCGTAGAGCCTGCTGGGGTAGTAAATACGGGTGAGGAAAAAACTGCGCTTACTGCTGAAAATGATGTTTGGATTTAATGAATAAAACCCTTCTAGCATGTTGTTAGAAGGGTTTTCTATGTTAGTTTTCTTGTAGTAATTGTACTTGCGCTAAACGATCGACAGCTTCCTGAAGGATTTTCGCTGGTTGCACAAGTGCTAAGCGCAGATAACCTTGTCCTGCCGTTCCAAATACAGTACCTGGAACCGTAACAATGCCAACCTGCTCAATCAATTTAAAAGCGAGTTCGGTGCAATCCATATCATATGGATACTTTGCCCAAACAAACATCCCACCGTTAGAAGGTGCTGCGTCCCAACCTAGTGCCTGTAAGCCATTCATCAATGTTTGATGACGCTCAGAAAAGGTTGCACGTAGGCTTGCTGTAATTTCTTCAGCGTGATCGAGGGCAACGACAGCTGCATCTTGAATAGGCTCAAAAATACCGAAATCTAAATTCGATTTTAATTGCTTTAAAATCGCAATCATTTCAGCATTTCCTGCGATATAGGCAATCCGTGTTCCTGCCAAACTAAAGCTTTTGGAAAGGGAGTTAATTTCCATCCCTACTTCTTTTGCACCTGGTGTAGCAAGGAAGCTAATCGGTCCATCGCCCGTAAAATAAAACTCAGAATAGGCTGCATCATGCAGGACGATGATGTTATATTTTTTAGCAAAGGCAATCACTTTTTCAAAATATGCTAAGGATGGCATCGCTGGTACTGGATTTCCTGGTAAGTTTAAAATTAATAGCTTTGCTTTATGGGCAATATCTTCTGGTACAGCGTCTAAGTCTGGAAGGTAGTTGTTGTCAGCTGTTTGAGGCATGTAATAGGGTGTTGCACCAGCTAAGTGAATGCCTGCGTCATACGCAACGTATGCTGGGTTTGTCGATAGCACGATGTCTCCAGGATCACAAAAGGCCATTGGAAGATGCACTAAGCCTTCTTGAGAGCCAATTGTTTGAATGATTTCAGTAGTAGGATCTAAATCAACGCTGCTACGGCGCTTATAGTAGCGGCTGACAGCCTCATAAAAACGCTGTGTGCCTGTAAGTGTATAGCCATACGATTCAGCTAAACCTGCTCGATAAGATAGATGTTCGCGAATTTTGGCATGTGGAGGAAGATCGGGGCTTCCTAAGCTTAAGTCAATCAGAGTCATGCCCTTTGCCTGCTGCTCTCTCGCAAAATTTTTCAAATCTCCGAAAATTGCTGGTGTAAATAATGACATTTTTTTAGATGGTACGATTTTCAAGACTAGTACACTCCTTGTAGTTGTATAACAGAATAGTAGTTCACATTTTATCATACTAAAGCGAAGAAAGGGACAGATATTCTGAAAAAAGAAAATATTTATATAATGTAGAGGATGTGCGCATAGGCTAGCGAAAATGGATTGCCTAATGTTGGGGAAACCTACTGTAAATTCCGTAAATGTAGAAGTTGTATTATACTTACTATATAGTTTTTCAGTGGGAATCATGGAGTAAACCGATTCATCAAACATCTCTATCAAAGCATGAGGAACAGCTATAAAGATTAATTAGCATAAGAGGGGGGAGGACTTTGAAGGTATATTCGTTAAGTGGACCAAGCGGCACAGGAAAAAGCACTAGCGCTCTATCTTTTGCCCATAAAATTGGCGTACAGGCGATTATCGATGATGGATTACTCATTGTCAATGGCGTGAGAGTCGCAGGAGTTTCTGCTAAATTTGAAAAAAATACAATTACCGCTGTAAGGCGTGCCATTTTTACCGACCAGGAGCACCGTGAGGCAGTCAAGAAGGCGCTAGCAAGCCATCGAGTGGAATCTATTTTACTAATTGGGACGTCAACGAAAATGACGAATAGTATTGCGAAGCAGCTGGAGCTAGGCGCTATCGAGCATTATTATGATGTGGAAGATATTCGTTCCTTTAAGGACATTCAAAAAGCTCGTTTTATTCGACAAACACAAGGGAAGCATGTTATGCCGATCCCTTACCGACAAGTTGAGCAAAATTTCTTTAAGCGACTGGTGCTAAAGGGAATGGAGATTTTTTCAACAAAACGTGAAAAGATTGGGGAAACAACCATTGTTCGTCCTGATTTTCAACGGGAGTATATTGAGATTAGTAATCATGTTTACGTCCAGCTACTTACGTATTGCTGTCAACAACAGGATTTTGTGCAAAAGGTGGAGCAAGTCCAATTTGTACTTGGTGAACAGGTCCAAGCTATTTTGTCCCTACAGGTAAGGCTACCGATTGATTATCCGTTAGCAGCACGTTTATATAACTTACAACAGGCGGTGCAGACGGAATTTTATCAGCATTTTGGCTATGAATTGGATGCTATCCACGTTCATGCCAAGTCAGGTATCCAAAAGAAAAAATCATAAAAAACTCTTACTCCTGTCACTTTAGGAGTTATTTTGCACTTTTTTCAATCGTATAAGGAAATATAAAAAAGCCCAATTTCTTAGCATAAAAATTGAGAAATTGGGCTTTTATCGTTGCTCGGGTTTAATATTTATTTGATTCCAATTACTAAACTGCCTCGTGCGGCTTCAACAAGTTATTGTTTGTTGTATGTAAAACTTTATATGTTGCTCTCAAAATATTGCTGATACCTGTTGAAATAAACTTTCTTTAATCAGCTTGATTTTTACGATGAACCTCAGTAAGATCTTTTAAATAATATAATGAATAGTCATCTCTAATATCCACTTCAAAAAAGTAATGATTTTTAGTTTCTATATCTTTAACTTCTATTTCAAACAAACCCATTCCTCTCATGTAATCGATTTCTTCAGGTTTTAAATTTTCTCTAGCAATGCCATAGTTAGTTTCCATATAGTTTTCCACATAGTTGTATACGATAGCGTTTCGAGATTTAGAATTAAAATAATTGTAATTAACAAAAATAACTACTATACAAAATAAAAGATTAAAGATAATTATTTTTTTCATTTACCTCTCCTTCCACCATATCAAGTATCAAGACTATATTTATTAATGATTTCCATTTTTTAAACTAGTAAAATGCGATTTTAGTGTCATTACCTAGCAATTTCAATATAATTGCAGAGTTAACGTTATATTTATATCACGTATAGTACTATTAGGAGCTAACGTTTGACCTCTAACATTGTACCTGTGGAAGCGTAGGTATTTCCAAGTCCAGGTGCAGGTACTCCTGTCGCCAGTGGGCGAGAAGAGTACCTATTTTTATTTGGGCTGACGCGTAAACTGTGGCTGGCGTTTTTCAACGAATGCTCGACAACCTTCTGCAAAATCATTGCCGACAAATGGCGTGGAGCCTTTCCATAAGGCTGGAACACTATCGAGGCATTCTTGGACAGACTGCTTTACTGCCAGTAAGGATTCAGGAGACATTCCCGCCACAAGCTTACCCATGCGGATCATGTATTTATTCAAATCCTTCTCTGCTACAAGATAATTGAGCATCCCAAGCTTATAGGCTTCCTCTGCTTTAAACATTCTTCCTGTAAACACTAAATCCTTTGTTGTGGCTGGGCCAACAAGCTGTACTAAACGCTGTGCAAATTTATTATTTAATGTAATCCCTAATTTACCAACAGGAATGCCCAGTTTGGCTTTGTCAGAGCCAATACGAATATCACAGGCTAATGCTAATTCCAAGCCAGCCCCCATTGCAGGCCCATTAATCACACCAATCGTAGGGATAGGCAAGCGCTCAATAGTGGAAATGGTCTTTTCCATATGTATAAACGCCTCTTCAGCCTTGTCGAGAGAAATGGCATTAAATTCTTTAATGTCAGAGCCAGCAGTGAAATTTTGTCCTGAGCCTCGTAAAATAAGGACTTTATTTTTGGGATTATCTAATACTTGCAGGGCAATTTTTGCTAATTGATCCCACATATTTGCGGTTAATGCATTCTTCGCCTGTGGTCGATGGATCGTAATAATTGCTAGCCCAGCAGTTTCTTGATAAATAATTTTTGCGTCTTCTGCTTCCAGTCGAGTCGTCTTTACTTGCATTTTAGAGAGCCCCCTACATATTTGTCTATACCATTATTATATAACACCATGAACGATAAACACGAAATTATACGAATTTTCATATAAAATTGCGTTGTTATACAAAAATAGATGGAATAAATAGCAATTGTCTTACAACAGGGGAATGGAATTTACTATTGTAAGAAAGCAAAAGATGTGAGAAACTAATAGTCGAACATTTGTTTCTTTACGATGCAAGAAGCACTTGAATGATGGGAGCATGTATGAATCTAAAATACAGATTATCCGACACTATATATTATTTAGAAAATAAAAACATACGCTCCACATATATAGTAAAATAAAACTAACTAACGCACAGCACACAAGGAGGGAGCCTATGGTCACACTCAAGGAAGCGTGGAACAGCTATATTTTGCTATTACAGTCATTAAAAAAAAGTGCAGCAACGATGAAGCAATACAATATGGACGGGCAGCATTTTTTATCATTTGCCCATGAAAAAAATTACTTGTATGTAGATCACCACTTTCAAGAGTTATTACAAATCTATGGTCACTATTTAAAGGAAACCTATCACAATATCAATACGTTTAATCATAAAATAGCAACTATGCGGGGCTTTGTAGACTTTATTTTCCTACGAGAATGGATAGAGCCCTTTGATTATCAACATATTTTACAGCCGAGGAAAAGGCAAAAAGAGGCACTACAAGTACTTACAAATAAGCAAATCGGGCAAATGGCTAATGTTTGGCCTATTTATTTTCAATATGCAAAAACAGCAGAGCATGCATGGCTGGCGAGACGCAATGGTTGTATTGTGCAGGTTTTGATGGAGACAGGGTGTAAGCCAGCTGAGCTTGTACGAATGAAGTGGTCGCATTTCCAAAAGGAAAAATCAACTCTTTATATTGCGAATCGAAATGGACGCCGCGAGGTAAAGTGTTCGCCCATACTTATGGACATGCTAGCGCATTATCAGGAAGAAACAGAAACCATGCATGACAAGGAAATGGGGGAATGGGTGTGGGTGAGCGAGGCAAGCCTGACAAAGCCGATTACAACGAAGACAGTGGAACGTATTTTTCAAACGATGTCCAAGGATATTGGGAAAAACGTCAGAGCCACCGATTTGCGTTATACTGTTATGCAAAGGGCGTTTCAACAAGAGAAAACATTGGAACATATTCAGCAAGAAATGGGCTATGTTCGCAAATGGGTACTAACAGAAAGACAACAGCGCTTTGAATAAAAAACGTGCAGGAATTGCGTGTTCTCGCCAATCCTGCACGTGTCAATAATGCTTATAAATGATTCAATGCTTTGACACTTACTTTTACGGTTAAATCATGCTTGCCTCCTGAATAAACCCCTTCAACAGGGCTTATATCACTATAATCTCGGCCAATACACAAAATAATATGGTTTTCTAATACTTCCACGTTATTGGTAGGATCCAGACCAATCCAGCCAATACCAGGTATCATGACTTCTACCCAAGCATGTGTTGCACTATCGCCGACGAGAGCTGAATTTTCATCGACATATAAATAACCACTAACATAGCGTGCAGGAATTCCTTTAGAGCGTAATACACCCAGCATAACATGAGTGAAATCCTGGCATACTCCACGCTTTAGGGCAAATGCCTCACTAGCTGTTGTACTTACATCTGTTGCTGACGGGTCGTATTCAAAACTAGAGTATAAGTATTGCATTAAATTAAGCGAAAAGAGCACAGGATTTTCAGCATGGCCTATCGCATGAAAAACCTCCTCCAGCTGTTGCTCTGTCATATACGTAAAATGAGTTGCTTTTAAATAGGGAAGATAATGTTCATAAAATAGCTGTGAGTGAAAAATAGTCTGCATTTCGGGTGAATATTGAATACGATGAATAAATGGCGCACGCTGGATACTGACAATCGACGATGTATGAATTTCTAGTACTTGATGCTGCTCCGGGATATAAAATGAACCTACTGTATTTCCCCAAATATCCGTATGCTCACGGGTAAGAGAGGATGGAGTAATTGCAATTCGATAGGATAATAGCCGTTGACGCTCATCACTGCGTGGCTTTAAGCGAATCGTATTTAAACTTTGGTCGACTTCAGACTCATATTGAAAAATATTTGTATGTTGAATTTCAAATTTCATCGTGTCCGCTTCCTTCTGCTTACTGACTTGCCTGTTGAAAGGGAGCTGTGATGGATTCCTTTCAAGGTTGTACGCTGGGTTCATATAAATGATAGATTGTCGAGAATGTTTCGCTAAAGGCAATCCATTGACTCAATCTTTCCTCCATGATTGTAATGGCTTCCTCGACGCTCATTGTCCAAAAATCAAGATGATTGAATGCTAAAACAAAGCTTTTGATGGTCGAATGGAGCGTTAAACATTTTGGTGATAAAGGATCATGCTCGATGGACTGGAAAGCTTCTTCTAATTTCTTCAGACAAAACATGACCGAGCAAGGAACATGTTCATCCTGCCATAAATATCGAATGCCCAATAATAAATTTGTTTGGCGATGCTTCTGCAAAAAGGATTCTTTTGCGGCAGCAAGCTCTAATAAAAATGTACCATCCATCTCATGAAGGGATTGGCCTGTTATTTTCTGTTGCTCGAGAATAATTAACGACATCCGCATCGTTTTTTCTGCTCTTTCCAGCCATTTCCCAATTTCCATGAAATAAAAGGGGAGATCGCGATCCATTGTGCCCTCGACCAGTCCAGTCACCATCCACAATGTCTTCCGCACTTCCTGTAAAAAAGCTTGAAGATCAATTAACGGGATAGGTCGATCCATTGTTAGTATGTCCTGCTGCTTCGTTAAATAAAAGGCATTTTGTATTTCCCATAGCTCCGCAGGTAGACGATCTCTTGTCACTCGGGCATTTTCTCGAATGGCACGTAAGGTAGCAAGGAGGGCGTTGCCATTTTTCTCGGAAAACAATAGATAATCAATTAATGGATTAACACGTAATGCTGTATAATTGGCTAAATACTCCTCCTTCGAGGCACAAATATTTAAAACAGCCTCCCAATGATCAATATAATCATGTTCTTGCCCAGATTGCTCCAACATATTCAACAGCTGTACCTGTAATATATGTGTATTGGTTTGTGTGCGTTCACTATACCGTGCCATCCAGTATAACGCGTCGGCTACTCGACTCAGCATGCTGCACCTCCTCCTTTAAAATCCATGTGTCCTTAGCACCGCCGCCCTGCGATGAATTGACCACAAGTGAACCTTCTTGTAAGGCCACTCGTGATAATCCACCTGGCAATACATAACAATCCTCACCCTTCATGGCAAACACACGTAAATCCACATGGCAAGGATAAAACCGCCCATTTTGAAAGGCTGGTGCTCTGGACAATTTTATGGTTGGTTGAGCAATATATTGGCATGGATGCTTCATTATTTTTCCCTTAAACAGAGCGATTTCTTCCTCACTTGCATGGGGACCAATGAGCATATCATAGCCCCCGGAGGCACTTACATTTTTAATGACTAGCTCCTGAATATGCTCTAATACCCATGCTCGCTGTTGCTCATCTTCTAAATGATAGGTTTTCACATTCGGTAATATAGGCTCTTCTTGAAGGTAATAGCGAATCATATCAGGTACATAGGCATACATCGCCTTATCATCTGCCACGCCATTGCCAACAGCATTTAAAATGGCCACATTGCCAGCTTGGTAAACTGCCATTAAATGAGGGACACCTAACAAAGAGTCCTCACGAAATGCAATCGGATCTAAAAAATCATCATCAATCCGGCGATAAATAATATCGATTTGTTGTAAACCGTAAATGGTTTTCATATAAACCTTCAAATCCTGTACGACCAAATCGCGGCCCTCTACTAGTTGAATCGTTAAATGCTGAGCTAAAAATACGTGATCATAATAGGCTGAGTTGTACATACCTGCTGTTAGCAGCACCGCTTTTGGTTCTCGTCCTTCCTCCATAGTAGGTGGACGATGAGCAAGCAGTGCTTTTTTCATGTTAGCCATCTGCTTATCCAGAGATAAAATAGTATGCTTAGAGAAAAATTCAGGATACACCTCCTTCATGACGTCACGGTTTTCAAAAACATAAGAAATGCCAGAAGGATTCCGTAAATTATCTTCCAGCACGAAATATTCACCATTCTCATCCCGTATTAAATCAATACCTGCTAAAAATATATGATTAGCAATTGGTACCTTAAGTCCATGCATGATTGGTGAGAAATATGGATTATTTTCTACCAACTGTCTAGGAATATAGCCATCACGAATGATTCTTTGTTCATCATACACATCTTGTAAAAATAAGTTCAGCGCTTCCACACGTTGCTTGACGCCTACCTCAATAATTGCCCACTGTGTTTGAGGAATAATGATAGGGACACAATCAAAGGGCATGGTCCTTTCGGTTCCACCTTGTGCACCATAGACAGTAAAAGTAATTCCTTGTCTGAGAAAGCTTGCTTGTGCTTGCCGATATTTCTCTTCAAGTTGCTCCTGAGAAAAAATGGATAGCTTATGATGAAAAGATCGATAATGGGGCTTCGGTTGATTGCCATCAAACATTTCATCGAAAAACAGACTAGAATCATATAAATTCATCCTATGAATCCCTCCGAATTTGAGTAGTAATAAAAACATGGTACACTGTGAGTAAATACATAAAAGGAGCTAACATTCATGACAATCATTAATCTAATGCAAGCTTATGAACTTGATAAACTATCTAAATTAAATTATTCAGACGAAGAGATTTTGCGTGCTTTACGGGCGGGGGATGTATCAGCTTGGCAGGAACAAGTCCCAAACTATGAATTTAGTGAAACAATGGCACTTTTCCAGGATGGCGAACAAGAGTTCTTAGATGCGTTACATGGCCATTATCGAATTAAGTATGTAACATTGCCTGGCATCCAACGTTTATTGCATCTACGCTTTAATCTTGAAGAAGGGGTAGATTACCAACTTTTAGAAAATGGTATCCAACATTTGATGTGTGATGAGGAAACGGTCACAAAACTACAGCAAATGTTATCGACGAACTGGTCACTTACAAAACAAGGTGATGAGAAGTACTCGGTTTTTGTAAAATAGTCAATTTATCCAAATAATCCCATGCGTGTTGTGAGACGAATCGACATGGGTAGTTACCCACCTTTCTAATTTTCGAGTCGCCTCACAAACCAATAGAAGTATACTAGATTTTAATATTCATCGAACGTCAACTTTATACCTAAAAACCAGTAACTGTCACAATTCTTTTCTTATTTAGTCAAAGGATTCCCTTTAAAAAAAGGGGATCTTTTTTTATTTGTATACACCGAATGTATGTTCTTAATAATAGGAAAATGACCTATTTGTCCAGATAAAGTTCCCAAATTTATATTTGGGAACGTTTTTTATGGTAAAATAGAGCAAATAGAGGTGATTGGAATGCAAAAAACAAAACTACCAAAAATCATGAAGGACTTTCTTGTTTATTTAACGACTATCAAAGGAAAGTCCCAGCGCACAAGAAAAGAATACGAATATGATTTGTCTTTATTTTTCCGTTTCCATACAGCTGTTCAGGAGGATCTGAATATAGAAAATTTAGCAGCAATTGATATTGCCACTATTTCAATAGAAGAAATTCGAGAGATTACATTGGAGGACCTTTATTACTTTATGGAATACTGTGAGGTACAGCGTGGTAATTCTGCAGCTTCAAGAGCACGTAAGGTGGCGACATTAAAATCCTTTTTCAAATATTTAAAAGGCAAACGGCGACTTATTGAGGAAAACCCAGCAGAGGAATTAGAATCGCCGAAAATTGGTCGAAAAAGACCTATCTATATGAATTTTCAAGAAGCTACACAATTTATAGATGGCATACCAGTCAATCAGGCGTCACCAAGAAATTACTGTATGATGATGTTTTTCTTAAACTTAGGAATTCGTGTGACGGAGCTATGCCAGCTCAATATTACATCGATACAGGGACGTCATTTAACTGTGGTCGGGAAGGGTAATAAGGAGCGAACTGTCTATTTGAATGATAGCTGTATGCAGGCACTAGCAGACTATGAAAATAGTGGGAAAACACCGTATAAAGGGAACGGAGATGAGCCTCTTTTTGTTTCACAAAAGGGAACACGTTTTACGCGTCAAACGGTTGCCAAAATCGTGAAACGTATTAATCAGCAATCAGGTCTTCAAAAGGAGCGGCTTACACCACATAAGCTGCGCCATACTTCTGCAACAATGATGTATAAAGCTGGTGCTGATATTAGAAGCTTGCAGCATATTTTAGGGCATTCAAGTGTAGCAACCACTCAAATTTATACACATATTGAGGATGAGCAGCTACAGCAGGTTTTAGAAAACAATCCATTTAATATGGTGCAGGAAAGATGATTTACAGCCATCTCTGTCGAATATAATGGTATAACGAATAAAGGGGGTAGCGTATGCTATTATTAGCAAAGAATCAATTTGATGCTACAAGAGAGCAATTACTTCAGGAGATTAACCTTTTAAGTGATGCAGAATTTAATAGCAAGCCAGATGCACAAAGTTGGAGTATAGCACAAATCTGTCATCATCTTATTTTAGTAGAGGAAGCCACTAAGAAGGCTATTACTTGGGGCTTAACATCCCAAGAACAATTGGCTCCTGAACGAAAGGATATGCGACTGCTGTTAGACCGTACACGAAAAATTCAAGCACCAAACATAGTGGAACCTTCGGAAGAGCCCTTCCAGGTTCAAAGGATGCTGGAATTGTTAGCAACCACAAGAGCGGACTTCCTGGGATTTTTAGATACCATTGAGGATGCGGATGCTTTAACCAAGCGTACAATGAAGCATCCGGCTCTTGGTGAATGTCCACTAGATCAATGGATTGAGCAGATTTATCTTCATGAACAACGGCATATTCAACAAATTCAGGAAATAAAAAATAACTGACAACAGACTCCATATTGATGTGAAAACCCATCTATCCTTTAAGCAGATAGATGGGTAATTTTTTGCGTGTTTATCATTAATCATTCTTTTCCATTTATGTCAGTGTAAATGGCTTTAGCTGTACTGTCCACATACTCAGAAAAAAGCACACTCCCATGGCTATAGGGTTCCATGAGGGGGTCAGTATCCAACAAGTGATGCCAGTGCGAATCGGGAACGCAAAGATAGTTGCGGTCCATTAGAGGATGTACATCCTTCTTTATAAATTCATCATGGACAAAAACTCCAATAGCTAGAGGCGCTGCGAGTGTAGGTGTATTGGCTATCTTTTCAAAGCCTAATATTAAAATGATTTCTTCTTCAAAGTGTTTATCTCCCGTAATCAAAAGGTTTAGAAGGCATCGTTATTTTACCATTGAATACCGTAAAACACGCCTTATTTTGGAAACACTACGTTCATAAGCGCAAAGCGATGCAAGCTTGTGGCGATTTTTTTCTATCATAAATACTTGACGTTCCTCATAATCTGTTATATATTAAATAAAAATAAAAACAACTGTTATAAAACAGATTGAACCAAGGAGGAACTTTTCATGTCAAAGTATCGAGATGGGTATGAATTTTATTGTGAAATGTGTGAGCGTTATGGGCTAGAACCAATTTCTTTCCGCTATTATGTATTACAGCTATCACAGCAGCAGCTTTCTGCCTATAATATGCAAGCGAAGCAATTAGGAATTTAAAAGGATATGGTTATGATGGAAGCCGACACGAATATTTTATGAAAAGCCCAGCCATACTAAGTAAAATGGACTGGGCTTTCATCTTTTTGAAGCTAATTTCAGAACATTCATTGATTTCTAAAGTAGAGATGTAGATAGATTATCAAAATAAAATACAGTTATAGTTCCAGGAAAAGTAGCTCAAATGAAAGGAAGAATTAAAGATGACTGATTATCGAGAAGGCTATGAATTTTATCGACATATATGCGAGGAGCATGGATTAGAGCCCATTAATTTTCACTATTATATATTAAATTTATCGCAAGAGCAGTTAAATGCTTATAATGAGCATGCTAAAACATCTGGAGGATCAATAGAATATGAGGTCTCCTAACTATTAAAATGCCTTACTGCTCATAAGTGACAGTAAGGCATTTTTGTCTAATCAATTTTAAATTCTGAACAATTTATACGTTATTAGTTTTTTGTATTTAATAGAGAAATAGCCTAAGGAAAATACTATCAATAGTACAAAAGTATTTAAAAACCTTAAAATTAGACAATGTTTTTGAGTTAATAATAACTAATATTTGTATTTTATATCAAAAACTATTCCAACCTTCCTGTGAATGATTGCATATTTGGGTTGAATTAACTGCTTTTCTAAGACTATAATATAATTACAGAAAAAAGGGCGATATACCACAACTTTATACCTCGCTGTAAAATAAAGCAAAAGTACCAAACCCTTCATATTTTAATGAATGGAGAATGAGAATGATGAATATCACGCCTAGTAGTAATCAAATGAACTACAGTCTTAAAGAATTGCAAGATATTTTTTCCGCTATGAATAGTTCCATTATTGTGGCAATTACAGATCGTACCGGAAAAATTACTTTTGTTAATGATCATTTTTGTAAAATTTCGAAGTATACGCGTGAAGAATTAGTAGGCCAAGATCACCGTTTACTGAACTCAGGCTATCATCCTAAATCTTTCTTTAGAGAGATGTGGAGAACAATTGGAAATGGTGATATGTGGAATGGCGAGGTTTGCAATCGTGCGAAAGATGGCAGTTTATATTGGGTGAAGACTACTATTTTCCCATTCCTTGATGAGCGGGGAAAGCCCTATCAGTATATCGCTATACGCGTCGATATTACAGCGCAAAAGGATATTAAAAAAATTACCCACATAGCCTATCACGATGAATTAACAGGGCTACCAAATCGTCGTAAATTAGAACAGCGTTTAGAAAATGAATTCCATCAATCTCGACGTTCAGGAGAAAAATTTGCGTTATTTTTCATTGATGTGAATCGTTTTAAACACATTAACGATGGACTTGGTCATATTATCGGTGATATGTTTTTAGTGGAAATGTCGAATCGTTTGAGAAATATTGATTATACCTCTAATTCTTTTTATCGTCACAATAGTGATGAATTTGTCATGATTTTAAATGATGTGAATCGTATAGAGGAAATGGCCAAGGAAATAATAGGTGTCTTTAATGAAAGCTTTGTCGTAGATAACTATGAATTTTATGCGAGTATTAGTATTGGCATTAGTATTTTCCCAGATCACGCAAACACGGTAGAAGAATTACTGAAAAATGCTGATATTGCCATGTATGCTGCTAAATCTACGCGAGGAAATCAATATCGCCTTTACCGTGACAATATGGATGAAGCGAACGATAAATGGCTTTTACTAGAAACAAAATTACATCAAGCTTTAAAAAACGATCTTTTAGAATTACATTATCAGCCCAAAATCGATTTAAAAACAGACACAATTATTGGTATGGAGGCTTTATTGCGCTGGTATGATCCCGAATTAGGGCATATTCCGCCAGATCGATTTATTCCATTTGCTGAAGAATGTGGACTCATTAATGATATTGGGGTATGGGTGCTAGGTAAAGCCAGTGCACAGGCTAAACTTTGGAATGAATCCCATAATCTCAGATTACGTGTAGCAGTTAATATTTCACCCATTCATATTAGTACTTCTGGCTTTGTAGAGATGGTGAAGGATGTTATTGCAGAAACAGGCATTGACCCTCAATTATTAGAAATTGAAATTACCGAAATGAGCATGCTCGATTATACAGAAGATCTAATTAATACAATTAATCAATTGAGAGCTCTTGGGATTACGATCTCCTTAGATGATTTCGGGACAGGCTATTCTTCACTAAATTACTTAAAAAAATTCCCTGTGGATGTACTTAAAATTGATCGTGCTTTCGTGCGTGATATCGTTCCTGAAAAATCAGGCATCGCGATGATTTCGGCGATGATTTCTTTAGCTCATGCGCTCAACCTACAAGTAGTTGCTGAAGGTGTTGAGGAGGAGGCTGAATTAAACGTACTTCGCGAGCATGGCTGCGAGTATGTGCAGGGCTATTATTTTAGCAAGCCTCTTTCTGTCGAGGATTTTACAAATGTTATTGTCCAGTCGTTCACTAATAGCTCCAGTTATTAATTGCTATTTATGAATGATTTTGCTAAAGTGAAAGATAATATACATGACAATTTGATGATGTGGCCAAGTAAGTTAGAATAGTGAAACAGAAAATATAGCATTTGCTGAGAGCTATATCACCGCTTCTTTACTGAACACCTACCACGGAGAAGTTATGAAAACATAACCGAGTCGTTTTCGTTACTAAACGCTAGAGGGTTTTAAGCTTAGCTTAAAGCTAAATTCAAGGTGGTACCACGTCATTCCAGCACAAAGACGTCCTTTATACAAGGACAGCTTTGTGCTTTTTTAATTCAGGAAATCGAATACTTAAAAAAATGGAGGTAAGTACGATGTCAAAACAACTAGAAGATTTTTCAAAATGGTATATCGAAACCATTCAAAAAGCAGATTTAATGGATTATACGCCCGTTCGTGGCTGCATCGCCTTTAAACCAGATGGCTACGAAATTTGGGAGCATATACAGGAGGAAATGGACCGTCGTTTTAAAGACACAGGCCATCGTAATGCGTATTTTCCTATGTTAATTCCTGAATCCTTCTTCCAAAAGGAAAAGGATCATATTGAAGGATTCTCACCTGAGCTTCCTTGGGTGACAGAAGCAGCAGGTGAAAAATTAGAAGAACGCTTAGCACTTCGTCCAACATCTGAGACGATGATTGGTCACCTTTATTCAAATTGGATTAAAAGCTACCGTGACCTACCTGTTCTCATTAATCAATGGGCAAATGTCTTCCGATGGGAAAAGAAAACATTGCCTTTCATTCGTACCTCAGAATTCCTTTGGCAGGAAGGGCATACGGCCCATATAGATGAGGAAGATGCACGTAAAGAAACGATGCAAATGCTAGACATTTATAAAGAAGTGGTGGAACAAGTTCTAGCAATTCCAGTCTATGATGGACAAAAAACGCCATCTGAACGTTTTGCAGGAGCTGTCGATACGTATTCAATTGAGGCGATGATGAAAAATGGGAAGGCTGTGCAAGCAGGTACGTCCCATTATTTAGGAACAAAATTTGCGGAAGCCTTTAACATAAAATATTTAAATAAAGCGAATCAGCACGAATATGTCCACACAACATCTTGGGGGACATCTACACGTTTAATTGGTTCAGTCATTATGGTACACGGTGACGAGCAAGGACTAATTTTACCGCCTCGAATTGCTCCAACCCAAGTAGTGTTAATTCCAGTAGGACCATGGAAAAAGAATCCTCAAATTATGGAGCAGCTGGATGCAATTTTTGCGGCTTTAAAAGCGAAGGGGATTCGCGTGCGACTTGATGATTCAGACCAATCGCCAGGCTTTAAATTCAATGAATGGGAACTAAAAGGAGTGCCTGTTCGTATTGAATTGGGACCACGAGATCTTGAAAACAATCAAGCATTATTGAAAGCGCGTGATGAGGACGAAAAACAAACGATTGAATTAGCAACTGTTGTGGCAGCTATTGAGGAAGAATTGACGACCATGCAAGCACGTTTACTAGAAAAGGCTCGTCAATTCCGAAACGAAAATACACATTCTACGATTGATACACTGCCACAATTACAGCAGCACATTGAAACAGCTAAAGAAAACGGCTCTATTCCGGGCTGGGTACTTGCTGGATGGTGTGGGAAGGATGTATGTGAGGAAAAAGTGAAGGAAGAAACAAAATACACAACTCGCAATATTCCATTCAATCCGCCAACAATAAAAACGACTTGTATTTGCTGTGGAAATGAAGCAAAACATACGGTTTGGTTTGCCCAAGCATATTAATAGTACACTAACCCCTGAACGAAAACTCAGGGGTTTTGTTCTTCTATGTGAAGAAATTGAATACATGCTCCAACGAATGAATCTCGGCATATGGCTGAATATCCGTGTCATTTTTGCGCATGGATGGATTAAACCATATGCCCTTTATATGTGCCTGTTGACACCCACCAATATCCTTTACTAAGTCATCCCCAATGAAAAGAGTATTCTCTGGTTTTACATTAAGTCTTTTTAAGGCAATTTCAAAGATCCGTCCATCTGGCTTACTCCATCCTACTTCCTCAGAAATAATGACCGTATCAAAATAGCGGTCTAAATTCGTATAGGATATTTTAGCTTTTTGTCTTTCTACGGAGCCGATGTTAAAACTTTATAAATTCTTACAAAATAAATTGTAATTATAAGGTTAAATTCCCTGTTCAACGAGTCCCGCCTTGCCGAAGCTACTACGGTTTGATATAACTCTCCGAGGGCTTAAATTCCCGTGCATCACACGGTACATATCTAGGATTTAGTTTGGAGTTAAGCTTCCTAGATTGAATAATTCGCTAAATTGATTGAAGCATTCAAATCACGGTCGATTTTCAAGCCACAATCGCACCTGTAAACACGGTCTTTCAGTTTCAAATCAGATTTAATTTGACCGCAACAAGAACACATTTTAGACGATGGGAACCATCTGTCTGCCACTGTCACATCAATACCAAGATAAAATTTGGCTTTGTATTCGAGTTGTCTTCTAAATTCGAAAAACTTTTGATTTGCGACCAATTTTGCCAAGTGTTTGTTCTTCATCATGCCCTTGACATTTAAGTCTTCAACGACTATCTTGCTTGGTTTTTGCTTGATAATCGTCTTTGTAGCTTGATGAAGGTGATTGTCCCTAATGTTCGTCAATCGTCTGTCTACTCGCTTGCGAAGCCTCTCTAATTTTAAAATATTATGGGTCTTCACAAACTTCTTGCCATCTTTGTTTGCCTCGTATTTTCTACTGATTTTATGGGACATCCGCCGATGCTTCTTCTCCAAACGCTTGACTTCACGTTTTTTGTTGATGTTGTCGAAGCTCAAACCTTCCACGTTGGTAACAGCCAGTTCTTTAATTCCCAAGTCAATACCGATGGATAAATCTTGGTTAGGTGTCCAGTATTCTTCTGGGGTTTCAATCCCACAAGTCAGATACCAGTTCTTGTTATCGTATCCGACACGGACGTTGGAGACCTTGATTTTATCCTTTTTGTAATTTCCTTGAGGCAGTCTTCCTTCGTCTTTCATCTTGACGAAGCCTATCTTTTCGAGATAAACCTTGTTCCCGTAGACTTTCAGCTTACGCTCATCATGATAGAAGGAAGGCTTTGACTTGGACTTTTTCTTGAACTGAGGGTAGCCTGCATCGGGGAACGGGATTCCTTTTTTAAGGTTTTCCCGAAACACCTTGAATGCCTTGGTCATATCTTGGAATACGTTACGCCAAGCGTCAGCGCTGATTTCACCTAGCCATAGATAATCCTTATTGGACTTCTTGGCATCAGTAATCATCTGCCTAGCCTGAGCTGTGGAGACGCTATTTCCTTTTTCGTATTCGTCTTTGATATAACCAAGACCAACATTCCAAGCGCCCCTTGCGTGGTTGGCTGTTTTCCATAACATCGACTCTTGTTCTTTCGTGGGATAGAGCTTGATTTTAATGGCTTTAATCATCTTTTTTCAGCTCCTTAATCAGTTCCTTAGTTTTCTTGGAACGTTTCCCTTGGAGCTTGCAACTGAACACTGTGATAATCTGAACCAAATCCTCAACGACTTCCTCCTGTTCGGATTTCTCATTGTGGTCGATGATTTCGATGCTCACATTGTTCTTGTCGCAAATGTTTTTGATGAGTTCGTAGCCGAATCGGACAAGCCTATCCTTGTAAAGAACAACGATTTTAAAAGGCTTTCCTTGCGCCAACAGATACGTCTTCATGTTCTGAACCTGTCGCTTCAAATCTGCTTGCTGCTTCTTGGAGCTGACACGGCAATAACCAACCACAATCTTTTCCTCGGCTATCTTCCCGAGTTGCTCTTGTAATTGTTCTTCTGAATAATACCTATAGCCTGTATCTGGGTTCACGTAGGCGGGCTTCAACTTGCCTTCTTTATCCCAGTTACGCAAAGTCTGAGGATTGACATCAATAAGGTCAGCGAATTTTCTTATCGAATATCTTTGCATTACAATCACCTCTAAAGTAATCATCACACAAATACCTTAAAATATCACAACTATTTTATAAAGTTTTATAAAGTTTTAACCGTTCACTATCAAACGCAACTTTGACAGCAGTTCTCTTATGAACTTCTCATGCTTTCACATGAGCGCAGACTATATGTTTACCCAATTCCTTGGGTAGAGGATTTTTCCACCACCATAAGCTTGTGATGTACTCCCGTCAGCTATACGGGATAGTCGTTGAACGTTCCCCAGTTTAAAGGGGAGTCGATGCGGAAGACCGATTGTTCCATAGCACTTAGGATTTAACCTTATGCCATCCAGATGATTTTTTTTACTTTCGTAACCGTCACGCACGGCTTTCTATATAACATTACAAACATTATTTAATTTGTAACAATTTATAAAGAATTTGTTACCGTTTGTGATAATACCCACTTTCATTTGCTGCTTTATCCGATGAATAATCGTTAATGTATCTTCACTGACAGAAAAGCATTGAGGAAAGTGATGGTTCCAAAAGTCTTGAATAGCATGTTTTGGCATGCCATATTGAGGCGGAAAGTCATCAAAAAAAGAGGCTACCACATCCGTTTTATCACTTTTACCAAAGTATTTTTCATCATATTCCCTAAATTTTTGTCGCATTTCATTTTTTATCGCATGCTCGTCATCCACATAACACATTTTTACTAGCCTAAGAAATAATTTATCTACTGCTTCATCTCGATTCAGTAAGGTGTTATCTAAATCAAATAACATAGCTTTACAACCGTTCAACTAAGTCACGACCTTTCATCCAATCAGTGACGTTTTCCTTTAATAAAAAGGTATCGATAATATCTATCGCTTTCTTAACCATATTAGATGGCAATGCATCTAAAGAAAAATAGGCTAGCTGTAAACTCTCATCGTCAAGCATTGTTAGCTGCCCCTCTATTTGTTCAGCTATAAAGACGGCGGTTACTCCATAAACCTCATCTCCGTTTGGATATAGATAATAGTCCTGTTGACCAGATAGCATGGTTATAAAACGAAGTTGGGAAGTCTGTAGCCCAGTTTCCTCTAATAATTCACGTCTAGCTGTATCCTCTAAGCTTTCGCCAGGTTCCATCGCTCCACCAGGTAACCCCCACATTCTTATATCAGAGCGTAGCTGTAGAAGAATTTGTTTCTCCTCATTAAAGACAATCACCGTCGAGCCTACTAAAATAAGGGGCATTGTCCCAACCTGTTGTCTTAGTGCTTTTACATAATCACTCATAACATTCCTCCTTTTCCCATCAACCGTTAAGTACACCTTAACATAAATATCCAGACTCATCGTATGATTGTGATAAAATAAAAGGGTGGTTTCCTAAAATCAAGGAACTTGACTATGCAATGCGATAGAAGGTTGTATAGGTCTCAAAAAAATTACAAAGAAAGTCAGTTTAAAAGGAGAAATAGAAATGACAGAAACAACTGGCTGGAAAAATAATGCGCGTAATCATCCATTCATCGCTTCATTCAGTGGGGGAAAGGATAGTGTTTTAGCTTTATATAAAGCATCACAGGTGGGGCGAGCAATTGGTCTCATTGTCATGCTGGAGGAGGAAGGGAAGCGCTCTCGATCTCACGGTATGCCACCTGAGCTTATACAGGCTCAAGCCGATTCTATTGGATTGCCAGTGTATACAGCTGCTGCTAGTTGGACGGAATATGAACATGTATTTATCGATCTTTTAAAAAATGCGAGAAATCAAGGGGCAGAGGTGTTAGTTACGGGTGATTTAGATATGCCTCAGCACGGCTGCTGGCATGATGAGGTTACGAAGAAGGTTGGATTAAAGCTTGGCATGCCATTATGGGAGATGAATCATCGGGATGCTGTTGATGAATTTATTCACTTAGGGTTTGTCACGATAGTGGTGACAGTGAATTTATCGTTAGGGATGACAGAAGAGGATTTAGGACGAATACTTACCCCTGATTATATCAAAGAGCTGGAAGAGCGTAATATTGACCCTTGCGGAGAAGGGGGAGAATTCCATACGACAGTTTTGGATGGACCTCTTTTCCGATATCCCATCAAGGTTCGTAAATGTTCTATTATTCGAGATGGGGAATATGCATTTTTACCATTAGAACTTGCTTAAACATAACCTAATCACAACGATGGATGCCTGTTTAATGGCGTATGCTACATGAGGTTACAAAAGCATCACATCCAAAACCAATCATAAAAAATGAGCACAAAGGTGATCACCTTTGTGCTTTTTGTATTTATAAGTATAAAATCCATAACAAAATGTCCAAAATAATAATTGACTAGACACTAAACGGTGTCATATAATTAGGACACCATTTAGTGTCCAATTAGAAAGGGTGGTGGTTTTGAATAATAATCATCAAGAGCGTGATGTGTATGTAGCCATTGCTGACCCTACAAGACGCCAATTGATTAATTTATTAGCAAATGCCGATGAGTTACCGCTGCACGAATTAACAGCTCATTTTGAAATGGGACGTACTGCTGTGTCTAAGCATTTAACGATTCTGAAAGACGCAGGACTTGTGATCGCTCGAAAAGAGGGTAGAGAAACAAGATATAGGCTCAATGCCGCCCCGTTGAAAGAAATACAAGATTGGATATCGATTTACGAAGACTTTTGGAAAGCAAGAATTTCAAAATTACATTTATTATTGGGGGAAGACAAATGAAACCAGATGTAGCATTAGATTTTAAATTTACAAGTTCTATCGAGCAAGTATGGCATGCCTTAACGGATTCGGATACACTTGCAAAATGGATTTGGAACAATGATTTTAAGCCGATTGTAGGTCATAAATTTCAATTCCGTGCTGAGCCAAACGAATGGTGGGATGGCATTGTCGATTGTGAGGTACTTGAAATTGAAGAGCCTCATAAACTATCTTACACATGGAGAAGTGCAGGAGAAACTACAACAGTAACGTGGACTTTGACACAAGCAGCTGATGGTACAACTCAGTTACATCTCGATCAGGGTGGATTTAGTGAAGAAACAAAAGCTCGTCAAGGAGCAATTGAAGGCGCTAAATACGCTTGGACTAACATGGGTAGTCAGCTCGAAAAAGTATTAGCCTAGTAATTGAATCAGCCTTTATGAAAAAGAGCGCAATTCCTTCAAATGAATTGTGTTCTTTCATTTTCCGAAGGTCGTTCTTCATAGGTAAATAAAGTATCCTTGTGAAAATAGTAAACACGGAAGGAAAACAGAATGAAGATTAATCAACTAATTGCTAATAATATTAACCGTTTACATGTCGACTTACCAGAAGACTTATCCCTTGGCATTGCAGGCTTGTCTGGGTCAGGGAAAACCACCTTTTGTCAAACAATAGGGGAAGAGTCCAAAAAGCGTCTTGTTTCTTTATTACCTAAAGCTGAATATCAATATTTATTTCCTGCGATTATGGAAACAAATTTTAGTGCTATTAAAATGGAGGATATGCCATTAGTTCTTTTTCTAGGGAAATCATCCATATCTACAAATCCACGTTCAACTATCGGTACGCATACAGGTGTATTTAAGGAAATACGTGATCGTTTAGCAGAAGAGTTTCAATTATCTCCAGAAGTTTTTTCCTTTAATAATGCGCTAGGCTGGTGTCCGACATGTAAAGGACGTGGTACGACGAAAAATGTTGAATGTAAAAAATGTCAGGGGAAGCGCTACAGTGAGGAGGTAGAACGTCATCAGCTACCATTAAGAGGTGAACTGTATAGTATTTCCGATATTCATCAATTAAGTGTGGAAACGATCTATTCCTTAGCAACGGAATTAAAGATTAGTGAAGAGAAGCAACATATTCTTCAAAATATTATTCAAATGAATATTGGTTATTTAACATTAAACCGCATTATGGGGACATTATCAGGGGGAGAATTAACAAGACTGTATTTGGCTGAGTTTATGGCAACGAGTGAGAATACAGTGATTATTGTTGATGAAATCTCTGTAGGTCTAGATCATGACACACTCCTGAAAATTTTAGAGCAAATTCAACGACTAGGCTCTAAAAATCAAATTTGGCTAATTGATCATTCGGATACAGTTTTAAATACAGCAGATAAACATCTATTCTTTGGACCAGGTAGTGGAAAATACGGAGGAAAAATCGTGGAAGAATCCCCTCGACCACAGCCCATTTACTGGGAACGAAGTCAGGTAAGACCTAAGACCTTCTATCAATTCCGTGACCTATATTGCCGCAATATCCAAATGGACGAAATAGAAATTCCACAAAATCAGCTTGTCACCTTCACAGGAGAGTCGGGCTGTGGAAAATCAACATTGGTGAATGAGTGTATCGCAAAGGATTTTGTAAAACGTTACCCAAAAGATAAATTAGTGATGGTAGGGCAAGATCGAAATCAATCGATTACAAGTCGATCCACCGTTGCGACATTTCTCGATATTAAAAAGAAGTTAACGAAATATAGTGAGGAAATCGATGATATTTTTCAACGCTCGATTGAAGATATTATCGTGGAGCTCCCAAAGGAAGATATTGCTCATAAACGGTTAAGCTTGCTCATCAAACTTGGCCTAGGCTATTTAACGCTGGAAAGAAAAACACAAACACTATCCACGGGTGAATTTCAATGTGTGCATTTAGTGTCAGAGCTGTTTGCCAATTCTCGAAATCCTCACACACTGTTTATTTTTGACGAGCCTTCCAAAGGATTATCCCAAAATATATTAAACCAATTTATTGATAGTGTGAGGGATATTCTGAAAGATGATTCGATTTCCATTGTTATGATTGAGCATAATGCCTATATGCTTGAAAGCTCTGATTATATCGTTGACTTTGGTAAAAGACAGCAGGGGCCAGTGACACATCTTGATGTAGTGGAGCATGAAGCATATTTTAAACAATCGCACCTTACGAAAAGCACCTCTGACCTACAAATCACATCTACTTTTGCATCGAAAAAGGGTATTCATTATTTACAAGACCATCCTATTAGCTATTTTAAAAATGCAGAAAATATATACAAAGGTGGCATTTTAAAAAGCCTATCATCCATGGCCCGCCTCATTTACGGTGAATATGAATCGAATAAGATAGCCCCTGTCATTGCGATTGATCTTGAGAGGCATTTATACAGCCAATATAGCTTTTTATATGAAATAGCTGGTCTTATCAATCATATTGTCGCGGCCCATCCGACCAATAAGGATACAAGAAGCTTTGATTTCTTTAGCCAAGAAAACCATTGTCCGAGCTGTTCAGGTCGATTACAAATAGAAGAATTCGATTTTGATGTAGTCATCCAAGATAAAACAGTGCCATTCTGGGACGGCTTATTGCATCCAGATGTGATGGAGGTTCTAAAATACTATCAGCATTCAAAATTGGCGTTCCTTTTTGAAGAGATACAAAATGAACTGGGGCAAGATATTAGTAAAAGCTATACTGATATGACAGAAGAAGAAAAGCATACATTTTTATATGGTTATTGGGACAAGTCATTTTATGATAAAGCAACAAAATCCTCGAAAAAATGGGAAGGCTTCAATTTTATTATAGGCCGTTATATCGTCATTTCTAAATCCATTATCAAAGAGCAGATGAAGGAAACAAGAAAGATGGTCCCTTGCCCAATTTGTCATGGTTCGGTTCTTAATCACCAAAAGAAATTACGTTTTGGTGACATAGATATTCGAGAAATCATCCATCAACCGATTGATGAGGTCATCAAAATAGTAGGCAATTTACCACCACTTGAAAAAATCAAAGCGATTGTAGGCAGTGATATGTCACTCATACAGGATGTCTCTTTATTGCCAAGGGAAATGCAAGTAGCACTGAAAATGCTGGAAATAGAGCTTGCCAGCTTTGTGGGCTATGAAATTGTTCTACAAAATACATTGCCATTCTGGGATAAAATTAAAGATAATATTGCTTCCATCAGCCGTAAAAACGAGGTTACAATTTGTGATTTCGCTTCTATTTATGAAACGAGAGACACAATTATTGATCAATATTTTACAAATGGTCAATATAAAAAATTAACGTATGTTTATGAAGCTTTAGGCTACAAAAAAATTGTGACGCAAATCAATAAAGTTAAAGGGAGTCATCCATGTCCATTCTGTAAGGGGAAAAAGGTTCTGACGGAAGAAGGGCTACATGACGGTGTCTATAAATTAACGGTTCCATGCGTCAGCTGTGGTGCAACCGGTATTAATGATGAGGGCCAAAAGGCAATTATCGAAGGTATTGACGTGCATACATGGCTAACGGGTACGGTCAGTGATGTTGTAAAGGAAGGAAACCAGTTGGGGGTAGTGGGGAAAATTCCTATTTTCAATCGTATTAGAGAGTTAAATAAACAAGAGATGATGGCGGTTTATCAGTACCTTGAACAGAACCGTTAAAATCCTACGTTCGAAGCCCATTTGCCAATTGCAAGTGGGTTTTTTTATGTATCACTAATTTTTCCAAAAAAGTAAACAATCAGTGGCGTCTTGGTTGTATGAACCGTACTATAAGGATAGGTAAATCGGCAGTACAAGGGAGGCCTTTGTTTGAAGAAAAAAGTATTGTTATTCGGTGACATTGGCATCGACGATACGATAGCATTGATTTATGCAAGATTACACAAAGAAATCGAAATTGTCGGGTTAATTGCCGATTATGGCAATGTATCAAGAAAGGATGCGGTAGCTAATATTTATTATGTTATGAAATTATTTGATTTTCCCGAGGGAATTCCCGTTATTTTAGGTGCAGAGATCCCACTAACCGGCGAACAGCCAACGTATTATCCAGAAATACATGGAGAACATGGACTTGGTCCGATTATCCCGAACGAAGATCATGACATAAAAATCGAAAACTTTTTGGAAATTGTTAATATTATCGAGAAACACAAGAATGATGAACTAATCATTGTCAATATTGGGCGTCTTACATCCTTAGCGACCATGTTTATTCTTTATAATCAGCTCATGCAACATGTGAAGGAAATTTATATTATGGGTGGGGCGTTTTGGGTGCCGGGCAATGTTACGACCGTAGCGGAAGCAAACTTTCACGGGGATCCATTTGCGGTTAATATTGTGCTCACCTATGCAAAAAATGTCACAATTATTCCATTGAATGCTACACAGAAGGCAATTGTTACACCAGGAATGGTTAATTATATAGACTCATTTGGAAAGACGAAAATCCTTAAACCATTGATGGAATACTATACAAAATTTTATCAAGAACGGGACCCATCACTACTAGGTAGCCCCGTCCATGATGCTTTAACGCTAATGGCAGCAATTTATCCTGAGATGTTCATCTATGAGTCATATCCTGTGATGGTTGTTGATAAATTAGATGGACCTGCTAGAGGGCAGAGCATTGCCGAAACACGACCGTTTGAAAATATAAATAGTGGTAAAAAAAGACATCGCATTGCATTTGATATCCACTATGATATATTCTTCCATCACTTTATATCTATTATGACCGGCCATGATTGGCAATAAATTATTCAAAAACACCGTCTCTTAAGACCACAAAGTCAACATTTACATTTACTTTCATATCCTTATACATTTCATGCCATTTGTCCTTTGTTAAATGGGAATATCTCACAACGCTTCTATATTTCTCCCCGAAGCCAAAAATATCGGATTCCACTTTCTGACTATGAGCAATGACTCTTGCTATTTCCTTCGACAATTTTTTTTCAATGGCTTTTTCAAGGGCAATCACGCTGTCTCGGTCACCCTGATTAATATCTGGAAATACTTCTAATACCCTTGATTTGATTTTAATGTTTAAATCAAACGCAGGTGTTTTTGCATCCAGTAATTTCATCTCTCTTGTCGAGTGGATGGCGTCGAAAGCGACCGTTATTTTATCCGCAGGTTTATGGAGTAATTTAGGAGGAATATCTTCTTGCTCCAAAATGGTTTCATATAAACCTACTTTAAACGTATCTCTGACAATTTTTACATAAAAGCTATCCTTTGCAGGAAGTGTACTAACCATTTTGCCACCTTTAAAGAGAGCTACACCACTTAGCTCCACAAATTCACCATCTCTTCTGATGGTAGGCATAGCTAAATCCTGTCCAATGGAATAATAATCATGAGCAATCTGATGAAGAGTCGCCGAAATCATATATTCCTGTTTCACATTTTGCTCGATTAATCTGAAAACATGCTGACCAATATCCTCAATATTTTGGTATTCGTATTTCAAAAATGGGGCTGCTTTACCTTCCACTACGGCCATATAAATACCGTTGCTGACGCTGGCGTTTTCTAGACTAGTATCAATATAATAACGTAAATCTTCTTTCGCCAATTCTTCACCAAACAAAATAACCCTCATTTGACCAACCATTATTTTTTTTGAAAGCTTTCTGTTCGCTTCCATTCGATTCCCTTTACTTGTGTCATTTTCTGTTGTCAAAATTTCCACTTTACTTTGGAACTCTGGATTGACTTCACGAATAACAGCTGTCGCAGCCATTTTGCTTTCTGTCCCTACATCGTAGCCAACTAATGTGGTTAATCCTACTTTATCTAAAACATTGGTTTGAGCACATCCATATAAAAAAACCAATGAGAGCAGCATAATAAAAGAGCATCTAAGCTTGTTCATTTTTGGTCACCTTCTTTGATGAAACCTTCTTTTTTAATATAGCCAAGATCCATAATAAAATAGGGTAAATAAAAATAACATAAAATGCTATATTGCCAAATACGGTGTTAATCGTATTGATTTCTGTACGGGTTTGAATGATCATTGTGAAAATGAAAACGATGAAGGAAAAAAGCCAAACAAATGTCGTGGCGCGTATTTTGACTAATCGAATGGCTCCGCGATATGCGGCCCATAAATACAGACATAAATTCGGTATAATAATGAGCATCCAAAAACAAACGGCTATAAATTCAAAACGTTCTATAAAAGGGAAGCTGATAAAGCTAAACAATGTCAATGTTGCCCAGATGGTTTTTAGTAATTTTCCCTCACTGTAATAAGCAATGGACACCATCATGACTACTAGATAAATCAATGTCGTAAACAATAATCCTAAATGAACGGGCTTGCGAATATTTTTTTTGTCTTTTACAAAGGGATAAATAACATTTAAGATTTCGAAGCCGATAATGGTAAAGGTCATGGAATGGGCACCCTTTAAAATGGAGCGAATGTCGTTTTCTAAAATAGGAAATAAACTTTCCGCTGAGGCATACTTTATTGGAAAGGCTAGCACGGGTAGTATCCATAAGGAAAGTATGATACTGAAAAAGGATACACCGACTATTACTCGAAGCCCACCTGTAAAGGCATAAATAATAATGACTAATAACGTAGCGGACAGAAACCATGTCCCAATACTAGGGAAAATCCATGCGTGAATCACTTCAATATAATTTCGCAAAACAGAAAAAAAGGCGACAGAGCAATAAGTAACATACAACGCATTTAAAAAATTGCCCATCCATTTTCCAAAAATATCTTGTTGGATGCCATATAAATCATGGGAGCCGTATATGTCTAATGTTTTAATCATGCAAAATGTGACTATATGGGTGGCAATGCCTGCTATCAGAACTGAAATCCATGCATCCTGCCTTGCATCTTGATAGATAATGCGTTGAAATCCCTGTATACCGACCCCAATTTGAGCGCTGTGCACGACAAAAAAGAGCAAATAAGCGTTAATCATCTCTTTTGGGTTAAGTTGTATAGGATTGTTCATTTCTTTCACCTTCAGTTCAACTTTTTTCCGGTTTTATTGGCTCAGGCTCGAATTTATTGGTATCTTTTGGTCTTGTTAACGCAGGTCTTTTCGCTGTATAAGGAATAGGCATTCTGATAATACTATCCCGCATTTCTTTCAACCTTGGTGGATAGAAAGGAGACAAATACGGAGCACCCAAACTTGATTGACGTAAAAGATGAATAAGAATAAAACAAAAAGCTAGCATAATGCCATAAAAACCCCAAAAGCCTGCAAGGATAATGATGGGGAAACGAATCAAACGAATCACGTTGCCCATCATATAACTCGGAGAAGTGAAGGAAGCGAGTGCACTTAAAGCAATGATAATCAATAAAATATTACTCGTAATACCTGCCTGTACGGCTGCGGTACCTATTACGATACCGCCAACGATACCGATGGTTTGTCCAATTTTTGTTGGTAGTCTTGCCCCAGCTTCTCGTAGTAATTCAATAATAAACTCTAATAATAACGCTTCGAATATAGGTGGGAAAGGAACTAAGGCTCTGGACTCACTTAATGGCACTAAAAAGGCTTGTGGAATGACCTCGTAATGAAAGGTTAAAGCGGCCACGTAAAAGGGTGTTAAATAGACGGATAAAAAGAAAGCAGATATTCGTAATAAACGAAGAAAGGTAGCAATTTGCCATCTTAAGTTTTGATCTTCCTGGCTTTGAAAAAATTCCGTAAAGGCTTGCGGGCAAATAATAGCCATCGAGCTACCATCAACTAAAACACCTATTTTTCCATCTAATAACGCATCACAAAATCTATCTGGCCTTTCCGTTAGCAGCATTTGAGGGAATACTGACAATGAATTATCATCAATCATTTCTGCCAAAACGGCACTATCAAGTAGCTCATCGACATATAAATCCGTTATTCGTTGGCGCATTGTATGGACCATTTGCACATTAGCAATGCCACTCATATATAGCAGTGAGACAGAGGTATTGGTACGCGTGCCGATTTTCAGTTTTTCATTACAAAGGTTAGGACTTACTATGTAGCGACGGATTAAAGAAATATTTGTAGTTAAGCTTTCATTAAACCCAACCTGTGTTCCAATGACCTGTGATTCATTTTCTGGTGCCGATAATGATCGGGATTCTCGCGTAGCGATATTGCCAATAAGAACTTGGGAGCAGCCGTCTATATGAATAACGACAGATCCATTGACCATCGATTCTACTGTTTCCTGTAGTAGATTGGATTTTACAATTTCGGGGATAGAAAGACTTACCTCAATGCCTTCTAGTGTTTCTTGAGGATTATTGAGCAAATTTGCAATAATGTCATTGTTCAATGTCTGATTATCGACTAAATTATCTATATAAATAAGCGTAATATTATGTGGGATGGCCTTCATTATTAAATCAGCTGGGTTATTCGTTGCATTTTGAATCGACTGAATAAAATGATCAGTTGTCGGGGCGACCCTTACAAGATTTTCTTTTGGTGGCTGTTCAACGGATGGTAGTTGTTTTTTGTTGAAAGCTAGTTTAAATTTCATGCTGAATTGTAGGCTCCCTTCATGGTTAACTTCTTTATAGATTGAACATTTGCAGGATATTCTATACTTATACTATTCTTTTTCAGTCTAACTAACATGGTCGATACATCAGGGAATTCATCTAGACAGCATTTAGCAGAAAGTGGTAAGATTAGAGTATTCTTAAAAACAGAAGGGAAATTAGACATTTATGCTAAAACTTATTATCGCGATTTAAATTCCTATGAATTTAATAGAAGGGCTATTCTATAATGTTAGAAAATTATAGATTTATTTAGTATGGCCCTTTTGCGATAACGAAGAGAAGCATAATCTTGTCTGATTCAAATAAACAGATACTTTAGTAGCCACTAAAGTGGTGAGCATTGTTTTCTGTGTATCAACAAAGGACTTTATGAGGTTTTCTCATAGGGTCTTTTTCTGTTTTTAGGAGGTGAGGATTCCACTAATAAAGATGTATTCCTATATATAATCGGAGGGAAAAACATGAAGAAGTACGAATTGGTGTGTGATTATCGTCATGATGATCGATTAAAGGATAGTTTTAATGATTTAGCCATAAAAACATTTGGTTTGGATTTTCGAGGCTGGTATAACAGAGGGTATTGGAATGACCAATATATTCCTTATTCATTTATACATGAAGGAAAAGTGATCGCCAATGCTTCTGTATACAAAATGTCGATTTGCATAAATGGCGAGCAATTAAAGGGGATTCAGATTGGGACGGTGATGACCGATGAACATCATCGTCATCAAGGTTTGGCAAAGCAATTGATGCTACATATCATGAAGGAGTACGAAGAAGCCTGTGATTTCATGTATCTCTTTGCCAATGAAACAGTACTCGATTTTTATCCAAAGTTTGGCTTTACGCGTATCCATGAAAGTGAATTCAGCTTAGACCTTACTACAAGACCTATACAACGAAAGCAGACTAGCGTCCAACTGCTGACCATTGATCAAAATCTAGCCCTTCTTGAAGCTTATGCGAAAAATCGTTATACCCATTCAAGTGTGATTGCTGTGGAGCAAAATGAAAGCTTATTAATGTTTTATTTTACGTTAGTTTTCCCGCATGCTATTTACTATTTAGAAGAATCAGAAACAATAGTATTAATGGAGGAAGAAGAAGGGGTACTAAATATTTATGATATCATCTCTTTGCATGCTATCAATGTAGAGGATTTGCTAGCAAGTATTGTCAAGAAAACAACCAAAAAAGTAGTGTTTCATTTTACACCAGAGTTTATGATGGAAGGCATGAATGCAACCATCCTGCCAAATGATGACGACGCTTTATTCGTGCTTTCGAAAAAAGCGATTGTGCAAGGGAATTTTATGTTCCCTTTCACATCGCATTGTTAATTGCAATAGGATGGACTCTATACACAAGCTCGTACTTTAAAAAGTGCGGGCTTTTTTTGCCACTTTTCATGTTTTGTCAAATAACTGTAACATTGCTGTTTTACGATACAACCATCAGCTTAATGGAAATGAGGTAAAACACAATGAAAAAAATCAGCATGCTATTACTTACAGTTATTTTAGCCCTATACATGGCCAAGCTATTTGGACAGGGTCATAACGACGAAGTAGCATTTATTGATGAAATCGCACCAATAGCGGTGACATTAAATCAGCAAGGTCAAGAAATATTGCCAAGCATAATTATTGCACAGGCTATATTGGAATCGAATTATGGTAAAAGTGAATTAGCTGTTAACGCAAATAACTTGTTTGGGATGAAGGGCAGGTATCATGGTAAATCCGTTAAAATGCCGACAGTTGAATATGAACATAATAAAAGCTATACAACGGAAGCAGAATTTCGAGCTTACCCCGATTGGAATAGTGCATTAAAGGACCATCGTCAGCTATTATTAGAGGGTACCAGTTGGAATGCACATCAATACGAAGAGGTTTTGGCAGCGTCAACCTATCAAGAAGCTGCCTATGCCTTGAAAAAAAGCAATTATTCGACGGATCCTTTATATAAATATGATCATTAGGAGTTTCATAAAATGAATATACTCATTGCAGATGATGAATTAGCTATGTTAAAGATTTTACAAAACTATTTTCAAAGAGAGGGGTTCACGGTCTTTACCGCAACAAATGGAGAGGAAGCACTTGCCATTTTTTATCAAGAAAAAATTGATTTGGCCATTTTAGATTGGATGATGCCTAAAAAAGATGGGTTGATGGTCTGTCGTGAAATGAAACAAACACAAAAGATAAAGGTCTTACTGCTAACAGCAAGGGACACTGGTGAGGATGAATTTCAGGCGTTGGCAGAGGGGGCCGACGATTATGTCAATAAACCCTTTTATCCCAAAGTACTCATTATGAGGGCGAAAAAATTACTGCAAATCGAAGCTATACAACAGCTACAGAATGTGTCCTTCGATGTGACAAGTAAACGTGTTTGGCGAGCAGGGATAGAAATAGAGTTAACGAAAACGGAATTTGAGCTGTTACGAATTTTTAGCCAAAATCGGAGACAAATCTTGACGAGAGATCAGCTCCTGGATTTAGTGTGGGGATTGGACTATATGGGAGATGCTCGAACAGTGGACACACATATACGACGATTGCGAGAAAAAATAGGGGAGAACATTATCCAAACACATAGAGGTATTGGGTATAGTACAAGCGAATGAAACAGAAAATCGGCACAAAATTAACCATTTATATTACTTTAGTAGTCATACTTACATTTTCTATATCCCTTGGTGTAAGCCAGTTTTTTCTCCCTAAATTTTATCTTTATCAGCTGAATAAAAAAGTATCAGAAGCCTTTGAGACTTATCAAGTTTTAGAGGATGTAGAGTTGGTGGAGCGTCAATTTGATGTCACGATTATAGCAGTTCCATTGGAGGATTCCCTCAATGATCTGAATGAAAATTTAAGACTTCAACTGGCGAGAAAGCATATAGCTCTAAATAAATTTTGGGTTTCCGAGGAAGTACTTCAAACTATCTCGGAAGATAAAGTTGTAGGAAAGCTCTATGATCAGGGGAAACAAAAGTCTAGCTTTATTGTGCATTATGCGAAAGAAGAGGATCAGCTTGTGATGATTGGAGCCACTATGGCACGTTTTACAGATATAGCCTCTTTTATTAATCGTTTTAATTTAGCCTTTCTAATAGTAAGCATTTTAATCATTATTATAGTTACGGGGCTCCTATCTCGAAAAATAACCAATCCATTAAATGAATTGCAACAAGTAGCAAAAGAAATTGGGGAACTGAATTTTCAACAGACGACCATTCAAACGGGTGATGAAATCGAAGAATTAGCAAAAAGTATTAATAAAATGAGTTTAACCCTTGAATCAGCACAGCAATTATTAACCCAACGAAATCTAGATTTAAAGCAATTTATGATGGGCTTAACACATGAGTTGAAAACGCCTCTCGCCCTCATTAATGTTTACTCAAGTGGGATTGAAGATGGGTTGGATGATGGCACCTATTTAACTGTTATTCATCAGCAAGTGGATCGTATGGAGAAAATCATTACAGATATGCTTTATTATGCTCGAACAGAAGAAAATGCTATGTATGTATCACATTTTGACTTTTTCCAGCTACTACAAGAAATCATCCAAAGCTATCAGCCTTTGAAGGGGGATAAGCAGATAGTTCTTCAATCTGACGTAACTACCTTTATGCTGAATAGTGAGCAGGAAAAAGTCTATTATATTGTAGAAAATTTGGTTAGCAATGCACTAAAATACACCTCGGGCAATGAAATAATGATTACCTTTCATTCGGGTATATTGAAAGTAAGTAATCATACAACGCTTCAGGATATTTCTAAAATATGGCAACCATTTTATGTAGGGGAAAGCTCTCGAAATAAACATTTCTCTGGAACAGGGCTTGGTCTCGCTACAGTGAAAAGTCTTGCCGAACAGTTAGACTTTGTAACGGAGTCCACACTATCAAATGGAAAAATAACGTTTACTATAGATTTTACAAGCAAGTAATAATCATAGGTAGTGAATATATGAAAACACGGTTTAGGCATATTCCTAAACCGTGTTCAGACAGAAGACAAACATCTTGTTCAATTAATACTATGTTTGGAATTAAAACGTAGAAAATCTACAGTCTAAGGTTGAGAAATGATATTCTTAACCTTTTTCTATATTTAAAGACTTAGTTTCACAGTAATACCCTTTGCCGCCAACATAAACTTTTTCTATTTCATTCTTGCTATTGGTTGCTAATTTAACTAAAATTTCAGAAGGCGAGTGTAAAGAATAGCCTTGTTCAAATACATAGACTTCTTTTTGCAGGTGATGCTGTTCATAAAGGTAGCAAGCTAATGCACCATTAGAAGTTCCAGTTGCTGCTTCTTCATTGATGTCGTATAGGGGAGCAAAATTTCTGCATATAATACGATTGTCATTAAAAGTATATAGATGCATCCCAACAACATTATAATACTGGCTCATTTCTTTAATTTTTTCAAAATTAGGTTGCAGTGCATGTAATTGTGTTTCATTGGTTATAGGAATTAAAATATCTTTTAAGCCTGTCGAGACAATTTGAATGGGGTATTTATTGTCTATAGCTTTACTATCAAAACAGTTGATGAATTCGTTTGAAGATATAACATCATAGAATATCGGTTTGTTTTGTTCCATGAAAATGATGTCATCTTTTATCGTAATAGTAAGAACACCGCTGTTCGTTTCAATTGTATAGCAATCCCTGAAAAGTTTGTGTAAATGCATCAGTATCGTGAAAGAGCCAATTGTAGCATGACCACATAAATCAACTTCTTCTTTTGGTGTAAAATACTCAAATTTATAATCAGCCATTTCAGATTTTGATATAAATGCAGTTTCCGCATAGCCCAGCTGTTTGGCTATTTCCATTTTTTGAGTAGTGGTCAATGTATTCTCATCAAATACTACTCCTGCTTTATTTCCGCCTTGATGATCCTTGCTAAATGCACTTGCAACATAAACGGTTACGTTCATTAGACATCTTCCTTCCTCATTTATAGTGAATTGTAGCATAGAAAAAACTACGTAAAAACGTTGTTGTATAAATATACAATAAAACAAGAGGCGAACTATTTTAGTATCTGAACTCTCCAAAATAGTTTACCTACAGTCAAAAACGCGGTGCCGTCCTTCATCTACTAGGAAGAACGCGAATAGTAGCTGATTCCTTCTTTGTTTTAACCTTTAACGTCAGCCCCATGATAACGATGATAATAATTAATAAGGTGAAAAGGGCAACGTCAAATGTATTTGTCATATCTTTGATAATCCCAACAAGCATTGGTATGATACCACTAATGATATAGCCACCGAATTGAATCATTGCTGTCCATTCACTTGCCTCTTTTGGTGTAGTCGTTGCATCTAAAGGTAAAATCATTGCTAATGGGAATAAACCACCAGCACCAATCCCTGTTAATGTCGCACAGAAAATAGGGGAGATTCCACCCATAATTAACATGAAAATGCCGATAAAGGAGCTTGAAGCACAAAGTAGCATCCAAGGCTTTCTCTTGGAACTATTATTTATTAAGATGGGAATGATAAAGCTGCAAACCATCTGCATGACAGAAAAAATAGTGACGGTCGTTGCAGCGTAGGCGTCACTATATCCCATATCCTGTACTTTTGGAGCGAGCCATGTCGCGAGGGAATAATAAACACCTGATTGGAAACCGAACATAATCATAAGGAGCCAAACATATCGGTTTCCCCAAGGTAACCGACTTTTTTGATTTGCAGTTTTCTCAAATGACTCTTGAGATGGCTTTGATTTTTTAATGATAGGAATCCAAACAATGATACCTATAAGAGCGAATACCGACCATATCGCTAAAGCTGCGTTCCAAGATTGATGAAATGCATGCATAGCAGGAACAACTAAACCAGCACTTAAAGAGGCTCCAATTCCCATACCCGCAGAATATACACCAATCATAGTAGAAGAATATTTAGGAAATTCCTTTTTGATATAGCCTGAAATCAGTGGACCTGTTATGGCAATCCCTATCCCACTAAGAATAGCAGTTAATAATAAAAGGAAGGGGAAAGTTGCCACTAACCGTAAAGCAGTTGATATACCGATTAATAAAACGGATCCACCAATCGTCCACTCAATACCCCATCGTTCACTTAGCTTGCCAGCCAATGGCGCAAAAATCCCCATACAAAATACGGGTAGTGCCGTTAATAAACTTACTACAACACTTGTCATCTGCAAGTCTACTTGAATATTTTTCAATACTGGCGAGATAGATGTTATCGAAGCTCGTAGATTCATGGAAAGTATAAACAAAGAAAAAACGCTCCAAATAATCGGGAAGTTTTTTGATTTCGCCATCACTGAAAACACCTCTTTTAGTTATTATTTGATATACTATAGTTAACTTTTTGTTTAAAAAATAAACTATGATTAACCGACTTGTATAATATAGTATACTATTGGTACAAAGTCAATGGAAAGGGTGCCATCTATTGCAGGAGGAGCATATGGATTTATCTAGTCAAGTAGGTATGAACTTAAGAGAGATTCGAAAAAATAAAAGGATGAGTCTCGAAGAGCTCGCGAGTGTTAGTAATGTCAGTAAGCTAACATTAGGGAAAATTGAACGGGGGGAAACAAATCCAACTGTTAATATCCTTTGGAAAATATGTAGAGGGCTTCATATTCCATTAATTTCTTTATTATCCTTTGAAGAAAATGTAGAGGTTCATCGTTTTGGATCGGAATATCAATTTGCAGGTCACAATAACGACTGGTTTGTCGAGCCTTTATTCAAAACAAATGGAACTGAATGGTATAGAGGTCGTCTTGATCCTAATAGTGAATATAGTGAGTGTCACTTAGCAGGCTCTGAGGAAGTTGTGCTTGTGTTGAATGGGCAATTGGAGCTGAAGGTCGGAGAGAAAACCCATCTGTTAAACCAATGGGATGTCATTAAGTTCAAGGGTGAAGAACTTCACACGTATATTAATCACTCAGATGAAAAAATACATTTAATGCTGTCATTAACGTATACAACTCCGTGATTGTCCCCTAAAAATTAGGCACGGATGAATGGTAAGGGTTACAAAGTAAAATAGATTGAATCTTTTAAAGAAAGATTTGCTCTCATTCAAAACAAACATCGGTATTTTCACGTAAAAATCGTCCTTACTAAGTTCAAGTAAGGACGATTTTTCACCGTTGTATTATTAAATATAACCCCAAATCATACATAGTAATGTTCCAAAAATGGTAACGAGCGCTATGACTAACCCATAATAAATATTGGTATAGATGGCGGGTTTATCATTCGTTTCACCAGCATGCATAAAGACAACTAACTGTAAGCCTGCCTGAATAAATGCTGTGACTAAAAGTATTGTCATCGTAATAGGCATTGCTATTTGAAAAAAATAGACACACGCTGCAATGATGGTAAGGATTATCGACAAGGCAAATCCCATCACCTGTTTTAGTGGGAATAAATCACTCATTTCACACCATTCCTTTCAAGTAAATGAAGCTGAAGATAAAAATCCAAACCACATCTAAAAAGTGCCAGTATAAGGAGAAGATGAAAGATTTATTGGCTGTTTCAGGCGTTAATCCACGCGTAATTAATTGGTAGACAATAAACATCCCCCAAAACACACCAAATGTGACATGGGCACCATGTGTCCCTAATGTTGTCAAAAGGGTAGCTGTAAAGGCGCTCGTTTGTAAGCCTGCACCAACATGCACATAATGAATAAACTCATAAACCTCAAATCCAATAAATGCTACGCCTAGCAATAGCGTCAACACATAGAACGTAATCATCGCTTTCATATAGCCTTTGCGCATAGCGTGTATGCCTAGACCAATCGTAAAGCTACTAGTGAGAAGAATAAATGTTTCAAATAAAACAGGTGTAATTTCAAAAATATCTGCTCCAGTAGGGCCAGTTCCGGTGCGATCCACTAACACAAAATATGCTGCGAACAGCGTTCCAAAGAGCATGATTTCAGCGCCGATAAAAACCCAAAAGCCTAGTATATTCAATTGATTTTGCTGTGTACTATATTCTAAAGGGAGTGATTGATCGATTTTCATGATTGACTACCTCGCAATTTTGATTCCGTTTCTTTCACTTTTTCGACAGGTACATAGTGTCCAGTGTCTTTTTCCAATGAACGATGAGCCATGCAAATAAAAATACCGATAGTTGTAACAATAGTTGGAATCCACATACCAAATACAAATGAGAAGCCCCAAGCAAAGAATATACAGCCTAGAATGAATGGTATCCCACTGTTATTTGGCATATGAATGTTTTCGTATTTTTCTGGGAACAAATCATGCTGGCGATATTTTGCATCCCATAATGCCTCAGTTGAAATGACATGCGGTACTTTTGCAAAATTATAGTACGGCACTGGATTTGGTGTAGCCCATTCTAATGTACGTGCGTCCCATGGGTCTGAGCCAATGTTTCTTGGTGCATAACGAATGCTGTAATAAACGTTGTATACAATTAACATAAAGCCAATCGTAAGACCAATAGCGCCGACAAAGGAAACCATATTCCACATACCAAAACCTGTGGAAGCTGAGTAAGTATACATGCGGCGTGCTTGTCCATCTAAGCCAGAGAAGAACATCGGCATAAAGGCAAGTAGGGTGCTAAGTGCAATAATCCAAGCCGTCACTTTGCCGATTTTTTCATTTAACATAAAGCCAAACATTTTTGGCCAATAGTAATGTAATCCTGCTAGCATGGCAAATACAACACCAGGAATAATGACCATGTGAAAGTGAGCTACTAAAAACATCGTATTATGGTACTGGTAATCTGCTGCTGACATACCTAGCATTACCCCTGTTACGCCACCAATTGTAAAAGTAGGGATAAACAACATGGCATACAGCATCGGCGTTGTAAAGACAATTTTTCCTTTCCACAGGGTGAATAACCAGTTAAAAATCTTCACCCCAGTGGGCACAGCAATCGCCATCGTTGTTATTGAAAAAATACTATTTGTTAAAGCACCTTGCCCCATTGTAAAGAAATGATGGGTCCATACTAAAAACGATAGGAAGGAGATAATCACCATGGAGCCGACCATCGATTTATAGCCATAGAGATTGCGTCCCGAGAAGGTCGAAATAATTTCACTGTAAAGCCCAAAGGCAGGTAATATGAGAATATAAACCTCAGGATGTCCCCAGACCCAAAAGAAATTCGCCCATAGCATATCCATACCACCATTGGATGTTGTGAAGAAATTCGTAGCAAATAGGCGGTCGAATGTTCCCATGACAAGTGCTACCGTTAATACAGGAAAGGCAAAAACAATAATAACGTTTGCGACTAATGAAGACCACGTAAACATAGGCATTTTCATTAATGTCATTCCTGGAGCACGCATTTTGAGAATGGTAACAATCATATTAATACCAGTAATTAATGTACCTAACCCTGAAATTTGTAGAGCAAACAAGTAATAGTTGACCCCTACAGATTGACTAAATTCATTATTAGCAAGAGGGAAATAATTCGTCCAGCCAGCATCAGGTGAACCCCCAATAACAAAGGAAATATTTAATAGCATAGCTCCCATGAAAAATAGCCAAAAGCTTAATGCATTCAAACGTGGGAAGGCCACGTCTCTTGCGCCGATTTGAAGCGGCACAATGTAATTCATAAAGGCCATAATAAACGGCATCGCCATAAAGATAATCATGACTGTTCCGTGTGTTGTAAATATTTCATTATAATGCTGGGCATCTAGTAATTTATTATCAGGTACTGCCATTTGCGCTCGCATCATAATAGCATCCGCACCACCACGGAATAGCATAAGAATGGCTGAAATTAAATACATAATACCAATGCGTTTATGATCCACTGTTGTTAACCATTCCCGCCAAAGATAACTCCACTTTTTAAAATAAGTTAATCCTACAATAATCGCTATAACCGTTAGACCAATAGCGACCATAGATGCATAAATAGCTGGGCTTGGATGGGGTATAGCAAAACGTTCAAAGTAATCCATCTGACTAGGTCTCCTTTCGACATAAACCTTATCGTAAACTAGTTTCGTTTGAGAAATTCATGATTAATTTATGGAGTGGCATGATCTTTTACGTGGGAAGAGCCATGCTGATGTCCGCCATTTTCACCCTCAGGCGCTGGTAGAAACGTTAAATGCGTTCCATTGAATGTGGCTTGTCCCACATGACCTGGTTGTAGTAACGTATTAAACTTTTCCTCCGTTAATAAATCTGCTGTTTCCTTTACTTCCTTGACCCATTCATCAAATTCATCATGAGTCACCGCTGTAACATTAAACGTATTTTCCGCAAATCCTTTTCCATTAAAGTTTGCATTTCTTCCCATAAACTCTCCGGGCATATCCGCAGCCAAATGCAAGGTATTCACCATATCGGCCATCGCATATTTTTGACCCCCAAGTTGTGGAATCCAGAAGCTAGTAATCGGTCCATACGAATAAAGCTTAAATTCGATTGGACGCTCTGCAGGAATATACAAATAATTTACGGTTTCAATATCTTCTTCTGGATAACTAAAATGCCATTTCCAGTTAGATGTTGCAGCATAAATGACTAAAGGCTTTTCATCTTTGTATTTTTCCGGCGTAGACTCCACCTTGTAATTACTTTGAACTGAAATAATAGACATGTACGCAACAATTAACACAGGGATACCTACACAAATTATTTCAACCATTGTACTTCCCTTAATATGGGGAGGCTTATAGTCGGGACTTTGCTTGGAAGCGCGAAATTTCATTAACATATAAGCTAAAATCACAAAAACGACTAGCACGATAAAGGACATAATCCCTATCGAAAGCATAATATCTTTGGCTTGTACTTGAGCTTGAGGACCTTTTGGGTCTAATACTAAAAGCGGGTCACAGCCCGTTAACATAGTGACAATAGTGAAAAGACCAATTAATCTGAGCCAACTTTTTTTCATAAACAAACCCCTTTAACTGATTCTTTGAAGTGCTATCGGTTACTATAGGCTTGTATGGATTTTGATTCACAATTGATTTTTATGATAGTGGTCCATATTTTGAAAGACAAGGTGTTTTGCAAGATTACACAGAACGTTCTAAAACAACAAAAATAATTTTAGTATAATATTATCGAGAGGAATAAGCGTCAGGTAAGGGTTCTCGTAGAATTCTACGGGTTATAATTAAAAGTGGATGGTGAAAGTAATAAGGAAGTGGATGGTCATTAATCATTAACATTCTATTATGATTGACTTTTTAGCTTTTCAGACAAAGCTAGAAATAAGAGGCAATATAGAGGTGAAAAACTATGAATTGGAAACCAGATCGACATGCAAAAAAAGCTATCTATAAACAACTCGCAGAATATATGGAAAAAGGGATTGCTGATGGAACATTTCCGCCCGATAAACCATTACCATCAGAGCGATATTTAGCGAATACTTTACAAGTAAACAGAAGTACAGTTGTTAGTGCCTATGACGAATTAGAAGCAATGGGACTCATTGAACGCAATAGAGGAAGCGGTACGACCATTAGCAAAGATATTTGGGGAATCACACGAAAGCGAATTCCGAGCTGGAATCGATATATTGAGGCAGGCTCCTTTTTACCGAATCTACCAGTTACGCAAAAAATAAGAAAAGAGGCAGTGGATCATAAACTCATCAATTTAGCAACCGGAGAATTATCGGAGGATCTTTTTCCTAAAAGCGCATTAAGAGAGATTACGGCAACACGCTCTTTCATTGGTAGTCTAGGATATGATCATCCTCAAGGAAGTGAGATTTTACGAACGACCCTAGCAAACCATATAAAAACTAGCAGAGGAATTGATACAAATCCTTCTTCCATCCTCATTACGTCTGGAGCTCAACAAGCATTACATTTGATTGTCCAATGCTTGTTAAAGCCTGGAGATGCTGTCGCGATTGAAGATCCTTCGTATAACTTTAATTTACCAATTTTTAAATCGGCTGGATTAAAAATCCATTATCTTCCTGTTCATAAGGATGGCATTAATCCCGATGATTTGCAAGCCCTTTATAAAAAACATCGAATTAAAATGATATTTTTAAACCCAGATTTTCATAATCCAACTGGATCTTCGTTAAATATAAAGAAACGAGAGGCTATTCTAGACATATCGTCCAAGCTCGGGATTCCGGTAGTAGAAGACGATCCCTATAGCTTAACGGCCTTTTCAGGTGAGAAAAGACCAACTTTAAAATCATTAGATACAAACGGAAATGTATTATACATTAGCTCCTTGTCCAAAATCGTAGCTTCAGGTTTACGAATCGGCTGGATTATTGGTCCTACATCCGTTATTGAAAGACTATCCGATGCCAAGCAACAAATTGACTTTGGCCATTCCAGCTTCACACAATGGATAGCGAATGATTTTTTACAGTCCTCCAATTTTAACCTGCATATCGAGCATTTAGTGAAGGAATTGGAAAGACGCCGAGATACTATTGTCCAAAGTCTCCATACGTACTTAAAGGATGAGGTGACATTTTACGCGCCACAGGGTGGCATTCATATTTGGTGCCAAGTAATGGTAGAAGATTATAATGAAACACAATTACTAGAAGAATCCATTCAACGTGGGGTCATCTATGTGCCTGGCTCTACTATGGGATCACAAAAGGGATTTGTCCGTTTTACGTACGCCAGAGAAGATACCGAGTCAATAGACGAAGGAATCAAAAGGTTTGCAGAAGCACTGCATTGTCTAAATGGAAAAAGATGAATTTTTGTTAATTATAGACAAGTGGATGGTTAAATTAACAATGATGTGGATGGTTAAAAAAGTAGGGAAAGTATTTATGATAGAAACATGGATAACCAACATCCATCAAAGCTATCAACAATCATGGACGTGTGGAACGATTCACAATTATTCGCACAAGTAATGAAATCTGTAAATAGGGAAGGTGATAGAGGAACCTTGACTGTAATGCCGAGGACATTAGGGATGAGGTAGATCACTAATGCTAGTAGGTTTTGCGCTTCACAAAGGTTTAGGGAAAAATGCTAGAAAGCCACTTTTAATAAAGAGGTTATAACATTCACAACACCTATCGTTAATGTTGTCTGAAAGCTTTACCTGTTCGAACAGTCTCATTTTTAGCTTTAGCTGCTGATGAAAAAAATCAAGGCAGTCACTACTTATTATATTTTTATGCCCACGAGAATATAGAAGGGATATAGGCACCCCTTATATATTCAATTAAATCTAGTTAAAAACATCACTTAGCCACCTAGCTCCGCAATACCATCAGCGCGCTAGGTGGCTACTTTTATAGAAAGATTGAGTAAATACCTAGTTTCAATATTCTTGTTTACTCGCTAAGGGGAATGATGGTGGAAGTACAGGTAGGTGTGAAATAATATTAGAACACATATTTACAAGGGGAGATGTGGAATTTTTTACGAAGGTTTTTCAAGATGCAGGGGGGTCATTATAGGATGACTGGAACACGGGTGGTTTCTTGTGCAAGGTCTATTAACAGCCACTCAATTGACATAAAATATCAAATGGTGCACAGATTGAAAGCTCTGGGCTAATTGATACATAGGGAAACTATTTTTATTGCACAAGATGCTTCTGTTGATAAACAGAAGCATTTTTTGATTTTATCAAACGTCGGGGTGATGCAGATGAAATTTTAGTCCTTTGACAACGCCTGTACTGTTGTGTAATGCGTTAGCCCAATATGGTGGCACCATTATTAGTGTTTCGCATGACCGCCGATATTTAAAGGAAGTTGTATCAACCATTTATGAATTAACGAATGATGGCTTAATCAAGAAATCAACAATAAAAAAAGTCAATTCTCTGTAAGAAAAGAATCGACTTTTTACAAAAAAATATATGTACAACACATTGAAATCAACAATGGTTTATGGTAAATTTATAGAGATAGACATTGTATAATTAACGTACCACGTACTTTACCTATTTTAATTATACAATATACTCTATTCTTTCGTCAACAGTTTTATTATTTATTTTTAAAGGAGTGGTTGCTATGAAATCAGCAAAGGCACTACAACAGATGGGAGGAAAACCTACTCAGCTCATTGACGAAGAAGTCGAGACCTAAAAAGATAATCGAAATTCTCAAGAAAATGAAAAAGATAAAAGAAAGTAGGATTGATATTATATGTCGGAGAATACCATGTCTGCCCAGACAAAAACGCCATACGGCATGATTGCCATTTTATTTATTGGGGCATTTGTAGCGATTTTGAATGAAACATTATTAAACATTGCCCTCCCAGCCATTATGACGGAATTTGACGTAAAAGCCACTGCCGTACAATGGCTTTCAACGGGCTATATGTTGATTAACGGTATTTTAATACCTGCGAGTGCGTTCTTTATTCAACGCTTTACGGATAAAAAGCTATTTATTACCGCCATGGCCTTATTTACGCTAGGTACGTTCCTAGCGAGTATTGCACCAGCATTTGGTGTATTATTAGCAGCCCGTATGATACAAGCTGCAGGCTCAGCCATAATGATGCCTTTACTAATGAATGTTATGCTTACAGCATTTCCAGTTGAAAAAAGAGGGGCAGCGATGGGGATGTTTGGTCTCGTGATGATTACTGCTCCCGCAATAGGACCTACACTTTCCGGCTGGATCATTGAACATTATAGCTGGAGAATGTTATTCGATCTTGTTCTGCCAATTGCCATTTTGACATTAATTTTTGCAGCGTTTAAATTGAAGGATGTGACACCACAACGTGCCATTAAGCTTGATGTGATATCACTCATTTTATCAAGTATCGGATTCGGCGGCCTGCTGTATGGTTTTAGTTCAGCAGGGGAAAAAGGTTGGGACGACATACTTGTCTATGGAACAATCATCATCGGGACGATTGCTTTAATTACCTTTGTCCTTCGTCAACTTCGAATGGATGAACCAATGCTTGAGTTTCGTATTTTCAAATATCCTATGTTTGCCTTATCATCGGCAATTTCCATCGTCATTGCGGTGGCCATGTTCTCTGCAATGATTTTAATGCCTATTTATGTGCAAACAATTCGTGGCATTTCACCAATGGATTCAGGTTTATTAATGCTACCAGGTGCTATTGTAATGGGAATCATGTCTCCAATTACCGGGAAGCTCTTTGATAAATATGGCGCAAGAAGTTTAGCCGTATTTGGTTTAATCATCACCATTGTCACATCCTATTACTTTAGTAAAATAAGTATGGATACGGCTTATTCGACACTTGTTCTTCTGTATACATTACGGATGTTTGGGATGTCAATGGTCATGATGCCAGTTATGACTAATGGGCTGAATCAGCTACCAGCGTATAATAATCCACACGGAACAGCAATGAACAATACACTTCAGCAAGTATCCGGTGCTATTGGGTCGGCTGTATTGATTACAGTCATGAACAATAAAACAACTGCCAAGGCAGAAGAAATAGCTGCTAGCGCTATGAATAATATGAGTGCCAATGCACAGACATCTACACAGGGTGCCGCTGAGCTAAAACAACAAATCATGAATGAAGCCATGCTTCATGGTATTAATTATACCTTCTTTATTTCAACATTGATTGCGGTAATCGCACTCATTCTTGCATTCTTTATTAAGAGAGTTCAACCAAATCATGAAAATATGATGACTCATGAGGATGCTGAACAACAAGTAGACGTGAAATAAGTAGTCAAAAACGGGTGTTGCTAATGATAAGCAGCACCCGTTTTTTAGTGAAAATAAACCTCGGCTTCAGCTACAACTATACAGTGGTTATCTACTGGCTTTGTGCGATAGGAGCTGCTGTTGTATTACCCTTTTTACAACACAAACGAAAAGCCTATTTGTAGAAACACTCAATGCTACGGCTGAAATGGTTCTCTATCTTAGTCCAGTGATACCTATTATTTCATGACCATCTAGGCGATTATCGCCTTTATTTTAACGCGATTGGTTCCCTCTAAAAAATGGTGCAACAAAACGTTTAAAAATGCTTTGGGTTGAGGGGCGAGCGGAGAAGGGGAGCTTGACATAAAAAAATGGCGTTTCATCCATGTGAAACACCATTTCATATTATTGAGTTAATCGTTGGATAAAAGCATCTAAATGTTCGATTGTCACATAATCGTTAACACCAAATAAATTATCACCTTTACCTACCGTAATTTTATTGGATGCAAGGATGGATACATAGCTGTTAGCCCAATGAGCTCCAGGAACATCTACAAAGTTTTCTGTTGTTCCTTGTTGTTTTAAGTGGAATGCTTCTACTAAAACTTTTGATAGTTGACCGCGTGTAATAGGTGAACCTGGATTGAATTTCCCGTTTTCATCACCAGTAAAGACACCGATTTTTTTTAGCGCTTCAGCAGCACCTGCATATTTAGACCCTGGCTTTACATCAGGAAAACTTGAATTTGTTTGACTAGTATCTAATTGTAGTTTTTTAGCTATTTTAAGAGCGACTTCTCCACGTGATGAATAAATAGTAAAGTCTATTTCAGCATCTTTTACCTCTCCATAATCCGAGAAGCTTGCAACACGTTTTGCCCCCACGTAACGAGATCCCCAATAATAAGGGTCATTGATTTTATCCATTTTAACCCCTGAACTTGTCGTAGCCGAAATAAAATTGCTGTCACCTATGTAAATGCCAACGTGTGAAACACCGCTTCCCGAAGTATTAAAAAATACAAGATCGCCAGTCTTTAAATTACCTTTTGCGATAGAAGTACCTTGTTGATATTGAGCATTCGATGTACGTTCTAATGAAATACCTACCTTAGAAAATACTAATTGTGTATAGGCTGAACAATCAATACCTGTCTTAATATCTGTGCCCCCATATTTATAAGGAGTGCCAATATATGCTTTAGCTGTATTTGTTATATCTGTATATGTAGCTGCTTGAGCATCGTGAATACCTATTCCTGTAAAGAACATAAAAGACGCAAAAATCGGTAGTAATATTTTTTTCTTCAATTAATCCTTACCCCTTTCAAAAAGCAATCGCTTTTGAACTAAAGTAAGAATATCATGAAACGGTTAAGAGTTATTTTTCAATCATATTACTGATTAACACTTTCCTATGATTCTGACATGTTATTTTTAATCATGTAATGTATCTGCAATAATTATGGTCAATTTTACTAAAAATATATGAATTAATTGGATATTTAGGGATAAAAGAGATATTAATTATATTTATGCTAAATTCCATAATCAATATCTCTTACTAGCAAAATATAAATAGTGGAGATTTAATAATGAATCTTCGTTATAAAAATAGAAAGGAGGGAATTATGGTCAATTGACTTGAATAAATGAAATCTTCATCTAGGTAAGACACTATCAGATAAAGAATATTCAATCAGAGGCAAGTTTCCAATTTAGATAAAGCGTATTTCTAGTTATTTTAAATAGTAGCTTTAGTCAAAAACATGTAATGTCGTTTCTTTTTTTGTTTAAAGTGAACAATGTTATTTAAATGCTCCTATCCTACAATTAAATTAAGCAATTAACATAATAAAAAATAAAAAAGGAAGTGATCGAAAACGAAAATACCTGATTTTTTTGTGCAATATGTGCAAAAAATCTCAACCACCTCTTGCTGTGAAATAACAGTCTTGAAGAGATGCGAATGTCTCTTCTAGAAACCTATGGTAACTAGTTAATCAACAGACGTATTAGTAAAAAAATAATAGGAAGGAATTGATTGAAATGTTAGTCAAATTATTAGAACCATTAAATGTTTCAGATTCGATCATTGAAAAATTAGCGGAGCCAATCAAACAGGCCGGACACGAATTTGTTTATTACAACAAGAAAACAACGGATAGTGCAGAATTAGCAAAACGTAGTGAAGGTGCAGATGTGATTATGATTGCTAATAATCCTTATCCTACAGAAGTGATTGATCAAAATGCCAATTTAAAATTAATAAATGTAGCCTTTACAGGTGTTGATCATGTAGGTATCGGGCAAGCGAGAAATCAAGATGTTATGATATGTAATGCAGCTGGATATGCGAATCAAGCAGTTGCTGAATTAACAATTGGTTTAGTATTAGATGTGTACCGCCGTATCTCTCAGGGTAATAAAGAAATCCATGCCGATCATTTCCCAGGAGCATTCCAAGGTAGTGAAATTAAAGGGAAAACAGTTGGTTTGATTGGTACAGGAAAGATTGGCATGATGACTGCTCGTTTGTTTAAAGCATTTGGCGCAAAAATAGTAGCTTCAGACCAATCTAGAAGAAATCCGGAAGCTGAAGCTTTGGGTATCGAGTACATGGAATTAGATGAGTTATTAGCACAATCAGATATTGTGTCATTACATATACCACTACTTTCAAGTACAAAAGGATTAATCTCTAAAGAAAAATTAGAATTAATGAAAGAATCAGCTATTCTAATCAACTGTGCACGAGGTCCAATTGTTGATAATGATGCATTAGCCGATGCTTTAAATGAAGGGCGAATTGCAGGAGCGGGGATTGACGTATTTGATATGGAACCGCCAATTCCTGGAGACTATAAACTATTACAAGCCAAAAATGTTATTTTAACACCCCATGTAGGCTTCCTTACAAATGAGGCAATGGAACTGCGTGCTAAAATTGCATTTGATAACACCATGGCTTTTTTAGAGGGAAAACCTCAAAATATTATTCGCAGATAATCATTTTCTAATAAACGCTAAATGACGTGGGTATAGTTTGAAATTCGAAACAAGGAGAAAATACTATGACATTAAAACAATTAGCAAGAGAAGATTTAAAAAATCGTATTTTCCATTGGCCTGATATTCAAGAGTTTAGAGAAGAAGAAGCGACAAAACATATTTTTTATGAAACACCTAATACTGTTGGAGCTATATGGTGTATGCGTCCAGGACAAACTTTGCCACTTCACTCACACGAGAAAGCGGATGATATATGGGTTGTTATTGAAGGGACAGCTGATTATTATCCAGAATGTGGTGAAATGGTTCAAATTAAAGCTGGTGATGTTGTCGTTTCACGTGCAGGAGAAAAGCACGGAATGACTAATAATTCTAGTAGAGATTTCGTCATGTTAGGGTTCGCAGGTCCCACACCAATAGGCTTTATTGCGCATAAACATCATTAAATTAACGATCACGTCTGTTGATTAACTAGTTTTCATAGTAAAAAGATTCCTCCTTGATGATCCATTATCTACAAGGTGGAATCTTTTCTGCGATCACAAAGGATTGTCACATGAGAAAAATTCCATTTTTCAAAATAGGATTTGAGCAAAGATGTTTGCACGAGGATGGCGATCAGTCCGATTACCTATAGGGTAGTCGGGCTTATTTTTGTTTATTCGAGCCGAGAAAAGTTTGTAGATACAAAAGCACTGAGTAGGAATCGGTAAATAAGAATGCCATAAGTCATGCATTTATAAACAATTCAAACATTGGCTTTTGTCTAAAATGTGCAATGCTGGTTCTGTTTTTGTTAAAAGTGAACAATGTTATTTACGTACTCATCACCTAAAATTAAATTAAGCACTACATAAGTAAAAAAAAAGAAAAATGGGAGTGTCATATTATGGGACAAACAGTTAAGAATGACCCGAATTATTACAAAAAAATCATTTTTACTCTGTGTTTAGGTTGGGTAGCTATTTGGATTTATCGTACAATACTTACACCAATATATCCACAAATTCAAGAATCGCTTGGTAATATTAGCGATACTCAAGTAGGACTTATTGCTTCTATTTATTTCTTTGCCTATACGGGTATGCAAATTCCATCAGGAATACTCGTTGATAAATTTGGACAAAAACGAGTATTGATCCCTGCGTTTATCATATTTGCATTAGCAGCATTCGTCATTGGATCAAGCACGACAATCACTCAAGTTTATGTAGGCGCCTTAATGGCAGGTCTTTCGACTGGCTCATACTATGGTGCGGCCTTCTCTTTATCCGCTAAATATATGCCAAAAGATAAGAAAAGCTTTTCTAATGCGATCATCAACAGTGGTTCGGCATTAGGGATGGTTATTGGTCTAGTAGGCTCATCTGTATTAGTAGGTGGCCTTGAAATCCAATGGAATTACATGCTTTATATGATAGCAGTCTTAATTGTAGCTGTAACATTTGTGTTTATCTTATTTGTTAAACAAGACAAAAAAGCTACAAACGAAACATCCGAAGATAAAATAACAGCACAAGCCACAGTATCTCAAGGCGTAGAATTATTCTCGATAAAAAAATTAGTTATTTACTTCGTCTATTTTGCAACATGTTATGGTTATTACATGATAGTGACATGGTTACCATCATTCCTTGTCGGAGAAAAAGGATTTGAACAAGGTTCAGTAGGATATGTAGCTGCTTTAGTTGCAGTCACAGCAGTACCTGGTGCATTGATATTTTCTAAGTATATTGATAAAAATGCACATATGCGTCAGAAATTAATAATCTTCTTGTTAATTGGGGCAGCCGTAACTATTAGTTTAACCGTATTTGCACCTAACCCTTCTGTCCTCTATGCAGCATTAATTTTATACGGTTTATTAGGTAAACTTGCCATTGATCCAGTTTTAATCACATATGTAACGGATTCAGTACCTTCCAACAGCATGGCCAAAGCACTAGGTATCTTTAACTTCTTTGGAATGACTTCATCAGTTATTGCGCCAACTCTTACAGGTTATATTGGTGATATCACTGGTTCAAAAGTATTAGCATTCTATATTGCAGCAATACTTCTTGCAGCAGCAGCGATTTTATTCTTCCTGGTCGTGATGTTGAAAGAGAAGAAAGCAACCCATCCCCTAACTAATGAATAAAGTAAAGCTACCTATTAGCGGAGATTTAATACATCTCCCGCTGATAGGTAGTTTTGTTATTGCTGCCCAAAAGCGACGATGCTCGTGGAACCGTTGTGAAAGCAGCTTCATTTAAATGTGGATTCAATCGAATAAGCGTGTCGGTTTATTGATAATAGCTTGAGTAGGAGCTGCTACATTGAATGGTAAAATAGGTAAAAAGAATCCCGCTAAAAAGCATTCATAACAGCTTTTTAGCGGGATTTTTAAGTTTAAAAATTTACTTTCTCTGAGGCAAATAATGCTAATCGTAGATCCAATGAAATATCAGGCGATTCGATAGACTGACCTAAAATCTCTTCACATTTTTTAATACGATATTTTACTGTATTTCGATGAATAAATATATCTTCAGAGGTCTTTGTCAGATCACAATGATTCGCCAAATAGATTTTCAATGTATGCTTTAGTTCTTTTTCTTTTGTCGATTTTGGATAGGCTAATGAACCTAGTGTGTACGTGATAAACGGTTTTAATTTATTGGCTGGAATGAGTTGTAACAATTCTTCTACACTTTTAGATTTATAGAGTTCAATAAATTCCACTTTACTACTTTCAGACTTATGATCAAAAGCTTCATTCGCTTCAAAATAAGAGAGTGGTAACTGTGAGAATTCAGTCACTTCATTACCAATACCGAATGACAGTGTACTATTAAAAAGTTTATGATACTCTTTTTGGATATATTTGCAGTAATCTAAATAATATTGATGTTTAGTTTGTAATAGGATCGTAAATCGATGATTACCTGGAGACCTATAAACACTGATAGAAGGATCAATGTCAGTAAATTTATGTGTTAGCCACTCAAAAGTCATTTGATAACGTTCATTCAAATAGATATTATTTTCCACATCCCTTTCTTGATCAATCGCACAAACGATCACTTGATAGAAATTGGATGGGTGAATATGGTGCTTTTTTAAAAACTCAGGGTGCTGTTTGACTGAAATAAGATTATCAGGATGCTCAGACATCAATGTTTCGAAAAATCGGTTGACATCTTGTTGTTCCGCTTCTTTGATTTTACTGTTTTTATAAATGGCGAGACTGAGTGTATTGACGGCTTGTTCTATGGCAAGCAAACTAAATGGATAGGTGAGCGTATTAACATTTGAAACCATCAAATAATACGGGAAATATTTAAATGCTGGAACTTCAAATATAATATGCTCCTCTTGGAAAGATGCTTTATTATTAGGTGAAATTTGCTTGGAATTAACACATCTTTTGAAGTAACTAAGATTTTTTTGAATTTGCTCTGATTGTTCTTGGAAGTGATGGCTCATCGTTTTAATTTGATGAAAAGGATTTAAGAGCATCACAGGGACTCTAAGAAGTCTGCTCATACGTTCAATCATCATTTCCAAGCTCAAACCTCTCATCAGCATGGTATTTAATTCTTGTTGGATATCTAATGCAAAATATAACTTTTCAGTTTCTTCATCCAAGATATAGGATGATATATGATGTGTAATGGATCCGAGATTCCAACTATCAGGGATTCTAATAATGGGGAATTTTAACTTGTTTGCAAATTCTATTACTTCATCATCAATTTTTTCTAAAAAACGCGATAATTTAACGCCTATGCCAGCAACTTGTATATCATTTAATTCTAGAATGAGATCCTTTAATCCGGATTGGTCGTGTTGATAACACATACCCGTAGTGACGATAAATGAATGAGGTGCTGTGAAATTTTTAATATCTGGTGTTTCCGTAATATCGACCATTTCTACTTCTCTATCTAAATCTCCCTCATCATTTAATAATGTTAAATCAGAAAATTGTTGGACAGACATGATTTCTTTTAATGTTGTCATAAGGATCATCTCCTTTATATTTGTTAGAAAAAGACCAAAATAATAAGAAATATATTTGTAAAACGCTACAAGGATAACCTATCACTCTGATTGTATACTATTTTTGAAGGTTAATATACGTATAATTCTTTATTTCGAAATAGTAAAGGAGGAATCTTACAATCGTACTTGTAATGACTTTTGCCAATCTTTCTGACTTCTCTGGGCTTAGCACTTCTCTAGGACCCGACCTGCCAAAACGGATGAATTCTTCCCATTTGTTAGTCCAGTATTAGGATGGATGGGTGTCTTTCTAACGGAATCGGTTGTAAATAATCATGCACTATTCGAAAGCTTACAGGCAGTTACTGGGAAGCAGATTGGCATCTCGCGTTTATGCTAATAGCAGCTAACACTGCTGGGGGAAGCAAAGCAAAAGTGATTTCTCCACAATCTATCCCGATTGCAGCAGCAGCCGTTCATCAAACCGGGGATGAGTCAAAAACCTTTCAATAGCCAATACGATATAACTGGCTTGCTCCTATTTGTAAGGTTCATGATTTATCCTTTAATCATTTTAATAGGGACTATACCACATAGATTTACTATGTGGTTTTTGTTTTTTAGTAAGGATAGAATGGATGATTTACTCCACTCATACCCCGTCTTAAAGCCTTTCCATAATCAATAGCAAAAAGCGTTCTTTTTTACTCCGACAGCTACTTGCTCCTTATCCATATCTATTTGTCTAAAGTGCATAAAAAGACTATCCATTATTGTTCATTGTGTCAATGAATGGTTATGGGGGAGGACCTATAATAAAAGTGTAGAAGGAAGGAGTGAAAGAGGTATGGATATTCAATCAACTTTTGAAATGTTAGATAAGAAATTTACAGGTTTTGGTGGCTTAGAACAAGGTGGAATTACACGCCTTTTATATTCTCAAGAATGGAATGATGCAGTTCGTGAACTGGAAAAAACATTCAAAGAAGAAGGATTAGAAGCAAGCTTTGACGATATCGGGAACTTAACTGGGCGTCTGGTTGGCAGTAAATATCCGGAAGAAACCATTTTAACAGGATCACATATCGACACAGTAGTTGAAGGGGGTCATCTAGATGGCCAATTCGGTATCTTAGCTGCACTAGTGGCTGTGAAATATTTAAAAGCTAAACACGGCCAACCACTACGCTCATTAGAAGTATTATCTCTTGCAGAAGAAGAAGGCAGTCGATTCCCTTACACATTCTGGGGTAGCAAAAACTTCTTTAACTTAGCTAAAAAATCGGATGTTGACACAATTGCAGATGCTGAGGGCATTAAGTTCGAAGACGCGATGCGTAAATCAGGCTTTGATTATCGTAAAACTACTGACGTTCGTAATGACATCAAAGCATTTGTTGAAATTCATATTGAACAAGGCAAAGTGCTAGAGACAGAAAACAAAACAATCGGTGTTGTTAATGGCATCGTTGGTCAAAAACGCTTCACGATCAATTTAAAAGGTGAAGCAAACCACGCTGGTACTACGCCAATGTCATTACGTCGCGATACAGTTGTTGCCTATAGTGAAATTGTCTCAAATTTAACAAAACGTGCTAGAGAAATTGGGGAACCACTTGTATTAACGTTTGGTCATATCACACTTGTACCAAACACAGTAAATGTAGTTCCTGGTGAAATTACGTTCTCAGTAGACTGTCGTCATATTGATCAGCAAATATTAAATGATTTTGCAGTAGAAATCGAAGACAAAATTAAATTAGTCGCTGAAGCAAATAGCATGACTTATGACATTAATTTATGGATGGATGAAGCACCAACATTGATGGACAAAAAAATTGTTCAAATCATTGAGCAAGCAGCAAAGAACAATGTAGGGAATCAATATAAAGTGATGCCATCTGGTGCAGGACATGACTCACAAATCTTTGCACAATATGTTCCAACGGCAATGTTATTTGTACCTTCTATTGGTGGAATTAGTCACAACATTAGTGAAGAAACGAAGATAGAAGACCTTGTTAAAGGTATTGAAGTATTAAGTGATGTACTTTATGAACTAGCATACAAAGAATAAAAATAATGAAAAAGGAGCCAGATACTTATGGGTTACTTAAATCAAGTTCAAGGATACAGAGAAGGTTTATTAGAAACACGTTCTGTCATTAAAAAAGACAATTATGCGGTAATCACACCAGATGGCCTAGTTAATAATGTTGTACCTGGCTTCAAAGATTGTGACGTCACAATTTTAGGGTCCCCGCGTTTAGGTGCAAGATTTGTAGATTACTTAGTAACAGTAAAAAACCAAGGTGGAAACAAAGCGGGCTTCGCTGGTGATGGTATTCAATCTTTTGTATACGTTGTTTATGGCAAAATCAATGCTTTTGCAGATGGTAAAAAATACGAATTAACTGAAGGTGGGTATTTATATGTGCCTCCACACTTACAGTTAACTTTTGAAAATAATAATAACGGTGAAGATAGCCGTTTATTCTTATACAAAAAACGTTATCAACCTCTTAAAGGACAACCTCTTAAAGGGTTTACGCCAGAAGTCGTTACAGGTAATGTGCACGACATCGAACAAGAGGCATATGAAGGTATGAAAGAAGTATTAATTCAAGACTTATTACCAAAAGAAATTGGCTATGATATGAACATTCATATTCTTTCATTCAAACCAGGTGCTTCACATGGTTACATTGAAACACACGTTCAAGAACACGGCGCTTATGTTTTAAGCGGGCGAGGCATGTACAACTTAGACAATGAATGGATGCCGGTTGATAAAGGTGATTATATCTTTATGGGCGCTTATGTACCACAAGCAACCTATGCAATTGGTTTAGATGAACCATTCTCATACATTTATTCTAAAGATGCAAATAGAGATATTGATTTATAAAAAGGGAGTCTATTATCTCCGATAGTGAACCAAAGATAAATTAGGCATCTTAGTTACAAAAAAATTTCTAAAATAAAATTCTGATTATTCAGAATGTGAAACAAAATATTAATTAAATGAGGAGTAAACAAGATGCGTGTATCTAAAGAAGAACTATTTAATTTAATGAAGCAAAAGTTTATAAAAGCTGGATTAAATGAAGGAGCGGCACATGATGTTGCAGACGTATTAACATACGCTGATCATAGAGGTATTCATTCACATGGTGCTGTACGTGTTGAATACTATTCTGAACGAATTGCAAAAGGCGGGATTACAAACAATCCCAACTACACATTTGAACAAACAGGACCAGCATCTGCGATCTTTAATGGGGATAATGGTCCAGGTCACCAAATAGCAAAACAAGCGATGGAAAAAGCGATTGAAATGGCTAAAAAATCAGGTGTTGCCGTTGTTGGTATGAAAAATATCTCACATAGTGGTGCTTTAGGTTACTTTGTTGAAATGGCAGCAGAACAAGATATGGTTGCTCTAAGTATGTGTCAATCAGATCCAATGGTCGTACCGTTTGGCGGAACTGAACCTTATTTTGGGACAAACCCGATTGCTTATAGTGCACCATCTGCTGATGACCGCATCATTACATTTGATATGGCGACTACTGTCCAAGCATGGGGCAAAATCTTAGATGCAAGAAGTAAAAATGCATCGATTCCAGACACATGGGCTGTGGATGCTACTGGTGCACCTACAACGAATGCAAGAGATGTTCATGCACTCCTACCAATTGCAGGTCCAAAAGGATACGGCTTGATGATGATGGTAGATATTTTATCAGGTAGTCTTCTAGGAGTCCCACATGGTATCCATGTATCTTCTATGTATCAAGACTTAACTAAAGGACGCGATTTAGGTCAAATTCATATCGTCATTAACCCTGCCTATTTCACAGATCTGGATGCTTTCAAGCTACAAATTACAACTATGCTCAATGAATTAAAAGCACAGCCTGCGGCAGAGGGCTATGGAGAAATTTATTATCCAGGTGAACGCGGTATATTAAGAAGTAAGGAATATGATAAGGAAGGTATTGAAATCGTAGACGACATTTACAACTATCTTGTGTCAGACGACGTTCATTACGATCGTTATCATGGAAAAAATAGATTTGCAGAATAATAAAATTGGAGGTTCATCATGTTATACACAATTATAAAAGAAAACACTTATAAAGACTCCATCGTGTTAATGCTTTTATCCAACAAGTTGTCTGCAATTGATGGTGTAAACAAAGTATCGATCATGATGGGAACACCAGCGAATAAGGACATTTTTAAATCTTCTGGCTTAGGCACGGATGAATTAGAAAAAGCAAAGCCAAATGATATCGTCATCGTTGTAGATACAGAGCAGGAAGAAAAAGTAGACGAAGTGAAAGAAGAAGTAGAAATCGCTTTAAAAGGTGATTCAGATTCACAAAATACGTCTAAAGGTCAAGAAGCTCATAACTGGAAACGTGCAATGGAGCTTGCGAACAATCCAAATTTAGCGTTAATTTCAATTCCTGGTCAATATGCCGCAATGGAAGCGGAAAACGCATTGAACGAAGGTTTACATGTGTTCATGTTTAGTGACAATGTTTCGAAAGAAGACGAAGTGAAACTAAAACAAAAAGCGCATGAAAAAGGGTTATTAGTGATGGGTCCAGACTGTGGCACTGCCCTTATTCACGGTGTCCCCATTGCTTTTACAAATAACGTCAACGAAGGCGATATCGGTATTGTTGGGGCATCAGGTACAGGGATTCAAGAAGTCACTACAATTATTGACCGTTATGGTAAAGGTGTTACAAATGCTCTTGGAACAGGTGGACGTGATTTATCGACGGAGGTTGGTGCTATCACGATGTTAGATAGCATCAAAGCGTTAAATCAAGATCCAAAAGTAAAAGTCATTACAGTGATCTCCAAACCACCTGCAGAGGAAGTACAACGCAAAGTATTAAACTTATTAAGAAATATTGATAAACCAGTGGTTACGCTATTTTTAGGTGACAAACCTTCCTATCAAGAAGAGAACATCTATCATGCTTATACACTTGAAGAAGCAGCAGTTGTAGCTGTCCAATTATCAAATGGTGATAAACCGAATTTTGAACCGACAACAGCTGATGTTAACGTTGTATTAAAAGAATCACAAGTTGGTATTAAAGGTTATTATTCAGGTGGTACATTAGCATCTGAAGCGGCTATGCTAGTGAGAGATGCTTTTAAAGATACAATGACTGAAGAGAAAAGCGAAAGCTATGTTTTAAAAACAAACACTCATGAAATCATTGATTTAGGTGATGATGTTTATACAAAAGGTAAACCACATCCGATGATTGACCCTGAAAAACGTATCGAAATGCTTGAAAAATCTATGAATGACCCTGAAACTGCAGTCATTATGATTGATAACGTAATCGGTAACGGTGGTCATGAAGATATGGCTAGTGAGCTAGCACCAACCATCAAACGTATTTTGGATAATGCACGTCAAGAAGGTCGTCAGCTTGCAGTGCTTGCAACGGTTGTAGGTACAGCACAGGATATTCAAGGTTACGATAAACAAATTGCCATTTTAAAAGAGAGTGGTGCAATTATTTGTAAAACCAATGATCAAATGGTCCGCACAGCTATCCAACTTGTAGGTGGTAAAGTGGAACAACCAATTACTGATGTACAAAAATTTGACTATACAGAAGAAAGCTTAGTAGTGGATGAGAAAATCATGTCCTTCATCAATATGAAACCTAGCGTTATCAATATTGGGCTAAAAAGCTTTACGGAAGCTGTTCAAAACAGTGGCTCAGAGTGTGTTCAATTTAACTGGCGCCCAATTGCTGGTGGCGATGAGAAGTTAATGAAAGTACTTCAATTCTTAAACTATTATGAAGGAGGCACAATCTAATGGGATACAAAACAATAAATGAAGCGAACGAAGCCGTTATCCAAAAGATCATAGCAGCAGCACCATTTTTAACGGATGTTGTACCTGCTAAATCTGTGATTCCTGAATTAGAAGAGTACGTGTTATTACATGCTGGACCTCCAATTAAATATGAAAACATGACAGACCCAATGCAAGGTTCCTGTGTTGGCGCAATCCTTTTTGAAGGATGGGCAGAAGACGAAAAGAATGCACGTGAATTACTTGAAAACGATAAAATCAAATTCATTCCATGTCATCATGTGAATGCGGTTGGACCAATGGGTGGTATTACTTCACCTAACATGCCAGTCCTTGTTGTTATTAACAAGGAGAGTGGTAACGAAGCGTATTGTCAAATGAACGAAGGGATTGGCGCAGTATTACGTTTCGGCGCTTATAATGAGCAAGTCATCAATCGTTTACACTGGATGAAAGATGTATTAGGTCCCGTATTAAGTAAAGCCTTAAAAAGAATTGATGGAGGCTTGAACGTCAACGTATTGATTGCTAAAGCTATTGCTATGGGAGATGAGTTCCACCAGCGAAATATTGCAGCTTCACTTGCATTTTTAAAAGAACTATCTCCAGTAATTGCTTCATTAGATGACGTTGAAAAAGATCAACGTACAGAAGTAATCCAATTCTTAGCTGACACAGACCAATTTTTCTTAAATATTGCTATGGCGACTGGAAAAGCGATGATGGATGCAGCACGGACAATCGAACACGGTACAGTTGTTACCGCAATGTGCCGAAACGGTGAAAACTTTGGTATTCGTATTGCCGGTATGGGAGACGAATGGTTTACTGGTCCTGTTAATACCCCGCAAGGATTATATTTCACTGGTTACTCAGCAGAAGATGCCAACACAGATATCGGTGATTCAGCGATTACAGAAACAATTGGTGTCGGAGGTATGGCGATGATTGCAGCACCTGCCGTAACACGCTTTGTTGGTTCGGGTGGATTTAATGATGCGCTTGAAACAAGTAATCAAATGACTGAAATCTGTATTAGCGAAAATCCAAACTTTGTCATCCCAACTTGGGACTTTAAAGGCGCATGCTTAGGTATTGATGCACGGAAAGTTGTTGAAACAGGGATCACACCAGTTATCAACACTGGTATTGCCCATAAAATTGCGGGGTACGGACAAATTGGTGCCGGTACAGTACATCCGCCAATCGAATGTTTTGAGAAAGCTATCACAGCATATGCTGAAAAGCTAGGATTTAAAGGATGATTTTACAAGCAAGTGCGGTTGGTTCAATCGCACTTCAATTATTGAATGAAGGAAAAACCTTTACCGTGCACAGTATGTTTGAAAAAGGTTTAAATATGGTTGATCAAGATGGAGAATTGATATTTGTTGGTACCGATGAAAATGGGACATTTCCGTTCGGGATCTTGCTTGATCCTCAAACGAGACAAACAGTAAAAACCAATATTAAGGTAGGCGATACATTAATATTTCGGAATAATCGTCTTTTTCATAACCGCTTCGAAATGGTGTTTAATATAAAAATACTACCGTTATATATGGATTTTGAACATGCAAATATAAATAAATTGAAAGAAAATTTTAAATACATTTCATTTACATCCTATGAATCATCAGATTTTGAACGAGCACGTGTATTATCCTTAATTAATCAATTACAAGATCCAACCCAAAATCTTGACGAGACATTCCGTTACTTTATTGGGCGTGGACAAGGTTTAACACCAACTGGTGATGATATACTAGTCGGCATATTGTACGGACATTTTATTAAAAATTTTATCGAACCTAAACATCTAGAAACACTAAAAGCTCTAATCAAGGAACCTTTAACAACCATTGTCAGTAAGCGTTTCTTAACCTGTGCTATAGACGGTGTATTTAGTTCGAAGATTACAGCATTGCAACATGATCCATCTTTAGAAAGCATGAACAGGCTTATAAAAGTAGGATCATCATCTGGAATGGATACGTTATATGGCATTTACTTGTCATTAACTAAGGAGTGAAAGAAATGGGGAAAAGTGTAGTTATTGCTTTAGGTGGTAATGCTATTTTACAGCCGAAACAAGAAGCAACTTATGATAATCAATTCAAAAATGTAGTGTCGGCAACAGGCCATATGGTAGAAATTCGAGAAGCGGGTCATAACATCGTCATTACACATGGTAATGGTCCGCAAGTGGGGAATATCATTGCCCAAAATGAAGCTGCGAAAAATGTAGTCGAACCACTACCAATTCATGTCTGCAACGCAGAATCACAAGGTTTCATTGGTTATATGATGGAAACAGCTTTAAAAAACCATATGAAAGAACGTGGCATAGCTACAAATGTAGTGACATTGCTAACGATGGTTGAAGTCGACAAGGATGATCAAGCTTTTAAAAATCCGACTAAACCAATCGGTGTATTTTTTTCAGAAGAAGAAGCGCATCGTTTAGAAGAACAAGGCTTTACTATGGCAGAAGATGCTGGGCGAGGATATAGACGAGTTGTCCCTTCACCAGAACCAAAAGTGATTCATGGTATCGATGAAATTAAACGTTTACTTGATGAAACGATTGTTATTTCATCTGGTGGTGGCGGTATACCTGTATATCGTGAAGACAGTGGTCAATTACATGGTATTGAAGCAGTTATTGACAAAGACCGTTCAGGATTAAAGCTAGCACAACAAGTGAATGCAGAAGTTTTCATGATGCTAACAGATGTACCAAATGTCTATATTAATTTCGGTAAAGAAAATGAGCAAAAGCTAAGCCACATTACTGTGGCAGAAGCTGAACAGTATGTTAAAGAAGGACAATTCCCGGCGGGTAGTATGTTACCAAAAATGCAAGCAGCTATAGAATTTGCAAAATTAGGGAAAGAGTCAATCATTTGTTCAATCGATCAAGCAGTAGCTGCATTAGATGGAAAAGCAGGTACACGTATTACAAAATAAGTTTAAAGGATGGTTCAAGAACCATCATCCATTAAGTTTGCAACGTCATGAAGTGAGGAATCACGGACTATAGACGTTGCAAACTTTTTTTCATTTGTGGAATTAGTGTGAAAAAGGAGTTTGAGACATTAACTGTTTAGAAAGAGGCTTAAGTAGTACAGGTACATTTTATGTCCATTACTCTAATATCTTTGCTGCCATTGAAGTGGAGGACCTGTCTTACTAAATTTTTATTAATTATTGGTTTAGTTGGTAGCCAGGAGCCATTTTTCCCCTTTCGTACTCGTCAATAACAGGAGGAAGGTAAATTCCGGAGTATCATCACATACTATTAGGTGGTGCTGGAAAACGAGAAGGCGAAACCAGTAGTTGATTTTGTTGAGGAAAAGATGAGGAAATTATGGCTGTTATATAGATTTTAGAATAAGACTTTAAGAGATATAGTAAATCAGTAATTTTTCGCACATTCCTTTATAAAACGAAATGGTTTTAACACTTAATCCTCAAAGTTAAACTTTGAGGTCTTATTTATATACCGAAAAAAATTAACTTTTCTTAAGCTATAGTTATTTTATTATTGATGAGATGGACTAGGAGTAACAACTTTCACAGAACATCTATTGTACTGTTGATTTTTGATTAAACAAAATGATTGAATCTTTTCTCCAATTTACCCCTGAATATTCTTACTTTTGTTTGGGTAATATATTTTTGAACATTAAACGTGATTATATAACTTTCAATTCTTTTTTGATTTAAAAGTAGGAGTGACGGACAAGTCAGTTTGTTTTACTTGGTGGAGGTCTTAGAAATAAAATGGCCATTTGAAAATTTTAAAAAAGTTTTGGTAAGTAAAAATCTCGAAGCGCCAGGTGCAATTTAAATTTCAGGAGGAAAAAATGATGACAAAAGATTTCTACACTACACTTAAAGAAAGACGTTCTTACTACGGAATTAGTAAAGAGGTAAAAATATCGGATGAAAGAATTAAAGAAATTGTAGAATTTGCTGTGAAATATACTCCGTCAGCATTTAATTCCCAAACAGCTCGTATTGTTGTATTATCTGGTGACGCACATAATAAATTATGGGACATCACTACTGAAACATTAAGAAAAGTAGTAGGCGATCAAGATTTTTCAGGAACTCAACAAAAAATGGATTCCTTTAAGGCAGGTTATGGCACAGTATTATTCTTTGAAGATCAGGCTGTAGTTAAATCGCTTCAGGAGCAATTTGCACCCTATGCTGAGAACTTTCCAATTTGGTCAAATCAAGCATCAGGTATGCATCAATTGGTCGTATGGGCAGGTTTGGAAGCAGAAGGATTAGGAGCTTCTTTACAACATTATAATCCACTAATTGATGATGAAGTGAAAAAAGAATGGAATATACCTGAAAATTGGAAACTTATTGCACAAATGCCCTTCGGTAACCCAACGGTAACACCAGGTGAAAAAGATTTCCGACCGCTTGAAGAGCGAATGAAATTTATCAAATAATTAATTACAATATACCCCAAATGTTTCAAACCCGTACCGTCATTCATGGTAAGGGCTATGTTGTGAAAACGAGTATGGTAAAATTACAGCATCTACAATCAAATATATAAACGAATGGGAGAGCCTGTTCAGGGTTCTCCTTTTTAAGAATCTGGTGTTAAAAAAGAGCGAAAGTCCCCCTGTAGGTATCTGTTGGAAAGGGGAGCTTTAAAGTTCTTAATCCTTGATATAGCCGGCGGGATACTTTGCGGAAATGAAACGATATGTATACATCAACTAATCAGGTTCCATTTTTTATTTTCTCCATATAATTAATTGGAGAAGGAGAGGATGTTAAAATGTTGGAGAGTGAAAGATTAGTTTAGTTAATTATACAGAAGATGATATTAGTGTTTCAGAGAGCTTGCTAAATAATCCTATATGGTAAGGCACATAGTAAATGGAGAAGTTCGTGATAAAGAACAAATTCATAAATTAGCATCAAAGTACGGTCCTCCACAGATAAGTTTGTGGAGGACCGCCTTTTTATTATAAACAAAGTCAGCATTTATAGTCGGTTACATGTGATTCATTTAACCGTCTTGAAATAAAAACTAAACGAAGTAATTTAGCGTACTACGCTTGACGCAATGATTTCATTATTAAGCTTACAATGAACACTAGTATAATGGCTCCAATGAGAGCAGGGAAGATGTAGAAATCAGAAATTTTAGGACCCCAACTTCCTAGAAGCATCCCACCAATCCAAGCACCGATAATCCCTGCAATAATATTACCAATAATGCCACCTGGAATATCTTTTCCTAAAATTATTCCTGCAAGCCAACCGATAATCCCGCCAATTATTAAAAACCAAATAAAACTCATACTATCCATCTCCTATTTTGTATTTTAAGTATTTCGCTACAGTGTTATATAACCCTTATGAACACCTTTCAAACTATAAGGAGAAAAAAATTAAAATTGGTCTTATGTTTAAAGAAGAACTTATGTTCAACAATCGGGCGCAATTGTTGAACAACATAGATATTGCTTAATAAGACTCTCTTTTGGTGAACTTATTTTCAGAAGAGAGTCTTTTCATTTATCATGGAATATGGATTTATGAGATTTTCTAATCAAACTTTCTCCTAAAGCCACAAATTATTCTGGTGGATATTAATACGTTTTTAGGAGAGTGTGATATTTTTTACCTCAGGCCCATAAGATATTTCATTGGTCATTCGTTCCTTCTCTAGTGACGAGGGGGTACAACCAGTTTCTGCAAGTGTAATTGCTACGGAACACCTGAATGCAGAAATTCCAAGAGAGTTAACAGAAGTGAAATCTATCCACTTTAGGTGTTGTTTTGCATTTTACATATAAAAAAGCTATCCAAGGGGGATAGCTTTTTTATATGTAATTCCGAGAAGTCTAAAGCTTCCTCCTTTAATCTTAATCATACTGGTAATTGCCTCGTAATCAGAAAAATTTTCAAGCTTTATAGAAATGCCTAACAGTGAGACAGGTAGTTGGTTCCTTGAATTATTTGTGGTAAGAGATGTACGAATCCAATCGCCTCTGCAGATGTATACTCTATTCCTGCCACACGCTCATAGGGTCCCATGGCTTAATTCGATTGCCATATTTCTCGGATAAAAAAGCTTTCATGTCTTCCAGTTTTGTAGGAACCTCGTTCCAATTTGGAAGAGATGGCAACCCGCGTTTGCTTTTTAAAAGAATATCTACCGTAACATATAAACGTTCTGGCTGAATCCAATGAAGGAAGCGAGAAATATCGATTTCCTTAGTTAGGGACAAGGAATCAATCTCGTCATTGTAATGCTTGTTGAACTCGCTTATCACGTTCAAGAGGTAGTCTCTCTGTTCCTTCACGAAATCCAGGCCGCATATGGCGCCATGCCCTGGAACAACGATTTCAGGTTGAATGTCATCAATAATGCGATCAAGTACTTTAATCCAGTTGAGGGTTCCTTCTTCACTGTATGCCGTACAACCGTTAAACACGACATCGCCGGCGAACAGCACTTTTTCTTTTGGCATCCACAACAGCAAGTCACTGTCAGAGTGGGCCGGAGCTACATTGTAAATCATAACTTCAGTATCGCCAAGCCGTATGTTAATATCGTCCTTTAACTCTATATTCGGGTGCACCCATTCTACGCCCTCCAGGTCGAATCCTTCAAATTCCGCTGCAAAAAACTGCTCTCCCTGAGTCGATTCTGGAGAATGTTTCCCTCTTTTGATGACGCTATCCATCCAAGCTATATTTTCAGAAAGACGCTCCCTGGCCGCTTCCTTGTGCATAATAATGCAAGCTTCTTCAAACACTTTGTTCCCCCAAGTATGGTCGCTGTTATAGTGCGAGTTCACCACGTAGGCGGGAGAGCCGCCATTGCTTACTTCCTTAAAAGCCTCTCGCATTTCTTGCGCATGGAACAGATCAAAGAACGTGTCATACACCAGACCTTCGCCTTTGTTGATAAACCCAGCATTGGCCCAACTGATACCACGATACGGCGAAATACCGGCAAAGACGCCATCTGCGACTTCAAAAAATTTAACCCGAGGTTTTTGTATAATACTTTTATACTGCATAACAATTCCCCTTTACATATATGTTTATTGAGGTTAGTCACCCTATATCTTTATTATAGAGAATGGAAAACAAAAAGCAAGCGAGCACTTGCGTGCATTCATTCTATTATGTAATATGATAATAACTGAACAACACCACACTACATGGATGGAGGCGCTATAAACATGAAACTGGTAACCTTTCAAATCGAAACTTCGAAAGGAGATTTTTTGGGCTTGTCATTAATGAGAAATTTGTCGTGTCTTTTGCCGCAATCATGAAAAAGCAAGGGACATTCAATACGCTGTTAGACAGCCGCATCAATTCAATGAAAATGAAATCTGTCCAATTAAAGGGGTAAAACTGCTGCCGCCGATTCCGAACCCGGCTGCACTTATTGATTTCGGGATGACGCCAAGACATCTGAGAAATGCTGGCGTAAATCTGCTGAAAAGAGAACACACATGAGCGAAAAGAGAGGAGTTTAAATAAACGTTTACGAAGATGATGAACCCCGACCCTATTGTCTATATATAACTTGTTGTATAATGGGTTTAACATATGCAAAAGGAGTAATACAATGCATACTTCAGACAGAATCATTGAGGCCGCGACACGGCTCATAAAAAAGAATGGCTATCGGGGAGTAAGCACTAAAGCCATCGCAGCGGAAGCTACAGTCAATGAATCTACAATTTTCCGGCACTTTGGAAGCAAGCAAGGCATACTGGAAGCCATCATTGAAAGGCATTCGGATATCCCACAATTTGAGAAGCTGTTAATGGAGGAAGCGACCGATAATCCGGAAGTTGATCTGCTGAATGTAAGCCAGCAGTACCGCTTGTTTTTCCATAAAAATAAGGATATTATTTTGATTGGCATCCGCGAAAAAGGCATATTTCCTGAATTAGACAGAGTGCTGGCAGAACCACCAGTGAAGCTGCACTCTTTGCTCGTTGAATATTTTGAACGACTGCAGAAGAAAAAAATCATAGCCAGTCATGATGCGCGTCTTGCCGCCATGTCTTTTCTCTCGACGTGCTACGGCTTTCAGATGAGCGAGCTGATTCACCAGCAATATCAGTCTCACTTCGTCACCGAGGAAGAGTTCTACAAGTACATTGTCTCATCGTTCGTTAAAGCAATATTGTCTTAGTCATAAAAAGGCTGTAGCCGTTTATACGAAATCTTATGGGTATGCTTCACTTGATGAAATAAAAGAAGGTATATTCCAAAGTGTAATTAATAAAATTCAATAGATATCAAATTTTAATTATCTAGTGTATTAAAGAATTTTCTGAAGTCGAAATAAAATTACATTATAAAAACATGAGACAAATAATAACATCTTTGGTTGAAATACAGGGTAATGCATCTTATCAATTCAACGTCTATAGGTAGTTGCATTGTAGAAATAAGTTAATGTATTAAGGAACAATAAAGTCATAAAAATTATTAAAGAAAGCTGCTGTCTGTATTTTACAGTCGGCAGCTTTTTCAAAATCTGTTTTTTGAAGAAATTAAGGCGACAGTCACCAATAATAAATCTATTAAATAAAACTCCACAACAAGCTTCCCCCAAAAAAATGAAATTATTAGCAGTAAAATCAATTAAAGTATAGCTTTTTTAATCAATTTTTTTATTAAACTAACAAAAATACTTGCAATACGCATTGTAGTACTGTACAGTACTAATTATGACAAAGGTAAAATTAATGAATCAAAAACGTGTGATTGAAGTCGCTGCAACATTATTTTTAGAAAAAGGGTTTGCTTATACTAGCATGGATGAATTAGTTCGTGTAAGCAAAGTTTCAAAGTCTAATGTGTATTATCACTTTTCTAATAAGGAAGAATTGTTGGAAGGGGTCGTGGATTATTGGATTGAAATGTATCAATCTGCAATTGATGACTTACTATCTCAAAACCAATTATTAGTTGAAGATCGTATCCAACTGTTTTTAAAGCAATTATCACAAGGAGTTCAGACGAGGGAATATAAGGGGAGCTGTCCGTTTATTACGCTCTATATTCAAAGTCCAACAAATGCCACTAAAGTAAAAGAGAAAATAGGTCTTTTTTTTCAAGGATTACAAACGAAAGTTTCTCTATTACTTAAACAAGGGGTAGAGAATGGTGAATTTAGAAAGACAATTAATATTGACGAGGTTGCATCTCTTTTTATTACAAATCTTGAAGGAGCGCTATTTATTTCAGAAACACTGGAGGATGCAACTGTAATTATGAAAACAGCAGATCATTTTTTTAACTTGCTTCGATAAAAGAAGCATTTTTTTTACACCAAATTAGTACTGATTAGTACTACAAGGAGGATTTTTATGAAAACAGTATTTTTAACGGGTGGAACAGGTTTTATAGGAAAGCAATTAGTGAAGGAATTAGCCAAAGAGCATGTTAAAATTCTTCTATTAGTGAGATCGAAAAGTAAAGCAACACGCATTTATCAAGAAAGAGGCATCTTAAAAGAGGCAGTTATGCACTTTATTGAAGGTGATTTGACAAAAATAGACTTAGGTCTAAGTGCTGAAGATAAGGAGTTGGTATTGAAAACGGATGTAATTATTCACGCAGGAGGCCCCATGGATATTCAATCGACAAGCAAAGAGGCATCTTCCGTCTTTTTAAATGGCGCCAAACATATTAGTGAATTCGCTAAAAGTATTCATCAATTGAAGGGCTTGCAGCAATTTATTCATGTTGTAGGCTATATGAGTCCCTTTGATGATAAAAATAGCAAGATTGCAATTGATGTGTTTAAAGAAGGAAACAATTATTTAAAAATAAAAAATCCATATGAGAAAACAAAATTTTTAGCAGATCTTTATATCCGTCAGCAGGCCTCAGCAGTAGGTTACCCGCTGTCTGTCATTAATCCGCCAACTGTGGTCGGTAGTAGTAAAACAGGGAGTACAGAGCAGATAGCAGGATTAGGTTTGCTTGTGACAAGTATGCGAAGAGGGCTCATGCCAGTGATTCCTGGTGGTAAGGGATATAGGTTGCCACTGATTTCAAACGATGAGTTTGCGAAGTTTATTGTGCAGGTTTTCAAATTGGAGCAGCCGGCTATTCAAACATATACACTTGTTGAAGACAAAGAGAACGATCCGAACATTGCTGAATTATTAAGTGTTATGTCGGAAAGTATGAATATGAGGGCACCAAAAATCTCTGTTCCCATGCCGCTTATGAAAACAATAATGAATAGTGGCGTAAGCAAAATAACCCAAATTCCTGCTGATGGGCTGAACTTTATTACAAATCGAACATTTTCAAATGGTTCAGCGAAAAAGATTATGGGAGAAGATTGGTTTAAGGAGACAAATGTAATGAAATTTTTCCCAGCCGTAGTAGCTGATCTGGATTATCGATTGATGTATCAAAATGGTGAGCATCATCATTTATTTGAGCGAACATTATGTGACAACAATACCCTTTACCAATTACAAGGAGAGGGTAAACCATTTATTTTATTACATGGTTTATTAAGTGATGGAGAGGATTTATTTCCTTTAGGGAAAGAGCTTCATGAAAAAACGGGTCGACCTGTATGGATTATGGACCTTCCAGGTTTGGGACGTTCTCCTTTTAAACGAGAGAAAAATCTTTTAAATATCTATTTGAATGTATTGAGAAAGTTATTGGAGAAAGCTACTAGTGGTGCCCATCTAATTGGCCATTCGTTTGGTGCGTATATTCTGCTGAAAGCATTAGAACAAAAGTACATAGATAAGAAGTATACAATTACTTTACTTCAGCCACCTGTTGCTAAAAAAAATGCTAAATCGATAAATGTTCCTCAATTTATGAACAAATGGACATTGAAATTGGCAACTACTAATTTGATAGAGCGTTATTTATTAAGTAATGGTTTATTTGAAAGTACGGAGAGCATCCCTGAACATTATATTGAGAAACTAAGTAACAGTTTTACTTCTCCTAGAATTTTAAATACTACGGTTCAGCTTAATAGTTTACTATTGAAAAACGTTCAAGGTGATTTCAATGAAGTAACAAAGGTTAATCTTCACATTATTTGGGGGGATTATGACAGAGGCTATTCGGCTCCTTCACATCTTGGTAAGATTGATTTTGTTCCATATGGTCATCATTTTCCTCTTAACCATCCAAGTGAAACGGCTAATCTGATAATAAAATAGGAATACTAGTAGATGAACGAGTGGGATTAATGAAATAAAGTCGTCCTGTTGAAAACTAATGTTTAGTATCCTTTACAGGTAGAAGTGAAAATTGCTGATAGAATACAGTCGAAAAAGTATACACCTAACCAGTTGTCGGAATTTATTTGACGACTGGTTATTTAGTATTGTTCTGCAGAAGAATTGTACTTTTTCTTTTTGGGGGATTTTATAGTGTATGAAATCTGTCATTTATCAGTGTATATTTTGGAAAAATCTGATAAAATAATGTTCATGAGAAGGAGGCGGTATATTATGAAAATCGCGAACAAATTTAACGGGGTGCATCTTTTTTAAGGGATGAGCGTATAAATCATCTTTAAACACTGAAGGGAAATTAGTGATTATTAGAGACTATGAGTTAATGATAAGACTGGTTGGGTAAGATGCCGAACACTTGCGTTTTTACGATAATTGGTACTAATCAATAGATTAATTAATGGAAAAATATTCAATAGAAAAAATTTAATACATATAGGAGGGTCGCTCATGGATAAAAATGAATTAATATCACTATTCCACAAAGAACTTCGACAAGAGGCTCACGTACAAGGTTACATAAGAGAGGAAACAGAGCATGTCGTGCGCCACATTTCACAGTTTGGTGAAAAAGGGTTCATTATCTCATCTAATGTAACCGAAGGCAATGTAAGAGAAATTATTAAGAACGAGTTAAACTATTTTAGTAACTTTGAGCAGGATTTTGAGTGGAAAGTGTATAGCTACGACAAGCCTGATAGTTTAAAAGATATTCTTAAACAAGAAGGATTCACAATAGAGGATCCTGAAGCACTAATGGTCCTGAAGTTAGATAATCAGCATCCCTTGCTTATTCATGACCAACACATCGACATTAAGGAAATAACGGATGAACAAGGTATTCAAGACATTATTGTTCTAGAAGATACCATCTGGAATGCATCGCACGCTGAGCTGGGAGAAAGACTTTGGAGAGATAAACAGAATAATCCTGACTCCCTATACCTTTATGGAATTTATGAAGATGGTCTGCTTATAAGTGCTGCTTGGATGTACTTAGAGAAAAACTCCTCCTTTGCTAGCTTATGGGGAGGTTCAACGCTACCGTTGTCCCGAGGAAAAGGTTATTATACAGCACTTTTAGCTACTCGAGCAAAAAAGGCTTATGAAAATGGGCATCCTTTCCTTACTGTTGACGCCAGTCCAATGAGTAGACCTATCCTAGAAAAGTGCGGTTTTCTATGTCTTGCATACTCTTATGGCTGCCAATCACCTTCTACTAAGTAGTAGAGCCAAATAGAAGCCCATGTTTTATTCCGTTAAAGGGCGCTATTATTGAACAACATAGCTGGAAAATAATCAAACTTTTTTATAAAAATCTTATACTTATATAAAAGGAGTAACTCCATTTTGAACAAACTTTATTCAAAATGGAGTTTTTGAAGTTGCTATTAGATAAGGATTGAGGGATATTTTTAATCAATCTTTATTCCAAAACTACAGTAATATCGATAAAAGGATAAACAAATCCTAATTCCGATGGATTGTTTAACGGAGTTGAAAAAAGAAATTTTCAAATATTGTCACGATAAAGACGGGCGCAGAACTTACACGCTTATAAATTATGCTACGTTCGTGGAGCTCGCTGGAGAAATCAAATAGATAGCTAATCAACAGCTTGTTGATATAAAAAGAAATCACTAAAATGGTTTCTTTTTTCTATAGCGAGATAATCCTTATGCTTCTTCACTAAACATGAAGATAAAAAACCAAATGGCTTTCATAATCCTGATTATTGACATTTATCCAAATAAATTATTGCGTTTTTTTCATTGTTTCGCCCTTTCATAACATCTATAATAACCCTGTAAATGATAATCATTTTCAATTAAGGGTAAATCGGAAAGGGGTAACAAATATGAAGCAGTATATAGAAAAACGAATTATGCTATGGGGGAGTTTCCTCCTGTTGCTAGTGGTATTAGTGGCATGTAGTTCTAGTAGCAACACATCTGATGCGAAGGAAAAGGAAAACGAGAAAACAGCTCAATCTGATGTGCAAGCAGAGAAAAGTGAGACAACTGTTCCATATACAACGATTACAGGTGAACAGATTGAAATACCTGCAGATCCAAAACGAGTTGTTTATATTGGTCAGACAGTTGGTGATTTCTTGGCGATGGATATTCCGGTTGTTGGTAATAATCTTCCCAAAGATTCTCCAAGTTACTATGAAGGCAAACTTGAAGGAATCATTGATATTGGAAACCCTGCTGACTTAGAGACGATTCTGACTTTAAAACCTGATCTTATTATTAATGGCTATTACAAGGCGGATCCAAATCTTAACGAAAAATTGTCAAAAATTGCTACTACGATTCCCTTTAACCCTGCTCTTCCTTATACAGAACGAGTAAAAGAGATGGGGAATATCCTAGGTAAGCAGGAAGAAGTAGCTCAATTGCTTGCTACGTATGAAACAAAATCTAATGAAATGTTTGATAAGTTTCATTTAACAAAAAGAGAGACCGCAACAGTTTTCTATCAGCTAGGTAAGACGCTTTATGTTATGGGGGATCGTAGCCTAGGTGCTATTATTTATGGAAAAAATGGCTTTGCCGTCCCATCAGCAGTACAAAAAAATATTATTGATGTAGAAGGGGTATCTTTCCTTGAGGTTTCCGAAGAGGTGCTTCCTGAGTTTGCTGGTGATCATTTGTTTGTAATTGTACAAGAGGATAGTGAAAGTGAAGCAGAAGCTGATCGGCTGCTACAAAGCCCGATATGGGGAACTTTGCCTGCGGTCAAAAAGGGAACAGTTTATGTTGTTCCTAATGAATGGAATACAGATAATTTATTAGCTTTGGAGCAATTATTCCAAAAGCTACCAGAGTGGATACGCAAACAGTAAAAATTGTATCCGTCCAATCAATTTTTAAACGGCTAGTATGCTAAATAGCACATATTCGAACAATAGTTGATAGTGGGTCATTCTATGTTACAATAACGATAATGATAATCATTTTCAATAGTTGGAGAGTTGCTTATGAATCTGGCATCCTTATATATTAGACTACAACACTTTGACCGATTTCAAGTTGATCGAATCATGTCAGCTAATAGCCATAAAGAGGGAATAAATAATTATGAAACAAATGTATGCACATTATTGATAGCTCTCAGTCATGACATACGACTGTATGTAGACAAAATGGCAATCGATCTACGACAAGGAAGCTGCGCTCTCATTTTACCTGTACAAAGCTACACGGTAGAGTCAAGTAATAAAGAGGCACAGCTTGCTCACTTTACCTTTGAAACCTTTGAAGTAGAAGGAATCACTTTGAACCGAATTGCTCATCCACCCTTGCTTTATGGTTATCCCTATCATCTGTTATTTTCTCAAGTCAAGCAGGTATTAGGAAATGAAGCAATGATAAATAATCGATTTAGTTCCATGGCCATGCTGCAAGGTAAACTTCAGCAATTACTAGCTATGATGGTTCAGTTAGATGAACAAGCTAACCAGCTACAGAACGAAGAAAAGACACAATTGGTTCAACAAACTGTACAGTACATAGAACAGCATTATGATGAGGATTTGACAGTTGAACAATTAGCTACCATGGCTGGAATGGTAAGATGGCAATATAGTCAAAAGTTTAAAATATTGACCGGTAAAAAACCGACTGACTATTTGACTCAGGTACGTATAAATCAGGCAAAAAAACTTCTAAGTAATTCCACAGAGCCATTGAGAAAAATAGCTCGACAAATTGGGTTTAAGGATGAATATTATTTTAGTCGATGCTTTCATAAATTAACTGGAAACACCCCACGTGAATATACAAACAGTCATCTTTATACTCCAGAAAGAACAGTTATTGATTCATTTGGTAGAAAGATTCATGTTCCTAAAGATGTAACACGTATTGTGACTGATGGCAAATTTACACTTGGGGAATTGCTTGTTCTAGGTATACCCCCTATAGGAGCGGCCATCTCAATAATGAAAGATAACGTGGTTTATCACAATCAATTAAGGAACATTCATAGTATCGGGCATTGGGTAGATCCGGATAAAATAGCACAGCTGCAGCCAGAGTTATTATTGCTTAGCTATTTTCATCCTGAACATGACTTGCAGAAACTAGATGCGATTGCTCCTACTATTATACTGAATAGCAAGTTTAGTCTATTTGAGCGGTTACGATATATCGCTAAACTATTTGGACGGTGTAAAGCGGCGGAGAAGTGGATTACAACATATGAGAACAAAGTAAGATTAGTACGTAGGCAATTAGCAGATGTTTATGTTGCTGGGGAGACGGCTACTGTTTATCTCAAGTTAGAAACTAAATATTATGTTATGTGTCAGACTGGATTGGCTGCCAGCTTGTATGAATCACTTGGCTTTCGTCCTACTCTCAAGGTAATGCAGCTAATCGAGCAAGGTCAAGCATGGATAGAAATTCAGCAGCATCAAATAAATCACTATGCTGGAGAGCGTAATTTTATCTTGGCTTCCCCCCAAGATTTACTAACCATTACTCACTGTCCACAAATCGCCACGTTAATCGAGCTAGCCCCTGGTAAGACTCATTTTATAGATTTTACATGGAATCATTGTGATCCCATTACACGTGAACGGTTGTTAGAGGTAATACCGTCTATTTTTAAGAAGAAAGTTATTCAATAATCAAAAAGTAAAACTCGATCCATTAGCTGGATCGAGTTATTACCATTAATCGTATTTCTGTTGAGACTGTTAGGGTGACGTCCAAGCTCTCCTCCTCGTATAAATACCTTGGTCACTACTTTCTTATTATTAAAAGCTTCCTATAATTTATTGTTCAAAAGGGAATTATTCGTTCAAATAATACTAATTATCGTTTAAGCTGGATTCTCCTTAAGACGAATAAAATATTCATCGTCACAATTAATTGCACTTCCAATTGTCAGACAATAATCTAATCTAAGCCAACAGATGTAGCAGAGAAGCGCTAGAAGAGTTAGGTGTAAAGGTAATAAGGGGCAAGGATTGTAACGCAGAAGTTAAATTTAATGGCAATCACTATTTTTTCATATCGGAAATAATTGAAGTGGATTTTGGAACTGGGTCTTTATTCTTTATCTGAGAATAGAAATTATAAAAGGGGTCACTGAGTTAAACTGACCCTGAATGAGGGAAGATATGACGGTCAACCAAAATCTGATTGACGAGATTTCTAATAGGGAGCTTGCTACTAAGGATTTGTGCTTGCCTTTTTTTGAATTAAAAAATAATAAGTTAGATTTTTTTTGTGACATTCGTGTAACAAACCGATATTACACTAGGTATGGAGGTGTGTTACATGAAAAAAATTCTATCAATCATGTTAATTGCTGCACTATTAACAAGCGTTCTTACGGGATGTAAGAAAGAAAAAATGAATACAGGTATAGAGAGTAAGCCACAAATAAATAATTTAGACTTTAACTTTAGTGTGAATCCTGAGACATTTGCGCTTGAGGTGGAATCCAATGGAATTACTGAGAAATTATCTGAACCATTGGAGAAAATGAGAGTGTCAAATTTAAAAGACAGTGGAGATAACATTAGCTGGACCTATTCAGAACAGGGAATTAAGGTTGATATCGAAAAAAAAGATAAGTATGTTGATGTAACCATAAAATCCAGCAAGGATGAAGACAACATGTTTGCATGGCCAAAAGTTAAAGGTGACGGATATATGCTCCCATTAAATCAAGGGAAGTATATTCCAAGCGATGATTCAATTTGGAAAAATTACTTAAGTGAAGAAAAAATGAAGGTAATTGAGGCTTTATCTATGCAATTTTTTGCAGTTGATAAAAGTGGGTATTCACTAGTATATATAATTAAAAACCCTTATAATAGTGAAATTGTTTATCATACAGAAAACGATATTGAGTTTACTTTTAATCATGAGTTTCCAACTATAAATAAAGAGAAGGAATATGGTTTCAGAATATATATAACGAAAAAAAATCCAGTAGATGTTGCAAAAACCTATAAAAATTATTTGATTGAACAGGGGGACTTCAAAAGCTTGGCGGATAAGGCTAAAGAAAATAGTAATATTGAAAAGCTTTATGGAGCACCTCATGCTTATTTTTGGGACAGAACTGTGATTTCAGAAGAAAATATTAAATGGGCAAAGCTGAGAGACATTTTTCCCGAAAAACTGAAATTATGGATTCAGAGGCTATTAACTACTAATGTTGAGGATGGATCAGAGCTTTCATCAGCTTTTGAAGAGTTAAAAAGCTTAGATTATGTAGATAAATACAATAAGAAAAGAATAATAAAATCCTTAAGTGCAGTAATGCAACTAAATGAATTCTATAATCCGGAAGTATTTACTGAAATAGATAAAGATACTCAGAGGCTGTTAAACAAAGGAATAGAAAAATTAAATCCCGTTGAATTAATTGACCTAAATAAGAGATTATTAAAAAGCATACTTGGAGATGTAGTTGACCCAATAAAGAAGTGGGCAGATGCTAATACTGTAGATGTGATAAAGGACATGAAGGATTCTGGGCTAGAACATATGTGGATCGGCTTGGATGATTGGCAGGAAGGCTTCATTAAACCTGAGTTAGTAAAAGATGCAGAAGAATTCGGCTATCTATTTGGTACCTATGATTCATATCATTCAATCCATGAACCAGGTAAAGAGAAGTGGGAAACTGCTAAGTTTAAGAATGCTTTACTTTACGAGAATGCAACTGTAACAAATAAAAATGGAGAAAAGATTGAAGGATTCCAAGGTGCAGGTAGAAAGTTGAATCCAACGCTTGCAATGCCTAGTGTAAAAGAAAGAGTAACTTCGATTTTAAATACCGGCTTAGCATTTAACTCATGGTTTTTAGACACAGATGGCACTGGAGAAATCTTCGATGACTATTCTCCAGAACATATTACTACTGAAAAGGAAGATATCCAGGCTAGGATTAAGAGAATGGAGTATCTGCAAAAAGAATGGGATATGGTAGTAGGAACTGAGGGCGGAAATGATTTTGCTAGCAAATCGATTGCCTTTGCACATGGAATAGAAACGCCATCATTTTCTTGGATGGACGAGGATATGGCAAAAAACAAACAAAGTGAGTATTACGTAGGGAGATACTATTCGAGCAATGGTGGAGTTCCCGAAATGTTTTCTAAACAAATACCACTAAAGGATAAGTACAAGAAGTTATTTTTGGATTCAAACTACACGATCCCCTTGTATAAGTTGGTTTACAACGATTCAGTGATCACAACTCATTGGTGGGGATGGGGAACCTTAAAATTTAAAGACGAAATAACAAATAGAATGTTGTATGAGATACTTTATAATGTTCCTCCTTTATATCATATAGATAAACACGAGTGGGAAAAACATAAAGAAACAATTGTAAGGCATTCAAAGGTATGGTCAAATTTTAGCAAAAAAGCAATAACGAAAGAAATGACAAATTTTAAAATTATATCAGATGATAGACTCGTTCAAATGACGGAATATGGTGAAGCATTAAGAGTAGTCGCAAATTTTTCAGAAGATGAATGTAACTATCAAGGCAAGACAATACCAGGAAAATCGGTGTTAATTATTGATGGAAATAGTAATACTATCTATTCACCGGAAAAATAAGCGTGAAATTCGCAATAGTATATCTGCTAATAATTTCCCTTGAGATAATCTTCAGAGAGGCTAAATCTGAACGCTAAGGAATAAGTTTACAAGAAGAATAGAAGTAGCTTATCCATTGTGGGGGTTCATTGAAAAAAGGATTAAAAAAGTAATTATTACGTATGCTGCAGTTAGCGTAAAAATATTAGAGAAAACGTGAAGTTTACGTTTTAAAATGTACTCTATAAGATAGACACTTTCAAAGAGGTCATCTTATAGGGTACATTTTGTTTATGTTGTAGAAGAAACGCTGAAGTATGAACTTTCTCACAGCAAGAGCTTCGTTGGCTATTTGAACGACTATCGATTCATCAGCCAAAGGCAATTGTGAAATCTGCATAAGGTGTCTTTAAACAGGTCTATTATTAATGATGCCATTATCCATATATGAAACTGAAAGGAATTGTGGTAATCGATTTGACGAATGTTAATCCGAAGTAAGAAGAGGTGGAGTCAGATTTATGCGGATACAACGATAAGGACAACATATCCAAACCACGCTTTTTGATGTATTTTTACTTCACTTACGTGGCAGAATAATGAAAAATTAGTTAATATTAAAAATAAATATTTTTGTAAAGAAAAGGGGAAAAATTTATGTTTTCTAATGAAGAAAGAGAGTCTATTTATAAAGTTATTTATAATAGGAGAGATATTCGAAGTTTTTTATCAACTCCTATCCCTGAAAACATTATACATAGAATATTAAATGCAGCTCATCATGCACCTTCAGTAGGATTTATGCAACCTTGGAACTTTATTTTGATTTCCACTGACGAAATTAAAGAAAAATTGGCCTGGGCAGCAGAAAAAGAAAGCAGAGCATTAACTGTTCATTATGATGGGGAGAAAAAAATGAAATTCCTTGATTTAAAAATTGAGGGTTTAAAAGAAGCTCCTATAACTATTTGTGTTACATGTGACCCTACAAGAGGAGGTTCCCATGTATTAGGACGAAATTCAATTCCTGAAACAGATATATTATCAACAGCTTGTGCTATTCAAAATATGTGGTTAGCTGCTTGTGCTGAAGGACTTGGAATGGGGTGGGTAAGTTTTTATAAAAAAAATGATATTAGAGACATTTTAGAAATACCACCACACATCGATCCCATTGCTCTTATATCAATCGGTTATACTGAAAATTACCCAGAAAAGCCCATTTTAGAGTTAGCTAATTGGGAAAAAAGGCGTTCTTTAGAACATCTTATTTTTGAAAATAAATGGGGACAAAACTAAAAACTTCTTAATCTATCAGGGTGCGTTATGGGTAGTTTTGAAACACAAAGAAAGCTAAAGCTTCCTTAAAGATTGTAAAGCAATGTACTTAAAGTAACGGAGGCTTTATTGAAACAAGGATTTATAACTTATACATAAATAACCCTAATAACGTTTATCGAATTTTTATTAATTGAAAATAATTATTGTTTACATAATATAAATACCTGAGTCACAACTTTAAAATTATCGGATGTTTCTCATAATTTATCGTTCAAAAGGGGATTACTCGTTTAAATAATGTTAATGATCGTTTAATGTAGATTTGGCCAATATTCATAAAAATTATTCTAAGAGAGATGAACTTAGCTTGTTGTTAAAGAATCACGATTAAAGTTCATAAGAAAGTATATATTGAGATTCTAAAGCGGAGTCGAACATACAAATTTGTATGTTCGACTCTTTTTATACATTATATAGAACCTATGGATAACTTTTTTATATTGTTGAATTGACTGATAAAAGATTACTAAAGGATTGAAAGTAGCGACAAGTAATAAATTTGATACTCTGAATTTTCAAAAAGTATTTAAAAAAGGTGTTGATTATGATCTTGCAAAATCTAATAAAAGACAAAAGTGAAGCAGCCTAGATTCATGTAAATAAATTTAAACAAGTGTTAATGAACACTTTAAGGAAAAAAAAGGTCACTTGGGATAGGAGTGACCCTAAGTAACAAAATTCTGAGGTGTAAGGCTAAAATAGCTATACTTTACTATCAATATGCGGTGATAGCGTAGTTTGTATAGTTCATAGCCTGAGTAATAGATTTAAAAAATGCTCTGATATGATTCATAATTAACTTACCGAAATTTAAAGAATGACTTATTTTAATTTTTTATAAATTTAATCCAAATCTCTTTAGTGCAATGAAAATACCTTCCAATTGTTTTCCTTTGTCTGTTAACGTATATTCCACACGAGGGGGAACCTCCGGGAATACCTTTTTATTCAATATCCCATGATCTTCTAGTGTCTTAAGACGGAGTGAAAGTGTTTTCGGGCTAATTCCATTCATTGATTTCAATAGGTCACTGAATCGCATTGTTCCTTCTATAAGCAGATCGTGAATAAATAAAAAAGTCCATTTAGTCCCAATCACGTTGAGCGTTTTAGCAATGGGGCAAGTCTCATCTGGTGCTCCTTTGGTTATTATACTGGCTCAAAAACACTCATATGGAACATCCTCCTGAAAATTTTTTTGTTTAATTCACCTTATCATTTCACAATAGTATACTTTCAGAAACTTTATGAAATAAATATCACTACTTCCATAAATGAAGTTACTATATTTATAATATCGTTGTACTTATAATTTCATCCCTTATTGAGGAGGTAACTAAAATTATTGCAAGAAATCAACGAAACAAACTACCGTTTGCTCTCATTGCAATATAAATCAATGGTTTGCTATTGATACATAATCATGAGTATTCTTCCGGATGAAGCAAACGATTTGAATTTTACCTTAAGTGCAGTAGGGTTATCAACTACACGCTAGGCAGTTTTTTTAGAAAACATATAATTGAAGGAGCTAGATAAAGATGAAAAATATACTTATAATTAACGGTCATCAGAAGTATAGTTCAGCAGAGGGTAATTTAAACCAAACATTGATGAACAAAATGGTCAGTTTTTTAAGTGAAAAAAACAATGTAAAAACAACAATTATTCAAAAAGGATATAAAATCGAAGAAGAACAACAAAAATTTATATGGGCTGATATTGTCATTTACCAAACACCTATCTATTGGTTCAGTGTCCCCGGCTTATTGAAGTCGTATATGGATGAAGTATATGCTTATGGTTTATTTTTTAGGGGTGCTGATCAGTATGGAAAAGGTGGGTTGATGACTGAAAAGAAATATATGTTTTCGACTACCTGGAATGCTCCTGAAAAAGCATTTAACGATCCAAGTCAATTTTTTGAAGGGAGCAACCTAGAAGATGCATTAAGTCATTTACATCATATACATAAATTTCTCGGAATGAAACCTTTAAAGAGTTTCTCTTGTTATGATGTAGTCAAAAATCCGACAGTTGAAAAGTTTGTATCCGAACTTGATTTACATCTGCAAGAGGTATTGAATTTTTAATCTATTAAGTAAACGTTTAAGGGGAGAAAAACATGTTAAAAGATAAAAAAGTTGTAATGATCGGTGGAAGCTCTGGGATTGGTTTGGAATCAGCTAAACAGCTAATAGCTCATGGTGCAGAAGTAATCATTGCCAGCCGTTCCGAAGATAAATTACGGAATGCAAAAGAGCAACTAGGAGATAGAGCAACGGCTTATACTCTAGATACAACGCAAGAACAGCAAGTCCAGTCTTTCTTTGAAAAGATCGGCCAGTTCGATCATCTTGTGGTAAGCGCTGCAGAAACATCCGGTGGGTCATTCCTCCAAACGGATACAGCCCTAGCCCGAAAACTGTTTGAAAACAAATTCTGGGGACAATATTATGCAGCGAAATACGGTGCTTCCAAAATTTTACCAAATGGTTCAATCACTTTGTTCTCTGGGGTTGTAGCCTACAAGTCTATGGTTGGCTCAGCAATTCTAGGTGCAGTCAATGCGGCTATTTCGAATCTAGGCCAGACTTTGGCTTTAGAACTTGCTCCGATCCGAGTAAACATCGTTTCACCTGGAATAATTGATACACCTTCCCGTAGCAAAATGGCAGAAGAAGCACGTAATAACTTCTATAATGCAGTTGAAAACAAACTCCCTGTGAAACGAATAGGAAGAGCTGAAGATGTTGCACAAAGCGTACTATACTTGCTAGAAAATAGTTTCGTGACTGGAACCGTTCTTCATGTAGAAGGCGGTCACATTTTAACGTAAGCCAGCAATAGACAGGATGCGCTCTTTGGCGATTCAATATATCGTATTAAACAATAATTATTATCCGTACAAAATCATCCCATTATCGTAAAAAAGGAGAGTTATCGTTCACATGAAAATTATAAGGAACTTAAGAATTACAAGTCGAAAAGTACAGATATTATGGGTAGTTGACGAATCCAAGCCCTCCTCCACGCCAAATAATTTTAGTTTACATAATATAAATTATAGGAAGTTATGTATCAATTAAGAGTATACTAATAATAGTGAGATGAAATTTGTACATAGACATCAAAGTCTAAACTTAACGATTATTTTAATATCGAATTATTATAATTAACTTTTGTATATTTTAGGCTTTCATTCACGATTTTCTAATTGGAATAAAGTTTGATTAAAAGTTTGTTGCAAACGTTGATTTTATAAAAATAGAAGAAACCCATTCATTTTGATCAAACTTTTATCAAAATGAATGGGTTTTATTTAAAATGCGAAATCCATCATTGGGATATTAATTTATTTAAGAAACAATTTTTCTCTCTTTACGAACAAATTCACATGTCCAAAAACCTAAAAATGAATTTAAGCTTCTGTATATTGTCCAATCTTTCTGAATTTCTCATAGCGATCTTCAATTAATTGTTCGCCATTTAGGGAATTCAATGCTTTTAGTGTGACACTTATACATTCTTTTATATAAAATGCTTGCTTCACAACATTGTGGTGTGCTCCACCCGTTATTTCAGGGATTATTCCATCAATAACGTCAAGCTCTTTTAAGTCAGGTGCTGTTATCCGCATTGCTTCTGCAGCTTGCTTCCCTAGGCTACCATCTCGCCGTAAGATCGATGCAGCCCCTTCAGGCGAGATAACCGAATACGTTGAGTTCTCTAACATAAAGACGCGATTAGCTACCCCTAATGCAATTGCACCCCCACTTCCGCCTTCCCCAATAACAATACTAATAACTGGTACTGTTAGAATCGCCATTTCTGAGAGAGTTCTAGCAATGGCTTCACTTGGGCCGCGTTCCTCGGCTGCCTTACCCGGATAGGCTCCTTTTGTATCAATAAAACAAATAATTGGGCGCTTAAATTTCTCAGCTTGCTTCATTAAGCGTAATGCTTTACGATATCCTTCAGGGTGTGGCATACCAAAATTTCGTCGAATATTTTCTTTAGTTGATTTTCCGCGCTGATGTCCAACAATTGTTACGGGCTGTCCTTCAAAGAGAGCAATTCCTCCAAGAATAGCTGCATCATCACCAAATTTACGATCTCCATGTAACTCAATAAAGTTTTCACACATAGCTTCTATATATTGTAAAGTTGTTGGTCGTTCTGGATGTCTAGCAACCTGTACACGATCCCATGGCTTCATATTGGCATAAATAGATTGTTCTAGCTGTGTTAGACGTGTTTCAAGCCTTTCGATTTCGCCTGTCATGTCTACATTTGCCTCTGTAGCAATCGTTTTTAATTCATCAATTTTTTCTCGTAATTGTACTACTGGTTCTTCAAAAGCAAAATTTTTAGACATGTTGCACACCGCCTTTTGTATGCATTTTTACAAGCATTGCTACTTGGTTTCGTAAATCCTTCCTATGGAAAACTGCATCAAGCTGACCATGCGCTAGTAAGAACTCTGACTTTTGGAAATCATTTGGTAATTTTTCTCTTAATGTTTCTTCGATTACACGGCGACCAGCAAAGCCAATTAATGCTTGCGGTTCTGCAATATTTATATCTCCAACAGAAGCAAAGCTTGCTGAAACGCCACCGTATGTAGGGTGCGTCATGATCGAAATAAATAATAGTCCTTCTTCACTATGACGTTTTAATGCCACACTCGTTTTTACCATTTGCATTAATGATAGAATACCTTCTTGCATGCGCGCTCCACCACTAGCAGTAAAGATAATAACCGGTACACGTAATTCAATAGCTTTTTCAACGGCACGTGTGATTTTTTCTCCTACAACGGAGCCCATTGAGCCCATACGGAAATGAGAATCCATAATTGCTACAACAATTTCTTCTCCATCAAGAGTACCTACCCCAGTCAGTACAGCTTCGCTTAATCCCGTTTGTTGTTTAGCCACTGAAATTTTTTCTACATAATCAGGGAAATTAAGTGGATTACTTGTTTGTAAATGATCATCCATTGAAACAAATGAACCTTCATCTATGAAATATGCTACGCGCTCCTGTGCAGTCATTTTGAAATGATGGTCGCATTTTGTACACACTTTATGATTTTTTTCTAACTCCTTTGTTAACAGAATGTGACGGCATTCTGGACATTTTGTCATAAGTCCTTCCGGAAATCCCTTTTCCTGTCCGTCCTCATTCTTTTTTCTAAATAAGCTACGTATTGCCATGTTTTACTCCTCCTATGTTTGTCTAAATGCCTTGTTCAGCATTTATGTTCGTAAGCTTTTAATGCTTCTTTTTCATAGCCAAGCTGCATCGATTTCAACATAGTTTGAATGATTAATTTCTCTTCTTCTGTTGAGTTTCGATTTAAACATCACCGGCATTAACTGCTAATTGAAACCAGACTTTAAGTAAAAAACGATTTCTGACATGATGACTATTTCTCGTAAAACATGCAGACAATTAATCGTACCTCTATCTCTAGCTTACAAAAAACTGTCCCACATAGGTAGTGTTCGCAGAGTCACTGTACAACTTATAACGCGAATGGCTTCCATTTCATGAATTTGTCGCGTTAATTCGACATCCTTTTTTTGATTTTTCATCTTCTAATATAAACATCGACAATTTTTCTACGAGCGGATGCTTTTGTGTAGAAGCTAGAAACGTACCTACCCCATGTCTCGTTTCAATAAGACCTAACAACTCTAAACTTCGCAATGCCTCTCTCACAGAGGATTGCCTGACACCCAGACGTTCTGAAAGGACTCATTCGAAAGGTTCCTTTTCACCAGCCTGTGTTTTTTTCATTTTAATAAGTTGTCGTAATTGTTGGACGATATCTAAAAACACTTTCTTTTGTTCGTTTTTTTTATCCATACGATCAACTCCTGGGTCAATCTATTCGCCTTGGAATAATTATCGCTGTCGCTTTCCTTTCGCGCAGGTAAACAATACATCCTAAGGCTTTATCTTATTTCTACGAGCGGATGCTTTTGTGTAAAAGCTAGATGTTTCGTTTCAATAAGACCTAACAACTCTAAACTTCGCAATGCCTCTCTCACAGAGGATCGCCCGACACCCAGACGTTTTGAAAGGACTCATTCGGAAGGTTCCTTTTCACCAGCCTGTGTTTTTTCATTTTAATAAGTTGTCGTAATGTTGGACGATATCTAAAAACACTTTCTTTTGTTCGTTTTTTTATACACACGATCAACTCCTGGGTCAATCTATTCGCCTTGGAATAATTATCGCTGTCGCTTTCCTTTCGCGCAGGTAAACAATGCATCCTAAGGCTTTATCTTATTTCTACGAGCGGATGCTTTTGTATAAAAGCTAGATGTTTCGTTTCAATAAGACCTAACAACTCTAAACTTCGCAATGCCTCTCTCACAGAGGATTGCCTGACACCCAGACGTTCTGAAAGGACTCATTCGAAAGGTTCCTTTTCACCAGCCTGTGTTTTTTTCATTTTAATAAGTTGTCGTAATTGTTGGACGATATCTAAAAACACTTTCTTTTGTTCGTTTTTTTATCCATACGATCAACTCCTGGGTCAATCTATTCGCCTTGGAATAATTATCGCTGTCGCTTTCCTTTCGCGCAGGTAAACAATGCATCCTAAGGCTTTATCTTATTTCTACGAGCGGATGCTTTTGTATAAAAGCTAGATGTTTCGTTTCAATAAGACCTAACAACTCTAAACTTCGCAATGCCTCTCTCACAGAGGATTGCCTGACACCCAGACGTTCTGAAAGGACTCATTCGAAAGGTTCCTTTTCACCAGCCTGTGTTTTTTCATTTTAATAAGTTGTCGTAATTGTTGGACGATATCTAAAAACACTTTCTTTTGTTCGTTTTTTTTATCCATACGATTAACTCCTGGGTCAATCTATTCGCCTTGGAATAATTATCGCTGTCGCTTTCCTTTCGCGCAGATAAACAATACATCCTAAGGCTTTATCTTCATTCAATAGGTGTTTGGATACCTACTATAAAGAAACAAAATCCACCACCTCCAGATGGTGGCGTCTCTTACTGAATGAATCCAAAAGTGGTCTGGCCACTTTTGAATTGGCTTTATCTTACAAAATAATTATTTAAAAGTAAAGAAGAAACTGTATAAAAATTTATGTAATTTCTAAAATTACTTCAATTTCATATTCTTTTCGTCGTTTGGGCATGTTTTACTTTTACTTGAGGTCTACCAAAGCGCTTTTCAAGCGTTCTCTCACTGTAAAGCAATTCATCTTCTAGTAACAGCTCTTGAACAAGATGAGAAACTTTCCGGAATAAGGTTGCAGATACTCTTCCAAACTCATCCTGAAGCTAATAAAGGCCATTTGTAAACGGCGACTTACAAGGAAAGCACGTATCTGGCTCGTTCGGACGTGCCCCACTGAGCCAATATCCAGGGTTATTAATCGTAACTTTTTTATAATTGTCGCCACTTTACTAAATCAAGAGTTTTAGTATAGGTGTATATATCGTGAAAAAAACAATAAATATGAACAAACTATCCGTATTAAAAAACAAGCAGGGTTAAAAACCTAGCTTGTTTGAAAATAATTTTCATATAAAAAATCCATATAAGTATCTTTTGTAAGATTAAAAATAATTACCTGTCTTTGTATTATTTTCAACTAAAGCTATTTAGAGAGTTTTTTTACAACTAACCGCTCTCACTTTTTGCAGCTCATTATATAAGCAGGTGGGAAATTTCTAATTTCTCTATTAATATCAATTTTAGAAAAATAGCTTTCTAGAAATGTTAATTTAAATTTGGTGTATTGAAACGTTATAAAGAGCCCATCTTCTTTAAGGACTTTTAAAGAGTTTCGTAATATATTACTTGATACATTTTTAGGCAAACTTGCAAATGGTAACCCTGAAATTATATAGTCTGCGTAAGGTATATCGTTTTCGATTAAAATATCTTCAATATACTCAGCAGAACTATCTATAATTACAAAGTTTTTTTCTTTTATATATCTTGCTTTTAATAATGTGTAAAATTCTTTATTATTTTCTACTAAAACAACTTTAGTTGTTTGTTTCCTCTTTTTTAGAATATTCTCTGTGAATACTCCGGTACCTGGGCCAAACTCAACTATATATTCTGCTTGTTCAAAATCGATTTCTTTAACCATTTTTTTACTAAGATACTTGGAACTTGGAAGAATTGCTCCCACTGATCTAGGGTTAAACATATATTGAAAAATAAAAGATAGGTTTTTCATGATAACACTCCATTGCGTTAAAGTTATTTCTACTTAAAATCTAAACTTAAAACCTTAAGTAGTTATCATGAAATTCCTTAAGAATTCTTAAGAAAAAGGGTCTTGGAATTTATATATTCCAAGACCCTTTTATTTTTTTAAAGGATATTCGACAGTAATACTCAAAAACCCATTACCATATTCTGCATAAATTTTCCCATTGTGTAATTCCACAATCCTTTTAGAAATGGCCAGTCCTAAACCTCCCCCTTGATTACTTACGCGAGCCTTATCTCCAGTATAAAACCGCTCGAATAAACTATTTAAATCTTTACTCGGCTTTTCTTCAACCTGATTCATAATTTTAAAAATTACGTAATTTCCCTTTGCCTGTAGAGATATTTGTAATTCTGAGGGCTTCATACTAAATTTTATTGCATTTGTGAAAAGATTTTCATAAACCCTCACTACCTGTTCTATATCAATGAGTACAGGAGCTTTCACTTCAATTGACTTTATAACATTTAATTTTTCTTTTTCAAAAATGGGGATATACTCTCCTACGATTTGTTGTAACAAATCACTCATGTCTACTTCACATAAATTCAGATTTATATTTGGATTCGATAAACGAGTATATTCAAACAATTCATCAATTAATAATTTGAGTCTCTGTGACTTTAAATAGGTTATCTCTAAATACTCTTTATATTTTTCGCTATCACTGTAGTTCCCTTTTTTCAATAAATCTAAATACCCGATTAATGATGTCAAGGGTGTTCTTAGATCATGAGAGACATTTGTTATGAGTTCATTCTTTCCTTTTTCTATTTCTCTTTCATGCTGGAATTGGTTTTCTAATTCATTTGACATAAAATTAATATTTTGTGCAAGTAAGGTTAACTCATCTTTCCCCATTATATTAATGTTAAACCCTAGGTTTCCATTAGCAATTTGTTGTACACTATCAGAAATATGCTTTAAATATTTTAGTTTATTTCTTATCAAAAATAAAAAACAAGCAATAAACGAAAAAATTATAACTAGAAATTGGAATGTAATAAAAATACTTGCATTAGTAGTGTTCATTTCTATATTTTTATAAGTTATATAGTATAAAAATAATTGCGATGTAAGTAAAGAAATAAACAATGAAAAGAATAAACTGATTGCAAATGAACTTAGTAATCTGACAGTAAGTTTGTTCCTAAGCTTAATGTTTTTCATATCTTATATCCCACACCCCAAACGGTTTTAATATATATTGGATGTTTAGGATCTTGTTCTATCTTTTCCCTTATATTAGTGATATGAACCATAACCGTGTTGTCTGACTTAAAATAATCTTCTTTCCATACAGCTTCATATATTTTTTGAATGCTGAGTACAATACCTTTGTTGTATGCTAGAAGTTCTAAAATATCAAATTCTTTAGGTGTTAATCTAATTTCTTTTTCTTGTACAATAACCTGTCGAGTATCTGTATTTATAACTAAATTTCCTATTTCTATAATTTTCTTATTGTTTTTCATGTTTACATTATATTTACTGGAGCGTCTTAGCTGCGATTTAACCCTTGCAATTAACTCTAATGGGTTAAATGGTTTCGATAAATAATCATCAGCTCCAGAAGTCAGTCCTTGAATCTTATCTATATCTTCTGACTTTGCTGATAGCATAATTATAGGCATACTTTTTTCTTCTCGTATCTTTAAACAGGCTTGAATACCATCCATTTTTGGCATCATAATATCGAGGATTATTAAATCTACATCATTTGATTTTAAAAATTCTAGCCCTTTTATCGCATCGGCTACTTTAATGGTCTCCATCCCTTCATTTTCTAAGTAAACAGAAATCAAATTTCTAATATCATTATCATCATCTATAACAAGAATTTTGGGTATCATGGTTTCTCCTTTTTAGTAATCTTCCCGAAAAAACATTAAATATGTTTTTTAAATCGTTATTAATTCCAACTAGCTAAAGTTATTATCTATTTCATGTATATGCTATATTATTATTCTATCATTTTTTAATACAGCTGAATCAAGTAGCTTACTACCTCTATTCATTATTAAAAATGCTATCTTTAGGGCACAAACCCAGCCTGGCTCACATAAACTTGTTTTTCGGGAAAGACTTCAATAAATCTTTTATATACTTTTCTAAGAACATCCGATCCGTACCATTCCTCTAAACCAAGCTGGGCGTATTTGCTGTCAATACCGAGTTTTCGTGTGCGTTTACCACCACTACCATCGCCCATGAAGTAGTCATCTATACATATCCGATCGACATAAGACTTTAGCTTTAACGGAAAATCATCCCCACTTGGCAATATGGGAGCTATAGCCACTTGGATGGGTATGCCCGCGGCTGCTAATTTTTCCAATGTTTTAAAGCGTGCCTGAATGGGAGGGGCCTTCGGAGTAAAGTGTTTTCGTATCGTTTCCGAATCGGTCTCAATCGTCATACTTACTCGAACTTTGTCCTTCAATTGTTGCAGCAAATCGATATCTCGACTTACAAGTGGACTTCTAGTCTGTACTAATAGAAAATCAGGTGGATCTTCTACCATTACTTCTAGTAAAGATCGCGTGACCTTTTCCTTTTGCTCTATAGGTTGATATGGGTCTGTACTTGATGACATAAAAATAGTTACATTCCCTTTAGCTTTGGCTCGATAAAGTTCTTTTTTTAATAAATTTGCAGCTCCATTTTTAACATCCACCCAATTTCCCCATTCACCCTCCCGAAACAGAGATACAGGCATTTCACGGACATAACAATAGGAACACCCAAAAGAACAGCCTGTATAGGGATTAAGTGAATGCGTATAGCCAGAGAGGAAGCCTGTCCCTTTATTCAGAATGGTTTTCGGATTTTTATAGAATAATTCACTACTCATGACGGTACCTCCATTTGTTGTACAGCAATAACTAGATTACATATTGCTTGATAAAGCTCGCTTTTCCAGATCAAGGAGCAATGTCTTCATTTCTAATCCACCTCGATAGCCAGTTAATGAGCCGTTCTTTCCTATTACGCGATGGCATGGCACAGTAATCAATACCGGATTAGCCCCGATCGCTGCGCCTACTGCCCGCACAGCTGCTGGATTATTGATAGCATTGGCAATATCAGAATAGGATTTCGTCTCGCCATAAGGGATATCACAAAGTGCCTGCCAGACTGCTAGCTGGAATGGTGTACCTACATACTCAAATGGAATCGTAAAGGTTTTCCGCGTTCCTTCTAGATACTGAGTGATTTCATCGACAAAGGGCTCAAGCTTTTCAGCATCTTCCACAAGCGGACTTCCTGGAAAGTGTTTCGAAGCCCATTCTAATAATTCCTCGAATGGATTGTTCTGTGACCCAACAAACACAAGCCCCTTTGATGTTGAAGCTACATAGAATTTCCACTCTTTAAACTTTAGTAAAGACCAATAAAGGGTTGGTTTATTCATTTTTTCCATTGCACTGTTCCTCCATCTTCCTCATTTGACGAAATTGCGCTGGTGTCTGGCCCGTTTTCTTTTTAAATAAAGTAATAAAATAAGGCGTGTTAGCCATACCCACACATATGGCGATATCACCAATTGATTTATTCGTCTGAATCAAATACCTTTTAGCTGCGTGAACTCTAACTTGCTGTATATACTCTACTGGCGTAATGCCTTTAATTTTTTTAAATGTCCGCTGCATATGATACGGACTTCCATGACAAATATATGCTAACGATTCTAGCGTTAATTTTTCTGTAAAATTTTTATCAATGTATTCCGTAATTAAATTGACCCACTCACTATCAGGTAGATTTTCATTTGTCGGCTTACATCGTTTACATGGGCGAAAATTAGCACGGAGAGCTTGTTCTGCATTTAGAAAAATACATACATTTTCTTTTTTGGGGACGCGTGATTTACAAGAAGGCTTACAAAATATCCCTGTTGACTTGACAGCGTAGAAAAATTGATTATTGTATGCAATATCATTATTTATAATGGCTTGCCACTTCTCATCAGTTATCATTTCTCCATCATTCAAATGACTTTGAGCATAGCTCTCTTTGTAGCCGTGATCCATTCTATCTGACATTTTCTCACCTCACCTTATAATATACTCCCTATCCATTCGAATGGATATCTCAAAGAATGGAATAGCAAAATATTGAAACGTAATATTATTGAGAATCATGAAAAATGATTCCAAGTCCGTATCGTTCCCCAGAAGTAACGGTGCTTACACCGTGACGAATTGTATTTTTATAATAGCCTTTTTTACCGAGAACGGGTCTGTGGTTAGTGGGGAAAATAAGGGCACTACCTTGTTCTAACGTAATGACATGACCCCTGCTTTGCGCACGTGGAATTTGTTCTACTAATAGAGATTCCCCACCGCAATAGTCTTGATCTCGCTGATTTAATACAAACACTACTTGAAACGGAAAAAATAGATCGCCATATAAATCTTGATGCAGACAATTAAACCCGCCTGCTTCATACTTTAATAGTAAAGGTGTCGGTCTCGTTTGATTAAACTCCTCACAGGTGTTCAAAAAATCTTGAAGATGTTGTGGATACCGTTCTGTTTTCTTCAAATAGCCCAGCCATCGATTAGCAGTTTTCGCTAATTCCGAATAAAAGGACTCTCTTAAATGTTGGATGATATCAGGAAATGGATAAGAAAAATATTTGTACTCCCCATTCCCAAAACGATATCTTGTCATATTGATTGTCGTCCTGTATAGCTCTTCCTCCCCATACATTTCCATGAAAGATTCACATTCCTCTTTTGTTAAAATTGTTGGAAGCTTTGCGAAACCCTGCTCATCTAATTCATTTTGAATGCACTCCCAATCTAAGCCTTCGACACGTGTCTTTATGTCTTGCACCATGTTATCCCTCCTATTTAGCAATGTTGATAACTAACACTATAACCTCATCAATCGAAAAAAATAAGGTATTTAGAATGTAAGAGCAAGATAACAAAATTAGTAAAGATGATGATGTGATAAAGTAAAAATGACATCAGTGTATTTTGTAAAGGAGAATGAAAAAATGAAATGGCATGAAGTCAATAATAATATTGTCATTACCCTACCTAAACATTTCAACATGAATGCCAATCTAGGCTATCTAACAAGAGAAAAGAATGAATGCATGTATGAAATAGAGAACGATAGTATTACAAAAGTGATTGCTATTGGAGAAATTCGGTCTCTGGTACAGGTAAACGTCATGAAGAATAAACAAATGATTGTTCAATTCTTAAATGAATCAAGACCTATTGAAAGCTGGCAACGAGAACAGGTTGTAAAATATATTCATGAGTGGTTTGATCTTCATAACGATTTAACACCCTTTTATGAAATGGCAAAGGCAGATCCTTTATTAAAAATACCTGCTGAAAGCTTCTACGGATTGCGAGTTATTGGCATTCCTGATTTATTTGAAGCTTTATGCTGGGGAGTTTTAGGCCAACAAATTAACTTAGCCTTCGCGTACACCTTAAAGAGGCAATTTGTTGAAAAATTTGGCGATTTCATCGAATGGAATGGTAAGCAATTTTGGGTGTTCCCATCGTACGAAAGAATTGCACAGTTAACACCCTCTGACCTTGCAGATATTAAAATGACGGTAAGAAAAAGTGAATATATCATTGGCATTGCGAAATTAATGGCAAGTGGAGAATTATCGAGGGAAAAATTAATGAAGATGAACTTTAAAGATGCTGAAAAAAGCTTAATTAAAATACGAGGAATCGGTCCTTGGACAGCCAATTATGTGCTAATGCGCTGCCTCAGGTTCCGAACCGCCTTTCCAATTGATGATGTGGGTCTTATCAATTCAATCAAAATATTACTGAACATGAATCAAAAGCCGACGAAAGATGAGATCTTGGAATTATCGATACCATGGAAAAACTGGGAATCCTACGCTACCTTTTATTTATGGCGTGTCCTTTACTAAAAAAATTTTAAGATGAGAACAATTATAAAGAGCATGCTTTGAAACAAATGAATCAAAAACATGCTCTTTTTCAACTATTCTTTGCGAGCTATCTAATCACAGGCTCTATTATAAATGTAAATCTATCCTACAATCCATCAATAATGTTATTATGGTAAACTTTCCACGATTTCCTCGTTGGAAGCCCCATCATGCTTCATGAAAAATTTTCTTGTAAACGCACTAACTGTTAAACTCACTACAATATTAACACCTAATCTGGTATAAAGGAGAACAAAGAAAGAGCGTGTTTTGGAAAAAGATAAATCCAAATACGCTCTTCTTATTTCCAATAATTCAGGTAAGCTATTGCCATTCGCCCTATCTAGAGCGTCTCATCCAACTTCTTAACTTTTGACTGGGAAATTAAATATACATTACCTAAAATGTCGATGCTGTTTCCCTTTACACGTACTGCACAATCTTTGTTCGACGCATAAATATTTAGTTCTTCCGATAAGGGAGACAACTCGTTTTGCACCAACTCTATGTTATTTTCAAGATCAAAATGCGAGAGGACGGAAAAATTGTCAAGACCGATTCCATCGTATAAAGAGCTTTTTTCAACTGGATAGCCAAAGTTTTTTGAGCATAACCATTTAGCGGACATATTGATTGCTCCTGCGCTTGCTCCCATCACAACCGCTGTGCTTTTTTTGATTAAATCCGACAATTCATAGTCTAGTAAAAACTCATTTTGTTTCAGCGTATCTCCACCTAACAAAAAAATGGCTGACGCATTTCGAATAAAGGTTTGGGCATCTTCCTTCTTTACGTGATAATTAATTAAATGATAGTCATCGAATAGGATACCTGCTTGGTCAAGCCATGAGCGTTCAGTAGCACCCCCATCTTCATACAAAAGTGGATTCGAGCTAATCATAGCAAGCGATTTTCTATCAGTTATATCCTCCTGTAACACCCTGCCTAGATTCTCTGGAAAAAAATCATTAAACCACCCTAAATAATAGTGTGTTTTCATGTGTACCTCCGTCATTATTACCTGCTTTTATAAGTTCTGTTTGTAGTACGAAATAAAAGGCTTTTTACTTTTTGCAATTTATATTTCATCGCGATAAATATCAATATCGTATTCTGAGTCGGTGTCATAAGCAAATTTAATAAGTTTTTGATTTATAAAAAGACCGGAAGTTTCAGGAAAAACAAGGATCACTGCTATTTTACATTGTAACTTATATTTCTTTTTAAAGTGATTGATAATGTTTACCTTATTCGTGAAAATATCTATTAGTTCATTTATTTGTAAAGTAGGATCACTTGTTCGTTGATCATCTATTTCGTAAGTCCACGATGAAGTATAACTTTCGTGTTGTGTTTTTCCGATTGTATAGAGTGCACCTTTTGTACGTGTTTCTGTTGGTGTTATTGCTATTTTTTGTGTGAATTCATCTAGTGGAAAATTATCTCCAAATACACAAAAATAAGACCTTATATTAGTTGTTGGCTTTTCCATTCTTTCTCCCTTCTTGAGGAATTAATTAAACGCCATCATGAATAAAATTTAAAATACAATTACAGTACTCTCTCAACCATGGGCTACTGTTTGTTATTTAGCAATGCTCATGCTCAAACCTGAGCCACTTGTAATTTGCAAAGACACGCGATTAAAGTAACGACTATTTATATAAAAAGTAAACCTTCTAAACTTTGAATGTTTAAAAGGTTTTTTTCATGTTTTGCTATCAATATTTGGAGATAGCCATTTTATATATACCGTGCATGTGCTCGAAGATATTTTTCTACGTCATTATACAACCCTGATTGATTTGCGTATTTAACATAATTTTTTGCTGTACGAAGCCAATCTAATGTAGAAGGCTGAAGTTCATGTAGTGCCCTTACTAAGTCATCGGTAGTAATGGGTCTTTCATTACCTGAAAGTAATATTTCTTCTAGCACATACTCAGTAGCTAATTCCACTACATTAGCTATATCAGCACCTGAGAAAAATGGCGTTTTGGCTGCTAATACGGCTGTATCAACATTTTCAACAAATCTTCCCTTTAATTTCAAATTAAAAATTTGCTCTCTTGCTTTTTCATCTGGTGGCGCTACAAAGATGAGCCGGTCAAATCTACCAGGTCTTTTTAGAGCGCTATCAACATCCCATGGTGTATTGGTAGCAGCCATTACCAGAACCTCATCATTGTTTGTATCCACACCTTCCATCTCGGTTAGAAACGTATCGATTATGCCACGAACATGGGAGGACGTTTGTGAACGACTCATGCCAATAGTATCTACTTCATCAAAAAACATAATGCTAGGCTTTTGGAAGCGAGCCTTATCGAATATGGCTTTTAAATTCTGTTCACTTACTCCTATATAAGGGTCTAAGATATCTGTAATATGAACGGGATAAAAATTAGCCTTACATTCTCCCGCTGTCGCTTTAGCGATATAGGTTTTCCCACAGCCAGGAGGTCCATAAAGAAGAACGCCACCCCCAACTTTTTTACGGAACTTTGCAAACAATCCCTTGTTATAAAATGGACTAATAATACGTAAGTTGATCGTTTTCTTTAAATCCTCAAGACCAGCAACATCCGCAAAAGTTACTATTTCCTCGATTTTTTTTATAGCCTTTTTAGGTGCATCCCCATCAATCACCCTAAACTTCGGTTCAAGGTTTTTTACTTTTCTATCGTCTAACTGTATGTCAGGAATGTTATCTTGATTATCCAGTTCCACCTCTGCTACTGTGTCTAGACAACGATCTACGATAGCTAATTCAGCCTTATCTTCATCGTCAATTTCAACGGCGCTAGCAACCTTTGGAGAGTGTTGAATTTGTAAACTAGCCTTTGTTAATTCCTGAATGATGTCATTTCGTAGCTCGTCGTCCGAGCAAAAAGAAAGACCCAATGAATAAGTTTGAACCGCTTCAAGCCAACGATGCTGATCAGCTAGTTCTTTGCCAAGCCACAAATACCCTTGTGGATCATTAGCATTTTGATCTACCATTTGTTGTAACCATTTTATTTTATCCATACTTGTAGCCCCTTAATTTTTTTAATCCCTTTACAAGAGGAAGTGAAATCCATGTATATAGAGCTAATGCAATATAGCATTTTATAAATAGAACCGCTGCCGTATTAAAATCTAAACCTATTAATGAAAAGTAAATGACCACCCCTATCAGCCAAATGCCAGCAGTACCACCTACCACTTCAACGAGGTGATTAGGTATTAATAGCGGGTGTCCTGACAGTTCAAACTCCTCTAATAATTCATACAATTCTTTATCCTCAGGGTTAAGTAGAAAGGCCTGTCTAAAATATTCTTGTGCTTCTTTTTCTTTATTATGAAAGGCAGCATGGATTCCCAAGTGTAATAGTTTAGATAATTCACTATCACTTGAATTCATATATTGCTCTAATGCAAGGACTCGTTGTTTTTTAGGGCTATTAATCTCCTCTAATATAAAATAGTTACGTAATACAAAACTATTTTCAGGAGCCATCTCACGTGCTTTAGTAATTAATTGCTTTGCTTTTTTTCGATGCCCCATTTTTTTCATTAGAACTGCATAAGCAGCGTGGTTTTCAGCATCATCTGGATTGGCTCGTAATGCTTCTAGAAAAGCTTCCTCAGCCTCCTTCCAACGCTCCTTTTTCATATAAATAAATCCAAGAAAATAGAAAATTATTTCTTCACTATACCCCAAATGCAAGGCTTCCTTTAATTGCAATTCAGCTCTATTGTAATCTCCCATAAGATAATAACTGTAGCCTAAAATAAACCATAGTCGACTGTTTTCAAGGTGATCAGCTATCACCTCATGAATAAGTTCAATCGTTTGTGCATATTTCCCTATTTGAAAATAGTGTTCTATTACTTCAAATGTTGCCCCTTCATAGTTTTCATTCATTTGAATATCTTCACGTTCAATCATTCTGTAGTAAAGCTCCTTTTTAAAGCGCTAATAGGAATGCTATAGCGATAAATTCGATAAATCCAGAAACAATACATGCTAGAAAGCCTGGCATCCATAAGGACTCAATTTGTCCACCAACAACTAGATGTTCTTTATAGGGCCTATTTAAAAAGGCGAAAAAAATAAAATAGCCCGCCACTGCAATAATTCGTCCAAAAACCTTTATGTAGTCTTCATCAATCGCTAAGATTCCTTGTCCAATGGCATAAACCATGATTAGTTTTCCTATAATTAGTAAACCACTAAGAATCGTTAGTATTCGGATATATTTTTTTTCAAGCTTTAACCACTTAGCATTTTGCATACCTAATACTACAATGGCAAAAATTCCACCAAAAAAAGCGACGAAAAATAAATTGTTTACAACATAACTTCGTGTTCGATCCTCATTTTCGTTTAGTATACTAGGTTGATAAATATGTTCCATTATTCCTTAGTTGTCTCCTTTTCAATTTTTTCCTTCCTTATTTAGGGCTCTTCCATTTTCTTAAGCCTTTTACAATGGGAATAGATATAAAATAATAAAGTGTGAAAAAAATAGAAAAGCGAAGAAGGTGATTGACAAAGTTATCATTGGAAATAAGCTTGTCAAGAAGCAGGCAAAGTATAAGCCACATCATGAATACAAATCCAATGCCGCCTATTCGCTCTACTATACGGTAAGGAAGCAAAAGCGGGTGAGTTTTAATTTCCAATTCCTCTAAGTTCGATAAAATTCTTTTATCCTCAGGTTTTATAAGAAAAGCTTGTCGATAATATTCTTTAGCTTCCTTAAATCGATTATTAAAGGCAGCACTCCAGCCCAGATGAATTAACTTTGCAAACTCACTATCCGCTGAATTCATATAAAGAGCTAGTGCAGTATTGTGCTTTTCCTTTTTTGCAGCCATTTCAGTAAGGGTATAGTGGTATAAAACGGCTGTGCTGTTAGGATCTAATGCTAGAGCTTTTTCTACTAATAAACTGCCTTTTTTTCTATGACCTGTCATTTTCATCAAAATTGCATACGCTGAATAAACATATGCATCATTTGGATTATTATGTAATGCTTCCAAAAAAGATTCTTCTGCTTTTTGCCACTGTTCCGTTGCCATATAGATGCCGCCTAAAAAATAGTAAATGACGCCTTTATCATATCCTAGCTGAAATGCTTTAAGAAATGGCTCAAATGCTTCTTCATATTGACCTATGGAATAATGACTGACAGCTAGCATATACCATAATTCCTTATTTTCCATATCTTCAGCCATCCGTTGCTTCACTAAGGAAATAACATTTGTGTATCTTCCAATCGCAAAATAGTGTTCAATAAGAGCCATAGGTGTATTTTCTTTTTCACTGTTCATGCACATAAATTCCTTCCCTAATTAGCTAGGACACTATTTCTAAGAAAACCATCTATAAAGATGGAAATTAAACAATAGATAATCCCTATCCAGTACAGGGATTTTGTTTCCCCCACAAATACTAAATGTTCTTTATAAGGTCTTTTCAAAATCACCAAAAAGATAAAATAACTTACTCCAGCCAGTAACCGATTGATTAGCAAATCCATTTCAGCGGAAAAAGGAAGGAAAACATAAAAGATTATAGTAGCCGTATGGAGAAATACACTGCTTACTATTAGTAGTCTGATGTAATGCTTCTCTAGTTTGAGGGCGTTGGCATTTATAAACCCAACGATCGTAATGGCAAGTAGACCTCCAATAAAGGCAACGATGACTAAATTATGTATGCTAAAGCTTTTTGTCCTTCTTACTTTCTTACCAGTTAAGCTTGGAGTATAAAGTGAATGCAACTAACCATAAGCCTCCTTCTATTTAGTACCTATCCCATTGACATTTCGTATTATACATTTATTTATCAATAATGGAAACTATTTCTTTAAATGTATAAGCAGATCATTTATTGAAATGCTTTCTGTTAAAATTACTGTTTTCATCGTTGAATGTTAGAAACATCTTCATAATCATTAAATATTCGTGTTTAATCCAAAATGGACGGTCTCCAGTCGATGGAGAAAGCGCATTTCATAGTTTAAAATACGAATATTTTAAATATGTATTTGATTAATGGTTCGTTTTTATACTTTTTTTGCTTTAAACCTTTTTGGTTATACGTATTTTCCCCATCTAGTTCCTTTAAAAAAGTAGTGAAATTTAAAAAACATAAAACTCCTAATACTGGTATGACAAACAACGTATAAATAACATAACGTAAACCCCCTTTTTCATTAAGAATTGCCTCACAAAATAATCAAATAAGCGACATCTTTAGCTTAATAACAAACGGTCCCATACCTTTTCATCCACCCAGAAAAAACCTTCGTGCGAACAAGCTGCTAATACACATTGTTCATCTTCATAAAACATTAAATCCTCTGGTAATTCTGGCGTAATCCAACCAAAAAGTGAATCGCTATGCTCCTTCAAGAATTGAGCAGTCGTATCATTTAATAGAAAGTAAAAAACAAAGGCTGTATGCTCGCCAAGCGTTGTTGTCTCCCATTCATTTTGAACCTTTCTTTCGATAAGCAGGTTTTCAATAGGTGCTATTAGCTCATCGACAGCGGCTAAGCGTAATTCTTCATTTTCCATCAATTGTCTGTTCTCAACAAAGGCAAAGCGGCTACATCGTTTCGCTAGTATATCAATAAGCTGATAATAGCGTTGCCCCCTTATATTTTCAGTAATCATCATCAATTTTCTGTTTCCTCCTCGTCCATACTCAAGAGATAGCGCATAATTTCCATTAAACGGCCTTGTAAGCCCTATAAAAAAAGAGCTGCTGGTGCAACTCCATGATTTTGAATGAAATATTTTTCCTACCCTTTGCTTGTCATAACGAAATGGATGCAAAAGCATAAAAGCTTATGTTGATTAATCCCTGCATCCATTTATTCCATTGAGAATGTGTAACGCTGTCATCTCATTTGCAATTATCTATCCAGTTCCTAAATTTTAGACCTACAGGTTTTATCGTTTCTTTATTCGTCGCGATGACCTCACAACCTCTATCATCATAAATAAACAAGATAACATTTTTGGTCAAATTAATAAAAAATACATCTGGATAGCTATAGCCTGTACCAAATTTAGGCTTTAAGTGGAAATCTTCATTACAGGCTGCTTTGATAAGTAATACATAGTGAATATCTTGTTTGCGGCACTTTAAGGAAAATCGTGAAATATAAACATCCTCATCATCCAATACATACGGCTAGGTTTGTTGATTTAAATGGTATTTTAACTCTTTATTTTTTATATAACGATCATATACCTTTATGCGCTTTTTCTTACCTTCAGCAAGCTTATACTGATAAACATTTGTCACAAGTAAAATTTCATCCGAATACGAAAAAATTTCGTTAAAAATGGTCAAAGCTTGATGGTATACATCATTAAACATGGCTAGATTTAGACGAACATTATTTTTCCATTGATAAAATCCAGTCCCAAATTCAACGTGAATACCAATATCCCATTGCTGAAAAAGGCTAGGTGTTAACGTGAGTCCAGGAAAAGTCTTATTTAAATATTGTTCTACATCTATCGTCATTCACTCAAATCTTCCTTTAATATAATCTAGCATAAAATTGAAAAAAACTAGGTCACATTTTTATACTCATGATAATACATAGAATACAAATCATTTAATGTCACTTTTCCAAATGCAAAATCCACTACATTTCTCTCCACTAAAAAAGATGTAAGCGAACTTAATAAAGCGGCTTCAGAGCTTGGTAAATGAATTAATGTGATTCCATTTGTAAGAGTTTGAAGTTTGATGTTTGGAAACAGCTCATACAACTGTTTTTCAGTAGGATGCTCCATATTTTTTACGCGAATTGTTTTAATATGTGCTTGACTGAAACCTTCTATTATTTCATTGGTATCCACTAGTTTTCCTTCGTTAAACAAGAAAATTCGATCTGCATATTTCTCTAAATTATCGAGTAAATGTGAGGCAATAATAATAACCTTTCCCTCCGCCTTTTTCTCTACTAATATCTTCGAAATAATTTCTACATTATTTGGATCAAGTCCGTTCATCACCTCGTCCATCATCATAATGTCCGTATCCGTCACTATTTGCATAGCAAAGCAAAGGCGCTGGCGCATACCCAGAGAATACGTGCCTGTTTTTTTATTCACATAATGCCCCATATTTAACATTTCAATGGTTTCATCTATAAGTTTTAAATCGGATTGCCACATGGTTGCAAACATTTTTAAATGTTCGCGCCCGCTTAAGTGATTATACAAGTCACTTTGGTCTGGCATCATCGACACAAAACTATGAATTTTTACTTCATTTGATTTATTCGAGTAGCATAGACCATCTTTAAATACTACTTTCCCTTTCATAGGCTTTACATAATTCATCAACACATTCATAAATGTGGATTTTCCTGTTCCATTTGGTGCAACAAGTCCAATCATTTCACCTTGCTCAAATGTCATTGAGATATCATTTAACACTTTATTTTCCGCAAATTGCACAGTAATATTTTGAATGTCAATCACCTGTGTCCCTCCTATTTTATTAGCTTATACCGTCTATTCATAACAATAAGCAGCATGAATAAAATGACGACTACAGCTAAGACTAGTAACAACTGTAATCCTAAATTGAAATCTAAATAATCGTTCATATAATAAAAATTTCGTTGTTTTGATACAATTTGTCCGACTTGAATGTACGAGGTTGGATAAATTTGAATATCCCAAAAGTAGCCAACATATCGGCTGAAATAAAACTTCTCCCCAAAAATAAGGAGTAAGCCGATGGCGACATTCATCATCTCGTTACGGAATAGGATACTGAACAATAATACAACGTTGATGATGACCATAAACCAAGTTAAAAGCAGAATGAGGGTTTGTCCTAAAAACATCCCTAAAGTCATCGGTTCAAATTTACCCTCCTGACGCCAATCGAGATGAGGAGCATACATGGGTGATGGTAAATTGAAATTTCCAAAGCCGGATTGTAAGCCTATAATAATGAACCCAGCAAAAAGTGGTACAAATAATACGAAGCTACCTAGTAGTGCAACGATCATTTTCATCAATAGCTTTTTCCAATCGCTAATAGGAAATCCTTTGATAATAGATGGATGACGGCGATCTTTTGTCACGATATCAATAGCTAAAAGTAGTACACACACAATTAAAATAACAGGTAGTAATCCCTTTAATAAACGCTCTAACGTTTGAAGGGCTGTCCGCTGTTCGAATATGTCCATGGATAATTCATACTTTGCTTCCGCGTACGTATCATAACGGGCTGCCTGCTCTAAATAAGCATAAAAGGCATCATCTTCTGCATAATCATTATTTTTTATAAAATACTTTGAGTTATAGGAGAATGAATCACTTTTGTATGTAATCGCATTCGTAAAGTAGTACCAATCACGAGTTACCTCGGCATATTTTTTTAGGTCCCCCTCCTCTAATGCTTCTAATCTTGCTTTATCTAGTGGATTAATTTGCCCAAATATCTCAACAGCATAAATGATGGCAGGATGTAGACTATATAAGTTGCGACCTTCCATCGAATTTAAAAACTCTTGCCGTGTTAAATAGCGAGCCTCAATTTCTTCATATTCGACTTGCTCAATCGGATCGTATGCGGGTGCTAATTTAAATACATAAAAAAAGGTTGCAAAAGCAAGCAAAAAATAGATGGCTAAGTTTTTCTTATTCGTAAAAAATTGTTTGAATTCAAATTTGAAATAACTCCACATGCTTATGAGTACCTCCCCTATGCCCTTTTGATTTTCCCTGTTGAGAAAAACGTTTTAATAGTGAACAACATTAAAATAATACAGATAAACAAAATAAGTAAGCCAAGATTCATCGTAATCTCAACAGGCTGTGCTAAATCAACTGGTACGCCTCCTAAAATATCATTGAAGTTCATGAAATTAAAAGGATTATAGGGAAATACACTAATTAGTGATGGAAAAATCATCGGTAAAAAGAACAAAATAAAGTGTATAAATAATGTTAAATACATATTTTTCAGTAACACATTTAATATAATCGACAATAGCATGACGAAAATGGAAATGACGAACATATAGCCAAGGCTCATCGCGATATATTGGATAGAAGAGATTAATACAGCATCTCCTACGTATATGCCTACTGGATCTTGTGGGTTACCAAGTCCATTTAATACCCACAATGGACTGGCGCAAATAAAAATGAGTAAAAAGCTTGTGATGATGGTGAACAAAGAAATCATACATTTGGATAAAATATAAGAATCAAAACGAACAGGAAAGCCTTGAATTAAACTAGAATGCTCAAAATCATCTAGCAAAATAGAACTTGTTTGGAAGCTAATAAATATGTACCAGCCTGCACCTACGTAACTAAAGAAAAATAATAAGAAAGGTATGTATTGAAATAAGTCAGTTATTTTATCCCTTCCCGCATCATTCATCCATTTAAAATAAAGATAGTCCATCGAATTTTGTAATTTAGAGGGTAATAATTCTGCGATATCATGGTATCCTTCTAATTGGAATGCCTCTTGTCTTAATTCAGCAAGCTGAAGTGACGCCTCATAATACATGGATTGTCTGTCCATCGTTAATGTGGCTATTTGCAATGCAATCTTACTTTTTTGCTTCGTTAAATTTTTAAATATATCGCTGCCATCACCTGTTTCCGAGGCATCCTTCACCTGAAACTTTGATAGTATGGCCTGTGTTGAATAATAATCACCCTTTTTTTCAATAAGCTGATTACCAACGGCTTGCGCCTTTATATAAAACATAAAGCCAAAAACGATTAATACAACAGCTATTAGTGCAACTAAATTTCGTCGATTCGCTCGCTCTATCACTAGACCTACTTTTAATGCTTTTAACACGGTCATCCTCCTAGCTTCTTCAATGTGAAAGTCTTTAGATTACTATGATAATGCTTTGTGGATATTTTTTCAATTTTTTGTATATTAAAGGTTTAGAATATTACGAATAAAAAGACTAACGATTTTGGAGGAATAGCAAAATAATAATAAGATACTATATAATTTAGTTCCTTTTTAATAACTAAACTATTAAACCATTCAAATTTTCATGTTGCGTATTATTAGCTTTCAATTTTGTATAGTCATTATCAATGCACCGCTTTAAAAATAGTTTTTTCGTTACAGGTACATTCATCACGACAAAAGTAAAAGGACTGCTTTTGACAGTCCTTAAATGATCTACTATTAAAATGGCTTGAATGCCTAGTACCACATATATTTCTGGAACCCTATCTTTTCTACAATAGCCACAGCAGGCTTGTTCATAGCCCTACAATGCGAATAGGCCATCCAATTCTTCTTTAAACATTCTTGAACATCATGGTATGCGAGTTTGAGCAGGTTTTTCTTGGTGAAACTCTATTATTTCGATATCTATGCCATGTTTATTAGCAGCAACAAAGCCTGAAATACACGTTCTACAATGTTATTTATCTCCCACCACTAACATTTATAATTTCACCAAGAATATAATTGGAGGCATCAGAAGTGAGGAAGGCAATTACTTCTGCTATTTCCTCAGGGGTTGCAGGCCGTTTAATAGGTACAGTTGAAGTCATACGCTCGAGACGATTATCGCCAGGAGCAAATTTATTGTGAAAAGGTGTTTCTACCATTCCTGGCGCTACCCCATTTACAATAATCCCATAGTCAATTAGCTCTCGTGACATACCAATCGTCATTGTATTTATCGCTCCTTTAGCAGATGCATAATGAATACTTTCTCCCGCTCCTCCAATTCGTGCAGCCGCCGAAGAGATATTGATAATTTTTCCGGATTTTTTAGGAATCATATACTTTAATACAGCTTGGGAACATAAGAGAACACTAGTAACATTTAAGTTGAACGTTTCTTCCAATAGTCTTTCACTTATATCCATAAATGTACTTTGTTGGATACCTCCTCCAGCGTTATTAACTAAAACATCAATCGCACCAAAGGAGGAAATAGCTTGGTCAACCATTGCATTCACTTCTTCTTTATTCGTAACATCAGCTTGAATGGCCATAGCCTCTCCATCCTTTTCTTGAATACGTTGGACAGTTTCCATGGCCCCATTCACATTTGTATGATAATGAATAATTACTTTAGCGCCTTTAGATGCCATCAGCTCTGCGGTAGCAAGCCCAATACCGGAGCTTGCGCCTGTGATGAGAACAACCTGTCCTAATAAGTTCTGCATAGCTTCTCTCCTAACAAATGTTTACAATAGTTATTCTCCTTTTCTATGGTAAACCCTTTTAAAGAAGCTTCGATATACATGTTTAACTATCGCTATTATGTTGGATTGTTGCGGGGATTAAATCCTTGCTTATTTAGTCCATGTCTTGTGAAAAAGATTTTAATTGAAAGGTATCTGAATAGATTTAATTTCAGCTAAAGTTCAAATCTATTAGCTAATCATATAATAAAATGCTTTTCTTAATAAAGAACATGATTAAGTGTAACCAAAAAAATGAATGTACGCTAAAAAGAACGGAAGTCAGTTCCTTTAGCGTGCATTCATTTTACCAATGTGGGTATAAATTTTGGTTACTTATTTTAAAGATTAAACGGCCTGTTCTAACATGGCTTCTAATTCACTTTTGTTAAATTGATACGTTTCATTACAGAAGTGACATTGTGTTTCTGCTTGACCATCTGTTTCAATCATATCTTGGAGTTCTGCGCTTCCTAAGCTAACTAGCACTTTAGTAGAGCGATCTTTTGAGCAAGTACATTGGAATAGTACTTCTTGTGTTTCGAGAATTTTTACATTCCCCTCTCCTACAACCATAGTTAGAATTTCTTCCGGTGTTAGGCCATCACGTACCATTGCTGAAATGGTAGGAATACTGTCCAAACGCTTTTCAATTTCTTCAATAATTTCTACTGCTGTACCAGGTAATGCTTGAATAATAAAGCCGCCTGCTGCTTGGATTGTATTATCAGGGTTCACGATCACTCCTACCCCCACTGAAGAAGGAATTTGTTCTGACTGTGCTAAATAGTATGTGAAATCTTCCCCTAACTCCCCTGAAATAATAGGTACTTGTCCTACAAAGGGTTGTTGTAGACCAATATCCTTTGAAATCGTTACCATACCATCTGTTCCTACGGCTCTTCTAACATCTAATTTGCCAATACTGTTGAGGGGGAAATGTGTTTGCGGATTCGTAACATATCCTCGTACTTTTCCATTCGCGTTAGCGTCTACAAGGATTGTACCTAAATCGCCTCCACCATTGATTCGAATGGTTAATTTATCTTCATTGTTTAACATAGAACCAAGCATCACGCCGAAAGTCATTGAACGTCCTAACGCTGCTGATGCAGTCGGCCATGTATAGTGACGATGTTGTGCTTCACCTACTGTATCGACTGTCCTTGCTGCTATTATTCGAACCTGTCCGTTATAGGCTAAACCTTTTACTAAATAATCCTTCATTATTATCTCTCTTTTCTTCATTTTATTAAAAGATGAATCTGCATCATACATCATCGCCTTTTTACGCCACAAGCCCAACAATTTGCCCATCGACGATTCAATAATCTAATGATTGTGTTATACATGTCACAAAGACCTCAGTTGCGTATCATGCGAGTGCCGTCTGTAAAAATACATGTTGTCATTTCTCTTTTATTGGCATGGGCTTCTGTTTCTACATAGCCAATAAACAGCCTACGTATTGTAAAGCACATAGTGGGAAAAATTCGTTGGTCCAAGAGTCCTTTATTTCACTATGTCTAATATACATCTACGTGTTGAGAGGACAAATTCTATACAAATAGTTCAATTATGAACTATTAGAGGGAATAAAAGTTAGAACATAGCTGCTCTAACTCAAATTACCTAACACTTTTTGAAGTAGAGTAAAAGAAGTAGCTTTCTCCTCCTCACTAAATCCATGAAACATTTTGGTTGTCAGATGATCAAAGATTTCTTCAAAATATTTCTGGACCTCCAGTGCTTTTTTAGTTGCAACCACATACATGACTCGTTTGTCCTGGCTATGTCCCTCTTTTACAAGATAGCCTGACTTGACTAAACGGAGAATCATTTCAGTAATCGTTGATTTTTGTTTTTGCATTGTATCACAAATACATTTTATTTGTATGCGTCCCCCATTTTTGTACACAACGTATAACAGCATGAAATGGCTTGGGGCTAAGTCCGTATAGCCTAATCGTTTTAACTCTTGTTTTAATTCATCTTGTACTGCGGTAGAAATTATGGAGTTAAATAAAATTGCTTCATGTGCTTGTATCTCTGCCATTCATATCACCGCCTTTAGAATAGTTCAATTTTGAAGTTATTTCAACTTATATACTCATTTTTCCACAATGATTTTCGGTAGCCATTTAGTAGCTAGATGTAAGTTATGATTGATAATAGATGTAGAACACTTTAATGGTTATCTGACATCTAGCGTGGTGATTTCGCAGAAAAACCTATGAAGGTACAAATTCATGGCCGTGTTTATTGGTAGCGAATATGTAAAAAAAACCACCTACTATTTCAGATGTAAGTGGTTGTATGTCAATAAATTATAATTTAACTTTTACTACTGTACCATCCTGTGCTTTGACATCAACTAGCACGATGCCTTTATAATGCTTGAGCTCCTGGACAATGGGCTTGAGTGTTTTTTTGTCTAGTGGCGGCAAAGTAAAGTTCAGTTTTTTTCTTTCAAAGTATTCTTTTGTCCATTTGTTTATATTCCGCTGAAATAATGGTGAAGACAAAATGGAAATAACAATATTTAACATAGCATATGGGATTGGGATGGTAAGCCGAACATCCTTTGTTTTCACTTTGACATGTATCATCAGTCACTAGTCAATGAACACAGAAACGGAATCCCCGTTTGCCGATTTAATATCAACGATTTGGCCATCTAATTCGTTTTCGATGGCTTCCATTATAAGATTAATATCTAGATCTTTCACGTATTTTTCCGATTGAGGAATACTAGCTGCGATACTATGTCCAGCCATTAATACCACCTTGACCAGCTTGATAGGTAAATTGACTGTTACGTTATCATTTTCAGTTGAGACAATACGAACTTTTAAAGTTTTATCTAAATACTTAGCTGGTTTATCTATTAGCTTATTTCCTGCTTCATCTTTCTCTTGCAGTACTTGAATAAGTTCTGAACCTTTTTCTGCATCGATTTTTCCTTCCTGAACCATCGTTAACACTCGTGCAATTTCCTCTTTCATGATCATTTCCTCCTATTCCTCTTTTAAAAGCTTAATGGCTTCTTCCGCTGTGATTTCACCCTTTTCTAGCAGCGTAACAACATTTTTCTCGTCTACTTCATTTTTCTTCTTCTTCTCCACATGTCCGAGAGATGAAATAATATCTGTTAGCTTTCCTCGAACTGTTGGATATGAAATCCCAAGTTCTTTTTCAACATCTTTAATATTCCCTCTACAAGTTAAAAATACTTCCACAAAATGAAGCTGATCCTTTGATAAGGAGGCCAGTTTCGATAATTCAAACTCATTTTCGATTGTAGTGTGGCAATGAGAGCACTGCAACTTTGTAATTTTCAATGTTTGACTGCAAACAGGACAATTTGTGATTACTTGATAGGCCATAATGAAATTCCTTTCTTTAGGTTGATTTGATTATATAACAAAGAATTTAAAAAATAAATAATTAAGTTTAATTATTTATCCAAAAAAATTAAAAATATTAATATGTAGTTTAAAATAATTAATTTTTACAAAAAACGTTAATATAAAGTGAAGAGACGATATAGAAATGGAGTATGTAGGGGCAATATGGGAAAACAAAAATTCGCCTTCGTTCATCGATTTCAATCCAAGATACTGAAATAGTAGTAGTAAAGTAGGCACTTAACCCAATTTTAAGTGCTTGCCACCGATAGAAGGTTAGAAAGTGACAAGAAAATTTCCCCATATCCAAGGGAGATATATCCCCCATGTACGGCGGATTTGGGCGTAATCCTTTAAATAGAGTGGTTTTCCCAGCATATGAATTGGAAGGATTTCCACCATACAAGTATCCTCGCTAGGTATTATTGTTCAAATTGATTTTTGTATAAAAATAGCAGCATCCATACAAACTGATAAAAACATTTACTTCGTTAACCCCATAAGGAAAAAATGAAGGGAGTATTATTAGATGCCATTTGTCACCGTGTTTGGAGGAAAAACTTTTGAAGTTGAGGAAGGAAAAAAACTAGTGCTAGCACTTGAGGAAAATGGGATAGAAATTTATCATCAATGTGGCGGAAAAGCTAAATGTACCACTTGTAGAGTGGAGGTTTTAGCTGGTGAGTATAAAGATATTTCAAAAGTAGAAAAAACAGCCTTCGCTTTAAAAAATATAGATGAGAATTTATATGACGACTGCTTACGACTATCTTGTCAAATCCGTGTCATTAGTGATATTACTGTTCGCCCCATTCTAACTTCTGAAAATACAAAGGGCAATAGAGGACCAAGACCAGCAGAATAATCCTTAATGTTAAAGAAACGCGGAGGCTAAACCCGCGTTTTTGTTCTTAATATTTATGTTTTAATAGTATTCCAAGGCTAATGATTGTATTTATATGATGGAAATTTTCTTAAAATACACTGCGTACTAATCCACCATCAATCCTTAATGCAGAGCCATTGATGGCAGATGACAGTGGACTACATAAAAACGTGACGAAATTAGCAATTTCCTCTGGGCGAATAAGTCATTGTATAATAGAAGTTGGTCGATTCTCCTTCATAAAGCGCGCTTCAGCTTCTACCATTGTCAAACTTTCATGATATGGAGTCGTTCTATTAGCTGATTTCTACTGACTCCGTACCCCCACCCGAATAGGGATAGGTATTTTCTTGCGATTAAAAATCTGTTTTTATGAAGGAATTTGCTTATATCATCCAATAAGGTCCTTTTATATGATACTTTTATAGAGGAATTCCCCTAGTAAATATACGGGGTTAAAAAAATAGGAGTTCAATGATGATGATTGCAAGAGAAACATTAGAAAGAAATCAGATTTCCCTGTATGTATTCGTTTTATTGTTGGCAGGAGGTATAGGGTTATTCGCCCCTGAGATGGGCATCCATTTAGACATTACCATTTCATTTGTCATAGCTATTTTAATGTATAGCATGTTTTCACAAATTCCTTTTACTACATTAAAAGAATCCTTTTCTAACCGTCGTTTTTTGGGAGCTCTGCTAACGGTCAACTATATAGCGGTACCCATTGTTGTTTGGCTACTAACTTTGTTTTTACCAAACCACCCGCCTTTATTACTCGGTGTCTATTTAGTATTACTGACACCTTGCATTGATTATGTCATTGTTTTTACAGCACTTGGTGGTGGTAATGAAAAAGCTATGCTGATTTCCACACCTATTCTTTTCATTACCCAAATGCTATTACTCCCCTTCTATTTGTGGTTATTCATTGGTCATGAAGCATCGGAAATAGTTGAAAAAGGTCCTTTCCTAGAGGCATTTTTAGAGCTGATCGTCATCCCATTAGTCATTGCTATTATTTTTCAACTACTAGCTAAAAAATCAATAATTGGTCAAAAAATTATTCATTTTTCTGCATGGCTACCTGTTCCGTTTATGGCGTTAACATTGTTTGTTGTTGTAGCTTCACAAATTGGAAAACTATCGTCGTCCATTGATTTGATTGTAAAGGTCATTCCAATTTATATTGCCTTTATGCTTATCATGCCATTTATTTCAAAACACATCGGCAAACGATTCAAACTTGATCTTGCATCTGGTCGAGCTTTAATTTTTAGTGGTTCAACACGCAATTCACTTGTCGTTCTGCCCTTGGCCTTATCTTTACCGGATTCAATTCATACAGTTGTGGTTGCTATTATCGTTACACAAACGATTGTCGAAATTATAGGAGAAATCATGTACATTCGTATTGTGCCTCATTTACTGTTACGCAAACAATAGGCTGATTTGTCATTCATGAAAAAATTTGGTACAATGAATATACAATTATGAGAGGACTGATGGATGAACAATGATGAACTAATCTATATTTTAAGTTGAAATCAATTACTTCAAACTACAAAATATAGGATTAGTCTGTCCATTTTTATTCATCAGTTTATACTTTATTTGTCATTTTCCTATGGCAAAAAGGTCCTTTATTATTACCTGTAACCGACTAATCCTTCCAATGAAATTGGGGGGATTTTTTTATTCTCTCATAGTTACATCAAAATTCAAAAAAGGAGTGTGGAAAATGAGCGATTTAGACACAATTGTTACACATGTAAATCTCCGTATAAGTCGTTAATATCCATCCTACTTATGCGGAGACATGAACACCAGATGGATATGCCGACTTTGTATATAAGAAAGAAAAACGTGTTGCTATACAAAGGAGGAATTATCATGTCAATGATACAAGTTCAAAATTTAACATTTTCCTATCCAGGTAGCTTTGATCCTATTTTTGAAGGTGTTAACTTTCAATTAGATACGGATTGGAAACTAGGATTTATCGGTAGAAATGGTCGAGGGAAGACAACATTCTTTCATTTATTATTAGGGCATTATGAGTATAGTGGGAAAATTAATGCTTCGGTAGACTTTACTTATTTCCCCTACCCTGTTGCTGATCGAAACAAATTTACGTATGAAATATTTGAGGAGATTTGCCCGCATGCAGAGGATTGGGAGTATCTTCGCGAAATATCGTATCTACATGTAGATGCGGAGGTCATGTACCGACCCTTTAATACATTATCGAACGGAGAACAAACGAAGGTATTGCTTGCTGCCCTTTTCTTGACGGAGGGCCAATTTCTATTAATTGATGAGCCGACTAACCATCTAGATACAGATGCGCGAAAAATGGTTGCTAACTATTTGAAGAAGAAAAAAGGATTTATTTTGATTTCGCATGATAGAACGTTTTTAGATGGCTGTGTGGACCATATCCTATCCATTAATCGAGCAAATATTGACGTTCAAAGTGGTAACTATTCTTCATGGAAGTTAAATTTTGATAGACAGCAGGAGCACGAGGAAGCAACAAACCATCGTCTACAAAAGGATATAGAAAGATTAAAACATTCCTCGAAGCGTTCAGCAGGCTGGTCCAACCAAGTCGAGGCTTCCAAAAATGGGACGACGAATTCAGGTTCTAAGCTAGATAAAGGCTTTGTCGGACATAAGGCGGCTAAGATGATGAAGAGAGCGAAGCACATTGAATCAAGACAACAAAAAGCGATTGATGAAAAATCAAAATTGCTAAAAAATGTAGAAAAGACGGAGTCATTAAAATTAGAGCCATTGACGTTTCAGTCAAAGCAACTAATGACGTTGACCGATGTATCTGTTCGATATGATGACCAAATGATTAATCAGCCATTAAGCTTTAAAGTTGAGCAAGGTGATCGTATTGTCCTTGATGGAAAAAATGGAAGCGGAAAAAGTAGTATTTTAAAACTCATTCTTGGAAACGACATACAGCATACGGGCAACATTCATGTAGGCTCGGGTCTCATAATATCCTATGTTCAACAGGATACTTCCCATTTGAAGGGATCGTTATCGGATTTTATTGAAGATAACGGCATTGATGAAACATTGTTTAAATCCATCCTTCGTAAAATGGATTTTGATCGAATCCAATTTGAGAAGGATATTGCTCATTATTCAGGTGGACAAAAGAAAAAACTACTTATTGCCAAAAGTTTATGTGAGAAAGCACATTTATATATTTGGGATGAACCACTTAATTTTATAGATATCTATTCCCGTCTGCAAATTGAAGAGCTCATCCAAAGCTTTAATCCTACAATGGTGTTTGTAGAGCATGACCAGGCATTTCAGCAAACCGTGGCAACCAAAATTATTTCTATGTAGCTAAGTAGGAAACTATAAAAACTGAACGTTTGTAAATCAATAGCTCTCTAAGCGTATCTCCCTAATAAAAAGACAAAATCCCAAGGAAAAGATGATACATATTTTTCCTTGGGATTCTCTATAGCCTTATACTTATTATATTTGCACCAGCTGCAAAGCCTTCTTAACATCGTGAATATCTTTTGTTAAAACACTCTTCACATTCGATCCAAACCATTCCAGTGAGGCATTTATCTCCATGGTTGAATCTACTTCCGCTAGGAATTCTCCATAATCAATGACTCCTTCAAATAATGGAACCATCCCTTCTCTAGACCCTGATGCAGCATACACATTATGTGGTGCAAAAACATCAAGTTGTGTACGGGAGGCAATATTTTTAAAGTGGAAATGTAAAATATAAGGACGAAGTTGCTCCATAGCGATAATAGGGTTTATCCCTGATTCCCATACATGTAATACGTCAAAATTTACTCGTAGCCTTGGGTGATTCGTTTCTTCGAGTAGCTGCATGGTTGATGGTAAATTATCTGTCAAAGTGTTCGGATGAGTTTCAACAAGTAAATATTGTCCCTTTGACTCAAGATAATCACAGAGCAATTCTAGTCTGAAAGTAAGTTCCTCTCTTTCTTTCTTACTTGTGTCTGAGCTGCCCTTCTTTCCGACAAATGTACGAATCTTATTGGTTCCCCAGCGTTCCGCAAGTGCAGATAACCTCTCCGTTTCAGCCATCATCTCAGAAATAGGAGCATCTAATGGTAAATAATCACTAAGCATGCTCGTTTCCAAACCGAAGGATCTTAACCAATCCGCTCCATAATGAAGGTCATCAGCCAAGTTCTTTGCATGAACACCCCAGAGCTCGATCCCCTGAAAGCCTTGAGCTTTGGCAAAGTCAGCCAATTGATCTATTGAGTGAAGATAGTGGCGAAACGAAATTGTACAAATAGATAGTTTCATAACTGGACCTCTTTCTTATGCTGTAGTGTTAACCATGCTTGAAAACATTCATGTAATCCTTGCTTTATGTTGAACTCAAGGATATTTTGTTTTGCTAACTTCGCAAAAATATCTTCTGTTACTAGCGGGTCTTGCGTCATCGCAAGTTTCATCACCCGATACTGAATCGTAGTATAGCCATTCACTAAACGCTCAATATCATCACACCATTTATCAAAGCCTTCTTCAGCGCGGCCAAGTGCTTCCCAAAAAAATGCAAACGCATGCTCATATGCATACTTTCTAATCGCTATAACTGGCAATTGTTTTATTGCAGCTGGAAGTTTTGATATACTTTCTTTGTCATTCCCAGCAGTATGCTCTTTAATAATTTCAGCAATGGTATCTGTCAATGGATTACAATGAAGCTTAATACATGTATTAAAATAGGCTTCCACCGTCTCGGTAGTTGGAGCAATGATTGTCTCCGAATCAAAGTAATAGCCTCCTCCTACAGATGGCTCTTGGATAGCAGCTAAAATTCTTTCCTTCGGTAATAACCCTTCCCAGCGAAAATCAGGATCATACATGAACCACTCTTCTTCATTTTCTGTCGATTCTAGCATCACATAATGAGGGAATGGACTTTGATGAAATTTATTCTCTCGTTCTGGAAGCTTCGATAAATCTAACATTACCATTACATGTTGCTGGGGAGATTTATGCGCTAATAACCCTAGTAGCTTGTTGATATTTTCTTGTTTGGTTTGTTTTTCGTCATACCATTTGTAAAGCTTGATGCCATAGAGCATTTCATACCATGTTTGAAAGAAATAATGATCTATTTGTTCAGAATGGTATGTGAGCACACCATTATCAAGTACATCGAAATCTGCATCCCATACCCCAAAATAGTAAGGCCTATGATCGACACCCTTTGTCTTCTTAATAACCTCACAAACACAGCTTACAAAACAATGAACTTTTATCATTTTTAGCCTCCGATTAATCTATCTTTTGCTGTTCTTCTAAGAAGCTTGCTAGAGTCCCTACTGTTTTGAAATCTTTCGGAACGAGCCCCTCATCGGGAATGGAAATGCCAAGATCCAATTCTATATGAAGGATGAGTTGAAGAACCATAATTGAATCCATATATAAATCCTCATTTAATCGGGCATCTTCATTAAAAGAAGACAGTGTCTGCAACTCTAATGAATTTTCCATAATATCATAGATGCTCTTAATCAATTGTTGCCGACTCATACAGGGATGCCTCCAAGTTTTTTTCTACTTACTTTTCCATTAGGTAGCTTTTCGATTTCATGAACAAATATGAACTCAATCGGAATTTGATGGGGGGCAAGAAATTTCCGGCACCATTCTCTAAGTTCTATAGTATCGATTGGTTCAGAAGACACATAGAGTGCGCAAACTCGCTCTCCTGATAAACTATCCTGTTTCTTATATACGACGGCTTCTGTTATTCTTGGCTCATCCATTAACACGCTTTCTACTTCTTGCGGATACACATTCAAGCCTGCTACATTAATTGTGTCATCGATTCTTGCAAGAAAAGAAAGAATATTATGTTCTATATAGCCAAGGTCTTTCGTATAAATCGTTTGTGTAGACGTTTCAATGATAATCTCGCTAGGTCTTTGTTTGTCACCAGCTGTCACCTTTACATGAGGTAGAGGATATCCCATCTCTTTTGGATCTTCCACATGAGGGTGAATCGCAACACAGCCAGATTCGGAGCATCCATACTGCTGTAGTACTTGGTTAGATTTTTCTCTTAATGATGTTAACCAGCTATGTGGCATCACAGTTCCTGACGTCATCACACGATCAAATTGTTGATCAATTGGTAATAATCGGCTTAATGTATACAGTAACGCTGGAGCTCCATAGAGTATGTGCTGAGGATGTTCTTTTAGCTTTTTCAATATATATTTAGGATTACTATTCGTAATAATAACCGGCTTTGCTCCTCTTCTTATGCAGGCTAGAACCCCACAAATAAATCCATAAGAATGAGTAACTGGACAAGCAACAACAGAATTTGTCATGGCATCAACAGGTAACGCTTTTACATAACTTTCAATCTCCTCCTCCACTGAGCTCCACGTTCGTTCAATGCACTTCGGAGCTCCTGTTGTACCTGAGCTCATTTGAACCAATACCCCTTCTTGGTTATTGGAATGATTGGATAGTTCAATAAACGTATCAATCGATTGGAACAACAACAGATGACTACCCGCAGTAGAAGCAATCCTTATGGCCCCCTCTTTGGGCGTAGCCTGATGGATTGGGACAACTGATCCTCCATTTTCACGAATGTATAAACAAAGAGTCATATATTGAAAAACATCATCCGTACAAATCGCTATCCTGCGATTGCTACACTCCTTTAGATGAGATAAGCCTTCATATATATCAAATTGTTTTTCAATATTTTCTACTGTATAAAATTGATCGTTAACATAAAACATCATTATTTCCCCTTTTCATCTGCTTGTGCCAACGTATTGTTGACGATATGTCGAAAATTTCCTTCTTCTTGATTTTGCAGTTTCTTTTTTAGTAAAGATTCAACAAAAATATGTGTGCTAGTAAACTGAAGCTGTTCATTTCTTGGGCATAAAGATGGAAAGCGGTCAAAGTGCTTCTGTATTCCGTTGTTAACTTGACTCCAAAAGCGTGTTTCTTCGTATCCATAATGCTCTTCTAGCAAATAAGATAGCTCACTTAAATGAAACACGAAGAGTGTATCCATAGCTAACTCTCGTAAACCCTCTACAGAAGACATCCAATAATATTGATCGGCAGGTGCATCTTTAAAGCGTTCATGTATCATTTCAAAATCTGGAACGAGTTTTCTATCGGCAATGAATTCTTCCGTATATTCGATACTGTCATGAAAATCCCGCCATACAATTCGTGTCGGCCACCCATTTTGATGCAATAAAATCATATTTTGCGCATGGGCCTCTACAGCAATTCCTTGAGCAACAAGTAAGTGCCAAACAGGAATAACACTCACTTCAATCAATCGTTTTATCCACGCCTCGGTTCCATATCGGCATAGCCAGTCATCAATAAAAGGACGCCCATCTAACTCCGTCATCATGAGTACCGTAAACGGTACTGCTTTCTCTTCTTCCTTCATGTACAAGCGCACACTTTCTCGCCATATGGTGCCAAACTGACCTTCTAATTTTCTACTATGCATTGTGGCATCCGGTTCAAAAATAATGCCTGCATATTCTTCCAGTACAATAACGCTCTTTTGTAAGTAGGCATCGGATTCAATGACCTGTTTAAGCCATGCAGAAATATGAGGAGCAGCACAAACAGCATGAGAATGTAACCTTCGTAATGAAGAGGTATTCACCATATTCATGGAGCATTTTAATTGTGCCTTTTTTGGATCTGAAGAATTCCATAATGTTCGCACTGATTGAGTTGCCCTATAGTAATCTCCTTTCACATCAAGAGGTATGAAATCTTTTTGTTCTATTAATTCAGCAAGTTCCTGTTTCATGGTACGCCATTGCCATGGGTGAACAGGTAAGAACGTATAGTCCTCAAATGTTCCTTTGAATACTGCAAGCTTGTCAAGAATGGTTTCCCACAGTAAATGCCCTAGCTCTCTTTTCCAAAAATTCGCTTCATCCTCAAGTACAGCGATTCGTACATAGCTTCTTCTCACTGCAACCCATTGAAGAGTAAATGCTTGCTTTCCCTCAGGGCCATAGGCTGCATGGTCGTCAATTGTAAAGCCGGTTCTGGATTTGAAACAAGGATGATAGGGATGTCCTTCCATAATTTCCGATTCTAATTCTTCATAGATTGATTTTCTTCTCGACATGGGCATTTGGAGATGTCGTTCATTCCATTCACAAAGCTTATTCGTTCCATGAAGTTCTTTCAGTAATCGAATTTTGTCTTGACGACTCGTCAGTAACTCATCGACTAGCTCCTCAAGCGTTGCCTCATGTACCGTTTCATCTTCGCTTACTAAAAAAATATGATCTTCCTTTATTCGAATGCGATCAAATGCCATCCTTCTACCTTCACAACGATAGGTGTATTTCTGTCCAATAAGTGTAAAAATTATAGTCCTTTGATCTAGACGTGTTTCTTCATATTTGATTAGTCCTTCAAAGATCATTGCTTCTACAAGCTGCCGCCTTACACGGAGTTCTCCTTGTTTAGCTAAAGGCTGTAGCTGCTGCATACTCTGCCTCCTCAAACTGAATAACAAATGGATTAGGAATTTTAGTATATACGGCTTGTTCCAGTTCGGCCTCCAGTTCATCTACATCATGAAACCTTGTTAATAGGTTTGCTTTGAAGGCAAGCTCCTCTTGTTTTAGAATGTTACGAACGAATATTTTTCCAAAACCTGTAAATTCTTTTTCTAATAAGTGCAGTTGATCCATAGACCACTTCAAAAGTTCATTTTCATTAATTAACTGATCTGCTCCAAATCGAGCAATAACAGGGAACAATTGATTCATAAATAAATAATAGGTAAATCTATCATGGATAAGGGCATCTTCGTAAAATAGCTCCTCCGTTTCATGTAAAGATGGTTCTATTGAAAGAAGTACATCTTTATATGCTTTTGATAAGTAATAACCTTGGTTATCGCGGTAATAATATTTAGTTGGATAACCTGAAGAGATGTTTAACAGACTATTTTGTTGATGGGCTTCAAGAGCGATCCCATGCTCATCGTATAATCTTAATAATGGTTCAATAGCATTTGTCCAATAGACTTTAAACCAATCTAAACTGACGCTCTCTAATGACCGGAATTCAGATTGAGCGATTTTCATGATGAGCTGACATAGCTTTGATTTTTCTTCTAGCAGGGGCTCTTGCACAAGCGTAGCGATCATGCAGATTCCTTCATCATGCCCCTTAGGAAATATGTTTGAACGAAAAATAACCTCAAATCCTGATTCCGTCTGATTTGGAAACTTTATAGTCATATACGCAGGGTCATTCATCATTTGAAAGGATGAATGCTTTTGTAAGAAATCTATCTTCTTCATTAATCGAGCCATAGCAATCCCCGCTTTGAGTTCATGAGTTCTATTGACCCTCAATGAATTTGTTATTTTTACGGGAATTGAAAACTTATACATCATTTCTTCCTGGGCGTTGTAAACCGTTCTGATTGAAGAGGTTGCTGTATAATATGCCCCTAGTGCTCCTTCGTATTTTATTAAATCTTCAGCAATCGCCTTTTTGACATACTGTTGCTGTAGAAGCCATTGTGCTTGTAAGGGGTGTACAGGAATGTAACAGACATTCTCTGACTTAACAAATTCAGGCTGTGATTTGATTAAAGATCGAGCAATGTGTTCACTAGCACTTATTTCTAATACGGAGGCCTCGTTCACCATTTTACGGTCGACTCGAAAGTAGTGAAGTTGGAAAGAACCTTGTAACTCTGGAGCAAAACTGGTTTGTTGCCAATCTGCCATCCCTTGTCTACTTTTAGGTGTTGGATGGAGCCAATGACCAAGTAGGAGAGACTGCTCTGCTTCAATAAACGTATCGCTAGCTCGGTGTTGCTTGTCACCTTCAAAACTCTTTTCAATATAATGGGCCATTGTTTGATAGCTCTCAATTATGCGAAGAATGAGTTCGTCAAAATGGGAAGAAAGCTTCAGACAGCCATCCATTTTAGTCGTACAATGTAGTTCCTGAATAAGCGTGATGAGAATCGTTAATTTATCCTCAACAAGCCATTGTTTTTGTTTTGTACAATATTTCAACGATGCACCAAATACCTGTCTTCCAACAAGAGATTTATATTCCACGCCAAATGCAAAACGTATGTTTTGTCTTGGTAACTCAAGCTCTAATATATATGCCTCGGTAATCAGGGCTGATAGTCGTTGTTCCTTAATCCATTCCTCCTTTTTGACCCAATGCCCGCTTCTCACCTCTCGTATATAACAATTCATAAACGCCTGAAACGTTGCATTCTTTGCAATCTGTTTAGCAATCTGCTGCATGAAATAAACCAATCCTTTCACAGAACCTTTTTACTATTAATTGATAATGATTATCACTCACTGTTGAAAAAATAAGTCTCCCTTATTAGAAAGACTGAGAAGTAAAAGTAAATCGAAACAAATGAGGTGTTGTTAACAATTGATAATGATTATCGTTTTCATTAATAATTACATTTTATAGGTAATATGGAAATGACTCAACTGTCTAAAGACCTATATGACAATACAAACCATTGAAATAGGTAAAAGTATAGAAAAAGTTGGCGTTTTCCGCATCACATATTAGAGATTTTTAATATTTAATGGATTAAAAAGCTTAAATATTACAAGAAAACAAGAATAGTTGTTTAATGAAACAAAGGTTCTTATGGTTTGAAAGACGTGCCATTTCACAAACGATGTACCTGTAGAAAAATAAGTATAGAAAAATAGCAAAAACGTTGATACCGCAACATTTCTGCTATTTAAAAATTTTATATTAATATTTTTGTCATAATTACATCTATTTGTTCTTCCTCATCCATATAAAAGCTGTGTGCCCCGGTCTGCACAAAGCCTATATTCTTATAAAAGCCTATGGCATTGTCATTTTTATCCCAAACTCCTAACCAGATGCTGCTTTTGTTTTGAGCTTCAGCTAATTCGACTGCCTTGTTGATGAGAAATTTGCCAAGACCTCTTCCTTGAAATGGCTGTCGAATATAAATACGTTCAATTTCAAGTGTCTCATCCCCCATTGGTTCAGACTGAGCATCATTGACATTCACCTTTAAGTAACCAGCAATGACATCATTGTTATAGATAAAATAAAATTCTGAAGCTTTATTAGATAATTCTTTTTCCAGCTGATACTCTGTAAATGCTTTCTCCAAGTAAGCGGTCATATTTTCAGGTGAATTATGATCTTTAAAGGTATCATTGAATGTTTCGATACTCACCTCTTGGAGTTTTTTTAAATCACCTATGCTACATTTTGATAATTTGATTGACATTGATTACACTCCTTCAGAACTCTTTATGTATTTTATATTGCAAATGCAATAAAAAGAATATATATTGAATGTAACTTATTTTTGTTGTATATGCAATAAAAAGTGGAGGGAGGTAATAAAAGTGAAATATGTTTTTTATGTCTTAGGCATTTTCATTTTAACACTGGGCATTTCTTTAACTATTCAATCTAATCTAGGCACTTCCCCCTTCGATGCCCTTTTAGTGGGTTTATCTAAAAATATAGGGCTGACTGTAGGTAGCTGGGAAATTATTATAGCTATTATTTTAATAGTTGGTAATTCTATGTTAACCAAGCAAAGGCCCGAATTCTTGGGCTTGATGACAGCCTTTATTACGGGAATTGGAATTGATATGTGGTTATTTGTGTTACACAATTGGATAACGCCTGTAGCTTGGTATAGTCAAGTTGTTAGTTTTGGTGTAGGTTTAATGGTGATTGGGTTAGGGACTGCCACCTATTTACATACGAATTTTGCACCGATACCTGTTGATCGATTAACCTTAATAATTAAAGAGCTCACGAAAAGGAGCATCTTTTTTGCAAGAACCACTATTTATCTCCTGTTTTTAGCGCTGGCGTTACTATGGAAAGGCCCAATTGGCTTTGGAACAATCATAACGGTTTGTTTGGGAGGGCTCATCCTCCATTTCTTTATGCCTATTACTGGCAGAATACTAGATAACCTCCTACAGCACTCTAATACCACTCTAAATGATCAAAATGAAGAGATTGAAAACTAGTATAAACCCAAATATTCTGTTTCTTGCTTAGAATGGGGTGATGTCATTTCCCCCTTTCTTCTATAAAGATAAAAATCCTGCTACGAACAGGATTTTTAAATGAAGTCTATCATGTAACATTATTTTCTTGAAAAAACTTTTTCTTCTCCTCTTCTGTAAATTCTTCTAGGTTTTGATAGGTATAGCGTGGATTACGATCCTTATCAATCACAACAGATCGTACACCTTCATAGAAATCCTTATGTCTTAAAAAGTTTCTTGCCAACATGAAATCTGTATTCAAACATTCCTCTACTGTTTTTTCACGAGCGTCAATAAGCTGCTGTAACGTAATTTTTAAAGAGGAAGGTGATTTCGACAAAAGCAAGTTCTTCGTGTCACGGGCAAATTCGCTTGGGTCATGGTTTAAGGATTGTATGATTTCCTCGACTGAATTTCTTGAAAAATGATGGTTTATTACTGTTTGAAGCTTCTCAAGTTCACTGTTCGTGGATGGATTACTAGAATATTTCTTAATTAGTTGGTGTAAGGTTGCGTTTATATTGTTAGAATGCCAATCTGTCTGTATAACGCTTTGAAGGAAATCAAATAGCTTATCGCTCGTCATATAATGATCTGCTCCGTTCGCAAAAAGGACATCTGCTGCTTTAATAATGGACGCAGTTAATGCCAAATAGTAACCAATAAATCCTGGCGCTTTGTTTAAGAAATAGCCCGCGCCAACGTCTGGAAAAAAGCCAATATCCATTTCCGGCATCGCCCATTTTGTACGCTCTGTAACGATTCGGTGGCTTGCTCCATAGGTTAATCCGACTCCACCACCCATGACTATGCCATCAAGGCAAGCAATAATTGGTTTAGAATAATGATAGATTTCCAAATCCACTTCATACTCTACTTCAAAAAAGTTTTCAGCTACTTTAAATGCTTCTTGACTGGATTGTGCTTGATAAAGTGTTTTAATGTCACCTCCAGCGCAAAACCCCTTCTCCCCTGCCCCTTGTAGTACAATAAGACAGATTTGATCATTCGCTTCCCATTCTTTTAATTTTTCTCTAATGAGGTTAAGCATGTTAGTGGAAAGAGAATTTAAAGCTTTAGGACGATTCAACGTAATGAAGGCTGATCCTCCATCTTCCACCGAAAATAAAACTTCGTTTGCCATGTTGGCCCCCTCCTTTAACAGTGTTTAAAGTGTGGCTGTCTTTTTTCAATAAATGCCTGCACACCTTCTTTGGCATCATTTGTTAAAAATAACTCAGCAAAACGCGTTCGTTCAAGTTCAAGTCCTTTTTGTAAGTTATCCTTCGTGCTTTGAATCACACATTCAATTGTACGAGAGACACATGTCATACTTTTACCCGCAACAAAGGACTGTGCAACAGCTTTAGCCGTCGTCAAAAGTTCCTCAGGTTCTGTTACGAGTTGAATAATACCTAGCTGTAATGCCTCGTCTGCACTCAGTTGTTTACTTGTTAAAATTAATTGGAGCGCTGTTGCTTGATTCGTCATTCTGCTAAGTCGTTGAGTCCCCCCGAATGTTGGGAGTAGCCCAAGCTTTAATTCTGGTAAGCCGAGAATGGCTTGATTCGAAGCAATTCGGAAATGACATCCTAACGCTAGTTCAAGCCCTCCTCCAAGAGCCGGTCCATTAATGGCAGCAATAACTGGTTTTTTCATGGCTTCTACTTCATCGCATAGCGCTTGCCCTGCTTGAGCCATTTGCAATGCTTTTTCCTGTTGGCCAAAGGCTGAAACAAACTCCTTTATATCAGCCCCAGCGACAAAAAATCGGCCAGTGCCTGTAATAATAATGGCACTTGTGTCTTCATCCTCTGCTAGCTCTTGGAAAATGAGACGTAGGTTTTCAATAGTGGCTGATGACAAAGTGTTTGCAGGTGGATGATTTAAATGAATAATTGAAATAGAATCCTCTTTACTAACGTTGACAAATGTATCGATCATGCTGCTCCTCCTAACTAATCATTTTTGGGTTGTCAATGAATGTTCTCGCAAGTGCCCGTTTTTTCATAAAGAGATTTTGCTGTAGCGGAATATTTAATTGTCGAATGTTATTTAGCAAGCTTACTCGTTTTTGTTCATTGCTTTCAGCGGCCGTAATGATAGTAATCGCACTTTCTTCTATTTTGCGGTAACCCTCCTGGCATAATATGTCAGTCATTAATTGTTTTGTTTGGACATGTGCAGTTTTTTTCGACCTGAGCCAGGCTGATTCCATGACATACGTTTCCATGGCCATATCCGCCAACAAACGCATAAATTCTTGCTCCTGTTCGAGTTGAATTTGTGCATTTGCAATGACATGAATAGCTAGTTGCATTAAATGCTTGGAGAGAAGGATGTAATGGTGATTTTTTTCTAATGGTTGAGCGTGAATAAAATCACCCTCTATTGCAGTTGTTTGTACATATTTTTTCCACAGCATTTTAGCCATTGTAAGGCGATTGATTTCATTTGTACCCTCGAAAATACGGTTAATTCTTGCGTCTCGATACAAACGTTCCACTTCATAATCTTGCATATAGCCATATCCACCATGTATTTGAACAGCTTCATCAGCTATTCTTCCAAGTGCTTCGGAACAATGTACTTTATGAAGTGCGCATTCCAGAGCAAATTCAGATATTTTCTGAACTATCGTTTCATTGCTTGCTGATGCAATAGCCTCATCAACTTTCCCAGCCGTTCGGTATGCACCGCTTTCTGCTCCATAAATCAGAACGGCCATGTCAGCAAGCTTTTCCTGTATCAATGTAAAGTCAACGATAGGTCGTTCAAATTGTTTCCGTCCCTTCCCATAATTCACGGCTATTTGAAATGCTTGTTTGGCCGTTCCTATATTAGAAAAGGCAAGCTTTAGACGTGCCATATTCAAAATGTTCATAGCGACTATATGTCCTTTGCCAACCTCTCCAAGAACACAATTGATTGGCACAATAACATCCTCTAAAATGAGCGTGGCCGTTGAAGAGCCTTTAATGCCCATCTTCTCTTCTTCCTGACCCACGGATACCCCTTTAATGGAACGTTCGACAATCAACGCAGTCATCCCCCTATTCGTCTGGGCAAATACAACGAAGACGTCTGCTAGCTGTGCATTGGTAATCCATTGCTTTTCTCCATTTACTAGCCATGCTTTCCCGTCTTCCGTTAATCTAGCATTCGTTTTGGGGCGCAGTGCATCAGAACCCGCTTCGGACTCTGTAAGGGCGTAAGCTCCAATCCATTCTCCAGAAGCCAACTTTGGTAAGTATTTCAGCTTTTGCTCCTCATTTCCAAAATAGATATAGGGTAATGTGCCCACCCCTGCATGAATATTGTAGGAGACACTAAAAGAACCCCCAAAACCCATTTTTTCTGCTACCAGACCAGAAATTTTTTTATTAAGCTCAAGTCCTCCATAAGCTTCGGGTATTTCAATGGCCAGTAATCCAAGATCACCTGCTTTTTGGAACAATTGTCGGGTGATCTCATATTGTTGCTGTTCAATGGATGAGATATTCGGTGAGACATCCTGTTTAATGAAGAGCTCAGCAGTTTTTGCAATGAGCTCTTCTTCATCGTGGAAATCCTCAGGTGTAAAGATCGTCATGTTGTTTTTTAGTCGATCCATATAAGCCCTCCTTGAAAGAAAGTGGAGAAAAGCCATTTACCTCTCCTACTTTATTTCCTCCTTCGGTAAGATGGTTTTTGCTAATTCACTATCTAAATCCTCGAATTTATAATAGGAAATCGTTTCATACAATTCGCTTCTTGTTTGCATATCCTCAATTGCTTCTTGTTGTGTTCCAGTATTTTTTATTAATTCAAATACGCGCTCGTATGCTTTTGCTGCAACTCTCATAGATGTAACGGGATAAATGACCATCGAGTAACCCATTTTTTCAAATTCCTTAGCGGTATAATAAGGAGTTTGACCGAATTCAGTCATATTGGCTAATAAGGGGGCATCTAACTCATTGGCAAATTGTTTAAACTCTTTTTCAGTTTGTAATGCCTCTGGAAAAATAACATCTGCACCAGCAGTAACATATGCTTTGGCTCTTAGTATAGCCTGCTCTAAGCCTTCAACAGACCTTGCATCCGTGCGAGCAACAATCATTAATGTAGGGGCTATTTGTTTAATCATTTTTATTTTTTGAATCATTTCCTCCTTTGGAACAAGAGTTTTGCCATTTAAATGTCCACACTTTTTAGGAAGATTTTGGTCCTCTAGCTGTACGGCAGCAACCCCTGCCTCTAGCATTTCACGAGCAGTACGGGCAACATTTAATACGCCACCAAAGCCCGTATCAATGTCCACTAGCATCGGTAAATTTGTAGCCCGAATAATATCACTAGCACGCTGGGCTATCTCATTTGAATAAATCATCCCTAAGTCTGGTAAACCTCTACTCGCTGTATAAGCGGCACCAGAAAGATATAATGCCTCAAAGCCAACTTTTTTAGCCATCAAACCAGCCATTGCATCATGTACCCCTGGTATTTGCAAAATAGCTGAACGAGCGATATGAGCTTTAAATTGTTCAGCTAATTGTTTTTGTGTCTTTGCTTCTTGGACAATCCATGTCATTTTTAAATACCTCCTCTTTATTGCGTTCGGAATCCATCTAAATTAAATAAATAGATTAACAAATTCATGAACAGCAATTTGTTCAAGCAGCTCTTTATTTACACAAACATCGTTTATTTTATTGAGTTGTTTTTGAGCATAATGCGTACGAAGGTTTTGCTGGAATTTATCAATAATCTGAGGGAATGCTTCCTCACGGCGGAAACGATGTCCTAAAGGATATTCACACTCAATTAGCTCAGTTGATGTACCATCTTTGTAATAAACTTGAACAGCGTTCGCAATGGATCGTTTATCAGGGTCTAAATAGTCGATTGTATATTGGCCTTTTTCCACAACAACCATTTTATTACGCAAGTCATCGATTCGTGGATCTGCCGCCACCTCATCTTCATAGTGATTTGCGGTAATGTCACCATAAATAAGACCAATCGCTGTAATATATTGAAGGCAGTGATCTCGATCTGCAGGATTGTGAAGAGGCCCTTCTTTATCGATAATTCGCATGGCTGATTCATGTGTTGTAATTTCTATGCGGTCAATATCAGCTAGGCGATTTTTTACTTCAGCATGCAAATGAACGGCACATTCTGCAGCCGTTTGAGCATGAAACTCTGCAGGATATGAAACTTTAAAGAGGACATTTTCCATAACATAAGATGCAAGTGGTCTCGCAAGCTTTAATTCTTGCTTATGAAAGAGCACATCTTGGAATCCCCAGCCTGGTGCAGATAATGCAGTTGCATAGCCCATTTCCCCTTTCACAGCCATCATTGCTAGTTGTACGGCCCTGCTTGTAGCATCGCCAGCAGCCCATGATTTTCTTGATCCCGTATTAGGAGCATGTCGATAGGTTCTTAAACTTGAATTATCAATCCAAGCATTTGATAGAGCATTGACAATCTCTTGATGAGTGCCCCCTAAAGCCTTTGTAACAACAGCTGTTGTCGCTATTTTGACAAATAAAACGTGATCTAAGCCAACACGATTTAAGCTATTTTCGAGTGCAAGTATTCCTTGTATTTCATGGGCTTGAATCATCATTTCTAAAACATCTTTCATTTGGAGAGGCTCTTGCCCTTCTGCAACACGTACACGACTCAAATAATCAGCTACAGCTAAAATACCACCAAGATTATCAGAAGGATGCCCCCATTCTGCCGCCAACCATGTATCGTTATAATCCAACCAACGGATCATACAACCGATATTAAAGGCACCTTTAACTGGATCAAGGACATAGGATGTTCCTGGAATACGAGTACCATTTGGAACGACTGTACCTGGTACTACAGGACCTAGAAGTTTTGTACATTCAGGATATTGTAAAGCTAAAATGCCACAACCTAACGTATCCAATAAAACATATCGAGCCGTTTCGTAAGCTTCTTCGCTCGTAATCTTTGTGTTTAATACGTAATCCGCAATATCAATAAGAAGCTGGTCTGTCATCGTTTTTTCATTCGTTTTAATCATCTATATCTTCCTTTCAAGGTATGAATTTGATATACTAGTATGCTGATGGGCATTGGTCAGAATGTCCATCAGCTCTATGGCGAGTTGTTAAAACTTGATTATACCGACAATTCTTCAAGGTTATGACGCTCGCCTATATAATGAACACGAGGTCTAAATAATCGATTATTGTCATGTTGTTCGATCACATGTGCACATAAACCGATCGTTCGAGAGCCAAAGAAAATAGGCGTATATAATTCAATTGGTAAGCCCAGCATGTAGTACACGGGCGCAGCATAATAATCTAAATTTGGATACAAGCCTTTTTCCTCCACCATCACTTTTTCACCGGCTTCGCACATGTGATATAAGCAGTCATCCCCTTGCTCCAAGCATAGTTTATACAAAGCTTCTTTCATGATCTGCGCTCTTGGGTCCATTTTTTTCATATAGACACGATGGCCAAAGCCCATTATTTTATCTTTATTTTTGAGCTTGTTTTTCAGCATCGCTTCAAAGCCCTCCACAGTCTTAGCTTCAAGCAGCATATACATGACTGCCTCGTTCGCCCCACCATGCAAATTTCCTTTCAATGATGCGACAGCACCAGTTAGAGCACCATACAGATCGGATTGTGTGGAGGCAATAACACGAGCAGCAAAGGTCGAATTCGGCATTTCATGTTCACTATATAAAACAAGTGATTGGTCAAAAATTCCCTCTTCTAATGGTGTTGGTTTTCTTCCAGTAATCATGTAATAAAAATTAGCACTATAAGAAAGCTGACTATCCGGTTCTACAACATCTTGACCATTTAATACACGGTAGCTATTCGCAACGATGTTGGGCATTCCACCTAAAAGTCGATATGCTCGTGTTACATTCATTTCAGTCGAACGATCATGGATGTGCTGATCATACCCTGCTAACGCTGAAATTCCAGTTCGAAGGCCGTCCATCGCATGTGTCCCATTTGGTAATAAGTTGAAAATTTGAAAAAGCTCTTGTGGAACGTGATAGTTTTCTTTCAATTTATCCTGTACGTCAGCTTGTTGCTCAGTAGTTGGTAGGTTTCCGTGCAATAATAAATGGACAATATCTAAATAGGCGTATCGCTGAGATAGTTCAATCAAATCATAGCCACGTATAACAATTTGACTGCCTACTACGTCTAAGAAAGACAGTTTTGTTTCCGCAGCAATAACTCCATCAAGACCTGGTGAATACGTTAACTCCATAGATTACAACCCCTTTGTTTAATCATTCTTGTAAGCGTTACCATTCAAACTCGAAAGAACAACAAAAAAACAACTTCTATCCTTTAGAAGTTGTTAATCTACAAAAGTATGACAGAACAAAAAACAGTGAACTTACATCCATTCACAATCATCATACAGTAGCTAACACCTCCCTATCCTCGTAGGTCAATTGATGCTTATTTAGTGGCAGGTCTCCTGACTTATCATCAACGTTCCTATAACACCTTCCCGTTTTGAAGAACAAAACAGTGGTCTCGTTATGGAACTCCTACATACAGTTGCGGGACAGTGTTGGACTCACACCAACTTCCCTTTTAATCAAATGGAATCAAACCCATTTGAACCACCAAAATTTAGCATATTCAATTTGTCTTTTTACCTTAACATAGAGGTTTCCAAACAATCAATATAGGTAAAATTCAGAAAAGACTGATTATAAAAAGCTATTTTTCATTTTTGACGAACTATTCTGCATATTTAAGCATTATTTCGCTCAAAAAAAGATTGTTAATCAATCCCAATGGAGCTATATTTATGAAGCCTGCTTTAAAAAAGCGATTTGTTTTGCATTACGATGAAACGAGGAGTGACGGGATGGGCTATATAACTGAATTAAGAAAGCTTATCGGTAATAGACCAATTATAAGCGTTGGTTCGACAGTTCTTGTTGTTAATGATGATAAGAAAATACTCTTTCAACATCGTTCAGATACGTTGGATTGGGGATTACCTGGCGGTTCAATGGAAATAAACGAAACATTAGAGCAGGTTGCTGCTCGTGAACTTTATGAGGAAACTGGTCTCGTGGCTAAAGAGTTTGAGTTTATCGGTGTTTTTTCAGGACCTGATTATTACTACTGTTATCCGAATGGCGATGAAATCTATACAGTCATTCACCTTTATAGAGCTAAACATGTAAGGGGTGTATTGGAAATGAAGGATGGTGAGAGCTTAAGCCTCACTTATTTCAGTAAGGAAGAACTTCCGAATAATATGGAACAGAGGACGGTCGCTCTCTTAAACAACCTAGAGGGCAAAATATGGGGGTTCGAAAGCTCCTTTACGAAGCTTTCCAAATAACAATGTAAGAATTTTAATAAGGACTTTCTTCGCAAAGACATTTCAGATCATTCCAAACTAGTATTCTTGTGAATTCTTTCGCGAGGGTGACTGGGCAAAATCGCGTTGTATAGCTCAAGTGATGCGGAATGCTTAAATGGTTCACCTTTCATGATTTCCTCTACTAGCTGACCATTTTGCATGACGAGGATGCGATCTGAAATAAAGCGTGTAGCCTGTAAGTCATGAGAAATGAAAATGTATGCAAGTTGCAAATCCTTTTGTAGTGTCTGCAGTAATTGAATGATTTGTTTTCGCAAAATCATATCTAAACTACTAATGGGTTCATCTAAAACAATTAATTTTGGATGTAAGGCAAGCGCTCTTGCAATGTTCACACGCTGTTGTTGTCCCCCACTAAGCTGGGAAGGATACTTTTCGGCAATAGATTTTTCTAACTCTACATGATTAAGTAATTCCTTTACCTTATAGTGTCTCTCAGCTGAGCTATAATGCTCGAAATTTAGGTACGGTTCCTCTAAAATTTGAAAAATAGTGTGCTTTGGATTTAATGAATGATAGCTATTTTGGAAGACTGCTTGTAAATCTCTCCGTATCATTTTTTTCTGTTGGCTAGTGGCATCATAAAGATTAACCCCTTGAAATAGAACCTCACCGGCTGTTGGCCTTTCCATTCCTAATATAATTCGGCCCAATGTGCTTTTTCCTGAGCCACTTTGTCCAACAATGCCTAAGCATTCCCCCTCCTGAAGTGAAAATGATACTTTCTGTAATACAGGAGCATCCTGTCTTCGCTTGAATATGAACGGTCTATGTGCATAGTTCTTCTCAATATTTCTCACTTCTAGTAGCTTCAATTTTTTCACCTCTAAAACATCATTCGGGATTGTAATAGTTTCTTTGTATAAGGATGCTGTGGTGCATCAAAAAAATCATAGACATTCGCTTGTTCAATTAGTTCCCCCTTATACATCACGGCTACATCATCAGCTAGTTCAGCAATAACGCCTAAATCATGCGTCACAAGAAGTATGGCTGCCTGTGTTTCCAGGCGAATCCGATCAAATAATGTCAATACCTGTTTTTGGTTGACTGTATCAAGAGCTGTCGTTGGCTCATCAGCTATGTATACCGAGGCTTGAATTGCGAGTGACAAAGCAATCATTACACGCTGTAGCATTCCCCCACTTAATTGGAATGGATAATAGTGTAAAAGTTTCTCGGGATTAGGTAAATTAACTTTTGACATGCTTTCCATAGCAATTTGTCTAATTTCATTTTTAGTTATAACAAAATGAGCCTTTAATGATTCACGAAAATGACTTTCAATGGTTTGCACACGGTCAAAGGCAGTCGAAGGATTTTGCATAATAATAGATAGATGTCTTCCACGATAAGCTCTCATTTGAGCAGCATTTATCTTCAATAAATCTTGTTGATGGTAGAATATGTGCCCTTTGATAATCTGCGCTCTAGACGGTAAGGCTTGCATGATAGCTTGGCAAAGCATGGTTTTCCCACTACCGCTTTCGCCAATAATCCCCAAAACGCGGCCTTGATAGGCTGTCAGATGAATGGCGTTTAAAATATTTTGTTCTCCAATTTTGACCGATAAGTCTTTCACTTCTAAAACTTTCTTCATAACTTCCCCTTTACTGGTCAGGCGTCTTTAAACTACTTGCCAAAACATTACATACTAGGACAACTAGAACGATAGTAAGCCCAGGATATAGCATTAATTCGGGATGTTGGCGGATATATTGCTTCCCTTCATTTACCATCATTCCCCACTCAGGAGTGGGAGCCTGCACGCCAAGCCCTATAAAGGAAAAGCCTGCAATCTCTAAAATAACCTTTCCCATATCTAATGCAACAATCGTTACAATAGGAGGCCAAACATGAGGGAGATAGTGACGAATAATTAATTTCACACCTGTAGTACCGCTTATTCTTGCCGCTAGAATAAAATCCTTTTCATTCATGCCGATAAATAAACTTCGAATTAGTCTTGAATAATAAATAAGCTGTGTCAAAATAAGTGCGATTAACACATTTTTTAAGCTTGGCCCTAATACACCTAAAAGCCCAAATGCTAGTACAAGTGTTGGAAAAGCTAATAAAATATCGCATATCCGAATAAATAGCGCATCTATTATACCTCTTTTTAAAGAGACCCATGCGCCCAACAGGATCGCTACTACAATAGCAACTATTTGTATGACGAGCGCCGCACCTAAAGAATACCGAATCCCTAAAAGCAATCGTGAGAAGACACATCTTCCTAAATGGTCTGTTCCTAATGGATAGTCCCATGAAGGTGCTAGAAAATTCTTAGAAATATCAACTGCTAAAGGGTCATGAGGCATCATGAGTGGGGCAAACAGTCCTAGTAAACCAATGATGATTAGTATAGTGAGACTCATAAATCTTCTCATATGTATACGTTCTAAGTTCACTTTACTCTCTCCTATTCTTCATCATCAGATGAGGATCCAATAAACGATGCAATACATCTGTGCCTAGATTGGCGAGCACATAGATGACAGCGATCACCAACACATAGCATTGTACAACGGGGTAATCACGATTCGTTATGGATTCTATTAAATATCTACCGAGTCCAGGCCAACTAAATACTTGCTCTACAATGACAGCCCCACCTAGCAAATTTCCGAGTGTCATCCCTAACAAAGTTGATATCGGTATGGCAGCATTCCTCCCCACGTGTCGGATGAGAATGACCGATTTTTTTAAGCCTCTAAGCTGTGCATATTTTACATAGGGCTGCTCGTATTCTTCAATGATGGCAGAGCGGATAAACTGTGAGAACAATCCGATTGTAGGTAAAGCTAATGTGAAAGCTGGTAAAACTAAATGTGCTCCTGAACCTTTTCCATTCGTCGGAAAAATCCCAAGTTTTAAACTGAATAGATAAAGTAGGATAAACCCTAACCAAAATGTTGGAATGGAAACACTTAGGACTGTAAATAATCGAATGATTTTATCGATAAAGGAATGCTTATATAATGCACTCACAACCCCTAACGGAATACTAAAGGTTAAAATAAGGATAAATGCTACTAAAGCTAATTCGATGGTAGCGGGTAGCTTAGCAAATAGCTCATCACCAACGGGTAATTTACTAACAAAAGATGTCCCAAAGTCTAGCTGTAAAACGCCTTTTACCCATAGCAGATATTGCATGATAAAAGGCTTATCTGTCCCTAATTCTTCTCGTAAAGCTTGTATAGCCTCTGGTGTTGGGGCTATTCTTGCAAGTCGAAGAATGACCTCTGCTGGTTCTACTGGTACGAAACGAATAAACACAAAGGTCAGAATAGATACGCCTACTAATACAAATGGAAGTGTGAGAATTCTTTTTACACAAAACATCCAAGTCGATTCGTACATGTCGTCACTTCCTATTTCATCCGATGATAAAAAGAGAGTTGTCCTGGTTCGACACACTCTCTCTTTCATACTTAGTTTTCTTTATCCATTTGTGCATATGGAATGTCATACTCAGAAGCACGTGGTGCAAAATCCTTCATATATGGTTGATAAATAACTTGATTCGTTTCATACGATATTGGATAGAACAATGCTTGTTTGTGGAACATTGTTAAAATATCCGTGTATAGCTGCACGCGTTCTTCTTCATCGGTCCCGACTAATAATTGATGTATGTTAGTATCGATTTCTTGAGTATTTGGTAAGCCTAATTTTGCTTCATAAACACCACTAGCATTTGGTGTAGCTGATTCATTTGCAAAGCTATGTGGATCAGTCGGCGGTCCATTAGTTCGCCAGAAGTTAATATCAACCTGATCATCCATTAATTTTTGCAGACCGACCATCACATCGGCGCCTTCAATATTTAACTGTACGCCTATTTTCGCTAGCTCGCCCTGCATTAACTCTGCCATAGGTTTTTGAATGGCATCAGTAGCAATATAGATTAAATCTAATGTAAGGGGTTGACCATTTTTTGAACGAATTTTTTCACCCTTCTGTAGCGTCCATCCAGCTTCCTCTAGCAATTTCTGTGCTTTTTCAGGATTATATATAATGGGGGCTAAATCAATATTGGCATATGGAATTGCTTCCCAAAATAGCGTGTTAGCCACTTTTTCTGTACCATGTGTAATGCTTTCTACCATTTGTTCCTTATTGATAGCATATTGCATTGCTTGTCGAACCTTTAGCTCAGCTAACGGTCCAGACTGTGTATTGAACAGTAATGCTTTCGTAGACAGTGGCTCAGATGTAGCTGTTCTATATTTGCCACTATCTCTTAAATACGTATAGTTATCTAAACTAATAACCCCTCGCCCATAAATGACATCTAATTCTTCATTTTCAAAGGCTAACGAAATGGATTCCGAATTTGGGATGATTTTAACCTTTATTTTATCTACGAGAGGCTTTTCTCCCCAATAATGTTCATTACGGCTAAATAAAGCATATTCATCTTTTTTATAGTCGGTTAAAACCCATGGCCCTGTGCCAATAGCTGATTGAATGGAATCATTTGTCTTATCGCCGTCTGGGAAGCCATTATCCCCTAAAAAACGGAATGGTCTGACAAAGGCTAATTCGTTTAACACAGGGTAATACGGTTCGTCTAATTGCAAACGTATTGTTGATTCATCTACTTTGACGACCTCTTTTATATGGTTGACCATGCCCATCCAAGAATGCATGTCACGATTCGCTAATACCGCATCAAAATTGCGAATCACATTATCAGCATTAAAGGCAGTCCCATCCGAATAGTTAACATCCTTGCGTAAATGGAACGTATAAGCAGTTTTATCCTCTGAGATGACCCAGCTTTCTGCTAGCTTTGGCGTAATTGTCCCATCATCGTTATACGCCACTAAAGATTCATAAACCATTGCTTGAGCAGTCATCTGATTTGGTAAATATGTATGGGGGTTTAATGGGCCTACATCTAATGGCCAACCAATCGTAATCATTTTTTCATCTGTCTGTTCAGTTGATGCTGAGTTTCCTTTGTCTTTTTCCGTGCTTGTACAACCTGCAAGAAAACTGAAGGTCAAAACAAGCATGTAAGGCAGTAAATACTTCGTCCATCTCATTTTTTATCTCCTATCTCTATTCCCTGTTCATATCTACAAATTGAATAGAAAGAAGGCATAAAAAAACCTTATTCTACAAGAATAAGGACAGATAAACCTACAATACGTAAGCTACCATCCATCTCCCTATCTTTCGTAGATCATCAATGAATCTTCTTACAAGCAGGCATTCTGGCTTATGAATCATCATTTTGCTTCACCTTCCCAAGAAAAAACTCAGTGGTCATCGAAACAAAACTCCTCATTTACAGCTGCGGGACAGCATGGGATTTACACCCATTTTCCTTTTAATCGAACGAAAAATAATTTCATTCAAACTTGTAATGCAATATTTGAAATTAGTAATAAACATAACATGCTCAAATGTTCACGTCAATTTTATTTTCTGAATATAATAAACAGATACAAAAAGACCAGGCAGATAACCTGATCTTTGCTTAACTCCTTTTATCTCTCGTTATCTCGATATAGATTCCTTCACCTCCTGACGCAATAGTTTGGTAGCAGCCACCATATTAGCTAAAGCCGCTATTGTTTCTGGCTCTTTCCTTGTTTTTAAGCCACAGTCCGGATTAATCCAAAATTGATGTTTGTCTAAAACTTGTAAACTATCTCTCATGATGGCTAACATTTCTCCCTCACTCGGCACACGTGGACTATGAATATCGTATACACCTAATCCAATCCCTTTTGTATAAGGATGCACTTGAAGTGAAGAAATAAGCTCTCCATGGCTTCGTGATGTTTCAATAGAAATCACATCAGCATCTAGCGCACTAATGGGTTCTATGAAATCGTTAAATTCGCAGTAACACATATGTGTATGAATTTGTGTTGTATCTTTTACACTCGAGGTAGCAAGTTTGAAGGCATTGATTGCCCAGTCTAGGTAAGCCCCCCAATTTTCTTTACGAAGAGGTAGCCCTTCTCTTAGTGCTGGTTCATCCACTTGAATAATGGAGATACCTGCCGTTTCTAGTGCTTTCACTTCCTTACAAAGTGCTAAAGCAATTTGATAGGCCACATCTTTCCGAGAAATATCATCACGTACAAAGGACCAATTTAAAATGGTCACTGGCCCTGTCAGCATCCCTTTGACAAAGCGCTTCGTTAAGCTTTGGGCATACGCTGACTCTTTCACGGTAATGGATGAAGTCCATTCAACATCTCCATAAATAATCGGAGGCTTCACACAGCGAGAACCATACGAAACCACCCATGCTTTTTCAGTAAAGGCAAAGCCCGTCAGTTTTTCACCGAAATACTCGACCATGTCTGTCCGTTCAAATTCTCCATGAACCAGTACATCTATATCCATATCCTCCTGCAAGTGAATCCAGCGCTTTGTTTCCAGTTCAATAAATGCTTCATAGTCTGTATTCGATATTTGTTTCTTTCGCCAAGCATTCCGATTTCTCTTCACCTCATCAGATTGAGGAAAGCTACCGATTGTTGTTGTAGGGAATAGTGGTAAGGCTAACGCCTGCTGCTGTAATTTTTGACGTTGACTAAAATCACTATGTCGCTCAAAATCCTTTGTGGAGACGGATTGAACGGCTTGCTGGATCATCTTATTTTGACGAATCGGATGATTTTTTAGTGCTTCAATGGCTTTCATACTTTCTGAGAAATTATGACGTCGAGTTCCGTTTTGACCCTTTCTATATTTAGTTAGCTCAGTAATCTCTTCGATTTTTTCATCGGCAAACGCCAGTGCTTGTTTGAGAACAGGGTCCAACTTCTTTTCAAATGAAGTAGATATTGGTACATGTTGCAGGTTACTTGAAGGTTGAATCCACAATTCCTTAGCATCACTTAGTTTTTCAATTGCTTGAATCATGGCATTCGCTTCCGCTAGGTTTGAACGCCATATATCACGACCATTGACCACCCCAATGGCTAAAACTTTATCTGGAGGGAAACCATATTGTCGAAGTGACTCCATATTCCCTTTATAGCCATGTACAAAATCTAAGCCAAATCCTTGTACAGGCAGTGTAATTAATGTTTCATAGGAGCATAATGCTTCAAAGTATGTTTGTAGCATTAGTTTTGCTGCTGGAACTGTCATCATCAATTGAGCATAGATTTCTTGAACTAGCTTCAGTTCTGCTGAGTCAAGTGTCGTCACTAAAGAAGGCTCCTCTATTTGAATCCATTCGGCACCTGCATCTACTAATTCTTGAATAATCTGGGCATAGAGAGGTATTAAGGCTAATAAGTATTCGACCTGCGTTAATTTATTGTAGCCCTTAGTGAGCTTATAAAATGTATAGGGGCCAATAAGTGTCGGCTTCGCCATAATACCGAACGCTTCCTTTGCCTCTAAAAAGTCTGCTAATACCTTATTTTCTGTTAGCTGCAACGGTTGTCCTTCATACTCAGGAACAATGTAGTGATAGTTGGTATTAAACCATTTGGTCATTTCACTAGCTACTGCTGAATGATTTCCTCTCGCTACACTGTAGTAGGTATGTAAATCTACCCTTCCACCTTGCCAGTTAAAGCGCTTCGGTACTAAGCCGAACATTAAGGCAGTATCCAACATTCTATCGTACAATGTGAAATCTCCTACTGTCACCACATCTATGCCGAGTTGTAGCTGCTTTTCAATTCTTGATAAACGAATACTTTTTAGTGTAGCCTGAAAATCCTCTTCCGTTAGTTCTTGACGCCAAAATGCTTCTAATGCCTTCTTCCATTCGCGATCATCTCCGATATATGGGTAGCCAATGAGTGTACTAGTATAAGTCATCTTTCATCTCCCTTTCATCAAAAAAATTTACTTCTAGCTTGCTCTACAAATTTGGTTATCCACATGCTAGTTTCGTTGCCCTATATGAAAACCAGTGGGCTTCACTTTGCAATATTAGCATGATAAAAAGCCATTCTCCTTTTTGGAAAATGGCTGCATAGTAAAATTATTAATACAAAAACAATACGAAAAAAAAAGAACTTCCGTATACATCATCTGTTTTCGCACAGTGCCTATTGGTCACTATTCACCACCTATTTCCACGTAGGTATTTGGTGTGTACTAGAAATTGGCAGGTCTCCTGGCTTCTCATCAACACGTCTCACAGCCTTCCCAGTTTCCCAGTGGCATTTGTGATTTGCTCCGAATTACAGTTGCGGGACAGCGTCGGATTTGCACCGACTTCCCTTTTAAGCCAAACTTTCATCTGGCACCATTTCTTACACTATATTCAGTTATACCCCTACTATACCATATATTTCAGAATAGTAGAAATTGTTTTTATATAAAAATTTATCTATTTACTTTGTTTTTAATTGTCAACAACTTGACCCTTACCCTTAGTGATAATGCCTTAATGATGTTTGTTGGCTTTAAGACTACTATTTCTACTATTCGCTACCCCAAAAAATCAGATAACTAACAATGTAAAGCAGCAAAGAATTTTTCTAGACTTTTACACAATCAGGAATTCTTAGTAAAAGTTGTTTACAAACAACTTAAAAAATGATATACTTACAAAGTAAAAAATTCTTAAGGAGGTCGAATGAAATGTTCGTTATCGCTAAATTAATGTCATTGGTAGTTACAACTTCAGTAAAAATGAAAATCACACATTCGACCAGATCGGAATGGATCGCTTAAGTTTTTTGTAATTAAGTATACCCATACCGCAGGGAGAAGTGTGCCCCTGCGGTATTTTTGTGTCTTTTTTCACCGTAGAGGAGTCTCTCTGCGGTTTTTTTCATTCCTCATGGTAATTTAAGGAGGTGATAATAAATGATGTTAAACATTTTTGCTCTTACGATAACTATTACAAAACGTGAGATTTCTATTGAAAAAGCACTTCAACATGAAAATGCGAAAAAAATCTTTGAAGAGAACAGAAGAAAAGTAGAAAATTATATTCGTATTCGTCAATATTAATGTTGTAATTTTAAAAAACAGGAAAGGTGGGAATAGAAATGATTTATATGATCAAAAGACGATATGCAGTTTTATGGCTGGAGAAAGACACAACCACCAGATGAAGTAATATTTTATAATCCCTGTAAAGCTAACCCGTTCTAATCTAGGACGGGTTGCTTCAGGATATGTTTTGCACTTTTCAAGCGATTTTTTACACATACCACTTGTTGTAGTTTAAGAAAATGCGGCATTACAATGTTCGAAAAATTCTAATTCTACAAAGCGTAATTCCTCGATACTAAAATTGAATGTAGCAATTTAGCCTAATTCAATTATTCTACTCCATTAGCCATCCATGTAACAAAAAACAGCGCTTCTCAGCCAAATCCAAGGATTAGGACAACCCCTTAATCCTTTAACTGATAGAAAACCTGTTTAATTTTGCCTCAGTGCCAAGTATGGCAGTATTAAGCTCATTTCCTCGGCTATCTTGTCCCCTTCTGAAATAGAGACTGCGTAAAAAATTCTTGCTGTTCACGCGAGCAATCACCTGACTGCGACTTCTCGGCAAATTGCAGCATTGCGCTAAGCAGCTAATCCAATCAGCAATTTCTTGATGTGGAAGTAATTCTTTGTCAATCATTGTATCCACGATATTGACCAACCGCTCATCATCCTCATCACTAAAAATATGTATTCCATTATGGAGCATGCTAGATATAGCGACAAGCACCTCACGTAGCATTGCAACGCTGCTCTCCTCGCACTGCACCAGCTCAACAAAAACATCTGCACCGTGAGACGCGCTGTGAGCCCAGCCTCCTACTGAAAGGTAACCCCGCAGATCCTTCTCCTCCTTGTAATAACGGAGCATGTCTCGCATTAATTGCTCAATTTCTTCTTGAGTTAAAAATGGATTCTGTCTGTGGCGTTGTATAATCAAAGCGATAGGCAAGGCAGAAAACGTCCTTGTAAAAACTGACTGATCCTCCTCACTGCCAATTTTATAGAACAAATGGTTCTCATCCGTCAGAACAGTTAAGAGACTACGCAACTCCTCTTCACTGAACCTATTCTCTTCCTTAATCCACATATAAAACATCGGATAAATCAAGTTATCCCGCAATTCTGGCTGAGGATCACCGATATATTGAAGTAACAAAGGTAAGAAATCTTGATGCTGCTCACCTTCGCCTAACTGATACGCATTCTCCTCAATTCTTTGTAAATCCTCCATAAGTTTAAACCTTATGTCGCTCATTTTCCCATCTCCTTTAACATGAATATAATCTCTTCTATTACAATATCAGGCTCATCATGATGTATATAATGTCCACTACGACTAGCAATCCGGAACTTACTAGACGTTGACAGCCATTGGAATTCTGCTTGTAGACTTTGTTCAATTCCTAATATTTCTTGTGAGGGCCATCCACCTTCATTTTCATTAGTATCGGGTAAACCTCTTGTAATAATTGAGAGAGGGATATCACTTTGGTTTGAATAATCAACGATTTGCTTATAACTCTGTATTTTATCAATTTTCTCACTATTTAACATAGGGTTCTCGAAATATTCCCTATTTCCTGCAAGTAGATTTTCTGGTAGAACCTTTTCATAGGCAAGTTCTTTATATTCCGGTGCAGCGTCAACCAAAACCATACCACAGATGTCCAGCGGATAAAGACTGGTATACAATCTGGCGACCAATCCACCAAAGGAATGGCCTACTAATATATAAGGCTTCTCCACATCAAGCGCTTGTACCAATTCGGAGAGCTCCTCAACAAGATCACAGCAAGTTCGCGGAACAGCTACGTCTTGACTCCTGCCAATACCCGCCCTGTCATAGGACAAGGTGGACGTTTCTTCCGATATTCGATCTTGGACCTTTTTCCATGTTTCATGGCTATCGCCTAACCCGGCAATAAAGATTACGCTGGGTGTATTTTTACGATATTTATTGAACCGTATACGCCTATTATAGAAATTGATTATCTTTTTATGTCGTATCGTCATTTTAATCACCTAATTAAATTATAAGCTTTACATTATTATTTCTACAATATAAAAAAGGTCCGTTTATGCAACTAAGGGGTAATTTTCCAAAGCCCTTCATTGCCGTTAAGTGCTTAGAAAAAGGGGATAGTATTGTTTATAAAAATGGTTATTGGATTCTTTAAATATGTTAGCGCTTATATTCGGGCTGTTCTAAAATAATTGGATTTGGATTGCTAAGTACCCATTGCACTGCTAACTCGCATAGTCTCGCAGGCTCCTTATCTCCATCACCTTTGTAAAGTTCTTTCGCTAAAGTGATAGATTCCTGAAGTGCAGCGGGATGTAATGGTGTACCTAAGCTAATGTAATGGTTCAAACTTTTGAGCATTTTACGAAAATCATTATCCCAGTTGATGCCGCCATTATGTAAAATTTCGTATGAGACTTTACCAGTAATACGAATAACCTCTCCTTGTACAGTTTGGGCATGTCCTTGCGAAGCAATTAGTAAATCCCAAAGTTCATTATGTTGTGCCTGCCAGCCCTTTGTACATACTGTTATTTTAGACTTACCATCATGCGTTTTTCGCTTCTCTACAGGTGAAACATCAAATAGCTCATAAAGACGGGAAAGTGCCTCATCCGTTTCTTTCAAATATTCTTTATTAAAACCTTCTCTATGGAATTCAAAGTCTTTTCCAATTCGCTTGATAGAATTTTTCATTTCCGGCGTTACAACTATACCTGCGCTCAAAAAAATCTCAGAAACTTCCACTAGATCAACAATATTTATATTTCTACATACTGCTAAAGCTTTGTCCAAAGGCGTCTCATTCAACATATTTACCGCTCTTATATTTGCTCCTTTAGAAACCAATGTGCGCACCGCATTTGGTTTAAAAAAAGCAGCCGCAGCAAATAAAGGTGTTTCATTTTGATAATCCAAGGCTTCTATATCCGCATCTAACTCAAGAAGCAATTCAATATTCCCCCGCCAATTTATTGCCTGATTATGTAAAGCTGTTCTTTTGTAATTGTCTCTCGCATTTATATTTGCTCCCTGTTCCGCCAGCCAGCGAACCAATTCATCCGGTACATCGAAAAAGCTTAAGGCTGTTGTTTTACTATAACCGCCATATGCATCTAGCTCGCATTTGGTAAATACCGCTTGTAATGCCGCAATATCACCTGCTTCAATTAGTTCACTAAAATTTTTCGGTAACGTTTTTCTCTTCCTCGCCATATGTATTTTCCTCCTCACATTAGATTTTTGAATACAATTCATCACGTCATTTACTCACTATATACCATTCTATATTTTACCATGTTTTAATTTCTTTTTTGGCATGGAGGAGGGATTGGTTGTGTCAACTATCCATAATACTAAAAAAGGCTGTTCAATCACTGAACGTTTTGAACAGCACTCTTCTTATTCACTATGCCATTTCAGTTTTACATCCTCCTCTAAACAACCGAGTTGATTGAAATGGTTGGCAATAATATTAAAATACATATTTTCATCTGTGTTTATATCGACTTTACGAAGCACATCATTAGCGATATATGCGGCATCCTTTCCTAATGCAAAGATTGTGTTGAAGGCACGCACACGTATATTTTGGTCTAAATCAAACATAGCAGATAACAGCTCATCAGCCGGTATAGGCTCACTAAAATGAGCATATGGATCTTCATAAGTAGCACAATAAATCCGCTCTCTTGCCTCCTCAAAAGTATCACCTAGTAATACTCCTCCAGCAAAAATCCCATTATCCGATTGCGAAATATTAGCCATATTAATCTCTACAAAATGCGTATCTTTTACAATATAATGTTTATCATCTAGGTTTAGTGCAATAACATAATCATCCCACGTAGCGACTCCTCCTGGTTCAATATAAACTGCAGGACGATACAAGTATTTTGCTGTCACATCTTTGAAGAAAATCGTACATTCAGCATAAGGGCTACCAAAGCTAGATAAAACTCGTAAGGCATATCTACCTTCAAACTTTATTAGTTCGTCATACACGTAATAGCCTTCAAGATAACCCTCTATATGGGCATCATGAAAAACTAATTGGACCATTGACTCGACTGTAAACCCGTTACTCATATCTAATAAAAGCATAAAATTATTTCCTTGTTGCTCAGCATTCAAAATTTCTCCATCGTGCAATGATTGTGAAAAAACAGTTTTTGCAGACGAATGAAAGCTTTCCACAATTGCTTCACGCTCTTCATAAATAGCATTACTCATAGTTATGAACTGCTCCATTGTCACATTGCACCACTCTTGAAACTCTTTCATTAAAGTATCATTTCCAAATAGAGTTCGTTCAATCATTCCGGATTGAAACTTTTGTGGTAAGACATCTATATACGCAGTTAAATACTCGTATAAATGATCTTCAAATTCGCCATCGAACTCCTCTTCAAATGGATATGTTTGTGCTGCGTTGAATACTTCCTGACGTTCACATGTTAAGAAAAACATCATCCCACTCCTTTTAGCTGTAATGCCTGTTATTTAAAGTATATGAACGATAAAAAAATGTAGTTTTAAAGTGTCTAATATACAGGTTTCTATGCTGAGTACACACTCAGCATACTCTTGAAAAGTACTTATAGTAGACCTGTTTATGTATTGCATAAATAGCTGTTTAAAGAATATTTCATTGATTTCAAAATTTGGTTTTGGAAATTTATCTAAAATGAATATGTAGTGAATTTAGTACTATTTCTTAAAACATTATTTATTTTTGCCACAAGCCATCACGGCAGCTATTGAAATAATCACGCCCATACCCATTAAAAAATAATATCTCCTCATTTCAAAAAAACAGACCACCAAACCAAAATAATACCAAATTTTCCGCCATTTAAAAGCTCGTAGTTGTATGTAATTTTATTTCTATACCCAGCTCTATATTTAAGAAAGTTTCTACACAAGTACTTCTTTAAGCATAAGACACATTTTAATTATTTTCTCCATATAGTTTGATAAGGGTTATATAACACTGTAGCGAATAGCTATTTACTTTTATAATCATCTATAAAGCTAACCCTTTCTAATCTAGGACAGGTTGCTTCAGGAGATATTTTGCACTTTTCAAGCGATTTTTTACACATACAACTTGATGTAGTTAATGCGGCATTACAATGTTAGGGAAATCCTAATTCTATAAACGTCATTCCTCGATTTATCTTTTCATGTTGCATCGAAGACGACCGTGTAGAGACAGGGGAAATGCCAATCCAACCCTCTACCCTATTGTCTTCTTCTGCAACAAAACGCAATGTTGCATGTTGTCTTTCATCCCTTACCTGTTCACTTGGCACAATTATTTTAAAGGTTGCCAACCCTGTTTCGATTCCTTCTTTATCAATCTGTAATTCCTCTTTCAATCCTTCTTTTCCATTTTACGAATAATGAGTGTGTCCATCCTAATTCCCTCCTTATTATTTTAAAAGGACTGCTAGCTTTCGCTAACAGTCGGAATCATTAACAACATGAATTTGATGGACCGGCAAGATTTATTCCACATACACCGGTTTCAGGTAACTCCAATTCCACACGTTTTGAAGCTTCTTCATCATCTGATAAAAAAGCTGTTATGGAACGAACTTGTTCGTAGCCTGCTGCCATTAAAAAAGTTGGTGCACGTCCATAGCTTTTAGCTCCGACTATATAGAAGTCCTTTTCTGGTTGGCGTAGAATTTCTTCTCCATGTGCTCTTACTGTGCCACAACTATGCACATTTGGATCAATTAATGGTGCTAAGGAATGCGCACTTTCAGTTGCTGAATCAATGGAAAGCCGTAATTCACTGTTAATTGAAAGGTCTGGTCTACTTCCTGCATTGACAATAAGCTCTTCAAATCCTGTTAATACTTTTTGTTCTCCGTTCATTGCACCAACAATATGGATGTTCTCAACTTTCTTCACCTGTGAGATATAGAAAGGTGTTATTACTTCAATCTTACCTGTATCCACTAATTCATGAATGCGAATACCAAGTGTGCCACGGGCTGCTAATGCATCTTTTTCTTCGCCACCATAGGCTTCTTCTACAGACTTTTTACGCATAATCCACACTAGCTTGGTTGCAGGATTCTCTGTTTGTAATTCCGAAAGCGCCAATAATGTATTAATAGCTGAATGACCACCTCCAATAACTGCAATCTTCTTATTGGCATATCTCTTAGTATTCGTAGCAATGTCTGGGATACCATATTCAATGTGATTGGCTAATGCCTTTTCACTTTGTAGCCATACACCTGTAGAATTTGCTGGGTTGGGATTTCCCCATGTACCCGTTGCATCAATAACTGCTCTCGCCTCAATCATACGGATGTCATTCTCTTGTTCAATATAAATAGTAAAGGGCTGTTCAACTCGATTTTTTGTCTTCATCTTATCATTCAACTGTCGTGAAATCCCTACTACTTTTGCGTTCAACTGAATGTTCGGCTTCATTTGTACTAGCTCAGAAAAAGGCTTTAAATAAAGATCAATTAATTCATGTCCTGTCGGTAACGTATCTAAATTAGGTGCTACCCATCCGGAGTCATCTAATAAAGCTTTAGCTGCTTTATTAATATTATATCGCCATGGTGAAAATAGTGTAACATGCCCCCAGGTACGAATATTGTGTGCTATTTCACGCCCAGCCTCAAGTAAAATAAATGCTTGCTTTTGTTCCACTAAATGAGCAGCTGCAGCTAATCCAATAGGACCTGCGCCAATTATGACAATCGGTAAATTCTTGTTGGATTTATTAACACTCTTCTGTACTTCAATATCCTTTGTAGTAGTACAACAAGAGCCATTTTGGTTGATTATATTTAGTGTTTTCATTATTACCTTCTCCTCTTTTTCTTTATATAAGCATTCTCTTATATATAATATATTTTTTACGTCTAGCAGTTAGCTAGACGTTTAAACTTTGCATGTGTAATTAACACATTTCACATATCGTTTATCAATTTCTTTTACAGCACTTTTAAATTGCAACCATGTCGAAGCGCCGTAACAATCCAAGGCTTCTTCAAAAAAATCAAAAGCGAACTCTTTGGCCTGACTCAATGTGTGCTCTCTACTATTCATAATAACTATTAAATAAGCGATAAAATAGTCTAGAGTTCATACGCTAGCATGAATCACTGTCATTTTTAATCCTCCATTCAATTACAGCTCATCAGCTACAAATTGCTCAATGCGTTTGCCGATTGCATCACGTACATTTTGGAATACAGTCCATTTCTCTTCATCTGTTCCTGTCGCTTTCGCTGGATCTTCAAATCCCCAATGCTCACGACGTACGTGCGGTGGAGTCATTGGGCATTTATCAGCGGCATCACCGCATAACGTAACAACTAATGTGGCATTGTTTAATGTCTCAAAATCAATTAAATCTGATGTGTGATCCGAAATATCAACCCCTACCTCTGCCATCGCTTTAATGGCCTTCGGATTTACGCCATGTGCTTCGATCCCAGCACTTTCTACAGTCCAATTAGTAGGGAGTAATTTTTTTGCCCATCCTTCAGCCATTTGACTTCGGCATGAGTTCCCCGTACATAAGAAATAAAGTGTATTTGTCATAAAAATTGCTCCTTACAATTCAACGGTTTTAAAGTATTTTTTCTGCCAACGTAAGGCAACCCATACAAGTCCGATGAGAACAGGTACTTCTACAAGTGGACCAATAACAGCAGCAAATGCCACGCCACTGTGAAGGCCAAACACGCCAACTGCCACGGCGATCGCTAGCTCGAAGTTGTTACTTGCAGCTGTAAAAGAAAGAGCTGCTGTGACAGGATAAGAAGCACCTGCTTTACGAGAAGAGAAGAATGACACAGCAAACATCACCACAAAGTAAATAAATAATGGAATAGCAATTCGCACTACATCAAGTGGCAGTTCTACTAATTGCTCACCCTTTAAAGCAAACATCATCATAATCGTAAATAACAGTGCAATTAAAGTAAGTGGTGAAATCTTTGGCAAGAACTTTTCTTCATACCACTGTTTCCCTTTTGTTTTAATCCCTATCCATCGTGTGAGGAACCCTGCAGCAAACGGGATACCTAAGTAAATAAGTACACTCTTAGTAATCTCCCACATAGAAATGGATACATGGAAATTCTCTAAACCAAACCAACCAGGCAATACATTTAAGAAAAAATAAGCAAAAATAGAATATGTCACGATTTGAAAGATGGAGTTAAAAGCAACGAGTCCAGCGACGTATTCCCGGTCTCCACGGGCTAAATCGTTCCATACAATGACCATTGCTATACAGCGAGCTAAGCCAATCATAATGAGTCCAGCCATATATTCAGGATAATCATGCAGGAAGATGATGGCTAAAAAGAACATTAAGAACGGTCCGAGTAACCAGTTTTGAAAAAGGGATAGCAAAAGCACCTTCCAATCCTTAAACACGCGCCACATTTCTTCATATTTTACTTTCGCTAATGGTGGATACATCATAACAATTAACCCTATTGCAATCGGTATGGACGTTGTACCAATAGACATGGCCTCTAATGCTTCGCCGATATTGGGCATGGTGATACTTAATACGACACCGATACCCATTGCAACGAATATCCAAAGGGTAAGGTAACGATCTAGAAAAGAAAGCTGTTTGGTTAAAGATTCATTACGCATGATCAGTCCCTCCTATATGGCAACAATCTGTGCCACAGTTGCACCCGTTTAAAGGTTGAATTTGTTCTAAAATCCCCTTCATCAATGGCGTTTGATCCTCTACTAAACGGTAATGTTTCCAAGTCCCTACTTTTCGTTCCGTAATAATGCCTGCCTCCTTTAATTTTCGTAGATGCTGACTAACGGCTGGTTGTGATATTCCTAACACCTCCACAAAATCACATACACATACCTCCCCATTTTTCATGCATGCAAGTAATTTAATGCGATTCAAATCTGCTGCTGCTTTTAATTGTTTTTCAATTAGTGTATTTTCCATGTATCTGCACTCCTTATATAACTATTTACTTATATATTATTTTAAATAAAATCACCTAACCAATTCAGGTGAATAAATTTTTATATAACTATACACTTATATTATGTACACTGATTGGAAATTGCAATAAAAATTTTTATAGATATTAAAAATTATTGTGTTGTAAACAAAACAAAGCACCGCTTCTTAGTTACTGTGCTTTGTTTTGTTTAACCATTATTCCATTACTGTCTGACCAAAGTACATATTCATCCTGAAACGAAACCTATAGATACCTGTTTTTTTGGTGCGAATACACAAGGCTATTCCATTTTTTCGGAGTTATTTCTAATGGAAAATCTTCTATAAGTAAGAAGGTTAAGCATCCACCGTCAGAACTCTTTTATTAAAATATGAACTAAGTAAATATTAATATTCGAATTTTAGTTAATAATTTTCTTTTTCCTAACCGTTTTTTCAAACCATCCAAATGCAACTTCTGCCTCAATATATTCATTGTCTGGTGCAACTAAAAAAATGACAAATGATTCACCCGATGGGAAAATATATTTTCCATCTTCATCACTAACTAAAGTACTTTGCGGGGGTACTATTCGCTTAAACGCATTGATTCCATTCTTAGGTAGTCCATTAACAAGTTCAGCAAATTTGATGTTCACCTCCGGCTTTGGAAGTGGAGAAATGGCTGTGTTTGAAGGTGTCACATTTTTCGAAACCATTGGATTTCCAGGTGGAATTGCGTTAAACCAGATTTCAGCTACAAAAGGTTGATTTGAGTGATTCGTTATGGTAAACGCATTGACAAATAGATCTACATTTGAATGATGGGGGTTACTTAAACTACCCCAAGCATTTTTTCCTTGTCCGAAACAAATCGCTTCAGTTTGTCCTACAAAATATCTCCCCTGTAATGATTGATATAATGGATTAGGTATATTAACAGCCTTAATCATTCGATCATGATTCATCATAAGAACAACACTCCTTTCTACAATTTATGTAAATTAATATAAAATGTGCAGATAAAGATTTTTCTGAAACAAAAATGTTGAACAGACGAATAATTAGCTTCATTATATTTTTTCATGAAAAAATATAACTCTAGAATTAAATATCTATTTAAAATTATTCATGAATACAAAAATGAATAGTGAACTTTGTATGTAAACACACCCCTCACTTCCAACTTATGAATAAGTTATGGAGAGGAGTTGATAAAAAATTGAGTGAGAATAAAACTAGAAAAAATGCTACTAATAATGAAATAGATCAATTTTATAAAGCTGTAGATGATTTCAATGAGGCAGCGAGTGCTTTTTTCCGTATACCCATTTTTTTTAGCCACCAAAACCTATTTACTCTGGGACCATCGCAACCACCATTATCACAAGAGCAGCGATTCATTATTCGCATGTTTAATGAAATAAAAGAGGTGCTTCTTTTCCCTAGAACACTACCAAATACAGACCAGTATCCTAACACCACTTTAGAAAATGTCCGTAGAATTGTAAACTCTAGTTACGGAACTATAGCTGCCCTTTTAAAACCAACACGTCGTACGGATCAATTAGAGCCCTATTCACCTTTCATGCAAATAGAACCTTCCATGTCTTTTCAACACGGGCTCCCTTTGCTTCTTGTGAAACAAAGTACTATTAAAGCTGGGGGGATTTGGGGTGATGCGGGACCCCTTGCACCCTTCACTCCATTAATTTGGTTTTCTGAAACAACGACAGTAGATGAATTTTTTGAAAGTGTAGCATGGAAAGAAGCACTGCAGAATTGGGCAGGGCAAGTTAGAAGTGGCTATTTTATTCAGACTAATCCGGAATTTAAATATACATGCGATGACTAAAACTGGGTTTCCTATAAATTAATTGGACGTATAAACAAGAAGGATCACTTGTCGCGCAATGTGGTCTTTCTTATCTATAGTATATGTTGTTCATTTGTGAACCATTTGAAAGTGTTTTTACTACATTAAAATATCCATACATAAGGTGATTGTTCATGTCTAATACTCTTTACTACATATTATAAATAGAAAGGGGATAAGTTCTTGTATGGATAATTGTCGGTATAATAGTAGATTGTCAACATTTAGAGCATGCGATAACTCCGGACCATTTATGGCTACAGAAACCAACTGTATAAACCCTTCTTCTCCTACTGATAACACTATAATTGCATTCTCAACTGGAAATTCAACATCACATATTCAAGCTCTAGTTGGACTTGCAAGTAGTATAGGGTTCGGTACTGCAAATACCGTTTCGATTATAAATAATGTCATTAACTTAAATGGAAACACGAGTGAAGCCTTCACAGTTCCTAGTGATGGTAACATTACAGCTATCTCAGCGTCATTTTCTCCATTAGGATCATTACCTTTAGTAGAAGGATCTGTTACAATCCGAGCTCAAATTTTTCATGCACCCGTTGGAAGTAATATGTTCACTGGTACAAGTGCCTTTGTTGATTTAACTCCCCCTATAACATTACCAGTAGTAACCTTCGGACAAATTGCTTTCGCATCAAGTAATATTTCACCCTTATCTATATCAGTTGGAGATTGTTTATTAATGGTATTTTATATCTCATCAATAATGGTAAACTTCCCAGTTAATTTAATTGGTACTGCAAGTGCAGGTATTCATATAGTAACTAAAAAATAATTCAACTTCACCTACTGTTATTTAGGATAATGAAGGTGATTGAGTTCTATTTATTCCTTCAATCATTGTATGTATAAAATATTTATAATCCATAATGAACCACTCAGGAGATTGCAAAGAAATACGGGGTTTCACATCGAACCATTATTCGCTATTGAATGGAACTGAGTGAGAGCTGAGGGATGTCTAAACTGGCCCCAGCAAAACTACACCACAGTTAGTAGTAACTACTAAACTGTGGTGTAGTGTTAATTTGGTGTTCACTTTACTTTTATCATTTTAAAATCTATCCTAATTTTCTATTTCACTTTAACCCCTGTGGAAACCTAAATACATTCAAGGGATCATACTTACTTTTTACTCGATTCAACCTCTGTGCATTGCCTCCGAAATACTCTTTCTCAAAATTTTTAAGATGACTAATGGGAAAGTTCACATAGGAACCTTTTGTCATCTTTTTAATAATTTCAAAGCGTTCACGAACCCATTCCTGATTTCCCTTAGCATACCTATCGTCTATCCATACAGACTGAATGCCCATGATATATTTAGCATCTCTATAGTAAAAGGCCGTTTCATTTTTATCTATGTTATTGATTGCTCCCCCTAGTGCATAAAAGGATATAGCTGCATAAACTGAACCATTGGGAGGGCTTTCCACAAGTCTTCCAATATTTTCGAGCTCATCGGATGTATAGCTCCTTTGAACAAACCTACCCGTTGATTTAAATTTTTCAAACGGTGGATAAGTTGCCTCTACCCTTTTCACTGCTTCTAGAAAGGATAATTCTTCTAAGTTCATTCGAAAACCCTCTATTTTTGCAAAAGGTTGTAAAATTTTCTTTGCCAATCTTGAAGAACCGTAAAAAAATCCTGTTGCAAAAATACCTAACCCTTCTTCCTCAGTGTTATAAAAGCTTGCAACCAAAGTCATTCGTTTATCCAATTCAGGTAACCAGTTTTGCCAAATATCCATAACTTCTAGTTGCTTAGCCTTTGTAGTATTTACATAAAAGAATCTAATTAATGTGACAGGGCCTTTTATTGGTTTTGGTAACTGAAAAGTCATGCTTACAACCACCCCAAAATTACCTCCACCAGCACCACGACAAGCCCAGAAAAGATCAGAGTTGCAATTTTTATTTGCCTTTATGATTCTTCCCTCAAAATCTACCAATTCAAGTTCAATCAAACTGTCACACCCTAGACCATAAAGTCGACTGGAGAATCCCCAACCTCCACCCAGTGTAAAGCCAGAAACTCCAACGGTCGGGCAAGTTCCCCCTGGAAAAACATATCCATTTGAACCTATAAAATCATATACGTCTGAATTTTTTGCTCCTGCTTCGATTGTTAATACATCTTCCTTCTTCTCCAAACTCATTGCATTTAAGCGACTTATATCAATTACCAATACAAAATCACCAGAGGAATATCCCTCATAATGATGTCCACCCGACCTAATGCGAATTCCGATGCAATGTCTACGTGCCCAAAGAACGGCGTTAACAACATCCTGCTTTATTTCACAATATACAATTACCAGCGGGAATTTCTGATTAGCTCGATTCCATTCTTGTCGTGCTTCATCATAATTAGGATTTTTTATCGTTATCACTTCACCTGTTAATCCTTTTAAAAGCTTAAAATCTTGTTCCATTTCAGTCACCTCTACTAATACAATAATAGTTTTTTATTATCGTATTCTTTGGCTTCAAAAGGGTGTAGGTATTAGGGACGTATGATTGAAGTTCTCAGGGGTATCAATCACTTCAAAAGTTGTGCTCGAAAACAAGTAGATTTTTATACTATTAATAATTTGTTTGTAATTAGGATAAATTCTAACCTTACCTACAATAAAACTAGAAATTTACCTATTAACTTAATAACTTTAAAGTATCAGATAAAAAGAATATTAAATATGAATCCTACATATATTGATTTTAATATTGCTTGAAAACAGGAGTCTATTATTAGCCTAATCATGAAATTATAAAATAAGCGAAAATTATCTATAAAGATAGGATGATGACAATAATTGATAAATCGCTTCTTGCTATGGTTATTTTACGTGTATTATCTGGAAGTATTGAAGTTAGTGCTGGATTGTTAATGCTGAAGCTGAATAACTTGGAAAAAGCATTCTATATTAATACAATGCTTGCTTTGTTTGGCCCAACCGTTTTAATTGTCACGACTGCAATTGCATTATTTGGATTAGCTGATAAAATTCCTGTGACGAGAATCATTTGCCTATTTACGGGAATTACCCTTATTATAATAAGCTCACATATTAAGTAATAATAAATGAATCTAAAAAAGCACTTTCCAGGAAAGCGCCCTTATATATTAAAACTAACTCTTCTCTTTAAAAAGTCATAACATCTACCTCAAACCGTCCCATCATTTTCTAATTTTATATGAATCACTTCTTGTAGAAGCCTTTGGAGGATAGAAGCAACATTGAACGCATCATCCAGAATACCCATTAAGATACCAAGTACATTCACTACAAAACTATGTCCTATTCTATCCCTCTATAATTTCGTATAAAAAAAGGGATTCGCACCGATAACCGAAGTACGACCAAATCCCTATTTTTTCGAAAATCGCATTAGAAGTTTAAATAGTGAAGTTTTGTAGACTTTCTGAACTTAGACTATATGAAATCACTTTCTCCTTACGCTTCCTGACTACATCCACATGATTGTCGTAGGGAAAAATTAAGAAATTCACATCTTTTTTACCACTTTTTAAGTTGATGATAAAAGGTGTAACATTCGTCTCAGGCTGTAAAAATAATTTTTCATTGCCCGGAAATATATAATATTTTTTCAAAAAGATAGCTTTGTTAAAAAAGTCTATAAATCTTATTTTTTCTCTCTCTTCTAAATTCTTTCCCTTAAATGAGATCGTAACCTCTTTTGAGTCGAGTTCTTTATGAAGCTCAAATTTATTTACTAGCCACGCCACAGCTATACTTGGTGGGCTCATTAACAATTTAATAATAGATCCAATCACTATTGTAATTATCAATCCCGTTGTCATATCCTATCAACTCTTTCAGCTATTTTTTCTTAATAGCTACTACTATATTAATAATTTCATTTCTCATTAATCAGTAATTACGCTATATTGATGTTTATCATCCACCTTTCAATGATAAGGGATTTATATTATTTATCACCCTCCAATTTTTAATTTTTTTGACCATCCACTTATGTACTAATAACATCTCTGGTATGTCATGTATCGAAGTAAATCTAATACTTCTAATACCCTATTAATCCAGCAAAATATAAAAAGCCCAAAACTTTTTGTCCTTTTTAAGACAATTCGTTTTGGACATTCCTTTTTATCATTGGTAGATTAAGATTCTGCTCTTATCGAATTAAGAAACTTCATTCATGGTGCTTCTTCATCAGCCGAGGGACCGTAGCTGCCGGGCACCGGAATATTGAGAAGGCGTAAATATACTCCGATTTGCGCTCTATGGTGAATCATATGGCTTAATCCAAAGGTACGGAACGCCATGGCTCGTGGCTGACTGCGGATGATATGTTCACCTTGACGTAATGTCCATTCTTCAGCAAGCAGCTTCTCGTTACATTCAGCTAGCAACTTTTCAAGCTTGTCTACGTTTTCATCAAATTCATTCAGAATGGAAGCTTGCTTATCTATTGGCTCCCTTCTCAGCGGTACTGTCAAAAGATCAAACTCTGAGTGCTGAAGTATTGCGATTTGCCAGTTCAGTAAGTTGATTAAATGTGTGGCTAACCCACCAAGTGTCATCGATTTCTCGTGCGGCTTCCACGACAGGTGCTCCTCAGGCAAACGTTCCAAAATGCGGCGTGTAGCGGCTAATTCATGCAATGTGTCGCCGATAATCAGTTGTTTAATCATAGATTCCTCTCCTCCCTTTTGGTTAGCATACTATAAATTCCATTCAAATAGAAAGCTCTCACTAGACTTGGCTTTATGCTTACGGCAATAAAAAGAAGCTGTAATCACAGCTTCTTTCATAAAAAAACTATAGCCACTCCGCACTATTATCAGCAAGTCCTTGCAGCTCATTCATAAAGATACCTGCATGATAACCATCACAAACGGCATGATGAAATTGTAGGGAGATTGGTAGGTGGTACTCCCCATTTATACGCGTATACTGAGCGCCGGTTATAATTGGTAGTAGGTAATCTCCACCATTATGAATGTTCAAATTAAATCCAGTAAAGGAACACCAAGGAATCATAGAGATTGGGATATTGTTTTCTGGCACAGGCATTTTTGGAAACATTCGACCTGTACCTTTATACATATCTACATCTTGCTCGTATTGTTTGTGAAATTCAGAAAATGGAGTTAAATTGGATGTCCAAACGCAAGAAAATGTGCACGACTGTTTTTCAAAAATTGTGTAAGATGGTAACATTTCCGTCCAATAACCTAATTGCCCTTCTTCGTTAAAGTTAGTTCTGAATTCTTGATGAGCATTGACTATTTTAGTCATCATAAAAATAAACGCGGGATATAGCTTAAAATTCTTTTTCTTTAAATTCTCCATCAAAACAGTAATATTAATTTCATTCGTTATACTAAAGGTTGTTTGTTGTTGTAAATAGTGTTCAAAATACTCTTTGCGGTGCCAATTCTCACGGTCAATCAAATTAAATTCCATTTTTTACGCCTCCTAAAATGTTTTATTGGATTTAGGAGGCAATTTTCACTGCTTTTTTCATTTAAATCATCCTTTTTTCTAAATGAAATATGAGAACAGTATAAGGATATGTGATGGGATAGTCAATTATCATCATAATACTAGAGCTTCTTAATAGCAAAATTTGTCGTAAAAAACCGAATTTCGAGAGGGGCTTTTACTTGCGTATATACATAACATTTAATATGCAATATTGAGAAAGTAAATGGAGACGAATCCATTTTTGAAGGAGACTCCCTAGACCACAAAAAAACACAGAAGTCCCATGGACCTCTGCGTTACTTGCTCTCCTTAATAAGTGCCTTCATATCTCCAACGATTGTTTCAACTGGTACGTTCGTCGCGCCATCATAGTCTTTTACAACTGTGCCGTCTGCATTCACTAAATAATAGCTCGACATATGTATGACTTGGTCTGAGTTAGGATCATTTTTGACTAAAGAATTGAATGATTTACGTGCAAATTGCTCGATAAATTTTTGCTGATAACCTGTTAGTAGCTGCCACTTGCTTTCATCTGCAACGTTATACGTATTTAGGTAGTTTGTTAATACATCTGGCTTATCCACTTCTGGATCTACACTAAATGCAACAATTTGATAATCTTCAAGGCCTTCATCCTGCAGTGCCTGCTGTACCTCTGTCATATTAAATGTCATGGGCGGACAGATTGTTGTACAGTTTGTAAAAATAAACATAGCCAACCACGGCTTGCCCTTTAAATCATCCAGGCTTACCTGTTCATTTTTTTGATTGGTTACATTAAAATCTTGAACCTCAATGTTTAAAGATGGCTCAAATTTATAACTTCCGCAAGCAGCTAAAATGCTACTGATTGCTAGTACTAAAACTAGCAGTATGCTTTTCTTTTTCATTTGTATTGCACACATCCCTTCATTTCTTCACCTTATTTTATGCATTCTAGATACCAAATACAAGATAATGAACTTCCGCAAGCAATGCATTTTGTGTAAGTTGTGAACATTAACTAATTTTGGAACTCCATCATACTTATTCTTCCGAATAGCTCTCCTTTTTCAGAAATTTTTTCATAGCTTTTTTTTATTATTTTCGTTATTTCCCAAAGAAAATAACGATTGTTATATAACAAACGATTCTTCACCTTATTATGAATCTGGAATTTTAATAGCAGAATAATAAAATACAGAAAATTCTCTTTTAAGTGCAAATTTTCTCCCGCAATCATTTTTATTAGCAGCAAGCTATTTTAAGAATATTATATCAATAAAAATAATCACTCTCTTTCAAACAATATTTCTCTATTAAATCCTTAATATTTCTATGTTATTACCATAAAAATGAAATGACTAAAAATTATAAAAACTCAAAATTTAGTATTGCATTATAAGAATATCCCCCATAAAATAAGTGAATATAACGACGAACGAAAAAGAAATATGTCGTTTAAAACAGAAATATATAACTTTAGGGGGAATAATAATGGCGAATGTTTCTAGTAAAAAACAAGCACAACCTATTGATTATCATGCAATCGAGGCTATGGAATCGTTCAATAGTTTTGTGAAAAAGAAAAACACCTTTCTTTTTTCGATTACAGCACTGTTTCTTATTCTTTATATCCTACTTCCAATCCTCGCATTCCAGCCTGTACTACAACAAAAATTCTTCGGAAATATTACAGGGGTATGGGTGTACTCAGCTGGATTATTTGTGATGACTATCGTGCTCTGTACAGTATATGTAAAAAAAGCTGCTTCATTCGATAAAGCTGCAGCTGCTGTGTTAGCCGAGTATCAAACGAAAGGTGGTAACTAAATGAATATTGTATCCGTTGGTTTCTTTTTAGCTATTGTTGGTTTAACACTCGTTGTTACCTATATTGCAGCAAAGCGCACTTCCTCAGCAGCTGATTTTTACACAGCTGGCGGCGGATTAAAGGGATGGCAAAACGGGTTTGCCATTGCTGGTGATTATTTATCAGCAGCGGCATTTCTTGGGGTGTCGGGTGCGATTGCTTTAACTGGCTTTGACGGTTTCTTCTTCTCAGTGGGCTATGTTGTAGCCAATTTAGTGCTTTTATACGTTATTGCTGAGCCTATGCGCAATTTAGGCCGCTATACACTAGCTGACATGTTAACGGCTCGTTTTAATGAAAAGCGAATTCGTGGCGTAGCTGCATCAGGTACGATTATTATTGTGATTCTTTATATGATTGCACAGCTTGTAGGTGCAGGCGCATTGATTAAACTACTGTTCGGCATTGAATATTGGGTTGCTGTGTTAATTGTCGGTGTAATGATGACTACTTATGTTTTATTCGGTGGCATGACAGCGACGTCTTGGGTGCAAATTATTAAAGCTAGTCTACTATTATTCGGGACAGGCTTATTAGCAATATTAGTATTAGTGAAGTTTGATTTCTCTCTAATGAAAATGTTTGACACAATTGCAGTCGATCATGGGGAGGAATTCCTTGTACCAGGAATTAAATACACAAGCACGATTGATTCTGTCTCTATGATGATGGCCCTAGTTTTAGGAACATCCGGTTTACCACATATATTAATGCGCTTCTTTACTGTAAAAGATGCTAAAACAGCTCGTTCTTCTATTTCATGGACAACTTGGATTACAGCTATCTTCTTCTCGTTAACTATATTTTTAGGATTCGGCGCGTTAAACTTTGTCGGTCTCGATCAAATTTTAGCTGAAAGTAAGGCTGGTAACACAGCTGCTCCACTACTCGCACATTATTTAGGCGGTGATGTGTTAATGGCATTTATTGGGGCTGTAGCCTTTGCAACAATTTTAGCCGTCGTTTCTGGCTTAGTATTAACAGGAGCATCCGCGATTTCACATGATATATATGGAGAAATTATGAAAGGTGGAAAATTAACAGAAAAGCAACAGGTAGTTGCAGCACGTACAGGCTCTATTTCCATTGCAATTGTCTCTATTGTTTTGGCGCTGTTTGCACAAAGCTTAAACGTTTCGTTTCTAGTGTCATTTGCGTTTTGTATTGGTGCTTCCGCAAATTTACCTGTCATTCTTTATACTATCTATTGGAAGAAATTCAATTCTACTGGTGCTGTAGCAGCCATGCTAACAGGGTTAATTTCTTGTTTAATCTTAGGAGCGATGGGACCAAATGTATGGAGTCCTGTTGAAGGTGCAGCTATTTTTGTTGGTAAGCCACTTGTACCACTAGCTGTTCCGGCCATTATTACCATTCCATTAGGCTTTATTGCAGGTTATTTGGGATCAGTCCTTTCATCTAGTAAAGTACCGACTGAAGAGGCCGAGCGTATTTATAAAGAAATTCGTGTAAAAGCGAATACTGGCGTTTCTGTATCTGATATTTCACATTAATTTTTATGCACCTTATGCATAATGAACCGAAATTCAAAATATACAAAAAAATAGGCAAAAAATTCGATTTTTGGTCGAGTTTTTCGCCTTTTTTGTTATTCCACAACTAGCAATTTACTTATCGAACAATATTATTTGACTTCCAAAATACAGAAAAAAACCAATTTTCACTAAGGCAATAGTATTTAAATATGGATAAAAAATCTAGGCATTTTTATAAATTTATCGTTCTTTTTTTGTTAAGAATCTAGATTTCTCTTTGCTTCATTTATTTGTCTGAATATTCTAAAACCCTATATATTCTTGATTTAGGAGGTTATTTTCTCTTTCAGGACTATTTTCAGAAAAATTTTTTTTACATAATTTTTCTGAAATGTATTGCAATTTTGTGAACTCTTTCATAAAATGAGAATGTGAATTCACTAAACTAGCAAAATCAAGTCTTAAGGCAGAAAAAATATACACAAAATGGGGAATGTTAATGGCGAACAATCAAGCAAAAAAAGGTGTCGTGATTGACTATGATGCAATTGCAAACCAAGAATCGTTTAAGTCTCTTGTACGTAGAAAGAACTCTTTTCTTTGGTCTATGACTGCCATATTTTTATTGGCCTACATGTTGTTACCAATTCTGACATCGTACACAACAATTCTACACCAAAAGGCATTTGGGGAAATTACTTGGGTGTGGATTTATTCCGCAGGGCTATTCATTATGACATGGGGGTTATGTCATTTATATGTAGCTAAAGCAAATAGCTTTGACAGAGAAGCTAAAGCAATTATCGCAGAATACGAGAACGGAGGTGGCCACCGATGAATAACGGAATGAGCTTTACAGCCATATTCTTCTTTGTAGCCATTGTTGGTTTAACATTAGTTATCACATGGTGGGCATCTAAACGAACTTCTTCTGCAAGTGACTTCTATACAGCTGGTGGGGGCTTAACAGGCTGGCAAAATGGACTAGCTATCGCAGGTGACTATTTATCGGCAGCCTCTTTCTTAGGGATTGCAGGTGCAGTAGCACTATTTGGATTTGACGGATTCTTCTTCTCTATTGGTTATTTAGTCGCTTACTTAGTGGTATTATACATCGTTGCTGAGCCATTACGTAACCTTGGAAAGTTCACTTTAGCTGACATGATTACAGCGCGTTTCAATAATGCGAAAGTACGTGGAACAGCTGCTTTAAGCACTATTACCATTGTTTTATTCTACATGATTGCACAACTAGTTGGTGCAGGAGCACTTATTCAATTACTTTTAGGTATCGACTACTGGGTAGCTGTATTGATCGTAGGTTTCATGATGACAACTTACGTATTATTCGGTGGTATGACAGCGACTTCATGGGTTCAAATTATTAAAGCTTGTCTTTTAATGCTAGGTACAGTGATTATCTCATTCTTAGTATTAAAAGAGTTTGGCTTCAGTATTGCAACAATGTTCAAGGAAATGTCTACAGTGACTGATAATGGTGCTGCTTATTTAAATCCTGGTCTAAAATATACAGAGGGACTTGACACAATTTCAATGTTAATTGCATTAGTATTAGGTACTGCGGGTCTTCCACATATCTTAATGCGTTTCTTTACAGTAAAAGATGCAAAAACGGCTCGTTCATCTGTTATTTGGGCAACTTGGATTGTAGGTATATTCTACGTTTTAACCATTTTCTTAGGTTTCGGTGCAGCAGCATTCGTTGGAAAAGAAGATATTATTGCGGCTAACGCTGCAGGTAATATGGCAGCCCCTCTTCTTGCAGAAGCACTAGGAGGCGACATTCTATTCTCATTCGTTTGTGCGGTAGCATTCGCAACAATTTTAGCGGTAGTAGCAGGCCTTGTCCTTTCAGGTGCCTCTGCCCTATCACATGATATTTATGGTCAAATCATTAAAAAGGGTAAAGTTACTGAAAAAGAGCAAGTTCTTGCAGCTCGTATTGGCTCCATTACAATCGCTGTAATATCTATTCTATTAGCTCTTGGTGCACAAACATTAAACGTTGCATTCTTAGTATCTTTAGCATTCTGTATTGCAGGTTCCGCTAACCTTCCAGTTATTATTTACACAATTTATTGGAAACGCTTTAATACAGCTGGTGCTGTTACAGCGATGTTAACAGGCTTAATCTCTGCATTAGTATTAGTAGCTATGTCACCAAACGTATGGAATCCAGTTGAAGGCAAGGCGATTTTTGTTGGTGATCCGTTAATTATGTTAACGAACCCTGCCCTAATCTCTGTACCGCTTGGTTTCCTTGGTGGTTTCATCGGCACATTACTTTCTAAAGAAACTGATGATGCAAAATATCGTGAAGTTGACGTTAAAGCAAACACAGGTATTTCTGTACAGGACGTATCTCACTAAATCGATTTCATAAACCTCGTAAGTTCTTGCTTACGAGGTTTTACTTTTTCATTCATTTTCGTTACTATAATTGTTAAAAGGAGGGAATGAAAATGGCTCAATCTAGGGCGAAAAAGAAGCGGATGCATATAAAAAGAACTGCTGGCAAGGATGTAGAGAAAAATCGCCAATCCAATTCCTTCAGCACACATGAACGCACCACCAAAACAAAAACAGAGAAATTGATGCATGATTTTACTAAACATAAAAAGCAGTATACGGATAACTAATTGATATCCTATACTGCTTTTATTATTGTAGAAAACATAAGTGGCAATTGCCACGTTACCTTAAAGTCGATAAAAGTTTTTTGTATTCTGAGTGATAATTTTAGCCACTTGCTGAATAGACAATCCCTTGATGGCTGCAATCACCTCAATCGTCGAATGCATCATCCACGGAGACGTTGGTTTATTTGTAAAAGGTCCCTCAAACGACCATGGGCCATCTGTTTCTACCATCATTAAGTCAATCGGGTAGATTTGAATTAGCTGTTGAATTTCCTCTTCATACAATGCATCAGGCGTAATAGAGATAAAATAACCTCGCCGAATCATGCGTTTCATGACTGCCTCGTCCCCTTTAAACCAATGGAAATGAGCCTGACAAAGCTGATGCTTTTCTAGCAAATCGCACACGATGCTAGCATCCTCATATACAGCATGCAACACAATCGGTTTGCCCAATTCCTTAGCCAATACGATAAATCGTTCCAATAAAGCCTCATATGGACGAACATCCAAGGCTTGTTCTTGCCTTAAATAATAGGGTAAACCGACCTCACCAACCGCTACCATGTTATCACGATGCGCGCGAATCCAATCAAATAAAGCCTTCTCTTCTATTTCATCCAGTAAAGGCTGTTCAGGATGAAACCCAAAAGCCGCCTTCACCTTGGGATAGACCTTCGCTAAATGCAACGTCTTTTGACAGGAGGACAACTGCATACTTACCGCAATTAATGCCTCTACTTCTGCCAATAATGAAGGTATTTCCACGTCCTTATATTGATCTAAATGAATATGGGCATCAATCAACATTCAAATCCCCCTTTTCTTCCTGTAAATACGTGAATAACTGTTGCTTCAAGGCTGTGAATGTGGCAGAATGACGAATTTCTTCTTTGCGGGGGCGCTCAAATGGCACAATCATTTCTTTTTTCACTGTTGCAGGCCGTTTCGATAAAACAATTATACGATCGGCTAAAAAGAGGGCCTCTTCAATACTATGTGTGACGAATAAGATAGATTTTTTATGCTCTTCCCAAATGGATAGGAGCCATGCCTGCATTTCCAGTCTTGTAAATTCATCAAGCGCAGAAAATGGTTCATCTAGACATAAAATAGGTTTATCACTGACAATGGCACGGATAAAAGACACACGTTGTTGCATCCCTCCCGAGAGCTCGTATGGGTAAGCTTGACTAAAGGAAGCAAGCCCCACCTTTTCAAGCCAACCTTTTGCACGTTCAACATTTGGATTTTGCTGTAATTCCTCGACAATTGTTACATTCTCTAAAATAGTACGCCAAGGAAGTAAACAAGGCTGCTGTGGCATATAGCCAATTGCGCCTCTTTTTTGCTGAATCTCCTCTCCATTTAATAAAATCGTCCCTTGATCAACCAAAGAGACCCCACCAATTAATTGAAAAAGGGTACTCTTACCACTGCCAGATGGTCCTACTATGGCCACAAACTCACCATCCTTGACATCAAAGGAAACATGGTCAAGTACATGTAGACTGTCAAAGGATTTAGCGATGTTTTGAATGCTGAGCATGATAACCTCTCCCCTTTACCATTAATTTTTCAAGCAAGCGGATACTACTAAACAACAATAAGCTTAGCAAGACAATCGCAAAAATGGCGACAAACACTCGATCTGTACGGAAGGAAGATTGTGCTAAGGTCATGTATACGCCTATTCCCTTTTTTGCACCAAGCCATTCCGCAATAACTGCTCCCATTACACTATAGGTAGCAGCAATTTTTATGCCCGAGAAAATTGCCGGATAGGCATGTGGCCATTCTAATTTCCAAAACGTTTGGGCCTTCGTTGCTCCAATCATTTCGAAGTAATGCTTTAACTCGGGTGCTGTTTGACGAAAACCGTCCATTGCCGCAATGACAATAGGGAAAAAGCATACTAGACAAATAATGATGAGCTTTGGTAATAAGCCAAAGCCAAACCAAATAATAAGTAACGGCGCCAATACAAGAATGGGTATATTTTGCGACATAATGAGAATCGGATAAAATAACGACCGAATGAAAGTAAAACGATGCAAAACAATCGCCACGGTTAGACCACAGCCAACCCCAATAGCAAGTCCAAGTAAAGCTAATTCCACAGTAGCCAGGGCATGTGGCAGAAACGTTTGATATGATTGAAAGCCTTCCTTTAAGATTATGCTTGGTGCTGGTAGGAGCCAGGAAGGAACATCAGCGATATGCACAACAAGCTCCCATATGAATAAGAGGAAGGCGATAAACATTATCGTCCTTCCCTTTTGTAATGCCCGTTTCATGACTGATATTTCTCCGTTAATGTAGCCATGGTAATCCCATTTGGTTGATATAAAATTTTTACTTGTGTAATGACATTAATGGCTCCTAGCTCGACCATCTTAACATTCATTTTTTCAATGATTTGAAGAAGCGTTGTAAGCTCACCTTCCATTGTTGTTTCAAGGGGATGAACCTCATAGTTCACACCAGATGCATCAATAACCGCAATGGCCGCATCCACATAAGGAATGACATCCTCGTATTTCTCTGTCTTTGGAATGATTTGGACACTGATTAATGAATTTGCCATGTTAATTGGCCTCCTTTTTCGGTAGGAACTCATTCGTAAACGCCTGTTTAGCATCAAATTCGCCCTCTAACACTTTATTACTCGACATCCATTTAGCATAGTTTTCCCACACAGAAAGCTTTTGCTCCCCCCATTGATTAGCGTCATCCTGATACTTATCAGCCAACCACTCTTGACTTTTATGCACTAACTCCTTATCTAAGTCTGGTGCCGCTTCTAGTAAAATATCAGCCGCTTCATTCGGATGCTCGATGGCATATTCATAGCCCTTCGATGCAGCTGCAACAAAAGCTTTGACGCTGTCTGGATTGTTTTGAATCATTTTTTCATTGGTTGCTAAAACAGGTGTATAGTAATCTAACTGATCACTATAGTCCGTTAAATACAGCATATTAATTTTTTCCCCACGAAGCTCTGCCTCAATACCTGTCCATGCATAATAAATCCAAGCAAAGTCGATGTCCTTTTTCATCATCGTAAAGAAATCTAAATCTCCCGCATTGACAATGTCTAATTTATTAATATCAGCGTTTTCTTTTTGCATTAATGATTGTAATACCGCTTGTTCGAGAGGTGCTCCCCAGCCCCCATATGTTTTTCCTTCAAAGTCCTTTGGAGAGGTAATACCCTTTGACGCTACAGAAGCAAATCCAGATGTATTATGCTGGATGATGGCCGCTATCGAAACAAGTGGCACATCCTGAACACGAGCCTGTGTAATGCCCTCCTGATAACTCACGCCAAATTCTGCCTTACCAGAAGCTACGAGCTGATCGGCTCCTGCCTCTCCTGGCATTATAATATCAACATCTAAGCCTACTTCTTCAAAATAACCGAGCTTTTTCGCAACATACAATCCTGTATGATTCGTATTCGGTGTCCAATCGAGTACCACTGATACCTTTTTCTTTGTATCAGCAGACTGCTTGTCCTCCTTGTCGCTACAGCCTACTAACGTCAATAGAGTAGCTAATAGGATAAATAACCATTTTTTCATGCTAGGTCCTCCCAGTTTGTAATATGAAAGTGTTCATGAATGAATGTTGTCACCAGAAGAAAGCGTATTATACGGTTGGTAAGATATTGCTTAGAAAATAAAAAAACGCCTAGGATTCCTCCCAGACGTATTGCAATCAATCTCCAAAACATTTGCTTTTTTGAATAGATGTTCCCTACGCTGGTACGAGCCAAATCAGGTTCAAAGGGTCAGTGTCTATCGGACACAATCTCAGCTAGCCATAACTAGCCCCCCTACATTCTTTCGCTATGAACTTTTCGATGTTTATTATACCCATAGTTGATCTTAAATGACAAGATGCTAATTTTGGATAGTTGTGCCACTATAAACAAATAGCCCAGCTCTACTTATAGAGACTGGGCATGATGTTAGCTTGTTTTTTGTTCTTTTTTGGCCGTTAAAACATGTGAGATGGCTCCATCTGTTGCAATGTCCACTTTAAATGAACCATTAGAATGGCGATCAGCGCGCGTCAATGCATGGACATCGATAACCTCTTGTATGCCTTTTTCAGTTTCAATCACAACCTGCTCATCGTCTGTTGCTTGAATAACAGCGACAATTCGATGAGGATTTGCTTTTAATTCTGTAAGGACTTTAAGTCCACGCTTGGCACGACTTGCTATTTCTACCTCTGCGACATTCATTTTCTTTACAGCCCCTCGTTGTGTCACAATAACGACATATTGTGTTTCGTCTGGCTGTAGGACATTGACCCCGACTAAAGCTTCTCCATCTTTTAGCGTAATACCTTTAACACCGCCCGTTTTCACTCCAGTAACTGGTAGTTCTTCAATAGGGAAACGAATGGCATAGGCCGTATCAGTTGTTAAGAGCAGTTCCGCATCATCAGTTATAAACGATGCATAAATCATTGCATCGCCCGCTTTAACATTCATTGTTTTAATTGGCTTCGAATAACGCGTCACAGCATAATCTGCTAATGGCGAACGTTTAATTTGGCCATCTTTCGTAGCAGTTAAAATATACATATTTGGCTGTTCAAATGTTTCAAAGCCATAGACTGCAATAATCGACTCATCTTCACTTGTTGGCACAATACTTGAAATATGCTGTCCAAGGTCCTTCCAGCGAATATCAGGTAATTCATGAACAGGCTGATAAATATAATTCCCTCTATTTGTAAATAACAATAGATGATGTTGTGTATTTAAGTTTGCTTCATACAATAAGTAATCGGAATCTTTCATCGCAAAATCTTGACCGTTGGAGGCGGCATGGGATCGTGTAGATGTACGTTTAATATAGCCATCTTTCGTGACAGTCACTACAACCTCTTCACTTGGAACAAGGACATCTAATGTAATTTTAATTTCTTCTATTTCTTGTTCAATTTTCGAGCGACGTGGCTCTGTGAAACGTTTTTTAATATCTAGCAATTCTTGTTTAATGACGCGTACAAGTTTGGCCTCGCTTTGTAAAATTCCTTCTAGCTTGGCAATCAATTTGTTTAAGTCATCCTGTTCTTGACGGAGTTCTGTAATATCGGTATTCGTTAAACGATATAATTGCAGGCTCACAATCGCCTCTGCCTGTACCTCAGTAAAATCGAACTTCGCCTGTAAATTGAGCTTGGCGTCCTTCTTATCGTTAGATGAACGAATCGTAGCAATAACCTCGTCTAGAATAGATAGGGCTTTAATTAAGCCATCCACGATATGGGAGCGATCCTTTGCCTTTTGTAAATCATATATAGAACGATTTGTGACCACTTCTTTTTGGTGAGTAATATAGGAATCCAGCAATAATGGTAATGTCATCATCGTTGGACGACGATTATGAATGGCAATCATATTAAAATTGTAAGCTACTTGTAAATCTGTTGTTTTAAATAGGTACTGTAGAATCCCCTGTCCAGGAACATCCTTTTTCAGCTCGATAACGACACGTAACCCTGTACGATCTGATTCATCACGAATTTCAGCAATCCCTTCAAGGCGTTTATCTACACGTTGCTCATCAATTTTTTTCACAAGATTCGCTTTATTCACATCGTATGGTAATTCGGTAACGACAATTTGCTCTTTTCCGCCCTTGATAGGTTCGACCACAGCTTGTGCACGGACAATAATTTTACCGCGCCCTGTTTCATATGCCTTTTTAATGCCGTCTACACCTTGAATAATTCCGCCTGTAGGGAAATCAGGACCCTTGATAACTGTCATCAATTCATCCACTGTCACAGTAGGCTTGTCTAAGCGCATCAAAACAGCATCCAGCACTTCATCTAATGCATGCGGTGGAATATCTGTTGCATAACCCGCAGATATCCCTGTAGAGCCGTTTACTAATAAATTAGGGAAACGAGCTGGTAAAACAGTTGGTTCCATATCCTGGTCATCGAAGTTTGGCACGAATTCAACCGTTTTCTTCCCAATATCTCGTAACATTTCACCAGCAATTGCAGAAAGTCTTGCCTCCGTATAACGCATGGCTGCTGGTGGATCTCCATCAACCGAACCGTTATTCCCATGCATTTCTATAAGCATATGGCGAGCTTTCCAATCCTGACTCATACGAACCATCGCCTCATAGACTGAGCTATCTCCGTGCGGATGGTAATTACCGATTACATTTCCGACTGTCTTAGCCGATTTACGAAACGGTTTCTCATGTGTATTACCTTCCGTAAACATTGCATATAAAATACGACGCTGTACTGGTTTAAGACCGTCACGTGCATCTGGCAACGCGCGGTCTTGAATAATATATTTACTATAGCGACCAAAACGGTCACCCATTACTTCTTCTAAAGGTAAATCTTGAAACTTTTCTGTACTACTCATGCTTGGCCCTCCTCTTGTTGGATGAATTCATTTTCTAAAATGTTAGCATCATCCTCCATACCGAAGTCTACATTGGCTTCGATCCATTTACGACGTGGCTCTACTTTATCGCCCATTAACGTCGTGACACGTCTCTCTGCACGTGCACCATCCTCGATAGTGACACGAATTAATGTCCGTGTGTCAGGGTTCATTGTTGTATCCCATAGCTGGTCAGCATTCATCTCTCCAAGACCTTTATAGCGCTGTAATATGTAACCCTTTCCAACTTGTTTGATGGCCTTTTGTAAATCGTTTTCTGTCCAAGCATATTCAATCACTTCTTTTTTGCCAGTTCCTTTCGAAACCTTATAAAGTGGTGGTAACGCAATAAAGACTTTTCCAGCCTCGATGAGCGGACGCATATAACGATAGAAAAACGTTAGTAGCAATACTTGAATATGCGCACCATCCGTATCAGCATCGGTCATAATGACTACCTTATTGTAGGCTGAATCCTCCACAGCAAAATCTGTACCTACACCTGCACCGATCGCATGAATAATCGTTGAAATTTCTTCGTTTTTCATAATATCTTGTAGCTTGGCTTTTTCTGTGTTAATAACTTTCCCACGCAGTGGTAATATCGCCTGGAATGTTCGATCACGACCTTGTTTTGCAGAACCACCCGCTGAATCACCCTCGACTAAATATAATTCATTTTTCGCCGCATTACGTGACTGTGCAGGCGTTAATTTCCCAGACAGAATCGTACTACCCTTTTTGTTTTTCTTACCATTTCGTGCATCCTCACGGGCTTTACGAGCCGCCTCACGCACTTGCTGCGCACGAATCGCTTTACGCACAAGAGACGCTGACAATTCAGCATTTTCCTCTAGCACATATAAAATTTGCTCAGACACCACACTATCTACCGCTGAACGAGCCTCACTCGTACCAAGCTTGCCCTTTGTTTGTCCTTCAAATTGTAATAAGTGCTCTGGAATACGAACAGATACGATAGCCGCTAAGCCCTCTCGAATATCCGTTCCTTCTAAGTTTTTGTCCTTGTCCTTTAATAAGCCAATTTTTCTTGCGTATTCATTAAAGACACGCGTCAAGGCTGCTTTTGCACCGGTTTCATGTGTACCGCCATCTCGTGTACGTACATTATTGACAAACGATAAAATCGTTTCAGAATAACCATCATTATATTGGAAGGCAAACTCTACTTCAATATCGTCTTGAATACCCTCAACATATTTCACAGGATGAAGAACATCCTTCTCTTCATTCAAATACGCAACGAAAGCTTCAATGCCGTTCTCATAAAAGAACACATCATTTTTGCCTTCCTCGCGCTCATCGATTAATTCAATTTTTAAGCCCTTTAATAAAAAAGCCGACTCACGTAAACGTTCTGCTAAAGTATCATAATTAAATTTTGTGACAGAGAAGATTGTTTCATCAGGTAGGAAATGAACAAGCGTTCCTGTTTGTTTTGTTTGACCAATTTCTTCAAGTGTTGTCACTGGATGTCCACCATGCTCGAAGCGCTGGCGATATTTTTTCCCATCACGATGGATGGTTACTTCTAAAAAAGTTGATAGCGCATTCACAACAGAAGAACCTACACCGTGCAAACCGCCACTTGTTTTATAACCACCTTGTCCAAACTTACCACCTGCGTGTAGGACGGTAAAAATAATTTCAGGAGTAGGTTTACCCATCTTATGCATACCAGTTGGCATTCCACGGCCGAAATCGCGTACGCTAATACTCTGGTCTTTGTGAATCTTGACAATAATATGAGATCCAAAGCCAGCCAATGCTTCATCCACCGCATTATCTACGATTTCATACACAAGGTGATGAAGTCCACGGCCATCTGTCGAACCGATATACATGCCTGGTCGTTTGCGCACCGCTTCTAATCCTTCTAATACTTGTATAGCGTCATCATTATAGACGCTAGGTGACTGTTTATTCGTCAACAAAATTCCCCTCCAAAAAACAAACACATGTTCTATTTATGTTCTCATCCTAATAATAATAGCATTTCCTGTCAATAGTTAGCGACAGGTCCAATTAAATTTTTAAAAATTGCTCACAGTTTTAATAAACATTTCAATAGTAAACATCTTCAACAGTTGCTTAAAATTGGAATTTAAGCAAGACAGACAACCACTAGTATCCGTAAACACCTGACGCATCGTAGCTTATTTAGTTGCAAAATAGTGTTTCTGCGTCATTCCATGTAAATGAATAAAGTTAGACTTCTATTCTACCAAAGGAATGAACGATTGACAAAATTGCCATTTTGCCTAAATTTTAAGAAAGACTTTTTTCGTGCCTTCATCAATCATGTCTAAAAGCCTATCTCCAACTTACATTTAGTTTCTTTTGTATTGAATTCAAGACTCCTTAGGAATTCTCCTTCATAACATTGTAGATTAGCAAGAAAAAGTGTAAAATACTTGTTACAAACTATTAGTACCAAGTGATGGACTATGAATGAAAGGAGTCCAACTATGATCAATGGACTTATTATTTTATGTGCTTATCTAATCGGCTCTATACCTTCAGGGCTATGGATAGGTAAAATTTTTTATAATACCGATATCCGAGAACACGGAAGCGGTAATCTAGGAGCAACGAATACATTTCGAACATTAGGAAAAAAGGCCGGTATTGTTGTGACTGTGATGGATGTTCTAAAAGGGACTGCCGCTGTCTTACTAGCTGCACTTCCCATATTCTCAGACAGTTCTATTCATCCCTTAATCCTAGGTCTTGTTGCAGTGATTGGTCATATGTTTCCGATTTTCGCCAATTTCCGTGGTGGAAAAGCCGTTGCCACATCTGCAGGTGTTTTATTAGGCTACTCATGGCCATTGTTTGTCTTGCTCCTAATTGCTTTTCTTGTGACATTGAAACTCACAAAAATCGTCAGCCTAACATCTATGATAGCCGCTTTAGTAGCACTTATCTATTCAATCGTTTATTATTTTGTTACAGGTGACTTTGCATTAAGCATCTTGGTAGCCTTTTTATTTACCTTTATTATTTATCGTCACCGTGCCAATATTGCACGTATTAAAAATGGCACTGAGCCAAAGGTAAAATGGCTGTAGGAAGAGAGGAGCATTCGCTATGAAAATTGCACTGACAAATGAAGCCCTACAATGGTTCAAGCAAGAGATGGAAGTAGAACCAGGCGATACTATTCGCTTTTATGCACGCTATGGTGGCTCAAGTCCTTTTCACGAAGGCTTTTCACTAGGTATGACGCGAGAAGAGCCCATTGCTATTGGAGCTGAAGCAGTCATTGATGGCGTAACCTATTACATCGATGAAAAAGATTTATGGTTCTTTAACGATCATAACTTACATGTGGACGTGGATGCTAGTTTAGATGAATTACAATACGAGTATCGTACATAAAACAGTATTTTCCTTTCAGTCTTTGAAAGGAAATACTGTTTTTTTATTTGAAAAATAGTAGCTAGAATTTCATTCCTTTTTCGTTTATCTCCGCATAAAGTTGTCCATTCTATAAATAATGAACATTCATTTGAGGAGGAAAGCGCATGTCCATATCAAACAAGATCGATCCCTCCCCATCCCTTACAACGGACGATTTATTAAATACTTCCCTTGCCAAAAATATAAAGGTCATTCAAAACACTCTTGGTCATAGCAATGACATCATTATACGAGAAATTACAATTGGTGAAGCTGAACCCCATCGGCTCGCTATTATTTCCATTGATGGCTTATCCGATAAAACCATGATTTCGGATTCTGTCATTGATAAATTAATGGCGAATATTGAGGAAGAACAAGAAATAGAAATTACTACCATAAATCAATATGTGCGAAGTTCCTATTTAACTGTTGGTGACGTGATGAATATCGAGTATTTTACCACACTTTATCATGCCATACTGAATGGTGAGACCGTTATTCTATTAGATGGCTTTGCGGAAGGCATTGTAACAAGTACGAAAAGTGCGAAAGACAGAGCTGTGACAGAGCCATCAACCGAATCCGTCATTAGGGGACCTCGAGAGTCCTTTACTGAAACTTTACGCACTAATACTGCGCTCATTCGGCGCAAAATAAAAAGTCCAAACCTTTGGATTAAGTCCCGTGTCATTGGTGAAGTGACACAAACAGATGTCGCCGTGATGTATATACATGGTATCGCCAGTGACAAAATTGTTGCAGAGGTGTTAGCGCGGTTAGACCGCATTAATATCGATGGCATTTTAGAAAGTGGCTATATTGAGGATTTTATTCAAGACTCCAAAAATTCCATGTTTCCAACCGTTTATAACTCCGAACGTCCTGATGTGATTGCTGGCGAATTATTAGATGGTAAAATAGCCATTTTGGTAGATGGAACACCCTTTGTTTTAGTGGTGCCTGCATTATTTACTTCCTTTTTGCAATCTGCGGAGGACTACTACCAACATTGGATCATTAGTTCCCTCATTCGTATCTTACGTTTCTTTGGTATTAGTTTGGCATTGGTAGCACCATCTCTCTATGTTGCGATTACGACGTTTCATCAGGAAATGCTACCGACGCCCATGCTCATTAGTATTGCTTCACAACGAGAAGGCGTGCCCTTCCCTGCTGTAGTAGAAGCACTTATTATGGAGCTTGCCTTTGAGATACTAAGAGAGGCAGGGCTTCGAATGCCGCGAACAATCGGTCCAGCGGTGTCCATCGTGGGTACATTGGTTATCGGACAGGCGGCGGTAGATGCCGGTGTGGTCTCAGCAGTTATGGTTATTATTGTAGCATTGACGGCCATTTGTAGCTTTTTATTTCCTGCTTATGGGTTGTCCAATACGATTCGTGTACTGCGTTTTCCATTAATGATTTTAGCTGCTATGTTCGGTCTATTTGGCGTAATGTTTGGCATTATAGTCATTATTCTTCATTTATGCAGCATTCGTTCATTTGGTGTACCATATTTAAGCCCATTTGCTCCATTCATTATACAGGACCAAAAAGATGCTTTTTTATTACTCCCACGCAGACATTTATTAAAACGTCCACGTTTGGTGAATCAGAAAAATGTTGTCAGAGGGCATAAATATGTCACAAGAACAGGCAGGAAATAAAACTACTGAACAAATGAGGAATGAAATATGGCAAAAGTAAAAACAATTTGCTTACTATGCATCCTCCCTTTACTGTTAAGTGGCTGCTGGAGTAAGCGTGAATTAAATGAATTAGCCATTGTCGTAGCGCTTGGAATAGATAAAGTAGAGGACGAATTTGAAATTACTGTTCAAATCGTTGATCCTAGTGAGGTTTCAATGCGACAAGCTCCCACTCAGCGCACCCCAGTTATTAGCTATCATTCGAGGGGGGAAACAATTTTTGAGGCCATTCGTAAAATGACAACTATTGCTGCACGGAAACCCTATTTTGCTCATTTACAAGTAGTTGTCTTAGGTGAAGACCTCGCCAAAGAAGGAATAAGTGATTCATTGGATTTGATTGCACGAGACCATGAGTTTAGAAAAGATTTCGATGTCATTATGTCTCATGAGGCTACAGCTAAGGAAGTGTTAAATGTTCTTACCCCTATCGAAAAAGTGCCTGCTAATAAAATATTAAATTCGCTCAAGGTTTCTGAAAAAGTTTGGGGCTCTACAATTGCTATTAATATAGACGAATTGGTCACGAGGCTCAACGAAAAGGATAATGGCGCATTGATTTCTGCCATTGAAATTCACGGGGACAAACGATTAGGTGCCGATAAAACAAACGTCCAACGTGTTAAAACTCCTGTGTTATTAAAATATGCAGGATTGGCTGTCTTTAAAGGAGATCGATACATTGGTTTACTTTCAGAGGGAGAAAGTAAAAGTATTAGCTTCCTCAGTGACAAAATACAAAGTACCATTGAAATCGTCAACTGTCCCAAACAAGGTACGCTGTCGACTGAGATTACGCAATCCTCCACAAAAGTAAAGGGGTCATTTCAAAATGGGAAACCGCAAATTGATGTCCAAATAGATGTGGAGCAAAATGTAGGTGAGGTCGAATGTAATATTAATCTCACAAAAAATAAAACGATGGATTATATCAATAAAAAAACAGCACAAGGCATCGATGAACGTATTGAAAAAACGTTAGAAAAAATTCAGCAGCAATACCAAGTGGATGTTTTAGGCTATGGGGATGCCCTTCATCGTGCAGATGCTAAACAATGGAAAAAAATCAAAAATGATTGGCCAACTATCTTTCCTGATCTTCCTGTCCATGTTCGTGTAAAAGTAACGACACAAGGCTTAGGGACAATGCAAAATTCATTATTAAAAAAGCCAAAGGAGGAATAGTAGCATGGTATTAGCGGTAGCTGTCTTCATTATTTCGGTCATTATTGCATTACTATTCATCCCAAAGCTCAAAAAGCAAAAGGAAACCAAGACCATTCTTGTTTTTTCTATTCTTTTACTAATTGGGACAGCACTTAATATGGGTATTGCCCTCAAAATAAATATCCCGAGCCCTTTAGATTTCGTAACTTTTATTTTTACACCCATTAAGGATTTTATCGTTTCACTCACAAAATAGTAGACACATCGACATGTATGGGAGGACAGTTAAATGGAAAAAGAAGTCATTAGTTCAAGACAATTTACAATCATTACGTCCCTCCTTTCTATCGGTACAGCCATTTTGATTATCCCTTCAACTATTGCAAGCTCCAGTAAGCAGGATGCATGGATTGCTGCAAGCATTGGCGTTGTTCTTAGTTTACTAGTGGTGAAATTATTTTTGACGTTAGGCAACCAAACACCCACACTGAATTTTATTGAGGCAAATGAAAAAATTTTCGGTCGCTTTTTTGGAAAAATTACAGTGATTGGTTTTCTGTCCCTTACCCTATTTTCGGGAGGAGAACTATTATACTTTATTGGCATTTTTATGAAAACTGAGGTAATGCCAGAAACACCCACACTGGCATTCGCCTTGTTGTTTAGCATTATTATTATGTATGCTGCCTATTTAGGCTTAGAGACCTTTGCTCGCTCAGCAGAAATACTTTTCCCTATGTTTATCTTAATTTTTATTTTCTTTATTATTTGTATTACTCCACAAATTAAGTTTGAAAATATACAACCAATTATGGAAGTATCCAAAACATCACTGTTCTATAGTATTATTCGCTTTATGAGCGTCTTTTCTTTTTCCCTAGTTATGTTATTAATGATTTACCCTGCCAGTGTCAATGTCCAGCAATCCTCAAAGAAAGGATTTTACATAGGCACGATTCTCGGTGGATTTGTTTTAGTAACATTGATTACCCTTTGCATACTTGTATTAGGGGCAGCCAATACGGCTTCCCGAACTTTTCCTAGCTATGCTTTAGCACAGAGAATCTCGATCGGCAACTTTTTACAGCGTATTGAAATTATTATGGCTTTTATGTGGATTACATCTATTTTTATTCGAACCTTTATGTACTTCTATACAACGGTTGTGGGAATTGCACAAATTATGAAACTGAAGGATCACCGCCCACTTATCTTACCAATGGGTATCATTATGATTGGTCTTTCACAAATTATTCATCCTGATATTGTCCATTCCGACAATTATAATAATGAAATTTGGCCTATCTATTCATTTATTTTCACCATTTTATTACCTATCCTGCTACTTATTGTAGCCGTCATACGTAATCGAAAATCACAAGGGAATGCGGCTGCGAATGCTAATCAGGGGCAAGTAACTGATGTGGGTAATACGGATGCTAATCAAGGAAATCAACCTAATCCTGCTAATACGGATTCCCAACAGGATAATCAGATGAAACCTAATAATAGGGATGTCAATCAAGATAATCCAACTAACGATGCTACTACTGATTCCAACCAGGATAATCAGATAAAACCTAATAATAGGGATGCCAATCAAAATAATCAGACTCACCATGCTACTACTGATTCCAACCAGGATAATCAGATGAAACCTAATAATAGGGATGCCAATCAAGATAATCCAACTAACGATGTTACTACTGATTCCAACCAGGATAATCACAGTAAACCTGACAAAATGGATGCCAATCAAGATAATCCAACTAACGATGTTGCTACAGATTCCAACCAAGATAATCACACTAAGCCTGATAAAATGGATGCCAATCAAGATAATTCAACTAACGATGCTGCTACAGATTCCAACCAGAATAATCAGATGAAACCTAATAATAGGGATGCCAATCAAGATAATTCAACTAACGATGCTGCTACAGATTCCAACCAGGATAATCAGATGAAACCTAATAATAGGGATGCCAATCAAAATAATCCAAATAACGATGCTGCTAGTGATTCCAACCAAGATAATCAGACTCACCATGCTACTACTGATTCCAACCAGGATAATCACAGTAAACCTGACAAAATGGATGCGAATCAAGATAATCCAACTAACGATGCTGCTACAGATTCCAATCAGAACCATCAGGCTAAACCAGATATTACGGTTTCTGACAAGAAGAATTTAGAATAACAAAGTCTAATTCCTTCAGCTACTTAGCGAAGAAATTAGACTTTTTTATTGTTATTTAAATATGATATTCAATTTCGTCCACAAAGTCCCATTCATATGGTGTCTCTTGGTATACATAGTAGTTCAACCAGTTGGAGAACAATAAATGTGTATGGGCACGCCATGTATTCATCGGTTCCTTTTCTGGATCATCATTTGGGAAGTAGTTTACTGGAACGTTGATATCAATGCCCTTGGCAACATCGCGACTGTATTCATCAGCCAGTGTTGTCGCATCATATTCTAAATGACCTGTAATCATAATGTTTTTATTATCTTTAGATTGCACGATAAACACACCTGCATCCTCTGAATAGGATAATAAGCGTAAGTCTGGATGATTGCGAACCTCGTCAATCGAGACAGATGTATAGCGAGAATGAGGGGCTGTAAATAAATCACTAAAGCCTCGTACTAAATCCACTGTTAAATCAGTAATCACATGAGAATAAACGCCGGAGCATTTAGCAGAGAGCTCTATTTTTCCAATTCCATAATGATGATATAACGCAGCCTGTGCCCCCCAACATATATGTAGCACGGATGTCACATTCTTTTTAGACCAATCCATAATTTCAGCAATTTCCTGCCAATAGTTAACCTCTTCAAATGGCATTTTTTCTACAGGTGCCCCAGTAATAATCATACCATCATAACGTCGGTGACGAATTTGGTTAAACGTTGTGTAAAATAATTGTAAGTGAGATTTACTGACATTTTTAGATTCATGAGTAGCCGTGTTTAAAAAAGTAATATTGACCTGTAATGGTGTATTTCCTAGTAAACGTAATAATTGTAGCTCCGTTTTTTCTTTTTCGGGCATTAAATTTAAAATTAATATGTTTAATGGACGTATTTGCTGTGTTCTCGCACGATCCTCTTCCATCACGAAGATTTTCTCCTCACGTAAATGCTCCCCAGCAGGTAAATTTTTCGGAATATTAATTGGCATCTAGCATTCCCCTCTCTTTTTTGCTCCTTTTTCTAAAAAAATTAAAAATCCTCCACATTCCATATGAGATAGAATGAGAAGGATTTTTTTCACGTTCACTCTTATCTCTCAAAGGAAAAACCTTTGCTGGAATTAGCACCTTTCTAACATTTGTTAGAGGTTGCTGAAGCGTCATCGGGCCAAATCCCTCTGCTTCTCTTGATAAGATTATTTAATTATTTTGAATTGTAACATGGACTAGTTAGAATATCAATAATTCATAGAATATTTTGTTATTCCCATGCATGTTCTACATTCATTTGATGAACACTAAGCTTGCTGTATATGGTTATTCTACATGAAATTTTATGGTAAACATGCCGCTATTATGTTACCATATATCTTTAGTAATAGAGAGGAACGTGAATACTTTGATTAATATTGAATTTCCAAAACCAGATGTAGTTATTCGCCAACGCGAACAAGATGTAAAACCAGGTGATGTCCCAATTACACCATACTTTGGTTTCATCGACTTCCACAAAATCACACGTGATAAAGGCGGCATTTTCTTATTTTATAATGAAAAGAATGAGTTATTATTTGTCGGCAAAGCACGTAAAATTCGCCAACGCATAAAAAAACATTTTGAAGACAATGTATCTCCGATGAAAAACTATCGTGACGAGGTCTTCAAAATTGAAGTCTATGAAGTAGAAGATCCTATGGAACGTGAAATTTATGAAACGTATGCGATTAATACGTTCCGCTCCAAATACAATGTAGATAAAGTATTTTATTAATATCAATAAAAACCGAAATCTCTTTTTAGGGATTTCGGTTTTTTATTACAGCATGGTAATACGATCTATCGGCATGCTTTTGCCGTTAATATACAGTTCGATAATAGTCAGCTCCGCGCTTTTGTTGATGGCATAGACATAGGGTAGAGCTTCTTTCTTTTGCTCGCTTCCTTCCTTGAAATGAATGACTAACCTATTTTCATTAGCTGCTACACTTGCTAGCACATTTCCTTTTGAAAACATGACAAGATAGTACGTCACGTCATCTTCATACAATAACTGAATTCTGTCTGTAGCTATAATATGTTGTTGGATATGGTCAGGAACGATTGTTAGCTCTTGAATCTTAGGAAAAACCGGCAGCGGTGCAGAATCACATCCACCCATCATTAATAAATAAAGTAATACTGGCAACATCCATTTTTTCAAGATGCTCCCCTTCCCTTATAACTACTCTAAGAAAAATGCTTTACGTTCTTTAGCAATCCAGTCCTCCAATTCATTATCATCGCGTTTTACTAGTCTATTGATAAGAACATCATGCCAAATATAATCCTCTAGTAAATAAATATGCACAGGGTCATTCGTTATAAATGCGGTTTCTTGGTTGGATGGCGAGTGACCATAAATCATTTCTTGACCATCAACCGATAAAATAAACCAATGAGGTGTAGAAGTCTTTCTCGTATAGTGTGTGGCTCTGTGCATGTCTATAGATGCTAGATGTTCCTCGACATATAAAGTGATGCCATGCACCTCCACATGCTGAGATACCTCTTCAATATCCTCACGTAAGGTATCGTACATATCTTCCCACATCGATAGGATGACTTTTGTCTCTGCTTTTTTTAATAAGGTTTGACAATAATTAACGATCGTCTGCTTCCCTTTTAGCATTAATACTTTAGATTCCGCTTCCTGTTCTTTCATTTCTAGTTTTTCTAACTGATCACTAATCGATGTAAAATTCGATTGCCAGCGCTGTTGAATTTGCTGCAAAAACATCTCGACAGGAATAGAAGAATACGTCGTTTGATCCGCCGTTTCCTCTTTCAGTACGAATCCCTTTTCAACAAGACCATTTAATATGTCATAGATTCTAGCTCTTGGAATCCCAGAGTTTTTGCTAACTTGATAGGCACTGACATGACTATTTTGTACGAGTGCTGTATAGGCCTTTGCCTCATATTCTGTCAATCCCAGTTCTTTTAATTGGGCGATTAATTCATCCATATCATCCCTCCATATTTTTATTATAGGCTACTGTTGTGAACATTTGCCAATGAAAAAGTTAGGCTTTACAGCTTCAAATAAATTAGTTACTATTTCAGTAGTAACTAATTAAAATGAGGTGTAAGACATGGTTTTTGATGTGGATGTACATATTCTAATACTTTTAATTTCGTTTGGATTTCTGGCGGCATTTATCGATTCAGTCGTTGGAGGTGGCGGTTTAATTTCCTTACCAGCTCTATTGTTTGTTGGCCTAAATCCAGCCGCCGCTGTGGCAACCAATAAGTTAGCAGGCGCAATGGGCTCACTTACTTCGTCCATTTCCTTTTACCGTTCTGGTCAGCTTGAAATTCGATCTGTGCTGAAATATTTCCCTCTCGCCTTCATTGGATCTTTATGTGGTGCATGGACTGTTCATTTAATTAACCCAGCTCTACTAAAACCATTAATGCTTATCATGCTGGCAGCTGTTGGGATTTATACAATCTTTAAAAAAGATTGGGGCGCTGTCTCAACGGTAAAAAATCTGTCGAAAACCCACTTATTTTTATTTATGATGCTATTATTTGCTATTGGATTTTATGATGGGTTTCTTGGTCCAGGAACGGGCTCATTTTTAATCTTTAGCTTCTTGCTTGTTGGCTTTGATTTTTTAAAGGCGGCAGGAAATGCGAAATTTTTAAATCTAGCAAGTAATGTGGCAGGTGTTTGTATGTTTGCTTACCTAGGTCAAATCCATTATGTATATGGTTTAGTCATGGGGGTTGCTCAAATTGGAGGGGCTATGCTTGGCTCTCGAATGGCCATTCAAAAAGGAAGCGGCTTTGTCCGGACGCTTTTTATTATTGTGACAATGACACTCCTTGCAAAAAATGCCTACGATTATATGATTCATTAATAAAAAACAACGCCACAGTCCAAAATTTGCGGCGTTGTTTTACATTATATGAGGAAGTGCTCGTCCTTAAATTTATGACTAGTAGCAAGACTTACGATTACAAAAATAATAAGGGAAGCTACAATTGGAATCGTAACGGTATGCATACCGAAGGCCGTCGGATAGAACCGGTCGATGAAAATATATAAAGCCATACCTGAAATCATGGACGCAATGGCGCCATATTTGTTTGCTTTCCTCCAGTATAATCCGAGAACTACCGTCCAAATAAAGACTGCCTCAAGCCCACCAAATGCAAATAAATTTAACCACACTAATAAATCAGGTGGATGGAGTGCAAAGACGATCACTGCTAAGCCAATCACAGTCGTTACAATAAAGCTTGCGCGTTTAATTTCGGCATCACTTGCCTGTGGCTTCATGTAATTTAGATAGATGTCTTTGACAACCGTAGAGCTTACTAGCATAAGTAATGCATTGACAGTGGACATGGTAGCGGCCATTGGCGCTGCTAAGACAATCCCTGCTAAAAATGGCGGCAGCACCTTCAATGTTAAGAGTGGCATGACTTTATCACCAATGTCGATGCCAGGTAGGACAGGTCGTGCTAACACACCAATTAGATGCATCCCAAACATAATGGTCCCAATAGCAATCGTACCAATAATAATCGCTAAGTGCATACTTTTAGAATCTTTATAACTCATCGCACGCACGGCAATTTGGGGAAGTCCCACCACACCTACACCAATTAATAGCCAAAACGTTGAAACATACAGAGGCGTTAAATCCCCTTCTGCTCCAAATGGAGATACGAAATGGGGATTTTCTGCGACCAGCGAGGACATAATTTTATCGATGCCTCCACCTGCAATAATAGTTCCGATTAATAAAATAACAGTTCCAATGACCATTATCGTACCTTGAACAGTATCTGTTAAAGCAACTGCTCGGAAGCCACCAATGATAACATACACTAATACTGATATCGCAAATATAAACAATGCTGCCGTGTAATGTAAGCCTGTTAAAGACTCGATTAAACGGGCTCCCCCTACCCACTGTGCCATCATCGCTGAAAATAAAAAGACAATGATACTAATAGCAGACAGAATGACAATGACATGGCTTTTATAGCGCTCACGTAAAAAGTCAATGAGCGTAATAGCTTGGTAACGACGAGCAATAATAGCAAATTTCTTCCCTAAAATCATCAGGACAAAATAGCCCGCAGGTAGCTGTGCCATGGCAAGTAGCACCCAGCCAAGTCCTTTCGTATAAGCTACTCCTGGCCCTCCGATAAAGCTGCTCGCACTACCATAGGTAGCTATCATGGTCATCGCTAGAATAAATCCACCCATTTCTCGACCACCAAGGAAATACTCCTGTAGAAACGAGTTAGAGGAGCGAACATGTTTATTGGCCCAGAGTCCAATTCCAAAAATAATAATTAGAAATAATAGCAATGGAAATACAACTTGCCAGTGCATTAGCGCTCCTCCTCCCCATCATCAAATGGAACCTCTTTAAAGAAGAGCTTCATAACGATCCAGACGAGCAGGATCATAAAGCCTGTCCCTGCGATACAGCTATAGAAAAACCAAGCAGGAAAACCCAAAACATACGAATAATTTGCGGGATCCCCTGCACCTAGTCCATATGCAAAGCCAAACCAAATCGCAAAGTTCACAAGGACTAGTCCAATTCCAATAAGTGCCTCTCGATGCGCAATTTTAAAGCGTTGATCTTTCACAAGACAATCCCCCTAACCTACTCTATTTTACTGATATGTTGGTCTGATGGGAAGAGATGTGGACAAATAAGCGTCCTTGACTTTACTACGCTTTAATTGACGATTTTAATTTTCCTATGATTGGAAAGGCATCCTCATAGCCAACAACGGAGCAATTAGGAGTGGCTTATCTATGTTACATAAGCAATTGATAAACAGCTTGTACCAGCGATTGAGCTCCTCCATTTTGGAAAGCGAGATAATTGGTCCCATGTATCAAATGTCTGACCAAAATTAGGTACAATTTGCTGTATACTGAGAAAAAGATGCCTTAAAAAGGGTAAAACTGTATCATCTTCATCGGAAATACTATACCAAGAAAAACGTCGAGATTCGGGTATAGAAATTGAGTGAGGATGGTTGTCTTGCCATATCCTGCTCCACTATGAATAAGTGTGCATGTATGCTGATGACATTTTATTAATGTTCTCATAAGAGTTGCTCGATTAATACAATAATTGGATGGATTTGGAGCTATACATTTAGATTCAATGATAATATCTGTCATGTAAACGATAACCTCCGTTAGTGTAAGGTTACAAAAATTCAGGTTATTAAATGATTGACAGTTTACCATATTTTAATAGTTTTGATGGAGATAAATAAAAAACCCGATTATCAAATCAATGATAATCGGGTTTTAGTTCTGTAATTATAATAATTCTTTACGTAATTCAGCCGCTGATTTTGGTGAAAGCAGACTGAATGGGATATCAAATACTGTTTTCGCCCCTTTATCACCAGCTTGGTTCAGACGGTGTGCTGCGCGTGCATAAGCAACTAAAACACTTGATGTGAAGTTTGGATTACTTTCGAGTTTTAATGAGAATTCAAGAATTTGTTTATCGTTTGCACCACTATCACCACTTCGAATAACAAAACCACCATGTGGCATACCTGTGTGGTTTGCTTTAAACTCTTCTTCAGAGATGAAGTTGACAGTTGTATTATATTCATCGAAGTAGTTAGGCATTGTCACAATTTCTTGTTCAACTTTTGCTGCATCTGCGCCATCTTCCAGCACAACCCAGCATTCACGAGCATGTTTCTCCCGTGTTGTTAGCTCTGGATTTTCACCGTTACGTACACGATCTACTGCTTCTTTAATTGGTAAAGTGTATTGTACAGCATTTTTAACGCCCTCAATACGACGAACTGCATCAGAGTGACCTTGACTTAGACCATCTCCCCAGAACGTATACGTTGTACCAACTGGTAATACAGATTCTCCTAATAGACGATTTAATGAGAATAAACCTGGATCCCAACCAACTGAGATGACAGATACTTTACCAGATTTTTGAGCTGCTCCATCAACCGCATCGAAAAATTCAGGAATTTTCGCATGTGTATCAAAGCTATCAATTGTATTAAACCATTGAGCAAAATGTGGACCTTGCTCTGGTAAATCTGTTGCTGAGCCCCCACATAGAATCATAACATCAATGTCATTTTGGAATTTTTCAGCGTCCTCTACTACATATACGCTAGCATTGCTTGCTACGTTTACTGTTGAAGGGTCTCGACGTGTGAATACTGCTACTAGTTCCATATCTGGATTTTGTGATATAGCATATTCCACACCACGACCTAAATTTCCATAACCTACAATACCTACTCGAATTGCACTCATTAAAATTCCTCCTCACGATTACGTGACTTTGTGAAAACCTTCACGTTAAATCTAACTACAATAATACTTCGTGTTAGAAAAATTCACAATAGTTTGAGTATGAGTTTTTTTGAAAGAATATATATCAGTTTTCTATGATTTTCATCCAATGATGGTATGAATACGGTTACAAATTACTAAATATTCCATGGACCTTTAAGTTTTCGTAAAAGACTTGTAAATGACGGCTATTTTTCGAACCAGTCTTGTACAATAAATGTAACGACAAAAGGGGGCATGTTGAATGAAAAGTACTGGTTACTCATTAAGCACAACAACGGCACAAGGAGAACTACTTACATTTTCTGTAAACCAAAGCAGTGAAACGATACAAACTGTAAGGAAGCCGCTTGAAAGTTTATTACCAAACAAGCATGTAAGTATCGGTGTTCTACCTTTTGACGTTATGGAAAGCACCTTAGACAAATCCATCCAAAAAAACAGGGTTAATGAAGTAGACTTTTATTATAGCGGCAAGGAAATTGCTCGCTGGCTCATTAAAAAAAGTGAATATAACAAATCTATCCATGACTTCTTTATTTGAAGTCTGAACGACGGTTTATATACTCCACCTATTTTTAATTCCCCAACTACTGAATCTCCTGAGCCAATTGTGCGAGACGTTTTTCATCAATAATATGGTAGCCTGTCTTGCGTTTTTCTAAAATTTTCTCCTCACAAAACTGTGCCAATACATATAATAAATGGCGATAGGAAACCCCTAAATACTCACAGATCTCTGTATGCTTTTCCTTATAAACACCTTGATCAGCCGATAATTGAATAAAGGCTGCTAAACGACTTTCAAAAGGATATGCCTGATTTTGTGTATATTTGGAGGTTATTTTTGTGGCCTTTTCCCCTAAAAACACACAAAGTCGTCGTAAAAATAAAGCGTCAGCAAGTAACTTTTCCTTACATGATTGGGTAATGGAGTAACAAATTGTCTTAGATACCGTTTGAATGCCCTTTGTATATCTTGCCTCATTCAGCAATTCAATCTCCCCCATAAAACGTGGTGCCTCTAAATATTCGATGAGTGAAACCTTGCCATTTTTATGCGTCATATAGAGCTTCGCCTTACCCTCAATCATGTAATACAATGTCTCTGGAAAAGAGCCTTCCTGGAAAATCCATTCTCCTTTGTCAAATTCACAAACTTCTAAATAGGGATTAATGTCAAAGGAGAAGAAATCATGAATAGGGTATTTTTCGAGATAATGGGTGCGTGTTTCAGCTGTTAGAATATGCATTTTTTACTCTCTCCTCTGAAAAATATGAGATATCTCACATTATTGTAGCGATGAACGTGCTATTATTCAACATAGTTAAATGGAGGTACGGTAAATTTATGAATAATCAACGATGGCTTTCTCAAAATTTCTTTACATTTTTTATTACTTGGGGCATATTCTTACCCTACTGGACAGGCTGGCTTGTGGATGCTAAACATTTGACAGTATCACAAGCAAGCGTTGTAATGGGCTGTGGGTTACTCGCTAGAGCCACGTCTAATCTATTCTTCTTCCCCACGCTCGCTAAATATGTTAACAATAAACGTCTCATTACCATTTTAGCAGTCGGTGCACTTCTGACAGCACTGCTGTACATACCAAGTTCGGGCTTTAGTGCATTATTAGTGGTCACAATTTTGTTTAGTATTTTTTACCCAGCACTGTTACCAGCTGTTGAAAGTAGTGCTGCAACGCTTGTCCAATCTGGCAACATTCATTATGGTAAAAGCCGCTCCTATGGTTCCTTTGGCTTTGTGATTGCCGTATTAATTATAAGTATGCTAACAGGGGTATTCGGTAAAAATATTATCTTTTGGAGCATGATCCTTGGCTTAATCGGCATGCTGCTTATGCAGCTATTCGCTACACCAAAGGAATTGCTTATTGTGCCAACAAAGGAGCAACGTGCTAAATCATTGTCCATGAAAACACTATGGACTATTAAAGGTTTCCCAATTGTTTTATTCATTGTTATTTTATTGCAAGGTGCACATGCCTCCTATTATAGCTATGGTTATATTTATTTAGAAGATTTACAAGTAGATCCATTTTATATGGGCATGATTATTAATATCGCCGTTATTTGCGAAATCCTATACTTTATGAAGGCTGATACTTTATTTACGAAATGGCGTTCTTCTTCATTATTACTGTTAGCAGCTAGCGGGTCTTCTCTACGTTGGTTACTCATATTTATGTTCCCAAATGTTTGGGTATTTATTGCCTCTCAAACTTTGCATGCATTCTCCTTTGCTCTGGCACATTTTGCTTTTATTCGTTATCTCACACAAACCCTACCGAAGGAGCAAATTCCAAACGCACAGGGTATATATTCAGCATTAGCGATGGGGTTAAGTACAGCCATCCTGACATTTTTGGGAGGCTATTTATACGAGCTATCGCCTGGTTTATCCTTTGCAGCCATGTTAATTTGTACCGTACCAGCCATCGCTATAGTGCTCATGACACGACGCAAATATCAATATTAATATGAAACGCAGGTGAGAATTACTTCACCTGCGTTTTTCATTTCGGATAATAGGAAAATCCAGGATATTTCACCACTGGCCACTTTTCCTTTCTTAATGCTTGTATTAGCTCCGGACCAACCTGTAGATTGCTTTGTATCAGCTCATTTGGTGTTAGTGCCATCCATTGATTTAACGATACATCTTGGAATCGGTCACTTTTAAACATTTCCAAAAACCATAATGGCTCCGTACCTGTATTTTCAATATAGTGACCGGTCGCAAACGGCACATAGCCGACATCTCCTGCGCGATAATCGAATGTTCGAGCAGTTCCATCCCCAGTGAATACCGTCATACGCCCTTTTCCTTGTAAATAATATTGCCATTCATCATTATTCGGATGCCAATGCAGCTCCCGCATTGCACCTGGCTCAATTTCCACTAATGCTGCCGCAATATTTTTAGAGATTGGGAAATTGGTCGAATCAACAATGCGTACACTGCCACCCGGTGTTTTCAATGGTGGCTGAGCCAACAAACGGTGTTTAAAAGTTTGTGGCACCTTACCATAGGGAGAGTGAATTTTTTGCGAGTCAATCGATCCTGGTACATTGCCTTGGTAAATATACACCTGTTCACTCGGAATATCATCAAAGGCACGAATTGGAACACCAAAATTCGCTGATAGCACTTCCTTTGGCGTATGAGCAAACCAATCAGAAATGGAAAGCGTATTGAGATCAGAGAAATTCCCATCATCAAATACTAATAAAAATTCACAGCCGTCCGCTAAGCCTTGTATGGAATGCGGTATTCCTGGTGGAAAATACCACAAATCGCCAGGGCCTACATCCGCAATAAAATTACAGCCATTTTGATCGACCGCCGTAATACGTGCATGCCCCAATAACATGTAGGACCACTCTGCCTGTTGATGCCAGTGTAGCTCACGTACGCCGCCCGGTGTCAAACTCATATTAACACCAGCCAATGTGGTCGCTATTGGTAATTCACGTACCGTAATTTCGCGAGACCAGCCCCCTTGATTTAAGGTCATATGTGTGTCTGAAAATGAAAATCGTAGGTTCGGAATCAAACCTGCATCTGTTGTTGGGGGCACCAGCATATCGGGATTTTCTAAATCTCTCATTATATCGCGTGGTCCTTTATCTATGCCTCCTGCCCCATCACTACGTATGGGTTGGGGCACCTGAAAATAACCTGACGACAAATTTTCCAATCATTCACCTCTTTATGTTAGAAATCGAACTGAAATGCTATGATTCTCTAAAATGTATGGGTATACAGCTCGGATTATGCCCTTTACATTCACAGGTAATTATGCAATCAATCGTTTCTGTTCAACAATTTCAGAGTGTCCCCTTCTTACTTCTTACTCACTTTGCTACCGTTACCAATATCCGTAGCCTCCACTACATAATCATATAAAATTTGTAAACCCTCCTGCATTTCCTCATAGGTTGCATAGGCGTAGGATAAACGAATATGATGCTGATCTTGAGGATCATAAATATAGCCTGGGTTAATTAAGACACGATGCTGTAATAGCTTGACAAAGAAGTCCTTATCGACAACTGGATAATGGAACTTGAGCCAAATGTAAAAGCCTCCCTTTGGCTTATTCCAATCAGCTAACTCTCTAAACTTTTCCTGTAATATTTGTTCTGTAAAATCAGCACGATCCTGTAATTGCTGTCGTAAACGTATAAGATGTTTTTCATATTTCCCTGATTGTAGCCAATGTAGCACAAGTTCTTGTGAAATAGCACTTGAGCCGTAGTCCGTTTGCATTTTAATATCTGCCAATCGTTCGATAACAGTCGTTGGACCGATTAGCCAGCCAATGCGTAACCCAGGACTTAAGGTTTTGGAGACACTCCCAATATATAGAACTTGTCCACTACTATCCATTGCCTTAATGGGTGGTGACGGGTCATCAAAAAGCAATTCATGATAAACATCATCTTCAATTATAGGAATGCGTGCTGCTTGGCAGACCTCATATAGCTGTTTTTTTTCCAAAGATGTCCATACATGGTTAGTTGGATTATGCAATGTAGGAATGGCATAAAACACGGCTTGTTTTTTTCGTTTCCTTTGAGATAGTGTTTGAGCAAGCTGTTCATCTCGCTGTATCCCAATCATTTGCATACCAACCGATTGAAATGGATGAACAGAATTCAAATAGGAGGTTGATTCCTGAAAAACGATGGACCCTTGCTCTAGTAAACCAACGGCAATTAGCTGTAAAGCTTGTAATGCACCAGAGACAATACAAACGTTCTGAGGCTCCGCTTCGATGCCTCGTTTTTGTACATAATCGCAGATAGCTGCCCGGAGTTGATCATTGCCCTGTGGTGATGAGTAGCCTAATGTTTTGGGCTGCAAGGATAGCTCCCTTAGTGAAGCTTCAATTTCCTCTGTTGGTAAAAGACTTGGTGCTAGTTCTCCTGTCCCTAATCGAATCACATCATCACGCTGCTCATATTCGTTAATTAATTGGATTGTATGGTAATTTGGTTTATGCAGGCTCGTTTCGATATATTTTTGCCAATTTGGCTGTGTTTGTTGAAGTAATGCATGCCAGAAATTGCGAGTGACATAAACTCCTGAACCTACCTTTGCTTCAAGAATACCGATCGCTTTTAATTCATCTAAAGCCTGTTGAACTGTACTGCGATTTACACCGAATTGCATAGCCAGTTGTCTTTGAGTAGGCAGTTTAGTCCCTGCTGCCCAATCTCCTCGTTCGACTTGGGCAGTTACCCACTGAACAATTTGTTGCTGTAATGTATGGCCACTTTTTCTACTTGGTTGCCAGCCCATGGTTATCGCCTCCATTTAAAATTGGGTGGATAAAAAACCATCCAATTGGTCGTTTTCTTTTAGTGATACCATAGCTAAAATGATGAAGGAAAGGAGGGATTAATCATTGGAAGCATTTCTTCACGGCATCATTTTAGCATTTGGTCTCATTTTGCCATTAGGCGTACAAAATGTTTTTGTTTTCTCTCAAGGTGCTACACAACCAACTATATGGCGAGCGCTGCCAGCTAGTTTGACAGCTGCCATTTGCGATACATTGCTAATATTACTGGCGGTATTTGGTCTGTCAATAATCGTCTTACAATTTGAATGGTTACGCATTACTTTAATGTCGGTTGGTATATTGTTCTTACTTTATATGGGCTATACGATTTGGCGTTCAAGTCCAGTAACTGGCAATAAGAGTGAGGCACTTCCCGTAAAAAAACAAATTCTCTTTGCACTTTCTGTATCACTTCTAAATCCACATGCCATTTTAGATACTATTGGGGTGATTGGTACGAGTGCCTTAAAATATAGTGGTACAGAGCAATTCATCTTCACTACAGCATGTGTCCTTATTTCTTGGCTATGGTTTTTTGGCCTTACTGTAACTGGATCCTCTTTCCAAAAGCTTGATAGCTCCGGAAATGTGATGAGAATTTTTAATAGATGCTCAGCGATTTTCATTTGGGCGACAGCTTGTTATCTAGCATTTGGCTTACTGTAACCTACAGAGAAAATGCTCAGGATGAATCCTGAGCATTTCTTTTATAAGGAGATATAAACAGTGAGCTTTTCATCAAATAGCTCTGTTTCTGCCGATCTCACTTCTGTCCATTCTTCGCCATAATGTATGGATTTGACTAGTACATTGGCTTGTAATAACGCTTCATGCTGTTGAATGACGGAAAGTAGCTCTTCACTACCGCAAAAGGCGATGGATATATATTGTTCAACAGGCAGCTGCCACTTTTTACGAGAATCTTGGATGAACCGAATTAATTCTCGTATTTGTCCCTCTTGTAGCAAACTCTCGGTTAATTGAACATTCATCAATACACGGCATTTGCTATCTTCAGCTAAAATATAGTCGTCTTTCACAATCGCTTCAGCTATGACATGACTTGATAATAATGTTAGCTGTTGCTCTTCCACTATGATGGGCACTTCCCCATTTTGCTGTAGCTGTTCTTTCTCTTCATCCGTTAACGTCATCATATACGATTTTACTTGATTGACCTGTGAACCAAAAGCAGTACCAGCTGTTTTAAAATTAAGCCTATATTGGACACTTTCATAAGCTGAAAAATCATGCGTCCATATGCAAGCCTTAATGTTTAATTCCTCTTGTATTAACTGGCTATAAGCTTGATAGCCAGTCAGCTCTCCAGACACCTCAACAATAAGCTCACTTAAAGGCTGTTTGACCTTCATTCCTTGACTATTACGTATACTCCTACCCAGCTCTACAACCGTTAAAACCGTAGACATTTCTTGTTCCAGCTGAGGATTCACAAGCTTTTCTTCGTAGATTGGGTAGTCTTCTACATGCACACTCTTGCCTGTTAATTGTCGGTAAATATCTTCGGTGATAAAGGGCGTAAATGGTGCAAGTAATCGGCAAATGTTCGTTAAAACCTCATAAAGGGTACTAAATGCACCTCGTTTATCCGCTGTCAGCCCATGTGCCCAAAATCTTGCACGTGATCGACGAATGTACCAATTGCTTAGTTCTTCCATTAATTGTGCGATTTCTCTTGTAGCATACGTAAATTGAAATTCATCCATAGCTGCCGTCACAAGCTGAATTGTGTGATGCAATCGTGACAATATCCACTGATCTAAAGGTGTTCGTGTACCAGTATTTGTAGCATCATACGTAAATCCATCAATGTTGGCATAGAGCTGATAAAATTTAAATGTATTATCCAATGTATCCACTAGCTTTGATTTGGCATCCACCACAATCTTTTTGGAAAAACGCTTTGGATTCCAAGGAGAGCTATCAACTAAAAATGCCCAACGTAATGCATCTGCCCCATATTGGTCCATTAACTCTACAGGCTCTAATGCATTGCCTTTACTTTTTGACATCTTTTGTCCATGTTCATCCAACACATGCCCTAACGATAACACCTGTTTATAAGCAGGCTTTCCAGTAAATAACGTCGAAACCGCTAATAAGCTATAGAAAAAACCACGTGTTTGGTCGATTCCCTCAATCACAACATCTGCTGGAAACTGATTGTGAAAAGCCTTGACATCTTCAAATGGATAATGTTGCTGTGCAAATGGCATTGAGCCGCTGTCAAACCATACATCCATTACCTCTGGTGTCCGCGTCATATCTCCTTGACATGTAGGACAAGTACAAACAATTTCATCAATAAACGGTTTATGAAGCTCTATTTGCTGATCGACAGCTCCCTTGGCTAATTTTTCTAACGCTGTGATACTATGAGGAGCCTCCTCATGACCGCAATTCTGACAAATCCAGACATTCAACGGCGTACCCCAATAGCGGTTGCGGCTTATATTCCAATCCACTATATTTTCGAGGAAGTTGCCAAATCGCCCATCCTTAATATGACTAGGATACCAAGTCACTTGCTGATTGTTTTGTAATAATTGCTCTTTTAAAGCGGTCATTTTGATAAACCAGCTATCCGTTGCATAGTACAATAATGGAGAATCACAGCGCCAGCAATGCGGGTAGCTATGCTCATATTTTTCTTTACTAAATAAGAGCTCCTTTTTCGCAAGCATTTTTATAATGTCCACATCACAATCTTTTACAAATCGTCCGACAAGCTCTGGCACCTCTTCTGTGTAACAGCCTTTCAGATCCACTACATTGACAAAGGACAAGCCATGCTGTTGAACCGTTTTATAATCGTCCTCCCCATATGCTGGAGCAATATGCACAATCCCTGTACCGCTATTCTCCGTGACATAATCAGCCATCACGACAACATGACCTTGATGAACCGTTACATATGAAAATGGTGGCTGATAAGACACACCAGCAAATTCCTGCCCAGTATGCTCACTTAAAATTTCCACAGCTTCAGTGAAAACCTTAGAAACCAAAGATTTGGCTAAAATAAATACCTGATCCCCTTGCTTTACCCGTACATATTGTAAAGATGGGTTCATCGCCAACGCTACATTGGCGGGTAATGTCCATGGTGTTGTGGTCCAGCCTAAGAAATATTCATCACAATCAGCAAGCTTAAACATAGCTGTGACAGATAAATCTTTCACATCCTTATAGCCCTGAGCTACCTCATGTGAGCTTAAGGATGTTTGACAACTCGGGCAATATGGTGAAACACGATGCCCTTTATATAAAAGCTGTTCCTTATGAACATGACTTAAAATATGCCACACCGATTCTATATAATCATTGCTTAATGTGAGATAGGGATCATCCATATCAAGCCAATAGCCAAGCTGTTCTGTAAAGGAACGCCATTTCTGTTCATAGGTAAAAACACTATTTTTACACGCTTGAATAAAGCGCTCCACTCCATACTTCTCAATCTCCTGCTTCCCTGAGATACCTAAGGCTTTTTCTACTCCTAGTTCTACAGGTAAACCATGTGTATCCCAGCCTGCTTTTCGTTCAACAAAAAAACCTTGCATTGTTTTATAGCGGGCCACTACATCTTTAATCGTTCTTCCAAAGGCATGCCCAACATGTGGTAAACCATTTGCTGTCGGTGGTCCCTCATAAAATACAAAGGGCTGCTGTCCAGCTCGATTTGTGACAGAGGCTAAAAATGTTCCCTCTTGCTCCCACAATGTCCGTATCCGTGTTTCTCGTTCAAGCGTCGTTTCTTTCTTTTGTTCTGTTTGCATTTAATTCCTCCTATACAATTCTATTTTGTATAAAAGGCATACAAAAAACCCCGTCCCAAGAAAGGGACGGGGTTAACCGCGAATACCACCCTAATTCTATTGACGCCAGTCAATAGCACTCAGCAACGTACTATCATACGTGTTCTTTTTAACGGTAGACACCCGGGTTAGCTTACTGTTTTCAGCCAACCTTCTCAGAGAGGATTTTCATGTAACACCTGCACACCGACTTCCACCAAATGTCGGCTCTCTGTAGAACATAATGAAACATTACTTTTTCTCATCAACGAATTTGTATGCTTTTATTGTCACTCATCTTATCAGATTTACCAATTGTCTGTCAACGGTGGACAATCTTAATTAATCTCATTTAGACAAGTGATAATGCTTTGATGCAAGGTTGCATACTGAGCTTGGTGATTCGTTTGAATAAAAAAGCTCTTTAGCAATGTTTTACTATTAAACCTTACATGATAAAAATACTCTTCGTCCACTTAATCTTTTAATGTGGATAGGATTGATGGAATTTACTGGAATGATCAGACTACCTCATTTTGTGCTAAGCCTCGCTCCAACATCGCAAAAATGCGTACTAACAGCCTTTCATCCTCATCATGAATAAAGATATATTGAGGCTGTAAATAAATGGACCCTAATGCATGTAACATATCAACATAGGCAGTTTTCTTTATTTTAGGATTTTTCACAAGTTCATCGATCGCACCTGATACATGTGCTACACTATGCGCCCATCCCTTGCCAGGTACAAAGCCCTTCCATCCATTTCTTCTTTTACATAAGCCAGTAATTTTGTTTGACCTTCGTCTATCCTGTCCTGCGTTAAAAAATCATCCTCTAAATCTCTTGCTAAAATAAATGCAACCAATAAAGGTGTAAAGGAACGAGTAAAGACCCCATCTGATGCCACTTCCTCAATATCTTTCCATAATAAATGGTTCAAGCAGTAATGCCAGAGGTCTGTCCTATAACGATATCTAACAAATTTTTTTCGAGTATCCATTCATAGAAGCCACTATAAATATAGGTATCTCTTAGCTCACTATCGGTCGAGCCGATATGGGCTAGCATGGACTGTAATAGCTGTTCTTGATTCACTTGTTCCCATGTTGTTTGACGCTGTTTTATTGTGCTTAGCTTATCTTTTAAATCACCTGCCATCAATATATCCTGTATCAATTGTCAAACTCCCCTTTATTCCTTATGGTTATGTTCTCCCGGTAGAGCCCCTCTAACTTCCAACCATTATTAAAACGGACATATGTAAATTCCTTTTGCCAATCATCCGTGTGCACAATTACCCTGCTACGCCAGGGTAAGGTGGAAGCATATATTTGCCCTCTACGAACCTCAGCTATATCATCGGTTACACCAAGAAGTGTAGAAGGTGCAATTGTATGATACATTAAATATTCTTGACGATCCGGATTAGACTCAATTTCTTCCATTACCTGCCGGTGAAAAGCAATTACCTGCTCATTTGCCTGAAATAGTGAATAAACTAGAGTACCACCGAATAGAACCATGAAGGACGCTACAAGAAGTACATGCTTCTTCTTCAAACCTATGTAAAATGCCCAATTCTTTTCTTTGTTAAATAAATGGATATACATAGCAATACTTATAGGCCACAAAAATAGTAACTGCCAACATAGGACTACCCAAAACACATCTCCAAACGAGACAAAATATCGAATGCCTAAGTAATTAACAATCCATAATGACATCGACCAGCGCCAAGTGGACTCATCCCGGGACCTACTTTTTAAATAAATGAGTAGGAGTGGCAGGCTTAGGAAAAAAGCAGTCCCATTATCCAATAGAGCGAATATCAACTGACCACCTCTTTAATTAGAAAAATATTACAACTATTGTAACTGAAACCAGAAAAGATTAAAAGGTTGGATACAAACAAAAAAAAGCCTGCCATTTGAAACAGACTTAGTTATTGAACATGTTGGTCGATGTGCACATTCATACTGATTTGCCATTCGTCTCGTAATATGGCACTTCCACTCCATCACCATTTTTAAGACATTACTAAAGGGAAGCTTTGCAGAAGTCGCCTGAGCCTACATATTATCGTTAAGATCCGTAAAAGGTGTAATCACCATTTTTTCGTTTGCAGATAACACGATATTAGTAGAGGGTGTACCATAGGGCATGGTCGCATCAATAAATTGCTCTAATGTTTCTACAGAATAGGTTGCTAGCTTGACAATATAGCTAATCTCCCCTGCTACGCGATAACATTCGAGTACATCCGGGTGGCTATTACAAAAAGCAGATAGACTTTTACAATCGATGGATTTAAATAAAATAATCGCTTGAATCGTTCGGTCCATTTTTTTGATGTTTACTTTAGTGTGATACCCTTCAATCACACCTTGTTCCTCGAGCTTTTTGACGCGTTCTATTACAGCCGGAGAAGATAAATGAACAGTAGCGGCTAATTCTTTCATCGAAATTTTAGCATTCTGCTGTAACTGCTGTAAAATGTGAATATCAATTTGATCCACCATTAATCACCTTTCTTAATTAACTTTTATTTATATAATTCCTGTTTTAATAAGGAGATTTATCTAAATTACATTATATAGCTTCTGTTAACGATTAGCTTCTTTAATTACAATAAAAGCATAAAGGAGGCAGAACAAATGAAAAAAATAATGTTACTTTTAGCAAATGGCTTCGAGGCTGTGGAAGCAAGTGTTTTTACAGATGTACTAGGTTGGAATAAATGGGAGGGTGATGGAACAACAGAGGTTGTCACGGTAGGATTACATACACAGCTTCAATGCACATGGAATTTTAAGGTCACTCCTGAAAAATTGCTGCATGAAATTGATTTAGCCGACTTTGATGCCTTGGCTATTCCAGGTGGCTTTGAGGAAGCGGGATTTTATGAGGATGCCTTTAGCGAGGAATTTCAAAGGGTTGTTCGACATTTTGACGATCAGCAAAAACCAATAGCAACGATATGTGTGGCTTCCTTAATATTAGGACATAGCGGTATTCTCCACAATCGTCAGGCGACAACCTACAATCATCCAACTAGTAAACGATTAGCGCAGCTAGCAAGCTTTGGGGCGACAGTTGTCAACGAGCGAATTGTACAAACAGACCATATTATTACTTCCTCCAATCCAGGAACAGGCTTTGATGTAGCCTTTCGTTTACTGGAAACACTGACATCTACCTCAAATACAGCAAGAGTAAAAGACTTAATGGGCTTTCGTTAATTGATAAAAAAGTAGGCTACACCATATATTTGGCGTAGCCTACTTTTTGATTCACGTTTATTTGCTTACTGGTGGTACTGTTTCAGTTGTGCTTAAATCGATTTCCTTCGCATTGTCTAACACATCTTTTGGAATGGTAATAGTCGTCACAGCATTGAAATCATGATATTTGATCGTCATTTGCTGTTTTGTTTTAATGGAATTGCCTTCTACTTTCATACCTAATGTCATATCCATAGCAATTTCTTCTACATCAAATGTTTTTTTATTAATCACCAATTTGTATGTGAGGCTATCAAAAGACATATTGCCTAATTGGCTATCTAAATCAGCATCCATACCTAAATCCATGGCACCAATTTGCTGCTTCACCAACTCTGTAAATTTATCACCAGCACCTTTCAAGGTTAATTCATAACGATTCGCTGTTTCCTTTAAAGTGAAATCCTCAGCAAAGGATTGAAGCATCTCTAATTGCTCCGCTGCATCTGGCTGCATGCCTGTTTGACTTAGAACGTCGTCAAATAATTGTTTCGGGAATTTTACCCAAGCCTTCTGGTCTGCCTCATACATATACATACCATCTTTAGCTGTCATATACATTTTAATGGGTAAATTAATCGCTTCACCACTAGTTGGATCTGTTAGTGACATGGTACCATCTGCAAAGAATTGCATCGGCTCTGTAACAATCTCCATCTTCATATTGCCTTTAGAATCCATTTTCATGGTTTCCTTACCATCGTTTGCTTCTACAGACTGTGAAATCGTCATAGAAGCCTTCATGCTTTTTACCTCTTTTTGCTTAGCTAAAGCCTTAGTAAACACTTCTTCTAGCAATGCTTGATCGTTTACTTCAGGCTTTTCTTCCGTTACCGGCTCCTTATCTTCCCCAGTTGAAGGCTGTTCTAAGCCTAAGGCGTTAACAATAAATGTTGCTAACTGACCACGCGTTACATTTTTATCCACCCCGAATTCTGTTGCCGTCACGCCCTTCGCAATTCCTGCTTCATGCAATGCCGTTACAGCATCTGCAAATGGACTAGTTTGAGGTACATCCGTAAATGGACTTTTTCCTTCTGCTGTTAAGCCTGTTGCCTGTGCCACCATAACCGCCATCTGTCCACGCGTAATCGTCTCATCAGGTCTGAAAGTATCATCCTCATAGCCATTTACAATACCTAAATTAACCAATGTAACAATCGCCTTATAGTATGGACTAGTTGAATCGACATCCTTGAAATTCGGATTTTCAACATCCGTTGTTGTAAGATCGAAAGCCCCTGCAATCATCTTCACTGCTTGTCCGCGTGTTACGTCCAATGTTGGCTTAAAGGTTCCATCAGGAAATCCATTAATTATATCTGCTGCATGTAATGTAGATATACTTTTAAAATGTGCATAATCTTCGCTCACATCTGAAAATGGACTAGCTGCCGATGCAGGTACAACTGCTACAGCCGTCAAGGCCACTGCCGTAGTTGCCGCCGTAAAAAACTTTTTATTTTTCTTTGTCATGATAAATCTTCCCCCATTTATGTAAAAATTTAAAGGCTTACCCTTTAATTTTATATAAACATTTGGGAAAATGCTATGTATTTGGAAATATTCGAGCTTCTTGATTTTTCCTCTTTGTCACATTAGGGCTTTATCCGTCACTTCTGCCTCGCTATCCGTCACTTTCTCGTTTTATCCATCACTTTGGCTGTTCTCTCATTTTCTCTCCATGACTTCATAAGGATTTCATGAGCAAACAAAAAAGCCGACCTCCTAAGAGATCGGCTTTCTAATGTCATGATTACTCAGCAGCTTTTGCGCGTAGAACCATTTGTAGGATACCACCATGACGGTAGTAGTCTACTTCTACTTCTGAGTCGAAACGAGCTAAAGCTTGGAAAGTTTTAACTGTGCCGTCTTCAGATTTAGCAGTTACTGTTAAGATTTCACGTGGTTTCACGTTATCAGTAATGTTTACAGAGATTTCTTCCTTACCAGTTAAGCCTAATGTTTCAGCAGATTCACCTGGCATGAATTGAAGTGGAAGAACACCCATCATTACTAAGTTAGAACGGTGGATACGCTCGTAAGATTGTGCGATAACAGTTTTCACGCCAAGTAGGAATGTACCTTTCGCAGCCCAGTCACGAGAAGAACCCATACCGTAGTCGTTACCAGCAAGTACGACTAAGCCAGTACCTTGCTCTTGGTATTTCATACATGCGTCATAGATGTACTCTACTTCACCTGTTGGCCAGTAAGTAGTGAAACCACCTTCTGTACCTGGAGCAACTTGGTTACGGATACGGATGTTTGCAAATGTACCACGCATCATTACTTCGTGGTTACCACGACGAGAACCATAAGAGTTGAAGTCACGGATTGCAACACCGTTTTCAATTAAATATTTACCTGCAGGTGTATCTTTACCGATTGCACCAGCTGGAGAAATATGGTCAGTTGTGATTGAGTCACCGAACTTCGCCATAATGCGTAAACCGTCTAAGCCTTTAATAGCTTCTGGTTCTTTCGCAAGACCTTGGAAGAATGGTGGGTTTTGAATGTAAGTTGATTTATCATCAAATGTGTATAGAGACTCAGTTGATGTTTCAATTGCATTCCATTTTTCGTTTGCTGTGAATACAGTTTCGTATTCTTTTTGGAATAGCTCACGGTTAACAACAGTACCTAATACTGCGTTTACTTCTTCAGTTGAAGGCCAGATATCAGCGAAGAATACTTCGTTACCATCTTTGTCTTTACCAAATGAATCTTTTTGTAGATCGATATCCACTGTACCAGCAAGTGCATAAGCAACAACAAGTGGTGGAGAAGCTAAGTAGTTAGCTTTTACAAGTGGGTGTACACGACCTTCGAAGTTACGGTTACCAGAAAGAACAGATGTTACGAATAAGTCTTTTGCTTTAATAGCATCTTCGATTTCTGGTAATAATGGACCTGAGTTACCGATACATGTTGTACAGCCGTAACCTACAGTGTTGAAGCCGATTTGGTCAAGGTATGTTTGTAAACCTGAATCTTCAAGGTAACCAGTTACAACTTTAGAACCTGGTGCTAAAGAAGTTTTTACCCATTTAGGTACTGTAAGACCTTTTTCTACAGCTTTTTTCGCAACTAAGCCAGCAGCAATTAATACATATGGATTAGATGTATTTGTACAAGAAGTGATCGCAGCAATTGCAACAGCACCTGTTGGAATTTCTACATCGCCTTCAGCAAATTTAGCTACAGAAGTTTTTGCGAATTCGTCTTCAGTTAAACCGAAACCTTGTGTACCTTGTGGTGCCACTACTGCTTCTTTGTAACGAGAACGCATTTGAGATAGTGGAATTAAGTCTTGTGGACGTTTAGGACCAGAAAGGTTTGGTTCGATATCAGCTAAGTTTACTTCTAACACGTCAGTGTAAACTGGCTCTAAAGATGGATCGAAGAACATGTGGTTTGCTTTTAAGTAAGCTTCAACAACCGCGATGTGCTCTTCGTCACGACCTGTTAAACGCATGTAGTTTAATGATTCTTCGTCAATTGCGAAGTAACCACATGTAGCACCATATTCAGGAGCCATGTTTGAGATTGTCGCACGGTCAGCTAGTGGTAATTTAGATACGCCAGGTCCGAAGAACTCAACGAATTTACCAACTACGCCACGTTGACGTAATACTTGTGTTACTTTTAATGCTAAGTCAGTAGCAGTAGTTCCGTTTGGAAGATCGCCCACTAATTTAACACCGATAACTTCTGGGATTGGGAAGTATGAAGGCTGACCAAGCATACCTGCTTCAGCTTCGATACCGCCTACGCCCCATCCAAGAACGCCGATACCGTTAATCATTGTTGTATGAGAGTCAGTACCTACTACTGAATCTGGGAATGTTTCGAATGTGCCATCAGCATTTTCGTTTACGTGTACAACTGGAGCTAAGTACTCTAAGTTTACTTGGTGAACGATACCTGTTGCTGGTGGTACAGCACGGAAGTTATTGTAAGCAGTTTGAGCCCATTTTAAGAAGTTATAACGCTCAGCATTACGTTCAAATTCTAGGTCCATATTTGCTTGTAATGCAGATGCATTACCATATTTGTCAACTTGTACTGAGTGGTCAATTACAAGGTCAACTGGAATAGCAGGGTTGATTTTGCTTGGGTCGCCGCCCATTTCCTTCATTGCTGAACGAAGAGATGCAAGGTCAACAACTACTGGTACACCAGTAAAGTCTTGTAATACAACGCGAGAAGGTTTGAATGGTACTTCTGCTTCTGGATCAGCACCATTGCCCCATTTTGCTAATTCGTTTACGTGCTCTTCTTTAATTACATATGCATCATATTGACGTAAAACAGATTCTAATAATACTTTAATTGAGTAAGGAAGGTTTGAAACTTTTGCAACGCCAGCTTTTTCAATCGCAGCTAAGTCATAGTAATTGTAAGTTTTACCATTCACTTCGAATGATGCACGGCTGTTGTGTAAATTACCTTGTGCCATTTGCGGATCCCCCTAAATATATCTTTTTGAAAAGGCTTTATAAAAGTGTAGCATCTTTTCTCCAATACCCATGATAACGTATTTATATTCATAAGTAAATTACATTAATATTATCTTTTTTGATAAGCATTACTTATGACCTTGGTTTCTATCCTGATGCTTTTAATTTTTGATGTACATAATAAAAAGGGTTTGTATTTATGAGGGATTCTATACTATTTAAATAAGTGTATTTAAATGTATTTAACTGGGGTACTTTGTGGAGCACTTGCTGGGGTACTCGTAGTTTTTTTAAAAAAAGGTACCCCAGTTAGTAAAATGAAAATGTAAAAAAAGTTTGGACAGTACTATTTTATATAATATAGAAGAAAAAATTTAAAGTGCTTAAAGTTAAAAGTTAATATTATTTCTTTGCCACATCCTGTGACATTTTTTTATGTACTGACAACATCCCACAATATCGATACAATTTTATTATCTTCACCTGCTATAGCAACCTATTTGACTGAACCAAATGGAAGTGGACGATTTTCACGTGATAACCACTTTTATGTTGATTATAACGAAGCTGTCAATTGATACATTGATATCTATACCGCAAATAAAAATAACCCAATCAGTAACCAACCATAAACTGCAGGCGCTCTTGAATCATCTTTTTTAACACATGAAACTCGTTTTCAAACAGGACAATGGCGTTCAAGACCTCTAGGTTTTGCAGACTATTAGTTTCAATTAGCTCATTATTAGAAGTAAGACGGCTACCTCTTTATTAACTTCTATTAGCTTTTTTTTGTGACGCTACAACACATGTATAAATATTTGCGTATAGGTGCTTTTTAAAACTCTAAATTTTCTATATAACTATTATTGGATTTTACCAATTTAATGATTATTAGATAATTTCACTGCTTTACCAGTGATTTTAAGTTTACTTTCACTAATACTTCCAAATGTAGTAATTCTCCCTTCTTCAAAAGTAGGGATTTCATTAAAAGTTACTATTTCAGACTCTTCTAATACAACTTCTGCACCTTCTGCTATAAACATTCTAAGTTGTTCCAAAGGTAATATTTCTAAATCTTCATTTTCTAACCCTACTTCATTTAATAGAATTTCTTCTTCTTGTGTTAAACCTTCTGACGCAAAAGCATTACTTGTACCGAGAGTAACAAATAAAAATAATCCGAAAAGTTAAATGCAAATTTTTTAATTTATGCCATTATTCTTCCATATTTAGAATTAATATCAAATTACGGTATAATGAAAACGTAAAGTATATAGACAAAAATACCTAAATGAGGTGGTTAAATTGAAAAAAATAATTTTGTTTTTAGTATTAATTGTCGTAGTATTGATTTCATATTTATTATTTAATAATGATGACCAAGAAAAAAAATTACATTTAATTGGAGAACTCAAACTTGAATCTGAAAATACTCCAATAAATAAATTTAATTTTTCAGTTACATCTGCTGAAACAGAACCAATTACAATTATATTTAGTAAAATAAATGATATAAGTCTCTCGTTACAAAGAACAGAAGGAAGCAAGGAAAATATCCTGCCTGAATCATTGATATATGATATTCCTAAACGAAATATAGGCGATAAAATAACATTAAAGCCTAATGAAGCACTAGAGTATCCGATAGCAGTAGATACAAAAAAACTAACTCCAGGAAAATATGAATTAGTTGTCAAATTCTCTGCTGAAAATGTTGAAATAATTAAACAAACTATTGATATAGTCATTGAGTAAGAGTTTTTCATTGGGAAGAAGTGAATAAGTATTTACATCAAAAGAGGGACGGTTAACTGTCCCCTTTTTTGATGTAAATACTCCCTAACTTCAAAAATCGGAATTTTATGTCTATTAAGAAGGGCAATAGTATGGCTACCCATTTAACAGAATTTTTATCTTTTTATAACGATATCCCATTATTTCGTTCTCCATATAGTTCTACTTTGTCATATATACCATTCTAAGCCCCCTGTAAACCGTTCCAACCCAAGTGCGAAGTGCTTTTCGAGTGTATGGAAGTACACTCTTAATCCTACGTTGTACTTGGCTCTTTTCACGCAGCTAAGATGCCCCTTAGTAATTCTGATTCAAAAAAGTAAACTAGTTTAAACTAATTTACTTTTCCTAATAAATTGCATGGATTTATCATATTTCCCGCAAACATGGGGTTTCCATCAGATTTATATGGATTTACAACGTTAAGAAATATACACAATTTTATGCAAAGTGAAGAACAAACCAAACAAGTAAAAATACTGTTACATCCATTTTTACGTTACCTGTATAAAAAGGTGCAAGTGCTTCCTATTCGCCGTTTGCCACTACTTTCTATGTTGAAATATTCAGTATTTATATTATGCACTACATGAATAAATCTACATTTTCAAACATTACCCAATTATGTTATCCTTTATAAGTTAATGACCCAAATATTAGGAGTATATATGCTATGAAAACACAGTATTCTATAATTAAACATATCATATTTATTTTAGCTGCCCTCTTAATTTCAAGTGGAATGGGAAGATTAACAGGTTCCCTCGATTACAATTCACTTATTCCAAATAAATATGTTGCGATACTATTCTTTTTTATAGGACTTTCTGTTATGTCCTTTTCGTACCTTAGAAAACCCCGAAAGGAAAAATAATCAACGTTTCCCTTTGCCTGTCCAATTAGGCAGAAGGACCTTGTGGGATACAATGGTTCAATCATTATTTTCTCTTAAGCAAGACATCTATAACATCATATGTCCTCTGAAACTTCTGCATGTATCATTTCATCAGCCTCAACAACCTTCTGCAGCTCAACCAACTTAGAGCATATTTTAGAATTTCTTTTAGAATAGTTTTTTAGCCATACTGATTTTCTAAGGGATTGTCCAAAAAACTTATGTTTTAGTAAGGATAAAACATCCAATATAAACGGTCGGCATGTCTTTGATTAATCTTTTCATTAAATTCTGGCTATAAAAGAGAAAAAATGCCAAAAGTCATCGAGAATGGACGTCTCAACGACTTTTGGCAACAGCGTTCCTATATACCTATGTAGGTTTTCTTTTTATTACTTCTTCTTATTTACATCATCTGGATAAACAATGGTATTAAATACTTCTCCGCTAGATGCATCTTTATAAATTACTGTGACTTTATAATCTTCAACGTCTGCACCATTAAATAATTGATAGTACATACCTGTTAAAGCAAGTCCAACTGAGGCCATTGTATCAAGACTACCGTCGAACTCTTTCTTGTTTACAGTAAGTGTGAATTCTGAAAAGGATTTATTATAAGTAATATCTTTAACAGATTTGTAATCTTGACTAGCTTTAATTTCATCTACACTTGCTAAAATACCTTCTTTTAAGCCTTTCATCATTTCTTCGTGCTCAGGTTTAGACATTTTATACGTTAAAGAACCATCATCATTCTTAATGACTTCCTTAATTCCACTATTTTTCGCCTTTGAAATAACAGAATCAATATCCTGTCCCTCGAAAAATAAAGCTGGAATGGTTACTTCTACTTCCCCACCCTTATTGCTCTCTTTTTCTTGATCCTGACTACACGCAACCATCAGAACACTTACTAATAAAAGTAATGGTAACATCCATTTTCTTGCCATTAAATCTCCTCCTCCTACACAAATATACAGAATGTGAAGGGATTTCACTATAACAATTTTTAAAAAATATTTATTAATATAGTAAATACTTTTTATCAATTGCTAGTAAGTGTATATGGAAGTGGATAAATCATTCTACTTTTCGTTCTATAGGATTATATTGTCACGATTGAAAATAACAATGTATATGGTTCAACGTATGCTTCTGTAGTAAAAGCAACTCTTAGTAATATTTCTATTTATAATTCTTCACTCTACCTTCCTTATAGTCCAAAGAATCTTATTCCATACGAATAACCTATTTATAGGAATGGAGGTGAAAATAAAATGGCATCATTTGAAATTGGAGCAAGAAGTCTTTTCAACTTTCGGAACGAGCGCTTTTTTCTAATAGTTGAAGATGAAATTACAGTTCCAGATAAAGGTGTGGAGATTGACCCAGTAAATATCTATGAGATTGACCGACAAACTTTCAGATTTATTAGAGAAGAAGGAGATACACCTGTAGTTGTACCCGTTTTAAAGCTTCCACCTGTACCACCTGGGTTTGACTTAGAACGAAAATGTATTTTTTCGGTGGATAATTCCTACTTCGTCATCTATGATTTAGAAAATGGCACTGATAACCATGTTCTATTAAGAATCAGTGCAGCCCTATTTAACTCGTTAAGAAATTCTGGTGTTCGTGAATGTATTCCTCAAAATTTCATTCATTAAGCAAAAGGAATCAGTTAATGATTACAAGTCCAAGTTAAAACTGATGCTTTTTAAATAGAAAAACTTAGTAAATGTCACACATCAAATGTATATACATTAAAAGGATAGAAGAGCTTAAATAAAATTCGCTCTATCTATCCTCTTTTTACTAAAAATGACCCTATTTATTACAACAATAAAATGAATCTAATGTTTTCTTACTCCACAATCGGTCGTGGAGTAAATATTGTATAGCATTATGCAATTGGCTCTAAAGCCGAAGCAACCTCTGAAAAAATAATTTCACTTCCCAAAATTGGAGATTCCTGTTCCGTGTTATTTGACCCTGCATGGGTTTCTTTAAAAGCAGCGCTATTTTTCCATTGAGTAAAGTCTTCAATCGTGTTCCAATACATATTTACATTCAGTTCATCAAATCCGGTTAGATTTTTAGCAATTAAAACCTCCACTTTTATAAAACCTTCTGTTTTTTGTAAGGGACCTGACCTAGTGAACATGGGCGCCATTTTTGCAGCAAAACCTAATTTCGTTTTAATTCTGTTTGTTACAATGATCTTAGTCCTCCTAAATTTTCTATAAACATTTCTATCCTTTAGTAGAGGTAATTTTCAAGTTTTTAAAAGATTCATCATGTTTAAGTTTGCCATCTTCCATTCGATACACTTTATCGCAGTATTCAAGCATTCGTTCGTCATGGGTAACCATAATTGCTGCTTTGTTTCTTGTTTTTGCTTGTATAGCTATGAGTTGAACCACTTCATGAGCTCTTTTTGAATCCAGACTAGCTGTTGGCTCATCTGCCAGAATAATAGACGGGCTGTTTATAAATGCGCGGGCAATTGCCGTACGTTGGCGTTCTCCTCCAGATAACTGTTCTGGCAACTTATTCAGTTTTTCTGTTAAACCCAGACTTTGCAATAACTCCTTTGCATACTCCTTATCCTGTTTTAAAAGTTTCCCTGACATTCTTTTTACTACAAGTAATTGTTCAAGAACAGTTAAATAAGGCACAAGATTGCTAGTTTGTAGGATAAATCCTATTTCATCCAGCCGCAATTGAGCTAAGTTCTTTTGGTTTAACTGATTAAGGCTTTTGCCGTTAAGAATAACTTCACCTTCAGATGATTGGAGTAAGGCGCCTGCAATGGCAAGAAAGGTACTTTTACCCGAACCTGATGGACCAATAACAGCTATAAACTCACCTTGTTCCACAGTTAGGGATATATTATCAAGGGCAAGAACTTGATTTCCCCCCTGTTGATACAGTTTGGAGACATTTTTTAATTGTATACCTGACATTTATTCCATCCTCCCAATCGCTTGAAGTGGGTCTATTTTTGTAATTTTCCTAACTGAAACTAATGAACTTAAAATAGAAATGACAAGTAAGAACAGGGCATAAAGGACAACTAACTTAAGGTCAAGTGAAAATGGCATTTCATCAGGAAGAATAAGGGCTGTCCCATAGGTTAACAAGATTCCTGCTGCAATACTAATGAATGATAATAGAAATACTTGGGATACAATAGCTTTCCCGAGGAAACGATTGCTGGCGCCGATGGCCTTCAATATGCCAAACTGATTTGATTTTTGCAAGGTAAGTACGTAGAAGAATACCCCCAGTACAAATGCCGAAATGGCCAAAAGGAAAGCAAGCATCATCATAATTGTGCCATTCTCTTCTTTATAACCGGGCATTCCCTGTATGGCTTTGGCCTTAGTTACTGTTTCAGTATTTTTGAAGACCTGATTTAGTTTCTCGGAGTCAATTTCCTCCCCTTGCAGCATAATTGCGTTTACAGGTTTTTCAATCCCTTTATCAGAACCAGGTGCTGCAAATTGAATGGAGCGCCATTTATCTAAGGTAGTAAAAATTGCAGGTAAATGATTGTATGTTTCATTTTTTACAAACCCGACAATTTTCAACTCTTCTAATGATCCTTCTATTTTCAACGTATCACCAATTTTAAATCCCTTTTTCTTTAAAGTATCATTCGCGATTACTTCCAAAGACTGATTTGCATCGAGGGGCTTTCCTTCTTCTACAGTAGGTTCCAGAAAACTACCTGGATTGATTCCTAGAATGGCAATATCTACTTTTTCATTTTTATTCGAACTCGAATTATTTGTTACTGTTCCCATAGTGGCACCCATTGCTGATACCGCTGAAACATTAGGTTGGCTTTCTAGTTTCCCTGTTAATGTTTCACTTAATAACGATCGGCTCATAGAGGCTCTTGATCCCTCTTCAAAGGTTACATAATCGGTATCCATATTTTTAAAGGTTGCTGCACTAAGAGTAGACAGGCCGTTACCTAATCCTGATAGTATGAATACTAGCCAAGCAATTAGAATAGTTATAACGCCAATCATCAGAAAGCGTAATTTACCATACTTTAATTCTTTCATAGCAAGAAACAATGTACGACACTCCTTTATCATTAATATATAGTCACGTTTGACTAATTGAATTCTAATAGTTTCTTTTTGATTAGTCAAGCGTGACTATATAATTTTATTTTTGTCTCAAATAAAAAAAGGAACCCTCTTTGGTTCCTTTTTTTGTGGATATACTATTTAATCCGAATGAATAAAATTTTGAATAGTTTTTTCAAGAAAGACTATTTCTGCTTCTAGCATAATAATTTTATGTTCGACCGCTAGATTAACACCGGTACGTATCCCATGTGCCGGCGTTTCCTTAAATACATCTATGCGTTTTTTGTTTTTCTTTAATCGTTCTTGCAAGGCCGGGATTGCTTGATCCATAGGAAGGAAATCAATAAACATTAACCCAATATCTCCTTGATAATTAACACTTTCTGCAGAGGATAGATTATCCAATAATAATTGATAAAAATACGTTCGGCCGCTTTCATTTATAGAGTACACTTTTCGGGTAGGTCTATTTCCTTCTTGCACTAATTGAATATCTATATAACCCTTTTGATTTAGTCTATCCAGAGTAGCATAAGCGGTTGGCTTTTTCATATCTGTAACTGTACTTAAGTTTCTTTCGATAAATTCATTAATTTGATATCCATGTTGACTTTGTCCCATTAATAACCCAAGCAGAATTAGTGAGCGATGTTCCACAGAAATCCTCCTTTCTTTCAGCATTCTTTATATATTCTCTCTTAAATTCTATCTGTAGTCAATTGAGTGTTAATTTCGTGCTTGATCCGTTAATGGTGCTATAAAGAAAGGGAACTTTTATTATCTAGAAAAATAACATCTATATTTGGTGCCATTCGTAGATAGCAAACTATAAAAAATGAGATGTTAAAATGAATTTGTTACTTTGGATATCAGTTGGTTTAATCGTAGCTGGACTTTTTGTCCTTATGTCAATGAAAAAAAGCATAGAGGAAAGAAGGAAAAGAGACATCCACTAAATCCGTTGTTTGGTGGATAATAGGGGCCGAGGTGTGGGATTAATAAGTATGTTATTAACTTGTGGTGTTTTTCTGTTTATGTAAAAATGGATGCATTGTAGATAGGTCGAGAATAAATAATTCATTTTGGTGACAGTCCCTAATTAAGACAACGAGCGCGATTGTTTAATAAACGTCGCTGTTCTTCTTCAATTAGCGAGGTGCTTTCGTAGAGGAAGAGACAGTAAACGTTGTCTCCTTTTACTACTTAAATGCTATTTTGATATACTTGCTAGTGCGTGAAAAAATATGTATACTATCAACCGCTGATTTTCTACAAATGCAGCTCCTAAATCTTTAGGATGCTTTTTACACCTGTTACGATGGCAAGGGTATATCCCTTTTCTTGCTACAAAGGCTAGGCATTTGAATATGAGCGCTCGAAGCACACATCTCCTTATTCATTTATGGTACGCAAACATTTTATTTTGTATTTCAATATAGAATTGCTGTATATCAAATTGATGATGCTTTATAACATCCTCGGCTACTTGTCGAACTTCCTTTTGAATTACATCATCCTTCTCTTCTGTTAAATTGATGATGATGTGGACATGTTCTGATGTCATCGTGTGGTCGATACTGAAGACACCAACATGTTGTGCAGTCATCGTTTCAAATAAATGAGCCATAACATCATTATAGCTAAGCCTGGTCGAGTCAGTGGCTACAGGATCATAAAGATTTTTAATTGTTATTTGAAACGATATCGGGTTTAAATCATTTTTTTGAATACAATCAAGTATCGTTTCCTCTATTTTTTGTTTGGACAGCTGATTGATTGTTTCAGGTATAGACACAAGGAGCTCCATTTTCCCATTTGGCACGACAGCATAGTCTAATTGAAAGCTATAAGATTCTTTTTGCAGGGCTATGACAATATCACTAATAAGAAATTGATAATGTTGCATATAACCTAATAGTTCATCGTTGCTAGGTTGCGATAGAGACGCATTTGATTTCTCAGCATTTTGAATAGGCGTATGGGAAAAAAAGAAAAAGACGACACTAACAATGATGGAAATAAGAAACCATAAGGTAAATAGTTTTTGGATAAACATCTATAGCCCCCTTATTGGGGACTATATGCAAGGTCATTCAAGGAAATTACGATAGAATTTTATAAAATAACACACGGTCTTGATTTTCGCCGCTATAATCACTATGGATAGACATATTATCCATCACCTTGTCACCCTTCTCCATTCTAAATCCCAAATTTTTGTGAAAGGCAATGGATACTTCGTTTATAGGGGATGTAACACACTTAACGATATTACGGTGATACTGTTTCACCACATGAAAGAATACATCATATAACCTTTTTGCAATATTCTGTTTTCTATAATCAGGGTGAACCCCTACAAAATGAATGAACGCTTCATTTGTGTTGGATTGTGATAAAAAACCGACAAGAAAACCAATGATCTCGCCATCCTTTTCCATGATGAGGCTTGTGTTCGTAAAGTGATCGAAAAATAATTTAGGCAGTTTATCTGACATATTCCTTCCGCCCCACCACTCATTAATTACTGGCAATAAAGTATAATAATCTGCACTCTGTAAGCTACGAATGTTCATGGTATCCTTCCTCCCTTTCAACTTCACCTTTTAACTGGACATCGTTATGTAGGTCAAGCTACCGATGCATATGACTTTAATTTGTCCTTTGGATATCTCAGATGACTAACAACACTATACCCTCCATCTAAGATGTTTAATCATACTGTTATTTTAACCTACCAGTTATTTCAATTTCAATCTCTCCTTCAAACCTTTGCCATAACCAATGATTTTAATGTATCGCTTAAAGTCTGAATACGATTTGTCGTATCCGTCATCTTCACTAAGAGCTTATTTTCGTCCTCCACTGAATGCACTATATCACCTGTTGATGATGCATTTTGCTCTGTCATTTTATTCAGCTTTTCAATTTGAGATTGGATTGCCTCAAATTGTAAGATGGCACTGCTTAATTCGTGCATCCCCCTTGTCAAGTCTGTATTCGTTTGCGTAAATGATTCCTTTAAACTATTAAAGAAATAACTGACATCCTGTAAAAGCTGTTCCCCGTGCTGTAATGCTTTTTCACCATCATCAGAACGTTGATGAGCCTCCGTCGCTTTCTCAAACAACGTTTTCGTCACATTCGTAATACTGACCGTAATGGCAGCACTTTCCTCCGCTAGCTTTCGTACCTCTTCCGCTACAATAGCAAATCCCTTACCATGTTCCCCCGCCCTAGCAGCTTCAATGGCTGCATTTAGTGCCAATAAATTTGTCTGCTGCGCAATATGTGTGATCCCCTGTAGCAAGCTATCCACCGTTTGCAAACTGAATTGAAGCTCGTTGACGGTTTCTCCGGTTGAGCTCATGGCATGACTCATCACGCTCATTTGAGCCATCGCGTCCTGCATTTTAGCCCATCCTGCCAAAACCTCTTGCTGAAGTTCAGTAGATTTCTCCACTGTGTCCTTTGAAATCGTCAACGTTTCATTTACAAAATGAACAGAATCACTCATAGTGACATGAATCATTTGCAAACTAGAAGCCTCTTGCTGAATACTGGCAGAAATATCCTCAGTGGCTAATAATATTTGTTTACTAGAGCCAGAAATACTTTGCATGGTTTGCTGGAATTGCGTCACATGTTCGTCCAAAGCCTGACTGCTTTTCTCGATTTCCTGGAATGTATTTTGTAATTGATTGAAAGAAGCTTGGACTTCATTTTGCTGAATTTCAGCATGTTTAATAAGCTCATTCCCCCATTTAGCAAGTAAATAAAAAGCAATAATGACACCGTTCATAATCGCTAGAAGCGTGATGAAAACAATGATGTCATCAAAGGGCCCTAATAAAGATGAAGAATTGACCAAATATAAAATGATAAAGCTAATGTTAGTTAGCAACCCAAAAAACACAATTAATTCCTTTTTAAAATAAAGCGCGATAATGGCAATGGTGCACAGCAAAATATAATGTTTATTCAATGAAAAACTATCTAGCAAAAATAATGTAAACACTATACTTGATGGAATAAGACCAAAGATAAACCCTTTTACATAAGCTTTTATCGGCAAAAAATAATTGCATATAGCTAAGGCGATAACGGCTAGTCCGACAAATAAAAATAGTATTCCTTTTGATATAATCATAGGTCCACAAATTAGAATGGCTAAAATCGATATTATTGCCAAATTAACTCGGTGCACTTTCCTTGTATCATAACGAATTTTGTTCTCCATAATGATCCCCCTAAAAAATGAATGGACATTCAGTTTGATTTTCTATTATTATATAGTATAACTACTACTTTTTGTAGCTAAAAATTGACTTTTAGAGCATATACTTCACATTATTGAAATTAAAGGGGGAATTCTTTTGAGCAGAGTCCAACAAATCGCCGCAAATTTTTATTGTATTGATACACATGATCTAAATAGAGAGCAACGAACAAGCTCCTATCTATTAATTGATGAAAAAATAACCTTAATTGAAACGTCTGCTAGTCCATCCGTTCCATACATTATGGAAGGATTAAAGGAATTAAATATCGCTTTAGAGGATATTCACTACGTCATTGTGACACATATTCATTTAGACCATGCCGGTGGTGCAGGCTTATTTTTACAGAGCTGCCCTCATGCTAAATTAGTTGTTCATCCTAGAGGGTCGGCCCATATGATCGATCCGGGAAGACTCATTTCCAGCGCTAAAGGCGTTTATGGGACCGAATTTGACCGCCTTTTTCATCCGATTGTGCCGATCGATGCAGCCCGAATTATAGAAGTAAGTCATGAACAACAACTCCATTTAGGACAACATCATTTAACGTTTTATCATACAGAGGGCCATGCAAAACATCATGTTTCTATGCTTTATTCCGCTACTAACGGTCTTTTTGTTGGGGATACAACAGGTGTACGTTACCCAGAAATGGACGGTGAAGCAATTGATCTAATCATACCTTCCACTTCCCCAAATCAATACAATCCTGAAACGATGGAGCATTCCATTCAATTGTACGAAAAGCTACAGGCAAGCGAATTATATTTTGGCCATTATGGAGCTTATAAAAATCCAGCAGAGGCCTATCGTCAAGTACGTTATTGGACACCTCTTTTTTTAGAAGAAGGCCGTAAAGCACAAGGAGCATCCAGCCAGCTCCAGGAACAAATTCGCGATTTAGATGCTCGATTAAGGGAGCTGTTATTTAGCTACTTACAAGCAAATGGTCTATCACCCGACCACCCTGTCTATCAAACCATTCCATTCGATACGATTGTGTCAGCGATGGGAATATTGGATTATTTAGAAAAAGTGAAAGCACAGGTTACACTTTAATCATAAAAAGGGTCAAGAAGTAGCTTACAATACTTCTTGACCTGATGAGCATTATTCATTTATACGATCTAAAACTGCTTGAAAGTCCTGTTGTTCCCCTACTTCACGAAAGTATTTAAAGGGATTGCTTATTTTCTTCATTCGCTCCATAACAGCAGGAATCGAAAAATAATAGGGTTTTAAATCGTCATTAACCTCTTCCCAATGGAGTGGCGTTGCGACTAAGCCTAATTCATTTCCACGAGTGGAATAAGGGGCAATTATCGTCTTACCTTCAGCATGCTGCACATAATCTAAATATAATTTATTATGGCGATTTTTTTTAAATCGCTCGATTGTATATAAATGTGGCTTTTGTTGGCATAAAAAACGACAAGCAAATTCAGTAAAAACGCGAACCTCCTCATAGGTAAATTTATTTGCTGGTAACGGGATATAGAGCTGTAACCCTTTCCCGCCTGAAGTTTTGACAAATGATTGTAGCTGAAAATAATCAATAATTCCTTTTAAATCTAGTGCCCCTGCAATCGCCAAAGAAAAATGGTCCGTTGAAGGGGGATCTAAATCGAAGACAATCTCTGTCGGATTCATAGTTTGTCGTGTTTGAAATGGAATATGCCACTCTAATGCTAATTGATTGCCCAGCCATAACAATGTTTCAAGATTATTACAGACCATATAATCAATCTCATCCATCATCGCTGTGCCTACAAAATCAGGTAATTTATCTGGTCTACTTTTTTGATAAAAGCTTTCCCCAGGAACACCATGTGGATAGCGTATTAAAGTTAATGGGCGATCTTGAAGAAATGGCAATAAATAGGGCGAAACACTTTGTAAGTACGATAAATAATGATCCTTTGTTACACCTATTTCTGGCCATACAGGTTTATCAGGATGTGTTATAGGAACTGTTTCAGGAATAGGAAACAGCTGTCGCTGCATATGCTGCCATTGGCAAATATCTGGTGTTAATTCCAATCGAAAGGCATGAAATTTTGGTTCTCGGAGCTTACTACCATCAAAATCTATGCAGGCAATATCAACACAAATAGAAGGCTCTAACTCCCACAATTCTTTCTTACGTTGCCCTTGAGCCTGAAAAAAAGCAACGAGTGTTTGATGCTCTTCCTCCTTCATGCCATGTTTAAATGTAACAACCTCTCGTAAATTTCCTCCGTCATAAATGGAACCTTGGAAATAGCCATTACTATGATCATATTGCGTCACAATGACTGTCACATAACGCCAGTTTTTAATTTTCAACCAATGGCTTGAGCGTGTGTTATCCAGCCATTTACTAGTTTTCTTCTTGGCAACCATGCCCTCCCCATTATAGACCTTAATCGCCTGCCATAAAATATTACTTTCCTCCTTAGCCTGCACAATTTGTATGACCTTTCCATCTTGATCATCTACATTGGGAAGCTTTACCTTTGCTGCTAGCTTTGCCAATTGCTCTTTACGAGTTTTTAAATAACGGTTGCTAAACGATTCCCCTTTGATCATTAACATATCAAACACGAGAAGCCTCATGGGGAAGGCTTGAGCATGCTTTGCAATGACATCTTGATTTTGCATTCTCCCTCTTTGCTGGACAACAGAAAATTCACTTTTATATGGATTGCTTAAATACACAAGCTCCCCATCAAAAATGAGTGGTAAAAATGCTTTCACTGAAGCATGTATTTGGTGACAATAATCTATAATTTCAGGAAACGAATGATTTAAATTGCGCCCGTTCCTACTAATAAGTATCGGTTGCTCATCCCATATTAAGAGGCATCGAAAGCCATCATATTTCGTTTCATAAAGCCAGTCATCCCCTATTGGAATTTCATTTGCTTCCGTTAAAAGCATTGGTTTCATGTCACAATACCTACCTTGCTTTTTATCTACAGTGTTTGATGATTTCGATTTACAATACATAAAATACTGCAAAAAATATCATAGTAAGAAAAAGAGGTGACATTTGTATGCATACAGTATGGAAAGGAAGCATTTCCTTTGGACTTGTCAATATCCCAGTAAAGCTTCATGCCGCTACGGAAAATAAAGATATTAAACTGCGACAGCTCCATAAGGAATGCCATACACCGATTAGCTATAAAAAGGTTTGCGAGGGGTGCAATCAAGAAGTAAAAGATGAGGACATTGTAAAAGCTTATGAATATACAAAAAATAAATTTGTCGTACTGGATCAAGCGGATTTAGAAAACTTACGGAAAGAAAATGAAGATAAAGCCGTAGAAATTATTGATTTTGTACAATTGACGGAAATCGATCCGATTTATTTTGAACGCACCTATTTCCTATCCCCTGATTCTACTGGTGCTAAAGCCTATTCATTATTGCGTAAAACATTAGAGCAATCTGGCAAAATCGGCATTGCTAAAATCATTATTCGTTCAAAAGAACAGCTTGCTGTTGTGCGAGTGTATCAAAATGCACTCGTGATGGAGACCATTCATTATCCTGATGAGGTGAGGAGTGTCGGGGATGTCCCGAATATTCCAAGTGAGCAGGACGTTGTACCAAAGGAGTTAGAGACAGCTCTGATGCTGGTCGACCAATTAACTACCACATTTAACCCAGAGAAATATACAGACGATTATCGGAATGCATTGCTGGACTTAATCGAAGAGAAAAAAGCAACCAATACGGTAGCTACGAACGATCAACAACGACCAGTTCCCGATAATGTCACAGATTTAATGACTGCGCTACAGGCATCCTTAGATAAAACGAAAAAGCCTACTACAAGAAAGCGTACAACACGCACAAAGAAAAATGCCTAAAAATGAAGCGTATCCACTCATCGGGATACGCTTTTTATTGATTGAAACTGACGAAAATAATTGTCTACATCCTTTTGGTGCTGAACTAATAATACTTTATCTAATAGATCTTCCCTTTTTGTAAAAAATTGTGGCTTCCCCACCTCTTCAAAACGTTTATTCCATCGAAACATTTTAAAAAAAATCGAAAAAGTTGGCTGATAATGGGCTTTTTCGATTCCTATTTTTTGTTTGACGAACCTCTTTATAATCCGAGCAGTACGAATTTTATAAGGCGTATCTAGAAAGATAATACAATCCGCTTGCTGGAAGCTTTGTGTCACCCATTCCTCCTGATGGATTCCTTCAATAATCCACCCGTCTGTTTGGATAATACATTGTAGATATTCCTGTCTCTCTTGCTCCGTCCTTCTAATATCCCCCGATTGTTTACGAATCCAAACTACATTGTCTAATTCATGAAAAGAAAGCTGAAGCATTTTGGATAATGAACGTGCTAATGTTGTTTTCCCACTACCAACAGAGCCAATAATATGTATTTTTCGCGGAAGTTCCAATGACATTGTAGTATCCCCCTCTGTATCCTTGTAGAAATGTCCATTTATTATACAATAAAATAGGAGGACCATACATGAACCCACCCAATATCCAAAACAATGTACAAACCTATTATAATCCTTCTGATTATGAATCTCAGGTATGAAACAACACCAATGAACGCTAAGTTTAATCTGTAATATCTCTTATCATTCACTTCAAATTGTCTCCTTTTATCCAAATGGAAAGAACATTCCTTACTGAATATACTAAATTTTTAAAATAATAGCTTTGATAACCAACACTTGTTTAAAAATGTTAATCTATTATAAAAAAGGGTGATCATTTGTCAAAAAACTCCTATAAATATTTAAAATATATAGCGTTATTTATTCTCATAATTCAAGCCCTATATTTAGGAATTCCAGATTCTGTTGAGCCTGTGTTGGTTTATGAGTACATTCTATTTTTCGGATTCGCTTATTTATTTGCTATTCTTCAAGATTTTTTTAATCCAAGTGAAAAAACCGCTATATTATTACGTGTAGCCCTTATCATCAGTTCAATTATCATGGCTATTATATCCATCTATTATAAAGAAATGTTCACGATTATTTTTTCTATAATAATGACCATTGGGATAAGTTTCTCATTACATTTAGCAATCAAACATAAGCAAAAGGATTAAATACTCTTTGCTTGTTTTTCTAAACCAATGGTACGAATATGTTGTTTTTGTTAAGTAATTAATATTGTTGCCAATTCAAAACGGATTGTACTGTTTGCTGTGCAGGTCTTTTAAAAAGGATTTGCAACCAAACTAACACCTAAATTTTAATAAAAGGTGAGACAATGAGAGAAAATTTAATTTCTAATCTATTACTTTTATTTGGCACGTTTGTTTTACTAGGGGCCTTCGCTTATCGGTTATTGATTACTTCTGATATACCCGTTTCATATACAATTGATGAAGCCATGATTCTACATGTACTCCTATTTAGTTCCACACTGTTATTTGTGTATGGCTCAATTATTGGCTCTCAAAATGCCATTCGCTACACTCTAATAGCTGTATTAATGCTATTTACGATGCTGAACACCTTTCTTTTCGATACCGATGCTGAATATTTTGGCGCTTCTTATGCTCAAATAGCCATAGCATTTATCATGCACCCATTATTAGTTATATTAGTGAATATTTTTATGCAATTAAAAACAAGATGAACCGATTGAGGCTGGTCTTGTTAACATAACAGATACAGAGTCAAGCAAGTTCTTTTTCATAATAAGCAACTTATTATTCCATGAAAAAAAGGATAGATTTTCTTCATCTATCCTTTCCTTTTAATCCGTACTACCTTACTCTTCTTTTCTCACCTGATAATGCATTTGGACCATTTGACCGTATCGCTTTGTCTCGAGTAGCTTTAAATCTTCAAATGGACGCGGTTGTTTAAATAATGGAATACCTGCCCCTAATAAATGCGGGGTAATGGTGATAATCCATTCATCAACCAACTGCTCCTGTAAAAAAGCATCCAATATATGAGCTCCACCGACCATCCAAATTTTTGCGCCTGATTGTTGTTTTAATTTCTTAGTGAACGCCACAACATCCCCTTGGACAAATTCCACATGCTCATCTTTCCCTGTTTGAGATTTGGTGAACACATAACATTTCTTATCAGGATAAGGGAATGTATCGAGATGCTCTTTGACATAATCATATGTTCGTTTCCCCATAATAATCGTATCGATGGTTTGATACATATCAGCATAGCCATTATCCCCTTCCCCCTCTGTTTCTTCCAGCCATTGTAAGTCATCATTTTCTTTAGCTATAAACCCATCTAAACTTATTCCGATAAATACCACTATTTCTCGTGACATCATGTCAGCTCCTCTTCTTTTGAAAATCTTTCGTACAATGTATATACTAAACATAAAACATGACAACTATTGACATGATTAATTAAAAAAGGTGAAAGAATATGTCCAAGGCTAAACGATTAATTGATATTTTGTTATTTGTCAGCGCTAAAAAGCAATTTACAGCCCAGGAAATTGCCGATGCCTTCAACATTTCTGTAAGAACAGTGCATCGTTACCTGTTAGATTTAAGTGATATGGGGCTGCCAATTTACGCAGAGCAAGGAAGAAATGGTGGATATACAGTGCTTTCAAGTGCCATTCTTCCCCCTATTTTATTTACAGAGGAAGAAGCGGTTGCTATTTTCTTTGCGTTCCAATCTCTGCAATATTATCGTGATTTACCATTTAATACGGAAATGAAGTCTGTTTCACAAAAACTATATGAATCGTTACAGAAAGAGGCGCAAAAAAAGGTAGATAGTCTGCAATCCTATATTGCCTTTTGGAATCCTAAACGCGCTATTTCTACACCTCTATTATCAGACGTATTAGAAGCGGTTATTAACCATTTACAATTAGACATTCAATATGAATCAAAATCAGGCATCACAACTAAGCATGTCCATCCTATTGGCGTGTATGCGCATGATGGCTTGTGGTATATGCCTGCTATTCATTTACAAACAGAGAAAATCCTTCTATTTCGAGTTGATCGCATTCATTCAATGAATAAAAGCGATAAAGGCTATGAGACATCTGTTCATTTACAGCAATGGCTAGAGAGTCCCCATGAACCTCAGCAGCCAATACGCTTGTATGTCGAATTAACAAGAGAAGGTGTACGACAATGCAGAAGTGAGCCAAATTTCGAGAAGGTGGTGGTTGGTCATAGTGATGGAACTGGCTATATCAATACAATGATTGACCAAGGAGAGATTCACTTTATTAGCCCCTTTTTTTATCGCCTAGGTCCGGATGCGATTGTCAAAGAACCACCTGAATTAATTCAGCTTTTGCGTCAACATGCTCATGCTATATTAGCGACATACCTTATAGAAAGCTAATTCCAAATATGACGATTTTGTAAGATTCACGTAACATTCTTCGTTACTAATTTTTAGGAAACGACCTTATACTTGGTTGTAAGGAGGAGATGACGTTGCAACCAACCGACAACAACAAACGTATTGATACTTTAGATTATTTAAGAGGGTTTGCCTTACTTGGCATTATTTTAGTGAATATCCCTGCATTGATGTGGATTGCACCACCACAAATAGCTAGTGATATTGCCTATAGTCGATTTCTCACGCTTTTTATAGAGGGTAAATTTTTTATTATTTTTTCTTTTTTATTTGGCATAGGATTTTATCTTTTTCTTTCGCGTGCAATGGCTAGAAATGATAGAGCCTATGTATTATTTAGTCGCAGACTTTTACTATTATTATTAATGGGGCTTATCCATTTCTATTTTCAACCAGGAGAAGCATTAACTGTCTATGCCATCTTTGGTTTTTTAGCCTTACCTTTTTATAAAGTACGGAAAGAAATCAATTTAATAGTTGGGATCATTCTATTAGCCCTGTCAGCTTATTTTGGGATAAAGATCCTCATGCCTTTCCCACTAATTTTGCTAGGTTTAACTGCTGGACAATACCGCCTATTTGAAAACATCTCTGTACATCGAAAAAAAATAATGCTAGTGACGATTGTAATGTTCTGTGTTAGCATAGTTAGCTGGCTTTATCAGTGGCACTATGTCCCTACAGCCAATGTTAATATCAATCATTTATCCAAAATTCAACTGGAAGAGCATATTACTAATATGGAGCAATTTGCGTTAATTGGACTACAGTTTAGCCCATTTGTTTCCGCTTTTTACATGGGGGTTATTATCCTATGTTTACAAAGTGTATTATTCCAACGACTATTATCACCATTAAAGGCGTATGGACGCATGGCCCTAACAAATTATTTAGGGCAAACTGCACTCATTTTAATAATCGGTCATACATTTCAACTAATTGGGCAAATTCGATTCCTCGAGTCACTATGGATTTGTCTAGGTATTTACGTTTTACAATTAATCTTCAGTAAGCTATGGTTACACTATTTCCGCTTCGGACCACTGGAGTGGCTGTGGCGAATGGGGACCTATTGGACAGTCCCTCCCCTTAGAAAAAGAAAAGATTTTTAGCCAAGGATATATACCTATCAGCATAAAGCAAAACGTCATATATTGGTAATGTACCCTACTCGCTTTCCATCTTTGCTCATATCTTCAGGAAGATACACATCCCCATTTTTTTTGGTCACTTATTGAAAAATAAGTGACCTTTTTTGGCTGCTAGTCACCATGGTTCTGCACCTGTCTCTTACAGCATGCATACTATACATATAATACCCTTTTTTGCAGGGAGGATTTTATGAAAAATAACAAAGGCTATCGGAATAGTGAAGGAGCTGAGTCAGTGAGTCAAGCTGCTAAGCTGGCTGTTATTGCGGGAGCCATCACAACACTTGGTGATGCACTAGCGACCATTGCAGCAGGTCTTGCCTTGGAAGATGAGTTACAAGAGAACCAAGGTAAAAATAATGATATTGATAAACTGCAAAAGCAAATTGACGATTTAAATTATGAAATGAAGCAATTAAAAAGAATGCTTCGGTAAAATGTAGCCATGAACGTAAAAAAAACGACAATATTCAAAGGATATTGTCGTCTCAGACTGTAGACAAACTCAAAAAATTTGAGAGTTTGCTTACAGTCTTTTTTCTTTTACAATGAAATAAAGTAAAGCTGTTGATTTCCACTACGGGCGGACGCTTTCCGCGGGCGGGGTCGAGCTGCTTCCCTCGCTTCGCTCAGTCCAGGATCTCGACTTTCCCGCTTTTCCCGCAGGAGTCGCCGCCCTTCGTTCCCATCAACTTCTACATAAAGTACTTACTTTTATCTACATAGGGTGTTGAAAAGTAAATTCTCCATGCAGAACATTTATTTATCGATTCCACGCATGTGAAAGCGAGTGCGAATAAACGGAAGGATGATAAAAAGGTTGTGCGAAAAGAAACACGGGCTTATGAAGAGAAGCTTCAATTAGAGGTAAATATGGATCGTGAGGAACACGGAAAAAAGCCCTTTCCCCTGAAGAAGTTTGAAAAGGAAGAATGGAAAGAAATAAAGGAAAGTACGACAGATCCTGAAAGTGGCTATTACGTGAAGGATGAACGTACGAAACAGCTTGCCTATTCTTTCCATGCAGGCGATGCTTACTTTTGCTGCCATTAATTTAAAGAAACTAGCTACTTGGACATGGCAGACAGCTTAAGAGAGCATCTATGCTCGAAGAGGATGTTGGATACAGCAATGATATACCAAATATTGAATATGAAAGAGAAAGAAAAATGACAAAAGCCATCGAGAATGAACTTCTCGACGGCTTTTGTCTACAGTCTGAAACGACAATATTCAAAGGATATATTCGTTTTTAAATTTTACAATGAAATAAAGTTAAGCAAGCAATCTTCACGGTGGATGGTCTGTTTTCGGTGGCGGAATAGCCCTTCCTTCCAACTGTCTTCGTAAAATGAACTTTTAAGGGTATAAACGATAATGACAAATCATCAAATCATTTAGCAGCCCAAATATCAAGCTCTATTTTAATCTCTGGCAAACCTAGTGCTGATACATAGGCTATGGTCATTGATGGATAGGAATCGCCAAACATACCTTGCCATTGCTCGTCGAAATAATCCCAATCTATTTCCTCTGTAGCCCAAATATTGACCTTTACAATGTGAGAGGCATCAATTCCCTCTGAAGCTAAAATCGTTTCAATATGATAAAAGGTATTTGTTATTTGTTCCTCTAATGTCTGTGGTAATTGATCATCTTGGTCCAAACCAATTTGACCAGAAAAAACATACATTGTTGCATCTTTTGGAATAATTGTGACATGACTATATTTCCCTACAGGCTTTGGTGCCTGTATTGGGTTTTTACGCACTAGTTTTGATTTCATGTTGAATCTCCTTTAGGTTCTTTTTTTCTAAAAAAGTGCAGACTTATCCCTTGTTCAACTATTCTAGAAAAAAACAGCAGTGGAGAATCCAATGCCCATGCTTAAAAAACGGATAGATCTTTTTTTCATAAGCTTTCTCCCCTTTACCTAAAGTTATTGCCATATTACCATTTCTATCCCTCTTTTTCAATTTATAACTGAAATTATTAAGAATTTTCTTTTTAAGACTCTGAGGCAATTAACTATTTAAACATAGCGAATCTAACATATACTTAATAGTGTAAAGCTAAATTAGCCTTACACCTCCGAAATTGTTACTAGGGTTACTCCATCCCAAGTGGCCCTTCCTTTTTTCACAATTAAAACTAGGTACTCTCTTTGTGGAGTACCTAGTTTTTTGGTTATTATGCGTGTTCATTCACAGAATACCATATCATCCTCTACAATTTTTCAACAAACTTCCAATAGGTGCCGTAAGCATAAACCATGATTGAAGTGCGCTTATATGTACTGGCATGATATTCTTTTCTTTTTACATCAAGTAAGGTATACAATTTACAAAATAAGTAAATGATATGTTTTGTAAGGGGGGAATCGCTATGAACACTAATGTGACTAAACCCTAAACCCTTTATTCCATCCCCAAGTTCATAGCGATTACCGTTCTAAAAAATTCAGGTCTCATTCGAGTACCTGTTTTTTTTCATCGTTTTTTATAGTTTTTAGGGCATTATCATTTACTACGTGTCGGATGTCCATTGATATAATTTATACTGTCTTTCATTTCTTCTAATAATTTTGTTTGTCTTTTTAGTTGCCTAATCGTACTAATAGCAAACCAAATTATAAAAATAATCGGAATTATGTAAAACAACAGTCCTACTATCGAAAATAAACTAAATATAATATCTCCATTATTATAATTATTCAAATCCTAAACCTCCTGTCTTTAAACAAGATTGTAGCATACTAGATTTCAATTTGGTATTAAAATGGAAAATGTCAATGTGTTATAACGATTATTCTTTGCAGGCTACTCACTTTTCCCACAGAAAACGAGTAGCCCTCTTCTACAAAGAATTAACCTGAAATAAGACGTTTTTCTTTTAATGATCCCACTTGACCAAGAATTAGGGCTCCGAACATTTGTATAATCGTCTTCACTATAATTTGTCCTACAATAGCGGCAGGTACTGCTTCCCAAGGCAATATATTAGCTCCAAGTGGACTCAATCCAATGACTACAAAGATTGCAGAATCCAAAAACCCTCCCACGATTCCACTGTAAAGCACTCGCCAAGCCATTGGTAATTTCAGTCGACTATAGATTTCTGTATCAGCTGTTTCAGCCACAACAAATGAGACAGCCGATGCTACCACAATTAAAAGTGTATCCCCGAGTATGAATGACACTACTGCTGATAAAATTAAAGCTGTAACGATAAAGAAATATGTCTTTGTTCTACCATATTTATTTTGCACAAGGTCCCTGAAAATAAAGGTCGCCCCTATTAAAAGCGTCCCCATTGGAACAATAAACATCCCAAACTGTAATGGCGCAAATGCTGCTGTTACCACATTAGCGATGATAATCGATAATAAATAAAATAAAATTCTCATTCTGGTACTCCTCTAATACATTTATAGACATTTCGTAATGGCACACTATACACCTCTTTTATTTCCCCATACAAGAGTGTGCAACTGTGGCAATACTTTAACATCCTTTAATTCTTCATCTTTCAACACGCTATCAATCAGTGCATGATATTTATCTAGTAAATTTTTCATTAATCGCGAATTGTCATTCGTTGTGAGATCATCATTGCCGACTTGAAGATAAAAGGGGATAGTTGGAAATTGATGGTGAATTTGTTTAGCAAAATCGTAATCCTCTTGAGTAAAAACGACTATTTTTAGAGAAATATGGTGATGACTATTTCGCAATCTAAGTTTTCCAAAAATATCCACCAACACTGAATACTCTGTTGTCATACCTGAACTAGGCGCCTTGGGAGAAATGGTCAATTCATCAATGTCGTACATCCAGTTCTGCCACCTACTTCCTTGTGTTTCCACCGCAACCTTTATGTTGTTTTCTTTTAAAATGGCAATAAGCGCCTCTAAATTAGCATAAAGTGCAGGATTGCCGCCTGAAATCGTAACATATGAAAAGCCATTACCCCCAAGACGCTTCAACTCTGCCCAAATCTCTTCCGCTGTCATTTGAACAATAAGATGCTTTCCGCTACCGTCCCACGTAAACGACGAATCACACCACGAACAAGAATAATCACAGCCAGCCGTTCTTACAAACATGGTCTTTTGGCCCACTACCATTCCCTCGCCTTGAATTGTCGGTCCAAAGATCTCGATAACAGGTATCTTACTCAACTTCCATCCACTCCCGTCTCGCTTCTGCATAGCTTGTTGGAGTTTCATATAGTCTGATAAATTCTACACGCGCACCATTATTTCTTTGCTCATCACGCAAGGCCACTACCATGGTATCGTAAATCCAAACAACTATATTTTCTGCTGTAGTATTCATAGGTGGAAGCGTTTCGTTTAAATAACGGTGATCCAGATGAATCTCAATTTTTTGTTTCCATATTCTTTTGATATCACCAAAATCAATCATCAAGCCGCGTTCATCTGTATATCCACTAAGTCCCAATACAACACGATAAGTATGGCCATGTAGGTTTTTACATTTGCCCTCATAATGATGTAAATGATGAGCAGCATCGAAGGTAAATTCTTTGCTTACAAGCACACGCTTAGCATGATAGTTCAATTGATTACTTTGGATATCTACCCCTATTTTTTGGAGCTTATCGACGATTTTAAAATCTGACATGCTTAAAACTCCTTCCTATAGCTTAGATACTCATCAAGCCCTTTTTTTCGCAGTTTACATGCGGGGCATTCCCCACAACCATCTGCGATTACTCCGTTATAGCAAGTCAATGTTCTTTCCCGAACAAATTCTAGAGCCCCAAACTGATCGGCAAGCTCCCATGTCTGCGCTTTATTGAGCCACATTAACGGTGTATCAATCACAAAGGAATTATCCATCGATAAATTTAACGTTACATTCAAGGACTTAATAAAAACATCTCGGCAATCCGGATATCCACTGAAATCCGTTTCACATACACCAGTTACAATATGCTTGGCTCCTATTTGACTTGCTAAAACACCAGCGAATGAAAGAAAAAGAAGGTTTCGTCCAGGTACAAATGTCGATGGAAGCTCACCATTTTGACCGTCTTCCACTTTAATGTCTTGTCGTGTCAATGCATTCGGAGCAAGCTGATTTAAGAGGGTCATATCAAGTATGTGATGCTTAATACCAAGCTCCTCTGCTATCTGTTCCGCACATTCAATTTCAAGGCGATGTCTTTGTCCATAATTAAAAGTCACGGCCTCAATCTCTGCAAAACGTTCTTTTGCCCAAAACAGACAAGTTGTACTATCCTGACCTCCACTAAATACAACAATTGCTTTCTCCTGCTTCATCTATAAAAACTCCCTTTGATGGAAAAAACAGCACGCTAAGAAAAGGTGCTGCTTTCTCCTTAGTTTTTTTAAGAGGGTAGCTAAAAACCTCTTTTTTGATTGGACTAACTAATTTCTCGTTATCGATTATCAATTTTTTCTGGATAAAGGTCATGGTTCATTAAACGGTAATTTGCGATTTCTTCATATTTAGTCTCTGGCTTCCCATAGTTACACCACGGATCGATTGAAATCCCCCCACGTGGCGTAAACTTCCCCCAAACCTCGATATATCGAGGGTCAAGCAATGTAATTAAGTCATTCATAATGATGTTAACGCAATCTTCATGGAAATCACCGTGATTTCTAAAACTGAATAAATACAACTTTAGTGATTTACTCTCTACAATTTTTTTGTCTGGAATATACGAGATGTACATCGTTGCAAAATCAGGTTGATTGGTAAGCGGGCATAAACTAGTGAACTCTGGACAATTAAACTTAACGAAATAATCGCGATTGGAATGAAGATTATCTACTGCCTCCAATACCTCAGGTGCATATTCAAATGAATAGTTCGTTCCTTGATTACCTAATAATGTTAAATCCTTTAGTCCTTCTTCATGACTTCGACCAGACATAAAAAAACCTCCTTGTAAAATGTTTCCCAACACTTTCAAGAGAGGCTTTACCAATTCATCTATTAAAACATACGTCTAAACATAAAAAAGCCACGTCCGATATGGACATGGCAAATTGTCATGTTTCCATAGTTTTTTATAGAGGGTATCAGCTATGAACCTCTCCCGATCAAGTTCGGGCATTCTTTTCCTCCATATAATACGAAAAATAGTACGAAACGTCAAATAGATTTTTTCATACAAAATCCCTGAATTGCTTCTTCTGAAATTACACTGTCATTCTAGGCTATATTTTAGCAGCTCATAAAATCTTAGCTGGGCATAGTTTCATTACTATTCGTAAAAAATAAAACCTGAGTGTAGTATTACTTAAATCCTATAATCCACTCTAAAGTAATACTATTATAGTCGGTTAGAAGTGACCTTTCTCAGCTCTATTAGCGCAAAATTAGCTAGATAATGCTCCCTTAAAATGAAAAAGCTCCTAACATATTTTCAAACTGAAATAAATCAACTACAATGGACAAATGGTAGAAATTCTAAAATCTACCCAATTACCTTAATTTATACAAATTTACTGTGAAGGAGCACGAACATGAAAAAGAAGTTTTTATCCTTACTCATGACCGTCATAATGGTCCTGTCCGTAAGTGTAGCGGTGTATGCTGATGAAAAGTCACCACCTGCGACAAGAGGAGAAATTGTTAAAACCTTGTTGATAGCTGCAGATACCTATCAACCAGGACTAAATAAGGAGGCAATTATACAAGGCTCTAAAAACAAAGATTTACGAGAAAATGAGCCAGCGAAGAAAGTTGAAGCTTTAGTTATGTTGAGCAGAGCATTCGGCGAATTGCCAAAGCCTGTTGGAAATGATCTTCGCAGTGGCACATTTGGAGTTGAGTATACTGATGTACCTACATGGGCTAAGAAAGATATCGATAAACTGACTAAAGCAGGCATACTGACAGGCAACCCTGACGGTACATTAGGAGCAAATGAAGAAATTACTATCGATGAATTCCAAAACCTGATTGCCAGAATATGGACACTTAAAGGTTCCCATTTAAACGATGATTTTTATGAAGCCATCAATAAGGAATGGTTAAATAAATCGACTATTCCAGTCGGAGAAATCATGGGCGGCGGATTTTCTGAGCTTCAAAAACAGAATACTGATAAAATCGAAAAGATAATAGATGAGCTCTCTGGCAAACAATTTGCAAAAGGATCAAAAGAGCAGAAAATTGCCGATTTCTATTCGACAGCATTGGATACAAACAATAGAAATAAACAAGGAATTGAGCCCATTCAAACATATGTAAAAGCAATTGATGAAGCTAAAACTCTTGCTGAACTTGTGCAAGCAGATCTTCATTTGGAGAAAGAATTAGGTATAAGCTCACTATTCAGCTTTGCCATTATGAACGATGCAAAGAATAGCAGTGAAAATGCTTTGTATTACACTGGGTTAGCTACTGGTTTGGATAAGAACAGTTTTGTAACTGAAGACTCTAACGCGAAAAAAGCCTATATTCAGTATATGACCAGACTATTAGTACTATCGGGCGAAAAAGAATCTACGGCAATTGCTCTAGCAGAGAAAATTTATGAAATGGAAAAAAGCTTAGCTTCCGTATCACTTGACCCTCATGAACAAGGCGACGTTAAGAAATACTATAACCCTTATACAATCGAGCAATTTAACAGCATGTTCAAAACAGTAGATATGAAACAAGTTTTAAATTCGATGAAAGTTGACAGTGTTGATAAAGTCATCGTATTTGATGTGAAGCTGGCGCAAAAAGGCGCGGAGCTCTTGAATGAAAAGAATCTTAATGTGCTGAAAGCTTACTCTAAATTGCAGCTCCTTATGGCAACTGGCGGTCTGTTGTCAGATGAATTCGGAGATGCTGCTAATGAGTTTTCTGCAACGTTATATGGAGTTTCAGGCGTAAAAACAGATAAGGAAATCGCAATAGCTAAGACAACTAGCACAATGAGCGGATACTTGGAGCAACTGTTCGCCGAAGAACATTTTTCACCAAAAGCTAAAAAAGATGTTGAACAAATGGTAGATAAGTTAATTGCTACGTATGAGGAAAGAATCAAATCCCTTGATTGGATGTCAGAAACAACAAAAGCTAAAGCAATTAAAAAGCTGGATACAATGATTGTTAAAATCGGTTACCCAGATAAGTGGGATACGACATTAGATAAAGTAACTATCAAGACATATGACGAAGGTGGTTCGCTATTTTCTAATACCTTCACAGTAACCAAAGCATACATTGATAACACAAAAGCTAAGCTAGGAAAACCAGTAGATAGAACGGCATGGGTAACGAGTGTCTATACCGTTAATGCTTTTTACAATCCTCTTAATAACGAAATTACGTTCCCTGCTGGTATTCTTCAAGCGCCTTTTTATGATATTAACGCTAAACCTGAAGAAAATTATGGTGCCATTGGCATGATTATTGGTCATGAAATCAGCCATGCATTTGATAACAATGGATCTGCATACGACGAAAATGGAAATGCAAATAACTGGTGGACAGAAGAAGACTTTAAGAAATTCGAAGAGAAAAACCAAAAGCTGATTGAGTTTTATAATGCCATTGAGATTATTCCTGGTGTTTTGAATGACGGTCAGCTTACATTAAGCGAGAATGGCGCTGATTTAGGTGGAATGGCGGCTTCACTGCAGGTTGTCTCTCAAATGAGTAATCCAGATTTTAAAGCATATTTCGAAAGTAATGCAAAAATGTGGAAATCCACAACAACAAAAGAATTTGCAGCAATTTTGAGCAAAAATGATGTACATTCATCCAATAAAGTTCGGGTAAACCGCACGATTGTAAACTTCCAGGAATTCTATGACACCTATGGAATTAAGCCTGGAGATGGCATGTATGTAGCTCCGAAAGATCGAGTTTCCATCTGGTAAACAGCTAATTCAATAGCTCTTACATCCCTATAAAAAAGTTAAGTGACTGTCTAGAGAAAGAGTATGGCGCTTTACTAAGATTGTTGCTGTTAAAACAAAAAGGCAGATTTAATCTATACATTTAGATTAAATTCTGTCTTTTGTTTCAATATTTCATGCATTAAATTTATCCATATTAGCAACCTTATCATTTTGGCTTACCTACTAAAACAAACGAGTAAAAGTTTCTCTAAATATTACCTATCATCACTTCATGTACTTTAAGGGGATAAAAAAACATCTTTCACCCAAACTAATGGTGGAGGTGAGATGATGATGGGTAATAATAAACATAAAAATAATAAAACGCAAGACAACAAAAAACAACAGAATCAAAATCAAAATGCTAACAGAGAGCGTAAAAACAGAGAAGAGTTCGCAGAGGAAATAGATTTCAGTCAAATTATAAATGAAAAGAATAAATAATTAATGTGGAACGTAGCCCCAATATCCTTTTAAAAAGCTGTATATTGGGGCTTTTTGTATTTCCTTAAACGAACCCCCTTCTATTGGCTATTTATACATTACCTAGATAGCTTCGTGTTATATTCTGAAGAACAATTTGTCCATTCTTACTGTATTTTTCGAATAACCCCGACAGGAGAAAAATGAAATTTTCATATTCGTCGTCGTGTTTTTTTGGAGCATACGAAGCTGATAAATTCCTTCCCAAGAAATCCTCATAATTAAAAATCAAATCATTTTGATACTTTATAAGCTCATACTTTCCATCCTTAAAAAAGCTGTTAAAAATTGCTGGAGTATCTTCCATTCCACCGCTAAATCCTTTGAAATTCGAACAGGTCTTTTGGCAAATTGCTGCATTCTCTTGAATAATTGGACTAGTTAAATCTCTACTATTCCACACAAGAGCAACATTTGCATTTTGTTTTAATATCCGTTGACATTCCATTTTAAAAGCTTTTTTATCAAACCAATGAAATGCCTGTGCCACAGTTACTAAATCAATACTATTGCCTTTTAATGTGGTATGTTCAGCAGTTCCTTTTATTGATTTAAAACGAGAATGGAAGCTTAAAGACTCCTCAGCCATCTTTCTCATGTCGTCATTTGGCTCCACACCAATAACATTCATCCCTTTTTCAAGTAACTGACGGCTCAATATCCCCGTACCTGAACCAATATCTGCCACCGTCTGTTCTCCTTTAAGTTGGTTTGCTGAAAACAAATAATCAATATATTCATTAGGGTAACTAGGGCGATATTTCGCATATATTTCGGCCTTGTCCGTAAAATTTTCAGTTGTTTTCACTGTACACCCTTCCTCCCCACACTATTTTCTTTAATGTTTTGATAATGAGATAAGGATCATACCTTACCAAAATTCATTATCACTCACACTTTATTAGCCCTCCGAAGCTTCAACACTTTTACAAACCATTAATACATTTCCTTCTAAATCTTTGAACACAAAATAAAAATCATCCTGTATTTCTGTTAAAAGTTCAACATGATTGTCTTTCATAAATTGATAAGAAGCTTGGATATCGTCCGTCACAAACTGAATGGATGGAACTTGGTAGGTGGCAATATCTCCATCCTCTTTTCTCCACATTGGCATAGCATCTAAAATCAACCCAGCCGTTCCTTCCATGGGTGCCACGAATAAATGCCCAAAATGTTCTTCTCCCCCCTCCAAACCAAATATTTTCCTGTACCATTCTATTGCCTTCTCTAAGTTACGAACTGGAACAAACACAGCACCCACTCTGTTTTTAATTGGGGTACTATTGTTAGAAATAATCATTCATACACTCTCCTTCCAATCAAGCATTCCATATACTTTAGAATTCTACCTCACCCTACTATTCACCTTTATTAGTTATCTATTACAACATCACTATCACAGCAAAAAAAAGCGTTAATCGATGGAGGATTAACGTCACAAATGTTTCTTTATTTTTATCTCTCATTTTAACCTCTAGCTTAAGATCATTCATCTATCCTGATTTTCATAATAAGCTTCATCCGCATATTTTCGGTCTGTTCCTTTTAGGTAGGCTAGGATGATTGTCGGACGCTTAAGTAAAATCCAATCCCCATTTTTATCAAATTTTCTACTTGATGTGATCATTCCATTTTGAATTGTCCCATATTTTTTCCCGTTCTTTTTTCCCCACATTTTTAATCGTTTAGCAAAATCTGCATCTTCTGCCATAAGCATTTCTTCATTAAAACCATTAATCGATTTAAAATCCTTTTTATTACACCAAAAGATTCCCACAGATATGGCTCCATATTTAAAGAATAATGGACCAATCAATAACATAGCTGAAACAAAAATTCCTAAAGACATTCTCTCAAACTTCCCTGTAACTCCACCGCCAATGTATTTTCCAGAGCTTAAATACTCCTCTGCCTTTAACAACACATGGTCATTCATCCGTGTATCTGCATCAATCGTTACGATGATTTCACCTCTTGCTATCTCAACACCAGCATTCCTTATCTTAGAGAGGTTCTTGTCGTTATTCTCTAATACGATACAATTGTACGATTTTGCAATATCCTCCGTTCTGTCTGTACATCGATTTAATACAACAATGATTTCCACTTGATGTTCAAATGGCTTGGAAGCTTTTAATATGGATTCTATGCATTTTCCAATGTACTGTTCTTCGTTATGCGCGGGTATTACAACTGAAAATTTTATATCCTCTTTATTTTTTTCCTTTAAAACGTTCTCCTTCTCATTCATGTAAAATCTCCCCTTTAACTAACAGTAACTTACATAAGAGTGAATAACATGGAAATAAAATCAAAGTGGCACTACCTATTCACTTTATTTCCAAACCTACCCATTAATTATTATCTCATTGAATTAATGGTCTCAGCTAGTTAGAATTTGAATTTTTTTCTAATTATTATGTATTGTAGAAATAAAAAAATTAGAAGTCTTTATCAACATAAGTTTTTCCTTTTCCCACATTTCAGAACGCCTAAATTTCCTTTCGTCACCTTCTAGAACATTATGTGAATAAGCTTCTGAGTTCAAATTTACAACAAACTGCAAAACCAAAAGGCATAAACCCCTTGAAGTGATGCTGTTGCGTTTTTAATCAAGAGGAAATGATGAGATGAAAAGATTCGTGTAGAATATCAGCTACACAAGCTTGAAGTGCGTGCCAACACATCCCTTGAACTTGAACACCTGCAAGCTTGCTTTCTCAAGAGAGCTGATTGGGATCAAAGCCCATTCAAAATCTATTTTTTGCCATCAAAGAGTACGAATTATTCAAAAGAAATGGGCCATTAAATAGAATAGTATGCTACGGGAGAATGAGAACGTGGTGAATTGAGCAAATGTAAAGTTCACTGCTCCTGTAGAAAGTGCGGTTATAAGCAGATCACACGTTAACAACAGATAAATAGACAGGAAATAGACGATCATGACTATTTCCTCTTTGTCGATATGATTTCATTCCCCCATGATGATGCATTATATTTCCCTTGTGAAAAGCTATCTAGCTAGGAAATAAAAAAATAATTTCCCGGGTAAGCGCAAGAAATGACAAGTTTAGTCTCCTCTTTTAACACTAGACGACTGATTTCATCATAATCCTTGACTTACTCAAGCATCTGAGTAGTATTCTTACCCTCATCATATTGCCTTTCAATAATAGTCGATAGGAAATTTCCAAAAGAATGTTGTATCTATCGGCCGGCCATTTTTGTCTTGCCTCGCGCGTGTTTATGCAGTGTTCGGCCATCGACTGCCTCCCATTTCCCATTTTTTTCTAATCCTATATTCAATTTTTTTAATAGACACATTACCAATCATCTTCCATATTCGATTCATATACTATTAATGAAAATAAGATAAGATGTATTTTTTTTAAAACTTACATGTTTCACTGTGAAAATAATCAACTTTTTTCACCCGTATAACTCTCGTAAATCTCATTGGATAGGTAAATGAATTTGAAGTTTTTCAGTAAATATTATTGTTTTGGAAGGAGGTGAAAAAATGGCACTTTCAATTATAAATATTCATGTAAATGTTACAGGAACTTCGACTAAATTCTTTAATATTTTAGCAGCCAATTTAACTGTCACAGATGGCACAACTATTGCTGCAACTGCCTTTTTAAACGATAGTGGAAATGCCGCTACTGCTTTCCCAGTAGTAACTAATGGCTACTATAATTTCTATATTAATGGCGTATTACAAGAAGGCGGCTCCTATACAGTTTCTGCGACAGAATTAACATTTAATGGCGTTACAGGCACGCTTACTGCAGGTACACCTTTAGTAATCGAAGCAGTAGAATTAGTTACACAAACGTAATGAGTTATTAATTCACATTCCTTTTGTTCGAGGGTCACTACATCCCAAGTGACCCTTCAAATACTTCAAGGCATTGCCACTACAGCAAAATTTTAATTTTCTTATGCACTTTAATAACTGATTTAAAAAAGTAATAAACTAATAAAAAGTTCATAGAATAGCATTGCATCATTCATAAATAATTAGGATGGGTACGAAACTATTTAACGAAGGAGAATGTTTATGAGCATTGAAATTATTAAACTCGCACCAACATTATTACATGTATTTAAAGCTGGAGAGTCGATTCCTAAAAAAGAAAAGCGCGTTATTTATGGACAAGCTACATCAGATGCAAATGGTATCGCTACTTTTTATTTCACAGACAATGCAATAGCGAGTGGCAATCCTTTGTTAACAACTATTGATTTCGCAGTATCAAGCGTATACTCTACAAATACAACCATTAATTTAAGACCTCGGGTACAAATGAGAGAGAAGAATATTGCCGCAAAATATGTTTCTGCAAATGTGACAAATATTAGCGGTGTAACAGTATTAGGCATTAATGTATTGGGGTCAGAAAATCCAGTAAGTGGTGTTGTTGTAGATTTCATGGTTCTAGGCAGCTTTGATCAATCCTAATGCATCTACTAAATGATGTAATAAAAAAGATGTCTAGAAAGGAGAGCCTTTTTGAACATCTTTTTCTTATTGCAAAGGAATATTCAGTTCAATATTTTCCCCCATGGGATTGGCATCATAATTCAAATAAGTTTTTGCTTTTCCATTATATTCTTCAAATTGTGTTCTCTCCACTACGTATTACTCATCTCGTGAAATCGAAATACCTTTGCGTATTGCGTGCCTTTCTAATTCAAATTTTATCCTTTCCACCTCCTTCCTCCATTAGATGGAGTAATTCTTCATTCCGTTCAAAAATTTAATTATCACCAATAGAACAAAACCAGCAAAACACAATATATCTGTGTCTTACTGGTTTTGTAGAAGCCCACCCTTTACCGTGAGATGGGGAAACTCCAAGTTCCGTGCATCAGCAAAGGCATGTTACGTTTGTTTCACTTATCTATAACAATTCGTACATTTCTATGTATTCATTACCTCTTTCTGTGTAGAAATATACAGGGTATTTCTGTTGGAGGAATAATCTTTTTGGTACCTGAACTCAACATAAAATGTTTTTTGAATATGGTTTACTGCGTATACACTCCGATGAATCCATCATCGTTCCCGTTATTAACGAGTTTGATTTCATTATATGGATTCTTCTTATAACTCTCTAACAGAAATAGCGTTTTTTTATTTGTATTACTTCCTTCTGTCGTTGTATAGGTAAGAGTTAAAATTTTCTTTTCCTTATCAAATTTAAACGAGTAATCAGAGTAATTCCTAGTAGTTGAATTTATCAAAATATATGTTTTATGCTTATTCTTGTCGTAAGCATAAATTCCATCCTTTAAATCATCTCCAAATGTGTTAAGAACCCTTTTACTTTCTTCATGATTAATATCCAGTTCTAGTACTCTTACATTTTCCAATTTTGTATTTTCGGAAATTACCATTTCAGGATTGCTCACTTCTTCGTAGTTAACATTTACTCCATAGCTACAAGCCGTTTGCATCAACAATAATCCGAGTAAAGCACAAAATGTTAACCTCTTTTTCACGACTCTTATTCCACCTTCTCTTAAAATTTAATAACATTGGTTAATACTTACATATTATACAATAAGCAAACCTTCTATATACAAATATTGCCACTTAGTATATAATGGAAATTGAATTACAAATATAGGGGAGGTTGTTAAAAGATGACAGCAATAACTGGAAATAAGTTACTTAGTTCGTTACTCTTTAGCTTTGTGTTATTTTTAGTGTTTAGTTGCAGTAGCCTTTTAGTCCATGCAGCCGAGAGTGATTCAGAATTACTACCCTTTGAGGAATTAGAATTAGTGACAGATAATAGGTATAGCATAACAACAGAAGATGGCGGCATGATTCTGTTTGAATCAGAAGCAGACTATCAATCCTATCTGAATAACAGCAAACAACTATTATGTGCTACATGTAATCAAACAACTCAGACTACACTTGAAAAATATACTGTTTCACGGGCATTTATTGGTTACCACCCTGCTACACCAGGTTGGGATAAAGTGAAAAGTGTATCCATTGCTGGTGGCATCACTTGGAGTATAAACGGCTCCTTTGCACAAGGTTCATCGACGTTCGGTATTTCATTTTCACATAGCTTTACTTCTACAAGGACTTATGAATCGCAATACCCTAATAAATATGTCCGAGTTGGTGTTAGAAAAGACGTTATTTACCACAAAGTAAAAAATGTAGTGAAAAACCCTATGGGTACAATCATCAACACGTATATAACTGAAACTGCAACTCCAATTGGTGATACGTATACTGAATTAATGTATAAAAATTAAGTAGCTATTTAGCAGTACAAGCTATGAATATCCTGCTACGAAAACCCAACTACAAACTGTTTGTAGTTGGGTTTTTAATGACTTCGTAAAATAAAAGCAACTCAAGCATACTCATTTTAATTAAAATAGAATAAATATTGTCCATTGTGGCGCACAATCATAAGAGAATGGCGCATTAAAGTAATTCTAGAGGATATTGTTAAATCAATGTTTGTAAAAGTAAATCAAGTGGGGGTGTACGACCGTTATTGAAGTTTGTACCCCAGATTATCGGTTAGCATAATAAGTATTATATGGCAGGTGTTTGAAAATCTCTACTTAATTTAAAATTGTTTAATGGTTTAGGACTTTCTTTTGAAATATCTTTATTTTTTCAGAATAATACTTATCGCCTCCCCATATATTGCACTGATGCAAATGATTATAGAAGGGAGGATATCATGTCTTCACAATATAAGTATTGGAAACCTTATATCGGCCCATTCGATCCATGTCCACCTATAAAAGTTAAAGTTTATGCTACACCCCCACAATTATATATGGGCTTTCAACCACCCGGATTACCTCAATTCCCAACCCCTCACGAAGCACTTCTAGCCGGAACTTTATGGCCTCAATTGTTTAGTCCCTACCCACCACCAAAAAGGAGGGATGAAAAGTGAGTAAAAAGATGCCACCTGAATTTTATACCCTACTTGAAGAAATACAAGCGATCGATTTTGTCATTGTTGAATTAAACTTATATCTGGATACTCATCCCGATGACTATGATGCCATTCAGCAATTTAATGAAAACACTGAAAAAAGTATGAAACTTAAAGTCAAATTTGAGCAAAAATTTGGTCCATTAATGAATTTTGGAAGAAGTTATTCTGATTATCCTTTCAATTGGGTTGATACACCTTGGCCATGGCAAGTATAAATTCTGAGTCCGGGAGGAATAATTTTTGCGGTTAAGGTTAGTACATGTAATCCCATGCTCGCAAAGTATTTAACGGAGCAATATGGTGATGCTGATGGGGAATTAGCTGCAGCTCTAGAAATTTTAAAGGATGACAGAAATCAAAAGAAAATTTTCTAAAAATGTAGTAGACCACTTTTCTAGGTGGTCTCAGACTGTAGACAAACTCAAAAAATTAGAGAGTTTGCCTACAGTCTTCTTTTTTCTTTTACAATGAAATAAAGTAAAGCCGTTGATTTCCACTACGGGCGGGGGCGGGGTCGAGCTACTTCCCTCGCTTCGCTCAGTCCAGGATATCGACTTTCCCGCTTTTCCCGCAGGAGTCGCCGCCCTTCGTTCCCATCAACTTCTACATAAAGTACTCCATCTACATAGGGTGTTGAAAAGTAAATGCTCCATGCAGACCATTTATTTATCGATTCTACGCATGTGAAAGCGAGTGTGAATAAACGGAAGTATGATAAAAAGGTTGTGCGAAAAGAAACACGGGCTTATGAAGAAAAACTTCCATTAGAGTTAAATATGGATCGTGAAGAACACGGAAAAAAGCCCCTTCCCCTGGAGAAGTTTGAAAAGGAAGAATGGAAAGAAACAAAGGGCAGATATTGAAGTATGCGACAACGACGAAGGAAGGATATCGCCAATATAAATCGAATCCTTTGATTTGTGCGAAGTGTCCATGCCTTTCCCAATGTACAGAAAGTAAGCATCATCAAAAACTCATTCAACGTCATATTTGGGCGTCGTATGTGGAGGAAGCTGAACATTTACGCCATTCCTATGACATCAAATAAATTTATGCCAAGCGCAAAGAAACGATTGAGCGTGTCTTTGCGGATGCAAAAGAAAAGCATGGTATGCAATGGACAACCTTAAGAGGTCTAAAAAAATTGTCCATGCAGGCGATGCTTACTTTTGCTGCCATGAATTTAAAGAAACTAGCTACTTGGGCGTGGCAGACAGCTTAAGAGAGCCCTATGCTCGAAGAGTATGTTGAATACAGCAATGATTTACCAAATATTGAAAATGAAAGAGAAAGAAAAATAAAAAGCCATCGACAATAAACTTCTCGATGACTTTTGTCTACAGTCTGAGACCACTTTTCTAGGTGGTCTGTTTTCATTATTTTGCATTTTTTTAGTATTACATTTATGAAACGGGTCATGGCCTTTTTCTCAAGTATGAATTAGTAGTTTAGCGCTTAAAATAACTCAGTGCTCAATTAAATGAGCACCGGGTTATTTATTTGTAACTTGTGAAATTTCACCCTTTAAACGATACAATTTTTAGCAATTACGACTTTACTTCGTTTGCAATGAATGTATGACAATCAATTTTTTGATCTTTATCTATACCATTCATTAATGCATACTTATTCCCCCATTCACACATTGTGTTTAAAACTGGTACAAATGACTTACCTAAATCAGTCAAGCTGTACTCTACTTTTGGTGGCACTTCTTTAAATATTTCTCGTTGTACAAGCCCATCTCTTTCTAGTTGTTTCAATTGATCTGTTAAAACTTTTTGTGTAATTCCTGGTATGAATTCATAAAATTCTTTTGTTCTTACAGATTTTTGGCTCAAAAAAAAGAGGATTAAACACTTCCATTTTCCACCTGCAATATTAATAAAAATATTGATGCCAGTATTATATTTAACCATATGCTTTCTCTCCCTAAATAGGCACAAAAAAGTAGCTATACCACTTTTTTGTGCGTTATTTTCTTATTTATTATTGCTTACTATAATTAAAGCTGCAAGAAATAATAAAAATTATGGAGTGATATCATGAGTGTAAAAAATATTTTGGAAAAAAGACGTTCAGTTAGACATTATGATCCAAGTTATAAAATTAGTTCAGAAATTATAACTTCTTTAGTTGAGACTGCAAGCAAATCCCCTAATGGGAATAATATCCAAGCTACACGTTACTTAATAATTGATGAACCTGACTTAAGAAATTTAATATTGCCTATAGCTTTTAATCAGCAACAAGTAATAGAAGCTTCAACTTTAATTGTTATGTTGGGAGATTATCAGGCATTCGATAAAGAAAATATTATTAGGATACATGAAGAAGGCTTTCAAGCAGGTTATTTTGACGAATCACTAAGAGATTATCTAGCGCATGCTGCGATAAATTATTATAAAAATAAATCAACTGAAGATTTAAAGATAGAATTAACTAGAGATGTAAGTCTTGCCTCAATGTCATTAATCTTGTTAGCAAATGAAGCGGGCTTTGACACAATTACTATGTCAGGCTATGATTCTAAAAAGTTAAAAGACGCCTTAAATATTTCTGAAAGATATTTAGATGTTATGCTAATAGCGATTGGTAAAGGGACGAAGGCTGGTCACAAAACCGTAAGACACAATGTAAATGAGATAATTTATAAAAACGAAATAATATAGTGCTTTTTAGAGCCTAAATTAGATAGTCATGAAATAGGTTATCTTAAGAAAAACCACAAATAGACCAGGCGCTTTTGTGGAAAAAATGCCCAGGCTCAAGATTTATTGAGTGCCTGGGCCCTGTAATAACATTTTTCTTTCAATAATTGCAAGAAAATCAGTCAAAAATTACTTCTCCTGTTTTCTCTATCTTAATACGTGTAGGTTTATTTTCACCTGTTGCCATTTCAATTTTGAAAATCATTCAACACATCTTTAACTAGTGCAACATCATATTCTTCATAATTATCATCATCTAGCTCTAACCCGTTATCAGAATCGTAGAAAGTGTTAGCTTCACAAACACTAGTCTTTTCATCTTCCCACAGAATTTCTAATTTTGACTTTGATGTCCTATTATCATAATCCATTGCCAACTTCGGTTTTTTTAAGGTGCAGTTGGACAATCCAATACTATTTTATCCCATTATAAATAGTTAAATAATGATCCGTTTTGGAATCAAAGTAATCATCAATTTTTTCCTAAGACCACACTTTCTTTATTTTTTTTACCATATTACCTTTTCCCCTTATATTAGTTCCAAACGTTACATGAACAAAGGATATTGATATCTCTAACCAAAAATTTGTGCAGCAATAGCAAACAACTCTTTATTCCTATATGGCATTTTAATAGAATTCTTTATCATTATTGGAGGATTACTAACTTTAATAAATCCACTTTTCTCCAAGAACAACATTAACTCGTCATTACTGGATGGCACATCAATCCTTATCTTCCCTTGATGATTAATAACTAACCCATCGATTATTAAAGCGGCTGTTTGTGAATTTGGTGCTACAATAGGTCCTATTAATAGATTCTCTGGACCTAATATAGATAATCCAAATCCAATAATCTTCCCATTTTGATTTTTAACAACTAAACATTGTTTTGATTGATTTATCCTATTAAGAAGCAATTCCCCCCTCTTATCTCCAAATGCAGCAGAATCTAATTCAATAATTTTATGAATTTCTTCCTCTTTGTATCTTTCTAAAGTAATTTGAGGATGATTAAACAAATTAGTTGGAATATAATTATCACTTAAATATTTATGTACAGAATCAACCGTACTAAAACCCAATCTTTCATATAAAGGTTTTCCATCCTCGGTTGAAATTAACATGATTGAGGTATTTTGAGAAACACTGTCTATACACTTCTGAGTGGCCTTCTTGCCTAAGCCTAAGCCCCTATAATCTTCATTAACAATAACCATACCTATTGAAGCTAAATTAGTATCATAAGGTATAATTGCAGCACTAGAAACAATTTTCCCCACAGTATTTTTATGTCCGTATATTTTTCCAGATGCCATAACGGTTCTTACTTCATATTCATCATAATCCCAGCCAACTGATGTAGAAAGTTCTACTAAGCCTAAGACATCATATTTATCAAATTCCACTAATTTTAATTCTATTTTATTGTCAGTATACATGAAAAATCCCCCTATTTTATTTCTATTATTATCATAATTTACCATCTACCTTTATTCAATGAAACTACTCTATCGTTGCAGAAACAATACTTTTACATATAACTAAAAAGAAGCAACCTTTCGGCTACTTCATCATCTGACTCAAAATATTATTTCTAACTGGTAATGTACAAACTCTATTATGATAAACAATCATTTTGGGGTACAATCATAAGTTATACCCCACAAACCTTGCTATATAAGCATTTCTAGGCTTACCTAAAAATACTGTGCTCATAAAGATAGTCATAGGAAAGGTCAACAAACAAGTATTCATGTTCGTTGATGGCGATTGAAAAGGTTCTTGTAATTTCTCCTGTTTCAATATCACGATAAAGCTCAGAAATTTCCCCACTTTGATCGTTTCGCATTTTAATGATCGTTTGTAAGAAGTATGGGCGCCAGCTCCAATTTTTGTTGATGGCACGTGGCTGCAACTCCCAATTTCCATCTATTCGCATGACGTTAGGCGTTAATTGGAAACCATCCTCATTACAAATGTAAAGTCTAAAAGAATAGTTATCCAGTAATTCAGCTAAATGCTCTAATTGTGAGGCATTATCACTCGTTGGTTTCACACGGTGAACAATAGCCTCCAACTCTTCTCTTAATTTCTTTAGCTGCAAAAATTGCGCCTCTAGCATTTTCTTTTCAGACGTAATAAATTGCTGGCATTCTTTTTTAAATCGTTCCTTTAATACATCTTTATCGACAAGATTTCTAGCAGGGTTGGCTAAATAAGGACCTTGATAATAGCGTCCTCCGTTTTTCCAAGCAAATTGTAGCTGATAAACCGTTTCAATATCTTCGAATAAAAGATTGGCACCTATTTTATAAGCAAGACTGCCAATAGCAGAAATCATATCGGATTGAGCAGACCAAGAATCATAATTTAAATCACGTGTGTTGACTTTTAAAATATGGGGGGCCAATAATGCAATATGCTCTAAATGACTTTCAGCTCCGACCTCTTGGACAGCGATTTTTACCCCAAATGTCGTAAAATACCGCAGTGCATGGTGCAATTTATTAATATCGCCTAAAAATCGATGCTCAGATACGACAAACACGATTCTGTGTAAATCTTCTTCTCCAATATATTGTTGGATGATATTAAAATGACTCTCACCAAAATCCTGCATCAATAAATTAGGGTTACTTGGAATGTAAATATCAATATCAGATGCAATTTCATCAATTTGGGCGAGTGCTGCATGCAAAATTTTATGTTCCATATCTATTCGGTATTCTTCTGGAATGTCCTCATTATTGACAAAATCCTTTAAATTAATTTGCTGACCTTCAATTTGTAGATGTCCGGAAATTTCGTAGGCTATCACCGTATGCGCATCTGCGCTAAATATCGGCTGATAATACCCATGTATTTGATCTAAATTCGTTAACACTTCAATTGCGTCCATCTTCGAAACCTCCATTATGAATAACCTTTTATTTGTTATTCAAAAATAACAATATATAGTCTATAAATAGCTTAAAAAATGCTCTCTGACTGTATAATAAGTTGTTTATTGTAAAATCGCAACTTCACTTCTTAACATTTATAGCTTATCTAATAGAAATTTTCAGATCAACTTAGGTGTCATACTCATAATTTCCCATCATTTCCGACGACTTATTAACAGAAAAGGTTATTTTTTTACGCCATCTTGTCATGTTATGCTTTTGTTCTCATGAACATGTTATTGGTTCAAGGCTGTTCGCTCATTTTCCCTATTCATATTAATTTATGCTACGAGTGTCACTAGTGGTTGGGATAATAGATGATAATAATTCATAAAGTAGTCATTTACCCAGCACGGATGGACAATTTTATGAAAAAAGCAGTATTCCAAATGGTCAATTACGCCCCTGATGGAATACTGCTCGTCATTATTCAGACATGAAGAAATACCAAATGATCGCTATTACCATTAATGATAAGATAACAGCTATCGTTACACGAAGTGGTGATACAGGAGCATCCCCACCCACTCGACCCGTTTGCCCATTGACCATAAAGCGATAAATTTTCTCTTTATAACGGAAAGAGGATAACCAAATCGGTAACATTAAATATTTGTATGTAATATCATCATGATTGGTCGAAAAACGTAAATTCGATACTACATCTGCGCTATTTTCCCAACGAATTTTTGAAGTGATTTGCGCATGAAGATGATCATGGATATCCCTTTTGGCTTGATTCCAGCCATCCTGTAAGCCGATGCTATATCGTTCAGACAAAAAGCCAGATACATACTCTGGTTTATAAGCCTTATTGTTTAAAAGATTAAAAGGCTCGATTTTTCGCATCATATTCTGATCATAGCGAGTAGTTGCACTTATTAAATGATCGTCGATAAATTCCTGATAAAAGCCGCTTGTGGAATACCAATCTGTTTCCGTATGTGTTTTCCCATCTTTATCTGTAACGGTGCGATGTCGTCCATATCGGGCAGAATATCTGGAGCTTGTTTTCGTATCAAACGTCCAGTATGGAAGATAGACCCCTTTAAAGGCATCAGGCCTAGCACTATTTTTGGCGGCTTTCGGTGTAAACCATCTACCTTTTATCCACTTTTGAAAATGTTCCCCAGCTTGCTTATCCGTTACTTCAAAAGCACATACACCATTTGGTGCTAGTGTGTTTTCAGCACTCGCTTCCATGACCTGATGGGAACCACAGTAAGGACAACTGTCGGCCACTTGCAACGCATCGTATATCGTTTCCGCGGCACAGGCTTCACAGATGACTGTTTTTTTCTCTACACCCCAATTGAAATTGCCACGTTCCTCGGCTGTTAAAAAGTCCATTTCTCGAGCAGCTTTTTCTTCCTCTTGCTCAGGAGTTGCAATTTCTGTCTCAAAGCCACAATATGGGCAAGCTAGCTTACCTGTGGCAGGATTAAATTCAATTGTTGCGCTGCATGATGGACATTCTGCATCAAAATCAAGCTTTACTTGTTTGACATTCTCAACTTCTTGCGTTGACATGAATCATCCTCTCCTTACTTCACGTCATTTTCATCAAACACATCGCCACATTCAGGGCAGAACTTAGGTGGATTTGCAGGGTCTACTGGTGTCCATCCACATTTATCACATGCGTATAATAACGCTCCTGTAGGTTTTTTTGTCCCACATTCACTGCAGAACTTCCCTTTATTCACCGCTCCACATGCACATGACCAACCTTCTTCAACCGGTTTTGCCGTCCCACAATTCGAACAGAACTTCCCAGTATTTTCATGACCACATGTACATGTCCATGAATTATCTTCTTTTGCTGATTGATTTTGCCTATCCGCTTGAGCCATTTGTGCTTGCTTATTTTGTTCATTCATTTGATAAAGCTGACTAGCATTAATGCCACCTGCTTGTGCCGCCATGTTCATGCCCATAAATCCTGTCATTGCACCCGCCTCATTGTTGGCAGCTGCAATCATCGCTTCTGCCTGTGCCCCTGTTAAATGAGCCGCGGCCATTCCAGGGTCACGCATTACAGCACTGCGTTGAAGTTGCTTAATCATAGCCTCATCTTCTTCTGATGCTTTTAGTGTACTAATACCAAAAGACACAACAGCTAATCCGCGTGTTGCAAGCCATTTCTCCGATAATACTTTGTTAAGAGCCTCTGCTAATGCAGCAGTATGGGCAGGTATTTCACTATAGCGAACGCCGCTAGCAGAAATCTGTGCGAACGCCGGTTGTAGAGCTGTCATTAATTCTGACTTCAACTGGCTATCAATAGCAGCCCTTGTATATTCACGCTCTACATTGCCACAAACATTTGTATAGAATAGTAGTGGATCTATAATTTTATATGAATATTCGCCATGACAACGAATAGCAATATCAATATCTAAACCAATATTGCGATCAATCACACGGAAAGGGACAGGTGCAGGTGTTCCGTATTTATTCCCCACTATTTCTTTCTTATTAAAATAGTAAACTCGCTGATCTTTCGCAGGTTCTCCTCCAAATGTAAAACGTTTGCCAATTTGCTTAAAGGTCTCCATAATCCCCTGAGACAGGTCTGAGCCATACATAATTGAAGGTTCAGTTGACGTATCATAAACATACTCGCCTGATTCCGAAGAAAACTCTACGACTTTCCCCTGCTCAACGACCATCATACACTGCCCTTCGTTTATCGCAATAATAGAACCATTACTAATTATATTGTCATTCCCTTTATTGGACCCTCGTTTGGACGTGCGCTTCACACCTTTTGTCACAAGCACATCCGCCGATAATGCCTCACAATAGAAATATTCACGCCATTGATCCTCTAAAACGCCAGATAACGCGCCAATTCCCGCTTTTAATAAACCCATTTGATTTCCCACCTTCACATTGATATTTAGCTTATTTTATCATCTATAAACAATATGTAATACGCATAATCAGACAAATTGTTTCACTTTTCTTTATTCGCACATAAAAAAACGAGCAGCTCCTATGAGAACTGTCTCGTTTTCTTTTAAGAGAATGCCGCAATTGCTACAAGTACCCAAGCGATAATAAATAACATTCCACCTATGGGCGTAATCGCGCCTAGTTTTTTCACACCTGTCACGGCAAGGACATACAGGCTACCAGAAAAGAAAACAATCCCAGTAAACATTAGATATACCGCCCATGAAAGCAGACTAGAACTTCCTAGAAGCGTCTCATTTGAAAGAATACCTAAGCCGATAATCCCTAATGCATGGTACATCTGATATTGAACTGCTGTTTCCCAAATAGCTGCATAATGGGGGGATGCAAACTTATCCTTTAAAGCATGGGCCCCAAAAGCACCTAAAATAACACCAAGGCAGGCCAAAATCGCACCGAACGCTAAAAACATTTCCATTTAGGCTCTCTCCTATTTTGCCACAACGGCAATTTCTTTATATTTTGCATCCCAAGCAGGATCCACCTTACTTAAAGATACCGGACGCAATGTATCCTTACGTGCTAAAATATGTACAGACTGTGCAGTGGCCGCCACTGTACCATCCTCATGTAAAATTTCATAGCCATAGGTTGTTCGTAAGCGGTCATGCTTTTCTACCCAAGTACGAACCGTTGCCACCTGTCCGTAGTGCATCGCAGCCTTATAGGAAATCGATAAATCCATAACCGGTGATACATAACCATCTTCTTCTAACGCCGCATACTTAAAGCCCACATCACTTACAAGCTGCGTACGCCCAATCTCCATCCAAATTATATAGTTGGCATGGTAGACAACGCCCATTTGGTCTGTCTCTGCATATCGAATCTCAATCTGTTTTTCACTCACAAACATTTTCTTCACCTCGTCCTACATTATAGCGTAAAAGTATTGGTTTGGTGGGGTTTTTGCTCTATTGATTAGAAAAAGTTAATAAATTCATTTTTACAAAAATTAGAAATTAGAATCAGAAAAATATTTGGTAATAAATGTTAGTTTCCGTTTTTACCCGTTGTACCCCACTCAATTGGGGTACACTGGGGTACAAAAATTTAAAAATAAAAGATACTGGGCAGGTGCTGGAAATCAAAAATGATACCTATTTTTTAAACGAGAAAAATTTGATGTAAATGATTAAAACCAGGCACTCATCCAAGCGCCTGGTTATTAGTTTATTGCTTCTGGAATTTTACCAAAATTAAATCCTTTAAAGGATACAATTCGTAGTGACCCAGTATTTGTTTTCTCCAAATATTGAACTTTGCAATACAACCTTGGCTCTATCCACATCACTAAAATACTCGTCTATCTTTTCTACTTTTACTAATCTTATTTTGTCTTTTACCAATAATCTTTTTGAATCATAATAATCATGTGTTATGTCCTTTAATAACTTATTGAGGATCGGTAAATAAACTTTACTCATTTTCAAATTTTCAATTACAGAGAAGTCACGTTGCAATGATTGAACTGCCATTTCCAGTATTAAAAATTTATGAAATAGTCGCCGTTGTTCAGGATTCAATATACAACTCTATCCTCTCAATAAGAACGATTGTTTGTATTTTGACAAGTATTGATTTGTGGAAATAAAAAAGCCCTGGCAGGCTTTATGTATAATCAAATTATGAACACCAGTCATTTCTTTATAAACTCAAAGACTATTTGCCTCAGATTTTAAACTGTTTACGAATTCATTAATTTGTTCCATTTTTACTATTAGACATAGTGCAGGACCACATGCTGTTGCAACCAGATTATTTTTATCACCTGCATCTAATACAAAAATTAATTTATAACGAGACTCCCTTTCTCTCTCATTATCAGGAACCTGAAGAAAACCGTATTCAGGAAAGTAGTAAGTTCCATATTCAGGAATGTGATAAATACACAACCCTGGATCTTGAGGCTCTAGCATACTTAGATGTGTATTATCAAGTATTTCTGAAAATAGCAGTTTATTTCTTGAAAATGCTGATATTACTGTCCTTAATTCATATGGTCTTGAAGATCAAAATATTGCATTACTAAAATATTTTTATGAAATTAATTATCCATCGGTAACTTTAAATGCCTTTGCTGTTTCACAGAATGTAACTAACAATGATAACATTCAACCCCGTTTAGCAAATGTATTAATCAGAGTATTGATTAAAGATGCACTTAAAAAGAAAATGGGTGATAAAATAAAAAAAGAAATTGGTAAGGAAGTAAAAGATAAAATTGAGGATAAATGGATAGCTGCAGCTGAAAAAGAAATTGATAAACATGGCTATTCTAAATTCGTAGGACCAGAAGGTTCTGGGGCAAATGGAATTAGACAACGCGACCATGTTTTTGAAATTTACGGAAAAAATGGTAATTCTATCATGAGAGGACATGTAGGCCTTGAACAAAATAAAACTGTAACCAACTGGCACTACCACCTTAAATATGATGGTTTTGAATAACATCATGAACAAACACTTTTAAGACATAATAGCTTACCTGCATGGGGGACTCCGATTAAGTGAATGAACATGAAGAAGTTTTTATATTAAGCTACGGGTGTGATTTAGATCATAGTAATATTGATTATTTAGTAAAAGAACGGCTGTTACCTTTTTCTCATTGGACTAATAAGAAACGACCTAAGGAAACAGATATTTGTGTTAGATATGAGGTATTTGATATTAACCCAAAGAAACACAAACAGCTCTATTACGGCCACAAATTTTATATTAATAAAATGAGATTAGAGGCTTTCATGTATTCACTCTCTAAACTTAAAGGAAATCATGTTTATGTTCACCCTAAGGTTAGAGGGCATGTTAATGTTTATATTGATGACCTAGAGTATTCTGGCCGAGTATACCAAACATTAGTGAATGACCAAAAATTAATTTTTATAGACGAGGAATCTGAAAATAATTTCACTTTAAGAGAAAAGTTGCCCAAACTACAAAAAGATTTACACTGTCTAAAGATGCAAAGTAATATAACTTTCGAAGAGAGAGATCTGTTAGTTACTAATTGGATAAATCGCATAATTAACGAAATTAATTAAAAAAGCAATAAAATTGTTCAAAGTCTAAACTTTAAAAGTTTACTGTAAATTGGACACATTAAGCCCAGGCTCAAAATTGAGTACCTGGGCCTTTACAATTATTTTACTTCATAGAATTTTGTTATCTTGCTTTCGTTGTTATAAACGATCTTCAATCCTAGCAAACCTGCAAGCTCACGTACTTGTACATGCGTCCTACTATTTGTAATCACAGCAGGGATAGTCTTAGCATCATTAAGCATTACTTTTGCTTCTTGTGTCTCTTTTACTTCCTCTAAACCGTTCTTTATATGTAGTTTGAATTGTTCCTCTGTAATCCCCATACTCGCTAAATACAAATATGGATCTCTATGTGTCGTGCCTTTTAAATTGTCCGTAATCCAGCGGCGATACGATGAAATCCAACCATACGAGCCATGTTGTCGTAATTGTCAACAACCTGTAACATGGAACCTTGCTTAAAAGCTTTGTACATTAGGCGTCCACGACATAATGAGATCTATATCGTAAATCTTCATATGTTGTGCGACGTCTGTAAGTACTTCCAGCCATTCTAGTCCGTCGACTCGGTTGTTTCGCCCAATAGCTGCCCCTTCTCGTCCAAAGCATTTGGATTAGTAGTTGTCTTTTCTGCATCATCGCCTACAAAGAACCCTACTAATTTACTCGGTAAGCTCTTTTCGGTAGCAGCGGACAGTGCTGGATTCACTAGCTTTTCTCGTGCAGCTTCTTTTTGAGACTGTTCAAATTGTGCTTTTAAATCACGTAACTGTTTTGCTTCCTCCAATTCAGGTGGATAGCGTTTAGAAATCTCTTCTTCCAGTTTCTATGGAAGTGTTTTAGTTTCATAGGTTTTGATTGCTTCTGTCACACGAGTGTCTGCAAAGGACTGTAAATAGCTCTTACCTTCCGCATTTTCGTTCAGGAAAGTTTGAACCGATTTAAGTGTCAATGTAGACTCTTGACCGTTTATGTCATCTCCTGATGGTGGGTTTTCCGTTGGGGGAGTTCCTTCGCCACCGTCTGCAAGCATTTGAATATCTAAAGGTAATAAAGTTTTAAGATTGAATAGATTGCGTGCCATGTTTTCCTCCTTGCCCAATTTAGTTACTCTCATGAATCCCTAAACTGTTGGAAAGTTTATTTGTTCTCGTTCTTTATAGCGTCTGCGAGAATAAAGACAAAATAAAAAACCACTCAAAATGAATGGCTTTTGTAGAATTTTTTTACCCCAAAAAACTATATGAAGTTAACTTATATATCAAAAATATCACTTCTTTGATATTCTACCTTAAGGACTTTACCAATTTGATTTTCTATTTTTATACTTAACCAACTGTTGATTAAATTTCTCAAATTGAAATCAAGCTCCTTTAGATCTATAGGATTTTTATTATAAACTTTTTCAGATTCTCCGTGACGCGAGAATATACCAGTCACCTCTGTTCCATCAGAACTTGCTGTAGTGTTTGCATAGTGAGTAAAATCTCCTAAGATAAAATAATCCAAATAAGGCAAAATCTCTTTTGATAAGGTAGTACGAATTTTTTTATATTCCTTTGCATTTCTCTGAATACTTAAATCAGCAAGAATAATTTCATAGATTTTATAGGCATTTACTAAAAGATATAAATTGTCTCTGTGATATAGATATAATAGGCCAATTACTCTTCTAACTTTTTGATTATGTTTAACCATAGTTAAACAGTTAGCTAGGTATGAGTTGCTTTCCAAATCCTCTATTTGTATATTTTCGAACGGATTTACAATCTGCTCATATTCGATAAGACTTCTGCCATATACCTCTTTTCCCCTACGTAAAGCAGTATATGAATCATCAAAATTAGTCAAATAATTATCCGCTTGCAGTAAGTAATCACCCGTTAAAAGTAAACACCCATTTATTAAACGAACAAAAGACAGTGCCTTGTAGTATGCTTTTTCATAATCTTCTTCTGGCAAGTCACTAAAATGAGGCGATATTAAATAGTATGTTTCATGTTCACTATTGTCTGTAAGATACATTATATCTATATCACTCGAGAACCTTTGTCTTGCTAAACTATATGTTTTATTGTTGTTTGTTAACCCCAGATGCCACATACAACCCTCTCCTTTATTGTTACATTAATGCTATATAAATTTTAGCATAAATACCCAATAATAAAATCACTTCCAAAAAACCACGAAGAAAGGATGTAGTTTAATAAACTCTTATGATGAAAATCAACATTGAATCTAAAGCATCTGGTGTAATCGTTAGTGTTCTTTCTTTTAACATAGGTTTCCCCTCCTAAGTTGTGGTATAATGACTTATCTGACTAGCCTAGAAGGGCATAAACCAATTCGAGCTGTAGCGTCTGCAAACGCTGCAGCTTTTTTATATTTTCCATCTTAATCATATATCTAGATAATTAACTAATTTTTACACAAATTTAAATTTCTTCATCTTATTTACACGCATTTATTTTAAAAATACACCAACAATAGTTGGCGTAACACCTAATCACATAACAAAGGAGAATAAAAAATGAAAGATTTACTTGCTTCTGTTTTATCTGAGAAAAATAAGCTAAAGGGTCAAAATCATCGTTCGAGTGGGAATTTTAATACCCTATTAATTCCTTCTCTTGAAACTGAGTCATTCACATGGGAAGTTCAAGATGCAGATGGGAATGCTTTAAATGACATTACTTTTGATGTAATGCAAGATCTTTGTGCCGATATCGACCCTGTCCTTTTTAAGGGTTTAAAAAATGGTTCATCAACAGCAGGTTATGAAAGTGAAAACTCACTTTATATAGCTAACCCTACTGGAGCTTCAGAACAATTTTTAGTTAGCGTTTACGCAAATTTCAATTAATAAAATTGTGAAATGGAGGATTATAAAATGGAAAAAAAATTAATTGCTCGAGTAAAATCGCAAGATGTTCCACTTACTGGCCAAAAAAATCGATCAAGTGGGAATTTTAGTACTTTAGTACTTCCTGAAAACACCAAGTCACTTAAATGGGAAATTGAAGATGGTGACGATTATACTTTTAATGTAATGCAAGATGTTTGTGCTGGTACAGATCCTGTAATTTATAGCAATGTAATGAGTGGAAATAGAACTGAAGTAAATTCTCAAACATCACTTTATATCGCTAATCCGGATGGACCTAATGGCACTTTCTTAGTTAATGTATATGCAATAATTTAAGTCATTTTAACACCTCTACTTCTATAACAAAGCTATACTTTTTCCATGCTAAACCTACCTCGATTACCGAAATACAGTACGGTCTATTCGAGGTAGCTTTATCTTTCAACTAACCACTTTCCTCTTCCCTAGCAACCCACCAGCTCTTCACCCAATATTCCCTGCCATTTCAAGTAGCAGATGTATCGACTCTCTATTTTTGGTGCCATTCTATCGTCACCTCAGCTCTAGGCTGCTCCGAATAAAACCTACGAACATTTAATTTCAACGATTTGTGCGTCATCATGCCAGATGATTTTACTCATCCAATCCTTTTTGTCCTTAATCAGGTTATCCGCTTCGGGTTTCGTTGTAGGTCGTAATTCACCTCTAGCTATTAGAGCTCTTTTGGGTCCTGTATGGTATTTCTTCGGTGGCATTAGATCAATTAAGCTTGTAGTTTAATCGGCCCTGTAATCAATTCAGACGGCTTATTTTGCCATGCTACGAGCTTTACAAAGTCCTTACTCTTTGGTGAGTCATGTGTGACAACATTTTTACCACTTCTACTAAATCGAGGTCGTTCTTGCGGTTGTATGACTCCTGGTATTTCAAATGTGAGTACGTTCATGTTTGCCCTCCTATTCCACACAAACCATATTGGCTTGAACACATCGGAACTTCCTCCATCAGTTTCAAAAGGTCGCATTGTACTCCGCCATAAGTCGTTTTGACCATTCAACTACATCATGGATTCCATGTCCTCTGTCATCACTTGAAAGAAAGTTGCAAATCCACGCTTAGGTGCTTTTGAAACAATCTCTCCCCAGCAGCCACCCTCTCAATTTCTTCAGGGAATCGTCTAGCAATTTCGTACAGTTCTTCTTTTTTACTATTGATACATGGCATACAACCAACTCGCCCCATACCTTGTTTTTACAGTGGATTTGGCTCAATACCGTGCTTATCATGCTGCTAAAAAACGTCATATACATCCCAATTGAGTATTGGCCGATAGATTGTGTAACCTTCTGGCGTTTCCTCTGTCTCATCCATTTTAGAGATCGTCTCAAACTTTCATTCGCCCTAATTCCTTGCCAACTTATTACTTTGTCGCCAGCCTCAAAGATTGGTACATTTATTTGGTCAAACATCGGTCTAACTTTTAGTTCAACTGTACAAAACCTTGCCATTGTTGAAGGGAAACGACCTTTCCACATACATAAAAATGGATTACCTGTTGGATGCAGTACTTCTAACGCTTGCTTGATAATCTTTTCTGATACAACTTCTTTTCACCATTGGCTATAGTCAGGCTTAATTCTTGTAACAGGCCCTAGCTCTTTTTCAAGATAATCAATATATTTATAGGTTTCAGGATGTTAATGTCCCACATCCGAAAACACTACTTTAAGGTTTGGTGTATCTCTTTCGAGTGCCCGGAGCCTCTAAAATCAAAACTGAATCTTAACTGTGGAAGGGTTAAGATGGAGGGGAATTCCCAGACCGAAGTTAATAAACGTTGGCAAGAGAAGAATAAGGAGGGAGCAAAATACATTAGTGCACGATCAAGCGCGCGCAGCTTGATAAAAAATTATGCTTTAGAAGAAGATTTAGATGAGATTATGGAATTGATTTTAGAACGAAAACAAGTATTATTAGAAATGAAAATAGACCAAGACGGCATGTAGCTGTCTTGGTTTTTGTTGTTCTGTAGCCGCATTTACAATTCTTTTCTATACTATTCAAAACTAATTTCAAATACAAAAAAGAGCACCAATTTGGCACTCTATAGACTCGTAAATCTTCTTTCGTTATGGGAGAGATTGTAATAATTTGAATTAAATAAGTTTGCATTAGGTTCTTTAGTGACTTCAAAAGATATATATTTTTGCCCACCATTCTTTTCATAAGCAAAAATTAAATACTTTTCTATGACAGTACTTGTTTTTTCTTTTTCTAGTCCTCCAATTATAGCACCTAACGAACCAAAAATATTATCCCCCGCTATAGCTCCTCCAGCATTACTTACCCAGCTTTTTTGAATCTCAACATCTGTTTTTATTAGAATATCGGTAACTTTATTTATATCTAACTCGATTGTGTCTTGACCCCTCTCAAAAATGACCTTATCTGTGCATCTGTAAACAAAGGTTTCAGCACCTTCAGCAATTGGTAAACCAGCTGTATGTTTTACTTTAATACATAAATCTGCATTGAATAGTTGTTGTCGAGCTCTTGAACCAAGTACTTTACTCTCTGCATCGAATTGTTCTCTCTTTCTATTAGCTTCTCTTTCTTTGCGTGCTTTTATAGCTTTAGCACTATATTTTCTTCTATAAAGTTGAATTAAAAATCCCTCAAATAGAGCAACTAGTACTAATAAAATAGCTAAAATTATAAAGTCCGCAGCTGTATTTCCTTGGGTGTTTAAAAATATACTAGACAAACCATACACGAAATATATTCCAACCAACGAAATGATTATTAGGTGAATAACTCTTTGCATCTAATCCCTCCTCATACACAAATATACATAATTTGGGGAGAATTCACCAGAGCTGTAATAATAGTTATCATAGCTAGTTTTATTTCTTTGATATTTCAGCCGACGGAAATTGGACAATGACATTTGAATAAGTAGATAAATTGTCGTTATCTTCTAAAAAGATAGAGTTAACATATGTTCATTAAAAATGCCCAGGCTCAAATTTATGAGTACCTGGGCTTTGATAATGATGATTTTCAATCCTGCCAATTACCATTTCTCATTATTTTTAAAATTTTTCAAATGGATGTACTCATCATTTTTCATTTTCTGCCAACTACTAATAGCATTCAAAATCAGCATAAAAATTACAAATAAAATAGAACCCACCATGTAATGACCTAAGAAAAAAATAACAAACGCCGCAACCAATAACGATATCATCAATAATATCGCTAAAATATGTATTTTATTATTCTTTTTTTCATTCATACACTCAACCTCCTATTAAATATCTTTTCTGTTATTTCAATACGTTATTATGGCTTATTTTACCACATTGATAAATTTCGCATATAATTTTCCTTACTTAAATACAAAACAAATTTGATTACTTTAAAAAAATAACGATACTTATCAAACTTTATTTTGCACTAAATTGCTTTCTCCAATCCTCTAAGCTTATGAAGGGTACTGTTACACTCGGCGGCTTTTTGATTTACTAGAATTACTTAATCTCTTAAAAAATGGGCTGGCGTTGTATGGGATGCTTCGAACAAGTTTGTTCAGCACTGGCCGCTCGTAAGTATGTCTTTCCCTAATAGTTAGGTTTTTTATAAATACCAAGAGAGGAAACATTTTTCTGTCTCCAACCTCCCCTCCAGTTTACAAGAAAAGTTTTAAATACCTAATGTGTAACGAATGTAACATTTATACATCTATTACATTTGTACATGAACAAATTATAGTGTAGTCATGAATGCTATAATATTTGTATATCAGCAAACTGATGTTAAAAGCACTGAATGAATTTTCAAAAACCTCCAATTTTTAACTATATAAGGTATAATAACGTATAAAAAATACTAAATTAAACCTATTTCAAAGTGTTTAATTTAAAATATTTTGTAATTAAGGAGAATTATTGATGAAAATCCAAACCAATAATACATTAAATTATTTGAAAACTGAGGTAAATAAAAATATAAAAAATGAAAGCCTCTTAGATTTATTTGGAATTAAAAACAAAGATGAAGACGAAAATGAAAAAAATATCAAACCTAAATTCGAAACCAGATATGAAGATGGATATATACGTACATATCTTGTGAAATCGAATGGACAAAAATTAGTTAGAGTACTTGTTAAGGAGGTAAAACAAACCAAAGAAAACATGAAAGAGTCTATAGATATAGAGGATATGTTGATACAAGAGCTTGAAAAGGTATCTAATCCCCAAAAATATGAACAGAATACTTCTATTTTTGAAAAGGAAAAAAATATCTCTAAATATAAAACAGGTATTTGAGGACGAATAATATATACCATGATTAGTATTTATTATTAATTTGCGTGAAGGTTATAACTGATACCTAAATATAAATCTTATTAATTGCCACACTCTTTAATTGTGGCAATTAATTCGTAGGAGCCAAGGCCCCAATTCATGCAATCATCTTAACGATGCATGCTTAATACGTTTAATGCTTGTTGCTGATAGAGCCATGTGTAGCCCTATCCATCGCTGGGACTTGCCGTCTAACATCCAGTTCAACACTTGGACCTCTCTATCACCAGCAACTCCTTCGTTTAAATTTTGAACCTCAAAAAGCTTCTTTTCATACTCAGTAACACGTTTCCTATTTTTCGAACGTCTAATTGCATCCTGCATAATTGGATCGCCTACGCCGATTGCTGCCTTTGGTAGTGTTCTTTCTTTTAGCATAGGTTTGCCTTCAAGCTGAGCTATCATGACTTATCTGACAAGCCATCAAAGGGCATAAACCAATTCGAGCAGAAGCGTGAACATGCTACAGCCTTTCTATATGGGCACCCTTATACCCAATTGTTGTTAAATAGTCTTTTCAAGAAAGCCAATGAGTTATATGAGCAAATTATTGAATCGGCAAAGGCGCTTTATATTTAGATTTCTTCGATTTTTACTAATATGAATGGTTCTCCCCCTCATTATTTGTTCATCTGTATGCTGTATCGTCTGTAACCCGATTGTGAGCTGTCACCTTTATGTAACGCAATACATAGAATACGGATGTGGTAATTCATCACTATGTAAGTAAAGAGGTTATTGATTGAAATGACCAAAAATAATTCACTTTGGGTGATGGCCTATCTGCTGTTGCAGCAGGTTTAGCATCAAATGCTTTAAAAAAAACAAATAACCAAAATCCTCAAATCCAGTGATCAATCTAAGGTAGTAAAGGCTCTTCAAAAGCAAATAGACTATTTAATAAATGAATTAATGCAAGTTAAAAAGTCGATTACTAGAGCTTCTCCTAAACCTTAAAAGGTGACATTAAAATATAAAAAAGGAGGGTAAACCTTTGCAATACACTGTACAACCAACTTCAAACAATAGATTAATTCTCGACCTTAATAAAGCCATTAACGGCGAATATAATGCTATTCGATATTATGAACAATTGGCAAAGCTTGCTCCAAATGAGGAAGTTAAAAATCGTATACTAGAAATACAAAAAGATGAAATAAGACATTACCAAGGTTTTGTTTATACCTATACTTACCTTACAGCTCAACAACCAACTCTACAAATAAACGAAACATTGCCACAGAACTTTAAGAGTGGTATTTTAACGGCATTTAAAGATGAACAAGAAGCCGTGGAATTTTATCATCGTGTTGCTAGAGAATATAATATTCCTTATATTAGTAATCAATTCAGTTCCAATGCTTCAGATGAACAGAATCACGCAGTTTGGTTTTTATTCTTTATTAACCAATATTGATAATGAAATATTACCGACTAAATGGTCGGTTTTTTTTATTGATTATCAGGAATTACTTACAACCGCCAATCAAGATAGTGTATAACTCAACTAGTTGTTTTTACCCCATATTACACCTCGATAAAAATGGTTATTATTATTTTAAAAGTTAAAATTATACATATATAAGCACCCTTTTATAGGAATTAATGATAAAATATAAAGTGTTAAATTATCATAATTGGAGTGGTGTTTCAATGGAAAAATTCCGTGTAAGAAAATGGGTTAAATTGCACCCTCAAAAAGAGATACTAATCACAAGTGAGCACTACAAAACATTTGGGGATATTGGATTCATAAAAATAATAATTATTGCTACATATAAAGGAAAAACCTTATCTTTTGACCCTCAACTTTTTGAAATTATGCCTTCACTTCCTTCTGTAGATACTGACACACTTTCTAAAATAGTAAAGGACTACGCACAATTAGTAAGAGAACAGTATTTAAATAATAAAAAAAAGCCATCTCATTATTTTTAATACAAACCAGTTAGTATCAAAAAATTAAAGGACACTCAATATGAGCGTCCCTTGAATAATTTATTTCTTTGTCATGCTCAATGAAGTAGCTTTCCACGAATCACCAGAAACGAATGTAACTGCACCTAAACCATTTACGTATGATGCCATTGCTACAATACTGTTTGAACATGCCTTATCTAATTTCAAAACCACTCTATCAAGAGTGGTTTTTAGTCATCCTCATAATATTTGGGTTAATGTCTAAATACGCATTAATGCACCATCTGGTTTTGGTAATTCTTGAGCTGATATCTGATTCATTTTACAAAAATGTTTGAAAAATTGTTGTGCCAGCTCCCGTTCATTTGAATCACTTTTCAACGAAACTATATCAAGCAAAATTTGTGCCATCCACAAATTTTCAAAATAACGATATTTACCTGTTTTCCATATTATTTTTTCAGGGGATTTTTCGTTTATATAATATTTCCAGAAAAGTAACTGATTCGATTCTTGTTCTGTAAGCTGAATTCTGTATAAGGAATGAGCTGGAATGTATCCATCTTCACAAATTTTACCAACAAAATCTTCTTTCACCATATAGACACCTAAAATACGTCTGTCTTTTTCAGGCATTTTGGGATCTATTGCTGTTAAGACGACAGCACTATTTGGGTGCAATCGGCTCGGCTTGTTTGGCTTTCCTATGTTATTACCACTTTTCAATATTCCTGAAAAAACTTTCCACTCTGAAAAAGCACTATTCTGTTCATTTGTGTCACACCAAAAAACCATTTGAGAGGATGGATGTAGTTTATGGTTTTTCATAAGTTTTTCATGTTCCAAGCGAAGTGCCAATTTTTTTCGTTGTTGTTTTTTTTCCTCCTCCTTTTTTAGTTCCTCTTCTTTTCGTTCTTTTTCCTTTTTTTGTATAATTTCTTCAAGTAATTTAGCATCACTTTTATCATGTAATATTAGATGGTTTCCAAATACATCCGGATAAACAAACTTTTTATTTTCCGATGCGAAATGGATTTCAATACTAGAATCGTTATGCTTCACTATACTACCTATACCAAAACGCTTGTGTGTAACTTTCTTATTGATTAGATTCATTATTTTAGTCCTCCTTAAGGAATAAAAAACTTAATTACAATTAGATAGTAAATTAATAAATTTATTTTCAACTAACTTCCTTAAAAGCTCACATAATTGTTTTGATTTTTTCTTTGGCTTATAAAAGGATATTAAAAAAACGTACCCAAACTCTATCAGCAAAAAGGACTTCAGAATTCAAAAATACGATTTTAAAAATAATTGTAACATTATTATAACATTTTTTTAGTAATTCCACAAATTTATTATTGACAACTCATTTTATCATAGGTTAAAATGAAAAATTATTCTCTGAAATAGTTTAGATTTTATCTATAACTGAAGAACTGTTAGTCAGAAAAAGCCCCGGCTCAAAATTAATTGAGTACCTGGGCTTTTAAAATTTCATCGTATACCTTTAGTAATTCACTATTTGAAAGCCACCAAAATATCTCGCTGAAATCAGGTGTATCTCTATCGCAATATTTTTAAAGCTTTTATCCGTTCGTGTCAAACATACTTCATGAGTCAAAAATAAATCTGATATTTGCATTATTAATGATATTAAATACTCTTCCATAAATTTGATGACTTATTTTATTTATATATACAATTCATGTCAAATTTCCTAAAATGGTAAATAGAAGATAGATAAATCGAGGTGGAATGTATGAATAATTGTCCTAATTGTTTAGCCAATACTCCTTTTAAAAAAGTATATCGAGATGGTTTAGTATTTGTGAAATGTGAGTATTGTAATACAATTTTTGAAGATAAAACAACAACGAAAAAAACGAGAGAAGTGTCAGAGAGAATACGTAACGAAATTCAAAATGATGTGCAAAATGAAAAATCTTCAGGTAAGGTTTTCGTAATTGTAATTGGACTTATGATCCTGATTTTCATTATAGATACTTTATCTAAATTAAATTAAATGATAGCAATTTGAAAAAGAATAAAAACCCAGATACACAAGTACCTGGGTTTTCTTTAAGGAACTATATGGATCAATTTTCCCATGGTGGGTATTGTACATGAAGCTCATTTTTCATAATAAATTGCATGTAGATCATCATTTATCGCTTCTGAATTTTGTGCAAGTTCTTCATCCGTCATATAACGGTAAATTTTTTCTATTTCAAAACTTGGAAATCTATACGTTTCCAATTAGGGTCTTTTTCGTCTTTCTCATTAGGTTTTCTTACAAATTCAATACATCTTTCTTCACAAGCTCCAAATACAATAAAATTTTTTTGTGCTTGCCTTAAGGATGGAATATTAGCTCCTCCTATACCATCAGGGTCAGAAAATTGAATTCCATCATCTTCCCAAAAACAAATTTCACAAATATCATAAGTTCCGGGTGGTTCTTCGCCTAATGTTCTATATCCACAACAAGGACAAGTATATTTCATATAATTTCTCCAATACTTTTATAAGTAAATAACATCATACTTCTTTTTACTTGGCCTACCCAAATACATTTTTTCACCAAATGGACTTTTGTTCTACTGATACAAGCCCTCTCAATCTTCTAAATATGAAATGGGATATGGAGAGTAAACTACTGTATCTCCATCTTCCTCGCTTTAAAATTATGATAAAATCTGCCCCATTACTAGTTCTCTAGAATTACATTATAGCTTATTTTCTCGGCTTTTTTAAGCCTACTCGTATAATGATTTACTAGGAAGTTATACAGCCTAATGGTTAAATTTATATTTTATACATAATACACAACAAATAACCAGTAACTCATTTGAGCTTCTGGTCTTTACTTTGCTATCTGTATTCGTTTCTTCATCTGCGCCTTTAGCAAACTTTTCCTCAAAAATAATCACTTGATTCTCACCAGCTGTGACAACAATAATTTTTTATTCTCAATTTGTCTCTATACAATTCATACTAAGTTTCCTAAAATAGTAATTAGAAGAAGAGATTGAGAGATGTATGTCGTTGAATAACTGTCCTAATAGTTTAGCCAGTAATGTTTAAGAACGTTTATAAAGAGGGTTTAGTGTTAATAAAATGAGAATATTGTCATACGATTGTTGAAGACACAACCCGAAAGAAGTGACAAAGGTAAGGAGAAGGATTTATGAAAAATTGCCCTAACTGTTTAGCTACAAATTCATATAAAAAATCTCACAAAGAATATAAAGATATATATGTATGTGAATATTGTGGTGCCGTTTCAGAAGATTATACGATTATAGAAAAAGAAACTCATTTTGAATATAATCACCCAGAAATAGTCAGAGAGTCAGCAAATAGAACTTATTATTATAGAGAGGTCACTCCACCAAAATGGCCTAAAAAAATCGCTTTAATTTTGATTAGTATAATTGGATTATTGATAGTTGGCCAATCGATAGAAATGATCTTCTCAGAGGAGGAAAAACCGACAAAACAAATTTCAACCATAACGCCTGAAATGTTTCGAAAGCTCAAAATTGGTATGAGTGAAGAAACCGTAAAAGAAATCGTAGGATACGGAGCTTTGCACACAGATGAAAATAAACTTAATTATAAAGGAAAGAACGGTGTAGAAGAAAATTCTATGGTAAGTTTAGAATTTAATAATGGCAAGCTAGAAGCTATTTATGAATTCGGATTGATTACAAAAAGGAAATATTAATATGATTATCCATAAAATCATTTTTTTACAATACATATAGAATAATTTTGAGACCAAGACGGCCTTTAGCTGTCTTGGTCAGAATTTAATCTTACAAAATTTTAGAATTATTAGGAACTAGCTACTATGTATTTGTCAAAGTAATATTCAAATATCTTATAAATATCTTGTACTTCATTGATATTTACTAGAAGAAAATTTTCAACGTTTCTTACTTGGATTTCTTCTAAAGCTTTGGATTTTTCATAAGCATTTAGCAGGTCATAAAAAAATTCACAGTGGATTGAACAATGGTAACCGTCACAATACCATCCAGCATTAAATAGAAAACTTACCCAAGATATTTGACGTTGTTTATATTGTAAAAATAAACATGCCAAATAGAAATCATTTACTTCTGGAAAATTTTCAAAGGGTTCCGAATGCGCAAATTCTCTTACTATTCTTACTGCATCATTTTGAACTTTTGTTAATGATAGTTCTATAATCCAATAAGGAGGATTTTCATATTTTTCAATAATTTCGTCACAAAATAATACATAATGCTTATACGTTATTAAGCCAGATTCAATCATCTCCCCCATTTTCCAAGCAAGAGATTTGTTCAATTTAATTTGCAACATAAATCCTCCTTTAGGTTTTCACAGATTCTGTATTAACATCAGTAGCTTTAATACACTATTGTTGCATACAAAAATGCGGCATTAGTTTAAATACATTTAGCTTGTCGTACAAAAAACGACCCTCTTAATTTTCTAAATATGCTTGAATAGGATATGGATGATAAGTTCCTTTCACAATCTCCGAAATTAATTTTAACATAATTATCCATAATAAAATTACTAGAAAGAAAAAATAATGCATTAATTTTAGTAAGACTTTTTTTTGATAAGCAACTATCAAATTACTATTTCCGTTAACACACAAGCAACATTATAAGCTGATTCAACCATTTCCACTGTTAGCATTATAGTTTAGACAGCTATTTTTTAGTAGGAATAGCTGTTTTTTTCTTTCTCTCATATAACAGAACGTCCTTAGTCATTTGTAGTATCTCTAGAAAAATACTTGGCATCAATTTGATTAATAAGTGAAGAAGTTAATTCGGAATAATTCCTCATTTTTATTATTTCTTCTTTTGTTGGTTCTGGACTACGTTTAATAAAAGCTACCCATTCTTTCTCTATTTCACTAACATTCTTCCCGTATACTTCCTCTATTTTATTTGCTACATTTTTTTCGTTGTATATCTTTTCAAACTTTTCTAATCCATAAGTTTCAATTAAGTAATTAATAAATGAAGCTGAATGAATATAGCTCATCCTCATTAGGGTGAACCTTGTTTCACTTGTAATATCTGGTCGAAAATAAGAATCGTCTTGAGTTGGGTCTATTAAATTACTAATAGGTAATAATGTATTTGAATCGATAAAAGACTTCACAAACTGATTGGTATATGAGCTTTTTCCATACTTATCTTCCATGTAAGTAGCAAACCCTTCTTGCGTAAAATAGCCATTACTTGCATCAAAATTGTTGCCATAGCCTAGTATAGAATGTGTCAATTCATGAACAAGTGGATAGAAATTTGATTTAACACCATATAAATAGATTTCCGACCTCAGGCCCCAAGATAAGTCATTACCTGCATTAAGATATACTTTTATTCTCTCGGATGGAACATAATCCGTTTGAATTGAGTTTTGAATATCATGATAGGCAACTAGAAGTTCATCTTTTAATGATTCTACTTTGCTTTGTGAAATCTCGATATTTTTAATAATCTCAAAGGTTATTTTTCCATCTGGTGTCACCACGATATTATCATCATTTTTTTCTTGTTCTTTTGGAATGACTGCCTCCTGAGTACAGGCCGTTAGTAAGAGGACTAAAATAAGATAGCAGCTTCTCAACTTAAACATTTTTACCCCCTGAAAAAAATAGTATTACCCATTTATACGAACTGAAAATACAGAAGTTTCAATTATTGGCATTTATTCGAACTTTATTATAAGGCAACTAGATTAATTACACTTGAGTTTCATTTTTACAAAGAATAAAATACAAAAATGCCCAGGCTCTCATATGATGAGTACCTGAGCTTTGTCTTTTACTATAAAATTTCAAGATGGAGCATCGTTATTCTCATAGCTCAATCTAATTGGGCTATGAGAAAATAGTTGGAAATCACTCGATTTCATACTCATCATGATTGTTTATAAGTTTATACGATGAGTTGTTAAGAAATAATAGGCTTTGCAAAAACAGGATTTCTTGTCTTTTTAAACCACTGATAAAATAGTATATAGACCAGTGCAATTTCAATTAAATCTCCACCGTAGTACATAATCATAGCACCTTGCTCTGCTTGTTCAGTAGCTACATGATTAGGGGGATACGCATAAATATGTTTGGACAATATCGAATGAGCTGCTAAAGCTATCAATAAAACGATTGAACGAAAAACATAAGATAATCGATGTGGCGTTGGATCAATATAGATAAATGCACTAGTAAACAAATAGCCTGCTAGAAAAATATGCATGTGAATCAGTATATATAAAATCGAGCTTTCGTGCATCATGCTAAAAAGCGGCGTAGTATAGAGAAGCCATAAACCACCTACATTCAGAATCGTTGCTATGATCGGGTTGGACACAAATTTAAAGTAAGAGGTACTGAGTATTCGTGAAATAAAACGGGCCTTTTTCACAGGAATAGTTCTTAAAAATAAGGTAATAGGTGCCGATAATGCTATAAGTAGTGGTGCTAGCATTCCAAGCAATAAATGACCCACCATATGGGCTGAAAAATTAACATGTGCAAGCTCTGCTAATGGACCCATTAATGTTAATATGGCACATACATGTCCAAGAATCCCACATAATGTACGAATATAAGGCCACTGTTTTTTATGTTGATTTGAGAGCTTGACTGCCACGATATAAGAAATCAAAGAAATGAAAAATGGGATAACTACTATTAGCTGTACAATGACAGAAAGATTTTGGATGTGAGTTTCATGTGAATGCAAAGATGGTACCTCCTTATTGATTAGTTTTAAATAATAAGGCCATACCAATAATAATTAAAATAGCCGCTAGCACATTCCAAACTATATCATAGGGGACAATATCGACATCATATCGTATTTGATGTAGCCTCATGAATTTATGTTGAATGATACCATCGTATAGTTGAAATGTTCCTGAACCTAGAAAAATACCTCCAAGCCACCTTTTTAACCAAAACCCATGTTTTCGATGAAGATCTGCCAGTAAAAAAGCAGAGCCAATTGTGGCGAAAAAGCTAAAGGCATGAAACAATCCATCAGAGACTAATCCAATATTAGCCGTAGATTTATCATAGAAATGATGCCAATGTAATAATTGATGAAAAATTACTTCGTCTATAAATGCTACTGCACCAAAGCCAAATAATATGCCGGTCCACATATTACGTTTCCCATACTGAAAACGATTTTCGTGTGTATGATGGTTAACCTCATTCATTTTTGATATATCCAACCCATTCACCTCCATCTAGATTTTTATTAGTTTAACCATGAAACAAAAGAATCTAAACCATTTTATGTAATCAATTCCTTTGTTTATGGTGTGTAGAAAACCACCAAAAGGATTTGCATGCATGTGCAAGAGCAAAGCATCTTTAGGTTATTTTTTTCTTAGCTGCATTCTATCGCAACAGACATTTACCTACATAGGGTCTAAAAATATTGGATTCATCCCTTAACTCACCACTTACTGTTGCTTCGCGGTGAAACTTAGTTTGTCCTTTAAAAGACATCTCCAATAGCCCTTACAAGCTTAATCAGTTGGATATTTTGGAATAATATCAATTAGTACGAAAATAGACAAATTTAAATATTTTATTAGAATTTATAGCTTTTTTTAATAGAAATTAGCTTTTGAAAATAACAATTTCCACTAAACCAGGTCTTTATATCTATGTTTTTATAAAAATGTTTTTTTGCAAAATAAAACTATTGTATTATTTCTCCGTAGTTTGAATAATTATTAATCTATTGCTATCATACTAGTCGCAATACAAATTCAAATTAAGGAGACGATGGATGATGAACACTAAATTCTCAAAATTAAGCAAAAAAGGACTGAGTGCTGCCCTATTAGCAGCCGGAATCATAGGGATTTCGACAGCTCCAAATGCATATGCTCATGGATTTGTTGAAAAACCAGCTAGCCGAGCAGCGTTATGTACTCAAAATTATGGAGCACTTAACTTAATGTGTGGAAGCATCATGTATGAGCCTCAGAGTCTAGAGGCGCCTAAAGGATTTCCGCAAAGTGGACCTCTAGATGGAAAAATTGCATCTGCGGGTGGTCTTTTTGGTGGTATCCTTGATCAACAAACTGCAGATCGCTGGTATAAGAATACGATTACAGGAGGTCCCAATACTTTTACATGGAAATATACTGCGCCACATTTAACAAGCAAATGGCACTATTATATTACAAAACGTGATTGGAATCCTAACAAACCTTTAACCCGTGCTGACCTTGAGTCTATTGGTACTGTAGCACATAATGGCACTGCTGCATCGACTAATTTAACTCATACCATTAACGTGCCGACGGACCGTAATGGCTACCACGTTATTCTAGCCGTTTGGGATGTCGCAGACACTTCAAATGCATTCTATAATGTGATTGATATAAATTTGGTTAATAATGGTGGCAATGTGGATATGGAAGCCCCATCTCAACCAAATGGTTTACATACAACAAAAGTTACTTCTACTAGCGCCGAGCTAAAATGGAACCCTTCTACTGATAATGTAGGTGTAAAAGAATATCAAGTATTACGTGATGGCAAAGTAGTTGCCACTATCCCAGGAACGACATTTATAGATAAACATTTAAATTCCAATACAACCTATACTTACTCTGTAAAGGCTGTAGACGCAGCTGGGAATGTTTCTACAGTAAGTGAGTCTCTAGTTGTAAAAACATTGAATGCTGCTCCAGATACAGAATCCCCTACGCAACCAACTTCACTACATACAATGGGAATTACTTCTTCAAGTGTAGACTTAATGTGGGGTGCTTCAGAGGATAATGTAGCCGTTGACCATTATGTTATATATAGAGGGTCAACAAAAGAACAAATGTCTGCAGTTGGGACTTCCACAATCCCATCATTTATGGACATGAATCTTCAATCAAGCACTTCATATATGTATGCAGTAACTGCCGTAGATGCAGCTGGAAATGAGTCCATTAAAAGTTCTATTTTAACTGTAACGACTAAGGAGCAAGGTGCTTCTTATGAGCAATGGAGTCCATTTAAGGCGTACAAAAAAGGAGATAAGGTAGAGTATCAAGGTAAAAATTATGAAGCGGTTCAAAGCTATCAAGGATATGGAGATCCAAATTGGATAAACGCACTGTCTTTATGGAAAGAAATTTAATAAAAAGACAGTATTCTAGTAAGAGGATTCAGTATCTTTTTATTCCAAAAGAATGATTCAAGTAAAAGCAGCTTACTTACAAGCTGCTTTTACATTTGTAAAACATGCTACTATTCTTCGAGATTATACAACAGGTTAGTACAACAGATAATCTAAATGAAGAATCCGTTCGATGGTGGAAATAGAGTTTTCTCCACAACGTTATTATTATTTGATTTCACTTTTAGTTTAGACTATTTTTATAAGAAAAAGCCCCACCATCAGGTGAGGTTCAATCTTACTGCCCTTTAACTCGGTTGAATTTGCAAGGATATCATAGTCATTTTAATACTTGATTCAAATTGCAGAAGTAATGAGAGATTGAGAGTCACCATCAAAATGGCTAAACAAATGAGCTCCATCGTTAATTTTACTTAGACTATGAGTAAGATAAATATGTTCTCCTCATGTAACTGACTTAGTATTGTTCCACTTATAGAAGTTTTATCTAGTCCTACTAAAACGCTATTCTCGTCTCTTCTATCGCAAATCTTCCTAGATGGAAGGAAGTTACTGTCTCTTTTCAACAAATAATAAAATTAATGTGGCAAATGGACCTAATAAAAGAGAAAGTAAAAACCAATTTAACCCTGTTCTATTTTTCCCTTGTGCCAGGCCTGCATTAATTAACGCTAATGTACCCCAACCTACGAAATACTGATTATCCATCATCTGTCCCCCTATTTCATTAGACCACACTGACTGTTTGTGAATATTTTCCACAAATTTGATCATAACATATCCAAATGCCTCATACTGTAATTATTAACGTTTAGTTTTCAAAAGAGAGGGATGGAAGAATAACCGACGAATCAATGCCTGCTACTCCTTCAATTGAATGATTTTTTCCATTTCTTCCCCATTGCCATTTCCCTATATCTTCCGCCAAAACATCTGAAAAAGATACCATTTTTAGGATATTTACGGCAAATTTGATTATGAACTGTTATACTATATTATCCTCTCCCCATTTTATGAAAGGTGGTACGTTTATGAGTAAAACTCTTGTAAATTTGCAAAATGAACTTATAGCTGAAACACAAAAAGGATTCCCAATTCTACTTTCTGGCGTTATTGTCTTTTTAGTTTTCACCCTAATGTACTTTGTTCTTCCAATAGAAGCTGTCCGTTTAATTTGGATCTTTGGATTGGGCGCTATTTTTCCTATTGGCATTTTCATTAGTAAAATTCTTGGTGTCAGTTTAAACTCTACAGACAATCCTTTAGGGATTTTAGGAGGAATTGTCGCGGCTCCTCAAGCTTTTTATATACCTGTATTTATCATTGTGTATATGAAAATACCTGAATACCTTCCCTTCACAATTGGTTTACTTGCAGGCTCTCATTTTCTTCCATACATATGGATTTATAAAAGTAAAGCCTATTTATTCGTTACTTTAGGAACCTGTTTTTCTGCTCTCATCTTAGGTGGTTTCTTTGTTGATTATGCTTTCACTGTTGTCCCTTTAGCTATTTCGATTGTGTATGGAATTGGAGTTGTTTTAATCCAAAGAGAACTTAAAGTCAAACCTGTATAATTAATGGAAGATAGTATATAGGGTACATGCCGAAATTATGCTTGGCACTTTATCCACTAAAAATTTGTTGACTTTTTCCTTTTTATGTTTTATATTGACAATATCCATGTGCTGTTTAATCTCTAGTCAGATTAAGCAGCTTTTTTTATTGCTATGTACCTTTCTTACATCCTTCTCCCAGTGAAATGGTCATCATGAGTCGTCCTCTTCTTTGTGATGATCCTCTATATGTTTACTTTTCCGTTTATATAAAAAATACCAGGCTCAAGTCAGTGAGTACCTGGTTTTATTTCTGATGAACCTAATAGAATAGTTAGTCCCATACCCCACACGAAAATTACACCATAAAAAAGCCTTTGTAATAAACCTGCAGGCAAAGGAAGGAAAAACAATAGACCAATAAGGATTAGTAAAACTATCAGTACAATTAAGTTTAAATAGGTCCAATGTTTACCTCTATCTAATGATTTTGCATATATTCCCAGCCCAATTAAAAAAGTAATCATGCCTATTTGAGCTAAAATCGAATGCCAAAATAAATGAACATTTGCCGGTATAATACCAGACACAATATTTCCTACTGCAAAAATAAGAATACATACTGTTCCTATTTTATTGATCAAATTCTTTTCTAAATATTGATATATATATATAACGCCAACTGAAAATGATAAACCATTTACGATAAACAATATATTCATCCAAAAATGATATGGCGAACAAATTTCATGCGGCGCGATTGTATACGTATACTTACCACATGTTGTCACTCCTAAATCACTCATAGCTTGTTGCATTATATTATAAGGTACAAGTGAAGTCATAATAAAAATCGGCTCTATCACGCAATATAAAATGGTAACTATCCAGCTTACTATTCCTATTTTTTTAGATAAATAGATAACATTCATCCCCCTTTTTTATAATTATATAGTTAATTCCAAAATAAATTACCAATTTATAACCAAAAATGAGGATAAAATATAGTTATCATAGCTGTCTAGACTACAATTATTAAAACAACTCTTCCTTCTTGACTCATAAAAAAGCCTCCATTCAAAGATGAAAGCTTCTATGATAGATAGGCAAACCAAGCTTTATAAAATGTCTAGATTGATCGGTGATCCCCGTAGATAGCATTCTAAAATTCTGTGGCTTCATTACTAAAACGGGCTAGCTGCCTCTCTTTTCGTACATTTAGCATTTGAGGGATGAAAATACCTAGTAAAATACAGACAATTCCCAGCCATTGCAAAAGAGACACGACCTCATGAACAAGCGTAATTGAAGCGATCACGGCTGTTGGTAGCTCGACAGCTCCTAAAATGGTTCCTAAACCCGTCCCTACTTTTGGGATACCAATAGAAAAACAAATAACTGGTATAACGACACCAAAGAAACCTAGGATTAGCGCATATTTCCATAATCCAGCCTGCAATGTACCATCCATCAAGTATGTTGGGGGGAACATTATGCAAACAAAGAGTGTTGCACTCGTTGTCATCAGAAAGCTTTTTGAATAGATCGGTACTTCGGTAGAAACACGGCCACTAGCAAATATATAGAAGGAAAAAGTTATCGCTGCTAGTAGTCCAAAGAGTATTCCTTTCAAAGATAATTGTTGTCCTAACCCTTCAAACACACCCCCAGCGAGCATCGTTCCTACAAATAAGATAATGATCGACAAAACCTTTTCGCGACTTGGGAAACTTTTATTAATAATCGCTTCAATGAGAACACCCATCCATGTGAATTGAAATAACAGCACAATCGCAATAGATGCCGGAAGTTCTTTTACAGAAAAGCCGTAAAAAATACTCGTTAAACTCATCGTTGTCCCAACCGCTAATAGTGATACTATATTTTTCAAGGATACTTTATAACGAGAAAAAGTAAGAACGAGTATTAAAAGTCCAAACCAACCGAATACATATTGTCCCCCTAAAAGTTGAGGAAAAGTATAGCCATTTGAAAATCCAACTTTCAGAATGGATGATAGGACCCCATAGCTACAGGCCCCTAATAAAACCACTAAAGAAAACTTCAACTTGTTCAAAAAATCCCTCCAAAAAATAAAAAATCTCGTCGCCTATAAATAGACAACGAGCGAATGAAACAGAGTGAACACTCTACAAAATTCCGCCACTCACGAACCTGTGAGTGTTTGCTTATAAAATTAGCACAATTGTATAAAAAAATTAGGGAAGTGTCAATGCTATTCAATTTCTCTTGATAGCAAATACATTTCTCCATTTTGAAAAATATTTAGTCACAACCATAAGCCAAAGCCTTGATACATATGATTTTGGTATTTTTACCTTTTCTAAAATATTACTTTCCTCCACAGAAAAACTCTTTTTCACCAGCAATTATTATAAAAAAAAAGATTGTAAAATAGCAATCTGTCATTTATATTGGAGATTATGATTTTTTTTCTAAATCTCAAAATCATAGCTAAATTTCTATTTATATAAACGTTTTAGGAGGGAAGTGGATAAATGAAGATGTATCTTTATCCCCTACTAGTTATTATCGCAGCTAGTAGTTTTGGTATCGTTTCAACTATTATAAAACTGGCCATGCGTAGTGGGTTTTCTGTCTCTGAGGCCGTGACAAGTCAGTTTTTTATAGGCTTTTGTATAGCGGTATGTATCTTCTTAGTTACAAACAGAGCCAAAATGAGCTTTAAAGGTGTTAAAATCCTTATATTCGCAGGTATTTTAACAGGATTAACAAACATTTTATATGGTCATTCTTTAAACTTTTTGCCCGCTTCGTTGGCAGTTGTACTACTGTTTCAATTTACATGGATCGGTATGTTGATATCTTGTATTACAAAACGACAATTCCCAAGTAGAATTGAATTAATCTCTTTACTCATATTGGTAGCTGGAACCATTCCAGCTGCTGGCATCATTGATGTTGATTTATCCCAAATCCCTATGCAGGGATGGTTATGGGGGCTAGCAGCTGCTCTTTGTTATTCCTTATTTTTATATGTGAACGGAAAAGCTACTGCCAATATGTCCACGTCCAACCGTTTAGTATTTGTTTCTTTCTTTGCCTTTATGATTACGGCTGTTTTTCAATCCCCAGAAATTATTTGGAATGGTACTTTGTTTAATGAAGGACTGTGGGTTTACGGATTGGCGTTGGGATTATTTGGTATGATTATACCCGTATTCTTATTCACTATTGCCGTTCCTAAAGTTGGTTTAGGAATGTCATCCATTTTAAGTGCGGTTGAATTACCCATAGCAGTGATGGTATCCGTTATCTTATTAAGCGAAACGGTTACAACTTTGCAAATTGCAGGTATCGTAACAATCATTATTGGTATTTGTTTACCAACTATATTAGATAAAGATAGCTTGTTAAGAAATAACGAAACAACATACAAAAAATCAAGCAAGGAAATAGCTAAAGGATCTTCTATTTAAAAATCCTTTCAGACTGTAGGCAAACTCAATGAATTTTGAGTTTATCTACAGTCTTTTTTCTTTTACCATACAGTAAAGCCATTGATTACCACTACGTGCAGACGCTTTCCCAGAGCGAGGTCACCCTTCGTTCTAATCAACTTCTACATCAAGAGCTACTTGAAATTAGTCCTGGTTGAAATGTAGCAAATGCTTTAAAGGAATTTTCTCAAAAATATCATCATTTATTTTACGATAAAACGTAAGGTGGATATCACAATGAGCTAATGCAACATGATCCGTTAATTGTTTAGCAAACTGATCGATTAACTCTATATGTTTACTTTTTACTTGTTTTTCGGAGTATACCTTCACAGTGATTAGATTCTCTCTTAAATCCTCTTCAAATACCCTTGCATTAGGGGGCAAGTTCAGATCCCTTATTTCAGAAGCACGGTTTTCATCTACAATAAACAATCTATATATATCTTTATCAAACCAGATATCCCATACTTCCATATCTTTAAATCTTAATTTTCTTTCAAAATAATCAATCATAAAACCCTTCATTTATATTCACCCTTGCTCCATATGAATAATTGATAGTATTCATATAATCTCCTCCTCAAAATTCTTGAATGTTTTTGTAGATACTCTAATTGCGATTTGATTGGTTTAGTTGTAATCTTTTTAACAAATAATCAAAGATTACAAATATAGTTATATAAATACTTCCCATTAAAGAAACTAGATAAATAGTATCTTTAAAAGTATTAACATTAAAATTAATTAAACTAAATAATAGTGAAAAAATTAATGCACATAGTAAATGCTTCAAATACATGAATATAGCATTTTTATTTTTACTGTATTTTTCAATTAAAATTGATATGGTAACAGCTATAAGCATAGCTGGTGCAGTAAATGCAGTGCCATAAATACCATATGAAATGCTGTATGTATAACCAATAAATAATGGAATAATAAAAGCACCTATAATTAATGTAATTACAGCTGAAATTATTTTATTTTGTAACATCTTTTCACAATCCTCTTATTTCTTAATGACCATGCGTCTTATAGATTTTTGTTAATCATTTCCTCCCCTCTTCTTTTATATTAAAGCATAAAAAACAAATTTTGGTAATCAATAACCTCAAATATTAAAGATAATAAATGCTTCATTATTCCCTTTCACCTCATAAATTCATACTAACGTTTTGACTAGTTGATACCCACTATTAAGAAAAGAAAAAAGCCACTGCTCATTACAAGCGTGACTCCTCATTTAGCGCGATATATTCACTTTTCAACATTGAAAAGAGGACAAGATCAACATATTTCCCTTTTTCAAATTCATGTTGTCTTAAAACACCCTCTTGGCAAAACTTTAATTTTTCCAGCAATCTGATGGATGCTTTATTTTCAGGTTCAACTTTCGCTTCTATTTTATTTATTGCCATCGACGTAAAAGCAAAATGAATAATTTTGCCTAAAGTCTCTTGCATGATACCCTGCCCCCAATAAACAGGGTTCAAATCATAACCCATTTCTATACGGTTATGTTCTTTTTCATAATTCAAATAGCCACATGTTCCAATCACTTTTTTCGTTTTGGCTTCTTCGATTACCCATCTTAAACCAATTTGTTCTTTAAAAATTTTCTCATACCAATTAATTTCAACCATTGCGTCATCAGGCGATTCAAATAAATTTAATGGAAGATACTTAACCACATTTTCATTAGCATAAAGCTCAAAAATATCATTACCATCATCTACTGTGCCTTTTCTTAGAATAAAGCGTTCTGTTTCTAATACGGGGAAATCTTTAAATTCGAACCCACTTTTCATCATAACTCTCCTTTTCACTATAGAGTAATATAATTGAATAGTACCATATTCTATTTAGGCAATTATTAAAATTATGGATGATTATTTCCTTTTTAGAGTTTTTTGTTCTTACAATATTAAAAAGCCACATCTATTGGATGTGACTAGGTAATGGATTATTTATAATAAATTTCGTGATTTAACATTGTTACCAGATACTATTAACTTTTTATTTTCTTCGTCAAATAATAGAGTGAATCTAAATTCGTTCATTATACTTCCTGTATACTCACTAAGTCTTAATGTAGGACTGACCCAAAACACAACTTCATTTCCATCCATTTTCCAGCCTTTTTCAAAGCCTTTGTGCTTTTCTTCAAGTCTTTCTTCGATAGATTGTCCGTTATTACTAATCGTATTTTTTACTACATCAATAAAATTAGTTTGTGCCTTCATATACATTTACCTCACCCCCACTCACACTCACAATAGCGCTTATGGTATTATATGGTTGCAAATACAAAATTAAAACAGTTAAGAACTTATATTCTGTAAAAAAAGCAACCACTCAACTATTAGTGAGGCTGAGCGTTGCTTCTAAATAATACGAAATTTACGTGAAGATTGCATGATAACCAACATAATGGTTATGCCAACAACGGGATACCATAATAGATGAGTAGGTACGATGAATATAAATACACCAAATATTACAGCTGTTAAAGTACTAATGATAATTGCTTGGACACTCGTAAACTTATCTTGAATAAAATAATATAAAGTGAATGGTAGTGCTAACGTAAATATCGGAATATAAATGGCTACAATAAATAATTTAATGAGCGATATTGAAAGTACAGCTATGATAAAACCTATTGATGTGGTAAGCGATTTTCCTATAAATAGGTTACCTGAGACATAACTATAAAGCAGAATAAGTAGAATCGCTAAACAGCTAGAAATCCCGATTATTAAAATAAATGAATGCCCCATAATGAAGGCTGCCATGGAGAAGCACACTAAAGAGACCAATGGCAATAGTAGTATGAAAGATTTTTGTCCTGTTTCAATATTCATAACATTTGTAAAGCCTACAAGAAATAATAAAGAAAAAGGAATCGCCAAATACCCTAATTCGATGTGGTTACTTAGATGAATATAATTCACCTCAAGACCACCAACCATTATCAAGACAAGTGAAGCACAAATTTGACTTATTAATCCCCAAATGCTTGATAGCTTAAAAGCCTGAGTAAGCTTATCGGCAATCATAATAACTGCGATGCCAATTAATAGAGCTATATATAACAACTTTTCCCCTCCTGAAATTCATTTTAAAAATTCGTACCTAGTTCTTCTTAAGTAACTTTATTAATGCGTGTTATTTCCTCTTCGTTGGGAGGTGTATGGCTTTCGAAATACCAAATAAATAGGCCGTCTAATTGATACTTTTCTACTTCACTTGGTGGCAGTATGACGGCTAAATCTAGTATAGTAGCATATCTTTCGCCGATTTTAATAAGTTGTTTGTCACCATTCCTAATGAGACCATAGATTAGACTATCGCTATGTCCTTTTAAATGATCCAATTTTTCATAGCCTCTCTCCTTGTCCATTGGGTCCCAAGTAAGCATCCCAGCATTCCATCCAAAGAGCCCTTTTTCAACATAAGCAGCCCCTATATTATTCGTATTTTTTATAAAAAAGAAGAGTGCCTTATCCTTTAGCTGTTAGCTTTGGATTAACACTAAATCACTATCCTTTGACCATAACGCTTCATGAGGTTCAGAGTAGGATTCTGATTTCGCTATCATCACCCAAACAAAGGCAATGAGGACAAATGAGATGATTAATAGCTCTAAAACACGCTTTAGACTTTTGGAAAAATTGTTTCCTGATTTCATTTAATGAATCCGATTTAAATCAATTTGATTTTTAATCAAATACGTTTGGAATTGCACATCTTCCTCAGTATAGTTGTCTGGGTTATGTCAAATTAAATTCAATTCAATTCAATTGAAGCTATAGTAGGCCTGTTGTTTCTTGGGAGAGGAGTAACAGCCGAAGTAACTTCCGAATCCTCTGAAATTTTAATAAAGGCATTTTTATAACTTACCGAATAAATCCTCCTTTATATTACCAAAATTGCAAATGGTATCAAAATAAAATTTAAAAGACCTTAATAAAGCTTTGAAACACTCTTACAGTATTCTTCTAACTCTCTCCGTGTATATAATGATGTGATAGGATATTCGCTTGAAGTTTCTATCGAATAGGTTAAATGAACGACTGCGTATTTATTCATCTTTTCAATCCAAAAAATCACATCATCATTATCTTCTCTTCTAGCCACCGCAATTGCCTCTTTCCCATAAAGAATATGTTGTTGTGAAATTTCTTTAACTCTTCATTTAATGATTCTGACATACCTCTTGAAATCTGCCACCACGGATCGTTCATAAAATGATTGACACTTTCTCGCATCTTAAATCATTACCTCTGCTTATTAAATTTCATCTAGCCATCATTAAAAAGAAGTAGCTGCTTGGCTACTTCATCATTGTTTTCAATTTACTGTCTCTGCTACCGAACGTCGTCGTACTGCCGTACATGGCCGTTCCCATACATAAAAGTAGGTCGTTATGTATTTGTGGGGTGTATTATTTTATTAATTGTCTCATAATAATTTCTTCGCCAATCCGTCCTATTAATCGCTCATTCGTATCTTCAAATCCTACCTTTAAATATAACTTTTGTGCTGGTATATTATCTTTATCTACAACCAAGACAAGCTCATCACAATGAGGGAATTCTGATTGAACAAACTCAACTAGTAATGTCATTCCCTGTTTTGCGTAACCTTTTCCTTGTTCAGCATGATTAATTGAAAGTGCCGATAATAACAAAGCGTTCGAATTATTAGAGTACTTCTTTACTCTTTCATTTGAATTCAATAGAAAAAAACCAACAGGTGTATGATCACTTAAAATTACAATACGATATTGTCCTTCATTGATTTCCTCAAAATTGCTTGGAAGCGCAGAGAATTGTTTTTGTTCCTCTGTAAGGACAAAAGTGTTTAACTCTTCTTTATATTCACTTATGAAATGCTTTAGTTCAACCCTGTTTAATTTCTCCATATGACCATTCCCCCAATCACTATTTCTATACTTTACCATTTAATGTGGTTTTGGTCATTTATTTATTTGAAATTTCTAAATAAACGATACCGATGCCCTCCATTAATGAACTGTTTGGCATCCTACTCATTGATTTTCAGTACCACTGAAAGCTAAGTGGAACATCAAATAGGTATTCGTCATATGCTATAGAATGTTCTTCTACTGAAGACACTGAGTCCGTAACAAATGGTTTTATGTATGCTGGCTATAGGTAAGCCTTTGCCTCTTTCCCTACTCCGGAATATCATTGAATGAACACTTTTATTATAGAAAATTAGATTTGCACACACTTTAAATTAATAAGAAAGACTTTTTATTTTAGTTCTTATTCTATAAGATAGATGCTAACTACTTTCGAAGGGTGTGCTTATATGTCCTATAATTTCCAAATTACATCACCAAAAATACCTACTGATTTAGAAAAAGCTAATTTTCAAGCTATTTATGACGAGGAGGAACCTTATTTATCAAATTGCATGATCGCAGATACAGTCATTGATAAGGAGGTTGTTGAAAGATTAATCGTAGCTAAGGTTATTTTTAAAAATGTCACATTCATCAATTCTTCTTTTAAAAAAATGGATGTAACGGATGTCATTTTCGAAAACTGTGATTTATCTAACTTAAACTTAAAGGAAAGCCTTATACATAGAGTGGTTTTTAAAAATTGTAAATTATTAGGTGTGAATTTTTCCGAAGCTAATCTTGGAAATGTTTCTTTTGAAAATTGTATGGCAACCTTAAGCAATTTTCCTGAGGCTCGTTTAAAACAAGTATTATTCCATAACACCAACCTACAAGGAGCGAATTATTTTGATTCCTTACTAAAGAAAGTGGCATTTCAAGAATGTGATATTAATGAGGTTGATTTTACTGAAACTTCGTTAAAGGGGATTGATATTAGTACGTGTACCTTTAAAAGACTTCAAGTATCTCTCGAAAGTTTGAATGGGTGTGAAGTATCTTCTGAACAAGCTATCGGGTTTGCTTCACTGCTCGGATTAACGGTTAAATGATACGACCAAGCAATGATTAATATACTACTCAAAACAGCCAATTATAAATAATCATTTACGTTACAGGTAGCCATTGAAGTTTATTTCTTTTTGGCTACTTTTTGTTTTATGAAAAAAAAGCGTTTCTATTATACAGCCTTTTGTTATAAGGTAATCCGACTATTAGGAGGTGTCATAATGACCCTAAAGATTGTTAAAACACTTTTATCTATTATGATGGTGTTCATGTATTATTTGGGCTTTTGGACAGAAACCCTCACAATAAAAATTGTTATCTTCTTTCTTATGCTCGTCTTTATTTTCGAGGCAGGAATGGAAACAGGGAAGAAACAAAATAACAGCATTTAAAAAGGCTTCACTCGTTTTCCTTCCCTTCCCACCTACTTTAATTCATTTAAATATCAAGAAACTTTAGCTCTTGCATATGCTAGATTGACGTTTTTATCTTTTTTAATTAATTGCCCTTCATAATTGTTCTTTTCGCTTTCTTTATAATTTTTGATGTTTCTTTTGTTTCAGATTCTTTACTCCATTTTTCACAAAGCATTATGACAAAATCAGGTTGGGTTTTACTGGCATCATTTAACCAATTCCCTACAGAATCTTGTACATACTTTGATGGATCAGATTTCAGTTGGTTTAGAATAGGAAGGGCTTTACTAGGATTCTGTTTTAAAACTTCGATATGCTTGGCCCAAACACCACGAGGACGAATGACTTCAATAGAAAATCTTCGTATATTTTCATCCTCTTCTTTTGCCCATTCTGTTAAGAATTCTATACTATCATCAAGTTGTTGCGCTATTTCCTCTCTAATCGACATCCAAGAAATTTCTCGAACCCCAAAATGACGGTCCCCAGCGAATGGATAAATATATGCTAATTTTTCTTCCAAAGAGGAGCTTTCATTTTTATTCATAAATGCTGCCCAACAGCGAACACTATCAGAAGGATGCGTTGCAAATTTTTTAATAATATCTTCTTTTGTTCGTTCGTTTTCTTCGTTTATTGCTGTATTTAATAGTTCACCAGTTAAACGAATAGCCTTCATTCCCGATTCAGCATTCTGTTTTAACATTTCTTCTACTATACCTTCTAATTTATGAGATAATCCTATCTTAGGTAGGACATGTTTCACTAAAGAAATATGATTGACCCCCAACCATTCAGTTAAATTAACACTTTCTATTTCTCCTTCATTCAACAATGTTAATACCTCTTCAGGGATTTCACTAACTTTTCTAGCCCCTTTTCTGTTTACTATATCTATATGAATTGGCATGAAGATATCCTCCTACTATTAATTATTTTCCAAAGTAAGTTTATTATACTAATAATTTCTAATTAATTTAAACAAACTTATACATTTCCTTGAAAGAAATGGCTTAAATATGGACAAATATAAAAAAAGATTAGGACTCAAATTCATTGAGTGCCTAATCTTTTTTATATTTTCTCCTCATTGGGTTCCACATGCACATGAACTTCATATACGCCCTGCTCATGAATCATCTTATCTTCAACATGACAAGCTACATCATGAGCCTCTGTAATATCTAAATTTGCATCGACTAGAATGACAACATCAATCACTTCGTTGTTGCCATAATTTCTACCTCTAATTTCTTTAATTCCAATAACTCCGTCTAACTTTAAAATAATATTTTTGTAGTTTTGAAGTATGTTTTCATCAAATCCGTCAGAAAGTTCATGAGAAGCTTCTTTGAAAATATCCCAAGCTGTTTTACAAATTAAAAAACCTACAATAATAGCTGTTACTGTATCCAACCATGGCATATGTAATTGTGATCCAAATATACCTACTGCTGTCCCAATACTTACCCAGGCATCTGACAAGTTGTCTTTGGCAGCAGCCATAACGGCTTTACTATTTATCTTTTCAGCCAATTTTTTGTTATAACGATATACAAAATACATGACCAATGCCGATCCAAGACCTACATAGGCTGCGAAAATGTCAGGTGATTCTTTTCCACCTTGAAAAATGGAAGTACATGCACCAAATAATACTTGAATACCTACTGCCATCATAATAAAGGAAGCTACCATAGAAGCAATTGTTTCACTTTTCCAATGACCATATCGATGATCATGATCTGCAGGTTTTTGTGAAAGCTTAAGGCCTATAAGTACTGCAATCGAGGCAATAATATCAGTCGTATTATTGAGACCATCCGCCTTTAAGGCTTCTGAACCACTCATGTAACCAATTCCCACTTTTACAACAGACAAAATTATATAAGCAATAATACTTATAATGGCACCACGTTCACCTAATTTAAGATTATTGTATTTTTCTTCTTCCAATTCATTACCTCCCACTAACGTTCTGTTTTATCATAACAGCCCCACCCCGAGTGGGTCTACAGCAACCTTTTTGCCTAAGCGTACATTAGTGGAAGGGATATAAAAGAGTTGCTTACAGGAAAAATTCGTTTCCTAAAGAAGCAGTCTTCGGCCACTCCAACATTTATTTCAATATATTATTTTCACCCTCATGAATTTCCTATTGATGCCTTCTAGGTGGTCTTAAACGCTGTCGTTTTTCATGTGCTATTTTCACATATACTGTAATCTTGAGGTGATTAGATGGGGACAAAAAAATTAGTCGGCAAGGCTCGTGAAATAAATTCTTTTGCAACTGGTCAACTACCTGCGGAAAATAATCAACTGTATGATAATGTCAGACCTACAGGCTCTTTTATTGCTTCAGCCTCCCCTCTTATTTTGTCATTTTTTAAGGAGAATTCTGATGTACGTATTAGCGATGTAAATAAACCGAAATGAGGTATTATTCCATTCGAAATGCTAAGCTTCGAGCACCATTCCAAGCATGGAAATTTTCACTACACATGGGGGACGAGCTGCTTGGTCCATTCTAGGTTCTCGACTTTCACGCTGTTCCTACAGAAGTCTCCGCTATTCGTTCCCAATGAACTTTTTGGGGAATGAAATAGATGGACAAGGCACCTTTAAAAACATAGCTCCTCAAATCCTGTTAGGACGAAAACAAGAGACAATCATTGATTTTCCCTCTTCTATTTGGGGGCGTTCTTCAAATGAATATGTTAACATCACAAAAGCCACCAAGAGGGTTCTTCTTCACGATACCTTTGGTTTACAGTAGATAGAGGTGTCTGTAATTCTTTATGTCATATTCGTTCTATCAAAAGTAAGTCGGGCATTTTACATAAGCTTTCAAGTAAGCATTTGGTTACTTTTTATTTGAATAGCAAAATCAACCATTTCCTATAATTTAGTTTGTCGCAATAATTTTTCTTTCATTAGAGCTCTATAGGTTTGGATAAATACCTTTAAACTTCCTATAACGATACATACTATACATATAGAGAGAAAGGAGGGATACTTTATGAGTTATTACGGAGGCAATAACGGCGGCGGTTACGGTTCAACATTCGTTCTAGTTGTTGTTCTATTTATTCTATTAATTATTGTCGGCGCTTCAGTTTTATATTAATCTCTCATTACTCGTTTGTCCTATATAGGAACAAATTAAAATGATAGATAGCCATTTTAGAGCCATTTTTTCCATCCCAAATCACTAGACTAAAAATCTATTACCTTCCCCAACCATAACAATATTTTCAAATTTCCTTGTGAACCTCTATTCATGAACAATTAGAGAGGGGGAGTAATGCGGTCTGCTAGATTAAGGGGTGGTTATGGCTCTAAATCATCATTTGTTTTAATGCAAGCTTAAGTTCATGTCTAAATATTAAAGGCATCCAACACTTCTCTGATGATATTGTTCGCCTCTAATGTTCATAACTACTAATATCACTTATTCTATAAAGGGTCACTATCCTCTGTGACCCTTTTTAATTCCCGCCGTTATAGCTCATGTAGCTGCTAACACTATACTCTAATAGGACGAGATCCCTAGAATAATATGGAACCATTAAGCATTTAAATCTGTTATGGCAGGGATATTAATTTCCTTTACACATGAAGCGGGTGATAAATTAACCACACATTGCACAATAGCTACAATATCTTGGACAGGGATACGTGTAGCTTCATATAATTGGATGGCCTTATCAGCGCCTGCCTCATAAGGGACTTCTGCTGCTAGCTCCCCAGGATTAATGCAAGTGACAGAAATTCTGTCTTCTCTTAAATGTTCACGTAAAGCATTTGTAATGCCTCGTAAACCGAATTTAGATGTGACAAATGAAACCTGTGCATTGTTTGTATGGTCTAACCCTGCAGTTGAACCAATTAAAATAACCTTTCCATTTTTCGCTTGTCTTAAATTCGGTAAAAGTGCCTGAATATATGTAATAGTGGACGTTAGATTGATATTGATTAAATTTGAAATATCCTCGACTTCATCTCTATCAAATGTATAATCATCCTCAAATCCACGTTTTTCCCAAACCCCAACATTATAAATTAATACATCTATAGCAATATCTTTTAATTGTTCTTTTAATGACGGTATGTGTTGTTGGCTAGACAAATCAATAGAAAGCCATTGACGATTTACGCCATCATTGATATCTAAGCTTTTAGGTCGTGTACGTGAAACTACCCATACAGTATCCCCCTTCACGGGTAAGCCTTTTACAAAAGCGTCGCCTAACCCCTGACTTGCTCCAAATACAATAATATTTTTACTCATTTTTACCACCCTTTCCATATCAGCATTAATTAGTAGATTATAGTAACTTTTACATTAAGTCCATTATGAGCTAGACCTAGGTCATCATCATTAAAAACAATATGTATGAAATATGAACAAGCACATAGTCTAGGAGCCGCTATTTATAACGGCTTGGCAAATAAAGCTTAAAAATGTAAAAAACCAGGTACTCCGCAGAGCGCCTGGCTTCCTTGTATTAGATTGAGATTTAAACATAGTTATTGGGGTAATTCAGAGGATTTTTCAAACTCAAGTATATACCCATCTATTTTTGCTTTTTCTAATACTTCTATATATTCTTCTTTTCTTTCATCTAGTCTAGAATCTTGTGTGTTTTGATAACCCGGATATAGATTGTAATCTACTGGTTTACCCATAAGTCCACCTCTTATTCTCTATTTTTTTACTCATTATAGAATATATTGATATTTTCTGACAATTGTTTTCGCTATTTTTGATTACAAAGACTGACATGACATCCTAACTGTCGCCTTATAAAAAACTAGTATCTATACTTTATTACCTATATCATAGTATGTTCTAAAAGACTCACAAACCATAGGTATGGCCTACTTGCTTGTCTTAAGGAAATGGGGTAATTAACCAGCCAACAAAGAATAGAACCGTCATAAACAAAATAAGATAGCCACCAATAAAGATTCCCCACTTGCCTAGAGAACGACTGGGTCTCGAAAGGATCGCAATGAACCCAAAAACGATTGTCAAGGTAATGAAATTCTTACTAGTAAATGGAGCACCATAGCCAATGATAATCCAACTATTAACCATGATAAGCGTCCATAGGCCAATGCTAATGCTAGCCCAGCCAAAAACATTGAAAATAGTCTGCTTTAACGTACCCAATTCCATAATTTAACCTCCCCTAGTTTCATATGCTTAATCATGGTTAAACTTTGTAGCTGTTCAACCTCAGCTTTGGGTCCTGTAACGACAACCCCATATGTTTTCATATCATGCTGTTTTAAATAATGGATTCTCTCTTTTAGGTCCAGATTTTTATGAGCGGAAACAGCAGTAGCCGTCTCCTCATAATCAACTAGAAAATTTAATATGGATAAAAACGTTTGTTCATGAGAAGTAGCACCTTTAAATGGGGACCAATTTGTTTGATCTGGTTGTACAGGATAGCCAATAGGCGATACAACATTCCCATTTGCACTTAGCATGGTGTCTTCTACTCCTGTATAAATCGCTGCCCAGGTGACATCTACATTTGGCATTTGCTGAATAACTTGATCTACTGTATATAAATCATTGAAAGAAAGATACGCTTCTACAACGGTTTCATTAGGTAATCCTTTTAATTTCCTTTGCTCCTCAATTGTGTTAAATTCTCCTCGATTATTAGGATGTACTAGCCATTGATTCGTTTCAGTTGGATATTTTGGATACGATTTTTCCAGTTTTGAAGTAATCTTCTTTCCCACTAAATTATTTAACATAAAGCGTGTATCATAATGCTTCACGGGATAGACCTCGTCACCGATCTGCTTGTATTGCTCAAATGATAATCCCATCGAAAAGAGCGAAAATTCCATATCAAATTCAAGTTCCTCCAATGTCGTATTCGGTTCCGTTACATAAAGTGTCTGACTTGTCACATCCATTAAGGTTGTAGACTTTGTACCAAAGGCATAGTACAAAAAAGTGAGCATATAACAAGTGGGGACGATTAAAAGGGCAATCGTCAGCGTTGTTACAATCAGCTTCCACTTAGATGACGCAATGGCTTTTTTTATCACATTTGTTGAAGGTGCATCTCCTTTCTCACTATTCTTTGCTTGCTGTAATAATTGTTGATAAGAATCCACCTTTATTCCTCCCTTTTAATGAGTACGCGCATTTTTTTGCGACCTCGCGCTAAATGACTTTTCACCGTATTCACGTTTAATTGCAAAATGTTTGCAGCTTGCTCATTTGTACAGTCATGTACATCACATAACAAAATAATTTGCTTTTCGATTGGTTTAATTTGTTCAAGTAGGTTGATTAATTTTAAATAAGCATCTTGTTCAACGATGATTTGCTCTGGTGTATTGAAATGCATTTGATCAATTTTGTCGGAAGTTACATACCGCTTCTCTTTTCGTGTACTGTCGATATATGTATAGTAAGCTACTTTAAAAAGCCAAGGTTTGATGTCTTGAATTTCTTGACCAAGAAGGGTAATATGCGCTTTTGTAAATGTGTCCTGAAGCAAATCCTCCGCTGCACTATGATTTTTCGTAAGTGAATATAAATAGCGATATATATCATTCATATAGGTGATATATATTGTTTCAAGTTCCATCTCTTCCCACCTTTCAACCTATCCTCGTATAAAGGTCACAAAAGGTTGCAAATAATTTAAAATTATTTTAAATGTTTACTTCAAAAAAGTGGTAATACAATAAAAAACGGCAAAAATCCAAACATAATAAATGGATTTTGCCGTTTTATCTATTTTAGTTATCAGTCCGTTTACTTAAAAACACCATTAATCCATGTTCCTGATAGTCCAATTCTCTGTATAGTAAAACTGTACCTCATACACTTCTTCAGCATTCATAAAAGACATAATTCATGCTGACCTATTTAAATGTGCAAGAAAATGCTACGTTATTCAAAAATATTAATTAAGATATTTACCTTGTTTTGGGAGAGCAATTTGTTCAAAATGATCTACAAGTTTTTTTAGTTCCCTTGCCAATTCTTTACCTTCCATTGGTAATCCATGACCTGTAATCGCCACAGAAGGTTTTAAAGCTTCTAATTTTTCAACAGATTTTCGAGCGGCTTGCCAATTCGTTGTTAGATATCTAGGGGGACCACTAATTTCCTTTGTCTGTGTAATAACTTTATAAAGAGATTCTTGTTTGACAGTCACAAATGCATCTCCAACAATAAGTACTTTATCCTTTTCACGATATAATGATATATGACCTGACGTATGCCCTGGGGTGTGAATCCATTGAAAATCTGGCATAAATGGGACACTACCATCTGATGGGATTGCTTGAATGTTTTCCCCTAAATTAATGGCTTCGTTTGGAAAAATAGGAGACATTTTTGACACCAATCCGCTACTTACAGCAGGGTCAGCTACTGGATAGTCCTGTGTTCCAGTTAAATAGGGTATTTCCAAAGCATGAGCGTAGACAGGGATATTCCATCGTTTTATTAGTTCGATAATCCCTCCCACATGATCAAAATGACCATGTGTCAGAATAATCGCTTTAGGCTGAGCATTGGAGCCAAAGCGTTCCTCAACTACCGATATTATCTCCTCTGCACTTTTGGGCATTCCTGCATCAATGAGTACAAATTCTTTTGTATTTGGGTCACCATAAAGCACAATATTTACGATTTGAATAGTATATTGATATAAATCAGGCACTACTTCTATACCAACACCACTCCCAATAGAAGTTGCCGGAATAAATTTATAGTCTTCACCATACATTAAATCTTTGTCCATATTAACTCCTCTTTCTTTAGAGATAATGCCACAAACCTAGGTTTGTGGCATTATCTCTTATTTCTTTTGCTCTTTTTCTTTTTTATTTCGAGTTTTTTAGGATTCAATTCCCATCCAATTTCTCCTTGCTCTAATTCATTCTTTTCCTTTTCTTTTGTCAATTTATTCACTTCAATAAGTTTTAACTTATCCTTCTAGTGATGTTCTATACTTTTAACTTTATTTTTCCCGATAAAAATATAACGTATAATTTGACAATAAACAGCCAATATAAAACCTGCGTATTGTCTCACTACTTAAAGAGCTGCAGTGATTCGATCGCTGTGGCTTCTTTCTGTGCTAGCCGTTAATACAATAAATGTTCTAACAACTATTAATACCTCAAATAATTTTTTTAAAAGGGTATTTCATTTCTTTTTTCACTCATACTACCTTTGGTTAAATAAAGGTGAAAACCAGAAAAGGAAGTGAAAGTATGGGTATTCTTGGTGGAAATCCAAAAGATGAACCATTGCATTACGGTGAAGTTTTTAGTGTTTGGTCAAATTTAATTGCTGATTATGGTATGATTTCAGGCTATCAAACGTTTTATAATCACGCTGGGGATGAAGATCTTAAAAAAATTATTGAAGATATCATCGAAACATGTAGGGATGAAGTAAAGCAATTAGAAAAAATTCTAAAAACGAATGGTGTTGCTTTACCACCTGCTTCACCTGAACGACCTGTAGCAAGAATGGAAGATATCCCTGCTGGTGCTAAATTTAATGATCCAGAAATTAGTGCTGCACTGTCAGTAGACCTAGCTGCTGGATTAGTTGCATGTAGTCAGGCAATGGGCACTTCCACTCGAGAGGATATTGCTTTAATGTATGGCCAGTTCCATACTGCAAAAGCTCTTATCGGTGCTAAACTACTGCGTCTTAACAAAAATAAAGGTTGGCTTGTACCACCACCATTACATGTGAATTATCCTGAAAAATAAACCTTATTTCCCCCAATCGAGGCATGTAAATTATTTACAAAGAAGAATTAATGAACCTCATTAAACCTGATAAACCGGATCAACAAGCAGCACGTGTATTGCAAGAAATATTAGATGGTCGTTAAGGTAAAATGAGAATCATGATGCAATTCACAGCTCTAATTTCAGGGGCAAAGAAACACAATATGGTGATTTACTTCGTGGCGTTTTCCATGTAGAACAAAGGTATGGACCAAGCTCCTTCAGAGAAGCGGTTAGACATGTATACCCATACCATGATATTGGGTGCACAATCATCTTTAGCTGTCGATGCTCTCTTGGGTGTATGCCAATATCCTAAGTGTAGAAAGTTTGTTGAAATGGGCTATCCTAATGCTCCATTTAACTTTGTGTTAGACTCAACACTGCAGGATTCCCAGTACCAGTTATGCCAAATGCACATAGTTCTGGCCTTAAAGATACGCATCATTAATTTATACACAATCTAAGCTGTAGCGTGCGACGACGTTACAGCTGTTTCTTTATGTATAAGTAACCATAAATGACACACACTATAATGAAGTGTATCGCACGCACTGATTATGGCTGTGGCGCTAGTTGACCGCCACAGCCTCCTTATAAGTGATGAGTTACACCATTATAACTTACATAAGAGGTGTTTCAGTTGACCACATTAGGAAAATTACTGTATTTTGCTTTCCTTGTAACCCTGTTTTTAATTACAATGATTTGGGATTATTTCAAAAACGATAATTGGGCATTGTTCGAAAATTTATTCTTTTCCTTTTGGGTAGCAAGTTTTATATTCATGGCATTGCTACTTAGAAGTAAAAAAGTAGAAACGGAAAAAGCTAAAAATAGAAGCTGATTGAATAAACTTGTAGCTTCAGGCGTTGGAAGCTAGCTTCAGTATGAAGTTGAAATTGTTCCTAATTAAAATGGCGGAATATATAGCGTTTATGGACGCATAGCTTCAGGAACTATCATTACTGCCGAACGGTTTGTAAATTCGGAATTAACACAGATTTTCTAAATGTTAGTTCATGCCGAAAAGCCTTATACTTCCGTATAGGGCTTTCCATTATTAGCTTTGTACCAGCTAGCTTCAGCATATTCTACTTGCTCCATGTATCCTCATGGGTAAAAAAGGTAATCCATAGTACCTTATACGATTATATCTAAACATTTATTAAAAAGAATAAGTGGATTGTCGCAAGAAATCCCATGGGATAAATGATAGCTCTTGAAAACGTATTTTTAAATTCGTTTCGAGGATGTCTTTCAAATAATAAGTGTAGGATTGTATGTATGATAAAGAATATATCAAGAACCCAAAAAGTTATTGTTTGATATGGACTGAATAGTAGGGAAAGAATAATGACATAAAGAAAAAGATGTATAACTATGAATACTTGATAAGCCTTTGAATCTTTCATATCTTTTAATACAATAAATAATCGCCACTCTGAGCGCCTTATCGCATCCATTTCATGCAAAAGAAATATAGAAAGGTTTAATAAAAAAAGGATTAGCAATAAATCAGGCATATAAAACCTCCTCCATCTTTATATACCCTATATTACTACAAAATTATTTTTCAAATTCCGAGTAAATCCTCCGAAATATGTCGATATCAAGTCGCGAATAATGTTGGAATATAAGCTTGCATGCCACATTCTCCTTTTTATGATACAATTTACATATATTACATAAAGAGGTGATAGCGTGGAAGATAAAAAGGTGGTTTGCAAGTCCTGTGGTCATGATTCTTTTACGATTGGACAAGTTGGTGGCGATTTTAATCAAGGAAATATTAGACCTATTGATTCTGTCTTTTCAGTTGGGTCCCCGTTTATTGTTACCTTTTGTAAAGACTGCGGAGAAGTAGCCTCTATTAAAGTGGAAAAACCACAATATTTTAAATAACCTCTAGTTAAATGGGTCACTCCCTCCGTTTCAGTGACCCCTAAGCGTTTTATAGTTTTCTTCTATGAAATAAGCCACCTATCACGTGTGGTCTACTTAGATTCTGCTTTTGCTATTGATCGATTCCATCTAGTCACTTGATAGCCCTTTTAAGTAGCACACTGGCTAATGTTGCCCCCCTTGATCCTAAGCCACTTATTGTTACATTGTTCATCTTCTGTTCCCCATTTTTCAGTATGGTTACTTTAGTGTTCCACGCAAAATTCGGTTGTAGCGAGCTCTTTTCCATTTATAATTACGGCTAGCTTATGTTGGCCTGGGTAATGCTTGCGGGTTGTCAAGTCTTTAAAATGGTGACGCCGTGTATATTGGTGACCCTCTTTTTCGAAGATACGTTCCGTTATTTTAAATAGTTTTCTTGAAGTCGCTCCATTCGCTTTGACAAAATCTATCCCATATTCGATTCGGAGCTTCTGTGGTGTAGTAGAATTTGTCTGAACAGTAAATGCAAAATCAAGGGTTTGTCCAATCGACAACCTTTCTTTTCCTAGTGTTAACTCATGGACGGTTACGTCTGGAAAGCTGTCAAAGCCGAACAAGAAAAGTACCTCAGCATCTCCTTTTCGCAATAAACCACGACATCCATGCTTAATAATCCAATCGGTGATTGAACTTTCTCCGTGCCACTCACGCGCAAGCCGTTTCACTAGTTCGGGATGATCCTTGGAAATATCATTCAAATTATTAGCGACACTTTTCTGTACATAGACAGATGGATCCTGTTTGAGCAGGTTCAATATCGGTAAGATTGGTGACGGATCCAATTTGTAAATTTCCAATGCAGATGCCCAAGGTAGCCTAGGGCGACACCCCTCACTAGCTAATCGCCTGATATGAGGATTTGGATGACTCGCCCACTCTAACATTTGATCTATCATCTTTTGTGGGTCTTTTACAATAAAAGGCCGAACAGCAAACTCTGAGCTAGAAAATTCCGTAAACACCTCTATTCCATGAATGGAGGCTTGCCAATCATCTAGTCCATTTACTTCGACAAAATCAGGCAAAAATAAATATTCCACTCCCTTACATTTAGGTGCCATTTGTATCAATATAGATAATGCCTCACGATAGGATGTCGGTAAAGTTGTCCGTAAAGAAGTACTAATATGCCTAATACGTTGTTTGAATTTTTTCGTTTCCCATTCGTCGTCATAAATTAAATTCATGAACTTATGTGAATCAAAGGCAGGGTATTCACCCTGTAATATATTTATGAATTGATGAAAGAAATCGGTTGTATATTTACCCTCAAATGTGTCAGCCATGTCCATTCCCCTTTAGTTATAGTTCAATTCGTTTAAATTAGCCGGAACTAGAAGTCTTTGTGTAATCTCCCGTGAATCAATCATAGAGACAAAAATTTGAAATGCTGACATAGACTTCAGCTTCTCCATAGCACTTCGAGCACTATCCATATCACCCCAATATATGATGTCCGTCCATTGATTTTCATTGAATGTATGTAGCAAAGTGCGGCCCTTAAATCCTGATATTTCAAGCTTTAGTAACTCCGTAAGTGCCGCAGCCGCCTGACAAAAACGATGCTTGTCAATACCCTCCTTCAGTTCAAATAAAACAACTTCCATTACATAGTTTTGTTTTTCTAGTTCCATTTTTTATCTCCTTTCGGCTTTTGATGATGAGGTCCATGTGTATCCTGTCATGATGTCAAAGCTTTATAAACATTGACTTCGAGTTTTACTATACGGGATAATGGTGACAACTATTGTCACTATTAATTTAGTTTTTTAGGAGGAGCTTTCCATGCACAAGGCTCAAAGACTTATTCAGCTCATGATGAAGGTCAATGAACGTAAAAAGTTTACTATTCAGGAGATGGCTGAAGAATGTGGTGTTTCACGCCGAACAATGATTCGTGATTTAATGGAACTGAGTGAACTAGGTGTCCCGCTTTATTCCGAAGCTGGGCCTAATGGTGGTTATCGTGTTTTGCGTGAAAAAGTGCTACCACCTATCAGCTTTACCGAACACGAGGCAATTGCTTTGTTCTTTGCTTGCCAATCATTACATAATTACAAAGCTCTCCCCTTCAAAAATGAAGTAAATACTGCATTAGATAAATTTTTCTACTATTTATCAAGTGAGCTAAAGCAAAAGATTGAAAGTATGCAGCAACGTCTTCTTTTCTGGGTACCTCCTCATGAATTAGAGGTGCCCTTTTTAAAGGAATTATTGGATGCTGCACTTCAACAACAGGTCGTCACAATCTTGTATGAATCCGCTACTACTAAAAATAGAACGATTCAACCTCTTGGAATCTATACGATGAACGGGTTATGGTACTGTCAGGCTTATTGTTTCCTAGCAGAGGATTACCGAGTATTTCGAATAGATCGGGTGAAAGATTTTTCTTTTGCTGAAGATCAAAGTTTGAAATTAGATATGACGAATGAGCACATCAAGTCGTGGATTATACCAGCGCACGAAGAAAATATGTTCAATCTTGAGGTAGATTTAACCCCAGAAGGAATAAGACGTTGTCAATCCGAACTATGGTTATCCCAATGGATAGAGCTTCGTGAGAACGGACATGGGAAGATACTCGCAACAGTGAACTCTTCCTTTACACCGTGGTTAGTCCATTTTTTTCTAGGCTTAGGCATGGAGGCTAATGTAAAACATCCTCCAATAGTACGAGAACAAATTAAAAGCAAATTACAGGAACTTATGAAGCAATACAATGAATGAAGAATAAAAACCAGGTTCTCAGAGCACCTGGTTTATCTTTGTTTGCCACAGCTTCAAATATTCATGTCCCCTCATTCCTATATGTTTATAAAATGCAATTGCATTGGTATTGAACTCCCAAACATTTGTTCTTAGCGATAAAAATATGACTGTTTTGATTGTCAGGCAAATCTTGAAAATAAGATTTAGGCATAACCGATTCAATACTTTTAAAAACAGCTAGCTCTTCCTTAACATGTTCCTCGTGCCCCTCACTCACAAGACTATTCACAGCATAATAATCCTTATTAGTAGCTGTATAAATAGAATCATCCCCCAAAATATCCCTTTTGATATATGGTAACCTAGGGCTCATTTCAAAAACCAATCATTTATCGAGATAACGGATGACGAGCTTTTCCACCTGTGTTTTCAATGCCTGATTAGCATAGCGGAGGACTACATCATTACCTGCCGTTGCAATTTGTACATCGCTAAAATATTCATCTACACGATGCCAGCCTACCACTCGTATATGTTGCTGGCTAAGCTGTCTTTTGAGATTAAAATAGTCTTGGCGCAAATCTTTTAATAATGCATCCATTAAGGGTACAAACACGATTTTCATTTTAAATTGTTCAGCAAATCGATAATCATGCTGTACTGACTTTACAGCTAATTCCAATAATAAATACTGGTGTACTAGCTGGCGTTGTTCAGCTTTAATCATAATAATCAGCTTCTAGTTGAGCTGATTGAATAAGATGGATAGGAACACGTTTTATTGTCAGTAGTGTTTCAAGTAACAGTTCGTTTGTCGATAGATTGATGGTATGAATGATTCCCGTCCAATGCATTACTTTTCCATCGCTCCAAACATTTAATTGAACGTCTTGCTGCTGCTGATAGGCTGTATCAATGGTTTGCTGTAACTCTTCCAGTTCCCATTCTGTCAGCTCTCTCGGTTGCGTTGTATAGACTTCTTTACATTCCCTTAGTAGGTCCAAATGCTCTGGCATCATCATAGACGCCCATTTTATATTACCTCTGTCTTTTATCATCCAATCACTCCTATGCCAAATGGCCGCCAACTAAGCGATCACGTTTGATGGCTGTCCCTGCCCCAGTAAATGAAACCGCTCGTAACAGCGCTGTTGCTCCAAACCTGTTGCGTATAGCATCCATCGTAGGTCCAATGAGCTGCCGTTGGGGCTTTCTTTCATCAAATAAATCCAACTGGATACTATGCTCCCTCTCAAGATTGGATATCCTTACCGTTAGCTGCCTTGCTGGTTCTCCCGCAAAGTACTCATCCAGCAATTCTATGCACGTTTTATACATAACAAGTGTTTCATTTGTTGGTGTATCCATCGTTTTAGATCGATGAAACCCTTTGGTCATCGCATTTCGGCTATATGAAAGACCCAGGCTGATTGTACGCCCAACAAAACCTGCATCTCTCGCTCGCTTCATGACATCTTCACACATTTCTAACAGCACTATCGATATTTCTTTTCGTGTATGATAATCTCTCATTAACATTTGACCCTTTCCAAAGCTTAATGCTCCATTAGTAATTAACGGTTCCCCTAGCTTTGATAAATCGATTCCCCATGCATGGTGATATAGCTGATTGCCCATAACACCAAATCGCTCTTCTAAGTCATTCAAATCTGCATTGGCTAATCCACCAACTGTTTGAATCCCCATCTTATTTAGGTTGGCTTCCATTTGTTTGCCAATTCCCCACATTTCAGATAAGGGTCTTACTGGCCAAAGCTTTTTGGGAATATCATCATATGTCCATTGAGCAAAACCAGTTTTCTTCGCTTCAAGGTCCAATGCCAATTTAGCCATTAACATATTTGGGCCCAGACCAACAGCACTTGGTACATTATATTGATCCAGAATCGCAGCCTGTATTTCTCGAGCTGCCTGTTCAGGTGATCCCCAAAGCTTTTCAGTACCCGTTAAATCAACAAAGCTTTCGTCTACACTATAAACATGTATGGCATCCACAGGAACATAATTAGCAATGAGCTTAGTAATGGTCATGGACATCTGTATAAAAAAGGACATTTTAGGTTCAAATAATTGGATATCTGGATGCTTCGGAATTTCGTACCGTCTACTGCCAGTCTTGATTTTATATTTTTCTTTCATTAATGGTGATGCAGCAAGGACTACACTGCCGGGTTGGTCGAAATTAGCTACTACAGCGACAGGCGTTTCTAAAATATCGATTCCATGTAGCATGGCGATACAGCTAGCATAAAAGCACTTCATATCGATACACATAATAGGTCTATTTGGCATTTCTTCATAGTTCATACAACCTCACGCTCTTTTCGGAAAACAGGAGTAACAGCGAGAATATTTTGGATGATAAAGGAACGCTTTGCTTGCCTCGTAAAACAGAATGCTTGCAATGAATCACCAACAATTTTAATGACTCTTACACGTCTTTTTGTGACGGAGCCATTTTTGGCTATATACATAATGTCCACTAATTGATTGCGTTGCATAGCTTTAATCAGTTGCTCTCTCATCGTAGTTTCCTCCACTATCTCTCAAAATTTTTAAAATTGGCTAATCACTTTAATTTAATGTAACTTTAGTTCCATTCCTACAACTGTGCGTACTGGTAACGGCTTCAGGGAACCTGACTTTATCTCATTTTACGAATAGATTTCTCTGCACTTATCCTATGTAAGAACATCTGTTTGTATACATATTAGAACAAACGTTTTCTTTTTGACAAGATTAAATTTTTGGAAACAAAAAAAAGGAAAAAATAAATAGATTCAAGTTTTCACATATACTTTAACTTGTACGACGGTACAGGATTATTAAGGTGAAAGTATTAATAAAATTGCAGAGAAATGTGGATATATAATAGAAGTTTGTCGTAGTGAGGTTACATTGGAAATAAAAAGGGAATCATATTTACTCAGTCCAAACGTGGAACATGATTTCCCCCATTTCATTAGATAATTCGATTAAGCTGATTTCCGATTAGAAATAAAAAAAGCAGAAATGCTGCTTTATCAACATTTCTACCTACTCCAGATTCATTTAGAACCAATTTTTTATATTACTCGGCGAAGTTGCCCATAGCAATCGAGATTCTATTCCAGCTGTTGATTTGGTTAATGAGAATTACTAAATCGACATATTCCTTCTCTGTATAATAATTACGAACTCGTTTATATACATCATCAGGTACACGCATTTCAGACACTAAAGTAATGTGTTCAGTTAATTCTAAAGCGACCTTTTCTTCTTCTGAATAGAATGTGCACTCTCTCCAAGCACTTATACAGTATAGACGTTGTTCAGTTTCCCCCATTTTTTTGGCATCAGCCGTGTGCATGTTAATACAGAACGCACAACCATTAATTTGTGAAGCACGAATTTTAATGAGCTCACGAAGTTTTCTATCAATACTATTCTTTTTCGTGTATTTCTCCATTTCCATCATTATCTTCATTGCATCAGGTGCAATGTCATAATAATCGATACGTTGTTTCATGTTACACTCCTCCGATTCAATTAAATTCCTTGATTTTGATGATAATTTAGTAAATTTCATGCATATTCAACCATGCCATCCTTGAGCAGGAAGAATTTGAAAACCACTTGTTTCGATTAAATTTACTCACTATACGGTCTCCCCACAAGAAATCAAGGATGACAATAATCGCCGATTAACTTAATCGTTGATTATTATTGTCTTTAATATAAGCCTGTTTTTAATTTTTGTCAAACTGATTTAATTTAGATGAAGTATTTTTAAGATATGATAATATACAAGATACATGTAAGTTTTTCTAAAGGGATTAGAAGTAGGTGATATGAATGAAATATAGCGTCATGGTAGAGTATGCATTACACAGTCTTGTCTATTTAATAGATGTGCCACCAGAGGAAAGTATCGGAATCAAGGATCTATCCGAATTTCAAGGACTATCCGAAACATATTTATCAAAAGTATTAGGTAAGCTATCTAAAGCAGGTATTGTCAGTTCAGTATCTGGTGTTAAAGGAGGATATAGGCTTAGTAAGAGGCCTGAAGATATTTCTTTTTGGGATGTTGTAAAGGCTGTAGAGGGTGAAAGTCCCATATTTCAATGTAAGAACATTAAAGCGAATTTTGCAAACAAAACTGGAAATTGTGATTCCTGTCCGTCAGCTACATCTGATTGCACCATTAATATAGTAATGTTAGAAGCTGAAGAACAGATGCGGAACTATTTACGAGGGAAAACAATTGCATGGTTAGAAGAAGAGCTTAATCGCACCTTGCCTAGTGAACGCATAGCAATGGCAAAGGAATTCTTCCACAAGAAAAATAGGTAACTCCCAAAAGTACAAATACCGAAACAAAGCACAGCCTCTTAGTGACTGTGCTTTGTTTTATTATTCATTATCGATTAAATCTTACAAGACGTTCAATTGGAAGACGTGAAGAACCATAAGCAGGTGCCGCCGCTTCACCAATTGCTAATAATAAAATAGGTATTTCATTTGCAGGTAATTCCATGTATTCCGCAAATTTAGCTTTATCAAATCCGCCCATTGGAACTGTATCATAACCCATTTCTTTCGCCAATAGCATAATTTGCATGGACACTAAGCCAGCGTCAAAGTGGACGATATTTTCTAATGTTTTAGGCGAAGCTGAACTATACATTGTGAATGCGTCCTGTGCCAGTTTTTTGGCAATCTCTTCTGGCATATAACCTAACTCCACATTTTTTGCATAGATTTCCTCAGCATTTACATACATCTCAATATCGCCAATGACAGCAATAATAGAAGAGGCAGTTTCGATTTGCTCTTGATTGAATGAAAAGAAATTAATATTTTTTTGTATTTCCTTATCATCAATAACAATAAATCGCCATGGTTGCATATTGCTTGAAGAAGGAGCTGAAGTAGCGTCTTGTAGTAGCTGCATGATTGTTTCACGAGATATTTTAGTATTCGCATTGTATTTACGAACAGATTTACGTGCCTGCATAACTTGTTTTACTGTTGTAGTTGATAACATATGATTTCCCTCTTTTTCAAAAAATTTAAACTGCTTTAATTGTTACATTGATATTGCCCATTGTCGCTTTTGAATAAGGACATACAGTATGTGTTAGCTCTAATAATTGCTGTGCCTCTTCCAACTCTACCCCTTCAATATGACCTTCGATGTCCACAGCAAGTACATAATCAAAAGTAGCTTGCTCCATTAACTTAACGGTTACTTGAATCGTTGAGGCATGTTTAAGCTTTTTTTGGCGTTTAATTAAATCTAACGCACTATTAAAGCAGGCACTATAACCCGCAGCAAATAATTGTTCTGGATTTGTCACATTGTCTAATTTTGAACCTGGGGGTGCAATTTTTAAAGATAGTGATTGATCCTCTGCATAGGATGTACCACTACGCCCACCCTCATTAATCATAGTCGTTGAGTATAATTCTTTCATCATCAAAACTCCTTTTCTATATCCCATATTTTAAATTGTAAACAATTTAATTTTTACAAATTGAATTGTACACAATTTAATTGTGTTTGACAAGTAGGAATTTTATTTTTAATATAAATGTTAATAGAAGAACATCATAAAGAGGGGATTTTTATGCCTAATCATTTAGATAATCAACTATGCTTTCTTTTGTATGCCACATCAAAGGAAATCATTAGACACTATACATCATTATTAAAGCCATATGATTTAACATATACGGGTTATATTACCATTTTAGCTTTGGAGGAAAACGAACAAATAACAGTGAAAGAATTAGGACAGCGTTTATTTTTAGATTCAGGTACATTAACACCATTACTAAAAAAATTAGAAGCAAAGGGATACATTTGTCGTGAACGTTCCAAAGATGATGAACGACAAATGCAAATCTATTTAACAGAGGAAGGTAATAAGGTTCGTCGAAAGCTACCTGAGGTATCACGTCAGGTCATGAAGCAATCTAATATTTCAGAACAGCAATTTATTCAATTGAAAAATGTTCTACAAGACATCATACACAATGATTGGGCCTTGAAAGACAAAAATTAAGCAAAGATCGTATCACCTAAAAATTTTGATTCATGCTAGTGGTAATAATTTTATACAGTCAACAGATAGAACCGTCATTGGACATTCCTTTCTTCCAACGACGGTTCTTTTCAATGGGCAATTTGTTAAACACATTCACTTATCTCCCCTCCCTTGATCCCGCAGTTCGTATCCTAGGATTTGGTCCAAACAAACTCACCAGCATATGGATGCTCTGATGAAATACTAAATTTTATTGGGTTCATGGACAAAATCAAGTACTATAATGATAATAGGACGTTTTTTAAAGGAAGTTTTAAATGAAGAATAGATTTTCAATTGGAGAAATGGCAAAGCTACATAAAACCACCATAAAAACCCTTAGATATTATGATGAAATTGATTTATTAAAGCCTATGTACACAGATAAAAACAACGGTTATAGATACTATTCAACAGAACAATTTGAGCAATTAAATACTATACATTATTTAAAGGAATTAGGTTTTTCATTAAAGGAAATTAAAGGACATTTGGATCACCGAGATATCGACGACTTTTTGCATCTCTTAGAGGAACAGAAACGATTAACCGAGGAAAAAATCCAAGAACTAGAACGAATTAAACGAAGGTTCCAAGCTCGAATTAAGGATATTAAATTAGCACGAGAGATAAAGGCATTGGGAGTCCCTTTCATCATGGAAAAACAAGAGAGAAGAATCGTACGATTAATGGAAAAAATCAGTTCTGAACCACAATTGGAAGTTTCTCTGAGACAGTTAGAGAATTTGTCCAATATGAATTCTTCTATATTTATTGGAGGCGTTGGCCTAACCGTAAGTAGTTGCCATCTATTGGATAACCAGTTTCATGAATACAACTCTATATTTATTGTAGTCGAGGAAGAGGATCGGCAAAGTCCTTTATTGACCACGCTACCCGCAGGAAAATATGCCTGTATTTATTTTAATGGCAATCATAGTCATTCTCCTGTACATTATAAATCCTTACTGAATTTTATTAAAGATCACGGTTTCCAAGTAATCGGAGATTCTATTGAAAGAACAATAATTGACCATTACATTTCAGGAAGTAAAGAAGATTACTTGACAGAAATACAAATACCAATAAAATGTTGACCCTCCCCTTACAGGAGGGTTTATTTTTTTACGTAAGAACAATTTTTAAAGGAGAATGAAAAATGTTAGGAACGATATTTAATACAATGATGATTATAGTCGGAAGCATCGTTGGAAGTATTTTTAAAAACGGGATAAAGGATGAATACCATCAAATCCTCATGCAGGCCATGGGATTAGCAGCGATGGGAATAGGTATAAATGCACTAGTTCAACATTTACCTGCCAGTAAATATCCGGTACTCTTTATTGTCAGTCTAGCTATAGGCGGATTATTAGGTCAAAAACTTAATTTAGAATCAAAATTTAATACGTTAGTAAATAAATACTCTAAGGGGAATTTAGCTGACGGATTATCGACGGCGATTTTATTATTTTGTATTGGATCATTATCTATATTAGGTCCAATAGAGGCTGCATTAAAGAAAGATTATACCTATCTGCTTACGAACGGTATATTGGATGGAATTACTTCGATTGTTTTGGCCACTACATTCGGTATTGGGATAGCTATTTCAGGTATTGTATTATTTCTATGGCAAGGCTCCATTTACTTAATAGCTAGTTTAATGGAGAATTCCATCAATACTGACCTTCTAAATGAATTGACGATTATAGGAGGTATATTGATATTAGCGTCTGGTTTAAGTATTTTAGGTATAAAAAAATGTAATACCTTAAATCTTTTGCCATCATTAATAATCCCTATTATTGTGTTTTTGTTTATACATTAAAAAGCCATCAAAAAACCTTATGTCTAATTTGCTCAGGCACAAAACAATTGCGTGCTTGGGCTTTTCCGCTTTTCTTAAGAAATCTTCATAAATATTCTCTCTAATTATTAATAATTTCCATTTACACTATAAAAGTCGACATTACTAAGAATTCTCTCACCTGAGATGTAGCATTTGAAAAATATTATTTGATAAAGGAGTATCACACCTTGGGAATTGCAGAAATCATGAGCAATATTAAAATTTTGATGTTGCCAGTCATCCTAATTATTGGCTTTGAGTTTTTACTAATTGCACTTTATTACTTTTATTATCAAAGGCGACGAACAGATCGCCATAAACAAATCCCTGTAAAGAAGCTTCTTCTTGGCGCAATGTTTATCGGATATATTGTGTTTGTTTTAGAGCTAACAGTTATTGGTCGTGGCACTTCACATTACATGCAGATGAACCTACAACCATTCAGCGGTTATATAGACGCGTGGAAAAAATACTCTTTACGTGATCTCCAAAATTGTCTATTTAATATATTAATGTTTGTGCCATTAGGAATGTTCTTGCCTTTACTTATGGCTAAATGTAAAGAGTTTAAGTGGCTACTTCTAGTAGTTGTGGGGGCAACAGCCTCTATTGAAACATATCAAACACTTTCAGGAGCAGGGATTTTTGAGCTTGATGATTTAATCAATAACTCACTTGGGGGTATTATTGGCTATCAATTATACAAACTTGCAGTTTCTATTTCCAATCACAAAAAGGTCAAGGTGAAAAGTCTGATTGGAAACCTTGCTATCCCCCTATTGATGGGCTTAATTTTTATCGTTATGAGCATTGTCTACGCCCAACAAGAGTTTGGTCATTTAGCAATAAACGCTTATACAAAATCAAAAATGTCAGATGTTCATGTATCCACTTCATTGGAATTAAGCGCAGCATCAATTGTTGCTCCTGTCTTTAAGAAAAACGTTAAAAATGATGACGTAAAAGACCTGTTACAACAGAAATTAGGATTATTAGAGGTGAATACATCTAATAACCAGGACAATGACGAGACTTTATTGGAAGATAAAAATGAGGTCCCCTATACATTGATTACAAATGATTCCGAGGGCCAATGGTGGTTAACCGAAAATAATTATACCCCAGAGCAAACTTCAGCTGTAGGGCAAGAAGATAAGGCGAAATCATTGATGGATGAACTTTCTTTACTACCTCAAGATGCAGAATTTGCTGTACAGGAGAATGGTGAATTTGAATGGACATTACCAGACCGCACCGATGTACATAAAGATTACTGGACTGGGGATATTAGTCTTGGTCTTAAACCGGATGGTCACGTGTATTCATTAACCTACAGCCTTCATGAAAATCAATTTATACGAGAGGTAAACATACTATCTCCTACAGAGGTATATGAACGGATCAAGGAAGGCGATTTTCCTCAAATAAAGTATAATGCGCTCGTTCAGGAGGAAGACCTTATTATAAAAAACGGAGACCATATAGAGATTGATTCAATTGAGCTTTCGTATATGTATGATACAAAAGGTTTCTATCAGCCCATATACAATGTTGCAGGAAAGTTCAACGGCAACGATTGGTTTACTTTAATTCAGGCAAGAAAGTAATAGCTCATTCCGAATATTTGGGTCCAATTAACGGACAACCGGGCTTTCCATTGTAATGAGCTCCGTATTTGAATGAATTATCCCCTAAAAAATAGACAGCTTCCTAAGAGTGGAGCATGTTAGGTTTGGTAGTATATTACTCAAATATTAAAAATGACAAAAGTCATCGAGAGTGAACTTCTCGATGACTTTTGTCTACAGTCTGAAAGAAAAGTTTAGGCCTTCTTTTCTTTCGGGTACCCAATGAGAATAGCTATCATACCACAAATACCAATAAGAATAGGATAGAACGCGTATGGTAAGATACTCACTGGCGATATTTTGGCAACGCTTGCGGCTACTAGGAATTGAGCTCCGTATGGGAGAAGACCTTGAACCGTACAGGAGAAAATATCTAAAATACTTGCGGACTTTTTCGGCTCAATCTCATACTGATCAGCAATATTTTTGGCAAGCGGCCCAGCAATTAAAATAGCAATTGTATTATTGGCTGTAGATAAATTAGTTAGGCCCACAAGACCAGCTATACCTAATTCAGCGCCCTTCTGCGATTTAATCCTGCGTGTTACAAGGCGGAGCAAAAAGTCAATTCCTCCATTAAATTTAATAACCTCCACCATTCCAGCTATTAATATAGCTAGAAAGGCGATTTCAAACATACCTTCCATTCCTTCGCCAATTTTTTGTATAAGGCTCATTAGGTGATAGCTGCCATCTGCTAAGCCAACTGCACCGGCGAGGACAATCCCTAATGCAAGAACGAGGAAAACATTCATTCCCGATAACGCTAAAATAATCACTAAAACATAGGGAACAATTTTTACCCAATTATAGCTTAAATGCTCTACTTGAGCTGTTCCACCGGATGTCATAAACCCTAAAATAATGCTCGTAACCATAGCTGCCGGCAATACAATCCAAAAATTGACCTTAAATTTGTCCTTCATTTGCGCTCCTTGTGAACGAACGGCAGTAATAGTAGTATCTGAAATAAAAGATAAATTATCACCAAACATTGAACCGCCTATAACCGCTGCTATCACTAAAGCAATAGATAGCTCAGTCTGATCGCTTATCCCAACTCCTATGGGCGCCAGTGCAACAATTGTCCCCACTGACGTACCCATGGATAGAGAGATAAAACAGGCAATGATGAATAAACCTACAACAAGCAAGTTTTGCGGAATAATTGATAATGCAAAGTTAACAGTGGAATCTACGGCCCCCATCCCCTTGGCTACCTCTGAAAATGCCCCTGCTAATAGAAAAATAATAACCATCAGCATGACATTTAAATTTCCAGCACCTTGGCAAAAAATATCAACCTTCCGTGAAAACGATTCTTTTCGATTCATCGCTAGAGCCACAGCTCCCGAAATGCTAATAGCTACAATAACAGGGAAGGCATAAAAATCACCCGTCATAACCCCTGAACCAATAAATAAAATTATAAAAACAACAAATGGGATTAGCGCCCATGGATTCTCTCTCCTCATTGTTTACCTCCCAAAAATTAAAAATCAGCCCTATTTTTGTTTGTTCACCATAAAAAAGGCCTCATCTTGAAATAACAAGAAGAGGCCTTATAGTTAAAACGCTCCTCTTATCTATCAAGGACATTGCTTGCTGGATTTGGCACAGTAACTTAATAGTTCCGCTGCCGAGATTTCATCGGGCCAGTCCCTCCATCTCTCTTGATAAGAAGAAAAATATTATATTATATTTTTGACACAATATTAAAATACTAAAATAAAACATCCATAATTGCAACATGTTTTTAATTAGAAAAAATTTCTTGGCACTATCTTTAAGGTCCAGAATTCAACTTTTTAGATTAATATGAAGCTTTGTATAGACACATATACCGAAAATATAAATGCGCCAACTAGAAAACAACCATATAATTTTCTCTCTCTCCCAAACTCTTTAATTCCTAATGTTAACATAAATAAACCTAGGAAAAGGATCATTAAGAAATTTAGGCGGTATTCATATGTAATAAGTCCATAAACGGAAAGCGTGATGCCTATCGTTGATAAAATAATTTGTACTGTTTTTAACAAAACGATTCCTCCCTTTTTGCTTAAACAAATACTGTCAGTTATCTAACTTTTTTTGAATAAATAAATTCTATGATAGGTGATATGACCAATGTAAACCCAACGACTAAGAACAAAGGATAATTTTTCATGTCATTTAAATTGGAGACACCCTCTGAAGCAAAAAAAATTAGACAAGCTAAAATCATTAAAACATACTATCCAATTTTAGCATTGTGTGCTTCAATATGCTTATCCAGTTCATCTTTATCTTCTTTAATACCGCTATGGTTACCCGAAGAAGAATAAGGAAATAAAGCTAATTATAATAGAACCTCCATCAATTATTCCGAAACGAATCCATCTGTAGAGGGTAAAACTAACAATGTACAAACATATACAATGACTAAAAGACCGATTAATTTTTTCGATTGATGCATCCTTTGTCTAACCTCTATAGTGACAACTATTACCATTTAAAAATTGATTTATAATTTTAAAAAATCCAACAATACCCATTTAAATAATCATTTGTAAAATTCGGTTCGTTCAAAAAATCTATCCCTTTATGGCAAAACGGGCCATGGGAATTTCAGCTCTCGCCTCTTTTTCACAACTAATGACATTCGGTTAACAAAAAATAACTTGTTGGAAGTATGGCTACGTTTGTAAGATAAGGCTAGCTTGCCTCATAAATTAATGTTCTTGAAATCTCAGATAAAAACAAAAAACCAGATGCTCCTCATAGAAGAGCGCCTGGTTTTATTGTGAAAGTGAATCTTACTAATTTACTTAGTTTTGATTCGTATTAATACTACGCTAAGTTAAGGCGTTGAACAAGTTAAAATATTTTCCAATCTAATTTTTGGGGGAATTCTTGTTTTTTCGAGCATAGGATTTACTCATTGCTATGTAATTTTCTAAAGTTCATGATTTTCATAAAAGTAGAAAGCCAACAAAAAAGACTAGATGCCTACATAATTATGTAAGTTCTAGCCTTTTAAGTGAAAGTGAATCTTACTAATAATATTGCTTAGCTTTAGATTCAATTATGAATACGAAAAAACAGCTAAAAAGTTTCACTATTTGTCCTATTTTTTCGTATAAAATAGGATTGTCTGCACAAAAAGACCAGGAAATCACGGAATAAGTGAATCCTGGCCTTTTTGTGAAAAGTGAATGTTACTAGCTTGCTTTAGTTTTTGTATTCTACTAGTAAGGTAGACGGTTGACGTTGCGATAAGTTACATAAAATTTAAAAATATTTTAAGCTTTTACTTGAATAGCAAAATCCCGCTGCCCCACCTAGTAATAACGGAAAGTTATACCTCCCTTTTGACATTGTATAGCTGCCTTTTTCAGTGTCTTTGAATGGAGATGGTTGCTGTAAAAAGAGGTATGAAATTTCCCATTTGCAGTTGTAGCACATATATCATTCACCAGAAGTCTACGGTGCATTTCCACTTCCTCGGGATTGCTCCTTGCTGAGAATCTTTTCTTTTACATGAATCAACTTCATCCGACGACTTTGCAGAATGAAGTGGGTGCCAATTAAGACTCACAATTACGAGAAAAGTGACTCTTTTGAAACAAGGCTTTCAGTATAAAAAAACATTTTTTAGTCACTTAGGTGTCTCCTATTACTTAAAGAAAGAACAACTGGCTAGCTTAATAGACCATCTTTTTGCCCTAGTTCTAGTAGGCAGTTCACTTGTCTTGGACTATGGTGATGAATCGTTATTTAGGAAAAAGGTATCTCTAACAGAGTAGAGAATATGGTGAAGATGGCGGCAGCTGGTGGTGAACCAATGAACTCATGCTATGAGGAAATGAAGAAGACACTAGATCAATCAGGGCTACTCATCTATCTCTATCTGCAATTCAACAGCTTTATTTTCAACATCAAACTGATTATCTATCCGCTTTTGAAACAATCCATTATCTTCACATTGTTAAAAAGTAAAGTATAATCAAATCATTTTTAAAACAATTCTTAATTTTCTATCTATTTCCCAGGCAATTAACTATTTCGATATAATATTTATGTATATGATAGTAGTGTAAAGCTAATTAGCCTTACACCTCCTAGATTTGTTACTAGGGTCACTGTTATAAACAGTGACCCGCTTATGATTGGCAACCCCCTAAAGGATTTCCATCTAGATCATAGAAGGTGAAAAATTTTATTTGTCCTTCTCCTCCGATAGGATTTACTTCCACTTGTTGCTCTACTAGTGATTGGTAGGTATCTTCAATAGTTGAAGATAGGAAATTGAAGTATTTCCCTACCCCAAAATGATTATCTGGAAAATGTAATGGTTGATGATTCTCCGTTTTGACTAAACATACGACCGTAACAGATTGTTCCCCTATTTTCATGACCGCTGCGTCTTCTTCTATATTTAAAAGCTTAAACCCAAGCTTTTCCTCATACCATTTAACTGATAATTGAGGGTCCTTTATCGGGATAAAAATGGCCTCTACTCCATTTAATAATGATCGCATCCCTTTTTTCCTCCTATTTAAAATGATGTATATACTTTTTTCTATTAATAGACGCTTTTGTCCTCTAAAAAAATTTCCCCCGTACTCCTCTTCTTGTTTATTTTCCCTATTATTTGCTTATCCTAATTAGTATCGGAAATGTCTTAGCCCTTTTCCTAGAGGAGGTGCCAATCATTAAACACACGGTGTCATTCTTTCTCCTACTTCTAACCGTTTTGTTGTTAACTGGATGTTGGAATAAGCGAGAGTTAAATGAATTAGCTATTGTCACTGCTGTTGGGGTCGATAAAACAGACGAATATATAGAGCTATCCATTCAAATCGTTAACCCAAGTCAAATAGCGACGAAGAATTCAACAAGCTTTCAAGTCCCTGTTGTTACCTATCACGCAAAAGGGAAAACCTTATTCGAAGCTATTCGGAAATTAACAACGCAGACGCCAAGGAAACCCTATTATGCACATACTCAAGTTATTATTATTGGTGAAGAAATGGCTGAATATGGTATGAATAGTATTTTAGATTTATTTCAAAGGGACCCTGAGGGAAGAAGTGATTTTAATATTATTGTTGCCCATGAATCAACAGCGCAAGATATTTTAAGTATATTAACACCGTTAGAAGATATTCCTGCCAGTAAATTGTTAAAATCCTTAAAGGACTCTGAAGATGCATTGGGAACAACTGAATCAGTGATTTTAGACGATTTAATCAATTCTTTAGGGAGTATTGATCATAGTGCTGTTCTGCCCTCCATTCAAATACATGGAGATGCAGATGCAGGAAAGAGTAGCTCCAACATCGAAAAAATGGATAGTCCTGCTAATTTACAATACGGTGGACTTGCTGTTTTTAAAAACTATAAGCTTATAGGCTTCTTATCAGAGGAAGAAAGCAGAGGCTATAATTTCTTACACAACCATATAAAAGGTACCGTTCAAAAAGTCCCTTGTTCGGAAAAGGGGAAAATATCAGCGGAAGTTTTAAATTCTTCTACAAAAGTTACTGGCAGCTTTAAAAATGATAAACCCTCCATCCATGTACAGGTTGAACTTGAACAAAATATAGCGGAAATAAGTTGTCCATTGGATCTAACAAAGCCAGAAACTATTGATACTCTTAATAAAGAAACAAGCAAGTTAGTTCAAGCGAATTTAGAACAAACATTTCACACTATTCAAAAAACCTATCAGGTTGATATTTTAAAGTTTAGTGAGGTACTACATCGCGAAGACCATCAGGCATGGAAACGTATTAAAAAAGATTGGGCCACGCTTTACCCCAATCTCCCCGTGCATATTGAGGTAAAGGTGAAAACAAAAGGCATTGGTACAGCTAGAAAGCTAAAAGTAGGGTAGAGAATAAAAAATGACCAGCCTCTCCTTGAGAGTGCTGGTCATTACTAATTAGCGTATAGCTTCAAATGTATAGACACGCCCTGAGCCGCCCCCCCGCCTCAAGAACCTTACCTGTTAGTCCCTGTAAACGTTCCATATCCCCACCGATAGAGAATCCTACTGGCTTTGTTAAATCATAAAGTTCCGTACATAACGGTCCATAATTACTGTACATATTGTCTCCTCCGATTATTTGCGGAAGAATAACTTTTTTTAATTCTTCCACACCTTCATATTATTAAATGGAAAAGTAGAGCTGGCTATCATTATGGATCACTCGCTTTCATGATAATTTAAATAAATAATACCTATATTTGTCATTCATTTCGATATTTCTGTTGATTTCGTTTTAGGTCCACTATAATGTAAAAATTAGCACAAATTATCAAGAAATATTTCCCTTTAAATAGTACGATGAGAATGAGAAAGGATGATCGTATGGATTATTTTGAAAGAATTCAAAACGCTATAGAATATATAGAGGATAACCTACAAGAAAAAATGTCGATCACAAATATTTCTTCGCAATCGTATTTTTCAGCCTTCCATTTTCAGCGACTGTTTCAGGCGATAACTGGATTTTCTGTACAGCAATATATTCGCAATAGAAGGCTTTCAGAAGCGGCCGTTCTATTAATAACAACCTCCCAATCTATACTTGAAATAGCGATTAGCTTTGAATACGGTTCTCAAGAAGCATTTACACGAGCATTTGTTCAGTACTTTGGGATAACACCGACTAAGTACAGAAAGAATACCTATTCTATTCCATTGCAAAATAAAATAAACTTTTTAGATTATAAAATAGATGGTGAACTTCCAATGCAAAAACCTACAATCGTACATTTAGGAAAAAAGTTAATCACCGGCTATGTCTATCCAACATCCTTACAAGATGAGAGGTATTATGAAGAAATCCCAGGCTTTTATCATGATTTTGGTCGTCAACAATATTATGACTGTATTGCACAAAAAGTGGCCCCTAATGTGGCATATGGAATCTCTACAAGCTTTCACGAGGATGGTCAGTTTTCCTTTATTGTTGGTGAGGAAGTCCAAGCATTTGAGGAGCGTGTTCAGCAAGGATTTACCCATTTAGAATTACCCGCTGGTCAATATGCAGAATTTATCTTGAATAGTAGTGCAGAAGGTATTCAGAATACAAGACGTTACATTTACGGGGTATGGTTGCCGAATTCCAATTATGATAGAGATATGGGTCCTGATTTTGAAATAACAGATGTCATGCAATCTATCTATCCATATAATCTGAAAATGAAAATTTACATTCCAATTAAAGGCTAAGAAAGGAGCCAAAAAAATGATGATTGAAAAGGTTTTTACTCAATTCCCTTTGCTACATACGACTAGTCTAACATTAAAGAAAATAGAAGCGTCTCATGTGGAAGATTTGTTTGCCATCTATGATAATAATAAGGTTTTCGAGTTTTGTGGTATTATTCCAAAACACAACCTTCAAACCGTTCAAAAAATGATTGGGCATTTCGAAAGAGACTTTAAGAAGAAAAGTAGAATAAAATGGGGTATTTTTGAAGCGTCCCATAGTAATAAATTAGTGGGTATTATTGAAGCTATGGACTTTAATCAGAAAGTAAATATGGTGACAATTGGATATTACTTAGCAGAAGATTTTTGGGGAAAAGGCATTGCTACGAAGGCAGTTGAAATGGTCGTGAATTATCTTATAGAGGAGGTTCAGGTAAATCGAATTCAAGCTGAAGTCATGCCATTAAATGAACCTTCGAAAAAAGTACTACTAAAGAATGGCTTTATCAATGAAGGTTTATTACGACAAGCAACATTATGGTCTGGCAAAGGCGTTGTTGATCTAGAAATATATGGACTACTGAAAGAAGATTATGTAAGTCATTCAAAAAACTAGACTCTATTTAGGAGTCTAGTTTTTTCTTTTAAATGACAGTTAGATGGACATATTACCAGCTCAAGATAACTCTTTTACATAGATTAGAAATAGAAGATTGGCGCAGGAATTAACATTCAAACCATAAAGGAGCGTTTCAAGAATGGATGAAAATCGATATTTAACAAGATTGGATAGAGATTTAGATAATTATCATAAATTTTCTAAATGCTATTGTGAATCGAAGAACTATTGCACAGGTCACTATTACGGCATAGATGATATGGCTGAAGATGATTCTTATCGCATCAAGTATTATAATAGTTCTCAAGACAGAAAAAAACAGTTGGAAAACCACATAAGAAGCAAAGATAAAAAACATTGTGAAGGCTGTGTTTGTAGTCAATTAGAACGTTTCGACCCAGGGACATTAGTAGATATCTATCTTTCTGATGGCCATTGTTTTTGTGGTATTTACTTTCTCTATCTCGATCCACATAGCTGCTGTGCGTATTTCCTTCAAATCGATGACACCGCTAAACCGGTAATTATTGACTGCCAGCAAGTGAATGCCCTAAGCAAAACTAATACAGGTAGCTAATGCATGGGCTCTTCCCTTTTGGAAGCAGCCTTTTTGTCTGATGATTCGTCATGAGTTTTCCCTACTTGTATTCGATAGTCATCCCGGGCGAGAGTACGTCTACAACGAATAGTCAAAATCACCTACCTAACCAGAGGGAATAGGCGACGAAAAATCAAACAAGATTTTTGAAAGATTTTCATCGTTAATGGCTCCCTCTTTCTACATAAGAAAGAGCAGTACGATAACATATAAATGTTACCCACTGCTCTAAGTTTTAAAAAATTACCCTTCGTTTATCCAATTAATGAGCTGTTTATCAAAAAACTCGGGCTCTTCAAACATAGGGTTATGACCACTTTTTTCAAATATAACTTTCTTTACTTGAGAAGTATCATCTATCGCGTCCCATAGTGAAACAGGGGCAACTAAAAAATCATACATCCCTAGTCCGACAAAAACGGGTTTGCTAAATGATCGAGTTAGGTGTAAAAGATCCTGCTCAGCAAAGGCTTTTCCCCAAAGATAATCGATCACTTCCATATTCGTATAAACGCCTTCCCACATGGCAGTAGCATTGTACGAATAATCATAGAAACTATGTGCACCCATACGAATACACATATGAACAAAACGTCGTTCCGGTTCCTTCTTTAGATCTTGCGCTAAGAAAGCAATCTCCCGTTCAAATTGTTTTTTTCGCGCAATACTGGCAGTGGCTTCAAAATAGGACAGACTTTGCTGTTGTCTTTCTTGGCTATTCGTTGTAGCTGTATTTAATAAAATCACCTTCCGAACATGTTGAGGGTATGTGTTGGCATACGCCATCGCCATAAATGCATGACCTGAGTGCCCTAAAATAATGAAATGCTCTAACTTTAACAATTGTCGGGCTTGTTCAATATCGTCGACTATTTTCTCCAAGGTATAATCTTCTTGTTTTAAACGACGAGGAGGCTTCACAAATCCACGATGATCTAAAAAAATAAGCTGAAAATGCTGGGAAAGGTTTTCTGAGAACAGTCGTGGATAATATACACTGCTCCCTACGACTAAAATAGGCTCACCCTGCCCTTTTATATAATAATGTAATTCAAATCCATCACAAATAATCTTTTGTTCACTTTTCATTTTTTTTCCTCTTTTCTTATTAATCTATCACTCCCTTTCCTCTTTGCATTCCCGTGTCTTTTCCATCGAACGCTCCAGCATTCTATTCACCTCATGTATTTTTCTTTCACACAAACAATACCATTACTACTGGTTTCTAGCAAATTATTGATTATATAATGAAGGAAGCATCTACTAAAGGGTGGGAGGAAATGAAAGAAAGTCTATTAGAACGTTTGAAGGTATTTCTACTCAATATGGAACACCACACATTATTAGGCGAACCAGCTAGTGAAGAGGAAACTATCTGTGCTCAACAGATGCTCAGTGTACAATTCCATAAGGATTACGTGCAGTTCATTAAAATGTTTGGGGGAGCCTATGCAGGATTAGCAATTCATGCTTTTTCTAATGGTTCCAGTATAGGAAATGAAACAGTCATCGATTTAACGCTGGCATTTCGTCAACAATTCAGTGATGTCCTTTCTCCAAATAGCCTGGACACTAGCTATGTCATTTCAATGGATGGTGGAGGGAATCCCATTTTTATGGACTCATCTGGAAAGTTTTTCTTTTGTGATCATGGTACAATCCTATTATTAGCTGATTCTTTCGAGCAGCTGATCGAAGAAAATTTTTTTTGAATGATAACCTATTTAATGCAATACATTACAAACAAGGGGATTAATAATGGATAAACAATTAGAGCAAGTACTAACATTGAGAGAGAATGGCCAGCTGAAGGAAGCCAACCAATTAATGGTGAAGTTGGTCAATGAAAAACCTGAAAATGCTTATTACCAATTTCAATGTGCCTGGACCTACGATTCTTTAGGACAAGAAAAAGAAGCTGTTCCCCACTATGAAAAAGCCATTCAATTAGGATTAGAACCGGATATTCTATTGGATGCCTATCTAGGTTTAGGTAGCACGTATCGGACATTGGGGCTGTACGAACAAGCAAAACGGACATTGGAACAAGCGATCCACGAATTTCCTGAAGCAGAGCATGTCAAGGTTTTTTATGCTATGACACTTTATAATCTTGGTGAACATGCAAAATCTATGGAAACATTATTAAATACTTTAGTCATCACAACCAACCATCAAGGTATTATAGATTACAAAAAAGCTATTCATTATTACAGCAACAAGCTCGATCAAACATGGTCTTAACAAAAAAACAGGCTTCTATGAAAAGCCTGTTTTTAGCGTTATTTTGCGACATTTTGTGTTTTTAATGTTGAAAAAAAGATCAGTGTTAGTATGCCACTAAAGAAAAATAAATAGCTCAACGGGATTAAAAAGAAGTTCTTCTCCACAATTACTCCGTTTGCCAGTACCTCATCGCCAATAATTCCTTTTATCAATAAGCATAAAACACCTACCATCACAGGAATGGTAGCTAAAAAATATTTCTTCATCATGTCTTCCTCCAAATAATTTAATTATTGTATGTGATTGTTATCAAACATATTTTTTGATTTGCTATAGTTATAATACTTATCATCACATCTTAAGTCAATATTTTTTTATCGAAAAACAATAAATTGTTATTGTTTTTATCCCCTACTCATTCTTTCGCAAAAAGATAGAATATATGATAAAATAAGAACATACATTCCACCTCTCTTAAATTATTTTTACCTGTGTACGTTTTGTTAGTTGAGTAATTTTTGTGCGAGCGATACTTACTAACAATATTCTAATGTCGGATAATCTGTTACAAGGTTTTTAAAAAAACAGCTACTCCTATAAAAAAAGTAACTGTTTTTCCAACGATTAAATAGAAGCCGAAGCTTGTTGTATTAAGGCAGCGACCATTTTATCCATTTGAGCGAAGCGATCATCCTGTGTTTGCCCTTTGGCATAGCGATAATAGATTTGCTGACAAATGACGGCTAATTTGAAATAAGCGAATGTACAATAATACTGAATGTCTGAAATATCTCTCCCACTTTTTTCAGCATAACGTTCCATAAATTGCTGACGAGAATAAAATCCTGGCAAAACCGTAACGGGTGGGTCGCCTAGTGCATGTAATAGCATTTTTGGATCATCCGCTTGCATCCAATAACTCATCGCGACACCTACATCAGCTAGTGGATCCCCTACTGTGGTCATTTCCCAATCAAATAAACCAATCATGTCGGAATAGTCCTCAGAGAACATAGCATTATTCAATTTATAGTCATAATGAATAATGGTTGCCTCCTTATTAAGAGGAATATGTTTTTTTAACCAGTCTGTCAAAGCTTTTACTTCAGCATACTCTGCTGTTTTAGCTTTTTCATAGCGCTCGATCCAACCATGTACCTGTCGTTCCATAAATCCGTCAGGCTTCACCATATCTTTTAGCGGCGTGTCTTCATATGGAATTGCATGAAGTGCTACTAATGAGTCAACCATCTTTTCAGACAGCTGACGGGCTAGTTCCTCAGTCGGTTTTATTCCTTTTGGAAAATAGGTGTCGAGGACGATACCTTTTTTGCGCTCCATTAAAAAAAAATCGCTACCAATGATGTCTCGGTCCTCAATATAAACATAAGGTTTTGGAACCGCAGGTAAAAATGGATGCAATGCCGATAAAATTGTAAATTCCCGCTGCATATCGTGGGCCTTCTTAGCAACCGGACCAAGTGGCGGTCTACGAAGAACCACTTCAAAATCAGCTATTTTCAAGCAATATGTTAAATTGGAATGACCAGCACTAAATTGTGAAATTTCCAATTGACCCTGTGGTAGTTCAGAAAAATGGCTTTCTAAAAAAGCGTGCAATTTGACTGCATCTAGTCGTTCACTTGACCTTACTTGCATTGTATCCATCTTATCCCTCCCTTAAATAATGGCACTCATGCCCCCATCAACAACAACGACGTCCCCTGTCACATAATCTGATGCCGCTGATGCTAGAAATAACGCCACACCCTTTAAATCATTTTCGGAGCCAAGTCTTTTTAAAGGTGTAGCACCCATCAAATAATCTTGACCTCGTTCAATTAATACATTGGACATTTTGGTTGGAAAAAAACCCGGTGCAATGGCATTGACATGTACACCATAAGGTCCCCATTTGACAGCTAAATCCTTCGTTAATGTTATAACAGCACCTTTGCTTGCATTATAGGCAACGGTATCCATAAACGCAGGTAGAGTACCACCAAGCCCTGCGATGGAAGCAATATTAATAATTTTCCCGGTTTTCTGCTCTACCATCCTTTTGCCTACTGCTTGGCTCATTAGAAATGTTCCATTCACATTGACATCAAATACTTTTTGCCAGGCTTCATAAGGCATATCGATAGCAGGAGTTCCCCATGAGGCACCACTGTTATTGACTAAAATATCAATTTTACCGAACGTAGTCATCGTTTGCGCCACAACATTTGCAATATCCTCTGGTTTTGTCACATCACAGGCTAACGCTAATGTTTGAACCCCTAACTTTTCAAGAGCTGTCGCAACCTCCTCACAGGCTTCCACTTTTCGCGAGCATAAGACAACATTGGCTCCAGCCTCTGCAAAGCCTTGGGCAATTTGCGCACCGAGTCCTCGTCCCCCTCCTGTCACAATGGCTGTTTTCCCCTGTAAGCTAAATAATTCCAATACAGTCATTTCACCAGCTCCTTATGTTTATTCGCATGCTTTTTTAACTCTAGTTTGGCAACTGTATTACGATGTACTTCATCTGGTCCATCTGCTAATCGTAATGTTCGAGAGTTTGCCCACTGTGCAGCAAGTGTTGTATCAGGCCCTACACCAGCAGCTCCAAATGCTTGAATCGCTCTGTCTATAACTCTCAATGCCATATTCGGTGCAACAACCTTAATCATGGCAATTTCTGCTTTTGCCTCTTTATTGCCCACCGTGTCCATCATATAAGCAGCCTTTAAAGTCAAAAGTCTTGCTTGCTCAATATCAATACGGGACTCAGCAATTCGTTCACGCATCACTCCTTGATCTGCTAGAGGTCTGTGAAATGCATGACGCTCCTGTACACGAACACACATTTCCTCTAATGCCCGTTCCGCTGCGCCAATAAGACGCATGCAATGATGAATTCTTCCTGGGCCTAAGCGACCTTGAGCAATGGCAAAGCCTTTTCCCTCTCCCCATAAAATATGGTCTATGGGTACGCGTACATTCGTAAAGGTAACCTCTCCATGTCCCTCTGGTGCATGATCATAGCCAAAAGCCGTTAACATGCGCTCCACTTTTACTCCTGGCGTATCCATTGGTACTAGAATCATAGATTGTTGCTCATGAATAGGGGCTGTTGAATCTTTATGTTTACCCATAAAAATAGCTACTTTACAGCGTGGGTCACCAGCACCTGTTGTCCACCATTTATGACCATTTAAAATATATTCATCACCATCTCGTTCAATACTTGCCTCAATATTCGTGGCATCACTCGATGCAACTGCAGGTTCAGTCATCGCAAAGCAGGATCGGATTTCCCCATGTAATAACGGTTCAAGCCACTGCTTTTTTTGTTGTGTGGAACCATAGCGAACTAGTACCTCCATATTACCTGTATCTGGTGCATTACAATTAAACACTTCTGGCGCCAATAGTGAACGTCCCATAATTTCACATAATGGAGCGTATTCTAGATTGGTTAAACCCGCTCCATATTCACTATCTGGTAAAAATAAATTCCATAAACCAGCCTCCTGCGCTTTCTGCTTTAGCTCATCCATAATGGGTGGAATCGCTCCCCAACGATCCTCCATCGCCTCGATTTGTGCAGCATAAACGGCCTCATTCGGATAGATGTATTGCTCCATAAAATTCGTCAGCTTGTCCTGTAACTTCACAACTTTTTCACTATAGGAAAAATTCATTGGAAGAAACCCCCTTTGCTTGAACTCCGAAAAAATGAATGATTGTTCATTTTATTCTTACATTAAATGTTACCGCTATTTTTCTAGTAAATCAATTCCATTTCATGAATTTTCTAATTAAAAGGAAAATTTCATGTATATAGCAATTGGATTAGTTTACATTGTTTTCGTTTCAAAAAATTGCAGTACATCTTTCAGTAATTGACGGATAGCAAATGGTAAATGGCGATTTTTTAAGTACACCAAATAAACATTCCGACATAGATTCGCTCCTTCAATTTCCTTTTTAACAATGGTTTTAGCTGTCGGGCCTTGTAAATAGTTTTCTGGTAAGATGGTTATCCCTAAATTTTCTCTGACAAGAGATACAGCCGTTTCAAAGCGTTCAATTTCAAATTGAATATCAATGCTCTTCCCTGCTTGTTCAAAAGTATTCAAAATATCACGTCTTGTTTGAAATCCTTCTGTACTTATAATAAAAGGCTCTGCACTAATATCTGAAATCGATAAAGTCTCTTTCTTCGCTAATGGATGATGTAGGGGTAAAACAGCTACTAAACGCTCCTCATATAAGGTCTTAACTTCAAGCTCAGGATCATCCATCAGCTGATTGGTAATAATTAAATGCGTTTTATAGCTTTTCAAGGATTTTTTCACACGCTTACTGCCTAAAATATCCACTAAATGGATCATCATTTGCGGATAGTCTTTTTTATAGTTGGCAATTACTTTAGGAAGCCAATGCTTGATTGATTCCATCACACCAATCGTAATTTCACTCGTGCCATGTACAACGACTTCATCCATTTCTTTTTTTAGCACTTCCATATTTTTCACAATAACTTTTGCACGTTCAAATAGCACCTCACCAGCTTCCGTCAACTGCAGATTTCTAGTATTTCTGTCTAATAAGGGGGAGCCAATCTCATGTTCTAATTTTTTGATGGCATTACTTAAGGAAGGCTGCGAAATATGCAGTCTTTCTGCGGCTTTCGAGAAATTCATATGCTCTGAAACAGCGATAAAATATTGTAGTTGTTTAATATCCAATACGGTGATCCTCCCTCATTTATAGTTTAAAGCTATAGATTGATATTAATTATATATTAGTAATTATAATTATGTGAATATATAATGAATTACAACAATATTTTTTCTACAATAATATTTGCAATGGGGATGATAAGATTATGTACACAATGACAGATCAAAAACAATGGAAAGGCCGTATAGATTCTACAACAAATAGAAGCAGTTTCCGTTTACATCAACAAGTCAAACGAATCGCGATGAATGATGTAAGCGCTTCAGATAAGAAAGGTGCTGCAATAATTGGCTTTATTTGCGATGAGGGTGTACGTCGAAATCAAGGTCGAGTAGGAGCAGCAAATGGACCAAACGCACTACGTGAAGGACTATCTAGTTTACCGTGGACGTTTGAGGAGGAGCAACAAATCATTGATGTAGGGAACATCATTTGTCTCAATCACGCACTAGAGGAGGCACAGCGAGAGCTTGGTGATGTTGTTAGCACTCTCCTACAAAAGAAATTACAATGTGTTGTGCTCGGTGGTGGTCACGAAACACTGTACGGTCATTATTTAGGTGTTCGTGCGGCATTACCAAAGGACGCAAAAATCGGCATTATCAATATCGATGCTCATTTTGATTTACGACCATATGACGAGCAGCCTTCTTCTGGTACAATGTTCCGTCAAATTTTAGAGCAAGATCCACATGTCGATTATTTTGTTGTTGGCATACAACGCTATGGCAATACAAAAGAGCTATTCGAAAAAGCAGATGAGCTACAAGTGAAGTATGTAATAGAAGATGACATGACATCAGCGGCCAATATTCAGCCGTTAATGGATGATTTACAGCATTATATGGATCAACACGATTATGTGCTTTTAACATTATGTATGGATGTTTTAAACGCAGCAGCAGCACCAGGCGTAAGTGCACCTTCACCGTTTGGACTTGAACCGACAACTGTGCGTACGATTCTTCAAAAAGTGACTTCGCATCCACATACACACTCTTTTGATATTTGCGAGGTTAATCCATCATTAGATGAAAACGGACGAACGGTTAAATTAGGTGCCTATTTTGTCTATGAAGCACTGAACAACTTACTTGGGGGGCAAGGTTTATGATCGAAATTAATCAAATTACAACGGTGTTTCTAGCCGTAGCACTCTTTGCATTAGGCGGCTTTCTCATTAATAAAATTGGTTTTTTAAAACGATTTTGTATTCCAGCACCAGTGGTCGGTGGCTTACTGTTTGCTGCACTAGCGACCATTTTAAAGACTACTGGAACTTTAGAAATTTCACTGGATACATCATTACAAAGCTTGTTTATGATCACGTTTTTCACAACCATCGGCTTAGGAGCAAGCTTTAAGCTTGTTAAGCTTGGCGGAAAATTACTTATTATATACTGGCTAGCGTGTGGCTTCCTTGCCCTCATGCAAAATGTAATTGGTGTTTCTCTGGCATCATTAATGGGGATTCATCCTCTGATTGGTATGATGGCTGGTGCCGTGTCTATGGAAGGCGGTCATGGTGCCGCAGCTGCATTTGGACAAACATTAGAAGATTTAGGCATTTCCTCAGCGATGACAATTGGTGCCGCAGCTGCAACTTGTGGTTTAGTGGCTGGTGGTTTAATTGGTGGTCCAATCGTTAAATATTTAGTTGGAAAATACAATTTAACACCCGATGAACAAGAAGCTGAAGAAATCGAATATGAAAATAAACATGAACAAATTACATCTGATTCATTCTTTACTCAAGTTTTATTAATTACGTTCTGTATGGCTGTCGGTACTTATGTTGGAACATTATTCTCAGAAGCGACAGGCTTCGTTCTGCCAGGCTATGTAGGGGCTATGTTTGTAGCTGTCTTAGTCCGCAATATTATGGACAAATTTAAACCTGAAGCAATCAATATGAAGAGTATCTCATTAATTGGCGATGTGACATTAGGTGTTTTCCTTTCAATGGCACTGATGAGTATTAAATTATGGGAAATTGCTGATTTAGCGCTTCCATTATTTATCATCGTCTTTGCGCAAGTATTCTTTATTGTTGTATTCAGTACCTTCGTCTTGTTTAAATTACTCGGCAAAAACTACGATGCGGCCGTGATGGTTGCCGGTTTCGCAGGGCATGGACTAGGCGCAACGCCGAATGCCATGGCCAATATGTCAGCCGTTGTCTCACGCTTCGGTCCTTCTAAAAAAGCATTTCTCGTTGTACCAATTGTAGGCGCCTTTTTAATCGACGTGTTTGGTATTCCTATTATTATTACAACTATTAATTTATTTAAATAAATAAAAGCCGTGCTTTGTCTCTAAAAGACTAGTACGGCTTTTTCCATTATGGTAAGGTCACTACTCCAGTTCCACTCAAAATTCATTGAAAGAATTCACCCAACAAAAAAATCTAAATCCTGAAAAATGATCGGATTTAGATTTTAGATCGTATATTATTGTAAAATTTCACTAACAGTAACAAACTCATAGCCTTGCTTTTGTAAATAAAGAAGGACATTATCTAAACCATTGGCAGTCGTTTGATGGATATCATGCATTAAAATAATACTGCCATCTTTTACAGATGCTTTCACATACGCTAAAATTTTATCTGGATTATGATGCTTCCAATCAAGCGTATCAATGGACCACAAGATTGAAGGAATTGTCATTACCGAACGAACTTGTTCATTTGTCGCCCCATATGGTGGACGGAAAACAGTTGGATACTGACCAATCGCTGCATAGATGGCATTGCTTGTGCCATTTACTTCTTGTCTGACACCCGAGATAGATAAAGCAGTTAATTTTTTATGGTTTGATGTATGATTGCCAATTTCATGCCCAGCGTCATAGATTTGCTTGACGATTGTAGCGTTTTTTGGAACATTTCTCCCAACCATAAAAAATGTTGCCTTTGCATCGTATTTTTGTAAAGTAGCTAATATTTGCGGTGTTACTTTGGCGTCTGGCCCATCATCAAAGGTTAAAGCTACACGTTTTTTTGAACCCTTTGGTGCTGGCACACCTTTATTATAAACTTTATTATTAGTAAGCTGGATATTGGCTAATTCAGAAGCTTTGACATACCCTTTTTGGTCGCCCGCTTCTACATAAGCCCAGCCCGCAAGCGTTATGTAATGCTGTACAGTCAACTTATTTGACAACGTTCCTAAAACTTCTCCACTTGGACTAGCCGTCAAGCGTAAAACAGCACCATTTGGAGCATAGATTTGCTTCTTTGTTGGTACAGGTTTCTTGAGAGCATTTGTTGCTACATAGCCTATATCTTCACCGTATTGGGCGAAAGACCAGCCTCCCGGTGCTGTGCCATATACATATACCATACGTCCTTCGTATAGTTGACCAACATGCCGAGCATTTTGACTTGGCTCCGTAAATAAAGAAGTGCCACCCTTCTGAATGACTAAATATCCCTCCGATTTTACCTTAACTAAAACGTCGGTTGTCACATAGCCGGCCTGTTCGGGCGTTTGAATATGTGTCCACCCTTTACTTGCTTGGGTTACTTGGATGAAGCTGCCCTTCACCACTTCTCCGATTGGCGTGCTATTTATGGATGGCTCCTCGAAAATAACCGCATCTTTATTAACCTTTTGAATCTTTACTGATCCTTCAGCACTTGCTGTCAGCTGCCCCATCATTAAGCCTAGTAAAAACGTCAAACAAAAAGCATAAGCATAAGGTAAAAATTTTTTCATTATTTACACCGCCCTTGATGTCTTTCCATGTCTGTAAAATTGCTAAGATTTAACTTTCATTATAGAGTAATCGTCTATACCAGAAAATAGTTATAATCAACTAGATTCCAAATTCAAGTTTTTTAGAAAGTCATGGATACAGTACTCCTACCCTATTTTCTATAAAACTATGCATCCATCATGTTGATTTCTGCACCAACATTTCTTGCTTCAAGTGATTCCCAATATTAGAAGCGTTTTAACAATACGAACAACGTATGCCATGCTGTAAGCATAAAATTTATGGTGCTACTAATTCAACCTTTATTCTATCAGGGTCCTCAAAATATACAGCGTAATGCTCTTCTCCCCCTCCAAAAGGATGCTTATTGGCATAAAGAATAGTAACACCCCTTTCTCTTAGTTTCTTTGTCATATCATCCACCTGTTGACGGGAACTTGCATGAAACGCTAAATGATTTAAACCTACACGACTTCGATGATAAGCGATATCCATAAACCTTTCTTTCGTTTGGACAAAAACAATATAGGTGTCGTCTATTTTCCAGCTCCGACCACTTTCCCATTCCTGAAAAGGTTGATAACCTAATTCCTCTAAAAACCATCCCCAAAAATGAATAGTGTTGTGCAAATTAGAAACATTTATTTCTATATGGTGAATAAGTCCTTGTGACAAATGGATAAGCTCCTTTTCAACAAATTTTTTACCTATTCATTTATTTATCCATTCATATTGAATATCCGGTAAATTCTCTTCATTTTTATACCCTCTTCCAATAATAGTAAATCCATTCTTTTCATAAAACCGTTGTGCGTTTTTATTTACTTCAAACGTAAATAGTGTTAATCTCCCATTCGACTGTTTTTTTACTTTGTCTAGTAATGTTTGGCCTACCCCTAATCCTTGATAATCAATATGAATATATAGCTGACTAATTTCACTTTCATTATAAGCAATTATTCCAATGACTTGATTATCCATTAGCGCTATATCTATTTGAAATTCTTCAAGTAATATATGGTTTAAAAAATAAATATGGCTTTCCATGCTATGCCTTTCTTCCTGGCCAATAGCCTGCTTCTTGCTGTCTCGCCACATCATCACGGTTTGTTCCGCATATGTGGGGTTATACGGGATAATTTTAAATGGGTGTTGGTTCACTATTCCTCTACCTCCATGGTATTTGGCAACTGTTATTTATTTATTTCTTTCATTCCCTCACAAACATTTATAGTTTAACATAAATAACCAACCATTATAGAGCATCGTAGGCTGTCAAAGCATCTTCGATATGCGGGGGTGGTGTCCAAGCATAGCCTGGAGCATTTGTCGTAATAAACAGAAATTTTCGCCCATCTTTTTCCATTAAAGATGCTAGACATAACCCTGCCTCTGGCGTATATCCCGTTTTTCCGCCCAAGATTGTTCCATCCATGCCAGGCATTCTCGTAAATAATGAATTAGATATTAGCAATGCTGTAGGAACATGTGTCGTGTATGTTTTCGAAGTAAATATTCGATAAAAAGTAGGGTTTTCTAATGCATAACGGAGAAGCTTACTAATATCCTGTAGGCTTGATACATGTGCCTCATCATGTAGGCCACTTGTATTGACAAAATGCGTAGTGTCCATGCCAAGTTCCTGCGCTTTATTATTCATGTAAGTGACGAATTCATCCTCACTGCCAGCGATGGCTTCAGCAAGAGTACCCGATGCATCTGCTCCTGATGCAAGCAATGTGCCATATAATAAATCTTCAATCGTGACAAAATCACCTGCATGAAAGCCAGCCATAGAGGCATTTTGAGCTGTATATTTGGCAATTGTTTGTGGTTTGACAATTGTTTGCATTTGTAAATCATCCGTCATTTCAATCGCAACAATAGCAGTCATAATCTTAGTTAATGAAGCAGGATAAATAATGGCATCCGCATTTTTTTCAAATAATACCTCGCCCTGTTCATTCAGTAGCAAAGCATTTTTACTATGTAAGGATGGTAGCTCCAGCTGTGCAAACTCTTGTGTTTTGTTTGTATAATAGAAAACGAAAATCACGATAATTATACAGCAAAATAAGACCGATTTTTTCATAAAAAACGCCTCCTACACATTATAATAGGCGGCAATTTTGAATATTCCTTAAGTTTAGAAGAAAAAAGCTCCAATACGCTTTTATCCGTTAATAATCATCTTCGAAATTAGAACAAATTCTTGTCACTTCTTGATTAGCTAATTTAAAAAACACATCTTGAGAAACCTCTAATTTAAGTGCATCTTCTTTATGAAGTCCTGCATAAATCCCTCGTAAAATACGTCCCGTTAGACCGTGTGAGACAACAATCACTTTTGGATGATGCTGCTGAATCTCTTTAAGCCAAGAGGACAATCTGTTTACTACCTGTTCATAGCTTTCCCCATCTGGCGCATGGAAATACCAATTAAAGGCATCTGTGTTCAACAATAAATTAGGCCAAGTTTGCTGAATCTCTGACATTTTTAATCCAGCCCATTGCCCAACTGCCACTTCTGTTAATCGTTGATCAAACTCCACATTATTCTTATCGTAATCAATCGTTTCACAAAGTATTTCTGTGCTCTCCACGGCTCTTCCGAGTGGGCTTGATATAATTTTCCAATCATGAGCATGACCGATGAAGGCTTTCAGCATCCGAGCATTTTGTTGCACTTGCTCTCGACCAAGCTCCGTAAGAGGTGAATCTAGTTGTCCTTGATATCTTCCCTCCGAATTATATTCAGTCTCCCCATGACGAAGTAAGTAAATCAATTGCTGCATTAATTGGTTCCCCCTATCAATAGCTTACTCTCATCATGTTAGAGGATTCATACTTTTAAAGCAATAACATGATATAAACGAAGCCCAAAAACAAACATAAGGGACTGTATAACTTCGTATCATGTTTAGCAAATTGAGAATGCTTGATGGTTTTAAAAAAACCAACATATTTGAAATCACCAATTGCTCGTATACTAAAAACAATAGCACAGATGATACATCCCACTTTTGAATAGGTGGAGGCAGGGATGGCAGTTATATACCCCCCTTGGACAAGAATGAGAACACTCGCTGTTAGAACGAGCATCGCCACACTGAGAGTTCCCCATCTTCTAGGACTGAAAACTGCTTGTTGACTGCCTTCTTTCATGGGAATAACAGCTCCAGCCCCCCAGCCCCCGCCGAATGCCCAATATACATGAATAATACTTATCAACGATAATAGACACACTGAAACTAGTGATAAAATAAACATAGTCGTTCCTCCCTTTCTAGTAACAACATATGCCATCGTATGTTTAGAGGATAAATATAGTCCCTAGAAATTCGTTATTTACCTTCTTAGGGACTCATCAATTGCTATAACAGCAGCTTCACCATTTTCTCTAAATCAAAATGAGGGTTGGCTTCATATCGAGTCATCCAGCCAACATAGGTTAAATAAGCAAGCCTTGCTCGATCGATTGATTGTTCTCCATCCATACCCTTTTTTTGATAAAGCTTGGCAACACAGTCAATTCGTTGTTCCTCAATTTGAACAATGCGAGTAGCGACATGGGCATCATATTTAGACCAAGCATAGATGCCCATTTCTATTTTCTTATCTTTATGAAAACTTATACGCAAGAGCTCTTCTAATGTAGCTCCTTCCTGCTTCATACTTTCAATAATGGCCTTTGTTGCATGTGTTTCCCAATAATCGAGCATGGCCTCTAATAGTTGCTGATGATCACGAAAATAATGATAAAAGCTGCCTTTACTAATGTTTAAGGATCGAGCTAGTGCCTCGATACGTACTTTATGTATACCGTCTTCTGCTAATTGTTGTAGGCCAGCTTTTATCCAATCATCTCTCGTTACTTGCATGATCATCCTCCTGTAAAATACGATAGCGTATGTTTTGTCTTATATTACCACTTTAGTTATGACTCTTCAACTTTTCTCGCCTTTATGATGAACATTGATATGGTTATTCACTGTAAAATTGATGGTGAGCACACGTGGTAAAATAGCACAAACTAGAATAAAGGCTATGAGCTTTTTCATTCGCTTCCCCCTTTTCTTTCGGCATTGTCATTGCTCTGGTATAAAATATAGGAACATCCGAGTTGGACGTTCCTATGCTCTACAGAATCCTTTTTAACAGTCGCGTTGCCCTGGCCAGCCCCCTAGCATTTTACTTAGACAGACGATTTGTCCAATATGATAGGCGTCATGCATGGCAATACTCTTCAGTTCAAGTACTAATGTTCGTTCTCCACGGACCTCCCTCTCCAATTCCTCTTGTGTTGATTTTGCTAATATGTTTTCAAGTTCACGATGTACATACAAATATTCCTCTTTTGTATCCTTCCAATTTTGCAACGTCAAAGTTGGTAAACGGAAAGTAGCGTCATTATTTTCTGCCTGCGGTTCATTCTCTGTTTCACCAAAATATCGCATGAGGAGTCGCTTTTTATAGAAAAGTAAATGACAAACGATTTCCCAAATGGAATTCGTTGTCCCCTCAATCGGTTTCCAGATTGCCTGTTCAAGCGTAATATCCTCTAGCACTTTTTCAAGCGGTGGAAACCAGTCTTCCTGATCTAAGCAGCTAGTCCATTGTTGTAATAAAAGTGTCTTTACATCCATTTTCTTTTCCCTCCCATTTGGTGAATACCCTTCCTATGTTGAGAACTATTAGACTAGTTGTTTTCTTTTGCTTATTTCGCTCTTTATTCCAGCTAAGGCTTTTAATTTAATTATCGACTAGCCGACTCACACTAGAGCAGACCCACAACCATATTATTTTTAAAAAGTATTATCAAATAAATTTTCCGCCATGCCCAATAAGATGTCATGCTCCTCAAATGTCATCAGCTGTTCCTTTGTAATCGTTGCCTGTTGGATTAGCCGGTTTGACTGAATGGTTACTAGTTTTTCAAATAAGTTTCGAATATAACGACCGTTCGAGAAATTAGAGATGTTTTCTATTGGTATTTGATTCAGCTGCCTTTTCATATGATGGGCAAAGGATTCACCATAATGATAGTCATTCGTTTGACAAAGCATAGCAAAAATCTCATAGAGTTCCTGCGTACTAAAGTTATCAAACTGTACAAAATGATTAAAACGTGATTTAAAGCCTGGATTTGATTGTAAAAATTCATCCATAAGCTCTGTATAACCGGCTACGATGATCACTAAGTCATCTCGTAAATCCTCCATCGCTTTTAATAAACTATCAATGGCTTCCTTGCCAAACGCATCTTGTTTATCATTGATCAAGGAATAAGCTTCATCAATGAAAAGAACACCTCCTTTTGCTTTATGGACCACTTCTTGAACCTTTAATGCTGTCTGTCCCACATATCCTGCTACAAGTCCTGCACGATCAGTTTCCACAAAATGACCGCTAGATAGTACACCTAGATACTTATAAATTTGACCGATAATACGTGCCACTGTTGTTTTTCCTGTGCCCGGATTGCCAGAAAACACAAGATGATAGGTAATAGGAAAACTTGTTAAGCCATGGTCCACCCGCAAACTTTGAATTTTTATAAAGTTAATTAAATTATGTAGTTCCTTTTTGGCATTTGGCAGACCTACAAGACTATCCAGCTGCATTTGTAGTTTCTCTATCTCTTGCTCGATTTCAGGCGTAATCCGCAACCGTTCATCATCGATAAATTCGCCACTGTAAATAAGCTTTCCTTCTTCATTATAAAAGTCACCACGTCCATGCTTTTTGCCCTGCACTAGCTCCCCTATATAAGAGGCCTGTCCATTTGCATAATAAAGTACTCCTTGTCCTGTCATCGCATCCTCTTTAAACTGGCCTTCAGCTTGTAGGACCCCTTGTCGAGAATAGATTTTTCCTTTACCATGCTTCATATCTTCAAAGAAGTAGCCTTCATATTGGAGCGTTGTCACACCAAGAGAAAGCTCCTCAGCTGTCGGTGATTCCGTAGAATAATAGAGCTTCCCCGCCCCCTGCATATGATGCCAAATAAAATCACCTTCGTACTGTAAAAAACCATTTGGATAGTATTGTTTGCCTTTACCCTTTTTCATGCCATGAACAAAATCACCCTCATACTGTGGCTGATTTAAATGAGGATATTGTTCTCGCAAAGAATGATAAGGGGCAATGAGATCTTCTTTATAATATAAAACGCCATAACCATCCATTAAATCGTTCCGAAAATGCCCTTCATAATGAATGAAACCATCCTTATATAAAATGCCATGACCTTGTTTTTTATTTTGAATAAATTCGCCCTGATAAATAAGTTGCCCTTTTAAATACATCCTGCCATTTCCTTGTTTCATATGATTGACGAATTCACCCTCGAATAATCGTTCACCATCTTGGTCAAATAATATGCCTTTGCCGTCATAAATATCGTGACCAAAATCATTCTTTTTGACACCACCTTGATACATGATCGTTCCATCTGGATAAAAAAGTTCTTTTTCTACATGATTATGTGTCATTTTATTGCCTTCCTTTATCATTTCAGTATATGCTCAATTATAGCGTGGATAAGAATACATATGTGCGAATTTTTAGAATTTAAGGAGAAGAGCATGAAAAAAAGATATAAAATAGTTCTAGGCATTTTACTACCACTACTTATTCTGTATATCTCTACAATGCTGTTAACACGTGACACGGATTTTTCAACGGAGGTTACGGAACGACTTGATGTAGAGGAAATTAAGTCGATTGAAATTATTCGTGCCTCAGATGAAAAGACAATAACGATAACAGATGCAACAGAAATGAATCAAATCATGCAGCAACTGAACGAGCAACCATTAAAAAAAGTATGGTTTACTAAATCTAATTTTACAGAGGCTTATTGGATAACATTGGAAATTAACAGCGACCGTGAAGTTGGCTTACGTTTAGATGATGCCGAACATTTATTTGTTTATTTATATGAAGAAAACTATATGAAGGATTACAAACTTACAAGTGATTTCGATATGTCATTCATAGAAAAGCTTTTTCAGTAAAAAAACATAGACACACTCCATGCTAATGGATATTCCTATCCGTGATATAAGTTCCCATACCTTTTGAAGGGGGTAAAGATGAGGATTAAACTTTTTATTAGTTCCCTTTGTATGTTGTTCTTATTTGGTTGTATACCAAAGGCTTTGACTTTTTCAGGTGAAAATGAGAACTGGGAAGTACAGTTTGAGGTAACCTATGACAAAATGAAACAAGAACATTGTGGTGCTACAAGTGGTACTATTCGGTATATAGGCGATAAACCTCTTCCTAAGCAAATTGACTATACTCTCCAGCATGAAACAGAAACTTCTGGTTCAGATTCATTGGATAAAAATGGTGTTTTCATAATGGCTAACGGATGCTCCAATGCAGTTGAAAGTACAGAGGTTGAAATCACCATAAACTGGGATAACCAAACAGAAACGATACCTTTAACTGTTAGATAAAATAGAATGGTTTGTCCATAACAAGAAAAAGAGAAATCGAAGTCCGATTCCTCTTTTTTATCTGCTAATGATCATTTTGTTGCATAGACTGAAACAAAATTTTATATTCAAAAATGGAGACTCGAAAAAAGGACATTCATTCATTTGATTAAATAAAGTAAAGCCGTTGATTTCCACTATGGGCGGACGCTTTCCGCGGGCGGGGTCGAGCTGCTTCCCTCGCTTCGCTCAGTCCAGGATCTCGACTTTCCCGCTTTTCCCACTGGAGTCACCGCCCTTCGTTCCCATCAACTTCTACATAAAGTACCCCATCTACATAGGTAAATTTTTGAGAAACATCGAAACTTTTGAATGGTGCGAAGTGTCCAAGCCTTTCCCAATGTATAGAAAGTAAGAATCACAAAAAGCTCATTCAACGCCATATTGGAGAACTGTATGTGGAGGAAGCTGAACATTTACGCCATTCCTATGACATCAAACAAATTTATGCAAGCGTAAAGAAACGATTGAGCATGTCTTTGCCGATGCAAAGGAAAAGCATGGTATGCGATGGACAACCTAGAGGTCTGAAAAAATTGTCCATGTAGGCGATGCTTACTCTCTTGCTACCATGAATTTAAAGAAACTAGCTACTTGGACGTGGCTGGCGGCTTCAAAGAGTTGTTATACTTGAAGAGTCTGTTTTATGGGATATCAAATTACCATTTTTAAACATAATGAAAGAAAAAAAGTGACAAAAGGAATCGAGTGTGAACTTCTCAATTCCTTTTGTCGACAGTCTGAAAGGACTTTAATTCATTTACTATATTATTTTAATCTGACAGCTGTGCCATATACTAATACTTCTGATGTACCATCCATCACGGAAGACGTTGCATAACGAACGCCAACAACAGCATCTGCGCCTAATTGTTTGGCCTCTTCCTCCATTGCCTGTGTGGCTATTTCACGGGAGCGCACTAACATTTCAGCATACTCTTTCATCTCTCCGCCCACAATATTTCGAAGTCCAGCCATCATATCACGCCCAATGTTTCTTGACTGCACAGAATTCCCCTTCACTAAACCTAATGTTTCAATCACTTCTTTTCCAGCTACAACATCTGACGTTGCTAATAGCATCATTATTCCTCCTCGTGTTACAATTTTTGTATAGCTTCCACAGCCTCTTCAATAGAAGATGTAATAACCCCGTTACGTTTAATTAAACCAATTACAAATAAATTACGGTAGACAAACTGATTCTCAAGCCCATCTCGTACCAATGCCTCTATTTTTTGCATATTATCTCGTCCTTGTTGGCGAACATCTGTCAGTACACCAATAATAGGACGATTCAGCATGGAGAACGCCCCAATTTCCGCAGCCACACCAGAATCAATCTCAACCCCATCTAATACGGCAATTAATACATCACTATTTTGTAGCATCTCTAAGTCTGCCTGAGCAATTGCTAAACTATCCGCGTAAGCCGATTTATCATTGATGGCATCATTCTCCTGCGGAACATATAAGGCAATGTCTGGTACTGCTTCACGAATTGCTGCTGCTAGTTGTTCATTTACTAAACGATCTCCTAAAGAAAATAATCCATTTGCTAAATATGCTTTCATGTTGAACTCCTCAATCTATTGTTTTTTCGAAAATGATTTTATGTCTTCCCTTTTTATCCACAAATGTTGAAGTAATATCAAAACCATGCTTAAGATTGGCAATGAGCATAGCTTTGCGAGTATTCCTGCCATATGTACGAACCTTGTTAAAGCCTAATGCTTTAATATGTTCATGCTGTTTTTTCATTAATTTTCCAGCAATCCCCTGACCTCTCTTTGTGAAATGAACACCACCCAACCAGCTATAAAATACACCATCGGGATGTGGATATCCTAGTTTAAAGCCGATTACATGTGCATCCTCTACCGCCAGGAGGCAAAGAAGGCCATTTTTCATCGCTAGCTTTTCAGCAGTTAGTATAGCACCATCAAAGACATGGGCATGTAGTTCTTGCAAGGACTCGAGCCAATCATAGGGTAGACCTTCTATCGCTACAATATACATGTTCATCACCTCTATCTGTTTGATAGTATAACAGAAATATTTTATCTTCGTGATGCTTGAACAAATAGTGTGAGAGCAAGAATGGTTTGATCTCTATGTATTTAACGCAAATCGATACTATTCGATTCCTTATTTGAAGGTCTATGTTATTGCTCTTGCTGGAAGTTAGTTGATTTCAGCTAATAATTCCTTATAATAGAAAGATATCATCCATCCACAACATCACTAGAGGTGTATTTTTATGTATTTTGGCATTATTCCACTAATTCTATTTTTCATTTTTCTCTTTTCTTATTGGAAAGATCCGAGAAAGATGATCAACGGACTACTATTTAATATGTTTGTCTGTTCATTTCTGTTATTCTGCTTTATTGTTTCCTTTTCATCTGATTTTTACTTTTTAAGAATGGCTGTCGTTATTCCACTAATTGCCCTATTTCTTCTCATCCCCTTTGCAATTATTGCTTTAATGTTCGGTCTGTTTTTAAATGCTAGAGTATTAATGAAACGGGAAGGTAGACGCTTGGCTAATTCTTTAACCTTGCTAGTGGCTCTTGGTATTTTATTATTTATCCTGCTACCGATTATCTATCCTGCTAGCTTGTTTTCAAGCCATCTCCAACCGATATTTGCTGGAGTATCCCTTATTACGTTTTATTTCTTTATCCATTTATCTAATTTCTTATCAGCTTATTTTCTATACCAATTTAATCGCCCCAAGTATAATCAAGATTTTATCATTGTGCTGGGGAGTGGCTTAATTAATGACAAGGTGCCGCCCCTGTTAGCTAGCCGCATTCAAAAAGCAATCGATTTCTATCATAAACAAGCAACAGTGAGCACCCCTCCTACCATCATCTTTTCTGGTGGTCAAGGATCTGATGAAAATTTACCAGAGGCAGAGGCCATGCAAAGGTATGCAATTGAAAAAGGCATTCCTATTGAGCATACGCTACAAGAAAATCGTTCTGTTAATACGTATCAAAACATGTTATTTTCGAAACAAATCATGGACGATATCAAACAAGGCGAAGCATATAACAGTATCTTTACAACAAATAATTTTCACTTGTTCCGTGCAGGAATTTATGCCAGACTTGCTGGCTTAAACAGTCAGGGCATTGGATCGAAAACAGCCTTTTACTATTGGCCAAATGCCATGATTCGTGAATATGTGGCAATTGTTGTTTTAGAACGGAAACGACATATGAAATTGATCGCCCCAATTATTATTATTTCCATCTTATTTGCCCTATTCAGCTTTTTCTTTGTCTAATCTGTTGAAAGGATTCCATACACTATCGTGTTCGAATCCTTTCATGGTGTTTTCATACTAAGCACCTCTGCACGTTGTGAAAAAACAATGTATATGTGTAGGACAGAGCCTAAAAAGTAGAGTCATCATTGTCCTCCAAAGCCTATATCTTAATAGAAATTACAAGTAAAAGGCATTTACTATCATTCCTTTTGTTGCAAACGGCTAATATCGAGCTCGATTCTCTGTATGAGATAGGCAAGATTAGATGACCATTCAAGCCAATTCTCAGACTCACGCCATAGTTCTATAATTTCTCTCTCTCCGTATTGATCTGGCATCTCATCCCGAATGTCTTTTAAATAGTTTAAAATAAATGCCAAGGAGTCTTCGTCTGCCATCAGTTGTTTTTGTGAATGGATGCTTTTATGACCACAAAATTCCCCATTATCAAGATAATCTATATACAACTCGGCTAACGCCATTGCACTAACATCATAGAAAAAGTCAACATCCTCTATGGTCTCCCCAAAAAATCCTTTACTTTTCATTTTCTGTACAATGTTCGATAATGGAATATACGTTAATTCTTGATGATGTTCTATATAATCCCGTACCATGCCAACTACATCTAATCCTTCATCACTTTCCAATGCTTTATAGCCCCATGCGCCCATCCTGTCGCACCTCGCCCTTCATATAGGATTTTAGTGCTTGTTAAGCTAATGAAGCCGTCATGAAAAAGAGCCACGGCAAACAATCAACTTCTGAGCACTCTATAATCATTGCAAAAAAAGCTTCTTTTTATAGATAAGAGCCAAAATAAAATTTCACTTTTTCCTCTGAATAACCGTCCTGTCCTCTCCAAGTTGCCATAGCCAAAAAATCTGTTCCCCGTCCGCGTTCCTTGCGATAATCATCTGTCGATACTAATAGGCCAGCATACCCCCATATTTCCATAACTGCATCTCTTTCATATTGGTTGGACTTAAAAACATCCTTCCAACGCTTTTCTAATTGTCTGGCAGCATCCGTATCTTTACAGGACTTTATAGCCTCTAGCATCTGTTTGACAATCTCTATATCTGCCGCACAAACTATCAATGACTCTTGTTCTTTGATTAAACATTCTAGATCGAGCAAACAATACACTAGCCAATTTAAGCGAACACCTCCCCACTTCACTCGTTCAAAATTAAGGACATTGACATCTTCGTTAATATAATCTTCATTCGACATTAATTTATGTTCGTTACAAAAGCCACAGGCACTATAGGATACCAGCTCTTCCGGCCGCTCATGATACGTATGGATCGGTAGTTGTGCAGTTAGAGCCCAGCTTGATAACGCACTCCGTAAATATACTTTACGTGTTGAGAGACTGTGCAAAAATGCCCTCACTACAAGATCCTTAGTTATCACTTCATCATGAAGCTTTCGGAGTCTTTGTATACACTCATCATGGGAAATCGTTAAGCGATCAAACATTAGCCCCATCCTTTTCGCATACTGAAAATCTTCCTCTGTATACGTGTATTCCCCGTCTCTCCATCTACCAGATTGCCAATATGTTTGCATTAAAATTTTCTTTGCCTTTTGATCCATTAAAAACCTCCTCCTACTAAAGACCTAACTTGACCTTTAGTTTTTCCGCCATCTCTCTCCACGGCTGCTTCCAAGGTGAACCCTCAAGTTCATCTTCTGTTTGCGCCAGCCAATAATCACCCTCCATTAGCTCAAATATTTCCATAAAGGTGATCACCGTACATACTGGATTGTTGAATGCTGCTATCATCGGCTCTGGCCCATCATCCCAGTTGTAACGATTGACTATGGCATGCAAAATAATAGACGATGAAACTTCGCTAATGTGTTGACAAATCTTATTGAGATTTTCTTCATATAGGATGGTATCTACTTGTCGTTGCTCTTCCGAATTCAAGGTCAATCTGATGGCACCAGGTGTATCCAACAGTAAATCGGCTATTTCGCTATGCGCTCTTGCAGCATACCAGGCAGTCGCTGTCATTCCTTCTGGATCCTGTAAAGAAACCCCTCTGGTAAGCAGTAATGAAATAACTTCTTTTTGCTTAAATTTCACAGCTTTTTTGAGTGCTGTATCACCCAGCCTATCTTGTACCTCCAAGTCAATATTTTGCGCTAGCAGGAGCTCAATCCCTTCCGTTGTCATTCGGTTTGTGATAAATAGCATTAACGGTGTTCTTCCTCGCGCGTCGCGTTCATTTACATCAAGCTTGTTCACAGCATCTCGCACCATCTCCAGATTGTTGGATTTGCTAACCTCCGCCCATCCCATTTGGTTTTCCCTCCTAAGTGATCCATTTTTGTAATTTCTCAAGCTCCTCCTTCCTATCAGAGGTTTCTTGTTTAATATGCTGAGCAAGCTTCTTAGCACCGCCAAATAATTGGTACAAAACAAATTCACGCTCATAGCTTTCTTTATTTTCTAATTCCTGAACGAGCGCCTTTAGCAGGTCTACTTTCATCATTTCAATCCCTTTTAGCGGTTTTGCTGATTCATTGGCACCAAGAAGAATGGACACGAGCACAGGAATAAACTCAACCGATAAGCCATGAGCTTCAATAAAAGCCTCCCCATAGGAATCCTGCACGGACTGATGTTCAGAATCGACGAGGGTCATGTAGCTTTGCACAAGCTGAAAATAATCCTTACTGTATAGCCCTAATCCCAAAATCGCATAGGTTCCAGGCATGGCTGATTTTTCACTTGGCTCTACATCCTGGTACCATGCATATTCCTCCATCGCCACTTGTGCATAGTCTGCTAATAAAGGAAAAAGGCTAGGATAGGATAGGCAATTAGCAAAAAACTGATGGAGCTTTGATTTGGCTAGCTTTTTTAGTGGAAGAAAATTTTTCACTTTTGTTTTTAACATCATTTTATAGCTCTTTGGAAAGCCTTCCTGTAAAAGATGAATGATATAATGAAGTGCTTCACGATAAGCCGCTTCTTCTTCCTTTTTTATTCGTATATCTATAGTTTGCAAAATATCATTTGCTGCGCCCTCAAAAAAATCACTTTTGCGCTTACTTTCAAAACGTCCGCTTCCTTTTTGTAAATACTCCGTTGCCTGCTGTGAGCCAAGCTGTTTAGCAAGGTGGAGGTATTCTAAACGAGTAGCTGGTTCTTTATAACCGATTTTGACCGCCACATAAAGAAAGAAATCTAGCTTTTTCTTCTCCATATAAGGTTCTATTTCTTCATTTTTAAGTATCCACTCATTGCTATAATCACTTGTTTGCTGAAAATAGCCCTTTAAAAAATGGTCTTCTGCCCATTGTTTAAAAGCATTTGTAAAATAATAGTTCCACTTTTCTAAACGCTCTTTATTCGCCAGATGTTTTTCCTGTAGCTGACGAATAATTGGTTCGATTTCCTCTGCTGTTTGTTGAAAAAAATGGGGATTGACTAAATGCTGTGCTAAGAAAAACTCATCATTGTCACTTGGACGCACAGGAAGCGCTGCCATCACCTTCTTTTCAAGAAAAGATGCTAACTCTTGTTTCATTAACGCTAGTTTCTGATGATTAAGAAGCTCCTTTTGAAACCGCCACTTAGTCTCACCAAACTCACTTTCAAGCATCACTTGAAAGTGGTAATCAAAAAATCGGGGTCCATATGGCTGTGACTGAAACATTTGCTCCATTTTTGTACATAAAGCCGAAAAAAGATCCTCAGCATAGTTATGTTCTATAATTTCCTGTATGTATGTCCCTGCATTTACCTTATAAGCACTATCACTCCAGCTAAATGGTTCATAGATATCTATACAAATAGTCCCATATTGACTGTTTCCTTTTTTCCATGTGACTTTTAAATAATTAAAGATACCTGCTTGTAATCGGCTTTGATGTTGAATACCTTCAAGACGCTGACTTTCTTGCTGATAAACGGTGGTAAGTTGATCCCACACATCCGCTAAAAAATATTCTATAGATGGCTGCATATGCTTCACCCTTTCTTAGAGAAAAATCTCTCGCCAAAAATTATTTAGCGAGAGATTACCTTATCCGATTGTTTTCACAACCGCTCCTTCTTGATCTTTTATATATGTTTTCATAATTTCAAAACTGACATCTTTTAAAGAAGATATGGCAAATTGTTTTTCTAGCGGTACTAACTTTTGACTTAACTCCTCAACCGCCTCTTTATTCAAGGTAATGGTAATTTCCTGTTCATTTTGCTGATAGTCTACTAGATTATCTGGTTTAAATACGATAGTTAACTCTTGACCGACTAAGCTAAGATTCCTGTCCTTTAAAATCCGTCCACGTAATAATTTGCCAATGACATCCGCCTGTTTCGCTCCTAATTGAACAACATTGGATTGTTTGTTAAACCAGCCCTTTTTCCCTGCTTGCCAAGCCAGTTGATCAACAAATAAAAAACCTGTACTTGATCCATCTTCCATCATTCCTTGCTCAACCGCCTCTACAATTTCAGGGTTACCTAAAAGTGAGGAGCGTGTTAAGTCAGTAACATAGCTTGGAATGTGGTTGATGCCCGCCTGTAGCACACCGAGTGTTTTCCATGTCTGCATCGCTTCTAGTTCATCCTCTGTAATACCGACCATTTGGATAAACTCCACCCTGCCATTCGGCGTATCCATTTCAGCAAGTTGAGGATCATGCGTAAAGGCTAGCGCTGTTAATTGTGTATCAGCATCCAGACAGATGGGACCATTAGCATCCAAATAATCACCTGCTCTAAAAACATTCCCACTATTAAAAACATATCTCCCCATATTCTGTAATAAATTCAACGCCCACGCTGGGGGCTCCTCTTCATCTTCACTGCGCACTAAGCGAAACGTCAATTCAAATCCATAGCCACTATAGTCTTTATTCTCAAGCTCTTTTTCATATAACTCCGAGAATCCATATGTGACAAAGTGCCAATGTGGAACCGGTGTTTCACTTTTATAGGCACTTATACCATCCAAAGGATCTTGTCCACCTAAAGAATAAGGAATCATAGTGCCGTAATGCTTTGGCCCCTGTTCCCCATACACCTGTGATACTGCTTCATCAATCGCATCCCAGCCTACCGTAACCTCTTCACTCATCTACGTATCCTCCTTGCAGCTGCCACTATCAGCTCTACTAACCTAATTATTATGATACCAATTTTATGGTAGCCAATTAACAGCAATAGGACTCATTTTTACCTTCCGTGCAACTAGGTTTATTTTCATTCCGTACGAGGAAAATATTACTAACGCAAAAAATCAGGCCATCTTCTCGATACCCAAAAAGATTGCCTGAATAACCTACTATTCTGACATTTTAATATATACGTTTTATCAATCGAAAGATGTTAGCCATACATCATAACTGGCTCACGTACAACATGTAAATAGTCTGCCAGTTTCCCAGCAAATACTTGCTCTAAGTATGGTAATTGAGCTAGGCAGTGAGGTGTCATTAATGCTGGATTTTGGTAAATCTTTAAACCTCCAACTTTTAATAGCGTGGCTACAAACTGGGAACAAAAATAGGCGCGTTCTCTTCTTACTTCCTTCTGCATCATCACACCAAAAAGCCCGATAAAGTTGTATTTATAACGATCTCGATTCCAATACATATAACGCACGATTTTAGCCATTTCTAAATATTGATAATGAGAAATTCTACAACGATAAATGACACAATCCGCTGACTCAAATAGCCCTCTTTCAGCATCCTCTCGCAAAAAACCACCACTTAAAGGATTGTTTAATTGCCTACGTCCAAAGCTAAACATTTCGTATAGCCCCTCATCAAATGCAATTGATGCATGATTCATCTCTCTACCAGTATACATACCTATCGCTTTCGATAATAATGTCCCTGTTTTAGTTAATACTATGTAAATCGTATGTGCCATTCCTTCACCTACTCCAATATTCTTTCTACAACTACCAATACGTTTTAAAACTTCAAATGGTTTCGTGAATTTCCTTTTTTTATAAGTATATACTATTAATCTTAAATATTTCCTTAGCAGAACCTGAAGAATTTCTTAAGATTTAGGTTTGTTTGCTAGTAAGTTGAGGAACTATGATGATATCAACGTTCTAAGAAATCAACTTTTGGACTACCTTTATATATATGCCTTTAATTGTATTCATATGTGGGGTACAAATGGGGTACAGAAGATTTTTTGCTGGGGTTACTTGGAGTACTGAAAAATAGACGGACAGGTAACTAAGAACAATAAAAACATAATATCTAATTTTTTTATGTACTTATTACCAACTAACAGCTTAGAAGCTGCCGTACCTATTTTATCCATTAATTTAAGCTTATATAAGGCTATTAAAATAACAGTTTTGATTACTTCAGTATTTAAATTTGTTTGTGTTATCTACTTATCTAGTTTTATATCAACTTGGGCAAATAGTAATGTCTTGCTGACAACACCTATCAGTATTGATACAATTTTATTGTATTGCCACCATGTAATGGAAAAGAGGAAAGCAGTCTCACACTTCAGTGTGCCCCAAAATGATTCGGTTGGTCCGTTATCAATACATCGACCAAAACGGGACATACTTTGTGCCATATTGGCTGTTTCCACAATTCGCTTAAATTCCTTCGATGTATATTGAAAACCTCGATCACTATGTATTAATGGCTGATTGTAATGATTGAATAGCTGATTTTATTGTTTTGAAAACAAGGGAATTATTATTCGAATGACCTAACACAAAACTCACAATTAAACGTGAATGCTCGATTTAATACGTTCTCAGCCACATGATGTACAGGGGATTTATGATAAGGCTTGCGCTTTCTACGAATAACAGACTTCAATACTCATTCCTTTACCTGAATCTTTCAAATGACTAGTATACTTTTTTACCCAGCTTTTTAAAACGGAGGTACTGCTAATCTCGTATTTCGCCAACACCTCCATCTGTGAATAATTTCGTTGAATGTAGTCCTCCACAGCTGCTAATTTTAACTCTTTTGAATAGAACTTACATGAAGTAGCTTCTTGTAATCCTTCACGTCCACCTCCTCAAATTTCATTTTCCATCTATGAAAAGTTTGATGATTTAATGAAAATTTTTCACACAATTCGTTGATAGAATAGTGACCTTCTTCAAACAATTGAAGGTTATGTAGTTTTAACTCGAATGGATGTTTGCTTCGCCCCATAAAAAATACTCCCCTTAGATAAACAGATTTTATTTTTTCATCTGTCTACCTAATAGGGAGCATATACAATTGAGCGCCTGGTCTTTATTTTGGTGACTTATTAATAATTCTGTAGCTACTTAATGAAAACAATAGAAATGGAGCTCACCTATACAACAGGTGCAGATATCAACTCATAACATTTGCTTGGTTTAACTGTTTTATATCTTGTTTACGATCCCACTCGAAGGTAATTAGCTCTTTGCCATTCAAATCTTCATTCATTAAAGAAACAGCTGAGATTCGGCTATTATCATAAAGCTTGAAGTAATAGTTTTTACTTTGTGCACACATAGTAGCCGTGTAAATCGTATAGTCTGTTTTCCCTTCTTTTGTCATGACAACTCCTTTCGGGATATTAACAGAAGATAGAATGTGGAACAAGTTTGTCACACCTTCTGTTTCATTTTTCGCTTGTTGCGTATATTTCTTCCAATAAGCCACGCGAAGAAAGCGTGCAGATGGTGTGAAATCACCTGGTAATCCCAATCCACCTGCCCCTTGTCCAAACGGTGTTAATTCAAACTCTCCCATTGTAATGTCTTCTGGTGGATTAGGAGTGACACCGATGTAAGCTCTTAAGTTTGTCTGATGCCATTCATAACCAGGGCTATTTGTCATGACCCCAATCGTTGGTCGATGAATGGTAATTCCTGTTTTATCTGGTTCAATCACAATCGATTCACCAGTAGAGTCTGTAAATGTATAATGAAGGGGTGGTGCAAAGCCAAGTATTTCGTTTGGTTCATTTAATAATGTAAATGAGGCTAATTTCTCTACGACATCATTGATTGTTGCGCAGCTTCCTAATACTTGTGAAACGACGTAAACCGGATTAATGCCTCTTGAGCCTTCTTTCGGTTCGTCCGCATAGGTCGCAAAAGTTGCATAGTATAGCATAGCACCCATCAATCCTTTTTCGTTCACCCCATCATAGAGAACTGGTGATGAGATGTCAGTACTTCCCATTCCGACAAATGCATATGGATTTTTGATTACCTTATTATCTTTCTCTAACAATCGAATTCCATAATTACGTGGCACAATAATCACTTTACTATCTGGTTCCATTGTAAAATCCATTGTACGAGCGAATAAACTTTTCTCATCAGTTGTGTGAATTGATAAACTACTGCAGCCTAACATAAAAACACTCCTTTGAAAAAAATAATTTAATCTAACGGAATTATTTTTAGATTAACTAGTAAATCTTCATCTAAACAATTAGCATCGCTAGAAGTTACAAAGTACATTTTTACTATAGTATTTGGAACATATTCAACTTTTGTTGCTATTCCGTTTCTAGATCAATTACATCCTATCATTACCAACAATGGTATATCAAGGTAAAATTAACGCCGGTTTTTTGGCGTTCTTCCCGTCATTTTTTGGCGTGTTTTTACAACACCTTTACAATCACCGCCACATAATGCCGTTTGTTACGCCATATTTTGGCGGTTCTTATATAAGAAAGCGATACTAAAGTTACATTATCAACGTTTATTAAACATATTGTTTGACCTTCATTACATTGTAGTAACTGTTCATTTTGTAATCATAAATTTACAATTTGTACTTAAATATCTATTGACATTATATTGACTTTCAGAAAATTAGAAAAAGGCGATTTATACCGAGCCATGAGGTTAAGATACCTTATGTAACTATCAACAAAAATTGGGAAATGACTGCTGAAGAAACTTCTTTCTGAAGTGTAGGCATTCTTTCAAAAGACACTTTTAAAGATTTTATTAAAAGAAATGCTGCTAGGGGTCTTAGTGGTTAAGCTATGAAACAAAACGAGGAGAATTAACTATAAAATTAGAAAATAAAGACTTTTAACCAAGATACTTCTACATTAAAAGGCGACATTTCCTACATATTAAACATGTATAAGGACCACCATTCATCCCCTGTCGATAGAAAAACAGAAAGAAACAACCAGACACAAAAAAACATAACAGCATTTATAACACAAAGGATTATTTCTATTATATCTTTCATGTTGCTCTCCTTATTTTTGCAACTTTACTTTGAAATTTAACATCCTTCTTCAATTAACTTGCTTCGTTTGTTTAAGTAGAAAAGGCTCTACTCCATGCATGAAGTAAGGCCTCGATTAGTTCAATTATTTTTTATACAGAAATTTAGAAATATTTTTTGTAAGCTCTTCATATGAAGAATTCTTTCCCCGCTGGTTATACCACTTTCGAATCGTTTCTACTAACCAAAACGGCACAGAATTTCCATCTATTAAATGATAGTATTGCTCATATCCTTTTTTTAAATGCTCCCATCGAAAATCATTACCTTTTAGTGTGTATTCAGAAACATCAATTATTTTTGCTCTTCCATTTTGTAGTAAAATATTTTTCAAATGGATATCACGAGGGTTAAGGCCCTTATTCCGAACATATTCTCTTGCATCCTCCACTTCATTTACAACCTGTTCTGGAATGTGAATACCTAGTAATATGCAGTCAAAGAGAGTTTTTCCTTCTTCGTAACTTAAAACAAGGAACTCGTCATATGAAGCAAAACACGTTGGAAAGAAAGGTGAATTTTGTAATATTCGGTAAACATCAGCTTCAACTTTTACTTTGTGTACTTTGTCCTTGGCATATATTTTAAATGCATAAGCTGGGGAGGAAAGTGACTGAAAAACAGCCGCATCTGTTCCGACACCTATACACTTCAAATCATTAGCTTCACCACTTATAGTTACTGGCTCGTTATTTGGATTTGAAAAAACTTTAATTTTAGAAAGAGAATCTATAGCTTTGTCCCAGTCGTTTTCCATATAATCTCCCCTTCATTAACATTGAAGAAAATTACAATACCCAATTACTTTAATAGTGGCTAAATGCTCAAGGGATATCATTTTCATCATTATTTTGAATACATATTCTTAGACTTTATTAGATTACTGACCATCAAACTTTGCTAATTCCTTTAAAGTGTAACATCCATTTGTTCTTTTACTAATTCGTTAGTTAAAGTACATTTCTTCACAATATTCAAATTAATTTCAAATAAACATTCAACAATAAAATCAGCTCTAAGAAAAACTAATGAGGTGATTTATATCAAACTTTATTATAAACGTTTATCTTTTTTTACAAAACTACATATGATTCAAATGTTACATATAGTATTTTCATTATATTCCGTCCTTTCTTAGGCTTACTAAATACGATGTAGTCCAATTCAGTGTCTCCTACAACTTTCTTATTTAAATTTTGAACAGCAGCATTAAGAGCATCACCAAGTCTTGAAGTATCTACGCTTTTAAACCTAGGAGCATTGGAATGATATCCCTTTTCTAATGACCGTTAAAAAAACTTAGTTGCTGCCTCAGTAATCTCACACAACGCTAGGTCTGTTTGTTGTGGGCTTTTAGCACAAAAACTTATCTCTACATTGACTGTAGAAAATCCGTGGTATTGAACCTTAGATTCGTTGGCTGTTAAACCTAACCATTCTACATGCTTCCAATCTGTTCTGCCTCGTCTATACTCTGGTAGCTTGCCATTCACCCTATAAATCGTATGGCAACGACCCTGAATATCCATTGATGCAATGCCCCAAAGCCTCGGTGCTTTTGATTTCCAAGTTCCGTAATGATAGTAGCCATCTTGAATCATCTTCATCCATTCCCATTCCTCGATTATCGCGAAACGCATGTTATTGAACATTTTAAAATGACTTTATGGAGAAAAATAGCGAAGGTAAGCTAAATGACTTTGTATTTGACTACTTCCAAAACATGAAATATACATAACGTGGTGTCGATACAGTAAAATTGTAAAATAAGTTGAAGAACAAATGAAGAACGCTCTTTTAAAGAAATAAATGATTAGCCACTAAACGAGTGGCCTTTTTAATAGAAACAACTATATAATTACTTGACTATATAGTTACTATACAGTCTAAAATTCTTGAGAAATCTATTTTTTAGGAGAGAAAAAGAATGCTAGATAGTATAAAATTAAGACCTTTAGAACGAGAAGATTTAAAATATGTTCATAAATTAAACAATGATTCTAAGATAATGTCATATTGGTTTGAAGAGCCCTATGAATCTTTTGTAGAGCTGCAAGATTTATTTGATAAACATATTCATAAACAAAGTGAAAGACGCTTTATTGTGGAAGATGAAAAGAAAATTATCGGGCTAGTTGAGCTAGTAGAGATTGACCTAATCCATCGTAACGCGGAATTCCAGATTATTATTGATCCTAACTTTCAAGGAAAAGGGTATGCTTTCACTGTTACTACACTCGCTATGAAATATGCTTTTAATAATTTAAATCTACACAAAGTTTATTTATTAGTCGATAAACAAAACGAAAAAGCTATTCATATTTATAAAAAAGCTGGATTTAGTATAGAGGGAGAACTTAGAGAGGAGTTTTTTACTGGTGGTTCTTATAGAGATGCTCTTCGTATGTGCATTTTTCAAAACGAGTTTCATAATAAAAAATCGTATGCTTAACTTATACATGTAAGATACTTTTATTATTTTAAATTTTAAAAAAGCCTTAGCTATTCTGAACTGAACACGATAAAGTAGACAGTTGAATAAGAGACCATTCTCTTCATTAAACAGCGATTAAATGACTACGGTTGCTGCGGGGGCACTGAAAAACTTACATTCCTATGACGGCTTAACTTTTTTAGATAAAAGTAAGGTACATTTTGGTTCAATCAAATAGATGTACCTTGTTTTTTGTCTATTCCTTCTTTTTCACATAGAAGTTTCAATATTCGTTTCAGATTGACGGCGAATATTGTTGCTCCTTGTATTTCTATGCCAAATAAGCCCGCTGTTTTAGCCGTAGCCCTGTAAATTTTTAAATTCATTATTTTTCGCTTCAATTATATCGTTCTTTCGCAAGTATTTTAAATTCATCCATTTCTTAAAAAATAATTGGTCTTTATGTTCCATAAATTTAATTCTGATAGAGTATGTTTTACTTTTGGCTTCTTCTTTATAGCACCTTCCACTTACATTTTTCTATGTCAAAGGAGTATGTTTCTGCTCTGCTTGATTAGCACCCTGATTTCATATCATCTTTCTATTTTAGACACAGGAAAAATCACTCATTATTTTGAGTAACTTTCATTTTTCACTTAATATTGTTTAGGTTCTTCTTTTGAAATAATTTTTATTCCTTCAGAATAATTTTTATTTCCCCCCCATCTATTGCACTGATACAAATGTTTATAGAAGATATTAGCCCCTACGATCTATGCCCACCTTTTATCCATCATTCTAAATACTCTTGAGCTAGTTTCTGGTTTTTATAGATTGCCATACCTGTTTTTAATTTTTTAAAACCCAATTTTTCATAAAAAGAATCATTTCCTGTTGTTGCGATTAATTGAATGCAAGAAACATCTTCTAACTGTTTAATGATGTCATTTAATAGAATTCGTGCAATGCCTCTTCCCTGGTAATCTTTATGAACAACAACATCGTAAATAGCAGCATTAAATACACCGTCAGAAAGGGCTCTACAAACACCAACAATTTTGTTGTCTTTTAATCCAATTACCATATGAGTACTGGCGTTGAAAACTTTTTTTATTATACCTTCGTCATGCTTCATCCATCCAACCGATTGATAAATATCTTTTAACATTGGTAGATCACTTTCTTCTAATTCATATTTAAGTTTAAGCAAAACCATTTTGATTCCCACATCCTCTTTGTATCTATTATTTTCATACCATTTAACATATAATACCATAATATAGAATGATATTTTTTAATGGTTGCATTCAGCAACTCTTTCATGCCACGTCCTTTTTACGATATTTTCCTTACCGCGCTTAATAGTTGATGCTGATAAAGCGATGTGTGAGGCTATCCAATGCTGTTTTTTCCATCTAATCACCCAGTTTAGAATTTGAACCTCTCTATCACCAGCAACCCTTTCTGAATCCTAAAGCATCTGCTGTATTCATTAGTATGCTTTCTTTTACGATAGGTTTAACATCCTAAATTAGGAAATGCTAATGACAAAGTCATTATCCAAAGGGCAAAACCCATTTCGAGCAGTAGCATTTGTACAACGGCGGCTATAATTAATAAGACTTTCCAAAATGAATTATAATGGAATATCTACTATATGGCCCTTTATCTTTTTTCTAAGTACCACACCCCTTTACTTTAGATAGCCAATAAAAATAATTTCCCGTATAAATATTAAATTAAAAGCCACTATAAAGTTGCGTAGTGCGCCACTACTTAAAGGAGCTACAGAGTTATTCATCCTCTGTGGCTTTTTTGTTTTATAATGTTAATCGCTAAACAGAAAGTGGTCCTGTAAATTTTTCATTTTTTCAAATTCTCCTTAAGCCATTTCCTCCTTTGGAAATGGCTCATTTTTTAAAGTTCCACCTATAAATCAGACCGTATCTTCATGCTATTCACCAGAATCATCTACCTAAAATGATATGGATTATAGCGAGTTATTTTTCTTCATCCTCCAGCGACTAATAATGAGGTCATTTCTCATGTTTCGAAACTTTATGCTCTAACTAAATGAACAGCTAGGAAAAATGTATTAAAGGTCTGCTTGTCTCTTGTTATCTTTCAGGCTAATATACAATGAGCCATTTGTTTGAATCTGGGCAAAATAAACATCCTCAATATTATGAACTTTTTGTTTTTTCAGCTTCTTCATAAGCCACTCTTCTGTTAATTCAAGTTCAACTATATTCTCATAAATAAGCTGGCCATCTGAAATAACCTCTGTTGGCAAGTATGTTGGAGGTGCAATGTTTGCATGTACATCTTGCTTAGTAGCTGCTTGTGCTGAAGTCTTTTGTAAAACGCTCAACTTACCATCAGTCTCCAGTATTGCAAATTGTATATCCTGGACAGAGAAAATTGCTTGCTCCCTTAACATCATTGTAAGTTCGTCCATATGCAACCGATTTTTCTTTAAAGCGAATTCTAGAATTCGGCCATTTTGAATGACAATCGTTGGTTTGTCATCAAATAGTACACGTGCTTTTTTAGATTTCAAAGAAATGATGGTTACTACAAATGTTAAAAAAGCCCACCAAATTAACGATATCATTCCATTCAAAAAAGGTGTTTCAGCTACTGCAGCAACCTGAGATGCTATTGAACCAATCGAAATACCGGTTATATAGTGGAAAAAAGTAAGTTGCCCAAGTTGTTTTTTTCCAAGGATTCGCGCCAAAATAAGTAGTGCAAAAAAAGAAAACAATGTTCTAACAGTCATTTCACCAAAATTAAGTGCAAAAAAGTGGTCCATACAATACTTAGCTCCTTAAAACGTTGTTGAATAATAGCATGTACAAGAAACTCCTTCTAATGCTAAATTTCCGACAATTTGTTTAATTCGAACTGTAGCGTGTGTGAGATGCTGCGGCTTTTAAATGTATAGGTAACTTTAATGTGTACAGATTAATATAAAGTAATAACAATCCTCAGCTGTCCACAATTTACAAAAAGTTACACCTTAATGTACATAAAAAGACATTCCTTCAAGGAATGTCTAAGCATTTATCTATAGATATCTAATAAATTTAATAGGTACATTTCAGTTTCATTGATCGAAAGCATTATTTCTTTATGCAGTTGATCCTCCATATTTTCCTCAGAAATAAACTGTAAGTATTTATTTACTTCCAAAAAGAATTTTTCAAACTCTTGTAAGAACTCATCAATTTTTTGATCGCCAGGTGTGACTGATAAATAAATAGTTTTGAATAAATTAAAGTCACTATATGCATTACTTAAAAAATAGATGGCCAATATTTTATCGCTCGTGACATATGATTTTACAAAGGTCAGATTTTGTTTTAATTTTTTCAATGAAGTTATAAGATTTGTAGTTTGTTTTAGCATATTAGCAGTATTACTATACATCTAATAAACACCTCCATTTTAATAATAAGCAAAAAATCACCAAATTGGAATAATATTCTGCATTTTTCATCTTTTAAATTACAAGATCTGCCATTCGATGATGGCATCTGTCCAAACACCAATGATCAGTAATACAAATACCCAGCCTACAAACTGAATGTAGACTTTTAATACTGGGCTATCTGCAAATCCTCTTGAAAAGGGGCTCACCTTTAAAACATCATGAGGATATTTCAACAATATATATGAAAAACTGCCAAAAATGAACGTTACCCATATAGCGGTCATGAACATGTCCAAGTTTCACTCCTAAACATCAAGATTCAACTATCACATACTTATTATATTTATCCCCCTACTCTCTTGTGCCATCGTTGCTAATGCCTGCATCCTCATTTAAAACAAAATAAAATGAGCTCGATCAAAACTTGAGCTCATAGATTCTTTTATCCTAATGGATAATAAGGTTCATAAATTGGATGCCAATAATATGGGGGTCTAACACCAATACTCGGTGTAAACCAGCTGTCATTTACATAATGAATGTTTAATGGATTTACGTTATTTTCTAGTAACCGTGTCACTTCTGGGAAAAATTCAATCTCCATGCTAACAATCCCCCTGCGATTATAGTCGTTTCCTTGCTTTAACATACGAAGGTAATCAATCATAGTATATGTTGAAAAGGAGGGATTGGTTATTAACAATCCAAGTGGCGGGCAAGCTAAAGATAACCAAGATTTAATGGAACAAATTCGTTTTTATCAAAAATGGTTTGAGAACAATAAAAAAGAAGATCCATACCCTCAATATCCTGTCTATGGAAAAATTACGCAATATAAAGAAGTACCCCTTACCCAACCCGAACAAAGGCAGCTTCGTCAACCTGGTCTCGAAAGCTTAATGGTGCCGAAGCCTATCATTGAAAACCCTCATTATAAAGGTAGTGGAAAATTAAAAGGGAAAGTTGCCCTTATTACTGGAAGTGATATTGGTATGGGTGCAGCTGCTGCGATTGCCTTTGCGAAAGAGGGGGCTGATGTAGCAATTGCTTATTTAGATGAGCATGAGGACGCTACTCGAACTAAAAATAGAATTGAGGAACTAGGAAAAAAATGTTTACTCCTTCCATGGGATTCTCCGTGAAAAAAAACAATGCGAAGATATTGTTTTTGAAACCATTCATACGCTTGGACGCTTAGATATATTATGTAACCATGTTGGCATTCAGTTTCAACAAAATGACCTGACTGACATTACAGATGAACAATTCGATGAAACGTTTAAACTTAATATTTATTCACACTTTTATACGACAAGAGCAGCCCTCCCTTATTTACAAGCTGGTAGCTCCATTATTGGTACCGCTTCAGTTGTAGCTTATGCTGGGGAGCCTTTATTAATCGATTACTCTGCAACAAAAGCAGCTATCGTCGGCTGGACTCGTTCTTTAGCAAAAAGCATTGCTAAAAAGCAGATTCGCGTCAATGCAATTGCCCCCGGTCGAATTTGGACACCACTGATCCCCTCCAGTTTTTCCTCTGACGAAAACGCATTACATGGAGGAAATCTTTTTAACCGAATGGCACAGCCCTTTGAGGTGGCCCCTACATTCGTTTATTTAGCATCGGATGATTCTAGACATGTAACGGGGCAAGTTTTACATGTGGATGGTGGAGAATCCACCCATTCGTAGCTCGGAAAGAAAACTCAGGCAACAATTAATCGTATGCTGAGTTTTTTTAATTTCTCTCTTCAAAGGTTTAAAAAAATATTTTAACAACTTTTCCTCTTTATTTCATTTACTTTTCAATTTATTGACAGTGGTTATGTTCATAACTACGACAACATACATTAATTGCGGGATAGCAACTTTAACATCGCCCCCAAGATGTTTTTGTACAACGCTATCCCAGCTTTACAGCGTAGTTTTTGGCGATCATACTACTCTTCTATCAGCTTTCTCTACGTTGTTATCCCTTCCGTAGTAAAGAATAGCTCAACATATCTCTACATTCGCCAGTCACACTTGGACATACATATTGTCTTAAATAGCTCTCTTCTTTAAAATTGAATTTGGTTAGTAACTGCTATATTTTCTTCAGCAACAATGGCTTGTATCCTCACCAGCCCTAACGCTATGCAAACATCATATATTCCCTCACTACTATCACCTCTCCGTTAACCAATAAATCAATTATTCCCATATCATATACACCCATAGATACAGGCGTAATTGATAGTCCGCTCTTAAAGTCATCCCTACCTAGGCATTACCCTATGCACCATCGACCATTACATTCATATAATTGTACTGAAGGGAGTGGCAATAGTGCCTTGGCAACATAAAATTTACTATTTAATTGGGCAACCGGTCGGTGTTTCGTTGACGAATGGGCAAGGGACATCTGGTGTTCTTTGTGGCGTTTCAGGTGGGAAGCTTCTTGTTCTCGAATATTTGTATCAAAGCCAATTTGCTTTAAAGCAATATGATTTTCATATGATTCAAGATGTTAATGGTTTTCCGCCTTGTCAAATGCGGCAGCCGTTATATTAAAAGTATGTTTCAGACTGTCGACAAAAGGAATTGAGAAGTTCACACTCGATTCCTTTTGTCATTTTTTTCTCTTTCATTATGTTTAAAAATGGTAATTTGATATCCAATAAAACAGACCCTTCAAGTATAACAACTCTTTGAAGCCGCCTGCCACGTCCAAGTAGCTAGTTTCTTTAAATTCATGGTAGCAAGAGAGTAAGTATCTCCTGCATGGATAATTTTTTCAGACCTCTAGGTTGTCCATCGCATACCATGCTTTTCCTTTGCATCGGCAAAGACATGCTCAATCGTTTCTTTACGCTTGCATAAATTTGTTTGATGTCATAGGAATGGCATAAATGTTCAGCTTCCTCCACATACAGTTCCCCAATATGGCGTTGAATGAGCTTTTTGTGATTCTTACTTTCTGTACATTGGGAAAGGCTTGGACACTTCGCACCATTCAAAGGTTTCGATGTTTCTCAAAAATTTACCTATGTAGATGGGGTACTTTATGTAGAAGTTGATGGGAACGAAGGGCGGTGACTCCAGCGGGAAAGCGGGAAAGACGAAATCTTGGACTGAGCGAAGCGAGGGAAGCAGCTCGACCCCGCCCGTAGTGGAAATCAACGGCTTTACTTTATTTCATTGAGTTTGTCTACAGTCTGAAACATTCGTGTAGGATGTTTGTTTGATGGCACCATTTTAATACTAGTTACTTGGATGATGATCGCTCCTCCATTTGAATCTTATACATACAATAGATAGGGAGAGAGGGGGTGTCCTTTGTGGGATACTGTGGAAATATAGGTAATTTTAATAACTATTGTGGCGGAAATGACGGCAATGGTAACAGTTCAACTTTCGTGCTAATCGTTGTACTATTTATTCTACTTATTATTGTTGGCGCAAGTTTCATTTGCTAATGGTCATCATCTTAAGGCTTTAGCTTCTGGTCATTTCTAATGATGAAGAAGCTCAAAGCCTTTTTTATTTCCCTCCCTCTCATGATATACCTATCATGAGATAAGCAAATTATATTTCTTATGCCATTGAAGATAGATAACTATATCCAATTGATAACTTAACATAATAATAGTATTGTAAAGTTCTTTCTACTTTACATGACACTCCTTTATTGGTTCTAGGGGTCACTTACATCCAAGTGGCCTCTTTTTGCATCCTTTACTCTATTATAGATTTTATAGAAATATCGTTTTAGTAGAGAGGAGGAAACAAATGGGAATTAATTTAAATTTCTGGTCCTTTATTTTATCTTTAGGTTGCATCTTATTATTTTTTCTGTCCGGTTCCTTAAAAGACTTTTTTGTTACCTATGTCCATCTTCACCCATTGACACTGACATTGTTATTGTCAATCGTATGTTTCTACCTAAGTGTTGTAGGAATGAAAGATGTCAGAAATTTAGCGACCTTGCTGAGAGGTATAGTGACAATGGCTTTAACACTGATTCTAATTGTGAGTGTTTCTTTTATTTTATTTTTTGGTAATTTATAGTGTAAAAGAACTCTGGCTCGCATGATGATTAAACAAGCTCCCTTGACGAACATTTGTTCTATATATACAATAATAAAAAAGGAGGCTTGTTTATGCAAGACACAATTAACATTGAATTAGTACATTTTTCAGAAGACTATGTAGAGCAGTTAAATGAGTTTGAATTGCCAGCAGAACAGCACCGATTTACTGCCTTACCAAAAGAGATTACAATCGAAAAAGTTGGACAGTACCCTATTGTGATTTTAAGTAATACAATACCTGTTGGTTTTTTCGTACTTCATGCCACTGAAAGAGTACAGGAATATTCTAGTAATCCTCAGGCGATGTTACTTACTGCTTTATCTATGGACCATAAACAGCAAGGAAAGGGTTATGCAAAAAAAGCAATGCTGTTACTGGCTGACTTTGTCAAACTTGAATTTAAAGAATTTAACGAAGTAGTGTTAGTGGTAAATCACAAGAACATCGCTGCGCAGAATTTGTATACCAACGTAGGTTTTGAAGATAATGGTGAAAGACGAATGGGACCAATTGGTGAGCAAATAGTGATGCAATTGCACCTATAAGGAGACAGTCACTCATTTGCGATGTTCAAATGAGTGACTTTGTCATCCGCTGGAATCGTACCATTCATACGATGATCTGCACGAATATCATTTACTTGATTTTGCATTAAATACCGTTATTGCCATCCACTTCTATATATGCAGCATAAATATGTTTCAATGCGATATGCTTCGTTGTTGTAATTGTTTCTAGCAGAAGCTCCAACTCGTTCATCCCTTTAATTATGCCACCATATTGTACAAAATTAGCCTCTTCCCAAATAGTTAACATAATATAGTTACGTTGCGATAATGCATGCGTGATGGTTTGCTGTAATTCCTCCAGTTCCCATTCTGCACGTTCCCTTGGCGGTTCTGTCAGTACCTCTTGTTTCCACTTTTTCAAAAGCATTAAATGCTCTGGAAGCATCATCGATGTCCATTTCATGGCTCCTCGATCTTTGATCAAATTGTCTCATCCTTTCTACTATGTTTCGGGGGACGTTTGCGAGAAAACTTCAACATTGAAAGTCATGGCTACTATGCTAAAATTTCCATTCCCCACAAAACAAAACATACGTTCCTTTTAGTATACGCACATACGTTCTTTAATAGCAGTGGTAATTTCATACAATTTCTCTAGCATGTGCTTGCGAGGAGTTCTAGACAAACGCTAGGCATTTGTATAAGTCTATAAACATTTCAATCATAATCTGTGATGATGATGAATATCACAATTTTAGTGAGAAAGGATGTAAGTATTAACACAAATGTCGATTATACATCGCCTTCTGCAGAGTTCACCTTTGATGTCAACAAAAGTACGCTTTTTAAAAAAGATGCACGAAATTACATTAATATTCTTGGTGTTGAGCAATTAAATACGTTAGAAAATACCTCTTTACTGGATATTTTTTTAAGCAAAGATAATGTTATTGAGCCACACTATCACCAAAATGCAGCTGAGCTTGTCTATTGTATTTCTGGTGCAGCAACGGTTTCCCTATTAAATCCCTTTACAAAAAAACTTCAAAACTACCCGATTAAGCCTGGGCAAGTAGCCAATATCCCACAGGGCTGGTGGCATTATGAGATTGCCACAGAAGATAACACCCATTTACTAGCTATTTTTGATGCTCCAACACCAGAGGTTATTTTAGGCTCCGATATATTGAAATTTACACCAGCGAATATAATGGCGCACACCTATTGTTTAGATGAGGAACAATGGAAGAAAACTATTGCACCGATTGTTCCATCTACTTACATTGGACCACCAAAAAGCTGTAATCGTGTAGAATCAGCAACTGATAATTCTTCGTGCACGCAAAAGAAGCCGAAACCATGCCAATACCCTTATCCATATCCATACCATTACCCTTCCCCACATATGTATCCGTATGGCACGTATTATTAAAATGCCCCTTGTATTAAACTTTTATTGTAAAAGATGAATAGAATGTCATAAACTGTTCCATCCTAATCTTAGATAAATACTAGGAGTTAGGAAGTGTCACAATAACGATGATAAATGACAATCTAGCATCATTACAGTTTAAGGAAATGTTTAGACTTTGGTCGCAGCTCGGTGTCAATCAAAGCTATATTGCCTCAAGCCATGGATTTTTTAATCATACCCGGGATAAAAAATTAAAGATTATGATTTTGGAATTTATTCAATGTTTAAAAGAGGAAAATAAACAGCTGACATTGTTATTAAAGGAAAATGGCGTGCTTGCCCCCACTCCAACTTTGGCATTCAGTAAAATGAAAATAACGGATATCCGTGGAAAATCCATCATTCATGATAGCGAAATTAGTGCCATTATATCTATGAATATTGCTTCCTCTTTAGTTGCTGTAAGCCAAGCATTGGAATTGTCAGTGAAGCAAAAGCACCTTGCCAAATATGGTGAACTCCATATGCGCTATGCTATACTTGGGTCTAAATTGATTGAACTCAGTAAGAATAAAGGCTGGCTACTAGCGCCAGCCCAATAAAAATGGCATGATGGATGATGCTAACCATCCATTACGTTGCACATTATTAAATCAATTTTTAATAGTGTGTTTTTTTTGTACATTTTAAGCTTGTGCATCTCACTTAACATCTCCGATCTCATTAAACAATAGCAAAACCACCTACTCGTTATATGTAGGTGGTTTTAACATCCAATCTTCTTCTATCGACTTCTTACAAACAGGAGCTTATACCATTGATTTACGAGGAACGGTAACACGGATAGACTATAAATAAAGCCTAATTGGGCCATTGTTAATGGAGCCACTTCAAAGACCGTTGTTAGCATTGGCATAAACAATACAATATGCAAGCTTAGGACACCGATTAAAAATGCAATCCATGCATATTTATTCGAAAATACACCAATCGTAAAGATCGATTGTTTGGCTCTGGAGTTAAAGCCATGCACTAATCTTGATAAACAAAGTGTTGTAAACGCCATTGTACTTGCCGTTAATGTATCGCCAGTTGATAATCCAATTTGAAAAGCAATGATGGTGGAGATGGCAATTAAAATTCCTTCAAGCACCACCTGTGTCGTAAATGATTTATTTAATAGAGGGGTATGAACATTTCTAGGCTTGTCCTTCATCGTTTTCTTATTATTCGGCTCTAATCCGATTGCGATTGCTGGAAGGCTATCTGTTAATAGGTTAATGAATAATAGATGGACGGGCGCAAAAGGAACTGGTAAGCCAAGGACTGTGGCATACAACACTACAAAAATAGCTCCCGCATTTCCTGATAATAAGAACAAAATGGCATTTTTAATATTTGTATAAATGCTACGACCATTGGCAATAGCCTTGACAATCGTTGAAAAATTATCATCAGTTAAAATCATAGACGAGGCATCTTTTGCTACCTCTGTACCAGTCACTCCCATTGCCACCCCGATATCTGCTTGTTTTAATGCAGGTCCATCATTGACGCCATCCCCCGTCATTGCGACAACATGTCCCTTATCCTGCCACGCCTTGACGATACGGATCTTTTGAGCAGGTGTCACACGGGCATATACAGAGTAATCATCTACTTTTTCCTGTAGCTCTTGATCTGTGAATCTTTCGAGAGCATGTCCTTCAATGGCTTCATCTGGATTTTTTAATATCCCAATTTGTTGGGCAATCGCTGTGGCCGTAATTTTATGGTCACCCGTAATCATAACTGGCTTAATGCCTGCCTTAATACAATTTTCCACTGCCTCTTTGGACTCTTTTCTTGGAGGGTCCATCATAGCCACTAGGCCGACAAATATTAAATCCTTTTCCACTCTTGTATCAATTGTTTGCTGTGGTAAAACATCTTTATAGGCAATGGCTATCACCCGTAAACCATTCCTCGAAAAATCATGATTGACCGCTTCGATTTTTTGACGATGCTGAGCTGTCATCTCAAAAATGCCTGCTGCCGTTTTTATTCTAGTCACTTTAGGTAAGAGAACATCTAATGCCCCTTTGGTAATCAGAACAGGCCGTTTATCTATTTGATTTACAGTACTCATAAGCTTTCGCGCCGAATCAAATGGAATTTCAGCCAGTCTTGGATATTGCTCGCGAATCATCAATTCATCTAAGCCGTACTGCTTCCCTAATTTTACAAGCGCTATTTCTGTCGGATCACCAATTTCCTTCTGATCACGCTCAACAGCATCACTACATAAAAGTGCCTTAACCATCAGCTCTTTTTCCACTGGATTTGTTGGGTTTAGCCAATCATGAGGAATTTTTTTCTGATCGACAAAGACTTCCTGTACAACCATTTTATTTTCTGTTAAAGTACCCGTTTTATCAGAACAAATAACAGATACACTTCCTAAGCTTTCAACCGCATAGAGCTTACGAATAATCGCATTTTCCTTGGCCATCTTCTGTGTGCCGAATGCTAAAACGATTGTAACGATGGAACTCAAAGCCTCAGGAATAGCTGCGACAGCTAGAGATACTGCAAACATAAAGGATTCTACTAAAGCTCGTCCGCGAATAAGGTCAATTGTAAAAATGGCTAAGCAAATGATTGTAATACCTAATGCTAATTTTTCACCAAATTGGTCCAAGCTAATTTGTAAGGGTGTTTTCTTTTCCTTTGCTGTATCGAGTAAATTTGCGATTTTCCCTATTTCAGTCTGCATCCCGATAGCTGTAACCATTACAATCCCTCGTCCATTGGTGACGAAGCTACCTGAATACACCATATTTTTCTTATCTGCAATCGTAACATTGTTTTTTCGAATAGGCTCAGTACTTTTGGCAACGGCAATTGATTCTCCGGTTAGAGAGCTTTCATTGATGTGCAAATTATGACTTTCCAATAGTCTGCCATCCGCATTGATGTAATCGCCAGCCTCCAAAATAAGAAGATCCCCCACCACAATCTCCTCAGAAGGAATTTCCATAAGCTGATTATTCCTCATTACTTTGGCAATAGGTGAGGTTAGTGCCTTCAGATTGTCTAAAGATTGCTCTGCTTTAACATGCTGTACCGTGCCTAAAATAGCATTTAGAAAGACAACAATCATAATGACAATTGTACTTTCTACCTCTCCTAGTAGAAAGGAAACGAAGGCAGCAACTAGTAAAATAATGACTAATAAATCTTTAAATTGGCCCATAAAAACTGCCCATGTACTAATCTTTTTACCTTCCTCTAATACATTATAGCCATAGACTTGTTGTCTTTTTTGAACGTCCCCATCGGACAAGCCTTCTGTGGTGACATTCAATATCTTCATGACTTCAGTAGACGATTGTTGATGATATTCAGTCATAGGGTTCTCCTTCCATTCACAAGATTTAAAGGTGGTAGACTATTTTCTGGAAAATAATAGGCACCTTATAATCTCAAACTTCTTAAGTCTGTGTGAAATTCATTAACTACAACAATCTATTCCATAGATAACTAGAGTATGATAATAAACTAGTGAGAAATTAATTTTTAAAGAGAACACTCAAATAGATTCATTTAAACAAAAAAAGCACCGGGAATGGCTTTCCCAATGCTTTTATAAAGGCAGTTATGATTGTATGGGTCTCTCTTTATGGGCCACTAATAAGTAATCCAAGGCACTCATGCGTGTAAGTTTGTGCGTGAACTTAATGGCATCAGCATGAGAGGCAAACGTAAAGTGTTCGAGTTCGTCTGTTGGTATATATTGATCGACTGTTTTTCGTGTCAATTTTCGTACAGATAATGTGTGTGAATCCTCCTCATATAGTATGATAGCACCAACATTTCTATAAAAAGTTTGATCAATCGTTGCGATGACTTTGACATGTTGAAAATCGGTTAAATCTACTTGCATCTATTACCAACCTCCTCTATCCTTACATTCGCTATCAAACCGCTATTGTCCTGCTATAGCAGAATCATTTTTGGATAATTCCACCATTTATTATGAAGGGTGCTGCGCTGACGGATATTCCGCAGAATGCTCTTGTGAGACTGGCGCTCTTTTAATGGAGAAGATAGCACATCCTAAAGCACAGAGAACTAATAGAGTTCCGAAACTTGCTAAATGCATGACAGATCCAGTAAAGGCAAATACGGCACCACCTAGCGCTGAGCCAATGGAAATCCCAATTTGGAGCGCTGCTGTATTTAAGCTTTGCTGTATATCGGATGATTGAGGATCTGCTTGAATTAAATAATTTTGTAATGGTGGTGTTAAAGCCCAACTTAATGCCCCCCATAAAACGGTAAACAGTAAAAAGACCGGTAAGGCAATGACTGTGTAAGGAATACTGAACAGGACAACCGCAAATGTAGAGACGATTAAAATAAGGGCTTTACTTGTCCCGATTTTATCGCTCACCCAGCCACCTACAGCATTACCACTGACAGAGGCAATACCAAAGATTAAGTAACAAATACTAATCCATGAAGCATTCATATCAAAGGCTTCGACTAAAAATGGTGTTAAATATGCGTAGAGCATATAATGACCTGCTAGCATAAACAAAGTCGTTAATTGTGCTGTAAGAATTTTTAAATTCGCCAATGATTTCATTTGCTTCTTCAGTGGTACGACTTCTCCGATTGGCATTTTGTCTAATAACAAAGCTATTAAAACCATTGAGATTGTCGAAAGAATGCTAATGCCTAAAAATACGGCTCTCCAACCGAAAGCTTCCGTAATAAATATCCCCATTGGCACACCGATAACAAGTGCAGAGCTTACGCCCATAAAAACAAGCCCCAGTGCTTTTGCACGATGTCTTGGCTCTACAATTCTCGTTGTAATGGTTAATGATAGCACGATGACCAAGGCTGTACTCATCGCTGTAAAAATTCGTGCAATTAAGACAACGGTGAACGTTGTGCTAAAGAAGGTCATTAAATTACCTAATGTGAAAATAAATAAAGATATAAGAAATAAGCGTTTCCGTTCTATCTTGGCTGTCAAAGATAGTAGGACAGGCGCAGAAATCGCATAAACAAGTGCAAAAATAGTGATTAATTGCCCTGCAGTTGCTAACGAAACGTGCAAATCCTCTGCAATATTGGGTAGGATTCCACCTACGATTAATTCAACTAAACCTACCGCAAAGGTAGTCACTGCAAGAATATAAACTCTCCAATTCATTGTAATCTCCCTTTCGTTACATTTTCATTTTTATAGGAGATTTTTTTAATAGCCTTGATACCTCTACATCATAGGAATCCAAATTTTGCATAGGGACTTGCCACAATAAGCTCCTTTGTAAAATCTATTTCCTATGTCCGAGGCTGCATAAGCCTGATACCGAAGACGTTTCTTTATCAACATCATAGGCTCAATCAAATAAAAAAATCCTGACTACAAAAATGAAACAAAGTTTTGTAGTCAGGATTTTATGGTTCCTGGTAGAGACCCTCAATCCATATTATTGAGGTTATACAGTTCAAATATTTACTTTAGCTATAGTAGCACACCAAAATTTCATTGACAATACTTTTTTTCATAGAATCAGTCTCATAAAAATTTCGATTGCTAGAGAGAAAATTTTGATTTTTTGCTTATATTTTGATGAATTTGACCATACATAATAACATACAATATCTATTTTACGAGGTGATTGTTTGCGAATAGTAGGATTTTTATGCTATTTTTTATTACTATTTTATGGTGTTGAATTAGTAGCAGAAGAGCTCACAATCGAAGAACCCGCTCTCAGTTCTCCTATAAAAAATAATCAACCCCCTATTAAAGAAACCGTTGAAAATTCAATGATATGTGTCTATTATCCTTCTGACAAAATATGTAAAGATGTACTATCAAATAAAGAAAGAGGCCACTATTAAGTAACCCCTTAGACTGTAGACTAGCCATCGAGACGTTACTCTCAATGGCTTCTGTTTTTTCCTTCATTTCCATTATTGAGAAAATTACGGCTGAATTCAACATACTCTTTGAGCATAGCTTCTCTCTTCATCTACTTGCCATGTCCAAGTAGTTGTCACTCAATGATTTTTAGGAACTAATGGATTTCGCCTGTAGTGTATAGCAACGGATTACTTTAATTCATGGTAAAAGAAAAAGACTATAGGCAAGCTCAACATTCATTGAGCGTTTGTCTATAGTCTGAGAGACCACTATGAAGTGGCCACTTACTTATTTCTTATTTTGAGCCAACGTGAAAATGCTTAAATGGATAGACGATTAGCTTTGACTCACCATAAACAGCATCCTCTGAAATTAAACCGTAATGGCGACTATCACTACTTTTTAGGCGATTGTCTCCAAGCACAAAATACATGCCCTTTGGCACCTCTTTTTCATTCACTAATTGCTCTAATGTAAAGTTTTCCGTAATGCGTAATTGGTTAGGATCATCTGTTTCACGATTGACGTAATCTTCATTGTAGGCTTTGCCATTCACATACAATACATCATCTTTCATTTCCACCTTATCACCTGGTAAACCGATGACACGTTTAATATATAGCTCATCTTCTACAGGTGATTGGAAAACAATTTGATCGAAACGCTCGATTTTACTTGTTTTACTGACAATTATAATATCTTTATCATGGTAGGTTGGGTACATCGATGCCCCCTGTACTTTAATGGGCGCAAATAAAAATTGCTTACAGCCTAATACGACAATTGCTGTAATAACAATAATTTTGATGTAGGATAGTATTTCTTTTTTAAAGTTTGTTGTTTTTTCCTCTTGCATGTTCATTCCCCGATACTGTTTTTTTAATAGTATAACATTTTCTATACTTCATTGACGAATGAATCACAGAAATTGTTTCATTCGCCATAAAAAATAGACAAGGCTACTAAGTAGCCTTGTCTATTAATATCTAATTGTATCTAATTCTGTTCATTTGACAATTAAGAATGGCTAGATTGTGAAGCAACCTGTTGCTGCTCGTTCAATAAATCTACTGCTAATATGATACCCACTGGTAATGCAAATGCTAACAATATTGTGCCTATAATCATCACAATCACTCCTTTTAACCACTTCTAATGTCAGTATACAACGAATTTTCAGATATTTCAAGAAATATAGATAAATGATTGATGTCAAAAAAAATCATTCAACTAGGCATGCACCCTACATGAATGATTTTTTAATGCACTACATAAACAATTTTAAACATAATACTTGTAGGCCTCTGATAGTTGATCGGACTGGATTTCTTCGCATTTTGCGTTTAGGTACATAGCTTTGCATGCAATGATTAAGAGCTGTATACCTAAGGACCTGGGTCCTCCCATTCATTCATCTCCCTCCCTTCATGGCCAAAAATTTTACATGTATGTTATCACTTGTTGAAAGCAAAAGCTTACTTGCTTTGTAAATGGTTTTTTAGATCGGCTTGTATTTTTTGTAGCTCTTCCTCGTTCGGAATGTAGTACCAAATGCGGTTAATTCTTTCACCATCACCCTTTTCAAACGATAATTGCTCAATATCCTTATCCATTTTCTTATAAATACCTTGAAGCTGAATAAGCTCTTTTACAGAGAAGTTCATGCGAACATTATCACCTAAAACCGTCAGCATATCTGTTGCCTTTAATAAGGTAGACGGAGTTGAAGCCTTTTTCATAACCGCTTCAATAATTTGACGTTGTCGAATTTGACGTCCAAAATCTCCTCGTGGATCCTCATAACGAATACGTGAAAAAATAAGTGCTTCATTACCATCTAATGTAATTTCTCCCTTTGGGTAATGATATTCGTCATAGGTTAAATCCATATCATTATTAATGGTTACGCCACCAAGCGTATCTATAATTTGTAAAAAACCTTCCATATTAATAAACACATAATAATCAATCGGTATATTTAGAAAATTTTCTACCGTATCTACAGCCATTGGAACACCGCCAAAAGCATAGGCATGATTAATTTTATCAACGGTATCATGACCGACAATTTCTGTACGAGTATCACGGGGAATACTAAGCATTTTCATGGTTTGCTTTTCAGGATTCACAGTAATCACAATCATCGTATCTGAACGTCCACTATCATCCTTTCGTTCATCTACACCGAGCATCAGAACCGAGAAAGGTTCTTTTTTAATCACTGTTTTTTCTTCTAGCTGTGCTGCATCTGTTGTTTGTAAAAGTGGTGTATTTATTTTGTTCATAGTTTTTTGGATGGTAAAGTAGGCAGTTCCTATAAAAATTAAAAAAATAGTTAGTAGGCTACCAACAATCCACAGCCATAATTTTTTCTTGCTCTTTTTCTCTTTAGAGCGTTTCATATTTTTTTCCATACGTTAGTCCTCTCTTGCTTAACAATTTTGCCCCTCTTTTTGACGTATTAAGTTGGAAAAAAGTTTATCTAGTCTACTTATATGCATATTCGACGAAAAAAAGACGTACACTAGTATTTACTTTATTTACTCCAATCTATTCCCACATTTGTTATTTCATTTCCTTCTTCATTATATGTTTCGCCATTTTAATAAATTGAAAATTCATTATTGTTGATTTATACTGTTTTTAAGGTACAACGTCTCTATAATAGAAACGATTTACTATAGATTTTATTGCTTACTTTTTTAGGAGGAATCACTATGTTCCAAACAAGAAGAGAGAAGTTAGTTTCCCGTATGCAGCAGGACGTGGATTTAGCTATTTTAGTACCCGGGCCAAACATGCATTATTTTACCGGTCTTCATCTCAAGCAAAGTGAACGTCTAACATTCGCTGTCATAACAGCTCATAATGATTTATATTTTCTTTTGCCACAAGTAGAACTAAATAAAATTGATCCTAGCTATGGTGGTGTTATTTTTTCCTATTCTGATGAGGAAGGGCCCAAACAGGCGATTCAGCAGCTAAAAAAAGAATTGGGACCATTGCAGACCATTGGTGTAGAATTTGACATTATGCATGTGCATGAGCAGAAATCGATTGAAATGCTTACATATGAAAATTTATACGATATTGGTGAGAGTATACGCGAATTACGCATGAAAAAAGAACTGCAGGAAATAGCCTTTATGCGACAGGCTGTACAAATTGTTGAGGAAAGTCTTGCAGCTACTTTACCAACGATTCAAGCCGGTGTGACAGAAATGGAAGTCGCAGCCCAATTAGAATATGAAATGAGACGTCGTGGCTCAGAAGGAACACCTTTTGGTACGATCGTTGCTTCAGGCTATCGTGGTGCACTCCCACACGGCAGAGCAAGTACTAAAAAAATTGAGGCGGGCGAATTCATTGTCATTGATTTTGGTGCTATTTATAAGGGCTATGTGGCTGATATGACTAGAACGGTAGCTTTAGGAGATGTATCACCAACGTTACAAAACATTTATAGCCTTGTTAAACAAGCCAATGAAGCAGCCATAGACGCTATTAAACCAGGGATGACTGCTCAAGACCTAGATGGTATTGCAAGAGGAATTATCCGGAATGGTGGTTATGGTGACTATTTCACACATCGACTTGGTCATGGCATTGGTTTAAGCGCACATGAAGAACCTTATTTAATGCAACGTAATTTAATAGTGTTAGAAGAAGGCATGGCATTTACTGTGGAGCCAGGGATCTATCTACCGAATGTTGGTGGAGTTCGTATCGAGGATAACCTACTAGTTACTGACAATAGTTATGAGAATTTAATGACCTTTTCAAAAGAGTTAATCATTTTATAAGGCTGGTGCATGCAATGATAAATATGAGGACCATTCAAAAGGATATGCCCCTTCTAGCGCAATATATTTATTTGAATACAGCTGCCGCTTCTGCCATGCCTCAGCCTGTAGTGAATGTGATGACAAGTTACCTTCAAAAACAGGCAAGTATCGGCCCCTATTTACCTTCTTTTCGGAAAGAAACGTATGAACAGGTGGAGCAAATTCGGGAAAAAACAGCTTTATTTATCGGTGCAAGAAAAGAAGAAATTGCCTTTGTACCAAATGGTTCAATGGCGATTAATTATATTTCAGGAGGCTTAGATTGGAAAATAGATGATGAGGTGATTGTACTTGATACTGAAATGTTAAGTAACCATGTACCTTGGCTTGCCCTTCAGCAACGAGGGGTTCGCTTAAAAGTTTTGAAAACGAATACGGACTATATGGTGGACTTACAAGAGCTTAAACAGCTCATCACGCCTCATACAAGATTAATAGCCTTTGCCCACATGTCAAACGCGGCTGGTGCTCTTCAGCCAGCAAAGGAAATCTGTGAGCTTGCCCAGCAATACAGTGTGCTTACGTTAATTAATGCCAATCAAACAGTGGGTTTACTCCCTATCGATGTGGCAGAGCTAGGCTGTGATTTTTTAGTTGCTAGTGGGCGAAAATGGCTACGTGGTCCAGAAGGCTCTGGTCTTTTATATGTAAGACAAGCTCTGATTTCAACCATTGATCCCATTATAATCGGCTGGGGTAGCACTAACTGGGATTATGAAAACAACGATTATTCATTTGTTGAAACAGCTAAACGTTTTGAGCCAGGCTGTCCTGTTATTCCAAGTATATTAGGGTTAGGGGCGGCCATCGATTACGCAAATGCCATTGGTATACAACTGATCTATCAGCGTGTTCAACAGCTGACGAAGTATTTAATAGAGCAGCTTAAAACGATTCCAGGCATTGTCCTCTATGGCCCTCAAAATAGTGAATATCGATTATCGGTTACACCGTTTAATATTGAGGGAATATCTCCAGATGATGTGACAAATTTTTTAGCGGATCGAGGCATCATTATAGAAGCTGGGACATTTATGGCTAATACCATCATGGAGCGCAATCATATTCGTAAAATGGCTCGCTTATCTCCTCATTATTTTAATACGTTTGAAGAAATCGATAGCGCCGTATCCAGCATCAAGGAATTTATAGAACTAACCAAAACAAAGGCCCAAGGTAGTCATTAACTATCTCGGGCTCTTTTTCACCCTATTCTTGGTACAATTTAAAGCTATATTGATCAAAATATCGCTGAATATTCATCGCGCCATACTGAAGAACATTAATCATTTCAGGTAGCTTTTCCTCCGTTGGTTTTCGATAAATAGGACCTGCAATTGTTAGTGAAGCAATCACCTCTTTTTTGCTATTAAAAAGAGGGACCCCTACCCCAAATACCGAGTGAGAATATTCTCCCGTCGTAAAGCACCAGCCTTGCTGTTGAATTTTCTCTAAGTCCGCTAACATTTGATCTGGATCTGTAATTGTTTCCGGTGTTACTTTTTTCATGCCATGATCCATTATCTCTTTTTTCTTCTCATCTGGAAGAAAAGCCATGATTGTTTTACAGGATGCTCCGATATGTAAAGGTGTGCGTGTGCCAATCGACACAGAAAACTTAATAGTTTGAGAACTTTCTGCAATCTCTACCGTCACACCATCTGTGCCATCTAGCCATGTTAAAAATACGGATTCCTTAATGGCTTCAGCTAGATTTTTCATAATCGGTAACACAAAATCAGAAAGATTTAATTTATCCTTTACCATTTGACCGTACTCTAGAAAACGAAGTCCAAGTTCATACTTCTTTGTTTCAGGGTGTTGAATTAGAAAACCCTGATGTTCAAATGTTGCTAATATCCTATAAATAATAGAGTGGCTAATGTTCATTTCTTTCGCTAATTCTCGAACACCCCAAGTAGGATTTTCTTTATTAAAATATTTTAGAACCTCTAATGAGTTATCTAATGTTTTTAATGTCATTTTACACCTCATATGTCTCTATAATAGAACCGTAATTGTATTATAAAATGAAGGCGGACAATTTTCAATAAATTCAACTATTTTACAATTAGATGTAAAACGATTAGGTGACCGGTTGAACTTCTAGCTGGCTTACTTTCATTCTAATTGGCTGTCTTGAGCGTATGCCTTCATCTTCATATGGGACCCCCATTAATAAACAAAATATTACCTACTATTTTTAGCATAAATAACCAATAAAAAAATCAACCCACCTCCATAAAATTAATCGAGGTGAGTTGATCTGGTTAGATCTTCTTACATGAAACAACTTTTTCTATTCATTTTTATTTTGAATGCCCTGTACTAGCTTCTCTTGAATCTGTAAATACTGGGCGATTTCTGTATCATCTAATACTTCAAATAGTTGTACAAAGACTTCTTTCCCTATGGATTGAGCCTTTGATAAGGCTATTTTTCCCTCATCGGTAATGTCAAGGCGAATAGTGCGGCGATCAGATGGATCATACAGCCTTTCTGCTAAGCCAAGTTTGACTAATTTTTCAGCAATGCTTGTCATTGCTCCTTTTGTATAGCCAATGGTTTCAGCTAGTTCAGCCTGTTTTTGAGGGCCTTTTACATGTAGCTCATTTAATACTAAAATCGGTGAAATTCCTAATGGATAAGGAAACGCTTTTGTAAAACGAATAATATTGGCGTTATTCACCTGTTCAATCATATGAATCAATTTAAAAATACTTGTCTGTTTCAAAAAATTCCTCCTCAAACGCCTAGGATTAATGAAGCATTAATGAACCACCATCTACCATAATCGTTTGACCTGTAATGTATTGTGAATCGTCGGAAGCTAAGAAGACAGCTACTCGTCCAATATCCTGTTCAATATGACCAAAACGACCTAGTGGGATTTTACTTCTCACTGCTTCATAATACTCTGGCTGTGCTTTTGCCCATGCTTGTACACCTGGTGAATCTGCAAGTGGGCTAATGATATTGACGTTAATACCAAATCTGCCCCATTCATTTGCAGCAACTCGAGAAATGCCTCGGATCGCTTCCTTAGCAGCAGCATAGGCTGCCTGTGTCTCATGGCCTTGAATACCTGCCCCAGATGCAAAATTAATAATATTACCTTGTGTTTCTTTTAAATGAGGTAATGCCGCTTGCATTAAATAGAATGTCGGATAGAAACCTGTTCCAAAAGATAAGTCAAGATCCGCTTGTGTTGTTTCTTCTATTGTAACTTGTTTCGCAGCATGAGCGTTATTAACTAGCACATCTAGTTTACCGTATTTTTCTACAACTGTATCAATAATTTTTGGTAATTGATCCCGTTCCATTAAATTTGCTTGCAAAAACATAGACTTCGGAGAAATTTGTTGTAACTCTTTCTCCATTGCTTCGCCTGCTTCTGCATTTAAGTCAACAATCGTGACAATGGCACCTTCCTTTGCCATTGCTTTAGCCATACCACTACCAATACCACCTGCACCACCAGTAATAATGACTACTTTGTTATCTAATTTACCCATTCATAACACATCTCCTTCATGTCTATTTAAATATAGTTTAACATTAAACTATTTATTTTTAAACTAATTTGTTCGCTCCGTTCTCTTCGTCATAGGGCCTATCCCACTCCTGTAAAAAAACAGCAAACAACATTTATTTTCAAATACATCCAAGCATCATTTTTATTTGACACGAATATACTGTAGCAGCAAGCTAAGTTCACTTTCAGGAAGCGAGTTGTTGAAAATGGGTGCTAAATGGATTAAGCTCTCAGTCTTGTATTTATTGATTGTTTTTGCTTTTGGACTGTTTATGCATTATACTGTTCAACTTCAATGGAAAACGACACATGCTCATATTGGTGTGGTAGGTTGGCTGACTACTGGATTCATAGGTTTCATTTATTCGACTTATATAGATGCTGCGGAAACAGGTCTCGCCAAAGCACAGTTCTGGCTATACAATATTGGCCTACCATTCCTATTAGTTGGCATGATGATGGTCTATCTAGATGTGCCAAGGTGGTTATTTGAGCTATTCGTTTCTGGTGGTGGCATTGCCGTAGCCCTTTCCGTCTTATTATTCTTTATCAATGTCTTGAAATATGTGAAATGAATAAAATACCCTGATTTAATAGAAGTTAGACTATAGATCAACGCTAAAACGTTTGAGCTGCCTATAGTCTTTCTTTTTTCTTTTCCATGAGCGTCTTGAGAGAAAATGACAAAAGCCATCGAGAATGCATTCTCGATGGCTCTTATCTACGGTCTGACCCGCAAGATTTTATTATTTAAATTATTGTAAGGAATTGGCTTGCATTTGATACATCTTTTCATAAATACCGCCAAGCTCAAGCAATTCATCATGTGTGCCATTCTCGACAATTCTCCCTCGATCTAGCACTAGGATTCGATCTGCGTTTTTAATCGTAGAAAGTCGGTGGGCAATAATAAACGTTGTCCGTCCTTTTTTCAGGACATCCATTGCATGCTGAATAATTTCCTCTGTCTCTGTATCAATATTGGATGTTGCTTCATCCAGTATTAAAATAGCAGGATCGAAGGCAAGTGCTCTTGCAAAGGAAATGAGCTGACGTTGTCCTGAAGATAATGTGCTTCCTTTCTCGATTACAGGCTCATCATATCCGTTTGGCAAATTCGCTAAAACACGTTCTCCTCCAACAGCATTCAAAGAATCTTTAATCTTCTCTGGAGAAATGTTTGGATTATTTAAGCTCACATTGGAGGCAATGGTTCCTGTGAATAAATAAGGGTCTTGAAGCACAATTCCCATATGCTCCCGCATAGTTTGTCGAGGAACAGATGTAATATCAATGCCATCAATGGAAATCTTACCTTTCGATGGATCATAGAAGCGGAACAATAAATTCATAATCGAACTTTTCCCTGAGCCTGTATGACCAACTAAGGCAATAGTTTCGCCTTGATGTGCCTCGAATGATAGGTTCTTAAGTACATATTCATTATCTTTATAAGCAAATGAAACATCCTCGAAAAGGACATTGCCCTTATATCTTGGTAAACTTTTTTCTGAGACAGGCTCACCATCTGTATCTAGCACCTCAAACACCCGTTTCCCTGCAATAAGGGATCGTTCAAGCTGAGAAAATTGGTTCACGATATTCGTAATAGGATTAAATAGCTTTGTTAAATAATCGACAAACGCATATAATGTCCCCGCTGAAATGATTTCTGTGGCTGTGTATGATTGTGTACCAAAATAGACAATAAAGACGGTAAACATAATGAGCCTTAAAGTATTGACAAGGTTAAAGGAAGTAGCCGAATCAAGAACTAACAGCTTTCGCTCATAAGCGTAATGCTCGTTATTCATATCATCAAATTCCTTTGTCATTTGTTGCTCACGTCGGAATGCTTGAATAATTGTCATACCCTGGATAGATTCATTGATCATGGCATTAATATCAGCAATTTTCGTACGGATAACATCATTATATTTGGAAGCAACTTTTCGATATAAAATCATCCATAAATACACAATAGGAATCATCGTTAAAGCAAGCATTGCCATTTTCCAATTTAAAATGAAGAGTGCTATATAAACGCCAAAAATGGATATGAAACTCGTCACAAAATTGGAGAGTACCTGTACATATAAATTCCGAACCGCCTCTGTATCATTTGTAACACGCGCAACAATTTTGCCAGCTGGTAGATTGTCAAAGTACTGGATCGGTAAAGTTTGTATATGCTCAAAAACATCTTTACGTAATTTTTGAACAACCCGATTTGCACCAATTTGTAAATAAATATACATAAAATAGCGTAATATCGCCGTAGCAATGGCTAATAGTAAATAAACAATTAGCAACCACGTAATCGGTTTGATTTCAATATGACCAATCGTCATGTAATTATCAATAATATGTTTAGCAATAAATGGCCCAACAAGCTCCGTAAAAACGGCGATTGTCAGGAAGAATAAGCCTAGAAAAATAGGCTTTTTAAAATACATTGCATAGCGCATTAAACGTTGACTCGTACTCATGAGGCACCTCCTTCTAGCTGCTGACGGTCAAATTGCTCCTTGTACCATCCTTGTCGTGAAAGAAGTTCCTCATGTGTTCCTTGCTCAACAACTTGCCCATCATCCAACACGATAATAATATCAGCATGTTGAATACCCGATAATCGGTGTGTGGTAATAATCGTTGTTTTTCCATCACGCTCTCGCTGAATATTTTCAATAATTCTTGCCTCTGTCTTCGCATCAACAGCAGACAGTGAATCATCAAGCATTAAAATTTCAGGGTCCTTAATTAGCGCACGAGCAATAGATACACGTTGCTTTTGACCGCCCGAAAGAGATACACCTTTTTCGCCTACAAGCGTTTCAAGACCCATTGGTAGATTTTCTAAATCCTTTTCAAAATACGCTGCCCGTATCGCCTGCTGTAATTCTGCCTGCGTCGCATCTTCTTTCCCGAATAATATATTTTCACGAATGGTACGGGAGAATAACACATGGTCTTGTGGAACATAGCCAATCCAATCAAGAATTTGCTCCTTCGTTTGAGCAGTAATATCAATACCGTCAATGGAAAGCTGTCCCTGACCGATTGGATATTCTCGTAATAATTGACGGAGGAAGGTAGTTTTCCCGGCGCCAGTTTTTCCAACAATTCCAAGTGTTTGCCCTTTTTTCAATGACAGTGAAATTTGTTGTAGGTTTTTCACTTGGCTCATAGGATATTGGAAAGTTAAATCATCAAATCCAATTGCTTTAGGTGTCGCAATCATTTGTGGATTCGGAATATTTCGAACATCCGCCTCGTAGTTTAACGTTTCCTGCACACGATCGAGTGATGCATTCCCTTGTTGCATGACATTGATCAGCTCGCCAATGGCAAATATTGGCCAAACCGCTAATCCTAAATAGACATTAAAGGTTACAAGTTGCCCTACTGTCATGGCCTCTGTCGCTACTAAATGAGCACCATACCCAAGCGCAACAACATAACTGATTCCTGTACCCACTTTAGTAATAGGGCCAAATAAAGCGTTAATTTTAGCTGTATGAATATTTTTTGCATAAACGATTTCACTCATATCCGCAAAATTAGCCTCATCCTTTTTTTCCTGCACATAGGCACGTACTACTCGCACACCTGCTACTGATTCAAGGACACTATCGTTCAATTCCCCAAAAGAATCCTGAGCCTTCATATAACGTTCATGTACAATTTTCCCTAAATATTGAATGAGGATGGCCATAATAGGAACTGGTAGCATGGCAAATAGTGTTAACTTCCAAGAAATCATATAGCCCATCGCAAAAATGATAAACCCCATATAAATCGTTGAGTCAATCAACGTCATGATTCCAAACCCAGCAGTAGTGGAAACGGCATTTAAGTCATTTGTTGCCCGAGCCATTAAATCCCCTGTGCGATTTTTTTCATAAAAGGTTGGAGTCATACGTAAAAAATGCTGCATCAAATTTCGACGTAAAATTTTTTCAAGGTTAATAGCCCCTTCAAATAGTCGGAATTGCCACACAAAATTCAGCAGATAGCCCCCAATAATGATCCCGATAAAAATAAACACATACTTTGTTAAAATTGCTGGCGTCATTTCACCTGCTGTCAAAATATCAATAATTGAGCCCAGTAAATATGGAGGAACAACCTCTAACCCACTAGCAATCATCAATAGCACAATCGCGACTGTATATTGTTTCCAATAGCGTTTAAAGAACCAGCCTAATTTACTTAAAACATCAAACATACATAATTACCTTCTTTCTTCCGTGCTGTTGTGGCATTGCTACCCACTTTCTAGAAATTCCTTTTTGAAAATCATTCGACGTACAGTGTTTCGCATAAACATACACTCCTTTTTTGATTTTTACTATAACCTTTTTAGGCACCAAAAAAGACACATACCCCTCAAAAGAGCATGTGTCTCTTATAAAAGGCCGGATGAAATCCATACCTTTGTGTGCAATCTTAAATAAGCGTTAGGCATGGACAATGTATGTAGCTGTGATTAAATATGATACTGATAAAATTAACATTGTCATGCCCTCCTTTAGTTTATTTGTTATAGTGTTCTTGAAGATTATCACACTATAGAAATAATTGTCAACTATCACACTGTTATTTTTTATCATTTCCGGAAAATAGTTAACGCTTTAAAGCACTAAAATACAATTTTACACCTATGCTCAAAAGGAAAGCATGTTCGACATTTATTACTTTTAACATTACATCATTTTTTTAAAGCTGACATTAACCTAAAGTCTGAAATGAGCAGCCCCAAAAATGCTGCTACGCGCTCAGCAATTCTTGAAGATAGTTGCATGCCTCTTCCTCTACCTATTTGCCTATATATCATCATCATTATTATTTAGTTATTTATTATTTAGTAGTGTCGGGTTTTCCTTTTCTGGTTTAGCCGTTTTCGGATAAACCGTAAGCGATGTTTTATGATGTATTTCCTATCACTTTTTTTAGCTAGAATCTCGACTACACTTTCTCTCAAAACCTGCTGTAAATCTATTTTTATATACTATATTTATATATTATTTTGTTACAACAAAATCGTTCACCCTACTAATAGTACTAGCTATAAACTAGCTAAGTAATTAAATAATAATTAGAGACATATTCGTTCATTTGTTAGCATTGAAAGTTGAAAACTCGATTTAATAAAATTCCCAACATCGAAATATTTCTAAAATTTTCTTCTCGTGATACACTTTTTAATAATAGTCATTTTAGTAAGGGGTCTTTACGTTGAAATCATTTTTCACTGTTGGGATTGGTGGCATTCTTGGAGCCATTTGCCGGTATGGACTGAGTCTTGCCATTCCAAACTCAGAAGGATTTCCATCCACAACATTATTGATAAATTTACTTGGCTGCTTTTGCCTAGCATGGCTTTTCACTACTTTTACAAAGCGCACACCTATTGTCCTTGGAATTGGCACTGGTTTTTGTGGGGCCTTTACAACCTATTCGACATTTTCCTTAGAGACATTATTACTCGTTCAACAAAATGAGTGGCTCCTAGCAGTTCTCTATGTTGTCATAAGTATTGCTGGTGGTTTATTCTGCGCCTGGCTGGGTATACGACTAGCAAGGGGGCGACTGGCATGATTCTTGTTGGAATTGGAGGATTTTTAGGCGCCATTTCAAGGTTTTATTTAGGTAAATTATTGGCCCATCCTTATCCGTGGGCAACTTTTATCATCAATTGTACAGGTTCCTTTGCACTCGGTCTTGTTTTTGCCCTCCATCTCCATGATTGGTTATGGCAGCTGATCGGCATTGGTTTTTTAGGAGCCTATACGACATTTTCAACTTTTGGCTTTGAATCATTACAGCTAATTGAACAGCAAAAATGGGGGCAAGTTATAGGCTATATAGCTAGTACCCTGTTGTTTGGCATACTATTTGCCACTATTGGTTTTATAGCCGTGTAAAAGAGGTGATATGAATGACACAGCTATCCAAAGAGCTACTACTAGAATTGGAACTTGAAATTGAACAAGCACTATATTCCCTAATCGACCTAGAATTAGCAGAAAATTATGCAGCTATGAATAGACAATTTGCTCAATTACTGGCAAAGGTTCAGGCAGCACAGCTAATCGATTATAAGCTTGATGTTCTCGTAGAGCCTCAAGCCTTTGCAACGGAGACTTGTATTCTACTACAAAGCTTAATAGAAGCGAAGGCAAGGCCTAATAAGCGACATAGATTATTAACACATCGGATGATATTAAAAATATGGTTACGTAAAAATCAACGATTCATGAGGGAATTTTTACCTCAAATGTTTTAGGCGTCTCTTAGTTTTATAAGGGCGCCTCTTTTAAATGTATAGGTTCTTTTATTTTCCTATCCACTGTCGAATCAAATACAGTTGTCTATTGTGAATCTTAGCCTTTTTCCTTCTGTCATCATGTGCAGTTGAATGACGTGATTTACCTCAAAACTTGACCCAATGTATTCTTTTGCCCTTGACCTACTGAAAACTGGTCCCATACTACTTTCAACAAAAAAAGAAAAAGTTCGATTTGGTAAACAAATCGTTTACCAATCGAACTTTTAAGGACTTGAAGAACAAACACTTTTTATTGCGGGATTCTTTCATTATTAAGTGCTATTATTTTATTGCTTCATACGTAAATACCTGTGAACCATCTGTTGGATATTTATTATACTCATAATCTGAAGAAATTGTTACATCCTTAAATCCAATATCTTGTAAAATTCCTCTAAACTCTTCTACTCCATACCACTTTAACGGGAAGATCTCTAACTCAGTATCAATTAGTTTAGTGTTTTCCCATTTCTGATATTTATTGTGAGTAATCGTAAATTGATTAATGTAATCCACATCTACCAATACTTCTTCCAATGTTATAGAGTCACCGTCTTGATTCTTAAATACTCTAGTTGAAACATACCCCTTCTCAAACGAATCAGGAAGGAAAGTGTCTACTATTAAACGGCCTCCATCCTCTAAATGATCATAAAAACACTTTAAGGCTTTTAATGAATCTTCTCTTTGATGTAATAATAGGAATGAACCAGTCGGAATAATAATCGCCTCATATTTTTGTTCCAAAGAAAAATTGCACATATTTAATGAATATAGATTTGGTGTAAGCTCACTTTCTGCACAATTTTTTTTGCATAATTGTAACATGTCATCAGAAAGATCAAAACCTTCAATATTTAGTCCTTTATGCAATAAAGGTATTAGGATACGACCATTACCAACGGCAGGCTCTAATATCTTTCCCTTTACACCTTCTAACCTTTTTGAATAATACTCTACATCTCCAAATGATTTACCAATATATTTATCTATATCATATAATTCTGTAGATAAACTACCATAAAAGCTTACCATCACGATTCCCCTATCTAACATTTATTTGTTTTCTGTGCTTGTAATATTTTCTTTTGTTTTAACACATCTCTATTTTCTCTTTTATCCTTTAATGTCTCCGCTCCCTCTTCTTTATATCTTTCTCTTAATTTATATCGTCGAAGATTTGTAGGAACTAAGCTTTTCGAAGGTTCAGTCTCTAAAAGCTTTGAAACGCCTGTTGAGTCATATGATTTTAAATCATAAACCTCAGAAAAATAACTATCGGCTGTACCTGATTCATAGTGCTTTATCTCTGGATAAGAAGAAATAACGCCTTCATAATTTCTTAAAACTACTTTCTCAGGACTCTGGGAAATTATATAATTTGGTTGTAACGCTATCTTCCCACCTCCGTTTGGTGCATCTACCACGAATGTTGGCACAGCATAACCAGAAGTATGTCCTCTTAAAGATTCAATTATTTCCAATCCTTTAGAAATAGGTGCTCTAAAATGGCTAATCCCCTCAGACAGGTCACACTGATAAATATAATATGGTCTAACTCGGATTTTCACTAAATCATGCACTAATTTTTTCATTATTGGCACACTATCATTTATCCCTGTCAGTATAACAGACTGATTCCCCACTGGAACCCCCGCATTGACTAACTTCTCGCAGGCTTCTTTCGCCTCATCAGTTAACTCGATCGACGTATTAAAGTGTGTATTTAGCCATACAGGATGATATTTTTTTAGAATCGAACACAACTCAGTCGTTATTCTTTGAGGAAATACGACTGGTGCTCTAGTACCAATTCGAATTATTTCAACATGCGGTATATCTCTTAAACTGCTTAAAATATATTCAAGAATTTTATCGTTAATTAATAAGGCATCTCCGCCAGACAATAAAACGTCTCTAATTTCTTCATTATTCCTAATGTAATCAATAGCTCTATCAAGCTGCTTTTTAGGTACTGCCATTCCCACCTGTCCAGAAAATCTTCTTCTTGTACAATATCGACAATACATGGAGCATTGGTTGGTAACTAGGAACAATACTCTATCAGGATACCTGTGAGTTATACCTGGTACAGGGGAATCTTCATCTTCATCCAATGGATCCTCTAGATCATAGTGACTCTTCATAATTTCAGCAGATAATGGCACTGACTGCATACGTATTGGACATCGTACATCATCAGGATTCATTAAAGATGCATAATAAGGAGTTATATTTAAAGGAATCGTTTGTAGAGAAATTTTGACTCCTTCTTCTTCTTCCTCAGTTAAGTTTACAACTTTCTTTAAATCATCTAAAGTTTTAATAGTGTTCGTTAATTGCCAATGCCAATCATCCCATTGCTCTTTGGTAATATCTTTCCAAAGTTCAATTTCCCTATAATGTCTTCTTTCCCCTGGTTTAAGTTTAGTTTGCATGAATCACCCCTCCTTTGATGTTGGTATAAATATTCATGAGTTCCTGTCTCAATTCTTGAGCAGGCTCCTCACTCTCACTCAAGTAAAAATGACCACCATTAAAATACTTACACTTATAGTCATTGAGCGCCATTTTCTCCCACAGTTTAACTTCCCCATCTGGAACTGCTGAATCTTGTGTACCTAACCAAAGTTCCATTGGATAGTTGACCAATGCTTTATCATCGAATTTAAATGTATCGAGCAAATGAAAATCTCTGCCTGTAACATCCACTATTGAATTGAATAGCCTCGAATCAGACTCAAGCTCATTTGGCACTCCACCTAGCCTTCTAATATCTGCTATAATACTTTCCCTCGTTCGCCTCGTAAACGGAGCTTCAGGATGCGTCGCATGATTAGCTACAGTTATGGGGGACCTAGCAGCTGAAATAATTAATTTTTTAATATATTGACTTTTCTCATCCAATAAACTTGATAAAGCATAGACAAATAGTCCTCCCAAACTATGACCAAATAAAACGGCTGGGCGATCAATATAATGAAATACTGTTTTAAATAGATATTCTTTTGCCTCACAAAATGTTGATAGGAAAGGTAAATCATTTGTCATTCCTCTACCAGGTAATTCAAACAAACATACTTCTACATCTTCAGATAAATCTCTCACTAAAGGAACCATTGAAAGTGCTGAACCTCCAGCATGATGAAAACATAGCAATTTTAATTTTGCATGTGGATTTGGGTTATATACTAAATAGCCTTTTTCTTGTTTCATCTTCACAATCTATGACCACCTATTATTTTCATAGCTTCCTCTACTGTAAGCTCGCCTTGTTTCACTTTTTCAAGTACTTCAATTTTGCTGTAAGATGGTATAGTACTTTCTGCAATAGGCTCTGCCTCTTTTCTAGCCGTAATTTCTTCTACAAACCGATTGATAGTTGGATATCGGAAAAGATCACCCACTACAAACTCATAAGAAGGTAACACTTTTCGAAGTAAGTTATATAATTTCAGTACAATTAAAGAGTGGCCACCTTGATCGAATAGACTCCGATTCAACTGTACTTTCTTTCCTAAAACTACTTCCCATGTCTCTCTTACCATATCAACCATATCGCCTGACATTGAGATAGTCGACGTAGCGGTTAATTGATTCAGTAATTCTTCAGCTTGTTTCCTTAGCGACACTCTATCAATCTTGCCATTCGTATTGCGAGGTAGCTTTTCTAATGGAACGATTACATTCGGAATCGCAAAATCCGGAAGTATCTTAGAAATCCTACTATTAATGGTCTCAATACTTTGGTCTGTCCCACTAACAAAGGCAATTAAAGTATTTTCACCGTTATTACTTGGAAGACAGCTAACAAAGCATTCCATGCCAGGTTGAAGTGATAATAACGCGTTCTCTACTTCACCTAATTCTAATCGATAGCCTCGAATTTTTACTTGCTGATCACTGCGTCCATAAAATTCAATCACTCCATTAGCATTTAATCTTACTAAATCACCAGTCCGGAAGTAGCTAACACCATCCAGAGTATAACAAGTGGAGGTAACGAAACCATCCTCGGTTACATAGCCTTTTGTTACTTGTTTCCCTCCAATGTGTAGTTCGCCTATCATGCCAGGGGCTACAGAATTACCTGATTTATCAACAATTCTCAGCATGGTTCCCGGTAATGGTTTACCTATTGGGCAAAGTCCTGATTTAGAACTATCCTGATTGTTATTACACTTATAAACTAGAGACTCAATTGTACATTCACTTAGACCATAGCCATTATAAAAATTGATACCTTCCCAAAGCATGTCACATATTTCATTCTTTTCTTCAAGTCTGAACGTATCAGCACCTACTACGATTGTTTTTAAATCTTTTAAGACCCTATTTTCTTCATTTAAAAAGTGGATAAATTCCCTTACTAAAACAGGGGTTGACTCTAAAAATGAAATATTATATTTAGCTGCCATTTCTGCTAAATAGGCCATATCAATTCTTTTTTCTTCCTCGCAAATAAACAAATATCCATTCGTTGACCATGCCTTCAGCAAATCACCTAAAAAAACATCCGATGTCCAGCTCCCTAGTTGAAGAACATACTGTTCACTATCAAGGTGATAAAATTGTTTCCAGCTTTGTATGATTTGTAACAACCCTTCTGCTTTTAATGAAACGATTTTAGGTTCTCCTGTACTACCAGAAGTAGAAATATAATATGCCACATCTCCCGGGTTAAACTTGTAGGCCTCACTTATTATTTCTTTCTCATCCGTACTACGTTCAATAATAGCTGGAATGTTATCTAGGAATAATAATGTTTTTGGCTGCAATATCTCTAATGTACGTTTAGTTCTTGCTTCAGGTATACTCGTATCAATAGCACACCATGCAGCGCCTATTGTCCAAGCAGCAAAAATACCGATTGCTGTTTCAATACCTTTTTTTCCTACCAATGCAACAGTATCCCCACTCTGTACTCCTTCTTTGAGTAGTTCATTAGCCACAATATTGATATATCTTTTCACATCTTGATAGCTTAAATTTCTTTGATCATCTGAAATGGCTAAAGAATCTTCCCTGTAGTCTCCTAAAATAGAGTGAATCGAAAAGTTTTCAGACGTTGCAGAAACATCTGTCGTTAAAACATTTTTTAAATATAGCTCTTCGATTTGTGTTAAGTTAATATTTTTAACCAACATATTATTATAGTTATCTATATTTTCAAATATATACTCAAGAGAATCTAGAAGTCTCAGAAGCTCTGTTTGCTCATAACGTTGTTGATCCCAACCTAATCGTAAGCATATGGAGCCTTGTGTAATATCAAATGTTACTGATAAAGGATCAGAGCTTGTTCCATACTGGTGAACCAAATCACAATTCTTTTTATAAGTTAAGCTTCCCTTGAAATTTTGGAAAATGACAGAGGTTTTAAAGATTTCTGTATTTCCAGATACACCACCAAACTGTAATAATTTAGAATACGGAATTCCGCTATTTTCAGAAACATCTTGCAGATGATCCATTGTCTGGAGGCATACTTCTTTTAATGTTAGTTCATCTTCTATACCTATTTTGACTGGTAATGTGTTTATGAGCATCCCGTTCATATCACTCGACTCTAGTAATTGATACGGCCTTAATGCAAAAGTCGAACCTACGTATAGATTATTCGTATGTTGATATCGATTAATCAACACGCCCCATATTGTTAAAGCGACACTTGAAGTAGTCACTCTGTTCTTTATGCTATAGGCATGAAGATTTTCTGCCGCTCTCTTACTTAACTCTTTATCCAAATACTTAAATAATGGTTTTTGACCCATATGTTGCGATTTTTCTATCGCTAATGTTTCTGCTTCAGCTAAATCACTTAACACATTTCCCCAATATTTTTCCAGCCCTTTTTGATACATTGGATCATTAATATAATGTAAATATGGTTCGATATCTGGACGAATTGCTAATGAAGTGACATCCTTATTTAACAGCTTAAAGAAATCCTCAAGTGTCTGAGCAATTGACCAACCATCCATAATAATATGATGATGCACCCATACTAATAGGTTTTTAGAAGGTTTCCAGTTTTGAATAAGGTAAAATTGTTGTGTCTTATTTAGCAACGTTCGCTGTAGCCTACCAATCTCACTTTTAAACCAATTCTCTATATTCATAAATTCATCTTGAATCCATAAATAATTAACCTCTAATACATTAATTTCTTCTACATTGCTTTGAATAATTTGGATTGGTTCTATCTCTTGCTCCCACTCAAATTTTGTTCTTAATGCTGGATTAGCTCTGGCAGTATTTAACCAAGCTTCTTGAATCTCTTTGAATGTAAATGAGTTAGGAATTTCATAAGACAAAATTTGCCAATAAGCTTCTGACGTTGGGTCTTTTAATGTTTCCATTAACATAACTAATTGCAATGGTGTTAACGGGAGTTTTTTTTCATTTTGTACCATTCTACGCTAACCTCCTTCCACATTATTTAAGTATGAGAGACATCTCTGATACCGTAGGGTGTTTCAAAAAGTCTTTCGGAGTAATATCAATACCATTGGTACGCAATTTAGATACTATTTGAAGTGATTTAATGGAATCTCCACCGATTTCAAAAAAGTTATCATCGATACCTATTTCGTTAACCTTTAGCACTTCAGCCCAAACCTCTACAATTGATTTTTCCAGTTCAGTCGTTGGCTCCCTAAATGTATTTTGAGCACCGTCTGCAAGGTATTGTGAAGCTTCTAAGCTAAGTAGTTTTCTGTCTCTTTTTCCGCTAGATGTTAATGGTAATTTTTCTAACTCAACGAACATCGATGGGATATACGTTACTGGTAAGTCTTTAGACACTGCTTTTTTCAAATCATCTCTACTTAGACTATCTTTCACATTTAAAGTGTAGAAGCAGACTAAGCATGGTTTGTTATTTTGATCATGCCCTAATACGACTGCTGTATCGTTAACTTGTGGTTGCTGTATAACACAAGCTTCAATTTCTTCTATCTCAATCCTTACACCGTTTACCTTAACTTGTGAATCTTTTCTTCCTAGAAAATCTATACTGCCATTCGCTGAAATTTTTACCAAATCGCCAGACTTGTAAAAGGTTTTTCCATTTCGCTTTACAAAAACTTTGTTCGTTTCGATTTCATTCTTGAAATAACCTTTTGCTAAAGAAGGTCCTCCAATCATTAATTCACCTGGAAAACCTTTTGGAACTGGTAGCCCGGCTTCATCGACCACTTCCATTTCTACATACGGTAATGGAAAACCAATATTATAATGATCTTTTGTTACCTGTTGAACAGTAACTTCAATTCCCGCCTCAGTTGGACCATATAAATTGAATGCTTCGACTTGTGGTAACAACTCATTTATTTTTTTAGCTAATGGACCTGGTAGTGCTTCCCCACTTAAATGAAGATACTTTAATGGCAATTTGTAATCTTTTTGAGAGTCCATTTCATTAAGCATTAATTGCAACACTGAAGGGACAAAATGACACAAATCAATTGACTCATTACAAATAAATTTCAATAAACCTAAAGGATCACGATGCAAGTCTTTAGGAGCAACAATTAACGTAGCACCCGTACAAAGGGTATAAAATATTTCCCAAACAGATACATCAAATGTATATGGCGTTTTAAACAATGTTTTATTACCAGGTTTAAGTTTATTTTGGTTTTTTTGCCATTCTATACGTAAAGAAGCCCCTAAATGTGGACATACTACACCCTTCGGCTCACCCGTCGAGCCAGAAGTAAACATAAGATATGCTGGATCATCGACAGAGACAGGTCCCATTGCTTTTACATTATTTTTAACTATATTTTTTTCTAGAGTATTTACAACTTCCCATTCTCCATATGGTATTTCATCTATTGTATTTACCATTAAAACCTTTGGATTTAATCGCTCTAATAATTTCTGTGTTCTTGCTATAGGATGCTCCGTATCTAAAGGAACATATACTGCGCCTGCTTTTAGAGCACCTAGTATTACTGCAATGGCATCTATTCCTCTGTCCATATACATAGGCACGTAATCGCCTTTTTCAATACCCATTGATAGCAGTAATAAAGAATATTTTTCTGCTTCTTGATTGAGTTGTTCATATGTTAATGCTCTATCCAGCTCTTGAATGGCAATATAATCCTTATATTTTTTCGCTGCCTCTTCAAATTGACAGTGGAGTGGCTTAGCCTTTTGTAATAGTTTCCCATTATCATTGGAGGATATAATAGAACCTTTAGTAAATGCAGTACCCCATAATTGATCTGGTTCATTAATTAATGAGGCTAGTAAACTCAAATAATTCTTCGCCAGCAATTGAATCTCTACTTCAGTAAAATGGGCAAATGAATATTCTATATGTCCTTTTACTTCTCCATTTTCTACATTGAAGAAACAACTTAAAGGAAATCTTGATCCACCAGTATCTTGCTCGATAAAGCTTGTGTTGATATTCTTTAAATCCATTTCAAGATTCACTTTAAGACTGAATGTATTATTTACTACATCAAGATACTCTCTTTTATCAATGTTAGCCGCAATATCAACAATTGAGAAATCTCCATGAGCAATATTTTCATGAACAGTGTTACTAATTTCAAGCAGGAGCTCTTTAAAAGAGGCCTTTTTATTTAAGGAAAGCGTTAAAGGAACTAAATTAACAAACATTCCAACATCATTTAAATTTTCATTAGTTCTGCCATGATAAGGAATTCCTATCGTTATTGTATCTTGCATGCAATATTTTGCTAAATTTAGTGCCCAAGCAGTTAGTAATATTGTAAACTGACTCAATTTCATTTCCTGTGAAAATTGATCAATTTTTTTACCTAGCTCTCTATGGCTTTCAATCTCTAAAATCTTTCCAATTCTTATATTTTCTTCGGATTTCTCTTGAATAGGTAGTTGGGCAAGTTTAAATGCCTTAGATTGCTCAAACCAAAAATCCTTCAAATTTTGATCCTCTGATTTATTAACCAATTTATTGATGTTATTATATAGATTTTCAGAACTACTTGATTTTATGTCATCTATAGTAATTTCCTCATTATAAACTTTAGCTATATTTTGCAGTATATTTTTTAAAGATAAGCCATCACATACAATATGATGAGATACAAGTACAAAAACAGCTCCTGCATTCTCTGTATGAATGATTGCCCCTCTAAACAATAAATCGCTCTCTAACTGGAAAGGCTGATTATAAATTGTCTTTGCAAGAGTGTGCGCCTCCTCCATATTTTTCACCTGTAGGATTTGTATGTGATGATCTACATGCTCTCCTATTTCATCTATATTTCTAATTTTTTGTTCAATTCCATAGGAAGTATTTTCTCTAAAATTCACAAAAAAGGCGGCATTTTTCTTTATGATATTGACAAAGGCGCTATAAAACTTATGTTCATCAAAAAGACCGTTAATCTGAAAAGTAGCGCCTACATTATAAAATGGATTTCCTTCATTTGTTTTCCACAAATACCAAAGACCTTTCTGCATACTCGTTGCAGGAAACCACTCGTTTTGATCAAACATAGTAGGTTCATTATTTGATGATAAGGCTGGTAAAGTAGAAAGAATATCCAATAAATTACAAGGTTTTCTCTGCTGCTGTACTTGCCATGGTAAACAATCAACATTAAACGCTTTTGAAACGTTCATAGCAATTTGTGCTGCGTCTAAGGAATTTCCTCCAACTTCAAATAAATCTGTTTGTGATGAGCATTTTAAGTTTAAGGTAGAAGAAAAAATATCAATAATCTTTTGCAAAGATTCACTTATATTCGTTGAAGATTCAAGTAATTGTTTACTATTAAAATATTCTATATGCTGTTTGTTCAACAATTCACGATCTATTTTACCGTTTCTAGTCAACGGTAAATGTTGATGAAAAATAAGTTGAACGGGTATCATATTTTTAGGCAGCTTCTCTTTCAAATAGCTAAATAGTTCAAGTTCTGAAATCGAGGATTCCTCTTCTAATACAATGGATGCTGTCAATAGCGTATTTGAAGCTATATGTAATGGTAGTGCTATAGCTTGACTTACTCTATTATGTTTTTGAAGAGTACTCTCAATATCCCCTAATTCAATTCTCACTCCATTAATGCTTAATTGAAAATCTTCTCTACCATGGAAATTAAAATTTCCTTGAATATCTCTACTTACAACATCTCCGGTGTTGTAGGCTCTTACATTTTCACCGTCAATTTCTAACTGTTTAAATTTTTCATTTGTCTCATGCGGCAAATTAATATACTCTCGTGCTAATCCATCACCAGATATCCACAGTGTTCCTTTTCTATCTATCTCATGAATGATTTGTAAATTTCGATCTAAAATAAAACACTTTACATAAGGTAAAGCGGAACCAATATGAGGTAGCTTTTTCACCTTGCCATCTGCTCTCTCTACAATCCCAGAAGTACTTACAACAGTCCCTTCACTTGGTCCATAATTGTTTACCACATGAAAAGGTAAATCTTTTGAAGGGTATTTTGTTAGTTTATCTCCCCCTACTAAAAGATATTTTAAAGCTACGTGACTATTATCCCAGTCCAGTTCCATTAGTCGCTCAGCAATAGGGGTAGATACAAATGAATGCGTTACTTGGTGCTTTATCCACGTATTTTTTAGAAGCTCTGGATTAAGTCTTTCATCTAATGTCGTCATATATATAGACGCTCTTGAAGCTATTGCACCCCAAATCTCCCAAATGGAAGCGTCAAATCCAGGTGAAGAGGTTAAAGATACTATTGAATCTTTGGTCACATCAAACGTTTTTGTATGCCAATCGATTAAGCGATTTAAAGAATTCCATTCAACGACTACACCCTTAGGTTTGCCTGTAGTACCTGATGTAAAAACTATATAAGCAGCTGATTTCAAAGAAAAATGAATATTTATGTTAATTTCCTTATGATCCAGATTAAAATGCTGAAGAACATCATCAAGCTTAAAAATGATCTGATCTTGAAAAGCATTTGCCTCATAAATATCTGGATGCGTAATGATGATGCTAGGTTTGATATCGTCAATGATGTTGTCGATTCTGTCCCTTGGTGTTTCTGGATCAATACAAACAATAACCCCACCAGCAATAAATGTTGATAAATGTGCAACAAGAAGAGCAGGTGACCTCCTAAGAACAATTAAAACCTTTTGTTCACAGCCCGGTATAATCCCATTTTCTTGCATAGCGGTTGCTAACTTAAACGATTTATGAGTCAATTGTTTTAAACTGTATTTTTTTTGATTGAACCATAAGCTTTGTCCATCATAGTAATCGATTTCTTCACTAAAAAAACTTTCATAGAAATTTGACATTCTATTACCCCAATCTAACAAATTATTTAAAACTATTAATTTTTAGATATTTAGAATATAAATTCGGATTTGCGATTGATAATTTTAAAATTTCCAATGTTTCATTTTTATGAAATCCTTTATGCGTTAAAATAGAGAAAAATTGTTGAGATAAACTTGCCACTCTATGAGAATCTACTGTAATCTGTTTGCTCTCTTTCATCTCTTTCAATTCCTGTTTAATAAGCTGATAAGGAGAATGGATTTCTCTTTCAAAGTCTTGCTTATCGATTTTCGCTTTAAAAGGTGTTCCAATAATAACTCTTAAACAGGCTTGTAAAAAGTGGATAGTCTCTTCTACTTTTAACATATTCTCATTAAGATTATTTAAAATAGAATGGATGCCATTTTTCTCGTTAACCGGTATCGCTCGATAATCAGGATATTCCATCTTTATAATATCCGTTAGAATTGTTTTAGGACCCATCTCAATAAATGTGTCAACATCTTTATTAATGAGAACGTCCATAACTTTTGGCCATCTAACACTTTCGGTAAGTTGTTTACTTAATTGATCTGCTATTTCGTCAGCCTTACTGTATAGTTGACCTGTAGCGCAGGAAAATATAGGATATTGACAATCATTCATCTGTGTTTGTTGTAGAGCTGCTTGAAATCTTATTTCTGCAGGCTTCATGAGTCTACTATGAGCAGGAACACTAACAGGTAGTATCTTTGTAACGGCTCCCTTTTTCTGTAACTCAATGGATGCCAGCTCCAATGCGTTTTTATGACCACTTAGCACAATTTGATTTGTCGAATTAAAGTTTGCAACAGTTACATGATTATCGTCCGTATCTAATCTTCGACATACTTCCTCTACTTCTTCTCCACTAAGTCCAAAGCAAACAACCATACCGCCTTCTTGAGTACATTCACTCATAGCAGTTGCACGAAGCTTTACTAATTCAACGGACTTTGCAAAAGGGATACCGTCGGCAGCAACTACTGCCGACAGTTCACCTAGACTATGTCCAGTTAAATAGAGTTGTTTTACATCGTTATTCTTTTTAAATATCTCCCAGCAGGCAATACTATAAACTAGAATTGCAGGCTGAACTATGACCGTATTACGAAGCTCTCCATTTTTGTTTTCACATGCTTTCAATAAATCGTAGCCCAAAATATCGCTAGCCTCATTATACAAATCGCGAGCTATTTGGTAATTCTCGCATAATTCTTGTCCCATAGAATCATATTGTGAACCTTGACCTGGAAATACAATTGCAGTGTTCAAACGATATCCCTCCAAATGTTAATAGTCATTTCCCTTTCAACTCAATGCTTATTCAATAATAGAGACAGTGCCTCTTCTGATGAAATATCATCACTTTCAAATGCATCTAGAATATCGCTTAATTCATCTTTTGCGTTATAAAAATGATCACAGTATACAATTTGGTCTTGGAATGTAGGATTGCTATATAAATCAGAGATTTCAAATTTTAAACCAATGAATTTATTTTTAAATAAATGAACAAATCTTAGAGCACTTAAAGAGCTTCCTCCTAAACTAAAGAAATTATCAATTTCTTTAATAGTTGAAATGCCTAAAACTGTTTTCCAAATTTCACGTATACTTGCTTCAATCTCAGATAGTGTAAACTCACTTTTCACTACTTCTTCTTCCATCGAAATACTTTCGTTTTGATTATTTTTTGAATGATTAAAGTGTTCTACTTCGCTCCAGAAACTCTCGCCAAATGGGATTTTAATGACTGGTTTAAGATAATGGACTTGCTCTAAATCAAAACGTGAAATTAGACTCCATTCATAGCCCTTATTGAAGAATAAGTTCAATGAATTTTGGAAATCTACAAAATCAATCGGAGGTATGGCCGTATCACTTCCAAAATCTTTTTTATCATCTAGTATTAACGTAAAGTTCATCGTTTTACCTTTTATTCCTTTTTGATTCAAATACCCAGCCATTGAGTCTAAATATTGATTCACAGCGCAGCATTCACTTGCAGATTTCGTCCCCATTAAAGAAGAGATTGAAGAAAATAGGATAAAGAAATCTAATGGTTCTGGATTTAATTCTTTTTCTACTAAATAGGTGCCGATTACTCTGTTATGAATGCCTTTTTTGAATTGACTAAGCTTTAACTCTTTTATCCATAGATGGTAAAGTTGTTTGACCAACATAAACGCACCATTGATTTCACCGAAATCCTGTCTAATTTTCGCAAATGTTTCTTTAACAGCGTGTTCCTCAGTCACATCACACTCCATGATTGTAACTGTAGAACCTCGACTTTCAATTTCCATAATTGATGTCAGCTTATAAATCAACATGTCATCTTTTTCTTGATTATTCTCAATAATTTTTTCCCATTCCATTCGGTCTGGTAATAAATTTCTAGCCAATAAAATGATATTGACGTTTTGCTTTTCACTTAAAAACTTTCCTAATTGAACACCTAAATATCCTGTACCACCGGCAATAACATAATTGCCATTCTCTCTTACTATAATTTCATTGCCATTAAAGTCATCGCTTTGTCTTTCAATAACTTTTGTATATCTTTTTGATTGTCTAAATGCCACTAATTCTGGTCTATGATCTTTATCTTGTTGTAACTCTTTTAATAATTGGGAAGCAATGTCTTGAGAGCTTCCGTCCAAATCATGATCGATAGAGTAGGATGAAATAGTCGGTTGTTCCTGCGAGATAACTTTCGCTAAGCCAAAGGTTGTTACCCTAGCAGGAATTATTTTTTCATTGTCCTTAACTTGCTCCGTTAATGATGATATGACATTTAATTGAATTGGATGTGTAACCTCAAACTCTAATAACATTTTTGTTATATTGAATAGTGAGAAAATACCTTCTTCTTGGGATTTTTCCATATTTTCTTTTGATTCCATTGTTTCATCTAAATGCTTAAATGTGTAAGAGTGGATAATCCCTTTTAAATTTCTTAATTCTTCCACACCTATGTGTTCAAACAACTTATACATATCTTTTTCAGAATTGATGTCAATACCATATTGTTCAGATGTATATTGCACAAATTTATCTGCTTCAAGTACTTCAATTATTTTTATACCTAAAGCAGTCATTCTATTCTTTAGTGCAAGGATATTTTCATCATCTTTATTCATAAAGTATAGCCAAGTCGTTCCTTCTTTTAATGCTTCATGTGTAGTCTCATTATCATGTGGATAATGTAGCCATTTCTTTTCAAAGAACAGCTCTTTCGTCTGATTTTGGAATGTCTCTTTACTAGATGGCCATATTCTTTTTGTATTAAAAATACTGACTGGTAACGGTAGTAATTTCCCATTATTAAATAATTCGCGACACTCCTCCATAATATTGTTACCTTCTAGGTATCGCTTAATAAGTGCTTTATCTGCTGGAGATGTAGCGGTAAATTCATCTAAATTTTTAATACTATCAACTTTCGTTTCATGTTCATCAGCTAAAAATATACCTTGTGTATAAAAATTACTCGGTACCTTTTCAAATGTTCTTACATTTAATAATCTTTCGACTTTTCGAAGTAGTTCATGACAATTGCTTGCAAAAATACATACTCTAGACTGCTCATGACTTCTTCTATTATTGAATGTATAGGCTAAATCTTGAATACTGTAATTTTCATTATTTTTAAGATGAATAGCTAAGGTTTTTATTTGATCCCATAGCGCTCTACGAGTTTTACTTGAAATAAACAATGGTGTCAATTTTTCAGTTAATTGCTCCTGTTTATTGTGTCGATACTCCTCTAGTATGACATGAACATTCGTACCACTTATGCCTATAGAATTTACACCTGCGCTTAAAATTTTATGTTCATCAAACGTTTTATTTTCTGAGCTAACTTTGAACGGCGTTTCTTTGAAGTTTATTTTAGGATTTTCTGCTGCAAAATGATTAAGACCTGGAACTGTTCTTTTCTCTATGGATAGTACAGCTTTTATTAATCCTGCAATACCTGCTGCATCACCCATATGGCCAAAATTCGACTTAATTGAGCCTAATTGACATTCCGTTGTCTTAGTTGATTTTTGTAGATAGGCCTTTTTAAGCCCCTCTACTTCGAGTAAATCACCTACTTGAGTACCTGCGCCATGCGCCTCAACAAAATCAATATCATTAAATGATAACTTTGCATCGTCCAGAGCATCCATTATTGCTTTAGATTGAGCGTCAGGATTAGGGACTTGCATGCCATTTGATGCACCATCACTACTAATACTCGAACCCTTTAACACAGCATGAATGTGATTGTTGTCCTTTATAGCATCCGATAATCTCTTTACAACAATAGCAGCAACCCCTTCACCTCCGATAATCCCATCTGCACTTTCATCGAATGGTGAACATCTATATTTTGTGCTCCTTACAACATAATCAGGTGCTTCCTCTTCCCAATACGGAAATAAATTCAAATTCACTCCCGCAACTACTGCTAAGTTACAATCCCCCTGCTTAAGCGCATTTTTAGCAACATGAACAGCAGCTAAAGAAGAGGAACAACTCGTATTAATGGTCATAACTGGACCTTTAAGATCAAATGCATATGATAAATGATAGCCCAGATTAGCAGGTATGTTTGAAATAAAAGCTCGTTCATCTTTTTCTTCAAATAAATTTAAATAATCAAATGCAGGATGAGGTGTATGTGCTATAAATACGCCAGTATTTGAATCCTTTAGATCATTTTCCTTGTAACCTGCCATGTATAAGGACTCTAATGCCACCTGTAAAAACAGACGCTCTGCTGGTCCCATAAATTGAGCTTCATGTTCATTCAATCCGAATTGTTCAGGATCAAACTGTTCAATGCTAGATAGCCACGAGCCATACGATCTTGGATCATTCGTTATATTATTTTTTAAATGGCTATACATTTCTTGCAATTTAGGATTAGAATTAACAATCAATTCAAAACGCTCTTTCGAAAATTCAGTCACAAAATCCTTTTTATTTATGAGACCTGTCCATAAATCATCCAGATTTGAGACATTAGGAAATCTTAAAGACATACCAACAATTGCAAGTGGTTCACTTGTTTCTTTTTCTATTTCATCTAGTAAATTTAATGCTAAATTTGTATCCAATTTATTTTCTTCTACTAAACTTAATATTTTTTTAGACATTGTGCTGTACATCATTTTCTTCTCTCCTATCCAATTCTTTAATGTATTTTAGTTGAGCGAAAATTGCCACAGTTAATATAATTAAACCTCCAGCTAGTAAGAGTAGCGTCCCATACACTCCTCGTTCTCCACTACCTAAATAAGGGATAATATTTACGTTTGAGGCAACTAATTTATCAGCAAGTATTCCTCCTATAATATAAGCGAGGGGTAATGAAATCCAAGCGAATGTTCTAGCAATTGAAAAAACTCTTCCTAGTAATTTGGGTTCTGTATGGAGTTGAATTAAAGTAAGTGTACCTGTATTAACCACTGGCAGTAATAACCCTAAACCACCCCAAAAAACTGCAATGAGTAGCATATTATTGAATAACCCTGTGAGCGTTATAAATACACCAATACCAAAATTTGAAATCAGTACTAACCATATTATGTGCTTCTTCAGCTTGATGAATGACATTAGTACCCCACCTAATACCATTCCTCCTCCATATATAGAGCTTAGTAAGCCAAATTGTTCAACAGTTCCAAAGCTCAATATATATGGCTGTCCAACTACTTGATTGAACCCTAGTGCAAAATTTAAAACCGTGAATAATAGCACTAAAGTTAGAAGAGATTTATGCTCGATTAAATAATTGAAACCATATTTTAGATCACCTAAAATGGAGTTATTTTCATGGCTATCTTCATTGTCATTGTTCACTTTTACACTTAATTTTGTCCAAAGTATTAAGAGAATAGGAATGGCAATACAATAAGTAACTAGCTCTGCACCAATGATATAAACAATACTTCCAAACCCCATTATTACTCCACCAATTACAGGACCCAGAACATCACTAGTCGATGATGCCATAGAAAATACACCATTTGCTCTTGATAACATTTCTTTAGGCACTAGATTAGGTGCTAATGTTTGTAATGCTGGCGTTTGCATTGAGCTCACTATCGAAAGCGATATAGCACCTGCAATTACATGAACCATACTTATATTCCCTAATAAAAGGGAGGAGAAAATTATTGAAGAAATAATTAGTCCAATAATATCTCCTAATAATATTAATAATCGAGGACCTTTCCTATCTATCCATATTCCTATAAAAGGCGATAACACAATTGCCGGAAGAAATCCTGCAACTAAAACGACCGCAAAACTAGATACTTGACCTGTACTTTGGTAAGCCCAGACACCAAGTCCAAACCTTGCAACAGAAGAACCTAATAAAGATATAAAGTGAGTAGCTACAACCATTAAAAAGATTGTAAATCCTCTGTTTGTTGGTTTGCTAAAAGAAGTTATCATGTATTTTGGGGCTCCTTTGCATTTCCACTACATTCAACCAAAGCTTCTTCAAATTTTGATAAGAGGAGTTGAGCTTTTTCATTACTAATCACTTGTGTATCTACCTCTAAGCTTAGATTAAGTTTTCCATCCAAAATAAAGATGTTTATTTCCAAAATATTAGAAAGCTCATTATCTGGATGAATAGCAGGAGCCTGAGGAAGATTTGAGGAGTATTGTAGCACCCCGTTCCCTCCATTTTTACTATTTGTAGAAGTACTAATATCGTTATCAAAATCTCCTAAATAATTGACCAATATGGATGGTTGAATATGCGTAATGTTGTTATTTTCTTTGATCCATCTTGCTATCATAAAGTCCAATCCACTGCCTATTTCGCTCAATGATTGTCCAACTGTGTAAAGCATTTCTTCTAGCGTACTAATTGTCACCTGTAGTGGATACATCGTAGTAAACCAACCTATTGTTCTACTAAGATCTAACGCTGATTGGCGACTATCTCGTCCATGCCCTTCAAAGTTAAATAACACATCTTGTTGACCGAATAGTTGACTAAACGCTTGAGCAAATGTTACTGCAATAAGAACATCAGGTTTATAAATTTCTGAATGTTCTCTAGCATGTAAAAATTGCTTTGTACTTTCCTCACTCAGAGTTTTGGTTACATGATATCGATCCTTAAATAAATAATCTTTTCTGACAGGCTGCATGCATAATGGATGTACATTTTTCACATCTATATTTTCCCAATATGAATGATTCGTGTGTAATTCTTTGTTATACAATTCTCCTATCCAATCAGAAAACTGCGTCATAGGGAAGCTGATTTTATCTTCACCATTTACTATAGCTAAATAATTATTTTCTAATTCCTCTAATAAAACCCTCCATGAAACCCCATCAACAACTAGATGATGAATAAAGAATGTCAAAATAGGCTTCTTAGCTGTTAGGAACACTACTGCTCCTATTGGTAATACCTTTCCAAAATTAAAGTTATTTTGTAATTGGAATTGAATGTTCTCAATTTCCTCTTTTAGCCTACCCGGAGGTGTTAATTTTAGATCCTTCACAATGAGCTTAAATGTGTTTACTAAGCTTGGTTCAACAAAAGCCTTTGGTTTGCTCTCATTCACATCGAACCATGTCATCAAGCTCTCATTAACCGAAATAATTGATTGGAAGGACTTTTCTAAAGCAGCTACATCCACTTTCTCAGGCAGCTCTACTGACATTAATAAGTTCCAATAGTGGGCATGTTTAAATGTTTGTTGGAAGAACCATCTTTGCATTGGAGCAAGTGGAATCTCCTTAGAACTTAATTCCTGCCATTCTTTTTGAGTGTCCATTTCTTTAGTAGTGTTCATAGCTATTTTTCGAATACTTCTACAATTAAAGATATGGTCAATTTTCAAATTAATATTTTTTTCCTTTGCCTTTGAGATAAACTTTAATGCCTTGATGGAGTCCCCTCCAATTTTAAAGAAATCAGAATCAATGTTAAATTGACGGTCACTTAAAATTCCTTTTAGTATGGACAGCAATTCTCTTTCAATCTCTGTCAAACTACTAATATCATCTGTCTGAACTTTTCTATCGTCGTATAATTCAGGACTTGGCAGTGAAAGTCTATCTACTTTTCCACTATTAGACATTGGAATTTCTTCTATTTTTTGGTAATACGTTGGAATTAATGATTCTGGTAAATATCGTAAAAGATGTTTTTCAATATCCCTTTGATTAATATCTTGTTGACTGACTAAGTAAGCACAAAGCTGTTCACCATCTTCATTTTTATATAGTTTAACTACGGCATCTTTAATACTTGGAATTTCTCGCAAATATCTTTCGATTTCTTCCAGTTCCACTCTGTGGCCGCGAATTTTAACCATATTATCTTTCCGTCCATAACAAACAATTTTACCGTTCGGCAATACTTGTCCTAAATCCCCTGTCTTATATAAATATCCTGCTTGTAAATGATTAATATGGTTAGCTATAAACTTATTTCTAGTTAAATTAGGCTCTCCCAAATAGCCTAGGGCAACACTCTCACCACTTAATACGATTTCTCCAACCCCGTATGAAGGGACTAGCTGATTCTGATTATTCAAAATGTAAACAGACGTGTTATGAATCGGTAATCCGATTGGCGCATGACTATAATCTGAGTGTAAATCTTCCTCTGTTACTTCATGATAAATCGTTCCAACAGTTGCCTCAGTTGGCCCATATTCATTAATGATACGAGCATGAGGGAATCGATCTCTCAACGTTTTACATAAAGTTATATCTAAAGCTTCTCCCCCTAGGATGAAGCATTCTACATTTGGTGCAAATCTCTCATCCTCAACTAAATATTGGATCTGTTTAGGTGTACCCTTTATCGTTATGGTTTCTTTTATCTTGGCTACACTTTCAAAAGCCTGATCAATTTCCCCTTCACAGCAAATGATTTTTCCGCCCGTTATCAATGGAATAAACATTGAAGTAATCGTTAAATCGACAGATATGGAAGTGAAAAATGGCATATCTAGCGATGTTCCAGTAGGTGAATAGTATGCAGTAGCCCAGTTTAAATAATTATTAAGATTTTTACCTGAAACAACTACACCTTTTGGTTTTCCAGTACTTCCAGATGTAAAGAGAATATATGCAGGGGAAGTTTTAGCAAAAGAATTTAACTCAATTTCCACATGCTCATCTAGATGAATACCTTCACTTAGCATATTTTTAGAGCTGCTTCGTTTATATTTTTCGCCCTTATCTTTAACAATGATCACAGCATCAAATCTATATTGATTGAGTTCATTGCTTACAGTGTATGTCTTCTCAGAACATTCAATTTGTATATCTGCTCCTACATCACTGAGAAGCTCTTTTAAAATTTCTTCATTAATAAATAAATCTGTATCCCAATCTAATTTAGTATTTTTATCCATATTTTGTTCTTTAAATGCTTGTAAAGAAGAAACAAATTTATCTTTTTTATCAATATTTAATAAATCCCCCAAGAAAATTATTCCGCCCTCTTTTAAAGAGTCAATAGCTTTTTTAAGGACTACCTTTAAATAGCCATAGCTTGGGAAACAATGAATAACACTATTAATGACAACTGCATCTAATGCTGTTTCAAACTTCTTAAAGGCATGAGCCTTCGAAATGTCAAATTTAATATTGCTAAAGTTAGATTTCTGAGCAATCTGTTTATTCCTCTCGATAATAGAGGAAGATAAATCCATAGCTGTATACGTTTTTGTATATGGAGCAAGTGCAAATGTTGTCAAACCTGAGCCACAGCCAAGCTCTAATACATTTGAATCTTGAGGTAGGTACTTTCTGATTTTGTTTACTGCGTTTTCCGCATATTCCTGCATTTCTAAGGCACTGAAAGCTTCACCTGTATAACTACTATTCCAACCACTAGCCTCTATTTCTGTTTTCTGTCCTTCTGCAAAATAGTTCCACAATGATTCGTTCATTAAATCACTTGAATCTACAACAGCACACTGATCTAAATCTGTTTCTCCTAACACCATAACCGTTTGAATATTCTTATTTTCAAATAACAGCCTATTACATAAGGAATAGAATTTCTTTTCCGAAATAATAAAGTTAGCTTGACTTTGTTTGATAATAGATTCAATTCTAGCTCTTGGGTTTTTAGGTGATACAGGTATAAATGTGACATTACTCATTAAACAAGATAAAATACCTAAAATAGCCGTTCTATTATTGTCAGAAATAATGACAGCATTTTTAACTTCACTGTTGCTGTTCAACAATTTTTCTGCTATTGATTTACTTCTATCTACTAACTCTTGATATGTTAATGAACCTGCGCTATCTTCCAATGCTGTTTTTTGTGGGTTCTTTTCTGCCATCATTAATATAGTAGTTAAAAAGTTTTTGCCATCCTCGACAAATTGACCATTTATAGCACTTTTACTTTTTTCTACATCAATATTAGTTAATTCATGCTCATGTAAAATCATATCTAGTATTTTTAAATACGTTTCAATTAATGAATCAATAAATCTTGATGAATAGACACCGTCGTAATACTCAAGATTACAGAATAGCTCTCCATTTGGTAATTCAACAAATTCGAATTCAAGATCCCATTTACTCGTTTTGTGTTCAGAAAGAATAGGTGTTAATTCTGCTTCATCAAAAGCTGATGTCGTATTTTTAAATTTAAAATTTTGAAGTGCCACGTTTATATTAAATAAAGGAGAACGACTAGTATCCCGAGGTAAATCTAATTTCTCCACTAATAAATCGAAAGGATATTCTTGATGTTTAAAGCTATCCAATAACATGGTCTTAACATTTCTTAATAAAGTAAGGAAATTATCATGTTCTTCATAATTAACCCTTAATGGGATAGTATTCGTAAATAAACCAATGATTTTTTCCAGTTCTTCATTTACTCTTCCAGATACCGGTGTACCGATTACCATATCTGTATCACCAGTCATCTGATTAATTAGTTTAAATACACTCGACACTAAAACCATGTATAATGTACTTTCATTTGTATTTGCAAAAGCTCTTAATTTATCTGCTAAGCTAGCACTAATATCAAATCTTTTAAGCCTTCCAGTATATCGGAAAGTGCTTGGTCTTAATTTATCGCCCGTTATTTCTGTAATAGGTAGACTTCCTCTTAATGTTTCAAGCCAGTAATCTTCATGTTGTTTAAACCTACCACCTTCTATATTTTCACGTTGCCATGCAGCAAAATCTACATACGTATTTTCTATTTCCGGCAAGGCTTCATTATTACTACTATTGTACAAAGTGAAAAGTTCATCCGATAATAGTGATAATGACCAGCCATCTACAATAATATGGTGCATCATTAAAGCAAACAGACTTTTATTTTTTTCTGTTTTATACACAAAAACTCTTAAAAGTGGTCCCGCTTCTAAATCATACGGAGTTTCTTTCCAACGATTGAGTTGATCCATTGCTTTTGCTTCTGCGTTATCTTCTATACTAAAATCTTTGTATTCAAATAAATAGTTTGGTTTTTGCAGTATTTTCTGTTTATTTCCATCCTCATGCTTTACAAATACTGTTCTTAAAGATTCATGTCTTTGTGAAAGTACATCAAATGTTTGGCGTAACCTCTCAATGTCAACTAACCCGTTAACTTTAAAAATAAACGGAGTATTGTAAACCATTTTTTGGTCTGTTAATTGTTCTATAATGCTCAATCTGTTTTGACCATATGATAATGGAAATTCATGGTTTTCTACACTAATTTGAGGTATGACTTCTGTCGATTCTGAATGATCATTGTTTACTTGTTTACTTAGTTGTTCAAATGTAAGAAATACATCATCTAAGACAAAGTCTCTATTAAATTGTTTTTTCAAACGGGTAATAAATTGTAGTCCTGAAAGAGAGTTTCCACCTACAGAAATAAAACTATCCGTTTGCTTAATATTCTCAGTTTCTAAGATTATTTCTGCTAAACTAATGATTTCTTCAAGAGCTGTTTTTCCTTTTACCTCTATAGCTTTTACGCTAGCATCACTCTGTAACCAATAAGATTTTTCATCAAAGTAGTATGTAGGTAAAGAAATTTTATGATTATTCTCATCCTGAAATTGTTTATGCCAACTACATTTTTCACCTGTAATAAAATTTTCTGCTAATTTCTTGATAGTGTTATCGTCATCGGTTGTCATATCAATAATTTTTTCCCAATTAGTCATATCAAGATTGACTAAATTTTTACAGGCACCTATTAGATCGTCCATTGTCTCAGCTATAATAGCTAATCTTATTTCATGATGCTCCCTACCTGTACACATCGTATATGCTAAATTACTTAGATTAATCGTATCCCCAGATAAATTAGAGAAATGTTCAATAGTACCTCGCAAAGATAATTCAGATTTTGCTGAAAAAGGAATGACATATGCTTTTCTTTTATGATCTTTCTTATAAATTTCAGCCTTCGTTGGTGCTCCCTCTAATAATAAATGAACATTCGTACCATTAAAGCCAAAGCAACTTACACCAGCTATAATAGGTTCGTTTTCTTTTTTATTCTCTTTAATATTAAATGGTACTGTCGGAATAAAAACTGGAGAATTTACAAAATCAATATGTGTATTTGGTTCAACTAAATTTATTGTAGGTGGAACTATTCCCTTTTTTATTACATGTAGTGCTTTGATTACACCCGATAAACCTGCAGCTCCATCAAGTAAATGGCCAATATTACCCTTCACAGAACCAATTGGTAAAAATTGTTTATCGTTATTACTTCGTTCAACTGCTTCTTGAATGCCTTTTATTTCAATAGGATCACCTAAATGAGTACCTGTGCCATGCGCTTCAATGTAGTCAATTTGCTCAGGCTTAATGCCCGCTAAATCCCATGTTTCAGCTAATAAATCTGCATGTGCTTTAGGATTTGGCGCCGTAATACCCGCTGAAGTCCCATCATTATTTACCTTAGAGGCAATTATAACAGCGTGGATATTATCATTATCTTCTATTGCTTGATCTAAAGGTTTTAATAACAGGGCTACTGCCCCTTCTCCTCTTCCAATCCCACTAGCTGAGTCGTCAAAAGGTTTACACTTTTGTTGCTCAGACATAATACCCGCAGCATTCATAAACAGTTTTTCACTATTTATTGGATAAGGGAAAATATTAACACCGCCGACTAATGCCGTTTCACAATCATTATTCATTAAACCCACACAGGCCTCATGAATTGCCAACATGGAGGAGGCACAGGTAGCATTCACGACATAAGACGGTCCTTTTAAATTAAAAATATAAGAAATTCTTGAGGCCGTAAAAGCAGGAATATTTCCTGGAACACTTAATGGTGTGAATTCAGCCAATCCTTCAGAGTAATTGGTCATAGCTGCTGAAATGTAAACACCCGTATTTGAATTTTTTATTCGACTCCCTGCGTAACCAGCATCTTCAAAACATTGATATGCGATTTGAAGAAATCTACGCTGTTGTGGATCCATTACTTTTGCTTCAGCAGCTGAAATATTAAAAAATCCAGCATCAAATTTATCAACTTCATCTAGCCACGCTGCATCCCAAAACGGCTTCTCTTTTGAAATTTTAAGTTTTTCCATATTATTAACAAGGAATCCCTCACACAACGATCTCCTACTATCACTTAATTCTGTTATTTTGTCCTGTTCATTGCTTAAAACATTCCAAAATTCATCAAAATTTTTAGCACCGGGTAATTCTGCAGAAATGCCTATTATGGCAATTTTTTTATCAACTTTCGGTTTAGACTCACTTTTAATTTCATTCACCGATTCAATGATTTGCTTCGCTGCGTCTTTTGTTAGTTCCTTATTTTTAAGAAGATTTAAAACTTGAGGTATTAATTTACTCATAATATTTATCCTCCTCTAATATTAGATTATTCAAAAAAATTTTTTCTAAGGCCGAAAACTCTTTTATCTTTAGTTGTTGCTCTGATGGAAATTCATTCATTTTACTACATACGGAAATTTTATAACCATTAACCAAGTTATATTGCTTGAAATAATAAGGATACGGACTAATATCTTGTACAATTGAAATTTCATTATGACTAGTCTCGATGGAGAAAGAATCTAAAGGAATGCTTAAACCTAGTCCAATATTTTTCACAAAAGCTTCCTTCAAAGTCCATAAGTCATAAAAACGTTCTTTTTTCATTTCAGTTGGTGTTTGATTGTACGAAGTGTATTCTATACTCGAAAAATAATTTTTAATTATTTCATCTTCGTAATTATCTTTCATTTCTTCAATATCAATTCCTACATCACAATTGCCAATGACACCTATAACCCATTCACCTGAATGAGAAATGTTAAATTCATAATCCCCATTGATACAATATGGCTTCCCATATGTATTCGTTTGGATATTTATGTCGGAAGGATGACATTTCAAATGCTTCATCAATAAATATTTCATCAACAATTCGGATAGTAAGGACCTATATGCATCTATTTTATTTAAGTAAGCTTCTATTCTTCTTGCTTTTTTTGTACATACAAAATTCATTAGTTCAGAATAATTTGAAATATGTACAGGTACTTTAATTAAACAAATTTCTATCACATATCACGCCCCCAAAATTTTCTTTATAACCTCAGAGTATAAATTCCTTTAAATTACATTAAAGGATATTAACTTGAAAAAATAAACCTATTTTCCATTTATAATATTAAACACCATGGAATAAATAGTCAATAAATAACCTACCATAATTTATAAAAAATACCAATTCAGTTATATTTACCATTCATTACTCTTAGTCTACGAGTATTTCCATAGAGTCATGTTAAAACTCTAAAAAATCACAAAAAAAAAGGATTCTACTCATATAGAATTCCTTTTAAAACAAAATTGTACTATGTTGAAAGTGATAAGCATGTTTGTTTATTGGACAAATATTCGAATGTTCGATGCCTAAAATCAATTACCAATCCAACTCCAGCAGAGAAGTATCCTTGATGATGAAAAACAACATCATAAATTAAACGTTTACACCTCCCTTCTTAAAACCATTTGTACTAGATGCAGCAAACCATTCTTTCATTTAAAGCCACAAGAAAATTTAGGCTCATGCAAAAATGTCCAAGGAAGCTTCCATTTATTATTCACAAATAACATCGGAGGACCACAATCAAGATAACAATAGCTGACAATTCAAGCGGGCTTTCCACCCTACCCAGATGGAAAGCCCACAAAAAAATGTCAAAACAGCATGGATTTCTTCTCTTAGTGCGAGCGGCGTTCTACCTGCTAACAAATTTCGGATCATGCCACCACCAACACCGGTAAAACGTGGAAGCTAGAATAAGAGAATATAAAAACGCTTGATAACATTTTATTTTTCTATTCAATTGTCATCCATTTTAAAGCGTATAAATTTAGTTTTGAATAGAGATTGATTAAAAATGATAGACGAGTTGTTTTCTCACAAATAACAACAACTATTTTTATTCCAAATAAGCACCCACAGTTTGCCCATGTGGAACATAAATAGTGTGAGGAAATGAGTAAAAAGAATTGAAAGTATTGTGCTTTACCATGTAGAAGAGTTTGAAACCAATAAAATATCCAACAGAAGAAAGACCTGCTATTCTACTGGATCCAAATAATTCTAACAATCGAGAAAGGTATGAAAATGCTGAAGATTATGTTGGGTAAAATTTCAAGGGCTTATCGTGAAAGTGACGAAGGAATAGATAGAAAATAGCAATTATTAGTGGTTCATAGTTAATTTGCGAAATACATAAACTTGTACCACTACTATTTAGAATACAAATTACTTTTTCAAGGTATAGAAATATCCCCTTTCGGTAGAATGTTATCTACAGCGTACTGTAGTTTTTAAACATTTACTACTTAAAAGGGGATACTGAATACTGTTACTCTTTACATTTTGGTATTGTCTTTTGGGGTGAATAATTTATATATAATTATTATACCGCTAAAAACGATAATTAATGAATAAATTAAGTAAAAAATATCTTTTTCAACACCTATTTTATTCATGAAATAAATGTATATAAATACCCAGAAAAGGATTACTAACGTTCTCGTCAGAATCTACCTCCTATTTAAAACTCATAAATCTCAATCCAACCATTATTAGGTTTAGAGTCTTTACTATCTAAATATTCTGCGATTTTAGCCCCTATATCACTATAGTCTAAAGCGATGGCTACTGCTGCACCTACAAAAATAGCAAGCTTAGGAGCTCCCCATTCTGTAAGTTTACTTGTAACTGTCTTAGTGAAGATTCTTTGTGCCTCTTTTTTACCTTTAGCGACAATAAAACCTTGAATTGCACCAACTCCACCACCAACAGCAACACCAATCGCCACATTTAAAATAGAGCCTGCTAAATTAGTGCCAATTTTAATATCTGGAATCCAGTCCCAACCCATTGTTGAAATGTCATTATTTATTAGCGTCTTATTTTCAAGAACATTAGCCGCATAATTTAAATCTCCTGCATGACCTGAAGATTCATCGAAAAAATCTGTTAATACTTGCTTGTACAGTTCAGGATTAGCTTGTCCATGTTTTCCTACTTCCTCGTTCACTAATTCGTCAAATAATTTCTTTTCTTCCACTGTCATTTCATGTACAGATGGCAAAGAGTCGATTTCTTTTTCTAAATCAAAATCTGTAAAATCTATCCTATCATTTTGTTGTATATTTTCTAATACTAAAGTATTTTGTGTAACTTGAATAGTATCATTTTCATTAGCGAAAGTAATATTACCTGGAATAGTATATCCTAATAATACTGCACCAACAATAAACGTTATAATATGTTTTTTCATACATCCCAATCCCCTTTTAATTTAATTTAATTTGAAAATTGTACTTTGTTATAAATCAAATCTGTTCCATCTAAAATTTGTGAAACAATCATCCCTCGAATAATTTTCTAAAGATTAAAAATTTTATAATTAATTAGTATGCACTAATTAATTACGTACGGTTTATTTACCCTCCTTTCCTCAATCTCAAATTAATAATAATCCAGAAGTTTAATGTAGAACTCACGAAATCTAACACTCTTGTCTCACCCCCCTAATCTTTATATTTCTGCTTCATTTTGTTGTAAAATATTTACATGGTTAATATAACCAATTAAATAGTACCATTGTTAAACTTATTTGTAAATATATAGGATATTTAAAGATCGATTTTGAGGAATAAAACATATGCTAGGTGATCGAAAAGTTTGGAAAGTGTAGATTTAAAATAAAGTTGCGATATTTATAAAAAGTATAAAAGAATACTTGGCCTGTAAGGTACAAATGCGCCGCTAATAGCGTAGGCAATACTACCAATAATGTGTAATACTGTCCATGTCACGTTATCCAACTCCTTTTTATAAACGAAAAAAGGCCCGCCATCAAATAGTTGCGCGTTATTACGCAAACTATTTGATGGCGGGCTAATATCTTAGCAGTTGTTTTACCTACAAAATTATCCATCTCACCAATTCTACATTCAAAATTTCATAGATGTTCTGCCATGTTTAGATAACACCACAACCATAAAATTTCCAAAAATTATAAATCCTTTTATTTTCGAAATACAGTTTGAATTACAGTGTTTCATAGATAACCTGTCCCATTTGGGAGACATCATAATCTCCTAATGCGATCACTTCGGATTGGAAGTCTGTTGATGTCAAAATTCCCTTTACCGCTTCAATTAACCGTTGATTGTCAGGTGTTTTTAATAGCACAATATCATAGCGCTCTCTCATAACAGGAATAAAATCAACGTTGACAAGTTTGGCGGTTTTCTCAATCCCTATCCCAACATCTGCATGCCCATTTGCTACAGCTGATGCGACATCGAGATGGCTCATCTCTTCTTTGTCATACCCATTAATTGTAGACGGAGCTATGTGATGAATACGCAATTGTTCATCTAATAAGGTGCGTGTACCTGAGCCTTTCTCACGATTGATGAATGTAAATGACTTTGTTTGAAAATCCTCAAATGAATGGATCTGTAACGGATTACCCTTTTGAACATAGAAACCCGCCCTACGTGATATCACATTGATGAGAACAAAAGGAAGGCTCACAAAAATCTTTTTTACATAAGGTGTATTGTAATCCCCTGTATCCCCATCAAACATATGTAAACTCGCAATGTCACAGTCTCCATGGTACAACGCCATGACCCCATTAAAACTACCCTCATGTGAACGTAATACTTTTATTAATTGCCTTTTCTCTAGATATTTTGCCATTAAATCCAACACGAAATCTTGCCCACTAATAATAATTTTTGAATGATTTTTAGGTGAAATAGCCACGGGTGACATAGCAGGAGTGGTACCTGTCTTCCGTTTTTGTATATAGCCTTGTAAATCAGTACGGTCCACCCGCATTTGGCGTCCTACTCGGAAAACGGGCAAATCCCCTTTTTTCACTAAATCATAGACCGTTAATTTCGATACCTTTAATAATTGTGCAACCTCTTCAATTGTATAGGATTGTTCTTGTGACATCTCTTTCTCCTCCTATAAGCCTCTTCTTACATGGTAACTTATTTGTTTACATGTGAACATCTTGAAATTTTCTACCAATTCCAGGTTTCTTTTTCACTTATAACTTATTATAATTAGTTATGTCTTGTTATAACGAGTTATAAAAGGAGAAAAACGAAGTGAAAAAATTTTATCGTTTCTTTGCATCCATGCTTCTAGTTGGCCTATTAGCTGCTTGTGGTAATGAAGATAAAGATCCGCACGTAAATGAGCCGATTGAATTAACCATTTCTGCGGCTGCTAGTTTACAAGATGCCTTAGAAGAACTAAAAACTACTTATGAAAAAGAACACAATACCATTAAAATCCTCTATAACTTTGGTGGTTCTGGTGCATTGCAGCAACAAATTTTACAAGGGGCCCCTGCAGATCTTTTCTTTTCGGCAGCCGAGGATAAATTCGATGCTCTTGTAAAAAACGAGATTATTGATCCAAAATTGGGGATGGATCTTTTAGCAAATGAATTAGTATTAATTGTTCCAAAAAATAATGAAAAACAAATCCAATCCTTTGAAGATTTAAAACAAGCAGGGAAAATTGCACTTGGTACACCTGAAACAGTCCCTGCTGGACAATATGGGGTGGAAACGTTAAAAAATAGCCAACTATGGGAGTCACTTGAGTCCAAGATAGTGTATACAAAAGATGTACGTCAAGTCCTTACTTATAGTGAAACAGAAAATGTAGATGCAGGAATTGTTTATAAAACAGATGCTCTTGTATCTACTAAGGTCGAAGTTGTTGCAACTGCAGATGAACGTACACACACGCCGATTATCTATCCGGTTGGAGTCATAAAAAATAGTAAGTATGTACAAGAGGCTGAAGATTTTTATCACTTCTTACAAAGTGATGAGGCGATGGATGTCTTTAAAAAGTATGGGTTTAAAGGAGCACAATAAAGGATGGGTACCGATTTTTGGTCTCCTCTTAGGCTTTCGATAGAAATTGCCTTTGTTGCGGGTATCATTGCTATATTGACAGGTATTTTAATGGGTAAATGGATGGCGACACATCACTTTAAGGGGAAGCTATTACTGGAAACGTTATTGCTAATGCCCCTAGTATTACCTCCGACTGTAGTAGGTTTCCTGCTTATCGTTCTATTTGGGAAGAATAGTATATTAGGGAATCTGATTATCTGGCTTTTTGATCAGCCTGTCATGTTTACTTGGTGGGCCGCCGTCATCGCCTCAACCATTGTTGCCTTTCCATTAATGTATCAATCCGCCAAAACGGGCTTTGCCTCGATTGATCGAGATATCGAACATGCAGCACGTGTAGATGGGGCTAACGAATGGCAAGTCTTTATGTTCGTTTCCATTCCATTGGCACTAAAGGCTCTTGTTTCGGGAGCAATATTGAGCTTTACTCGTGCATTAGGTGAGTTTGGGGCTACGCTGATGTTTGCGGGTAATATTCCAGGGAAAACACAAACAACCCCTTTAGCGATTTATATGGCCATCGATTCGGGGAACATGACCCTTGCCTGGACATGGGTCTTGTGCATGATCACTATTTCATTTCTGATGCTTCTTAGCATTCATGTCCTAAAAGTATAAAAGAGGTAGCTAGTTTAAACTAGCTGCCTCTTTTTCGTCATCCCCCACTAATAGGTGGAATAAAGGCGATTGTGTCGCCCGATTTAACAATGGTAGTATCCGTTGCAAATTCCTCATTAATGGCTGTCATCATCTGCTGTAATGTCAATTGAGGATAGTGCTGTTCCATCCACTCTTTCACTTGAGCAACTGTCACATTTGACAGATCTACTGATAGCTTTGACGCACCAACCACTTCTTGTAAATGAGCGAATAATAAGATGTTAATCACAATTTCCCTCCTCATCTATCGCTGGTTTTCCTTCAGGATATGGGACATTTTCTAATTGATCTCCCATCCATTGCGTACCATCTTCCCAATGTTCTTTTTTCCAAATAGGCACAATCTGCTTAATGCGGTCAATTGCATATTCATTTGCCAAATAGGCTACTTTTCGATGTGGGGATGATACGGCAATGACTACGGCAATATCTGTAATATCCAATCGCCCTACACGATGTGTAATCGCTATTTCTGCTTCCGGCCATAGCTGTTTTAGTTCTTGTGCAATTTGCTCAAACATTTTAATTGCCATAGCCGGGTATGCTTGATATTCCAAATACAATGTTTTCTTCCCTTGGGTGATTTCACGTACAGTTCCGATGAATAGCGTTATCGCACCAGCGTTTCGACTTAGTACCTTGTGCCTTACTTCTTCCACATCAATCGGCTTATCAATAATTTCAAACATTGCTGTCGTCATAGTTTTCCCCTCATTTCATTCAACAAAAACTCCATATATTCTGTATCTTCATAAATAGAAAAGGCTGGGCTCGGTAAATTCTGATCAATTGGATAGCTTGGCCAATATATGACACAAAGGATATTAGAAATTTGTTGTAGTAACACACGGTCCTGTGCTGTTCGTAGTAACACGACTTTTGGGTAATGTTCTCTCTTATATCCCTCAATCAAAATAATATCCATTGAAAGGGTAGCATAAATCGTAAGTATATCCGCAAGCCGCCAGCTATGTTGGTGAATACTTAAACGTAATGTTCCGCCCCCCTCCACTGCTGAAACACGGGCACCTGCCTGTTCGTGTCGATTACTATCCTTTGAAAGATTTTCTACCGGCGCCCCACCATGCCCATGGTGTTTAATGGTCCCTACACGTAGCCCTTCTTTCGTCGCGTGCGTGATCAATTGCTCCATTAAAGTCGTTTTTCCGCTATTTTGATAGCCAACTATCTGTATGATTTTTCGATGTTGTTCCAAGGCCACTCACTTCCTTGCAAATCTTCTAGCAATAAAACTGCTACTTGCATGTTTTTTTCATAGCCACGAGAGCCACCAGGTAAGACGATAAAAGCATTAGCTGACGCTAATGAAGAAACAGCGCTCGATTTATCAAAACCAGATGGTACAGCCATTAGTTGACCATTTTCATAGTATACTAGAGCTCTTACAAAGCGAGTAAATGGATTGGGCTTTGTAAAATCTGCCCCTAAAATAGCCTGCTCTCTGCGGACATGCGGTTGTTGATTGCCAAATGCTGTGCGAATAATGGGACGTACAAATAGCTCAAAACCAACATAGCATGCTGAAGGATTACCAGAAAGTCCAAATAATAATTGATTATCACGAGCAGCAACCGTTGTCACACTCCCTGGACGCATCGCCACTTTATTAAATAATACCTTTGCGTCAATAGCTTTGTAGATAGCTGGTAAGTAATCATAGTCTCCAACGGAAACGCCTCCCGTTGTCAATAAAATATCGACTTCCTGTAATGCTTTTTCAACAATATGAATACATAAATCAAGATCATCGCTAAATTTGCCAAAGTATCGAACCTCTGCACCTGTTCGTTCGATTTGTGCCATAATCATATAAGCATTGCTATTTCGAATTTTTCCTGGCTGTAAAGATTCCTCTGGCTCTAGTAACTCACTGCCAGTAGCAATGACACCCACCACCAATTTACGATATACAGGCACTTGCGCATAGCCAAATGTAGCTAGTAATGCCATAATGCCGGGGTTAATATATTGTCCTCTTTCAACGAGAACAGTATGTTGCTGCACATCTTCACCTTTATAGGAAATATTAGTGCCAGCTACATACGCCCGTTTAATCGACATACATGTTTGCTGATTTTCTTCAAATGTTTGGGTTAATTCTAGCATTACAACTGCATCGCAACCTTTTGGTATTGGCGCACCCGTCATAATGCGTACGGCTTGCCGATATCCGACTACGTCCTCGTAAACAAAGCCTGCTCCAATTTCTCCAACGACTTGAAATATGACTGGCTGTGCTGAGGACGCTTCCTGACTATCAATAGAACGAATAGCATAGCCATCATAAGGGGATCGATCAAAGGCTGGTACATCATGATCGGCGACAATATCCTCCGCAATAAAGCGACCATATGCTTGCGATAATGGCACAAACTCCTTTTTGGCTTGAAAAGCATATTCCATTACACGATGTACAGCTTCCGACACTGGAATTGGTTGTCTCTTTTCCAACATTTAGCACACTCCTTTATCCTAATAAACGATAGTAAATGGTTTTTGCTTTTTGTATCTCCTGAATTCCATGAATCACTACGCGCCCATCCTGAAAAATGACAATGCGATATTCTTCTGTTTGGCAAGAAAGCAAATAGGGATTCATGTGAATATCCCCATAGGGACGAAGTTGGTCTGCCAACTGCTCTAAATTATAGTGAGTCGGATTTGGCGGTCGGATTTGTACAGCATCACGACCACAAAGCACCTCTAGTTTTGTTTGATTTTCATAAGCTAAAGATGGATATGTAGGGTGGTGACCACAGGTTGGACAATCATCCTGACGTATTTTATCTACGTTGATTTCATAATGTTGATTTTGCCAAACATCAAACGTCAAATAGCTTTTTCGTAAGGCCTTGTCATCGCCAACTAGCAATTTTAACACCTCTGCTACTTGATATGCCGCTACTATTTGGACAGGAGGACTAATAATTCCTACTGTATCACAGGTCATCCCTGTTTGAGGCATGACCTTCAGCAAACAGCGTAAACATGGTGTTTTCCCTGGCACAATCGTATAGGTAGCCCCATAACTACTCACACAAGAGCCGTACACCCATGGAATACGATGCTGTTGTGCAAGATCGTTCATCAGAAAGCGGACATCAAAATTATCAGTGGCGTCTACGATGACATCTATATCGTCTAGCAACGGTAGCAATGATTCTGTGCAGGCTTCCATAATGGCGACATGAATGGCGACCTCTGTGTTAATTTGTTGTAGTCGATTTTTGGCTGCGATCACTTTTGGCAATTTCTCTTGTGCGTCTTGCTCAGTATATAATTGCTGTCTTTGCAAATTACTCCATTCCACATAATCTCGATCAATCAGCGTCAATTTTCCAACACCTGCCCGCACGAGTGCTTCTGCGCTAGCACTGCCCAAGGCACCAACCCCTACGATTAGGACATGTTTTTGTTTCATTGCCTGCTGCCCCGCTTGTCCAATAGGGCTAAATAATTGTTGTCTCGAATATCTATTATTCATGAGCATTTTGCCTTTCTTTCTATGAATTTTCGTTTGACCTTTTCATTGATAGCATTATAATAAAGTGAAACTTACTTAGAAATTTTTTTCTATTTCGTGCTCATTCTTCACTTCATGAATGGAGCATTTTTTATTAAAAAACTCCCATAACGCAAGAAAAGGAGGTCGTTCTACCTTGCATCCTACACATCTTCAACAACCCATCCATGCTGCCATTTTAACCGTGAGTGATACACGGACAAAGGCAGAGGATTTAGCTGGTCAGCGCATTCATTCTTTACTTTTGGAGGCTACTTTTGAAGTAGTGGACTACCAAATAACAAGGGATGAACCGCTCGATATCTCAGAACATATTCATACATGGTGTAATCATGCCAACATCAATGCTATTATCGTCACTGGTGGAACTGGTTTTACACCAAGAGACCAAACCTACGACACCATTTTGCCTCTTTTTGAAAAAGAAATGATGGGGTTCGGAGAATTATTTCGAACGTTAAGCTATGAGGAAATTGGCCCCAAAGCTATGTTTAGTCGTGCCACAGCAGGTAGTCGCCATCAAACAGCTATCTATGTTTTACCAGGTTCTACTAACGCTGTGACATTGGCCATGACCAAGCTTATTTTACCAACCATACAACATTTCGTTGGAGAATTGAATCGCCTATGAAAGTTGCTGGTGTTGTCTTAGCTGGTGGTCAATCCTCTCGATATGGTCAACCGAAAATGTTTGAGACGTTTGCAGGACTACCCTTATATAAGCACAGCCTCAATGCCCTCCAAGAAAATCAATTAAATCCTTTGGTGATTGCTACAAACGCTAGCCTGCAACCTAGGTTTGCATCTGAGAATGTGCAATGGATCATTGAACAGCAGCCGCATCAAGGGCCACTTTTTGCCCTTCATCAAATTCTAGCGTCTTTTCCTGACATTGAATGGTTTTTTGTCGTCGCCAGTGATATGCCCTATATGAACGCAGCGTTTATTGAAGAGCTGCTAGGCTATATAAATGATTCTTATGATGCGATTGTTCCTAAACAAAATTTACACTATCAGCCATTAGCGGCCCTATATCGCCACACGGCATTACCCATGGCGAAACAATTGACGGAACAAAGCAAACGGAGTATGAAAGTGCTTTTAGATCAACTTCGTGTATGTTATGTTCCTTTTAAGGAGAACTGTCCAACATTTATTAATATCAACGCTCAACATGATTGGCTACAAACAGTGACAAAGGAGTCTAACAATGAATAATTTTTCCCACTGGAACGAAGCAGGTCGTCCTAAAATGGTCGACATTTCTGAAAAAGAAATAACAACACGTACAGCCATAGCACGCAGTACCATTACATTATCCAACGAGGTCTATCAGGCCATCCAACAAGGTGGTATAAAGAAAGGTGATCCTACACAAGTCGCTCAAATCGCAGGGATTATGGGCGCTAAAAAAACAGCTGATATCATCCCTATGTGCCACCCTATTATGCTACAGGGCACAGATCTGCAATTTGACTATGAGAAAATCGATAATGGTTATGCGCTACACATTCAAGCTACTGTCAAATGCAATGGAAAAACGGGTGTCGAAATGGAGGCCCTTACAGCTGTCTCCATTGCTGCCCTCACCTTTTATGACATGTGTAAGGCGGTTGATAAAACGATGGTCATTAAAGAAACCTATCTTGTAGAAAAAACAGGCGGCAAAAGCGGTACCTTTACGCATAAATAAACAGAAAAAATTCGGCATCTTGCCGATTTTTTTCTGTTTTTATGTTTACCCTCCGATATGGGACATTTCAACTTTAGCCTTTTTCCTATTTGCTATCGTCTGTTCGTTCCGCTCGTCTGAATAGCGATCATTTCTTTCTGTCCAGACACTCTTTATACAATTAAGAATTGCTGTATCATCTTGGCCAGATCTTAATAGCTCTCTTAAATCCGTCCCCTCTGTAGCAAACAAACAAGTATATAATTTACCCTCTGCTGAGAGGCGTGCACGTGAGCAAGACGTGCAAAAAGAATCTGTGACTGATGATATAATACCAATCTCCCCTTGATTATCCTTGTATTGGTAACGAGTCGCCACTTCCCCTAGATAATTAGGAGCAATCGGTCGCAGCGGTGAATGCTGATGGATTTGCTCAACGATGTCTTTTTTGGCCAACACATCATCCATGCGCCAACCATTCGAATTTCCAACATCCATATACTCAATAAAGCGTAAAATATGTTGTTTTTCTTTAAAAAATCGTGCCATTTCTATAACATCTTGGTCATTTTTTCCCTTTTGAACGACCATATTAATCTTTACTTGTAAACCGGCTTCCGCTGCCTTTTCAATACCCTCTAACACAGTTGACACCTTCCCGCGATGTCCATTCATCTCAAAAAAACGCTCGTCGTTTAGTGAATCTAAACTAATTGAAACGCGAGATAAGCCTGCTTGTGCCAATGGCTGTGCATATTTTTTTAATAAAGTGCCATTTGTTGTTAAAGCGATATCTTCTACACCTTCTAGGCGATGAATTCGGGCAATTAATTCCGTTAAATCGCGGCGTAATAAAGGCTCCCCACCTGTAATGCGAACCTTTTTGACACCTAGTGAGACGAATATTTTGACTAATCTTTCAATCTCATCGAAGTTTAAAATTTTATCAGATGATAAAAATGCATAATCAGGACCAAACACTTCAGCTGGCATACAATATCGACAGCGAAAGTTGCAGCGATCTGTCACGGATATTCTTAAATCTCTTAACGGTCTTTGTAGTTGGTCTTGTAGATCCGTCATTTAATCTCCTTCTTTCCGTACATTCTGAGCTGGTATGATGATGCGTTGTGGATGTGTATAAATATTCAATGTTTGTTGTCGAATAAAGCCTACCGTCGTAATACCAAGCTGCTCGGCCAATTGCAAGGCTAATTCGGTTGGTGCCGATTTGGACAATACTATTTCACAGCCTATTTTGGATACTTTTAGTAAAATCTCTGATGATATTCGTCCACTAAAAACAATAATTTTATCTTGTATACTAATATTATGACGTAAACAATAGCCGTAAATTTTATCTAAAGCATTATGGCGACCAATATCCATGCGACTTAAAACAATGCCATTGACATCGCAAAGCGCTGCATTATGCACACCACCTGTTTTTTTAAATATATCAGCAGTATCCTGCATGGCATGCATTAAGCGAAAGCAATCCGCAGCAGTAATTTGCACATGAATATCTTCCATTTTTTTTGCTACTAAAGCATCGTTTGTAAAAACAAAGCCTTGTCGACTCATTCCACAACAAGATGTTATATAGCGTTTGTTTTGTGTTTGCTGATAATAAGGATTGACATGCTTTGTTTTAATGTGCACAAAGCCTTCTTGTTCTTGATGCCAAATGTCCTCAATATCTTCGTAACTACGGATCACCCGTTCGGACGCTAAATAACCGATAACCATATCCTCGACATACTCCGGCGTACAAACCATCGTGACAAATTCTTGTTGATTAATTTTCACGGTCACAGCATATTCTGAGACAATTAAATCATCCATTTCCTTCGCTTGCTGCCCTTCAACTCGCACAATCTTCCTCGTAACGGCTCTCTCCATAAGGCATCCTCCTTTATTCACTTATAGGCTTTTCAAAAACAAAGACGGAAATCGCAAAATCCTCTTCAATTTTAATATCTGAAAATAAGTGGAGTAATTTACTGCCCATTAATTCTTCCATGCCTTCCGGTGGGGATTGTGCATATAAATCTTGAATCATGCTCGTCCTTGCGGCATGAACCATTTTTAATCCTTCGGGTGAACCCGCAATAAATTTTTCAGTTGGAGTGATATTCCCATATAAAGTGGAGACAGCCATATTTTCAACAAAAACCGTATGAATACGTTCTGGTCCTTTACCAAAAACTTCTTTTCGTAATTTACGAATCATATCGTTAAATTCATGAACTTTTTTAGACATAGTAACGATTCTCCCATCATCATTATACTTTTTTAGGCAATCACTATGGGGGTCACCCTTACAGTTTGTTAATCATATAGTAACTTTTAAAAAAATAAAAGAGAAAATATTTTTGATAATTATTCTCATGTAAAAATATTGATAATTCATATTGTTCCTTTTGCAGGAAAGGGCTATAATAATAGCACAAATGGAATTTATGTATTTTGATCCCTATGTCTTCCTCTACTTAGAAGTCGCATAGTGTTTATAAATATTTGAATTCTATGATGACCTAAAAATAAAAGTTGATTGAGTTTTTAGCAAGGCCTGCTAAGAATTTTATCCACCATGAATGTATTAGCATGTCTTAGACGTGCCATTTCATGGTGGATTTTTTTTATTTTTTAACCCGAGACATGGATAACTTGTTATGTTCTAACAATTACTCTATTTTGAGGTAGCTTCACGTCGATTTGGGAATTACAATGATAACAAGACAATCTTTTCATCATTTTTGGAAAGCTCGTATTGTAATTCCCTTTTGTCTTAAGCCGTAACAGGTTGTCCGAGTAGTCTCATAGTGTAAAAGGAGGAAATTACCTTGACTCAAATTCATATTAATGGCGTAACGTACGATGTAAACGAAGGCGCTACAATCCTTGATACCATTAATCAACATGACATCCCTCATCCACAGATTTGTCATGTACCTACCGTCGATCCAATCGAAACGTGTGATACATGTATCGTTGAGGTAAACGGCCAATTAGTTCGATCATGCTCAACAAAAGCAGTCGATGGCATGAATGTATTATTAACCTCTGACAAAGCAAAAACGGCGCAAACAGAAGCGATGGATCGTCTTCTTGAAAATCATTTATTGTACTGTACAGTTTGTGATAATAATAATGGGAATTGTACGTTACACAACACAGCCGAGTTAATGGAAATCGAACATCAAAAGTATCCATACAAACCAAAAGTGGAGCCACATGAAGTGGACATGTCACACCCATTTTACCGCTATGATCCAAATCAATGTATCGCATGTGGACAATGTGTAGAGGTCTGTCAAAGTTTACAGGTGAATGAAACACTATCTTTGGATTGGGAAGCAGAAAGACCTCGCGTAATTTGGGATACCGGCGTTGCGATTAATGATTCTTCCTGTGTCAGCTGCGGTCAATGTGTAACCGTTTGCCCATGTAATGCGTTAATGGAAAAATCCATGCTTGGAGAGGCTGGATTTATGACTGGTCTTAAACAGGATATGTTAGATCCAATGATTAGCTTGATAAAAGAAGTAGAACCCGGCTATAGTGGTATCTTTGCTGTTTCTGAAGTGGAAGCAGCGATGCGTAGTAAACGGACGAAAAAGACAAAAACAGTCTGTACATTCTGTGGTGTGGGCTGCTCATTCGAAGTGTGGACAAAAGATCGTAAAATTTTAAAAGTACAACCTTCCGATGGTCCTGTAAATGCCATTTCTACTTGTGTCAAAGGGAAATTCGGTTGGGACTTCATCAACTCTGAAGAACGTATTACAAAGCCATTAATTCGTAAAGATGATGCCTTTGTGGAATCTTCTTGGGATGAAGCACTTGATTTAATTGCTGCTAAACTGGGGGGGATTCAACAACAATATGGCCCTGGTTCTGTGGGCTTTATCTCTTCTTCTAAAATTACAAACGAGGAAAATTACTTAATTCAAAAAATGGCACGCCAATTGTTTGAGACAAATGATGTAGATAATTGCTCCCGTTATTGCCAATCACCGGCAACGGACGGTTTATTACGCACAGTAGGTATGGGTGGGGATGCAGGAACCATCAAAGATATTGCCAATGCTGGTCTTGTCATTATTATCGGGGCTAACCCAGCTGAAGGTCATCCTGTTTTGGCCACTCGTGTCAAACGTGCCCATAAATTACATGGTCAGAAACTAATTGTTGCCGATATACGTAAACATGAAATGGCTGAGCGTTCTGACATATTCATGCGTCCGAAACAAGGTACGGACCAAGTATGGTTAATGGCAGTAACCAAGTATATGATGGATCAGGGTTGGCATGATGAAGCCTTCATTCAGAAAAATGTCCTACACTTGGATGAGTTCAAACAAGTTCTTGAAAAATACACACTTGATTACGCACAAGAAATGACTGGTATCTCAAAAGAAACCTTAATTCAGGTGGCAGAAATGATTCGCGAGGCAGACGGGACTTGCGTTCTTTGGGGTATGGGTGTCACACAAAATACAGGTGGTTCATATACGTCAGCCGCCATTTCTAATTTACTTTTAGCAACTGGTAACTACCGTCGTCCAGGTGCAGGTGCCTACCCTCTTCGCGGCCATAATAATGTTCAAGGCGCTTGTGATATGGGTACACTACCGAATCTATTGCCAGGCTATCAAAAAGTAACAGATGATGAAGCGCGAGCTAAATTTGAAAAAGCATACGGTGTTAATATTCAACCACAACCAGGTCGTAATAATATGCAAATGTTAGATGCGATTATGGAAGGTAAAATGAAAGCAATGTATTTGGTAGGTGAAGATATGGCACTTGTCGACTGTAATGCTAACCATGTAGATGAAGTTCTATCCCAATTAGACTTCTTTGTGGTCCAAGATTGTTTCCTATCACGTACGGCACAATATGCGGATGTTATTTTACCAGCTGCTCCTTCACTCGAAAAAGAAGGTACATTCACTAATACAGAACGTCGCGTTCAACGACTGTATCAGGTTTTACCGACGCTGGGAGAGTCAAAGGCAGATTGGGAAATCCTGCAAGCAGTCGCTTGTCGTCTAGGTGCTGACTGGCATTACAATCATCCAAGCGATATATTCGATGAAATGGCTAGCCTATCTCCCCTTTTCTCACAAGCAAACTACGATGTACTGGAAGGCTGGGGTAGCTTCTGCTGGGGTAGTCATGATGGGAAAGATACACCTTTACTCTATGAGGACGGATTTAACTTCCCTGATAAAAAGGCACGCTTTGCATTAAATGACTGGGTGGAACCAGTTGAATTTGAGGCACAATATGATTGCCATATTAATAACGGACGTATGCTTGAACACTTCCATGAAGGCAACTTAACGAATAAATCAAAGGGTATACAATCAAAAGTTCCTGAGATTTTCGTAGAAGTATCACCAGAATTAGCGAAAGAACGAGGCATTGAGGATGGAGCCCTACTACGCTTAGTATCGCCATATGGTGCATTAAAGCTAAATGCTCTTGTCACAGATCGTGTACAAGGTAACGAATTATTCTTACCAATGAACTCTGTTAGCAAGGATTCAGCTATTAATTTCTTAACAGGTCCAGCCGCAGATGTGAATACGTCAACACCTGCTTATAAACAAACGAAAGTCCGAGTAGAAGTGCTAAAAGCAAAAGGAAAATCACCACTTCCTCGAACAAACCCACGTTATAAAAAGCGCCATCCTCAAAATGGCGTCGAGGTACAACGGAAATGGAATCGTCCTGGCTACGTTCACTTAACAACTACTAATGAAAGAGAGTGAGAGCATGGCTGTCCCGATTACAAACATAAAAAAGCAACCATTTACGGAAGAACAACTAAAAGAACAAAAAATAGACAATCTAAAACAATTACTTTCTGAACATGAAGAAGCAGTTCAGCAAGTATTTACCATTATGTCAGAATTAAATGATATTGGTGCATTAGAAGCCGCTACTAAGTTACTTGAAGCGAAAGAGGATGTGGCTCATATAGCACTTGGACAATTAACACGAAAGCCTGTGACGAATATTATTAATAATTTGATGGGTGTTGCAGGAGCCTTGACAGAGCTAAATCCTGAAACAACAGCAAAACTTATTGAAGGCTTACATGCTGGAGTGGACGAAGCCAATAAAGCTCTAGAGACTGATGAAAAAGTGAGTGCTTTTAAGCTAGTTAAAATGTTAAATGATCCAGATGTTAATCGTGCACTCAATTTTGGTGTCCATTTCTTAAAAGGACTTGGCAAAGGCTTAAAAGATTAGGTGGTGCCTTCATGTTAACGAAAGAAAATATACTAAACACCTTGAAACAGGTAGAAGATCCAGAGCTTCACCAAAGTATCATAGACTTAAATATGGTGCGAAATATTCAAATCAACGGTACACAAGTATCGCTTGATATCATTTTGACTATTCCTGGCTGCCCTTTAAAGGCAAAAATCCAACAGGATGTGGAGGAGGCGTTAAAAACGCTCGGTGTCTCCCCTGTTGTCATTAGCTTTGGGGCAATGACCGAACTGGAACGTCGCACCTTAACTGCCTCTCTACAAGCGGAAAAGGTGACAGACACAGGTATGCCCAAAATGCTGTTGCCCCATTCTGGCGTTCAATTTATCGCAGTAACTAGTGGTAAAGGTGGTGTTGGTAAGTCTACCGTAACCATCAACCTAGCTGTTGCTCTTGCCCGTCTTGGAAAACGTGTTGGTATTTTAGATGCAGATATTTACGGCTTCAGTATACCTACGATGATGAATGTTGACCAAAAACCAACCATGCTGGACCAAACTGCAATTCCTGTGATGGTTCATGGTGTTAAAATCATGTCGATGGGCTTTTTTACACATGACAATCAGCCTGTCATGTGGCGTGGGCCTATGCTTAACAAATGGATTCGAAATTTCCTAGTCAACACACATTGGGGAGATTTAGATTATCTCCTCATTGATTTGCCTCCAGGTACAGGTGATGTAGCAATTGATATGGCAGCGATGATCCCTCAAGCACAGGAGATTATTGTTACAACCCCACATCTTGCTGCATCTCACGTTGCTTCCCGTGCAGGTTTAATGGCTCAACATACCAAACACACCATACTTGGCGTCGTCGAAAATATGGCCTATTTTGAAGGGGCAGATGGTCAAAAAAACTATCTTTTTGGACAAGGTGGGGCTGAGCAATTAGCCGAATTACTGAATACGAATGTTTTAGCACATATTCCTTTTGCTCAACCTGAAGAAAATACAGGCTCCTCCGTGTATGATGCAGATACAATTATTGGTGAAATTTTTACTCACCTAGCAGAGGATTTGCTCTATCAATAAAAAAATCCCTTGATTTGCATATACACAAATCAAGGGATTCTATTTATTCCCCGCTATTTTTTACAGCTCTGCCCAAATAATCACAAACGAACGTGATCTTTCGAGCATTCACCGTTTTAATGGATTACTAATAGCCAGCCTTTTTTAATTCTTGCATGAAATAAAAACGATACGTATTGTGGACAAATGTATCTAATGGAAGCCCTACATTCACCTGATATTTTGTAAAAATAAAATAAAATCGTTTATCCCATTTTAAACGCAATAATTCTCCCGCTTCTTTACCATGCTTACATGTAAATTCCACAATTAAAGGTTCAATCATCCGAAAACAATATTTTTTTAAATGAGCGAGAGCTTCAATATCTTTATCCCTTTGAAAGCGTGTAATCCAATCTAATATTTGCTCGTTCATTATCTTGCTCCAATCTTATCATTCAGAGTTTCTTCCTATTAAATTATACTCTTATTTAGTAGAAGCGAAAAATACTTTCCCGAGCTTCATCATTTTTTGCCTCAAGTTATATCATCACACTGTCATTTACATTTCATCAACAGGACGATTCCAACGTAGGTGATATTGAACAACTTTATCCCTTGACTGTTTATCTAGGACTAAAAGCTGATCACCCGTCTGGATGATATAGCCCTTCTCTAGCGTTCTTACTTTAGGCTGCTGTTGATAGGAATTAATAGCACCAATCTTTTCTTCCCATAGCAATTGATGCTTTTTCATATCGTACAGCACAAGCATATGATCTGCACTCTCTCGCTGGGTCTGTCGATAGGAAAGGAGGGCAACGCTTTCCACAATATCTATAGCCATCACTTTTGGCTCTAAATTTTGATAATTTCGTATAGCAGGCTCTGACAACACTTGTTGACTAAAATCTTGAATCTCTTGATAATTCTCTAAAGGCTGCTGATGAGTAGCAAAATAACCTGGCAAATCCGATTCAATAAAAAAACGTGCAGATATATAATTTTCAGCTTTGGTATCTTTGTTTAAGGCCTTGCCATCATAATGATAAAAATGGCCATCGACACCTTCTAGATAAAGTTCGTTTTGTAACGCTATCATTTGTTGTGCACCACTGCTCAAAATATCTATTAAAGGCTGATGCTGTTGGCGAAATTCCTTTTCAGAAAGTATTTCTTTTCCCGTTTCTATATCTAAAAGTGACAATTGCCCATACTCCCCATCTCGATGGTGAACAAGTAAGCCACCCATAAAATTCCCAATCAGTGTTTCTTTATAAGAAGCAGATTTTGTCCATTGTTTTTCACCTGTCTCCAAATTCACAGCTACAATAAGATAGTGTGAAATCAAATGTGTAATGCCATTTGATGAACCATTATTTTCATAGCCCTGTACCATTTGTACAGCTATTTTTTGTGATTCATCTGTATAAATAGAGGAGTCCGATTTGATTGGAAAGCTTCGTCCTGCTAAACCAAAAACTATCATGAGTCCATTACTTACTACTAAATAAATGACGAGCAAGCTGATAGAAATAACTAGACGCTTCCGTTTAATAGCTATAAATACTAACAATAACAATCCCAGTCCAAAGATAATCCCTAAAAAAATATCGTGAACAAGCCAGCCATTGAAGCGCCAGGAATACATATACCGTTGAAGAAATTGTTCCACTTTACTACCTCCTCTACTAAACAACCTTAGCTAAAATCAGAATAAAGCACATAGCGATCACATTCCAGGCATTGAAATAAATACCCCTGATGATGACCATTGTTCATTAAGGAAGCAGAAACCTCTTCTAGCGAAAAGCCCGTATAATTGTCAAACTGATCGTCAATGCCTAGCTCCACCATATCACTCCAGCCAACATAGCCAATAAATGCACAATAATCTGAGCAATGGGCTACCCAATTATTCCCTTGCCAGCTCACATAGCCTGGCGTTCGATATAGCACTTCCTCCGCCAATCTAGGATTTGTAATATGTTCATCATGAATTAAATCTTGCTGGTAAGAGCCATCATATTTTTGCGCCGCTTCCCCACTATGGATACATGAAGGGCAAAGATAATCTACATCCTCTATCGCGTAAATACCGCCAGTATAATAGACATCCACTTCCTGTTGACAACAATCGCATACAACGATGTCATCTGTCTCAAAAATTTTCGCCTCTAATGGCTTTGGTAAATATTTAAACGTAGGGATGAACGTTTTAATAGGCCGTTGATCTCGTATTTTTTGTGGCATCAACGGAACCATTGAATTTGGTTGATTTATGTAGGTTTGTAGCGTTCCAAATTTTTTACGGTCTTTTTTATCATTATTATTCATAATAGCAGTAAATAGTTGATAAGCTTCTGGATACATCCTTAGTAAACAATAGACCTCGACAAGTATTCTCAATGTTTCTTGCGTTTGTGGCTCATTCTTTAATTGCTCTTTAAAAATATGCATCCGGTTAACCGTGATTGGTTGAGAAGGATTGAAATTATTTCTAAGCTCTTGCCATTCTTCAGCAATTGTCATCAAAATCTGCCTCCTTCGTTTGCCTAATTTTACTATTAAAAAGAATACTCTTTCATGACTTGGCAAATTTCAACTTGATAATGCATGTACCATTTCTCTTTTCCTAATTGCTGGGCCGCTAAATGCTTGGCATTAGCTTTCCATGCTTGAATAGCCTCTAGTGATTCCCAATAGGATACGGTCATGCCCTTCCCTTCCTCATCCCTTACACTTTCAACACGTATGAAGCCAGGCTGTTGCTTGGCTAAGGCATCTATTATTTCGGCCATCTTGCCATAGCCCTCCCCATCATGTTCGGTTCTTTGTGAAGTAAAGATCACTGCATAATATGTTTCCATTTATTTCTCCCCCTCTATAACTTTTATTGTAAACGATAATGACTTTGACTAAAATCAAAATATAGCAAACGAAAGGATTGTGACATATGGGAATTAATCCAAATATGGCTGAAGTCGCAGCACTCCTCGGCGAAACTTCAAGAGCTACTATACTCTCTAGTATGATGGACGGTCGCCTCCATACGGCTAGTGAGCTAGCCTATATGGCCGCTATTAAACCTCAAACAGCTAGCTTCCATCTAGCTAAATTAGTAGAAGGAAAACTAATAAAGGTGGAAAAACAGGGTAGACACCGCTATTTTCAATTAGCAGACGAGGAAATTGCTCAATTTCTTGAATCCTTCCTAGCCATTTCACCTCCTCCTGAAATACGATCTTTAAAACAATCTAGCCAAATAAAATTGTTGCAGGAGGCTCGAACTTGCTATGACCATCTGGCTGGTAAATTAGGTGTTCATTTGACAGAATCGATGATGCGAGCGGGCTATTTAAAATTAGAAGAAAAGCAGTTTGTTTTAACAGATGAAGGCACATTATTTTTCACATCATTTGGTATCGATTTACCTGCATTAAAAAAGAAAAGAAGATCCTTCTCACACGCCTGTTTAGATTGGAGCGAACGGCGTTATCATTTGGCTGGTGCTCTTGGTAGTGAGCTATTCAATCATTTATTCCAGCTTGGCTGGCTTACTCGTGTCCCTGCTATTCGCGCCATTCAGGTGACGGAGAAAGGTAAAATTGGATTGAAAGACGTATTTCAAATAGAGATGTAAACTAATATTGGACTTGAGGCAAAACATTATGACCTCAAGTCTTTTGTTCGACTAAACGTACGATTGACTAGGTAAATTCCGACTAGTATGAATAATCCCCCTCCCATGAAAGATGGTTGTAATGGTTCATCTAATAACAGCCAGCCCGTTAACACGCCAAAAAAAGGAGCTAAAAACAAATAGGCGCTTGTTTTCCCAGGGTCACTATTTTGCAGTAAATAATACCAGCCTGCAAATTGGATAATGGAGGAAAAGAGGCTAAGCCATAATAAAATCAGCAATGAATGCTGATTGACCATAAAAAACGGTTGCTCTAATAATGTACTCGCTAGGAAAAGAAGCAAGCCCCCAAACAGCATTTGATAGGCTGATAAAACCCAAGTATCAAATAACGCCCCCCATTCTTTCGCTAATAATGTGGCAATCGCCCAAAAAACAGCCGATAAAAATCCAAATAGAAGCCCTATTTTCCATTCAACCTGGGCACCCATCGTAATCATCACACCGATTAAACCAAGAAAAACACCTACCCATTGATGCACATGGTAACGTGCTTTAGTAAAAAGGGTGGCAAATAGGACAACAAGTAGTGGGTTTGTAAATGTTAAAATAGAGGACTCACTTGCTGTAATGGTACGGAGGCTTAGAAATATACACCCCATCACTCCCGCCGTTTGAAATCCGCCAAGGATTAATAGCTTCCCCCACTCTTTCCTTGATGTTGGATGCGGTCTTTTCAAGAGGATAACGATAATAGCCATGATGATTCCTGCCAATATAAATCTCAGGGCAGCAAGCAATAAAGGGGATGAATAAGGTAAACCTAATTTTACGACTGCGAAAGATGAACCCATTAAAAAGGTTGTTACTACTAATAAAGCTATAAATTGATAGTTTTTCATACAACATACTCCTTAGCTGATTTTTGATCATTCTATTTGAATTATAAACAGGCAATGATTCAACATTCATCGAAGTATGGATTACATCTAGTTTTGAAACATAAAAAAACTTACCTCCATCATGATAGAGGTAAGACACTTTCACGATTCATGATTCATAAATTTTTTCAGATTTTCAGCAATTTCTCGTGATTTTGTATGGTGTAAGTAATGATCTCCATCCATTATAATGACTTTGCCATGCACTGAATTTTCAACCTGCTCCTCATGGAGTGGTATCCAGTTTTTCTCAATTCCATCACTGTTGTTCGCCTGAACAAATAACAAAAGAGGTAAATCTTTAGGGAATGTAAGGTTTTCTGCTTCTTTAAACTTTTGATATATCCCCTTTAGTTCATTAGAAGTACTCGTATTATAAAAGTTTTTAAGGGTAATCATCCTAATTTGCTCTTTTGTTTCATCGTCATAAGGTAACCCAGCATATGGATCAGTACCCGATAGTTTTAGAGCTACTCTAGCAATGCCTGATTTTTTCAAAAGCTGTAGCGACTTAATGGGGAATTCTGTATCCATACCACCCTGAGTTGGAACACTGCTATCAATTCCGATAAATGCAGTTACCTCATCCGGATATTTATTGACATAATTGAGCCCATAGATCCCTGCTATCGAATGTCCCATTAACATATACTGGTCAATTTTTAATGTCTGTAGCGCTTCATGAATCTCACTTACTATATTCTCTGTGCTGCGCTCTTTCTTAGTATCATCGCTTAGCCCATAGCCAAAAGGCTCTACAGAAACTACCTTATAGTTTGGAGCTAGTTCTTCAATCAGTGGCTGAAAATCAAGCGTTGGAGCTGCTGTTCCGAAGCCTGGGAGTAAGACAATGGTTTCTGTCCCCTTACCTTGAATAGTAATATTCATATTTTCTCCATTAACAGCAACGAGCTGACCATAGGGTTCTATTTTACCTTGTTCTATTTTGTTGAAAATAATGTTAACTGTAAAAACAATAGCGAGTAGTAGCACTCCTATTGCACCTATAATCGCTATCGATTTCAATAATATTCTAGTAAATTTTTTCATGTTTGACGCACGAGGGGGTTCACCTTTACTCATGCCTGCCTCCTTTACACTGTTGTTAACAGCTACCTTATGAGCCGTTAACAACAGTGTAAAGGACGAAGATGTCTTCCCAATGACGGTAATATGAACGCAATATGAACAATAAAAAAAAATGGTACGATATCCTACATGAAGAATCACATAGGAATCGTACAATCGTACCTTTTATTTTTTAATTAGCTGTGGTTGGCAATGTAACAATAAATGTCGTTCCTTGTTCAAGTTTACTCTCCACCTGAACGTCCCCTTTATGCAAGGAAACGATTTGTTTCACAATAGCAAGTCCCATCCCACTTCCCTCATATTTTCGACTGTGGGAACGGTCCGCCTTAAAAAATCGCTCGAATACTCGCTTCTGATCTTCTTGAGAAATGCCAATGCCCGTATCTGTTATGCGAACTAACACATGATGAGCCTCTTGTGACATGCTAATCTTTATTGTGTCGCCATCCTTTGAAAATTTAATACTATTCGTAAGAAGATTTGTCCATACCTGATTTAATTGGTCGTAATCTGCCATGACATAAACCGATTGCAACTGGAGGTTAAAATGGATGTTTTTAGCCATCCATTGTGGCTGGATTGCGACGATTACACGTCTAATTTGTTCATCTAGGCTTAACGACACAAGCTGCATCGGTGGTGCCTTGGATTCAAGCAAACTTAGTTTTAGTAGGCTATCACTCATTTTAGACATTCGTTGAGCTTCAGCCATAATAATATCAAGATAACGGTTTTTTTCCTCAATCGTTAAGTCTACTTGCTTTAGTGCCAAAGCATAGCCAGATATCGAAGTAAGTGGTGACTGAACCTCATGGGACACATTCGAGACGAATTCTTTCCTCATTTGCTCTAATTGCTGCAAATCGGAAGCCATTTCTTCAAAGCTTCTGGCTAAAACACCTAATTCTCCTGATTGTTTAATGTTGAGCTCGACATTAAAATCTCCACCTGCTATATGTCTCGTCGCTTTTGTTAATTTTTTAATCGGTCTGACTAAAAACATAGCCGCTATTAGAAATACTACACTGCCTATAACTAGCGCATATGTGGAAAAATTTAAAATTAACGTGAGCGCAAATGAGACCGAGGAGACAGCTTTTGGTTCGATAAACATCGCTTTGGTTCCTTTGTCAGTTGTTAAAGGCATACCGACAAGTCCTGAAGAAACGTTCGGATTCACTTGCACAACTTTACCATCCAACACGTCTCGAACCTGCTTCTTAGTCACTTTATTCAATGTATCACTTTGAGCGTCTCCATAAGCCTTCATCCCCCCTGCTTCATCATAAACATAGACATCATACGATTTCAGTTGATTCATTTGGCTAAGTAAATGGTCTGCCTCCTGAAAAGGCATTGTGTCAAAAATTAAGACAATGTCCTGTCCAAAATTCAGCAAGGGGATTTGTAAGTATTCATTCAATTTATCTTTAAATAACCATGTGGCTACGAAGAAGGAAACGACTGTACCACCAATGACCGCAACTAGAAATGTTAACACGACGCGTGTATATAAAGATTTGATCATTCATCAACCTCTAGCCTGTAACCAAGACCTCGTATCGTCTCAATATGAAAATCAGCTATCAAAGCGAAGCGCTCACGCAAGCGCTTTATATGTACATCAATTGTTCGATTATCACCAGCATAATCAATTCCCCAAATTTGATCGATCAGCTGTTCACGTGTATATACCTGTCCAGGTGTTTCGGCTAACTTATATAATAATTCAAACTCTTTAAGTGGCAGCGTAATAGCATCCGTTCCAGTCATAATTTTAAAGGTCTGACGGTCAAGAGTAATAGCTCCGAGCTGAATGGTCTGCGAATAACCAATTCTGTAGCGCTTTAATAAAGCCTTTACACGTACCGTCAGCTCTAAAGGATCGAATGGCTTGGTCAAATAATCATCTGTCCCGAGCTCAAAGCCTTTGACTTTTTCCCACGTCTCACCTCTTGCTGTCAGCATGAGTAATGGGATTTCAGCATTGGCTCTCCGTAGCTCCTTACATAGAGTCCAACCATCCATCGTTGGCATCATAATATCAAGCACTACGAGATCAACAGGTGTTGAGTGATAGATGGATAATGCTTCCTTACCATCTTCGGCTTCCACTGTTGCGAATCCTTCCTTGCGCAGAAACAGGCATACAAGCTCGCGAATATTCGGATCGTCATCAGCAACAAGTATAGTTGTCATACATCCGTTCCCTCATTTCCAATATAAAAGTCAACCCTATTATACTATAAATGAACTTCACTTCTCACCTTCATGCCTCTCCTTTCAAGGGAACTCTTCCTTAAGACCCGCAGCTTTTCTTCATTTCTTCTCTTTTTACATAAAATGAAACTTTTGGGTTTTGAATCCGTACTATTTAGAAAATATTGATTTTTCTGGAGGTCATATGTTTAAAATTAGAGGCTTTACCCTTATCTTTATATGCTTTTTAACAGCCTGCTCTCAGAATACCGCAATTCCTAAAGAGCAAATACAAGAAGAAAAAAATAAAGAGAATATCGTGGTAACAGCAGATGGTAAACTTACCTTTGAGATTATTAATAACATGGAGGCTCCCCAAGAAACTGTAGATACGATAAAAGATGAACTATGTAAGGCTTATGAGAATATTTTGCAATCCATCCATACATCCTATGTTCCATCTGAGCATATAACAGTATTTCTAAATGATGGTACTCCCTCATGGGGATTAGCATCAAAAATCGTGTTAGATCTCAGCTTAGAAAATCCCCCACTTGTCCATGAATTGACACATTCCTTACTTGGTTACGGGGGCAATTTTGATACCGATAATGGCTACTTTACGCAGGAAGGTTATGCGGTTTATATGGACGATCAATTCGGTAAAAATGAATTAAATCTTGAAAAGTATATGAAGCATTTTCTGGATTCAGACAAATTAATTCCCATTAGCAAATTAATAGACCCAAATCAAGATGATCATTATTTTCGCGCAGAGCTTCCAAACAAAGAAGAACAGAGTGTCCTTTGGGGGATGAGCTATATACATGCTGCTTCATTTGTTAAATATTTAGTTGAAACGTACGGGATAGAAAAGTTTGAACAAATCTATGATAAGAAAGACCTGGCAAAGAAAATAGAAGTAGTATACGGAAAAAGCGTTAGTGAAATTGAAATGGATTGGTTAGCCTTTATTAACAATCAACCACGGTTTACCTATGAAGAAAAATTAAAATTGCCTGATTTCTATGATACTAATACAATTATTCTCCAGCTTGATCCTACATTTTTTGAAAGGTAGTAAAGAGACCCACGTCAGCACAAAAAATCTAAGTTCGGACCATACCGGACTTAGATTTTTCCTTTTTCCCTATAAGTAAAAGTATGCTCGTAAATCTAGCACCCTCAATTAGGCAATCAGTTTTGCAAACCATGCCACATAATGAGCTCCTGGGATGAATAATAACTGTGCCACAATCGTTCCTAAAAATCTTGAAAACATCATCATGACCGAGGCTCTTTTTAAATCTATATAGCTCCCCCTTTTATTAATTACATCATCGGCAAGAATGGAGATTTTTGGATCAATGAATAGAATTAATAGAATGGTCGCTATGCCATTAATTAAACCAGATGCCATAACGGCAGTTGTTTTTAATTCTGGGACTAATAAAGTGGCATACAAAGCTGATAAAACGCCAATCGTATAGATTGCCGTAATGACTATATTGGTAATAAATAATTGCAGAGGGATATCTCCCAATCCTATATCTTTTAAATAGGTAAAGCGTGGCTTATGAATATGCTTCAAGCTACGTCTTACATATTCAAATGTAAAACCCTTTTTCAGTAATGCTGGGATGGAACCCCTTTCCTCAGCCAGATGAACGATAGCTCTTGAAAAAATGGCCACGAAAGTTGGGATGAGTAAGATGCCTACTAGTGTTCCAACTGATGCCGCTCCAATAATTATACGAAACTGCTGTTCTACATGTGTCAAGGCATCGCCCACAGGTGCAGTATCGACCAAACTACCAGTAAATGGTTGTTGCATCATATTAGCGAGCCGTGAAACCATGACCATTACATTAAAAAGTGCTAAAGCAGATGCTAGTAATCTGACACGCGCACCTGATAAACGTACGGCATAGGCAAGCGTTTCAATGGCATGAATGATTAAAATAAACAAGGCAATCATTATCAATTTATTTGTTATTAAATCCACACTATGTACCTACTCTTTGCTTTCTAACGATTTTACATACTGACGCAAAACAATCAAAATAGTTCCGATTGAAAAATCTTATCTACCTTAAATATAAAAAGCATAGGTAAGGTTTTTTATCCGTTAAAAACTAACAACGCCCTTTCCCTTAATCCCTCTCTATCATGAACCATAAACATAGTACGCCAAAAAACATCCCTTTGAAGCAGAATGACCATTGCGAAGATTTTTCGCAATGGTCATTCTTCCACTAACAGATTGGAATTCTAGCGTAGTTTCCATTTTCCTTCTCTCATTATATTAAACTGCTCTTCTAGACCAAATGACTACTGGAATGAGCAGCAACGACATTAGGCCGCCTGCTAAGGACAATGCCGCATAACTAGCATTCGCAACGACCATCCCAGATAGCGCTCCCCCAGATGCCCCTGCCAATGCCACAAAAACATCCATTTTCCCCTGTGTTTTTGCGCGGGTAGACGGCTCCGTTGCATCAACGATTTGTGCAGTACCACTAATTAAACCGAAATTCCAGCCTAACCCAAGTAAAGAAAGTGCCACTATAAGTAAAACCATCGAATCGCTTGGAGCAAATGCCGCTAATAAACCCGCTAGAAGCAAGGTAACACCGGCAGCAATACTCATGACTGTTCGTCCGACTTTATCAACAAGAATACCTGTGACAAGCGATGGCAGATACATAGCACCTACATGAAATCCAATCACAATACCTACTTCCGATAAACCATGTCCATGGTGTCTCATATGTATGGGTGTCATCGTCATAATCGCTACCATGACAATTTGTGTTAAAACCATCACGGTTGCCCCTACCGCCAAACCACGTTTATTAGCTGTTGGATGTGTGGACGGTATTTCATTTTCTATAGCATATTTTTGCTTAAGCGCCTCAATTCCTTTAGCGATTTCTAAGGGATCCGGACGCAGCATCACAAATAGGACAAATCCTGCTACTATAAAAGCGGCAGCAGATAGCAGAAAAGGACCAGCAAGCGCAGGAATACCAATCGATAATGCCACTTTCCCCATCAATTCTACTAAATTCGGACCTAAAACAGCACCAAATGTTGTCATAAGCATAGTCGTACTTATAGCTGTTGCACGTTGTTTGTCATTCGCTAAGTCTGTACCCGCGTACCGTGCCTGTAAGTTGGTTGCAGTTCCTGCTCCATAGATTAATAGAGATATAAACAGCATAATAACACTATTAAATATCGCAGCCATGACAACTCCAATGGCTCCTAGCCCCCCAACAATAAAACCAGTGGATAACCCTGTTCTACGGCCATGACGTTGTGATAATTTACCAACAATAAAAGCTGCACCAGCTGACCCTAATGTAAATAATGCCGATGGTACACCTGCATATGCATCGGTTCCAAGCATTTGTTGGGCTAATAAAGCACCTACTGTAATACCAGCCGCTAGCCCTGCTCCCCCAAATATTTGAGATAGGCTCACTACTATTAATACACGCCTATATAAGCTTTTTAATTTTTCTGGTGACTCCATATATGATTCTATCGAAAATTCCGCTTTTCCAGACATTCTCTTTACCCCTCTTTCTAGTTGCATAAGATAATACATGTAGCCATTTTATGTATCCTATAAATCGTTCCAACTGGCTCTACGTTATTCTCTAGCCAGCCTCTGCCATTCTAATACACCCTCTTCTAACCGGAAAGCATTGATCCCTTTTGCTTTCAACATTTTTACAGCTTCGGCTGACATTAAGCAATAAGGTCCTCTACAGTAAGCTACAATGTCAATATGTGTTGGCAGGGTAGATAGTTGATTCTCTAATTCTTCAATAGGCATAGAAACGGCTCCTGGAATATGTGCTTGTTCAAATTCTTCTTTTGGTCGAACATCGAGTAATAGCACTTCTCCTTTATCCATGCGTAATACGAGATCCGAAGGTGTTACTCCCTCTATGCCAAGATGCTCATTAAAAAATTCTTCTTTTATTTGTTGAACCGGAATCAATTGTTTTTCAGATAGCGCATGTAATGTCGTTAAAAATTTAGCAATCACTTCATCTGCTAATTCGTAGATAACAAAATTACCTTCCTTTGAAAATTTGACTAATCTGGCATTAAAAAGTGTCTTTAAATGCTGAGACACATTAGCTACGGACATATCTGTACTTTTGGCTAATGCATCAACAGACTTTGGACCTTGAGAGAGAATATCAAGTATTTCTAATCGTTTAGGGCTTGATAAACTTTTTCCAATTCTAGCGAATTCTTGATATAACAAATCCTTTAAATGTCGTTCATGCAATGTTGAGTACCACCTTTCAACTATTCAATTAATTTATTGAATAGTTGAATATTAATTCTTTATTTTACCATTGTCAATTACTTAATTTTACGAAAAAAACCATTTTTTAAGCACAAAAAAGAACATGTTTTAAAAACATGTTCTAGCAATAGGACTAAAGGGCGTGCATGACGACTTTCTTTTTCTTAGAATAAAATAAAAATGTCGTCGTTAAGCTCAAACTAATAATGCCAAATACAAGCCCCATCCCACTTAAGCCAATTACATCTAGCATCATACCTGTAGACAATAGCACGACTTGAAAGACGACCGAATCAATCATATTTCGGAAAGAGAAAAAACGTCCATGAAATTGTTTTGGAACCTGTTTCTGAAAAATAACCATAGTCGTTGGGAAGAAACAGCCGACTGTAAAGCCAAATACTCCAAAGGCTACTAAAGCAAAAAGTTTGATATCTGCTAGTAATAGCAAGAGCTCCATGGACCCAATAATAAATGCCAATGTGAAGAGGAGTGTGCCCATTTGTACTCGATCAGCTATTATTTTTAAGCCTGCCGCACCAAGCATAAAGCCGATACCTTCCACTGTATACAACAAACCTGAAATCGTTGTCGATTGATGCATTTCAGAAATTTTCATAATAACTAAATTAAAAGAGCCTAAAAATAACGTTGGAATTAACATAAGCACCAATGTCATTAGAACCATTGGATGCTCTTTCACCATCGGTAATACCTCTTTAAAGTTTCCTTTTTCTTTGTTTGTTACTGTTGCATTTGTCACTTCATCTAATTGCAATAAACTAGTAATAACAAACATGACGATATATACGATAAATGAAATGATATATAACCATTTTAATTCAAAAAAGCTTAGCATGAATCCTGCTGCGGCTGTACCGATGATTCTAGAAATAGTTCTAGCGTTCATTTGCCAGGCATTCAATGTAATTAAGTCTTGCTCCTTTGCAATCATTGGAATAATGGATTGCAGTGCAGGCATATAAAAGGCAGCTGCTATTTGCAATGTAATTAAAAATAAAATCATCCATACAACCGAATTTGTATAAAGTGCGATAAACATAAATAATACACTCACTATTCGCCCAATACTCGCCATTTGTACAACCGTTTTTTTCTTCGATTGATCGATAATACGACCAGCCATAGGCCCTACGACCAAGCCCGCTAAAATACCACAAGAAATAATTAATGATTTGTGAAAGTCTGAAGGTACTACCTCTTGCATAAAGGCGAGATTTCCAATAATACCAGCCCACAAGCCTAGACCTACGACGAATTCACCTAATAAAATAATCCATACATTTCGATTTCGCCACATGCTGTTCTCCTCGTTGTTCCTACAATGTCATAAAACCTATCGTAACAAAATTTAAAATATTCGTACACAGTGATATAAAAAAATATTACTAGGTTCTATGCCATTCCACCCTTTTCTATCTTTTTTTAAGAAGTATACTATTTTTCCTATAAAGAAAAATCATCCAAAAGTTTGAATTATATAAGCAAAAAAACACCGTTTGATGAATTAATCAAACGATGTTTTTTATTATGATAGCTCCAGCTTATGCACAAGCGCTTTTCTTCTGCGCTCGATTATTTTTTGACTAATTAATGTAATGATAAACAACAAGCCTACAGTTGTGGCCATCATCCCTGCTATAGAGGTATCCCATAGCTTCGCTAAATAATAGCCGATCACGGAAGCTGCAGCCCCAAAGAGCATGCTGTAGATAAACATTTGCTTAATCGTTTGACTAATTAAATAAGAAGTTGCTGCTGGACCAATTAGCATGGCCACGACTAAAATAGCTCCTACGCTATCAAAGGCTGCAACAGTTGTAAATGAAATCGAGGTCATAAATCCATAGTGGAGAAAGACAACAGGTATACCAATTGTTGCGGCATAGACAGGGTCAAAGGTTGCAAGCTTCATTTCCTTAAAGAATAGTAGCAAAAATCCAATATTGATGATTAAGACAAGTAAAAGCATCCATACTGCCTTAGGCATTGCTAGACCTAAAATCGTCCATCGATCCCATGGAACGAAAGCAATCTCTCCCATTAAGACATGCTCTACATCCAAATGAACATTACTTGCAAATAATGTAATTAGCAGGACTCCCGCCGCGAATAACGATGTAAATACCACCCCTATCGCTGCATCCTCTTGAATACCAGAAGAATGTAATAATTGCACAAGATAAGCAGTTAAAATACCCGCAACTGCTGCACCTATCAACATCCAAAAGCCATTTAATGATTGGGTAATGATATAGGCCATCACAATCCCAAAGAGTACAGTATGACTAATGGCATCAGCTATCATGGACATTTTACGCAAAATAAGAAAAACGCCTGCAATCCCACATGTTATACCCACTAATAAGCCAGTTACTACCACCCAGAATTCTATCATCCTACATCACCCTGCTTTCGAAATTGCATTTTTCTACGATATTTATTAATTTGACCAGCAGGACTTATAAAATAGGAGATCAAGAATATACCTGCCGCCACTAGAACGATAATAGGACCGGTTGATAATCCTGTTCGAATCGCGCTAATAAAAGTACCTGTAACACCTGAGATACCTCCAATCGCTGCACTCAAGAGGAGCATCGTACTCAATTTTTTAGTCCATAATTTGGCGCATGCAGCAGGAATAATTAATAAAGCTGACATTAAAATTACGCCTACAGCCTGGATCCCTGTAACAATTGTCATGACAATTAACACTGTTAGCGTGGCCTTTAAAGCTTCAATCGGTAAGCCAATTCCTTTTGCATAAACAGGATCAAAGATGAGTAATTTCCATTCCTTATAAAAGAAAAGACTAACTAAAATAATTATGGCTGCACTGATGAACAGCCACATTAAATCAGCTTTTGTCATCGTTGCGGCTTTGCCAAATATAAAATTATTAAGGCCACTCTGGTTTCCAATTGGACTTCTGTTGACAACTGTTAAAAACACTACACCGACACCAAAAAATACGGTCAGTACTAATCCAATAGCTGCATCCGCCTTCAATTTTGAAAAAGATACAATCCATTGTATACAATACACAGATAAAGCAGATGTAATACCCGCTCCCAGCATTAAAATCGGTAATTCCTTTTGCCCTGTGAGCAGGAACGCAAGTGCGATACCTGGTAATGCTGCATGTGCCGCAGCATCGCCCACTAAGCTTTGTTTTTGCAAGAAGGAGAAAGTTCCAGTTATGCCTGCAGCTATACCCAGTAACATAGTGCCACTAAGTACCCACAATAAGTTACCACTTAACATCTTGAACCCTCCTTATGCATGCTGCATCATGAAAAGTTTACCACCATATGTTTTTTGTAATTGTTCTGGTGTAAAAACATCTTCTGTTGCACCTGATGCTAATATCGTTTTGTTTAGTAGAATCGTATAATCAAAATATTCCTTGACCGTTTGAAGATCGTGATGCACAACAAAAATACTTTTGCCCTGAGCCTTTAATGCTTTTAAAATATCAATAATCGTTTTTTCTGTTGCAGCATCTACCCCAGCAAATGGCTCATCTAAGAAATAAATATCTGCATTTTGTGCTAGAGCTCTTGCTAGGAATACACGCTGCTGCTGTCCGCCCGAAAGTTGTCCTATAGAACGGTCTGCAAAGTCCAGCATCCCTACACTTGCTAATGCTTGCCGAGCGACCAGTTTATCTTGCTTCGTCGGTCTTTTAAATAAACCTGTATGGCCATATCTCCCCATCAACACGACATCGAGGGCATTCGTTGGAAAATCCCAATCAACGGCATTTCGCTGAGGTACATATCCAACTACTAAACTTTTTGGCTCAAAGATTTTACCAAGAATCTCAACTTTCCCCACTTTATTAGGAAGTTGATTTAATATAGCCTTTAAAAACGTTGATTTTCCGGCACCATTTGGCCCGATTATCGCAGCTAGATGACCTTTAGGAACCGTCACACAGGCATTTTCCAATACTGTTTTCTTATCATAAGCTACTGAAAGATTTTCCACTGTTAATGCATCCATTTTATCCACCTACTTTAATGCATCGACAATTGTGTCGATGTTATATTTATACATCCCTATATACGTACCTTCTGTAGTGCCTTCCGCACCCATCGCATCCGAAAATAGTTCTCCACCGATCACGATGTCATGTCCCTTTTCTTTAGCCCCTTCAATCACGGCCTTCATCGCTTTATCAGACACACTAGATTCGATAAAAAGGGCCTTGATTTTATGAGCTACTAAAAAATCAACCATTTCCTGTACGTCTTTGACTCCGTACTCTGAATCCGTACTTAGTCCTTGTAAGCCACGCACTTGGAAACCTCGGCTTCGACCAAAATAATTAAAAGCATCATGGGCAGTAACTAGAATCCTTTGCGGCTCTGGAATTTCTTTGACACGCTGTTGCGCATAGCTTTGTAAATCGTCTAGCTTTTTTAAGTAAGACTCTTCATTTTCTTGAAAATCTTCTTTGAATTCTGGGTATTCTTCTTGAAGTTGCAAACTGATTGCTTGGACAACGCCCTTCCATAGCTCGATATCAAACCAAATATGAGGATCATGTAGCATGGCATCGCTATCACTTGCAAGTAACTGCTTAGTATCTAACGTTTCCCCAACAGCTAACACGGTTTTATCCTTTGCCATTTGTTCAAAAATATCGAGCATCTGTCCTTCTAAATGTAAACCATTGTAAAAAATAACTTCAGCCTTATCCAATTTCGATAAATCACTTTGCGTAGCCTTGTATAAATGGGGGTCTACCCCAGGTCCCATTAATGCTGATACTTGTAAATGATCGCCACTAATTTCTTTTATGGCATCTGCAATTTGTCCTGTCGTTGCGACAACAATTCCTTTTTTTTCTCCATCTGCTTCAGTTGAACAACCGAATAACAGAAGTGAGAGTGATAGTACGAATACACCTAACCATTGTTTCATTGACTTACCTCTACTTTCATTTTATTAGCCATTGCTTGAAAAAAAGCAGTCATGAAACACCGATAAAGGGGGTGGCGGACATGCCTTATTAAATCTTTTGACTACGCCCGCCTTGTCAGACTTGCATCCTTAAATGCATTGCTCTTTCTCATACAGCCTACTTTATTTATATAATTTTCCGAATAAACTGGCGCCAGCTCATCCAGAAAAGGATTAATATTATGCCCGCTCCTACAGACTCTGTAAGTTTCCAAAGAATCGTAAGAAGTAATAAAACAACCATTGGAAGAATCGTCAGCTTGAAATCACCTAACTCTTTCATTCACGCACTCTTCTTTCTTTAGAGATATTTTGTTTCCCTTAGGAAAAATATATGCTTAAAACAAAAATAATTCAACTACTTTATGAAAATTTCTTTTAAAAAATTTTTTTCTAGAGGAAAATTTACTTTCGCCCAAACAAAAAATCTCTAATGCTATGATTAGAGATTTTTTATAAAATAGTGATATTACATGCGTTTATCATTGATTCCAAGTGGTTTTCCTATAAATTCAAATGCATAAATATGCGTTTTAGTTAATTCAATAATGTCTTTTATTAAAGCTTCTTCTGATTTTTCATAGTTGCTTGCAATCCATTGCATCATTAATCCGTAAAAACCATAAGAGGTATAATGTTTGAACATATCCATATTCACTGGTTGATGGTTGATGGTCTCAAAGTTAAATTGTTCTTGATAAATTTTTGTTATCGTAAGAGGCATCCGGGTATGCAATCCAGGAATCGTATCTTCAAAGTTTAATAGCTCAAAAAATGTACGATTCTTATAAATGTAATGAATAATATTAAAAGAAGGAGCTTTTAGCTTCGTTGTATACACTCTTTCTCCAAACAGGTATGGTTCCCCTACCGCTACTTCTAGGCCATTTAACATCTGCTCTAGCAAATTTTCTGCTAGCTCAAATTTATCCTGAAAATGCACATAAAAGGTACTACGATTATAGCCTGCTTGTTCTACAATATCTTTTACTGTAATTGCCTGAAATCCTTGTTTTTTAATTAAATCAACTAAAGCGCTATAAAAATGACGACGGGTTCTTTCCTGTCTTTGTGTCCATTTTGTCACTATTTCTTCCTCCCTTTTAGACATTTTACATAGATATGTCTACTAGTTAGACACTTGCCATGACATTAATGATTGTTTCCGTTTTATAGAGTTTTACAATAAAAGTACACCGTAATCGACGCAGTGTGCAAGAAAATTACTTTTAAGGGAGTGTCATGTATGGGGAAATTACAAGATAAAGTAGCAATTATTACAGGTGGTGCTTCTGGAATTGGAGCAGCAACTGCTGAATTATTTGTAGCAGAAGGTGCTAAAGTGGTACTTGTGGACCTTAATGAAGAAAAAGGTCAAGCATTTGCAGCTCAACTGCAGGCAAAAGGAGCAGAGGCTATCTTTATGAAAGCAAATGTAACAGATGAAAATGAAGTAGCCGCCATTTATCAAACAACACTAGGGACATTTGGCAAAGTCGATGTTCTTTTTAATAATGCAGGAATTGGGCGAGTAACGCCAACTGAGGATTTGCCTTATGCAGAGTGGCGTCAAACAGTGAATGTGGATTTAGATGGCGTATTTTTAATGGCACAGGCTGCCATTAAGGAGATGCTAAAAGCGAATGGCGGGACAATTGTCAATACTGCCTCCATGTATGGATGGGTTGGTTCACCAGGGTCTGCAGCCTACAATGCAGCTAAAGGTGGCGTCATCAACTTAACACGTTCACTAGCATTAGAGTTTGCTACACGCGGTATCCGCGTTAATGCACTTTGCCCTGGTTTTATTGATACACCGATTATTCCTGAGGAGAGCAAAGAGCCATTACGTCATGTAACACCTATGCAACGTTTAGGTCAACCAGAGGAAATGGCAAAAGCCGTTTTATTCATGGCGTGCGATGATTCAACATTTATGACAGGCAACACATTAACGGTGGATGGTGGCTATACTGCCCAATAAATAACACAAAATAATCGCTTCCTCTGTAGAAGGAAGCGATTATTTTTTATTGAGAAAAATTTGCAGTTTTTATCCATTTCCTGCAAACTATTAACATATCGAGCAAGAAAGGATGAAGATGACAAATGAAAAAATTAATAGGTATATTATTATTTTCCATTCTTATCGTAGGCAGTGCAAGCAATGTACAAGCTGCTGGTTTCAAAGATGTGTCTGAGGATCATTATGCCTATGAAGCAATCTTATGGGCAGAAGAATATGATATTGTAAATGGTTTTGCAGATGGTACATTTAAACCGAATGCTACTATTACCGAGCAGCAATTAGCTAAACTTTTAGCTATTTTTTACGAGCTTGAATCTCCCATTGATGAATTAAAAAAACAGACCCCTTCTGCCATGTGGTCGGATGAATTTTATAACCAGCTTGCTAGCTATGGTGTCCCTTTAAACGGCTATTTCGATAATCGGCTACGAGCTGCTACCGTGAAGCGTGGTGTCGTGGCACAAGCTATTACTCATTTAGCTAGTGGCAAAAAAGGATTAGATTCATCTATTCAATTTTTACTTGATTACTATATTTCATCTGGGCAAAATCCACAGTATGAAGACCGTAATTTACAAAAGTTTTATGGTGTGACCAACAATATGACACGTGCACAAGTTGTGACAATGCTGTATCGCATGGATGAACGAAATTTTTATGAAATTTCAGGGGATGCACAAGCTATTCATGACAATGCCAACAAATTATCGTTAAATACACGTGCTAAAAATGCCCAAAATCAACTCGATAAATCCTTGCAGCAAACTACACCTAGCAAGAGTGCTTGGGAAGGCGTTTATACGTATTATTATAAATGGGGTAAAGGAACAAATGACTTTAACCGTCGAGATGCTGTTATTTCAAACGCCACAAGCAACAGTTTTTCCATTGCTTTAACTGCAAATGATGGGACAGCTTCAGGGAAAGTCAACGGAACTGCCACGATAACAAGTTCAAATAAGGCATTAATGAATAAGTCCTCAAACGGCAATCGATGTGTCGTCGAGCTAGAGCGATTAACGAATAATGCGCTGAAAGTTACGGAAGTCGATTGTCGTGCAGAGCGTAGTGAAGGCACCAATTTTTCTGGTACGCTAAAACAACAATAGTTCACAAGAGAGTCTGATACGTTCAGGCTCTTTTTTGAGCGCCCAAAATTTTATAGTGCTGCTTGGCTATGGTAATAAAATCGAGAAGGAAAGGCTGCATATGTTTATCTTTATGCCAAGCAATGTCTGTAAAAATTGGTGCTAAGCTGATTGTCGAGGGAATTTCCTCTAATTGTCCATTTGCTAATTCCTTTTCTACGACCATTCTCGGTAAAAATGTAATACCTAAACCAGCTATCACACATTGCTTAATCGCTTCTATGCTCGCAAATTCTATCATTTGTAGCGGCATACTATTTTCCTGCTGTAGCTGTGCTTCTAAATGATTGCGATAGGAGCACCCTGTTTCCGTTAGTAGCATGGTTTCAGTAGAAAGATGAGAAGCCACGAGAGGCTCCCTTCTATCTTTGGAAGTACTCACAAAAATAAGCTGTTCTTCGAGTAAACGCTCTCGATGTAGCATCGCTGTTTCCTGATAAATATCTGTAATAAAGGCCACATCTAACTTACCTGATTGCAATAACTCCTTGGCAATGTCAGTCGTATGCACAGGCTTAAATATAATTTTCACATGGGGATGCGCCTGTTGAAAATGCTGTAAAATGCTTGGCAGTCGATAAACACATTGACTTTCCTGTGCCCCTACTTTTAACACCACTTGTTCTTGTTCATTGGACATTGCTTTTTTCATTTCACGATCTAGCTCTAGCATTTTTTCGGCATATTGTTGTAAACGCTTGCCTTCCTCTGTTAAAATGATCCGCTTCCCAAGCCTCTCAAAAAGTATAACCCCTAACTCTTGTTCCAAAGTTTTAATCTGCGCAGTAATACTTGATTGAGCATAGTCTAGACGCTGTGCTGTTTGTGTAAAGCTTAATGTTTCTGCTGCTGTTAGAAACGTTTGGAGCTGCTTTATATCCATTTCCTCACCTCTCTAATCATTTTTTTCGATACATTTTTATGGAAGATTCACTTTTATCGATATTAAATCCAGTTTACACTAGCTTAGCAAGAGTGAACAATTTTTCAACCAAACGAGGTCCATTAAACAGAAAAGGATTTGGAAACTTTATCGTCCAAATCCCTTTTTAATCTCCTGTTATTGTAGCTCTTTTCTAAGACATTCAGCTGCTGCCATCGCTTTTAAATCTTGAACTATATCTCCGGGTTTATTTCCTTCTCCTAAAATATACCCTTCAAATGATGTCCCTATAAAGTCAAAGATATGTTGAAACTGCTGGATCATTGGTAGCCCTTTTATATAGGGCATATCACCACCAACTGCTATGACATACGCTTTTTTAGAAGACATGTTGTCCTTGAAATTGGGGTAAGTTAAATCTCTTAAAGTTTGTGACCATCGATCAATAAAGTTTTTCATCGGTCCTGCCATGCTATACCAATAAATAGGTGTAGAAAATAGTAGAATATCATGTGGAAGAATACGTTCAATGATGGAATTATAGTCATCATTGACTTCTGAAAAGCCCTCCTCTGTATGGCGCTTATCTATTATAGGTTGAATTGAATAATCCTTTAGATAAATTTCTTCAACTTTTAAATCTTGAGTGACTAATTTTGTTAAAGTTTCTACGTTCCCATTCGGACGATTTCCACCATAAATAACGGCTATTGACATGTTGGTGATCCCTTCTTCCTTAAAGTTTTCTAGTATTGTTCCCGAATAGTTTTATCTTATAATGATTTCACAAATCGATAAAGATGATTATTTCGATAAAATGAATCGAAAAAATCGATTATAGAGAAGTGACTAGCGTGGGAATTACACCATAAAAACCTCCAGAAAAAAGTTTTTATTCAAATGTGGGAAGTAGCCATCTTCATGGTCAGACCCACCACATTATAAAGAAGCAAAAATTTTCTTTACCCATTCAAGATACTCACGCATATAGTATGGCTGCTTAAAACCATGATTCTGACCTTCTGCTACAATTACAGTGACATCCGCACCTGCAGTTCGTGCGGACTGAATATATTCCTGTGGTCCCTTTACCCCAACAGCTGAATCCTTCGTTCCATAAGCAATAAATTGAGGAATATGTGCAGTTCTGAAATGCTTGGACAAATCAGTTTTATTCAAAAGTTCTTCACGCTCTTCTGGATTTCTAACAGCTCTATCATCAAAAGAAGCAAAAAGCATGGGGACATTATAGCGGTACGTCAATGCAGGATAAATCATGGCTGCAGATGCTACTTGGTCATCAACTGCATCGATAGCATCAAGCTGATAATTTTTGGGAAGCCATTTTTCTCCCTGTATGAGATTAATAAAACTCCCCGTTTGAAAACCACCTGCGCTAAAGCCTATCAATCCAATTTTATTAGGATGTATACCATAATCATTTGCATGATAACGTAGATAACGGACAGCACGCTGCACATCCAATTGGGGAATGGGCCATTCATAGGGGTTGGAACGATAGTGTAGAACGAACGCATTAATACCTGCCTTATTTAATGCTTCAGCGACCTCTTTTCCTTCAGTAGTTCCGCCATCCATTTCCTTAAAGCTATAGCCACCACCGGGGATTACAATGACCGCACTATCACTATTTGCCACGGTATAAGGAATCAAATAAGGTTCATCCTCATAGGTGGTCTTTTCATAGCCTCCCTCCATTTCATGGACATATGTAAACGTATCAATGGCAGCCTCATTATCTTGATAGTCTTCTCCTACAATATTAGTGAAAAATTTGACTGTAGCTAGCAGTCTATTAGGGTTACCTTTAATATTCATATCGTCTAGCTTACTACCAGAATGATTACCTGCGACTTCTTCTCCCCAAATTTCAACCTTTCGTTCAATATCGGCAACTGGCTTACCTGGTTTATTACCAAAAGGATTGATCTCAAGAAAAGCATAGCCAAACCCTATCATCAAAACCAATATAGCTAGCAATATTCCCACAAACTTGGCTGTTTTCTTCATTATTTTCATCATGATTAACCTCCGTAAGTAGAGAAAAAAGTTTGTCACTTCCACAAAATTACCTTTAGTTTAACAAATGGTTTCTCGACAACTCGATTGTCTTTTTAGCCTTAGCCCTCATATTTTTTTACTTCACTATATGTTCCGCAGGAGAATCTTTTTCAAGTCTAAAATCAAATTTATCCATGTTTTTATATTGAGGATCTAGGTAACTAGATGTCGAATCACTATTGGATGCGATTTTAAACTTTTTAAACGAGTCATATTCCTTATCCTTCCATATCCAAATGCCATCCTCCCCTTTTTCTTTATGAAACACATTCCTAACCAACTTGTTTTTTTTATTACTTGTAAAATAATTGGCTATAAATATTCGAGAAGATCCAGCTGTTAGTATATTTTTTTCTATAACGTTATTGTGGGTATCATACTGTAATAAAAGCTGTCCTCCATCTAATCCCTTTGTATCATTACGGTATATAATATTATGAGAAATGGTTGAATTTTTCGTCCCCCCTCTTTTTTCATCATACCCGCCAATCGATATTCCTGTAAAAAAATTATTATATACTGTATTATTTAGTACTTTTATATTGTCTGCATACTTGTTTGCATGTTCAGATGTTACTTCAATTCCGATATCATTCTTATAAAGGGTATTGTACTCAATCGTTATATTCTTACCACCATCGACATATATTCCCCCAGCAGAATAATTCTCGCCATATGCTGGATTCCCATAGGAGGAAATTTCATAAACGTAATTATTTTTTACAGCACCGTTTCGTACATAGTCCCTTTTTTTATCCTTTGAAATTCCTTCAAACCCAATCAGATCAATTCCGATATTATTGCTCCGTCGAACTATATTATTTTCTATTTTAAATCCATTAATATTCCCATTAAGAACTATAGATTCACTTGCACCTAACACTAAATCCTCCACTGTATTACCTACAATATTTATATCTCTCATTGACCCTGTTCCGTAGACAGCGATCCCATGACCATTTCCATCCTCAGCAAAGGTTTTTATTCTTTTCACATGATTATTCGCTAGGGTAATATGGCTACTGGAGCCTGTTACGTAAATTCCTATCACTGTTTCATCTAATTGTTTCGTCGTTAAATCCTGTATAGTGAATCCACTAATGGTAATGTAATTTTTATTCTTTATTGTTACAAGAGATGCATCACCATCCGTATTCTTCATGGACTCTCCACTAAGAATAACTTCTTCATTTTCATACGCCTTGAAAATAATGGGGTTTGATTTTGTACCACTATGTATAACAGAAAGCTTTTCCTTATAAATGCCTTTCCGTATAAATACGGTTGACCCTGCTTCCGCTTCTAATGCCGCCTTTTTTAGCGTACGGTATGGGCTTAATTTTGAACCATTATTTGAATCATTTCCATTACTATCTACAAATATAGTCTTAGCCTGTTTTATTTCCGTATCATTAATCGTTAGCACAATTATCAAAGCAGCTATAAACCCCAAAAATAGTATCCATTTTTTCATAAAATCTTCCTTTTCAAATTAATTCTATGGCGTTAAATGGTCGATTTTCTAATCACCATCTCTGCTAATACTAAATTAATAGTAAAGGCTAACCACGCTCCTAACGAATACGACAACCCATATGGAAGATTCGCTCCATAATGCAGTATCGTCATAACTATGTAAATGGTTAGATTGGCAAACGTTAAGAAAAAGCTTCTTAGCATCCAACTCCGATGGCTATTTACTTGTCCCTTTTTTATAAAACGAAAACCGTTTATCGTCGTAAGCAACCACAGCGTATTTAAAATGAAGAAACCAATCGTACTCCACATGCCCCCATTTGCATAGAGCGCTATATAATATCCTGGAAGTATATTGACTACAATCACTATTACATAGATTCGACCGTTCCAGCGGTGTAGAATAGGTTTTTCCATTCTTATTGTTCTCGAAAGACCTAATGGCCCCGTAATTAAGGCAATAATGGCTAAAATGATATGTAGTTGGATCATCATAATCCATACATTTGCATTCGGAAGTTCTATTTCCTTGTTCGAAAGAAATGTAGAAAATGTGGGGTCGACCACAAAATTTTTAGATGTTGTATGTAATATCCACAATACAGCAATTACTGCTAAACTAATGACTAAGCCTTTCCTTCTCATGTCTTCTTTCCTCTCCGTTTGTAAAGTGACCTTAAAGATTGCTCTTCGCTGGATAGATTAAAATGGTAAATCTATCTATCTCAAAGTATCTAAAAACAGTCTATCATTAATGCCCCTTACTCGGTTACCAATCATTATAAAGCCGCTTTATAAACTTTAATTTGATTTTACATTGAGACAGCTTTCTATCCTCTGTTATGAGACATTTTTAAGCGAATAAAAAAGACCTAATCGCTTTCCGCAACTAGGTCGTTTTTTTGTCTATGCTTCCACTTCTATATGCTGGAAGGTTGTCACATCAAATAGCCCTGTATCTGTTAATTTTAAAGCAGGAATTACGGGTAATGCTACAAAAGAAAATGTCAGTAGAAAATGAAAATCTAAAGTTGGATTGAGTTTCTGTAAAGCATTGTGCAAGCCCGCTAGCTGTTCCTTCGCTTGCTGTGCTGGCACATCTGTCATTAAGCCACCGATTGTTAAAGGCATCTCCGCGAGTATTTCACCATCGGCTACAATAACGAAGCCACCTTGGATTTCCTGAATGCGGGAAAGTGCCAGAATCATATCCTCATCATTTGTGCCAACGACAAGGGCATTATGTGAATCATGGGCTACGGTAGTCGCAACCGCACCTTTTTGTAAACCAAACCCTTTCACAATACCTAAGCCCGTCGTATGCAAATGATGATGGCGTTCGATGACTGCTAGTTTCAGTAAATCTTGTTCTATCGAGGGGACAAATACGCCTTCTTTCACAGGTACATCTATGACTAAATGATTGGTAATCAGCTGATTCGGCACAATTTCCATGACATTCGCTCTTGTCCCCTTTTTGAATGATAGTTGTAAACTATCCTTTGTGATGCTTGGTAAATGAACAGAGTGATGAATATGGGCAGGAACCTTTGCCTCTTGACGACTTGTCAGCATTTCCCCATTTTCAGCCACTTTATGACCATTTTTCCAAACCGCTTTTGCCTGCATCGTCGATAAATCGTCTACTAGTACAAAATCAGCCTTATAGCCTGGTGCAAGTACCCCTCGATCAAATAAACGATAGCATTCTGCGGTATTTACGGTTGCTAGCTGAATTGCCTGCAAAGGTGTCATCCCTTCGGCTATTGCCATTGCAACATCATAATTGATGCTACCTTCATCCATCAATTCATCGACATATTTATCATCCGTACAAAAACCAAAACGACGCGCATTGTGTGGCTGAATGGCTGGCAATAAATCACGCAAATTTTTCGCTGCTGATCCCTCTCGAATAAGGACATACATCCCCTGCTCTACACGATCAATGGCTTCTTCGGCTGTCACACATTCATGATCCGTTTGAATACCTGCAGCTCGGTAGCCTGTTATTTGCTCACTTTGTAAGCCCGCACAATGCCCATCAATTACTAGGTTCGCTTCCTTTGATAATAAAATTTTTTGCAGCATTCCCTCTTCTCCATTTAAGACGGCTGGGAAATCCATAACCTCCGCTAATCCACGAACTTGTTCATGATGCAGAAATGGCTCCAAATCCTGTGCTGTTAATGTTGCCCCGGCGTTTTCAAACTGTGTCCCTGGTACACTTGAAGGAAGCATCACAAAAATATCCATATCGGCCTTTTGTGCATCATCCAGCATAAATTGGATTCCTTCTGCTCCTGCTACGTTAGCAATTTCATGTGGATCAGTAATCACGGTTGTAATCCCATGTGGAATTAAGACACGGCTGAATTCTCCAGGTGTTAGCATCGAAGATTCAATATGTATATGACCATCAATCAATCCAGGAATAACATAGCTCCCCGCTGCATCCTCTACCTCTTTTGCATGAAATCTATTGCTGTGATCCAGTGCGACAATTGTGCCATTCTTCACAACAATGTCCGCTTTCCTCCACGTTAATGTATAGACATCGGCAACTTGTGCATTTTTAAGAATAAAATCTGCCTCTAACTTACCTTGAGATGATAAAATATTTTGCGTTAACTGTTGTAATTTTGTCGTCATAGCCAATACTCCTTTTTCTTTTAAGAACTATCATGCCTGAAAGATGTCTGTTATTGCAACTATTAATCGTAAAGTCCGTAAAAAACGACCATTGATTAATGGTCGCTCGAAAATTCTAGTTCTTTTGGTGGTTGTCCTTTTTTATTCATTAAACGCATACGAATAGGTTCAATTTTTAGGGTCACCATTTCATCCTGATTGCCAATAAAAATACTCGTAAAAAATTCTGCAATTTTATTTTTAATGCCTTCTTCGTGTACTTCAGTGAGCTTTCCCTCTATTTCCACATAGGAATCACCAAAGCCCCCATTTTCATAGCCATACAATATATGGGTATATGGATTTTTACGGAGCTCTTCCATTTTCTCAGAATGCTTATTCGTCACAGTATATAACACAAAATCCTCATGCTGGAACGTCATATAGCGCGAATAAGGCTTCCCGTTTTCTACAGTAGCCATCGTTCCGATCTTTTCACGGTTCAAAACTTCTAAAATTTCATCACGTACTGAAGTCATTTCATCCCATCCTTTCTTCTACAACTATATTTTGCCCTCTCTACCTAAAGCTAAACTGTTTTTTTTGAAAAATGTGAAATGACAAACTTCTGGCAAATTGAAAATATCTTGTTATAATTATTTGATGGACAATAGGAATTTACGGATGAATGAGGGTTAAAAAATGAAACAAGCTTTTTATACACGCTGTTTATTTTTCATAACAGGCATTATCGTGCTATCTTTTGGCGTTACATTAACAATTAAAGGGCAGCTTTTTGGCGTAGGCTCTTGGGATGTTTTACATATTGGCTTAACTAAAACACTCGGATTAACGATCGGTTCATGGTCGATCATTTTAGGACTGGCAATTTTAGCGTTTGATATGCTAATAACGAAAAAATTCCCATTACCAGGAACTTTTATCGATATGTTTTTAGCTGGCATTTTTATTGATATTTTTAATTATTGGCTACCTGATATCGATGGCTTTTGGATGCAGCTTGTTTCTTATCTAACAGGGTTAGTATTACTTGGCTGGGGCTGTGGTATGTATATGGTGGCTAATTTAGGAATTGGTCCGCGCGATACCTTAATGCTAATGATGGTTCATAAACTTGGCTGGAGTGTCACACGTTCCCGGACGACAATGGAAGTTACAGTCGCTGTAATTGGCTTCTTACTTGGTGGTCCTATAGGAATCGGTACGGTGATAATGGCCTTTGGACTTGGACCAATCGTACAATTCGCCTTAACCTATAACGAAAAATTATTTATGAAATGGACTGGCGTGAAAAGCGCCGTCATATAAGTTTTCTGACAATGCAAAAAATGCATTGTCTTTTTATGGATAGAATAAACAAGGAGCCATTTTGGAAAATGGCTCCCTTTTTTCACGCTATGCTTCTGGCTCAGAGGTATTTTGCCCTGTTGCTTCAATTACTTCGGGCGTGTCGTCCACAGTGTCATCTTCTTGTACGTTTTCAGCAGATGGAGGTGTGATCGTCACTAGTGTAAAGTCATCTTCTTGTAAAATTTCAAATGAAAATTGTTGACGTATATCTCCCACATATAGGGATGTTCCGATTGCTATATTCGTGACATCGATTTCGATCGTTTCGGGAATTTCTGTTGGCTTCACTTTAATGCGAACCTCACGATTAGGCTGTAATAGGAAACCTCCATCTGCTACTCCGATGGCATCACCGATTACTGTTACTGGAATCTCCACTTCCAGCTCTTGTGACATGTTGATCGATTTAAAATCAACATGTTTAATATTCCCTTTTAGAGCACAACGCTGAACTTCTGATAAAACGGCATTAATACGCTTTCCATCCACATCTAATTGAAAAACACTTTTTGTACCATGCGCTGCTAGTATTTTCGCAAATGTTCTTGCGTCTAATGTAATGGCTGTTGATTCCATTTGGAAGCCATAGACAACACCAGGAATGGCACCGTTTTGTCGAAGCTGTGTTAGTGAAGATTGTCGTCCTTTTTGGCGTTTACTGGCTGTTAGTATCGTATTCATCGAATATTTCCCCTTTCATGGAAACTAGTCTCAACAATGGTTTTGCCCTTTCCTCGTTTTTTTATACCTATAAACCTGCTCAAAAAATGAGCAAAAAAAGCACCTCCCTGTCTACAAAACAAAGAAGGTGCCTCATGCTTACTTAAAGTGCAATTTTTTGATTCAGTAAATCATGTAAATCCTGCAATTTTTTAATTTCATAATGCGGTTCAATGCCACTTTTATTTTCAACATTGCGGATATTAAACCAACAAGTATCTATTCCGGACTGTAAACCACCTTTTATATCAGATGTCAAAGAGTCTCCAATAATTAGTGCTTTTTCTTTATCAAAATTATCAATTCGTTCAAACACATAATCGAAAAAGGCTGGCATAGGCTTTTGATAGCCCGTTTGCTCTGAAATAAAAATGCCTTTAAAATATTGCGCTAAATTCGCATCCACAAGACGTTTATTTTGTGTAACCGTTATCCCGTTGGACACTACATATAAATGATAATGATTGGCTAGGTGAGCGATTACCTCATAGGCCCCCTCTACATAATGGTGGGCCTCCCGTAAATATTTTTGGAAAAGTGATTCAAAGTATGTCCCATCGACTTCTATGCCAAATTCCTTTAAAGCAATCGAAAAACGTGTATTATGTAAGGTATTTTTCGTTACTTCTCCACGCTCAAAAGCTCGCCACATTGACTCATTAATTTCTTTGTAACGTGCAATCATGTTGGGAGTAACTTGTATATTTTCTTCTTTAAACATGCGGTCAAGTGCAGCATTTTCAGCTAAATCAAAATCTAGTAACGTATCATCCACGTCAAATAATAATATTTCATATTTCGTCATGTCCGTACCTACTTTCTATGATGCATTGTGCTATTTTCTCTATCCATGATAACGTTTTTTTAGAAAAATAACAGTAAATCCACCTTTTTCAGAATAGTAGGACTTGTAAGCATTTTATCTTCATCCATTTCGATACAAATGAATTGGCGAACATTTTCCTTTAAATGGGTAAAAAATGTTTAACTAGTCATAAAATAGCCCTTTCAGTAATTTCATATTTGAAATTATCGATGAATATGAGACAATAGAATGCTAGAAAGGAAGATGTACGAAAGATGACGACCTTACAAAAAATAACGCCTGTCTTTGATCCATGGGAAGCTTATATAGACGTGGAGCAACATGGACAGATGACACTCTCAAATATTGAATTTACAACAACTACACTTTGTAATATGCGTTGCGCACACTGTGCGGTTGGCTATACGCTACAAAATAAAGACCCCGAGGCATTGCCGATTGACTTAATTCTCCAACGGCTAGATGAAATACCTCATTTAAAAACGCTTAGTATCACAGGTGGCGAACCGATGATGTCTAAGAAATCCGTTCAAAGCTATGTATTGCCTTTATTGAAATATGCGCATGAACGAGGCGTGCGAACACAAATCAACTCCAATTTAACATTGGAGCCTGCACGTTATTTACTAATTGCCCCTTATTTAGATGTCCTTCATATTTCACATAACTGGGGTACAATCGATGAATTCGTGGAAACAGGCTTTGCCATGATGGAGCGCAAACCTACTTATGACCAACGTGCAGCTCTATTTCAACGCATGATTGATAACTCAAAAATGCTTGCGGAACATGGTGTAATGGTTTCAGCTGAAACCATGCTAAACAAAAAAACTTTACCGTACTTAGAACATATTCATAACCAAATCATCCATGAAATGAAATGTGCACGTCATGAGGTACATCCAATGTACCCATCAGATTTCGCTAGTGCTCTCACATCTCTGTCACTGGAGGAAACACGTGAAGCGATCCATCATCTACTAGATATTCGTGATGACAATACATGGATGTTATTCGGAACACTTCCATTTTACCCTTGCAGTGCGAATGAAGAAGATCAACGATTACTTCAACGTCTTCGTACAGCGAAAAATGTCACATTGCGTAACGACCCAGATGGCCGTTCACGTTTGAATATCAATATTTTTACGGGCGATGTCATCGTTACTGATTTCGGTGATACACCTGCTTTAGGTAATATTGTACATGATGAGCTTCCAACTATCTTTGATAAATGGATGGCAACTGATTTAGCTAAAACACTCAATTGTCATTGTCCAGCTGTTAAATGCCTAGGTCCTAACGTTTTAGTGAAAAATATGTATTATCGAGATCACACGTTTGTTAGTGGCTCTGCCCGCGTTTAAGCAACTCATAAAGTTAATAAAGAAAGAAACTCCCTTTTGAAGAATCTGTATCAAAAGGGAGTTTCCTTTTATTGTTTTAAAAAAATTTCTTAACTATGTATAAAAAATATGGCGCGGTCTATACTATTAAAGATTTCACTTCAAATCCTATGACTAGGAGGGTTAACCCGATGAGTGCGATTGATCGATAACTCAAAAGGACCATCAAAGCTGAGTAAAGTACAGTTCTTAGGAATATCTTAAGATTCTATGCAGAAGCGAGGCAGAGTGTCATGGAGTATTTAATGTAAGTGGTAATCGAACCCGGAAATTTATTTCCGGGTTTTTCTATTTTATGTACGTTAAAAAGCGTCAATCCTAATAAAAATCACCTCGAAGAGTTACAACGAGGTGATTTTGTTCTATAATAATTCCTCCGCTAGGAATTTATAGGTGTTTAAACGACTTGCTAATTCATATTGATTACAGTTCAGCATGACTTCATCAAAGCCATAATGTTCTTGTTCTTTCATTAAAAAAGCAGCAATATCCTTCGGTGTGCCGACAAGATTGGCTTTGCGATTATTGGCAATTGTCATTTTATCCATTTCAGTTAATGGATAATCCTTTGCTTCTTCAGGCGATATAGTTTGAATAATTTGCCCTTTCATAAGCTGAAGACGAGAAATATCGATTGGTTTTGCCAAGTACTCGGCTTCCTCTAAAGTAGGTGCCACCGTCGCCGCATAGGTCACAATGATTTGTGGTTTTTCCATATAATAAGAAGGCGTAAAATAGGCTTTGTAGGCATCAAAAATATCCTTCGACATATTACCCGTGAAAAACTGGGCATAGGAATAGCCTACACCTAGCTGTCCTGCCTGCATTGCACTTTGACCACTTGAACCTAGCAGCCACGCCTCAGGTAATGAACTATCAACTGGTGCCGCAACGACTTGATCATAGACATGCTCACCCGTTTTTTGGTTATTCATGAGCTTTAGTATAATTTCAAGCTTATCATATTGCTCAGTGAAGCGTTGTCTTCTTCCCTCTGCAAGCGCATAAATAGAGGCATGATCACCACCTGGCGCTCTCCCCACTCCGAAATCAATTCGATGAGGTGCTAAGCCTGACAATGTTTTAAAAACCTCTGCGATCTTATAGGGTGAATAATGCATCATCATGACCCCACCTGTCCCAATGCGCAGGCGCTTCGTTTTCGCAGCTAAAAAAGCAGCGGTTACTTCGGGAGCTGAGCTTGCTAGCGACTGACTATTATGGTGTTCAGCTAGCCACATACGATGATATCCAAGTTCTTCCCCTAATAACGCTAGTTGTTCTGTACGTTGGAAGGCTTCCTCTGCCGAATGACCTTTTGGTATAGGCATTTGATCTAAAATACTTAACTTCATTCAAAACATCCTCTCTGTCTGTAAGCTCCCCCTTTTAACTGTAATATAGTTCTGCTCATTTACAAAGCAAAAAACCTTACTCATAAGCTAGTTGTTTCATTTCCCATGTTTGATAGACCATGCCGACGAGTTTCTGTTTTTGTTCAGCATTTAGAACATTTTCATTAAACTTCATCGCACGAAGGGAAAATTGTTTTGTTTGTTCGTCAACAACGAATTGTAATATAGCATGTCCTTTTTCACCTTGAAACGTAATTTCACCTGATAATTCTATAACTTGCTCCCCTGTTTTCGCTTGATAATATCGCCAATATGGTTCAAAGAATGCGTAGTTAAATGCATTACGAACTGTGACGTCCGAAAAATTCTCCAAATAACCTTCTTTGACGATATCAATATACTCATGATCTGTTATATCTTTTTTTGCATTAAAGACATATCCAACAAGCATCCCCATAAATACGACACAGAGAAATACACGTATATGATTTGCTAAACTCATGTCATCACGTCCCCTTTACGTAAAAACACTATCATTTACATAATACATCAAATTTCTAACTCTAAGCAGAAAATATTTGTTTTTTATAGAAATTATACGAAAACCATTCGTTCGAAATCCGCAAAACTTTATAAAGAGTATTTACAGCCTAACCTCAGTTCGCTACTATCAGATTACTATGATAGAAAAGAGATGACCTGTTGTGCCATTTGATTTAGATCTAAATATTTTAGTCATTCTTATTGTATTTGGTTTTTTAGCAGCATTTATTGATTCAGTTGTTGGCGGTGGTGGACTCATTTCTTTACCAGCTCTTATGTTTGTAGGTCTCCCACCTTCTACAGCGGTGGCAACCAATAAATTAGCAGGTACAATGGGATCACTTACGAGTACTTTGACATTTTATCGCTCTGGCAAGCTTGATATTAAAGCGGTCTATAAGCTATTCCCCTTTGTCTTTTTCGGGTCTATGCTAGGTGCGTGGATTGTCCACTTAATGAATCCTAGTGTCCTAAAGCCGCTCATGCTCATTATGCTGGCTGCCGTAGCTATCTATACGATTTTTAAAAAAGATTGGGGAAGCATCACTACCTATAAAAAATTAACACCAAAACGTTATCTATTATTTGTAGTAGTTATTACAGTCATTGGTTTTTATGATGGCTTCTTGGGTCCTGGTACTGGTTCATTTTTATTATTTGCCTTTCTCATGGTTGGTTTTGATTTTTTACAATCAGCTGGTAATGCGAAATTTTTAAATTTCGGTAGTAATGTGGCAGCCCTTCTTATGTTTATATACTTAGGACAAATCAATTATGCCTATGGTTTACCAATGGGTCTTGCGCAAATTGCTGGGGCCATAGTCGGGTCAAAATTTGCGATTAAACGTGGCAGCGGTTATGTACGTAAGTTATTTATCGTTGTGACCATTCTATTACTCTTGAAAAATACATATGACTATTTCTCATAATCATCTGTTATGCTGACGTATGCCAACAGTATAGAAGGATAAAACTTATCTCATATTGGGGTAAGTTTTTTTTATGGTCATCAACTTTTTCCCTCATTTCGTACGTCTAGTACATGTATACAATTTGACAATGTTAAAAAAGGAGCTTCTTTGGACATGAAAACAAGAAATGCATTTCAACATGAAGAGGTGTTTGTCCAATTCATTCGTGAACAAAAAGAGCGTTTTTATTTGCTCGCGTATAGCTATACAAAAAATGAACAGGACGCACTAGATGTTGTACAGGACAGTATTCAAAAGGCCATGCTGTCATTAGATCGACTAGAAAATGTTGATTATATGAAAAGCTGGTTTTATAAAATAGTCGTTCGTACTTCCATTGATTTTTTACGAAAGCATAAACGCTTACAAGTAACTGATGATGATACTTTGCAATATTTAACCCCCGCTCAAGAGGATGTCTATGAAAACGTAGACCTAGAACATGCATTGGATGAGCTCCCGCAAATGTATCGAGAGGTTGTGATTCTTCATTATTTTGAGGATTTAAAGCTCGCAGACGTTGCGAATATCCTCGATATTAAGTTAAGTACAACCAAATCGCGTCTTTATAAAGCATTAAAACTATTGAAAATACAATTGGAAGATGTGAAGGGAGAAACTGCACATGGATAAAAAATTAAAAAATATAGAAAAACAATATACGGATGTTTCCATTCCTAAGGAATTAGACTTGGTGGTTGAACGAGCTTTGAAGCAAGGTCGGAAAAAGAAAAAGAACCGTACTCCTCAATGGTTGCTTGGCTCGGCAGCTGCAGCTATGCTATTTACAGCTAGTTTAAATGCGAGTCCAGCAATGGCTCGAACGCTATCTGACATACCTGTTGTAGGAAGTGTGGTCAAAGTATTAACTTGGACAGAATATGAGGTTGCAGAAGATAATTTTGATGCCAATATTAAAGTACCTGCTATTGAAAATCTAGATAATCAAGATCTTGCAAATTCGTTAAATGAAAAGTATCGTGCAGAAGGAAAAGCTCTCTACGATGAATTTATTACAGAAGTTGGTGATTTAAAGGCCAGTGGTATTGGTGGTCATTTAGGCGTTGATAGTGGCTTTGAAATTAAAACCGATAATGACCAAATTTTATCGATTGGTCGTTATGTAGTCAATACTGTCGGCTCATCCTCCACTGTCATGGAATACGATACTATTGATAAAGAAAACGAAATTTTAATTACTTTACCTATGCTCTTTAAAGATAAGAACTATATTGAAGCTATTAGTGAAAATATTAAGGAACAAATGCGTACACAAATGGCTGAATCCAATCAGGATAAAGTTTACTGGGTAAAGGGAGCTGGCCTGGCTGACGAAGAGTTGATGGAAGACTTTACAGCTATTCAACCAGATCAACAATTCTATATTTCTGATAAAGGTAAGTTAGTGATTTCATTCGATAAATATGAAGTGGCACCAGGTTTTATGGGCGTTGTGGAATTTGAAATCCCAACAGACGTCTTAAAAGATGAGCTTGTTAGCACAAAATATATCCATTAATTAAATAGGACTTAACGAGGTATTTGAAGATAACACCATCAAATACCTCGTTTTTTCATGGCCATTAACCCATTTTTTGCTTATAAAGCTACAGTTTTTTGTCTAAGCTTATATGTATCAATCAATGTTAGAGGGTTTTCATCATGAAAAGTGTAGGATCCATCAGTATTTTACATGTAATCTTCTTATCCATGACCGTTATTGGCTTAAAAAATCATGTGACTATTATTCCTCCACTGCTAGATGCCGCCAAAAGAGATGGCTGGCTTTCTGTACTATTTTCTGGGGGTATACTTTTCTTTTGGTTATTTTTATTAGTTTACATCCAAAAAAAATCAAAACAAGAACCTATTCGAGACTGGCTCAACGAAAAAGTGGGAAAAGTCGCTTCTTCTATTGTCATCTATATTGTTGCCATTTTTTTATTGATTATCGCAGCTTTTACAATGGTAGAAACATTACAATGGGTAAATACCACGTTTTTACCACAGACACCGGTCCTAATATTACTGTTTGTTTATACCATTCTTTGCATTTTACTAGTGACAACTAGCTTACAAACCATTGTTATTGTCAATGTTTTTGTATTATTTGGCGTTGTCATCCTTGGCTTTTTTGTTGCCTTTACCAATATACAAGTAAAGGATTATAGTTTGTTGCGCCCCTTTTTTGAGCATGGTTTTCAGCCCATTCTACATGGTATGATTTTTCCTGCTTCAGGGTTTATAGAGCTATTATTGCTATTATTTTTACAGCATCAATTTAAAGAACGACTTCGGTGGTATCACTTCACAATTATACTGGCTATCTTAATTGGTCTTACATTAGGTCCATTAATTGGAGCCATTACTGAATTTGGGCCAAGTGAAGCAGCGAAACAACGTTATCCCGCTTATGAAGAATGGGGATTAGTGACCATCGGACGTTATATTGAGCATTTAGACTTCTTCTCTATTTACCAATGGCTAACAGGGACCTTCATTCGTGTAAGTTTCCTTTTATACATTGTGGTAGATTTATTAAAAATGACTGGTGATCCAAAGCGTATTTGGCAAATGCTAGCTCCACCCTTTTTCATCATTTGTTTACCGTTAATTATGTTAAATGAAAGCTTATTTTTAAAGGTAAAGGGACATTATATTTTAAGTGCTACTTTTATTTTTTTATTGGCATTATCTATTTTTTTCATTGTCGTTGCTTACTTATCGGATAAATCTCCTAAAAAGGGGAAAACTGAAAAACAAGACATGAAAAGTGGTGAATCATAATGTCTCAGCAGGAGCATGAGTTAGATTTAAATACAATAAAAAAACTATTTCAAAAATCCGCAGATATACAATTTCAGGAATATAGCTTTAATGAACAGAAGGTACAATTTATAACTTGTGATGCCATGATTGATCAACAAATGCTGAACGGCGTTATTATTCAGCGGATTCAGTATTTATATGATCATTTGGATGAAGTTTCTTTTGAGGAAAATATAGCGAGGCATCTCCATATTCCAAGCCTTCAAAAAATCCAAGATAAGGAACAGCTTATTTCATCAGTTTATAGTGGCTTCCTTTTGCTGTATTTTGAGGAAGCTAATCTTTTATATGCAAGCAATATCGCTAAAAAACCTAATCGTAAGCCGGAAGAAACGCGTATGGAGGTTCTTGTTAAAGGACCCAGAGATAACTTTATTGAAGATATCCGCGTCAATATTGCTTTAATTAGAAAACGATTACCGACCAATTCATTTTGTGTAGAAAAGGTGGAACTTGGAAAACGCTCAAAAACAACTGTGGCCATCTTATACTTTGAAGATATTGTAGATATGGATATTCTGCACGGTATTAAGAAACAGCTAGCTGCGGTCGATACGGATATCGTTTTTAGTGGTGATTTATTGATGGAACGTGTTAATAAAAATTCAAAGTTATTTCCAAAGTTCGATTATACCGGGCGACCCGATTATGCCGTCCAAGCATTAGCAAGGGGACGCTTTATTATTTTCGTAGATGGTGTCGCATATGGCATTATCACACCTGTAAATCTTTTCTTATTATTGAAATCTGCCGAAGATAATGAGTATCCGATCATTTTTAGTTCTGTAGAACGAGTACTACGGATAATCGGTATTCTTATAGGGTTGCTACTACCTGCCTTTTGGCTTGCTTTAACAACCTATCATCAAAATCAATTACCATTACAATTACTAGCAACCGTTGTACAGGCCAAGGCTGGATTGCCTCTCCCTTCTTCACTTGAGATGCTCCTAATGCTTCTGATGTTTGAATTGTTCCGTGAAGCAGGGTTACGACTTCCTTCAGTTATTGGTGGAACCATCAGTGTTGTAGGTGGAATTATTATCGGAGATGCTGCAATTCGAGCAGGTGTAACAAGCCCCGAAATGATTGTTGTTATCGCCATCTCTACCATCGCTTCATTTACCTTGGTCAATCAATCACTTGTGACATCAGTCAGTATATTACGTATTGCTTTCATCCTAGCAAGCGCCTTTTTCGGATTATTTGGCTTTTTTGTTTCTTTATATTTGACACTTCTGTACTTGTGCAATATTCGAATTTACGGCTATTCTTACATGAACCTTGCGACAGATTTAAGGTGGTCCACCATCAAAAAATCTATTTTTCGCCTATCACCAAAAGGTTACGCGGAGCGTAATAAAGCCCTTGCACCTCAGGATTCAACCCGAACAGCCAATGGCCATCACGGAGAAAGTAGAGAGCAAGAAAATAACTAGCATCCCCTCAAATGTTGAGGAGATGCTAGTATTTTTGGCTACATCTTTTGTATGCTAACTTCAATGGTTTCTAAAATCGCTTCCCAATATCGCTTCATTTCTTCTCTCACTTGTTGATTGGAAAGATGTTCCTGATGGAAACTTATGGTCGTTTTATTACTTTCTTTAGAGAGGATTCGAATTTGTACGGTAGAAGGTCGTTGCCATCCCTCTTTTTGCCAAGTAAATCGAAGTTGCAGAAGTGGTTTGACAATCCGAATTTCTCCAGTTCCAGCCTTTGTATGATACTGACAACCAGGTACAAGAATTATATTTTCTCCTCCTCCAAACCATGCATTCAAACCTTCCTCTGCTGTAATAATTGACCATGCTTGCTGTTGTGAGATTGGGAACGTTTTTCTAACCCCTACTTGATATCCAACGGTTTTGGTAAGTCCTATACTTCTTTGTCTATCCATGTCTTAACCCCCATTTATTAATCTGTCATAAACTATTCACTACTAATAGTTCCTCCCCTCTTCTAAAAAATCCTTGTACAATTTTATTTATTTGATAAGTATATGAAAGCAGAAAAAGGCAGAAATGCTATCACACATTTCTGCCTTTTGTTGAATTGATTAACTTTAAGTCATCTCTACATAATCATTTTGAATGCTTTGTTTGTTTTGTCCCTTACGGAATTGGATGTGATGGAGCTTAGCAAAAATACCATTATGAGCCACTAGCTCATCATAAGTACCATCTTCCTCAATACCTTTTGGCGTCACAACCATTACCCGATCTGCGTTCCTTATAGTTGCCAGGCGATGGGCAATAACTAAAGTAGTACGGTTTTCAGCTAGCTCTGATAAAGATTGCTGAATAATCATCTCTGTTTCTGTATCTAACGCAGAAGTCGCTTCATCTAAAATTAAAATTGGTGGGTTTTTCAGGAACATACGAGCAATGGCTAATCGTTGTTTTTGTCCACCGGATAATTTCAAGCCTCGTTCCCCAATTTGCGTATCATACCCCTCTGGTAGCTCTGCGATGAATGCTTCTAAATGGGCCTTTTTTGCCGCTTCTCGAATTTCTTCTTCACTGGCGTTTAGCTTTCCATAGGCAATATTCTCACGAATTGTCCCTGTAAATAAGAAGACATCCTGCTGTACAATACCAATTTGAGATCGTAAGGAAGCCTGGGTCATATTGCGAATATCGATGCCATCAATCGAAATAGCACCTTTTGAAACTTCATAGAAGCGAGGAATTAACGAACAAATGGTCGTTTTACCAGCACCCGATGGACCGACAAACGCAATGGTTTGTCCAGCCTTTACATCAAATGAAATATCTTTTAACACCTGTTTTGATGCATCGTAATTGAAGTGAACATTGTTGAAGGAAATATTACCATCTAAATGGTTAATAACCTTCGCATTTTCACGATCTTGAATTTCTGGTTCCTGCTCAATTAATTCACGGAATCGCTTGAAGCCAGCCATTCCCTTTGGATAAAGCTCTAATAAAGCACTAATCTTATCTATTGGTTTAATGAGTACATTGGTATATAAAACAAAGCTCACTAGCTCCCCGTAAGATAATTTCCCATTAAAGCTGAGCCAAGCGCCGACCACTAACACCATTAATGTAAGGAGGCGTGTCATCATGTAAATAGTCGAGTTAGTTCCTGCCATTATTTTATAGGCATATAATTTAGCCGCACGGAAAAATCCATTTTGCTCCTCAAAGCGTTTAATTTCAAAATCTTCATTTGTAAAGGATTTCACAACACGGACACCGGATACACTATCCTCTACACGTCCGTTAACATCAGCAATTTTGCCATACATCGTTTTCCAAGCATTGTTCATTTTTATATTACTAAATGTCACAAGCCATGTTAAAAATGGCACCATAATCGCTGCAATTAAAGCGAGTGTTGGATTCACATTAAACATTATGGCAAAGGCCCCAACAAAGGTCATAATGGCAATAAATAAATCCTCAGGTCCGTGATGGGCAAATTCCCCAATGTCAAATAAATCATTAGTAATGCGGCTCATTATATGACCTGTTTTAGTATTATCAAAGAATCGGAATGATTGCCTTTGTACATGCGTAAATAATTCCTGACGCATATCTGTCTCAATATTAGTCCCCAATTTATGACCTAAATAGTTCACGATAAAATTTAATAATGTACTTATTGCATACAGTAGCAGCAATAATACACTTATTTTTACAATCATTCCCCAATCGCCGGTTGGTAATAATTCATCAATAAACCACTGAACGGCTAATGGAAAGGCAAGCTCTAAAATGGCTACAATGATTGCACTTGAAAAATCGATGACAAACAATCGTTTATGCGGTTTATAATAGGAAAAAAATTTTCTATACATGTTTGTCTCCTTTCTAAGTTGTAAAAATTTCGCCTATCTTTTAATAGTACCATTTGTGCAAACGTAACGGAAAAGTATTTTTTCTCCATAGCAGTATATTTTTATTTACTTTCAATTTTTCTCATGCTATGATTGGTGTAAGAATTGAATAGCTTTTGACTTTATTGTCAAAGGGGAGTAGCTAGCAGATGCGATCGAAGCATCTGATTCACATTCGTCATTACATGGTTTCGTACCATCGGGTGTGATGGCATAATTTGTCTCACAGAACAATACTTTCTGTGCAACGAACAGTAAATTGCTTAGCAAGACCTTTGCCTATTTTTTAGGCAGGGGTCTTTTTCTTTTGCTTAAAATTGGGAAGAATATGTTAGAAGCAAACATTCATTTCTGTTCAACAATTAAAGGAGGAAACAAATTTGGAGGCAATTATTTTAGAATACGCATGGGTACTCGTCGTATTAATTGTATTAGAAGGTTTGTTGGCAGCTGACAACGCAGTCGTAATGGCAGTTATGGTTAAGCATTTACCAAAAGCACAACAACAAAAAGCTTTATTATATGGATTAGTGGGGGCGTTTGTTTTCCGCTTCGCCGCATTATTCCTTATTACAACGCTTGTTAATTTCTGGCAGATCCAAGCAATAGGTGCTGCTTATCTATTGTTTATGTCTATTAAGCATATTTATGATTCACGGAAGGCATCCCAAAACTCCGAAGAAATCCAAGAGCCGAAGAAACAATCTGGCTTCTGGATGACAGTTGTAAAAGTGGAGCTTGCTGATATCGCGTTCGCGGTGGATTCTATCCTAGCTGCGGTTGCTATTGCCGTAACATTACCACATCTCGGCGATTTTGATATTGGTGGCATTAATGCAGGACAATTCGCCGTTATGTTCTTAGGCGGCCTTATTGGGGTCATCATGATGCGATTTGCGGCTCGTTGGTTCGTAAAAGTTCTTGATAAATTCCCTTCATTGGAAACGGCTGCCTTCCTAATCGTTGGTTGGGTTGGTGTGAAATTAGCCGTGCTAACATTGGCACATGAAAAACTAGGGGTTATTCCACATGAGTTCCCACATTCTACAATTTGGAAAGCGATATTCTGGATTGTCCTAGTAGCAATTGCCCTAGGTGGTTACTTAGTTGGGGTCAAAAATCAAAAGACTCAAGCACAATAGTGATGAAAAAAATCGCCACGACCTATGTCGAGGCGATTTTCTTCTTTACGGGTAAGATTTTATTTTATAGCCAGTCCCTCTCCTATGCCACAAATCTACACATCTTTGCTACCTCACTAGTGGCCCTATCCCACTACCCAACTAACACTTGGCTATACATACGACAAATAGGAAGAAGTATAAATTTTCTAATTGAGAACTAATATCAATTAAGTTTTGCACATTTTCCCATGAAATTTAAAATTTTTGTATGAAGAACTAATAACGCTGTATACTAGTGAAGAAGGCATTTACTGCAAAAGGAGGAAAACTTTTATGTTATCTGAAAAACTACACACAGCACTTAACGAACAAATGAATTTTGAATTTTACTCGGCTCATGCTTACATGGCAATGGCGGCTTATTGCACAGACCAGGATTACGATGGCTTCGCTAACTTCTTTTTAGTACAAGCCGAAGAAGAACGCTTCCATGCGATGAAGTTTTATAACTTCTTAAGTGATATGGGCTACCGTGCAACAATTCAAGGCTTTGAGAGCCCAGGCAATCATTTTGAATCGATTTTAGATGCCTTTAAAACAGCTCTTTCTCATGAAAAAGAAGTGACGCGCCGTATTTATAATTTATCAGATATCGCTTTAGATGAACGTGAGCATGCGACGATGGCGTTTTTAAAATGGTTCATCGATGAGCAGGTGGAGGAAGAATCTACATTTGATACATTAATTCGTAAAATCGAACGTATCGAAAACGACTCCAACGCTATCTTTATGCTAGATGCAGAATTAGCTACGCGTACATTTACGCCTGATGCACAGGCATAATATATGGGAAAATTTAGCTAAAAGTAACAATGGCTACGAAGTTTCATCCAAGATACTTCGTAGCTTTTGTTATTTTAGGCATTAGATATACTAAAGCTATAGCTATTTTTTATAAGAAACATGTCTTTTCTTCTTTATGATGCATCGGGTTCTCGAACTTCTCCATCAAATGCAGCCCGATAAATAGCATAAATATCTTCTCGTTCTAATGGCATCGGACTTCGAGCTAAAATTCTTGTTTGCTTTGTTGCATCATCTGTTAATTGTTCTAAAGCTTCTTCTGGAATATCAAATCCCTTTAATGTGGAAGGAATATTCACATCTTGAACGAGCTGTTGTAAGGCATCCACACATTTATAGGAAGCCTCTTCTTGTGATAAGTAGGCAGATGATAAACCCATGGCATCTAAAATATCTTTCATTCGTTTTTCACAGCTTTGACGAATATACCCCATGACATAGGGTAATAGTACGGCGTTGGAATCGCCATGAGCTATATGAAATTGTCCTCCCAATGGATAGGCTAACGCATGAACACCGGCTACTCCAGCATTGAAGAAGGCTAATCCTGCTAAATAACTACCGTAGCTCATATCTGAACGCGCCTGCTTATTTTCCCCTTCCAGTACAGCTGTACGAATAGAGCCACTGATTAAGCGAATGGCCTGCAATGCAAGGGAATCTGTTACTTCATTGGCATTGACTGAAACATATGCCTCAATGGCATGTGTTAAAGCATCAACCCCCGTTGCAGCTGTTACCTTTGGTGGTAATGAAATCGTTAGCTCTGGGTCTACAATCGCACTGTCCGCCAATAAGTAGTCATGTGTCACAACGTCTTTTGTTGTGTCCAGGGACAGGACAGAAATATTTGTCACTTCTGAGCCTGTTCCAGATGTAGTTGGGATTAAAATTTTAGGTAATCCTTTTTGTTCAAGCGCCTTTGTGCCTGTTAAATTTAAATAATCCGCTACTTTCCCATCATGGACTGCTAAAACAGCAGCAAGCTTAGCTAAATCAAGAGCACTTCCTCCACCTAAACCGATGACAAGATCAAATTGATGTTTTCTAGTAAAATCAACTAGTTTTTCTCCAATAGCAAGTGGGGGCTCTGGGGCAATATCTGTATAAATGGTCGTCGCATATCCTTTTGAAAGCAAGGGCTGTTGAACTTTATCTGTTAGCCCTAATTCCTTTAAAAATGGGTCTGTGACAATTAAAATATTTGTAGCCTTCAATCTTTCTACTTCAGGCAGAAGCTGATTTAAACATCCCCAACCTGTATAGCTTACAGGCGTAAAGGTTAATTTATGCATGGCCTCTCTACTCCTATCTATTCATAATATCCTTCTGTCGATTTTCTAAATGATTTAAATTGGACAGGATCATGGCCAAACCAAACCTGTGAATTCGTTTCATTGGCAAGTCGGCGAATGCGTTCAACTGTTGAATTATAGCCAACCGAATCATAAATAATGCCTGGTGGCTTAACAGGTGGACCAAAGCTTTCTGCTGTGTAGATGGCATCTGACGCTAAAATAATTCCACCTGATTCTGGCATCTGAATATGCAGACCAAGCATCCCCCAAGCATGTCCACTACCAAAATTTAATACTTGAATACCTTCTGCCAGCTTCACATTATCTTCACCACGTTTAATAAGACGCCATTGTAGATTATTTTTAATCCACATATCAATGTCTCCCCAAATATAGGCACCGTCTTTGACATTTCTTGCATATGTTTGTAATGTGCCGTTAAACTCATCTTCTTGCACAATGATCGTCGCATTCGTAAATAATTCTAAGCAGCCTGCATGGTCGAGATGCAAGTGGGATGCCACAACAAATTTGATATCTTCAGGGCGAACGTTTAATTCTTCTAATCGATGATGTAAATAGCATTCTTCTGGCATATTAATAGGGAACGCTTTTTGTGTAAATTCCCCCCAACGTCCATCGGGCCCCATAGCATTTGGATTACACGCCGTATCAAATAAAATTTTGCCCTCTGGATGATCGATAAGTACTGTGTAAACAGGGAATTCTACAAATTCATTTGGTTGATTTGGATGATCGATTGTTGCTGGATTGTGCATGGCAATCATATAATTCTTATCCATTCGCATCGTACCGTTGTCCATTACATACAATTTTGGGTGTTGTTTGATCATTTTCATGTTTCCCATCTCCATTCGTGACTATTGGTTATTCCAAATAATGAGCTTCATTTCTGTCATTTCTTCCATTGCATATTTAATGCCTTCACGACCTGTGCCACTTTCTTTCACGCCACCATACGGCATATGATCTACACGGTAAGTTGGCACGTCATTAATAAGGACGCCTCCTACCTGTAATGCTCTGGACGCTTTAAAAGCTGTCTCAATCGATGGTGTAAAAATACTAGCCTGTAGTCCATAATGAGAATCATTAATAGCTTCTATTGCCTCCTCAATAGTAGCTACTGCATTCACAATAACAACTGGTGCAAAAATTTCCTCACAGGATACCTTGCTATATGACGAAACATTCGATAACACTGTTGGCATTAAAACCTGATTGTCAATATAACCACCAGCAATGATTTTAGCCCCTTCAGCAACCGCTTCTTCAATCCACTCATGAGCTCGTTGTTGTTCATCTGCTGAAATCATCATGGCTACATCGGTTGTTTTATCAAGAGGATCGCCGATGACTAGCTGTGCTACTTTAGCGCTGAGCTTGTCTAAAAACTCATTTACCATACTTTCCATTACATATATTCGCTGCAACGAAATGCATACCTGACCCTGATTTGAAAATGCTCCCATAATCATTCGGTCCATAATCTGATCAAGTTGAACGCCTTCGTCAACAATCACCCCTGCATTTGAGCCTAATTCTAACGTAACCTTTTTTAAACCTGCTCGGTTTCGTAATGAAATCCCTACGGCAGGGCTTCCCGTAAACGTTATCATTTTCACATGAGGATGTGCTAAAAATACATCTCCTACCAATTTTCCCTGCCCGGTCACTAGATTAAAAGCTCCAGCCGGTAAATTAGTTTGTGCTAATAATTTTGCTAGAAAATGAGCAGATAAAGCCGTTTGAGTAGCTGGCTTTAGCACAATTGTATTGCCCGCCGCTAAAGCAGGACCTACTTTATGCGCAACTAAATTTTGTGGAAAATTAAACGGTGTAATTGCTGCAATTACGCCGATAGGCTCTCGTATTGTATAGCCAAAGCGCCCTTCCCCATTTTTAGAAGCGTCCATCGGAATCATTTCGCCCGATAATCGTTTGGCTTCCTCTGCGGCAAATTTATAGGTTTCAATGGTGCGGTCAATTTCAGCGTAGGCATACTTGAGCGGTTTTGCAGATTCTAGTGAAATAATACTAGCTGCCTCTTCTCGGTTTTCCAAAAATAGTGTGGATAAATGCTCCAAAATTTCTGCTCGTTGAAAAGCAGTTAAGGAAGCCATGCTCTTCGCTGCTGCCTGTGCACTTGCAATGGCCTCCTGTACATCTTGTTCAGTGGCCATTGCAAAATGTGCAATCACCTCTTGTGAATGCGGGGCTTGAACCTCCATATAATCTGCCGTCATCTTCCATTCTCCATGAATCCATAAGCCCCTTTTCAAGACTTATCTCACTCCTTTCATTATGGTTACGTATTCATTTCTGAAAATAAAGAAATGAATACGTAACCATTTTAGTGTAAAAAATAAACTGATGTTAAAAATCAGTTCATTTTTTACACGTTGTATTTCTTGGGAAAAGTTTAACAGACTCTGTTTGCTGAATGCAAGTACTTTTTTTCTCCATGACCTCAAATAAATTTTCAATCGCTAAAAACCCCAGGTTTTCTTCTGTTGATATCCCAACTGTTGTTAAAGCAATGGAATGATGTTTACTGAGTTCCACATTATCAATACCAATTACATTGAAATCCCTAGGAACCTGAAAGCCTCTTTCTAAACAAAGGTTCAAAATTTCTATAGCGATGGCATCTGTTGCTGCACAAATTGCTGTAGGTTTTCTGTCTAGTTTTAACAGTTCCTCAAAAGTCTTTTCGATATCTTCCTTATTCGTATTGGTAAAAAATGTAGGTACGGATTTAGCTTCTATTCCATGATCCTTTAATGCCTTTTCAAATCCTTGGTATCGTCCAAAAAATGTACTCATTTGATGGGGACCACCAATCCAGCATAATGATTGATGCCCTAAAGACAAAATATAATTGGCCGCAAGATATCCTGCTTGCACATTATCAATTTCTACAAAATGTCTATTTTCTTGATGCTTACGATTAAACATAATAAAAGGGATTTCGAGTTTTTCTAATTTAAAAAATAAATCGTCTTGATAAAGCATGGAAGACAATATAATGGCATCCGCCTTCGTTTCTAAAACTGCATTATAGATTGAGTGTAAATTATCTTCTGTACCAAAATAAACATTAACTTTATAGCCACGGGCGTTGACATAATTAACGATAGCTGTCGTCGTATCCACAAAAAAAGGATTGTGTAAAGGACCTGATATTAATGTGATAATGCCTGTCTTTTTCTGAACAAGCGATCTAGCTATATCATTTGGAATATAATTTAGGTCCTCAATCGCTTTCATCACTTTTTCAACTGTTTTTGGCTTTACCAGCTCTGGTGTATTCAACACTCTTGACACGGTTGTTTGAGATACACCAGCATGCTTTGCCACATCTTTTGAAGAGACCAAAAAAACCACCCACTTCGTTTTTGTAAAGCTATATTATACCATATATGTCTACTAGTTATAGGGAGTTCGGGGGTCACTTTCTCTCATAAGGCTTTGCCGCCTCACTTGCTTTGAAATTATAGACAGGTTTAATCACCTTAATAATATCTACTGTTTCTCCAATGACAGATGTTATTTCTGCCATAGGCTTATAGGCCATTGGTGCCTCATCTAATGTTTCTTCATTGACTGACGTTGTCCAAATCCCCTGCATCGTCTCTTTAAAATCTTCCATATTCAATGCTTTTTTAGCAGCACGACGTGAGTACATACGTCCTGCTCCATGTGGTGCTGAATGATTCCAATCAGCATTGCCCTTCCCTATACAAATAAGTGATCCATCTCGCATATTCATAGGAATGACAAGCATTTCTCCTTTATTGGCACGGACAGCTCCCTTACGTAGCGTCATTGTCTCCGTCTCAATATAGTTATGAATCGTATCAAATGTATCTATCAGCTGCCAATCCATATGTTTTGCAATGGTTTCAGCAATCGTCCAACGATTCATTTGCGCAAATTGCTGCGCGATTTTCATATCATGAATGTAGTCATGGAAATATTCGCCCTCTAAATAAGCTAACTCTTTCGGAACCGCAGGATGTTTCTTTTTATAGGCTTGGATCATCGCTTGAATTTCCTTTTCTCGCCCCTGTTGTTTAAAGTCCTCTATTTTTCCAGTCAAATCTTGCTGACGCAAATTTTCATAGGCCCTTTTTTGATGCCAGCTTGCTACTTTTGCCCCTACATAACGTGAACCAGTATGAATCAGTAAATAGTACTGATTCTCCTCATCCTTAGCCAATTCAATAAAATGATTGCCTCCACCAAGTGTCCCTAATGATAGATTCGTATACTCATCCTTTAGGCCAGTTGCTTTGAACTGTTTACCTTCAAACGCTAAAAAATGTCGATCAGGCGATAGTTCCTTATGAACCTCTTGACCACTCGGTACATACGTTCGAATGATAGCATCAAGTTTCTCATAATTAACCGTCGTTACATCTAATTGCGCTACAAATACACCACATCCCACATCCACACCGACCAGATTTGGTACAACCCGCTCCTGTAGGTGAATGGTCGTGCCAATAACACAGCCCTTCCCTGCATGATAATCAGGCATAATACGTACCTTTGTGCCTGTCATAAACGCCTGATTTGTCAATTCTTGAATTTGGTCGATGGCGGATGGTAATGCTGTTTCAGCATAAATTTTAGCCTCCGTGTAACGTCCCTTAATTTCAATCATGATTATCCCTCCTTACCATTTATACGTACAAATGGAATGATATGTTTCATTCCATAAAAAAACGCCCTAAAAGATTCATTCTTTTAGAACGTTTTGTGAAGTTAGTCTGCATATTGTATGGCTAGTTTATTTGGTATTACTGGAATATCGTTCGATTTCACATCTTCTTCTTGTAAGGATAGCATTTGCTGCGGATACATTTCCTCGACATCAAAAGGAATAGCAATACTTTCCATTTTATTATTCATTTGACTACGTGCCAGTAAGCCATTCTTTGAAAGATCAATGCTAAGAATAGCCTCCACAGTTTCTTCAAGCATTTCAAGATCCTTTGTTTTCAATGGCATCTGTTCCTGCATTAAGAAGGGTTGAAGATGTTCCTTAATATAACCCTGTGCTTCAATTAAACATGAAAATTCATTTAGTTTATCAGCATAACGCTTTAATTGTCGCTTCTCTTTGGCACGTTGTTGATTTAGTTCAAGCACTTTTTGTTCAATACGACTCATACGCTCCTTTACTAAATTGACTAAGTAAGGCTGAATGTCTCGAACTGCTTGTAACATTGAAGCTTCTGCTTGTAATACTTTATCGTATTGAGCGACACAAACCACTTGTTGGTCATTTAATTTTTGCACACGCTCTTTAAAAAATTCATTTTGGTTATGCTGACCAAAAATAGCTTTCATAAGCCCTTTACCATGAATTTTTTTATGCTGTGCATCTAAACGCTCATATTCTCTTGAATATTCATTGTGCATATTACGATACTCTCGTAACATTTGTTGATAGTAAACAGCGATTTCGGTAAATGTCTCTACCTTATCATCTTGTAAATAATCATGTTGTGAGATGGTTTGTAATAGCTGGTAAAGGGTTTGAACATGTTTAAACGTATTTGCCACCTGCTCATATTCTTGCTCATATTCCTTAACTATTGCTAAGTCACGCTGATAGCGAGAAAACTCAAATTGGGTATCGCCTGCATATTTTTCAATATTCTCAACAGCAGATTGAAATGGGTCACGTCGTGGAATAACAGTTAATTCGAAGCGGAACCGTTCAAGCCATTGCAAGAAACGAATTAAAATGGCATAGGTTTTTTTTTCACTATTTTCGGCCACACGATGTATGTGGGCTATTAAATGGTCATATTGACTTTTTTGCCAAAGCTCAAGGTTGTCCGTTTGCTTAGCTACCAGGGCATTTGTTGCGGAAATAGCTATAAAATCACTCATCAAATGGCCAATACGTTGTTGTTCTGAAATGATAAATGCATCTGCATGCTCATCAGCATCAATTCCATTGATGACACATAAAGGTACCACTCCTTTATGATTTAACGCATCCATTAATAAAAGCTCAGCATCTATTGCCCTAGAGCCGGCACGTAAAACCCAGAAAATTTCATCTACACGGTTCATAAGTGCTTCAGAGAAATAGGCCATTTCACCTCCCCCTGCTTCTAAGGAAACAGAGTCAATGATCGTCACAGATTTTAATAAATCATTTTTCAAATATACTTCTAGGTAATCCAAATGTTCACGTAAAATCTGAGAAGCAAACGTATCACCTGTTGTCAGTAGCTCTAATTTGCTAAGATCAAATATGGCTACAACACCATCTAAAAAATAGGCTTTAATCTCCTCTTGTTCGCCATATCGAATAAATGTATTGACACCTGTCGGATGTCGATCATTTACAGATAGTACCTCACGTCCTAGTAATCCGTTAACTAGTGTTGTTTTGCCTACTCGTTCTTTTCCGACGATTAAAATCATCGTTTGGTTATTTGCATCTTGAATAATACGGTTTAAATGTTTAGCTGTATCTTTCACATATGTATTTTGGACAATAATACCGTACAATTGTCGCAGTTGATCAACAAATTGTGGCAATATATTATTCGCTGAGGTTGTATATTCGATTGGCGTATGGTCAATGTTCGTCATCCTCAAAACCTCTTTTCGTATGCATCTATAAGACCATTATAAATGAAACTAATGCTTTACTAATATATAGATCAACGAAAAGAGGACAATATACTTATGCATTTATAAGGCAAATAGGAATTCATCCTTATATCACTACAATGTTCATTTCACATTTCATTCACAATTCAGACTAAAAGAAATAGCCCATTTTATGAATTTTACTAAAATTGCCATCAAAATTATGCTTTATTACAGCTATCCAGTTCTCCCTTATTCCTATAGGCATACTATTCACCTAGACCCGCCATACGCGCGTATACTTCCCCAAGTGTAGGCATCCCTCCTTGTGCACTAAACTTTTCAACAGACAATGAGGCAGCAAGATTAGCAAAGTACACTGCCTCATCCAATGATTGACCCTCTACTAAGGCATGAGCTAGTGCACCGTTAAAGGTATCACCTGCACCTGTTGTATCCACAGCTGTCGTCATATAGCCTGGGATATGACTGGGAAATGTACCATCAAAATAACGCGCACCATCACTACCTAGCGTTATAATAAGCTTATTAGGATACTTTTCTAGTAGCTGATCGACGGGCTCATTAAAAATTTCTGCACATTCTGTTTCATTTGGTGTTAAATAGGCGATATCCTTCATCCACTGTTTATCAAAATTTGCTGCTGGTGCAGGATTTAACAATACTGGCACTCCTGCTTCTTTACAAAGTTGAATGGCATATGCTGTTGTTTCTTTTGGAATTTCCAGTTGAATGATCACCATTTGGCTTTTTTGTATCAGCTCTTTTGATGCCTCTATATGTGAAGGTGCTAATTCATAGTTTGCACCAGGCACTACTACTATACGATTATCTTGATTGTAAATAAGAATATTAGCAATGCCTGTTGGAGCTGTAGCACTATGAACAATGGCTTCTGTGTTTACTCGCTCTTGCTGCAAACCCGCACATAATGTTTCACCAAAACTATCCTGACCGACGCAGCCAATCATCGCCACGTCACTTCCCAGTCGAGAAGCAGCCACTGCCTGATTTGCCCCCTTTCCTCCTGGAACTGTTTGAAATGCATGACCGAGAATGGTTTCTCCTTGCTTTGGAAAAGCATTCATTTGTACAACTAAATCCATATTTAGACTTCCTATAACTGTAATCATTGATTTCCCTACCTTCCTTCTAAGCTCTATTTTAATGGAGAACCAAGGTCAGGGACAGGGTATGTTAAAGGCCTTTTTAAAGTTTTCCTAACAATCCTTTTCTAGCCTCATGTTCAATTCTACTATCACAATCCTCGCAGGAGAATTTTCCTTTCATATTCCTTTTATACAAGGTATATTTCCTTGTCCCTTCCACAACCTCAAACGTCTTTTTACAAAAAATACAGGAAACTGAATAAGTTATCATTATCTATTCTCCTTTCAAATAACTTGCTACTTCCACATTATCAAAATATACCATTTATTCACAATATTTATATTCAGAATATTCTTGTTAAATTTACTGTTATTCACATTCTATCCATAAATGCTAGGATGGATATTTGCTAACGCATAAAAAAACTGAAGACAACGCTCAGTTTGTCTTCAGTCTACAAAAATATATTAATAGGCTACCCGCTTCTCTTCATATGCAGCAATATGGTCTTCGTATTTAAACGTTAAGGCAATTTCATCCCAACCATTTAGCAAGGTTTCCTTATAGTACGGATCTATTGTGAAATGATAGACTGTCCCATCACCATCAGACACCGTTTGTGCCGCAAGATTCACTTCCACTGCATATGGATTTGCTTTACCCTTGGCTAGGATTTCATCACATTCCGCTTCTGTTAGCTTAATAGGAAGAATGCCATTTTTAAAGCAGTTATTATGGAAAATATCTGCAAAGGAAGGCGCAATGACAACATTAAATCCATAATCCAAAATGGCCCATGGTGCGTGCTCTCGCGAAGAACCACAGCCGAAATTATCCTGTGCCACTAGAATTTTTGACTCTTTAAATTCTGGTTTATTTAATACAAAGTCTTTTATTTCATTACCATCTGCATCAAAGCGCCAGTGATAAAATAAAAACTGTCCAAAACCTGTGCGCTCAATACGCTTTAAAAACTCTTTTGAAATAATTTGGTCGGTATCAACATTTTTGCGATCAAGTGGTGTAATGACACTATTTACGATATTAATTGGTTCCATTTTCAACATCCCTTCCATGTAAAAACAAGCTTCACACAGTTTCCTTTACAAATTCACGTACATCTACAAAATGGCCTGCAATCGCCGCTGCGGCTGCCATTGGTGGCGATACCAAATGTGTACGAGAACCCGCTCCCTGACGTCCTTCAAAGTTGCGGTTGGACGTTGAAGCACAGCGTTCACCCGCTGGGACTACATCATCATTCATTGCTAAACACATAGAGCAACCCGACTCCCGCCATTCAAAGCCGGCATCTATAAAGATTTTATCCAAACCTTCTGCCTCTGCTTGTTTTTTCGTAGAATAAGAGCCTGGTACAACGATTGCTGTAACATCGCCATGTACCTTTCTTCCTTTAATAACATTTGCAGCTGCACGTAAATCGCTCATACGCGAATTTGTACAGGAGCCAATAAAGACATGCTGGATATCAATGGACGTTAATGGTTGCCCTTCCTCTAAGCCCATATAATCAAGTGCTTTTTGAAGCGCAGCTTTATCGGATTCATCCTTATAGTCTGCTAGTGTTGGGACGTGGCCAGAAACACCCGTACCCATCGATGGATTTGTCCCCCATGTAATGATAGGTTCGATTTCTTCTGCATGAATAATACGGACTGTATCGTAAGTAGCATCTTCATCAGAGGCAAGGCTTAACCAATAGTTAGCCGCTTCCTCAAATTGTTCGCCTTGTGGAGCATATTTACGACCTCGAATATAGTCTACAGTTATTTGATCAGGAGATATAAGCCCTGCCTTGGCACCAGCCTCAATCGACATATTACAAATCGTCATCCGTTCTTCCATGGACAGTTTGTGGATAGCCTCTCCAGTAAATTCCACAATATATCCTGTGCCAACGCCAATTCCGAACTTTGCAATAATGGCTAAAATAATATCTTTAGCGGCAACTCCGACTGATAGCTCCCCTTCAACACGAATTTCCATTGTCTTTGGCTTATTTTGCCATAACGTTTGCGTCGATAATACATGCTCTACCTCAGAAGTTCCAATACCAAAGGCAATCGCCCCAAATGCACCATGTGTAGATGTATGTGAATCACCGCAGACAATTGTTTTACCTGGCTGTGTAAGTCCTAGCTCTGGTCCAATAACATGGACAATTCCTTGATCAGGATGGCCCATACCTGCCAGCTCAACACCAAACTCTTCAGCATTTTTGGCTAGAGTTTCAATTTGGTTGCGTGCAATCGGATCATGGATTGTTGGTAGATTTTTTGTTGGAACATTATGATCCATTGTCGCAAAGCTTAAATCTGGACGACGTACTTGACGACCATTCATCCGAAGCCCTTCAAAAGCTTGCGGAGAAGTTACTTCATGAATTAAATGAAGATCAATATATAACAGGTCCGGTTTGCCCTCTTCCTGATAAACAACATGTTTATCCCAAATCTTTTCAATTATATTTTTGCCCATTATCTTCACCTATTTCTTTAAATATATGTTGTCATAATACTTTGTGAAACAAAACTAGTATCAATTTCATTCATAACCTTGTCTGTCCATTCATTCGTTGATAAAACTCGACTGCCATTACGAGCAAGATCTGCTGTAAAATAACCATCATCAAATACCGCACTTACAGCACGTTCAATTTCTGATGCCTCTTCCTTCAAGCCAAATGAGTATTGAAGCATCATCGCTACAGAAAGTATGGTTGCTGCAGGATTTGCCACTCCTTGACCAGCAATCTCAGGTGCTGACCCATGTACTGGTTCATATAAGCCAAAATTATCTCCACGAATAGATGCCGATGGTAATACACCTAGAGAACCTGTAATGACTGATGCTTCATCACTTAAAATATCCCCAAACATGTTTTCCGTAACTACTACATCATAGTGTCCAGGATTTGTAATAAGTTTCATCGCTACAGAATCCACTAGGTTATGCTCTACTACTACATCTGGATAATCTTTTTTCTTTGCTTCTACGACTTCTCGCCATAAACGACTTGTTTCAAGAACATTTGCCTTGTCAACAGAGCATAACTTGCCTCCACGTAAACGTGCTAGCTCAAAGGCATTTTCAACGATACGCTCAACTTCCACTTTCGAGTAAACAGTTGTATCAATTGCGCCATTTTCAGTACGCATACGTGGTTCCCCGAAGTATACGCCCCCTGTTAGTTCACGAACAATCACTAAATCAACGTTTTCTGCTACTTCACGCTTCAATGGAGAAGCATCTAGTAAACTCGGGAACGCCTTTACAGGACGCAGATTAGCAAATAAATCAAAGTGTTTGCGGATTCGCAATAATCCCTTTTCAGGGCGTAATTCTGGTGGATTCTGATCCCACTTTGGTCCACCTACAGCTCCTAGTAGAATCGCATCACTATTCTCACACATCTCAATTGTCTCATCTGGTAGTGGATTATTATGTTGGTCAATGGCAGCGCCCCCGATTGTTCCATACCCTAAATGGAAAGTATGATTAAATCGTTTACCAATCACTTGTAATACACGCACAGCAGAAGCAACAACCTCTGGCCCAATTCCATCACCAGGAAGTACTGTAATTTTTTTCTCCATCATCAAAACACCCTTCTTTGTATAGCGCATTCGCTAATTTAGTAAAAACGCTCACCAAATTAATGGGTGGTGAGCGTATTCAATTTTTCTTGATTAACCTATACGCCATGATTATTGCATCCGACTTGTGAATGAACCTCACACATTTCACTACTTATAAAACAGGACGATTATTTAAACTGGATGTGCACGAAGACTTTCTTTTATTAAATGACGGTTAATAGCATTTAAATAAGCTTTTGCCGATGCTTCCAAAACATCCTGAGAGGAGTTGCGGCCAGTCGTCGATACATGATCATAACGAATATTTACGACAGCTTCACCAAGTGCGTCACGGCCTTTACCGACTGATGTCACACGGTAATCAATCACATGAACAGCATTTGGCACTAGCTGCTCTAGCGTGTTAAAAATGGCTTCTACTGAACCAGCCCCAGTGGCAACTACCGTTTTCTCTAATCCTTCTGGTGTTAGCACAATGGCTGTGGCCGTCGGAATATTTTCTGTACCGTATTGCACTTGAACCATTTTCAATTCAAATAGTGGTACATCTTCTAATTGGATTTGCTGTTCTGTAAGTAAAGTCAGCAAATCTTCCTCTGTAATTTCCTTTTTACGATCCGCCAATTTTTTAAATTCTACAAATGCCTTATTTAACTTTTCATCTGATAGATCAAAGCCCAATGTTTCAGCTCGATCACGGAAGGCTGCTCGACCAGAATGTTTTCCAAGAACTAAAGGTATTTCTCCCTCACCGATAAGTGCAGGTGAAATAATTTCATAAGTTTCTGGATTTTTTAACACACCGTCCTGGTGAATACCAGATTCATGTGCAAATGCATTTCTCCCAACAATCGCTTTGTTTGGCTGAATCACGACGTTTGTCAATTTACTGACTAATTGGGACGTACGTTTAATCTCTTGCAGCTGTATCCCTGTTTCTACCTGATAATAATCCTTGCGAATATGAAGTGCCACGGCAATCTCTTCTAACGCTACATTCCCTGCTCGCTCTCCAATGCCATTAATTGTTCCTTCCACTTGTCCAGCACCATTTTCAATTGCCGCCAACGTGTTGGCCGTTGCCATTCCTAAGTCGTCATGACAATGGGCAGAGAACTTGACTTTATCAGCACCTTTTACGTTTTCCAGCAGATACTTAAATAGAGCACCATATTCGTATGGAGAGGCATAGCCGACTGTGTCAGGAACGTTAATCGTTGTTGCACCTGCGGTAACTACCTCATTCATAATTCGTACTAAAAATTCACGATCTGAACGGAACGCATCCTCAGCGGACCATTGTACAAGTGGAAAATATTTTTTCGCATATTTAACCGCTTCAACCGCTTGCTCAATCACTTGTTCTGGTGATTTTTTCAGCTTGTATTCCATATGAATAGGCGAAGTAGCTAGAAAAATATGAATATGTGGCTGTTGAGCACCTTTAATAGCTTCCCATGTCGTATCAATATCCTTTTGAATACACCGGGCAAGACCCGTTACGACTGAATTTTTTACTGTTTCAGCAATGCGATGGACTGCATCAAAGTCACCTGGTGACGAAGCAGGAAACCCTGCTTCAATAATTGTCACACCAAGACGCTCTAACTGCTTAGCTATCTCTATTTTCTCTGCTGTATTTAAATTAATCCCCGCAGATTGTTCACCATCGCGAAGCGTAGTATCGAAAATATCAATTTTTCGCACTTGTCGCCACTTCTCTTACCACTTTTTCTTTACCTTCGTTGATGAATGGCATCATCTCACGTAGTTTTGCACCTACTTCTTCGATTTGATGGTTTGCACCTGCTTCTTTGAACTTTGTATATTCAGGACGACCATTTTCATTTTCTTGAATCCAGCGGCGAGCAAACGTACCATCTTGGATATCCGTTAACACGTCTTTCATACGAGCTTTTACAGACTCATCGATGATGCGCGGTCCTGCCACATAATCTCCCCACTCAGCTGTATCTGATACTGAGTAACGCATTGTTGCCATTCCACCTTCAAACATTAAGTCAACAATAAGTTTCAGCTCATGTAGTGTTTCAAAATATGCTAATTCTGGTTGGTAGCCTGCTTCCACTAATGTTTCAAATCCTGCTTTTACTAGCTGCGTTGCACCACCACAAAGTACTGCTTGTTCGCCAAATAGATCTGTTTCTGTTTCTTCTTTAAATGTTGTTTCAAGAAGACCACCACGTGCGGCCCCAATGCCTTTACCGTAAGCAAGTGCTAAATCTTTTGCTTGGCCTGTTGCATCTTGATGGATAGCGAATAAACCTGGTACACCAGCACCTTCTTGGAATTGACGACGAACTAAATGCCCTGGCCCTTTTGGTGCTACTAAAAATACGTCTACATCTGCTGGTGGCGTAATTTGCCCAAAGTGAATATTGAAGCCGTGTGCAAACATTAGGGCTTTCCCTGCTTCTAGATGTGGAGCAATCTCTGCCTCATATACAGCTTTTTGTCGCTCATCTGGTAGTAAAATTTGGATCACATCTGCTTCTTGTGCTGCTTCAGCCACTGTTTTTACGTCAACGCCATCTGCTTTAGCAGCATCGAAAGATCCACCTGGACGAACCCCTACCACTACGTCAAAGCCTGATTCTTTAAGGTTTAATGCATGTGCATGACCTTGTGAGCCGTATCCGATAATAGCGATTTTCTTTCCTTTTAAAACTTCCTCGTTAATATTTTGTTCATAGTACATTGTAGCCATTGTTGTTTCCTCCTAGAATTTAGTTTATTTTCATAGCTCTAGATGCAGCCCATTTAAGAAGCCAGCATCTAAAACCTTCAATTTTATAGGCAAACTATTTTAAAATAGAGAGCTGTGGATTTGAGATTTTTTGCGTTTCACGAACTGAGGCTGTTGCTCCTGTACGTGTAAGTTCTTTAATGCCATATGGTCGAATGAGTTCAATAAAGGCATCTATTTTGTCTGGGTGTCCAACTACCTGATATGTCACAACATTTTTAGCTGTGTCAATTATTTGAGCGCGGAACGGTTCGACAATCGAGTTCATTTCCAAGCGTAAATTTGGCGGTGAAATAACCTTTACTAATGCTAGTTCTCGCAGGACAATCGATTTGTCAGTAATGTCATTGACCTTTAATACATCAATTTGTTTGGATAATTGCTTCACCAGTTGTTCAATTTTGCGTTCATCCTCTACATTGACAACAAAGGTCATTTTTGAAAAATTCGGTTGCTCTGTATGACCAACTGTAATGGATTCAATATTAAACTGACGTTTCATAAGTAAACCTGTTAATCGGTTTAACACACCACTTTGGTTAATCACAGTTACGGTAATTACTCGTTTCAATTCTTTTTCACCCCAATCATTTCATGTAAGCCTTTGCCTGGTGCTACCATTGGGTATACACATTCAAGCTGTTTCACACGACAATCAATTAACACAGGCTCATCAGAAAGTAGTGCCTCTCGGAAAATAGCTTCCGCTTCATCCATTGTGTTAATGCGATAGCCTTTAATACTATACGCATCCGCCAATTTAACAAAATCCGGTTGGATTGGCATAAGTGAGGATGAATAACGCTCTTCATAGAATGTTTCTTGCCATTGGCGAACCATTCCTAAACAGCTATTATTCAAGATCACTATTTTTACTGGTAAGTTAAATTCCTGTAGGATAGACAGCTCCTGTGCAGTCATTTGAAAGCCTGCATCTCCTACAATCGAAATAACTTTTTTGTCTGGCTTCGCAAATTGGGCACCAATTGCGGCTGGGAAGCCGAAGCCCATCGTACCAAGTCCACCAGACGTTACCCATGAATGATCGTTGTTTAAGTGATAATATTGCGCTGTCCACATTTGATGCTGACCAACATCTGTTGTCACAATGGCATCACCCTCTGTAATCTCATGAACTAATCGCAATGCCTCTTGTGGTAAAATTTCTTGATCATGATCATTCTTGCAATACCATAATGGATAATCATTGGCATGAGATTTTAAAAAGGCTAGCCAATCGGTTGTATCAGGACCGTCAAAATCCTTTTTCAGTACGGCTTTCAATGCTTCTTTTGCGTCTGCCACAATTGGGATATCTGTCGGTACGTTTTTACCAATTTCTGCTGGATCAATATCGATATGAACAATTGTCGCATTTGGTGCAAATGTAGCTAAATTACCTGTTAAGCGATCATCAAAACGAGCACCAATATTAAGTAATAAATCTGCCTTTGTTATAGCTGTGTTTGCTGTTGCCGTACCGTGCATGCCGGCCATCCCTAGGAATAATTCATGTTCACCGTGAATGGAGCCTAAGCCTAGTAATGTATTCGTTACTGGAATACGATATTTTTCAGCAAATGCCGTTAATTCTTCACGTGCGTCAGCAAAAAGAACACCTGCACCAGCTAAGATGACTGGTTTTTTTGCCAAAGAAATAGCTTGTATCGCCTTTTGAATTTGTAAATAGTTAGGTTTATAGGTTGGTTGATAGCCTGGTAAATAAATTTCATCTGGTGCTTGCGGTGGATTCTCTACATCAAATAACATTTGTGAAACGTCCTTTGGGAAATCCACGACCACTGGTCCCTTACGACCTGTGCTGGCAATATGGAAAGCTTCTTTTACTATACGTGGGATGTCATTCACATCTTGTACTTGATAATTGTGCTTTGTAATGGGTGTAGTAATACCCATAATATCTGCTTCTTGGAAAGCATCCGTACCTATAACAGATGTAGCAACCTGACCAGTGAATACCACTAAAGGTATAGAATCAATCATGGCATCGGCTATCCCTGTGACAAGGTTTGTTGCACCTGGGCCACTTGTAGCAATAACAACACCCGTTTTCCCTGAAACACGCGCATAGCCTTCCGCCGCATGGATGGCACCCTGTTCATGTCTTGTTAAAATATGACGGATTGGATTTTTATACATCGCATCATAAATTGGTAATACAGCACCACCTGGATAGCCAAAGATGATTTCAACACCCTGATCATGCAATGCCTGCACTAGTACATCGGCCCCGTCCTTTGCTTGATAGGTTTGCTCAACTGTTGCAGTTGTTGCTAATTGTTCTTTTTCATTGATTGAAACATTCGCACTCATCAATATGCCTCCTTTATTTCTTTCAAACTCACACATCAGTGTTGTAGATTAATGAAGTGTCACTAGCTGGTTAGTCTATGCTCTCCTCCTGAAGAAAGAGAGTTAGCACATGCCATTATGAAAATAATAAAAAGCCCTTTTCTCCACACGCAAAGAACTACCTTACGTAGGGATGAAAAAGACTTTCCATGGTACCACCCTTTTTTATAGCAAATAATTGCTACCTCGCGAATAAATGACAGCATCTATGCACCAATGCGGAATATATCGCATCCAATAGGGTGTCATAAAACATTTATTCATTAATAACGAGCACTTTCGAATATGCCCGAAGCTATCTAATAGTGTAAACACGTTTAATAGCTCACTCCGAGGGGATGTCGGATCTAGTTGTATCGCCGGCTTCCAGCACGACCGGCTCTCTGGTAGATACAAGGCTCTAGAACCTTTAACCTCATCAACGTTTTCATTTATCTAGTTTTAAATCTTCATAACGCCACCAGTGGAAGCGTTCGTCACTAATTTTGAATATCTTGCGAGCCAACCTCGTTTGATTTTAGGCTCAAAGACTGGTAATTTCGCACGACGTTCAGCTAAAATTTCCTCTGAAACTTGTAAATTAATCGTACGATTTGGTAGATCAATTTCAATCATATCTCCATCTTCTACTAAAGCAATTGGACCACCTTCAGCAGCTTCTGGTGAAATATGCCCGATTGAAATACCACGTGATGCTCCTGAGAAACGACCATCTGTAATCAATGCCACCTTTGTACCAAGGCCACGACCTTGAATCGCAGATGTTGGTGCCAGCATTTCCGGCATTCCTGGGCCACCTTTAGGACCTTCATAGCGAATGACGACTACATGGCCCTCTTTCACTATTCCATTATCAATATTTTCTTGTGCTGCCTCCTGTGAATCAAAAACGATGGCTTGACCTTTGAATACTTGGATGGAAGGATCTACTGCACCAACTTTAATCACTGAGCCCTCTGGCGCGATATTACCGAATAACACCGATAAACCGCCTACAGCACTATATGGATTTTCTTTCGTTCGAATGACTTGATTATTCGTAATGTGATGATCTTTGACTAATTCACCCATTGTCAGCCCTGCCACTGTTGGACGATTAGGATGTATAGCACCTGGGATAGACACCAATTCATTAATAATGGCACTAACGCCACCAGCTTTATTAATATCATCCATTGAAATATCGGAAGCGGGCATGATTTTTGCTAAATAAGGTACTCGTTCTGCGACCTTATTAATATCCTCAATGTTGTAATCTATTTCCGCTTCATTGGCAATGGCTAATGTATGTAGAACCGTGTTAGTAGAGCCACCCATAGCCATATCTAATGCAAAAGCATCGTCGATTGCTTCTTTTGTAATAATATCGCGTGGCTTAATGTCTTCCTTTACCATACGAATTAATTGTTTCGCCGCTTCTTTAATCAGCTTATGACGCTCTTCAGAAGTAGCTACGATTGTTCCGTTACCTGGTAAAGCAACACCAAGCATTTCCATTAAACAGTTCATAGAGTTTGCGGTAAACATTCCTGAGCAGGAACCGCAAGTCGGACAAGCATTATTTTCAATATCTAATAGCTCTTCAGCAGACATATTTCCTGATTTATGAGCACCTACACCTTCAAAAACAGAAGTTAATGAAAGCTGTTTACCTGATGCAGATGTCCCGGCCTCCATTGGACCACCGGACACAAAAATCGATGGTACATTAGTACGAACTGCTGCCATAAGCATACCTGGTGTAATTTTGTCACAGTTTGGAATATAAAATACGCCATCAAACCAGTGTGCATTAATAACCGTCTCAGCTGAGTCTGCTATAATTTCACGACTTGGTAATGAATAGCGCATACCAATATGCCCCATTGCAATACCATCATCGACACCAATTGTATTAAATTCGAATGGAATACCACCCGCTTCAATAATGGCTTCTTTTACAACATCAGCGAACGTACGTAAATGAACGTGACCTGGTATTATGTCGATATAAGAGTTACAAACCCCAATAAATGGCTTTCCTAAATCTTTTGCTTTTACTTTGCCTGTTGCATATAAAAGACTTCGATGTGGCGCTCGATCTACGCCTACTTTTATCATGTCACTTCTCATTTTAAACGCCCCTCATTTATTGCTTTCCATACTATGTTCGTTGCTATATACAAAAATCACAATCTTCTGTCTTTTTATTTTTTGTTTATAGATAACAGCTTTCTAAAGTATTACTGCTGTAACGAACGTGTTAAATTGTTGTTATCATAGTACGAAAAAAAGGTCTCGTCAACACTATTTTTTGAATTGTTTAAACAATTCAAAAAATCTGTCAAAATTGAAATCGTTTACATGCTGATTAAGCATCAGTTTTATCTCGCTTTGATAAAAATTTTGACATTTCGTTCAAATTTTAATTTTTTTAAAATATAGAACAATAGTTTTCTAAATATGAACAGAGAGTTGGAAAGGAAAGTAAAGGAGATAGCGCTTACAATAGAAATAACTTTTTTAAATATCCTGTAAAAAACACATGATCGGGATCATATTGGTGGCGAATGTTTATAAATTTTTCAATTTCAGGATATAATTCATAAACCTTTGGAGCCGTTAAATGATGTTGTTTTCCCCAATGTGGGCGACCTTCATATTTTTGCATTAGAGTATGCACCCATTTAAAATAGGGCTCCTCTGACATCCCTTTATACATATGAAAGGCGATAAAGGCGGACTCTCGCCCCTGTGTAGGGCTTAAAAAACCAGCTTCCCCTGCCGTTGTTCGACATTCTAATGGAAAATGAACATTATAAACGCCCTTTTTAAAGGTTGCATGAATTTCCTCTAAACAAGCTTCAAATTGAGATAATGGGATAGCATATTCACTTTCCTGAAACTTCACACTACGAGGTGAAGGATAAATTTCATAGCTTATACCTATTCTTTCACTTTCTACTACATTAGCTGCTGCTATTTTACTCATGGCACCACTTAAAGCTGGTTTCCACCTACAAAGCTCAGACATAGCAAAAAAAGCACCATTTTCTACAATTTGTAGCTTGAGGTTTTCTATTTTCTTATTCCATTCACTTTGATAGATAGGAGCAACAACATTCATTCGCTTCACCTGTATCGTCTCACTACCAGGGAAATAAAACCATTCCACATGACGATGTTGTTGGATATCCTCCGAAAACCCGATGAGTCCATTAGCTAATGTATCTCTTGCCCCCACATAATGAAGACCATATAATGGCATGACTTTAATAGTTACTTTGACAAGAATACCGAGCATTCCTAGCGAGACATGAAGCGCTTCTGATAAATCGTCCAGTCCTCGTCGATGCTCCTGATAAGTTCCCGTCCCATCCACAAACCCCCACGACATCACGGTCGAGGACAAGGAACCAAGTGTAACCCCTGTGCCGTGTGTACCCGTTGAAACTGCACCTGCAATGGTTTGCTCCTGAATATCTCCCATATTAATTAATGCAAATCCATGCTTTGCTAGCATTGGTCCAATTTCATATAAATAGGTTCCCGCCCATAATGTAGCCTCCTGCTTTTCCTCATTCACAGCGATTAATCCGCGCATATTATGTAAGGAAATAGCTATATGCTCCGGCATTGCCACAGCGCTAAATGAGTGTGCGGCCCCCGTAACACGAATCGTCTTTACTGATTCCCGGGCATGTTTTACAATCATTGAAACCTCCTCAATGGAATGAGGTAAATACATTTCACTTGGGTAAGAAATAACATTCCCAGCCCAATTTGTCCATTTTTCTCCATTCTTCCACTTCTCTATAGAAAACATTGTCCATCCCCCCTGTATGTTGTAAATGGTCCTACATACTTGTCCCCTCGTACACCATGTAATAATGGAAATCGCTCACAAAGCTCCCCAGCCTTTGCATGTCTAAAATAAATGGTGTCGCCAATTTGAATGTTTTTCCCCTTGACCTTAATGGGTGTTTGCACCTCTCCTGCCCCTTCTAAGCTAAGATATGCAAACTTGGCAGGTTCATAGAATACAGGTAACCGATCGCTACCAATCGCACCTGAAGCGGTATATCCTCCACCATGACAAACAACGATATTTTTTTCAGGCTGTCTTGTGACACGTAAGGCAAATCCGGCTGCTTTTTCAAGTCGCAAATGGGTAAATTGGTCAAACAGAGCAGGGGCATAAAATGCAGAGCCTACCGTAATTTCAGTTACTTCTTTCTGTTTAGTTGTGTAGGTCATACTACCTGAGCCTCCTCCATTTACAAAACGTAAAGTTGGAAAATAGGCCTTGATATGAGCGATAGCTAATCGACGAAATTGGGTGACCTGCTTTTTCGCCTGTGATTGCATGACTTCTATTACTCTACCTTTTATAACATTCGCTGGACGATTACCAACACCAGCGATTTGCGCCTCATAGCCCATAGCCCCGACTACTTCAATAGAAGGACTATTTTTGATGGCTTGCAAAAATGGCGTTAACGTCTCAAGGGAATATAATGATGAACGTTTCGTACCAAAATACAATAATTTAAAATCATTTGAAACATTAATATCAATGCAGACTGGGACGCGCACACCCACTTCATTCCCTAACTTGGATAATAGTTCGATATGTTCCTGTCGATCAACCATAAACGTAACGGTTTTCCCCTCTTGAACAAAATACAATAATTGACGTATAGCCGCCTCTTCCATTACTGGATAGCCCAGTAGTAAATCATCAAATTGCTGTTGCAATAAAAAAACCGTCTCTGCTGCTGTAAAAGTCATAAACCCTACTACATTCGGAAGTTTTTGTTGAATATAACGAAGCACCTCTACTGAACGAATCGATTTTGTTGCTAGACGAATTGGCTTTCGCCCACATGCATCCTGTATAATTTGAATATTTTTATCAAGTGCATCAAAATCCAACCAAGCAAATGGCCGTTCCAAATGACAAAACAATTCATCCCACCTTGTTGTCATTTAATCCCTCCCTTTTAAGTACTAAGTATTAGACATGAAATAGAATAATTCCTTTCATTAAAATAAAAACAACCGTGAGCAATTAACTAACTATGCCTACACGGTTGTTTTAAAATGGGACAAACATTTCATTCACCTTTCTATTAAATTGATTACGATGCGTAAAGGAAATCCGCTGCTAGATTTAATAAAACTAACAAATGCAAGCCCGCAATTAGTAGTCCTTGACGATTTAATCGTTTCATTACAGCCATATTCATATATAACACGCTCCTTTTTCTCATTATACTCTTTTTTAGTTTATTTTTCAAACTATTCAAACAATATAAAATTACCCATTTAAAAAGACTTCCTATAAGGAATGTGCTACATCAAATTATGGATGGGCGATTGAGGAGATGAGTCAAAAATATTTTTACGAATGAATAGACTGTTTTTGCAAATAATTTTAGAAAAGGCTCATTCATTTATTTCGAAAGGTGGTGAACGTATTTTAGGTACGATTTGAAGGCGCAAACATACTATAGAAGTAAGCGATAATCGGTGTATGTATTATATAAAAGCTGTTCTATGTAATGTAGGCATTTTTGCAACAATTTATGCAGATGATTTGGCTGTCACTTTAGCTAACGATTCATCGACATGGTGAAGAGCTGCAAGGTTTAACGACAGCCTGATAAAAGCATGTAATTATTACTAAAAAAGATGGCAACGTTTAATCTGCTTCATTCAGGGTATAACTAAGTAATCGCCATTATATCTTAACTTTAAGGAGATGAAAATTATGATTAGTTTCATTTGGTATTTAATCATCGGAGGGATTCTTGGATGGTTAGCAGGCGTAATTTTAGGTAAGGATGTTCCTGGTGGTATCATCGGTAATATTATTGCAGGGATTGTCGGTTCTTGGATTGGTAGTATGGTTTTAGGGAACTGGGGTTGGAGAGTTAGTGATTTCTACGTATTCCCTGCTTTAATCGGTGCTATCGTGCTGATATTTATCGTAAGCCTTATTCTAAAAGGTATGCGTAAAGCGACTTAAATATGCGATGAAGAGCCATCCAATGTGATGGCTCTTTATTTTTCTTGATGTAAAAGAACTGCCGCTTTTAACTCATCATGATAAGCGTTGTACAATTGATAGTAATGCAACACATTTTCCACATATTCCTCACTGTGATTATATTGAAAAACTGCCTTTTTAATCTCTCCTTTTGCTGCACCATATTTCGACAAGTAATTCGCTGCACTAAAGACTGCATCCTCTATGTCATATGGATCTGCTATACCATCCCCATTTGCATCAACACCATAGCCCCCATATTTCGCAATGGTTTGCGGGCTCATCAACTCGTTTTTGGAAATGTTTCCCTTCCCTAAACCTGAACAAGTAGGATGCTTCCAACCAACAAATGTGCAAGGCATAAATTGCATATGCCCTTCTGCTCCCGCTGACGATACCATTGTTTTTACCGTAGAAAAACGAGTCTCAATGCGATGATGTGCAGCAAGTAAGGTCCACGGTACACCATACTTTTCCTCCGCTGCTATGTAAACGGGAATAAATTTCTCAGGAATGCTTATATCAAATTGCTCCTGAATTTCTTCTATGGCCTTTTCCTGGGCAAGCTTTTCAAAAATCGGTAAGGTTTGAAGCTCCTTCCAAGCGAAAAAAGTAAGGACATATACGGTTATTGCTATTGGTATTAATAATGCTATCATACCCAATTTTGTGGCGGGTGATAACATCGGTTTGTTATTCTTTTTTTTAGCCATAAGTCACACCTAATCTAGTATTCTACTTCCATATTACCAAATTTTTCGAAAAAAGTAGTGAATTTTTTTATGTCATACAACCTAGCATCATAGGACATCATTTCCACTACGAAAGCAGTTGAAAGACTTGGGAAAAATATAGTAAAATACAAATTGATTAATTTTAAGGATAATAATAGGGAGGAATTTTATTTTGTGGAAAGACTTTAAAGAATTTGCGATGAAAGGCAATATTATCGATTTAGCAGTGGCAGTTGTCATTGGTGGTGCTTTCGGTAAAATTGTTACCTCCTTAGTTGAAAATATCATTATGCCATTAGTCGGTGTGTTAACAGGTGGTATTGATTTAACAGCAAGCTTTGTCTACGGCTCAGGTGACGCACAAATCAAATTAGGCGTATTTTTACAATCAATTATTGACTTTTTAATTATTGCATTTGCCATTTTTATGGCTTTACGAATTATGACGAAGCTTACCAATAAAAAGGAAGAAGCTGTCGTGGAAGAACCCACTCCTGAACTGGATGCTAAGGAAGAACTCCTAAAAGAAATCCGCGATTTATTAAAAAAAGAACAAGCCTAATCTATCACTAGATTGAATCTGTCTCATTCTGATGGGGCAGATTCTTTTTAATTTGAAAGAAACATACTCACAAGGCTTCCCCTCTGCTCCATGAATAATTATATACTACCATAAAGCCTCCTTGGTAGAACCGGTATTTATCTATCCCCCACCATTCCCTACTATTCCTACGTGATTAACATAAAATAATCTAGCTAATTTTCTGAAATCACCCTTGTTCTTCTTGAATATCCATGTTAAATTGGTAACAATTATTGAGATTACTATTATTAAATGAAAAGCGAATAGCATGCTTTTCATCATAATGGAGAAAAGAGTGACGTCATGACATTAAACAGAAGCATTGAAACAAAACTTGTACAACTAGGCAATTTAAGTGACCCAACCACGGGAGCAGTTAGTCCACCTATTCATTTATCGACTGCTTATAAACATGCTGGAATCGGGGAATCCACAGGCTTTGACTACACACGCACAAAAAATCCAACTCGTGCTCTTTTAGAAGCAGGCTTTGCTGATTTAGAGGGTGGCGATATGGGCTTTGCCTGTAGCTCTGGGATGGCTGCCATTCAATTAGTATTATCCATTTTTAAACCAGGCGATGAATTAGTGGTGCCAGATGATTTATATGGCGGTACATATAGACTATTTAACTTCTTCCAAGAGACATATAATATCAAGCCTGTTTATTCAAAATTTGAATCGGTTGAACAGGTAGAAGCATTAATAAATGAACATACACGTGCATTATTCATCGAAACACCAACGAATCCGCTTATGCAGGAATTTGATTTACAAGTATATGCTGAGCTTGCACATAAGCATGGTGCATTGCTAATTGTTGATAATACATTCTATACACCATACTTCCAACGCCCTATTGATTTGGGAGCAGACATTGTGCTTCACTCTGCAACAAAATATATTGGCGGACATAATGATGTCTTAGCTGGAATCGTAGTGGCTAAAGGTACCGAATTAGCTGAACGCATTGGTTTTATTCATAATGGTAGCGGCATGGTTCTTGGTGCTATGGACTCTTGGTTACTTATTCGCGGCTTAAAAACAATGCACCTTCGCTTAAAGCAACATGATGCCAATGCCAAAGCTATTGCTGCTTATTTAGAGGAAGAGGCACTAGTTACAGACGTCCTTTACACAGGAAAAGGTGGTATGCTGTCATTCCGCTTACAAAAGCCTGAATGGATTGACCCATTCCTTCGTAACTTAAAGTTAATTACTTTTGCAGAAAGTCTTGGTGGTGTAGAAAGCTTTATTACCTACCCAGCTACTCAAACACATGCAGATATGCCTTATGAAGAACGAGTTGAACGAGGAGTTTGCGATCGTTTACTACGTTTCTCAGTTGGGATCGAGGAAGCAGAAGATTTAATTGCAGACTTACGACAAGTATTTGATATCCTTAGAAAAGAGGCATAATTATGAAGCAACATATTGAAACTAGCCTCATTCACGCGGGTGTCCGTGATGGCTACTCAAATAAAAAAGGAGCAGTCAATGTTCCTATATATCTTTCCTCTACTTTCCACCAAGAGAGTATAGATGAGTTTGGCGAATATGATTATGCTCGTTCAGGTAACCCTACGCGCGATGCTCTAGAAAAAGCGATAGCAGAGCTTGAAGGTGGAGTACGTGCCCATGCCTTTTCCTCAGGGATTGCTGCTGTTTCAGGTGCTTTAATGCTGTTGTCACAGGGCGATCATATCGTGATGACAGAAGATGTTTATGGTGGAACATATCGTTTTGTGACGAAGGTTTTACCGCGTTTTGGGATTTCCCATACTTTTGTAGATTTCTCAGATTTAGCAGCCGTGGAGGCCGCTATAACACCGACTACTAAGCTGCTTTATATAGAAACACCATCTAATCCAACGTTAGGCATTACTGATATTCGTGGTGTAGTAGAACTGGCCAAACAACATCAATGCCTCACATTTTTGGATAATACCTTTATGACTCCATTACATCAACGCCCGTTAGAGCTTGGTGTTGATGTCGTGATTCATAGTGCGACGAAGTTTTTATCAGGGCATTCTGATATTATTGCAGGATTAACAGTAACTGCTGACGAAAAGCTAGGAGAGGACTTATACTTTATCCAAAATTCATTTGGCAATATTTTAGGAGTACAGGATTCATTCACACTCTTGCAGAACATCAAAACGACAGATGTACGCTTTAGCCGTTCTGCACAATCTGCTCAAAAAATTGCTGAGTTTTTAGCAACACATACACTGGTTGAACAAGTCTACTACCCTGGCCTCTCGTCACATCCAGGTTATGACATCCATCAGCGTCAAAGTACAAGCTCTGGAGCTGTTTTATCCTTCCGCTTACCGAACTATGCTTCCGCAAAAGCTTTAGTCGAGGCAATGAAAATTCCAGTTTTCGCTGTCTCACTCGGTGGTGTAGAATCCATTCTTTCGTATCCAGCAAAGATGAGCCATGCCGCTATGGAGGCTGAGGAACGTGCCAAACGCGGAATCACAGATGGACTTCTACGCTTTTCTGTAGGACTCGAGCATGTAGATGATTTAATAGCCGATTTCGCACAAGCTTTAGAGGTCGCTGCAAAAGCATAATGGAATAGACGTTAAAAACCGCGCCCATAATGACGCGGTTTTTCTGCATGCTCAATACTTCACCTTAGCCAACACGCGATATAAATAATCGCCATGCCCCTTAGCTAACTTAGTATCTTGCTCAGCTGATATCCAGTAAAAAGAAAAAAGTAAATCTGCTTCATTCATACCCGTAGGATGATGTTGCCAGGTTTCCCTTGTTTCCTCAGAAGTGGTTAAATGATAAAAATAGCGTTTCTGTAAAACACCTGATGGATGGTTAAAATAATCCTGTGCAATAAGCCCTTGGACAACAAGTGTTGTTAGGCCTGTCTCCTCCAACATCTCCCTCTTTACGGCCTCTAATGGTGTTTCTCCTTCTTCTATCGTACCTTTGGGAACTTGAATACCTGCCCCTATTGTATTTTGTTCAAATACGAGAACTTGAATTTGTTCCTCATGCTCTCTCGTAATATAGCCAAATGCTTTTTCAACTACTTGCATGAAGTCTTCCCCCTATCTAATTGTGTGTTACATAAATACAAAAATTGGAATAGCAGGTGAAAAGTGTTGACACTTATTATACGTTAGATGCAAGAAAATGACATTACTTTTGTACAAGAAATGACCAGTCAAGGCTGGCATCATACATATGAAGGAATCATACCTCACGAAACATCAGACTTTGTCATACAAATCGCTTCTGTCACCGATTTCAATGGGTCTCATTGGAATATTTTTATCTGGCAACGATTGACGTATATTTTTCAACCTTAGGATTCTGCGTTGCCTAGTGCTTGTCCTTGTCTCCAAAGAACATCATCTCCTGTTTGAATATCGACACTATTTCCACCCTCACCACAAACCCAGCCTTCGCCTCGGATAACAATCAATAATGGTGGTTCAGGGACTTCATGCAAGCCTACCATACCATTTGGCTGGATAAATAAATCAGTTGTATCTAATTTAATTCCTATCACGCTATGCTAATTCTTCTTGTGCAAATGCTAATAACGTACCATCCTCTTTCTTGTAATAAAAAATAAATGCATCATAGCCATTTCTTTTTACCGTCTCCCAGTCTGTTATTTTACCATTCATTAACTGAACATTTCCTTGTTTATCCACCTCATAGTCATCTGCTTCTTCGTCATAATCAATATTGTAGAAAAATGATAAGACAACTTCAGTGGCGGGCATATAATATTGCTGAAGAGGACGGTTGCTACGATGTTCTTCAGTATAGTCATCGCAAAACAACGCATTATAACCATGTAGAGTCGCATCAAAAAGTAAAATCTCCTCTGCTGACAAAGGGTCCTTGGCAATTATTTTAGCAGTCGAACCTGAAATGAATGGTAAAACCTCTCCTTCTAAGGTTAATAAATCACCATAGTACCAAATTTCAAATTGTGTGTTATTTGAACTAGAGCAAAGCTGTAATTGTGATTCGACCACTTCTGATGGTTGAATCCTTTTGGCAAAATACTGTAAATAGGTAGGAATAGGATTATTCATAGTTGCTTCTCCCCTTTTTTATTCGATAAAATCCTCATACCTCTTATACCGTATTATAATTTAATGAAATTTTACACAAAAAGAAAAGCCCAGAAATTTTTCTGGACTTGATGACACTTACTTTTCTAGCATGATTAAAACTGACGGGCCTTTGCTTCGCTTCGCAAGAGACGGTTATGAAGGGTTATCTCCGTTTCCCCGTTTACTTGCGATTTTGATCGCTTAATCCTTGACCAGTTGCGGTGGATTTTTTGAGATTTGGGGTCTAATTGTTCGAACCTACTCATTTTTCATCCTCCTCATCATTATAGATTTCATAAGTGAAATCTTTTATATTATGACCAGCTAGGATGGAATTATACAACCCCTCTAATAGTCGCTTATGGTTTTCCTATTATTTATTTTCTTTTAGTCAAGTTAAGGCATATTGCACATCTCATTCTGCTCCAATGCGTAAACCATCTTCGTCAATATTAAAATGACCATATGATGTGCCCAACGAGTAGCTTTTTCAGTATTTCCAGCGCCTACTAATGCAAAACAGCCTCGCACTTCATTTCAATAAAAAGCTGAAATCCTCGCCACCCCTTGTTGGAACGTCTAAATGATAGGCTTCGGCATCAAAATGCTCAATCGCTAAACGTTCAACTAAGTCGGCACTAGCTTTACCATTGATGACGACTAGTACCGTATTCATAAATTACCTGTGCTGTACCAACTTGATCAGCATAATGACGAATTTGCCCCTCTAAATGCATACGAACTTCTTGAGAACCATGCTTCATAGGTTCTACTTAAATTCGTATATTCGATGCTACTAATTTCCCTCAAGCACTCCTTCTAGTTTTACCATTGACATCGCTCTTGTTTAACAGAATTTCTGATAAATAATAATGATTCTCATACAAAATCGCTTTTGCGATCAAGCCCCTTTTATAATTTTATCTTTTAAATCGATTGCCCGTGTTCATATAAATCATTAAAAACATCGTAAGTACTACGAAAAGAATAAGACCTACAATAAATAACCACTGTGCTTGAAATATTTCATTCAGCACCCATAAAAGTACACAAAAACAGTAGCCATACATCATCTTCCCCATAAATTTTGCAAGTGCTACTTCGTCATATTTATCTTTTTTATCTGATGACATGGTGTTAAAGCCAGCAATTAAAAATATCCCTTTCCCCTGCGATAATACAAGGGCAAAGCTAAGAAACGGGAGCATAATGATTAAATATACAAAGACACCCACAGTGAATCAGCCTACTTTCCGTGAATAAATTGTTGAATAGTTGGTAGTAAATCCTCATGTAATTGAAGTGTTGGATCTGCATAGGTTGCTAAATTCGCGGCATAGTCTTCTGGTGCCTTTTTCAACACATGGTTCATCCCCTTCATATAAAGAAGCTTTGCATTAGCGTTACCTTTCTTTAATGCCTCTGCATCGACTTCCTTCACTTGTAAATCAGTCGTTCCTTGCACAAGTAGTACACGACTCTTTACTTTCCCAAGCTCTACGGCTGGATTATACTTGAACATTGAAATAAGGAATGGCTGTACAGAAGGACGGAAGACTGCTTGTAATTCTGGCGAAATACTTTCTACTTGCTTTCCTTGCTTAAGAGCTTTCAAAATGTCCTTGGATTCTTTGAATAAATTTGGTGCTAGTTGACTTTTTAATTGCTCCATCAATACTTCATCCATTGGACGCCCAGCACCCGCAATCGAAACAAAGGATTCTACTCCTGTTTGTTGAGCAGCTAATAAACCAATTAATGAACCTTCACTATGCCCAATTACATGAATATTTGTATAGGCTTTATTAGCCTGCAAGGATTGAATGATTTTCACTGCATCCTCCACATATTGGTCAAACGTCACATCTTCTTCTTTTGTCAAGAGTGCTTGATTATCCCCAATACCGCGCTTATCATAGCGTACAGTTGTGATGCCCTCCTGAGCTAAACCTTCAGCAATCATTTTTAAGCTATTATTTTTACCAGCTAAAACTGAATTACCATCCTTATCTGTTGGCCCAGAGCCAGCTATAATAACTGCAACTGGTGATGGAGATGTTGTATTAGCTTTTTGAAGAGCCACCATTAGGTCACCTTGCTGAACTGGAATTTTTAATGTATCGTAGGTGACTGGTTCCTCTTTATATGCTTTTAAGATAAGTGGGAATGTCGCCCCATTTTGTTGAAATGTTGCTTCAATTTGTTCATTTTTGAATGTACCATCAATTTCTATAAATGAGCCATTTAATTGAATGGACACAGTTACCTGATCACCTGTATATTTCACACTCTTCAACGGAAAATTGGATATTCCCTGTGCTGGCACGGATAGAGTACCACCATCTTTCTGTAAATCAACAATGATTGGTAGCTGTCCATTCGGTGTTTCAATATTGCCTTCCCATTTTCCAATAAACTGTTCGCTCATGGCACTTCCCCCCTTTGTTTCATTGTTTTCTGCAATCACTCCCTTTTGCCCACAGCCAGCTAAAAGTAAAAGCGTACAGCATAACACAAACAATTTCTTCAATACAATCTCCCTCCCTATGTGAAAATTACCAATATTTTTGGCAATACTGCCATACTGATTCATGAACACTATTTGTTAGCATAATTAACTATCCAACCAATGCCTTATTTTTTGAACTAACGAGGATGTATCTTATGTACTGTCAAAAAAATGCCCCTTGCAATCGTGAAATGGTAGTGCCATAGCATCAAAAATGCCTACTATTTATAAGCATAATACCCCTACCTCCATTGTTTTAAAATAAACAAGGACAAATTTGTCATGGCTCTTTTTTTAAACACCTGGTACTTGCCACCCTAATAGGTATATGGATTAACTAATTGTAACAAAGTAGAATCTGTTCTACTAAGAGTAGTACAGATTTTTTTCGTTGTCAAATGTAGGTATTTTTTGGTGTCCGTTTTGTTATCTTCCCCCATTGAAAAGCAGCAATAAAAAAGGACCCAGAATAATTCTGGATCCATGGACACTTATTGCTTCTAGTTGATTTTTTACTGGAATGGTTTACGCTTCACCTTAATCTACAGTGAAACAGATCTCTGCTTCACCTTTAGCCTTAAGTATTAAGAAGCTTCAACCCTCCACAGCTGTGGCGGACTTTCCTGAGATTCTTGGTCTTTGGGTGTTTGACTATTACTCATTCTGCATCCTCCCCATCAGTTTAGATGAATAAGTGTTTCCAGTCTTATTATGAACCATTGCCCTTCTGTTTATGCATGATTATAATGTTTTCTTTGGCTAAGAAACTATGCCAGCCATGGTGAATTTGTATTTTGGTCTTGTGGCGTGCAGCAACAGTCATTAAGTCCTGATTGATCGTGCAGCGAAATCCAATCATTTTCCGTAAACCAACTCTACATCTGCTAACGCATTGGATTCCGTCACCTTTGCTGCATCTTCCTTTGTCATCTATTGTTTAATCGATTCATCACCCATCATTTTGTTCCTCCCACCACGTTTTTATACAAAAACCCCAATTCCGCGTCTCCAGAATTGGGGATTGTCCTTCACGTATGTAAGGTACTCTTTTTCACGTCACCCACTGGCTCTGTTGAAAAAGGATAAGGTTTTCATAGTGCCTCACAGGACAGCTTTAATGAATATCTATGCAAAGGTCACGAGGACATGCACGCAAAATTAATGTTGGGCAACTAGACAAGCTTGGGCTTTTTCAATTTGAATTTTGACTTGGTCAAAGCCAGTGCCCCCAAGAGAGTGACGACGTCGAACGGCCGCTTCTGGCGCTAACACATCGTAAATATCCGAATCAATTAACTCGCTTTCATGCTTCATCTCATCCAATGGTAAATCTAATAGGTAAATGCCTTTTTGAATACAAGTGAAGACAAGTTTACCTGTTACCTCATGTGCTTCACGGAATGGCATACCTTTTGTAGCAAGGTAATCAGCTAGCTCTGTTGCGTTCGAAAAGTCAGCATGGACAGCCTGCTGTAAGCGATCCGTATTGACGGTCATCGTACGAACCATACCTTCAAAGATTTTCAGAGAGCCAAGAATCGTATGCACTGTATCGAACATGCCTTCTTTATCTTCTTGCATATCTTTGTTGTACGTTAATGGTGTTCCCTTTAAAACCGTTAACAAGCCCATTAGATTTCCATAAACACGCCCTGTTTTGCCTCGAATGAGCTCAGCCATATCGGGATTTTTCTTTTGTGGCATAATGGAAGAACCTGTTGAAAAGGCATCATCCAATTCAATAAATTTAAATTCATCTGTAGACCATAAAATGATTTCCTCAGCAAAGCGCGATAAATGAGCCATTAACAAGGATGCATTACTTAAAAATTCTACAATAAAGTCACGGTCACTTACAGCATCCATCGAGTTGGCATAAACCTCACTAAACCCAAGCAATTCTGCTGATTTTAAACGGTCTATTGGGAATGTTGTCCCTGCCATCGCTCCTGCCCCTAATGGCAAAATATCAATGCGTTTGATGGATTCTGTGAAGCGTTGCTTATCACGCTCTAGCATCCAAAAATAAGCCATTAAATGGTGGGCAAATGAAATGGGCTGAGCTCGTTGTAAATGTGTATAGCCTGGTGCAATCGTTTCAATATGCTCCTCGGCTTGGACTAATAAAGTTTGTTGGAATGTAGCAATTAAATCAATCGTTTCCTGGACACGCTTTTTCAAAAATAGATGCATATCCGTCGCAACTTGGTCATTGCGGCTACGCCCTGTATGAAGTTTGCCACCAACAGGACCAATTAAATCAATGAGCATCTTTTCTAAATTTAAATGTATATCTTCATTAGCAATGCTAAATTCAAGCTCACCTGCTATTGCCTTATCTTTCAGTTGGGCAAGACCACTCAGTATGGCCTGTACATCAGCTGATGGTAAAATCCCTGTTGCGCCAAGCATTGTGACATGTGCAACACTACCTTCAAGGTCCTCTAGCACAAGTTGTTGATCAAAGCCAATGGATGCACCAAATTCATCTACCCATGCTTCTGCTGATTTTTGGAAACGTCCACCCCATAGTTTTGTCATGTCAGCTCACCTTTTCCTTTATTACTTTTCAAAAGGTGTAGGTCAAGCACAAATGCTTCACCCCACCCTGCTTATTACGATTACTTTTTATTAACAGCTGAGTTCACTACAGTTGGTAGACCCCATAGTTCGATAAAGCCTACAGCGGAAGCGTGGTTGAATTGATCTTCCTTCGAATATGTGGCTAATTTTTCATTGTATAGTGAATTTGGTGATTTACGTCCTTCTACAATGGCATGCCCTTTGAATAATTTCACACGCACTGTACCATTCACATATTGCTGTGACTGGGTAAGGAATGCCTCAAGTGCATCACGTAATGGAGAGAACCATAAACCATCATAAATTAATTCAGATAGTTTTTTCTCAATGACTGGCTTGAAGTGGGCTAATTCTTTGACAAGTGTTAAATCCTCAAGCTCTTTATGAGCCGTTAACAACACCTTAGCACCAGGAATTTCATAAACCTCACGAGATTTAATACCGACTAAACGATTTTCAACGTGATCGATACGTCCAATGCCATGTGCACCTGCTACTGCGTTTAATTCCTGTATTAAATCAGCAAGCTTCATTTCTTTGCCGTTTAAAGCAACTGGTTTACCAGCCACGAATTCGATTTCCACGTACTCTGCTTCATTTGGTGCATTTTCTACTGAAACCGTTAAGCCATAAGCTTCTTCTGGTGGAGATACCCATGGATCTTCCATAATGCCCGCTTCATTCGCACGACCCCATAAGTTTTGGTCAATTGAAAATGGAGAATCTAATGTCGCAGGAATAGGTACATTATGTTTCATCGCATATTCGATTTCCTCATCACGGCTCCAGCCCCACTCACGTACTGGTGCTAATACCTCTAAATCAGGATTCAATGCTTTAATAGAAACTTCAAAACGTACTTGGTCATTTCCTTTTCCTGTGCAACCATGAGCTACAGCATCCGCACCTACTTGGTTCGCAATCTCAACTAATTTTTTCGAGATTAATGGACGAGAAAGAGCCGACACTAATGGATACTTTTGTTCATACCATGTGTGTGCTTGTAATGAAATTAATGCATAGTTTTCAGCAAATTCATCCTTTGCATCCACCATATAAGATTCAATCGCTCCTACTTGTAGAGCTTTGTTTTTTACAAACTCCAGATCTTTCCCTTCACCAACGTCAAGACATACTGCGATAACGTCCCAACCTTGTTCTTTTAACCATGGAATTGCGACCGAAGTATCAAGTCCACCTGAATATGCTAGTACAACCTTTTTATTTGCCATAATTAAATACGCCTCCATTGCTCTATAGATATGTATGTTTATACATTCAATTAAAAGTTTATACACGAATAGTATCATGTTATAAAAATAAAAACAAGCGTATTTTTATAAATTAATAGACTTTTATTTTTCTTATAAAAAGTCAGTTTATCCATACATCACTCTGAAGAAAATCAATGATATTCACTCGAAAAAACACTTTTCTACTATAGACATAAATGTATACTATATAAATTACAACAAAAAAGAATCCAATGTATAAATTGGATTCTTGTGCGCCGCTATTACTGGATAAAAAAACGAACTATTGCTTGGAACAGCTCGACCACGCGTAATGGAAATCTACGCGTTTACTTTCATTGGATAGATTTATTTGACCAAACCTTCTTTGGATTCATAAGTATAAGTAGAAAGGCTGCTATTGAATACAGGATAGCGTTATACATCATTAAAATAATTAAATTCTCGTTTATTATGCCAATAAAAAAATTGAAGAATTGATGAATGATTATAGGAATTATTAAATTTTGATTAATTGAATAGAAGGCTGTCATAATGATGGTCGTAGAAATGATGGAAAGCATAAAGAATACGATGTATTTCAGTAGCTCCAGCCCTGTAAATCCAGTTGTAAACCAAATCGGTAAATGCCAAATCCCCCACCAAAATCCTATGATAATCGCAGATTGTAATGACCCATATTTCTTTTGAAGCTCAAGCAAGGCAAAGCCTCTCCACCCTAATTCTTCTCCTATAGGTCCTGACAACAGATTTTTAAAGAAATAATAACTAAGCATTCCCCAGGATGAAATAGTAAAAATAGCGTCAGCTTCAGCATGATTCATAGCTAGAAGTAAGATGATGATAAAGATGGTGCCTTGAATGAGCAAGACAGAAAGAATGACAGAAAATTGGAGTTGATGTTTAAATTTTTGTTTCACGAAATGTAAAAAGTGCTGCCCTGGATAAATTTTTGGAAATAGTATGGCAAAGGCAAAAGTCGATGACCATGCTGATAGACAGCGGACTATATCGAATACCCATGTAGGAAGCCCTAGCATTTTGACAGCGCCTACAAGGCAAAAAAGTGGTAAAAAGATGATATTAGTGAGGATAACGAAGCTTGCTACTGGTCTTTTTAGCTTCTTTTTTCTGTTCATATAATAAATCCCCCGTTTCGTTCTGAATACCTTCAGCTTAAACCTGGGGGTTGCTCACAGGTCAATACATATTTCTGGCCATCACTCTATTTTATTGGGACATACATTTCTAAAAAAATTCGTTCTAACCCTCCCTCGTAAGTCGCTAGTAATAAGTTAATATAAACGAGACCTAAAAGTTTATAGCCATTTTCTTTTGCTACTCTTCTAATAGTCGCTTCCACTTGGTCATCTGTATTTTTTCCCCCGGTTGACCATCTTCCGTCTTCAATTACCGTATATAAACATTTAGGATGATATAAAACTTGCTCTTCTAATGTTTTCTCGTTTTCTTCTAGCTTTCGCACAATCATAAATTTATCTTTCTGCATGCCCTGTTCATTAAAGTGAATGACCCTTCTTAATGATGTCAGGATCACCGCTTTTTTTAAACTGTCTGTATTTTCTTTGAGTGCGTCATACTCTTCATAAGCTGTATAATGGTCTATTACGCCTAACATGGCTAGAGGTTTCATTTCTTTTATCGTAAAGGTACCTACATATTGTTGAATTTTTTGGCAATCTTCTTTAGCATTTTGGAGTTTTTTTAACAGTAGTTTTTTATAGGCTATCTCCTCTAACACTTGTTGTTCTTTCTCCTCCAATACGAGTTGGATTCCCTCTATGCTCATGCCCTTTCTCACTTCTTGTATTCGTTTAATTTCTAAATCCAATTCTCGATAAAAATTGACGGTTGTCAAATTATAAATATCCAATTGATTATACGTTCTATAGCCATTTTCGCTATTTTGGTGAGGCTTGACCAATCCCTTTTCCTCATAATATTTGATCGTATCTCTAGAAATGCCTAAAAATTTTGCCACTTGTCCAATTGTATACATATTACCCCCCTTTTCTTTGCCAGTATGAAAAAACTGTAGACATGCCAAGAACATGTTTACAGCTAGATGTTCATTATTTTTTATGGAAGAATGACTTCCCTAGGAACTCAATTGTTGCAGGTGCCAATGCATACAGTTTACTAGACAGCCCCATGATTTTTGGGAGGTTGACCTCTCGAACTGGGCGTTCAATTGTTTTAATTGTCGCCTGTGCTACTTCATCAGCTGATAATAAAAATCTGCCTAAAGATGCGCGATAGCCACTTTGATCATTGACCTTGTCTAAAAATGGTGTATCGATTGGACCAGGGTGAATGGCTGTTACTTTTACATGATATGGTGCAAGCTCCATGCGTAGTCCATTGGTAAATCCTACAATTGCATGTTTAGTAGCTGCATAAACACTTGCTTTCGGAGTGGCGACCTTGCCAGCCTGTGAACCAATAAAAATCAAATGCCCTTGATTTCGCTTCATCATCGTGGAAGCTAACCGTTTAGCAAGATAAATGGGTACACCAATATTCAATTCAATCATTTGTGCAATATCTTCATCCATTAACTTAGGAGCCTCAGCAAACTTTCCAACACCAGCTGAAAGGATGGCGACATCAATAGGAGGAAGCTGGGCACAAACAGCGTCGAGTGTATGTAAATGGGTTAAATCAGCTTGGATGACTTTGGCTCCCAAACGTTCTAAAACTTTTAATGCTACAGCATTGCGGCCTGTGGCATAAACGGTATGACCTTGGGCTACTAGCAACTCTGTTATTTTTAAGCCTACTCCACTTGTTGCCCCTGTTACGAAGATCGTCTTCCTATTCATATATAGTCCTACTTTCTTTTAAATAAATAAATACCTTCTTCTGTCTTCGATGAAGTAATATAATTATTTGCCTCTAAATAATCTAAATGCCCCAACGTTTTAGACAAGGTTAATCCAAGCATATGCTGGAAGATAGCTGGATACAATCGTTTCGTCACTTGCACAACCGTTAATTGATCATCCCCTAGTAATTCACAAACTTTCATGGATTGCTGATGCTGTCTTTCTAGTCGTTTATCAATTAATATCGGAATATCTTGTAGTTCAGCCCCATGTCCTGTATACATCATTTTGACAGGCAATTGGCGTAAGATTTCGAGGGATTCATTATATTGTAATAATGATTTTGTACGTCCCAATGAAGGATCTAATGGTGGTTCAATTAAAGGATTGGGCGTGATTTTTTCAAGTAATAAATCTCCGCCAATCACATGATGTGTTTGTTCATCCCAAAAAATAAAATGGCTTTGTGCATGCCCTAATGTTTCAATTGCCTTTAATCCTGGATGCCCAGGTACTTCATCTCCATCGGTCAAAATTTGTGTCAATGGACGTTCTCCTACAAGCTCTAATTCACGACGTACATGCACGCTTTTAGCAATATACTCTTGTGGCACCCCATGTTCAAATAAACATGCACTGTAAAATTGCTCGTGATAACGTAAAAACTCTTCGTCATGACGAAGCCATTTATCATTATAGGCATGGCCTAAAATTTCAGCATATGGAAAAGCATCGACCCATCCCGCATGATCAGGGTGATGATGGGTGAGTACAACTTGTTCAATATCTCGCATATCATAGCCCGCAGCGCGAATCCCCCATTTCAGAGCATCATAGGCTTCTACTGTTTTTGGTCCAACATCAAAAATGCTAAGTGCATCACCTTTCACAATAAATGCATTGACATCTCCTACTTCATAGGGTGTTGGTATTTCTATTTTGTATATAGACAAAGTTGTCTCCCCCTTTTTACTCGCTAGTGAATACTGATTCATTCTATTTTACAAGTTTTTTCTGTTTTCGTCATCTTCCTGTTGACAGGTTGCTTTTCCATCACTATAATTTTGAATAATCTAATTATTAATGTGCGTTGAAGAAGCCGAGTACGTAATTGGTGAAGGTGTTAGAGAGTGTTACATTTGCTGAGAGTAACATCACCCACTCCCATTACCGAACCTATTTCTGAGCAGTTATGCAAACATAACCGTCTCCCTTGCGATAAGAGGGCTAAGAGTTGTGCCAATATTGGCAAACAAAGGTGGTACCGCGGAAACAAGAGCGTTTTCGTCCTTCTAAATAAGGACGAGAGCGCTTTTTTATTTTGAACTGGAGGTTTTATTCATGAAAAAAATTTTATTTATCGGTGCGGGCTCAATGGCAGAGGCATTGATTCAAGGGTGGATAAAGCAAAAGGTATTTTCACCACAGGAAATTTACGTCACCAATCGCTCTGATAAAGAACGTCTGCATTTCTTACAAGAAACATATGGCATCCACTGCATGTTTGATCAGGCCATTTATCGTCAGGCAGATCTAATTATTTTGGCGATGAAGCCAAAAGACGCAATTGCAGCGATGCGTGAGTTAAAACCCAAAATTACAGCACAGTCTGCGATTCTGTCGATTCTAGCGGGTATTGGCATTGGGACGATTACTGAACTTTTAGGGAGCCGTCCAGTCGCACGGGTGATGCCTAACACGTCTGCCACTATTGGTATGTCCGCAAGTGGCATTTCATTCAATAACGAAGTGTCTACTGCACAGCGTATTCTTTTTCTCCAGTTATTAGAGGCTGTTGGCTCTGTTATTGAAGTCGATGAGGATCAATTACATGCAGTCACAGCCCTTTCAGGTAGTGGCCCTGCTTATATTTATTATTTAATGGAGGCGTTCGAGCGTGTAGGGACAGAGGTAGGCCTATCTAAAGATACCGTACGATTATTGATGACACAAACACTTGCAGGTACTGCCGAAATGCTCAAGCAATCCTTAGATGAACCAGATGTTCTACGCAAAAAAGTAACAAGCCCTGGCGGGACAACAGAGGCTGGAATTCAAGCGCTAGAGCAATATCAATTTAATAAGGCGATTGAAGCTTGTATCAAAGAAGCTGTAGCACGATCTCGTTCACTTGCAAATGGATAACATTCGGTGCAAAATAGAGTTTATCACTAGGAATTAGGGGGCTTTATTTTGAGTAAATTATTCGAACCTTATCAATTACAATCCATTTCCTTAAAAAATCGTGTTGTCATGGCACCCATGTGTATGTACTCAGCTGAGGATGATGGTCTGGTCACACCTTTCCATCAAGTCCATTATGCGACAAGGGCAGCTGGGCAAGTAGGATTAATCATTTTAGAAGCTACTGGTGTTGTTCCAGAAGGTCGTATCTCCAATAAAGATTTAGGCATTTGGGATGACGCGCATATTGATGGCTTACGTCAATTAGTAGAGGGTATGAAAGCATATGGGGCTAAAACAGGCATCCAGCTTGGTCATGCTGGACGTAAAGCAACCGTAGAGGGCGAAATTTTTGCCCCATCAGCCATTGCCTTTAGTTCAGACTATCAAACACCTACAGCCATGTCTGAAGAGAACATTCAACATGTGATTGAAGCGTTCAAACTTGCTGCTATTCGTGCGGCAAAGGCAGGCTTTGATGTACTCGAAATTCATGGGGCACATGGCTATTTAATTAGTGAATTTTTATCGCCTGCTACGAACAAACGAGAAGATCAATATGGTGGCTCACAGGAAAATCGCTATCGCATATTACGCCAAATTATTGATGCCATTCGCAGTGTTTGGGATGGGCCATTATTGGTACGTGTTTCTGCAGAAGATTACGCAGAAGATGGCACTACAATGGATGACTTCATCGTCTTTAGCCGCTGGATGAAATCACAAGGAGTAGATTTAGTAGATGTATCAACAGGTGGCGTTGTCCCTGCTACTATCAATGTCTTTCCAGGATACCAAGTTTCTCATGCTGAAGCCATCAAACATGGGGCTGATATCGCTACTGGCGCAGTAGGCCTTATTACAACAGCCATTCAAGCCGAAGAAATTTTACAAAATAACCGTGCAGATTTAATTTTCTTAGCTCGTGTTTTACTCCGTGAGCCGTATTGGCCGCTCCATGCAGCTAAAGAATTAAGTGAAGAACTACAACCACCCGTACAATATGTCCGTGGTTGGTAAACTTATTTCCATAACAAAACAGCTTGTGCGTTCACAAGCTGTTTTTAATTATTTAATTAGAAAAGTGGATTTTGCTTTATTTCTTCATCAATAGCCTCTATTAATGCCGCCGCATCATCCGCAGTGATGATTTCTCCATTAACTATAGCAAAAATACCTTGCTCACAGATTTCACAATGCGATGTACACCCCGACTCCTCGATGTCAAAATCATCACGTTCTAACAAAACATCATATGCATCTGCGGCACCAAGCGATAAATTCGTCATGCAAAACTCGACTCTATTTTTTAATGGCTGTGAATCTTTCTTCTTTTTAAAAAGAGAAAATACCATGTTTATTCCCCCTTACAAATATTTCACTCTGATCTTTCTCATTTTTGAACATCATGTGAATTATAAATAATTTCTAGTGCGTAGTAACTCTAATGGGCGATTTGAGACTTTCGTCGACTCTTTATAGAACAAGTATACGGGTACATTTGGCAATGAAAAATCTTCAAATGGCACAATATTAAAACGTCTCTCCAACTGTTGAAATACGTAGCTGTGAAAGATGAAGTTTTTGTGTCCTGTTCGGAAATTACAAGTTTGAGCCGCTATAATAAAGGACTGTCACCATTTATACTCCATGCTTCATGATTACTATTTTTTCATTAAAACATATATTTAATTTACTAAATTATACAATACTATTAGACTGAAAAATAAATAGATGTGCAAAAGGAGAGATATACATGTCTTATGCTACATTAAGTCGTCAATTTCGACTTTTTGCCGAACAGGAATGCGTGAACTCTAGCCCTCTGTATGAACATTTAGCTAATAAAATGGCTGCGGATGAGGAGCTATTGGAGATTGCCTCCCTGATTCCACCAAATCAACCAGCACCCAATCTATTGTTGGCAGCTGTTCAATATTTATTGATTTCCTTGAAAGATCCTTTAGCTAAGTATTACGCGTCTTTTACGGCAACTCCACATCCCATTCAAGGGGTTTACCCTGTCTTCAAAGCATTTGTGATGGATCATGCAAAACAATTAAAGTCATTATTTCAAGAAAAACTTGTCCAAACCAATGAAATTCGACGTTGTGCCTACCTCTATCCTATGATGACTGACATTTATCACAAGCACCAGCGACCATTGGCCTTCATAGAAATAGGAGCAAGTGCTGGACTTCAGCTTGGTATGGATCACTACAATTATTGCTACAATCATCAATTATCCATTAACAATACGAACAATGGAAGTATCATATCTTCAGAAAACCGAGGGGAAACACTTCCTAAGTCTGTGTCAAAGCCACCCGTTGTTTACCAAAGGATTGGCATCGATTTAAATCCCATTGATCTCCGACAAAAGAAAGAAAGTCAATGGCTGCAAGCTTTAATCTCGCCTGAACACCACGAACGTCGATTGTTGTTAAATGAAGCTCTCCCTATCTTCAGTCAATTAGAAATTCAGTTAATAAAGGGTGATGCAATCCAACTAATAAAGGAGATCAGTCAAACCATTGAGGAAGAAGCCATGTTAGTCGTTTATCATACACATGTTGCCAACCAAATGTCACTCGAATCACGACATTCATTAATAGAGCAATTAAAAGAGATTAGCATGAAACGCCCACTCTACCATTGCTATAACAATTTTTTTGACGTACAGCTACACCAGGATTTTCTGAATCAGGGCACCATACAATCTATTCGGACAATGGAACGTCCTGACGGCCATGGACGATGGTTTCAATGGTCAAATAGTTAAGGTGGCTACTGAAACCAAGAGATGCGTGTTTTTTTCTATGCAGTTGTGGTTATGGAGCGCCTTCAATTTAAACCTTATAAATCGATTCATCAGTAGAAAGGACGTTAAAATGCGAGGAATTAGCTTTGAAATAAAAAATGAATATGGCAGATATATATTGGATATTTTAACAAATCTAATTAGTGCGACTTGGCATTGGTCTATAGGACCTGGAGAATCTTACAAGATAGAGAATGGAACACTTGGTGCAAACCTTTTCCCCGATGATACCATTTTAAATGGCCTATCATTTTTAAACTGTATATCAGTTGATGAATACTATGTAATATTTGCTGACTTGAAAGCCTTTCCTCAACGTGAAGATGTTGTGGAAATTAAAAGCTATGAAGATTTTTTAAAAAGCTCATGTGAAATGGTACTATTAATCATTGATTCAAGCTATGTATCCCTTTTTGTCAAAGAAGAATCTATTATTGATAAGTTGTTCGAACGTGCAACAGCTTCCTATTACACAAACATTCAATTGATCACTGATGAAAATGATACACGTTCTTGTTTAACGGTATGGGGATAAAGATCATCATCTACAAAACGCTGTGGCAGCCTAGTGACACAGCGTTTCTACTACTCTTTAAAAATCGTATTCAGCATCTTTTTTCGCACGAATTTCTGCAAATGCGTCTGTTACCATTACAGTATCCTCTGCTAATCGTTCAAGACGGAAACGGACATCATCATTGACAATTTCTTTGCGTAAAAAGTCTTTTTCTTCTATAAATACATAGGTTGGCACAATATGGGCCTTCATGTAGGCAAGAATCGGCTTTAATTGCTGCTCCACCATTAAATAGTGCTTTGACGTCCCTGCGGTAACAATGACGCTGACTACTTTATCGCGAAAGGCATTGACTGGTAATAGGTCAAAGATATTTTTCAATGTTGCTGGAATAGAAGCCTGGAATGTTGGCGTCCCAATGACAATAGCATCCGCAGCCATGATCGTTTCTGTGACATATTTCGTATCGCCCTCATAGTCAAAGTAATTACGTCCATCACTAAATACTAGTTGATAGTTAGCAAGATCGAGAAGCGTCACTTCATGCTCCGGGTATTTTTTTTGGACAATCTCGGCAAATTTATGCATCGCTGTTCTTGTTTTTGAGCCAATAATGGAACCGGCAAGTGCGACAATCTTCATATGATGGTACACTCCTTATTTTGCTGTATATTTTTTCATTGCTGGGATAATATCGTTGCCGATGATTTCAATGTTTTTCATGATTTTATCAAATGGGACCCCGCCAAAATCAATTTGTGCCATAAAACGCTGCATCCCATATAATTCATATTGATAGAGTAATTTCTCAATAATTTGTTCTTTACTACCGACCATTAAGGCATCTCGTGTATCTGTAGCTTGAGCAAATTGTTGTTTAGGATAGCCTCCCCCACGAATCGCTTGGAAACCACCGTTTAAATGTGGATACATCCCTTGTAATGCCTCTTTTGTTGTATCTGCTACATAAAACAGGCTTGTTGTGGCAACTGGCAATTCATTTGGAACAAAACCTTGTCGCTCTGCCGCTTCTCGATAAGCATCAACAGATGGCTTAAAGTTTACAGCGGGCCCACCTAGAGTCGTTAACATCATGGGAATTCCCATATACCCTGCTTTTATCGCACTCGCTGGCGGCCCACCAACTGCACGCCAAATCGGTAAAGAGCCGTTTTTTGGCTGCGGTAATATTTGAGCATTATGAAGTGGGGCACGGAATTGGCCTTCCCATGTCACAAGCTCTTCATCATTGATTTTCATAAGTAGCTCTAATTTTTCTTCAAAAAGTTCTTCATAATCCTGTAAATCTACACCAAGCAAATGGTATGCTCCTACTCGTGATCCGCGTCCCGCCACAATTTCGGCACGACCATTTGATAATAAATCAATGGTTGCAAAATCCTCATAAACACGCACAGGATCTGAAACACTTAACACAGTGGCAGAGCTGGATAGTTTAATTTTAGAAGTTGCTTGCGCGATAGCCCCCAACACAACAGTATGTGCCTGTGTTGTAAAATAAGATTGATGACTTTCACCAACTCCAAATACATCAATGCCTGCTTGCTCCGCTAATTGGCTAGCTTCAACCAGCTCTTTTAGTCGTTGCTGCGCAGAAATTCGTTCTCCTGTTAATGGGTTGGGAATATGGTCTCCTAAAGAATACAGCCCAAATTCAAGTCCTTGTGATTGATCAATACGATATTTTTCCATTATGAATTACCTCTCCTTATTCAAGCGGCTCTAAAATCGCTTCAATTTCTGCTCGTTTTTCTTCTAAAAATGGTGGAAGATCTAGCTCTTTTCCTAGTTCATCTACCGAGGAATCTACCGTAAACCCTGGGCCATCTGTCGCCATTTCAAATAGAATTCCGTTACGATCTCTAAAATAAAGACTTTGGAAATAATAACGATCGACAACACCTGTGCTAGTTAAACCTAGCTCTTTAATTTTTGTATCCCATTCTAGTAGCTCATCGACCGTTGCTACACGTATAGCAAGATGGTGGATACTTCCTTTACCTGGTTTTTCACTTGGTCCTTCTAATTCTTTGACAAGAATCTCTCCAAGCACTTCCCCCTCTATCGATTGCAGAACTGCCTCTTGGTCATTTTCTGCAACAACGGTATAGTGAAATAAATCTTGTAGTAAATTCACTGTCCGTTGTAGATAACGCACCGTCATTTCAACTGTACCCATCCCTAAAATGCGATGCTCTTCAGGGATTTCATTGCCATCCCATGGTTGCCATTGCGCTGGTGTTTCTTGACCATGATGGTTTAATAACACCATTCTCAACCCTTCATGATCCTCAAAAAATAAGGCGTCTTTCCCCGCATATGTGGAGATGTCACTATGTTCTACCTTTAGCTCTTGGAAACGAAATTTCCAATAAAGTAAACTCTCATAGCTTGGTACAAGTAGACCAATACTTGTTATCGCATTGGTTCCTCGCACAGTACGTCCCGCAACAGGCATCTCAAAAAATGTTAATTCTGTACCCGCCGCCCCTGTTAAGTCCCCATAAAATAAGTGATACATGGATGGGGAGTCTTGATTCACGGTTTTCTTTACACGTCGTAACCCTAAAATTTTAGTATAAAAATGATTATTTTGTTTGCCATTTTTCGTTAGCATCGAAATATGATGATGTCCACTTAATTTGTTCATTGTATGCTCCTCCTCGAAATCACTTGACTAAGCAAGTGATAGGGTAAAAAAAATTACGCTAGTGGTAATTTTTTTTCCTGACTATGCTTTTCCAGCTTTGTCATCAATTTATATAAAGTTTTCATTTCTTCATCTGTTAATACATCTTCAAAAAATGAGGATTGGAAGTGAAGCTGACTAGGTGTTGCTGCATCAATCATTTGCTCCCCTTTTGCCGTCAACGAAATCGTTTTCGTCTTCCAATTTTGCTTACGCTCAATCAGTCCCTCTTTTTCAAGCCTTGCCAGCATGCGAGACATTCCACCTTGTGTGACCGTTACTTTTTCTGCTAGTTGACATTGTGTAATAGGTGCATAGGTTTTTATTTGGATTAGCACATCAAATTGTGCGGTGGTTAGATCAAAACGTTTTAAAAATTCATTGGATAATTGATTACTTTGGGCTGTAAAGCGCATCATGCGAATCCAGGTTAAAGTACCTAATGTATGATTTTTCACGACTTTATCCTCCCTTCTGTTATCACTTTACCACTCAAGTGATAAAGAAGCAAGAGAAATATCTCGAATTTGAGATATTAAATACATAGGGAATATCATCCCTATATAATGCCATGTGTGGTAATAGGGTATAAGTTGCCTTTAAAGGCAAATGATATTCTCCCTGTTTCTTCGGATACGACCATAACGAGTGCATCACTTACCTCACTTAATCCCAATGCAGCACGATGTCTTGTGCCTAATTTCCTTTCCCCTGTATAACGCTCTGACAGTGGTAATACATTTGCCGCCGATTCAATTTGATTATGGTTGACTAATACTGCGCCATCATGAAGAGGATTGCCTGGGAAAAAAATTGATTCTACTAAAGAATGGGTTAAGTCAGCACCTATATGAATACCAGGCTGGACTAGCTTCTCCAAAGCGTCTTCTCGCTGGATCACGATTAAACCACCGTGTCTTCTCAGTGACATATTTTGTACACTATGCGACAGTTCAGGATACTTTTCTGTAAACGGGGAAAGATAACAATTTAAATAAAACGTGGCTGCTTTCATTTCAATTGCCACAAATCTTTCTTTAATTTTTTCAAAATTGCCAAGGAGACAATTTGTTTCTGTATCCATCTGTTGAACACTTTGCTGTAATGACATAATCACGTGGAGAAGCTCATCTTTTAATGTTTCTTTCATTGGTGAAAAATCACAATTTATTGGATTCACAAAAGGCACCTCTCTTTTTTATAAAAGCTTTCCTCTCTTAGTTTCCCTGGAAAAGCTATTTTTATGCGTCACTGAAAGCTAGTGCTATGAAACGTTCTTGTTTTCTAATAAGAAAGACAAGACAAACTCCTATGATACTAACAAAAATACAGATGATTTTCTTCTCCTTGTCAAAAAAAAAACGCATTACCTGTAGAACTAATTTTCTACAAGTAACACGCATAAGCTCTTACATATGTCCAGCCCTAATCTTTCTCACAATACTAAAAGTCGTATATGTAGCAGCTGGTGCTAAAACGACAATAAAAATGATCCAGACTGTTAGATTATTTGTTGCTTTTAACGTTTCATAATTTGTTATGACAAACATGATGAGACCGAATAGTAATAAATAGCTCAGCACATTTGGAAAGATCACGATTAGTCGTAATAGTGCTGGCGGCATCTTTTGCTGATTCATTTTAACCACACCCCTTTTTTCAATTATACGGGAAATAAGTGATTGATCGTACTATATTTTTCCTTTTAGACGCTATAAATATATAGCATCAATACAAAAAACATCTATTAGCTGTCATTCCAATTAATAGATGTTTTTCAGTATTAAAGTAATGTATTGTTTTGCCAAGTATAAATAGCTTGATCGGCAGTTAGAAATGTTTGCGGGAAAGTTTCCTGAGCCTCTGCCAAAAATGGAGGTAAATCTTGTGGAAGAAAACGAGCACTTAAATGATTTAATAGTAAATATTGTGCTCCTGCTTGCTGTGCAACCTTGGCTGCCTCCACATTAGTTGCATGACCATAATTGGCTGCTAAATCCGTTGTTGTGCCGTCAAAGGTTGCTTCATGTACAATGATATCAGCGCCCATTGATAGCTGAACAGCCTCCTCACAATATTTCGTGTCGCCTAAAATAGTTAGTGTAAAGCCTTTTTTGGCTGATGCTACAACATCTTTCGCTTGAATGACATCACCATTTTCAAGTACGACATCATGCCCTCTTTTTAATTGTCCTAAAAGAGGACCCTTGGGAACACCTAAATCCTTGGCTTTTTCAATTAATAATTCACCAGGTAAATCCTTTTGTTCAATACGATATCCATAGCATGGAACAACATGACGCAATTCCTTCGCATAAACCGTAAAACAGGCATCCTCGTATACAATCCCTTCCTCAACCTCTACAAAGTGCAAGGGATATGTTAAATGAGTCTTTGATAAAGCAAAAGTTTGTTCAATCCATTGCTGTAAGCCGACTGGACCAAAAATCGTTAGAGGTTCATCTCCTCCTTGAAATGAACGAGAGCTTAAAAAGCCCGGCAATCCGAAAATATGATCACCATGAAGATGCGTTATAAAAATTTTGGATACCTTCCGGGGCTTTAGCGAGGTGTGTAAAATTTGATGTTGAGTCGCCTCTCCACAATCAAAAAGCCACATTTCGCTTATTTCGTCTAATAGCTTCACCATCAGGGCACTCGTATTTCGTTCTTTGGAAGGCATGCCTGCGCCTGTTCCTAAAAAATGTAGCTGCACAAATGCCACCTCAATTCATGTTTTATCGTTTTATTGTACCTTATTGAGTCTCATAAGAAAAACCTTTGGTAAAAGCTTTATCCAAAGGTTTTGTCGTTTATTTTGGTTGCCAAGAAACAAGAGCTGCATGAAAATCATGACGATAATAATAGCGTCCATCTTTTTCTTCAATAAAAGGCTCCAGCGACTCCTCAATATGTGCTTGTAGGACATCTGTATTTAATATTTTTTTACTTTGTGCCGTCACTAGCTGCTCATAGCTTTCATAAGTATATACGCGTTCTAAAGGGATGATTTGGCAATCAGCGTAAATATCCATTTCGTACAGTAGATTTAAAAACTCAATATAATCTCTTCGAGGGAATTTAATCGTATAGCCATACTTTTCATATAGTATTTCATAGTGTGGCTGAATAGGCCCTGTCGTCATCCCTATGATGGCACGTTTCGTCGCCAGTCGATTCATATGCCCTAAAGCAGCTTTAATTTCATACATACGGTAAAAACAATTCACGCCTAAGACGATATCATGGGGCTCTATATCATCTTTTTCTAAACGTTCCCATTTTGCATGTACATATGAAACGTGCTTCTGATGAGGCATGCACTGCTGTAAATACTGTAGCATACTTTCAGAGCTATCCACACATGTGAGCTTGTCTACTCTATCTGCTAAAGGAAACGTGTAATTGCCCCAGCCAGGACCAATTTCTAATACAGAATGTTGGGGGTCAATACTTTTTTGAAGCTCCTGAAAAATACGTGCAGCATATGGATCCGTTTGCCCCATATTTTTCCGTGCCACAGATTGAGCCCAAAATTGCTCCTCTAGCTGATCATTCACCATACGCTCAGGCATATGCCCTTGCCAGTCTTTCATACCTTCTTGCCATAATGCTTCAAAATTAATGGCTAATGGTCCTTTTCTTGTCATACAGATACCTCTATAGATAATAATTCATATATTTTTTTCATATCAAGATTTGCTCGTACATGACTAGCTAACATGTTATAGGCATCTTCTCTTCGTTCAGCATCACTTTTTACTTCACGTGGTAAAGCAGCTAAACCTTTTTTCATACGGATGTCATTGATAAGCTGACGAGTATAGGTACGATTATGAAATAAACCATGGAAATACGTACCAATTACCTGTTCGTCTTGACTAACAGCCCCATCTTCACGACCATCTTCAAGCAGTAAAAACGGTGTAACTTCTTCACGTAAAATTTTTGTTCGCCCTAGATGAATTTCATAGCCTGTCAAAGTATCCTGTCCTCTTGTGCCAGTCATTTGAACCGTTTTTTTATTGCCTACGAAAATAGTTTCCATCGGCAATAAGCCAAGACCATCAGCAGATTCACCATTTCCCTCCACTGCATCTGGATCTAATAGCGTCTCACCAAGCATTTGAAAACCACCACATATTCCAATAATTTTGGTGCCATGCTCCCTTAATCGGGCAATGGCTTGATCGAAGCCTTGAGCCTTTAACCAGGCTAAATCATCGATGGTACTTTTCGTTCCTGGGAGTATCAGCAAATCTGGCGTACCGAGTTCATGAACTTTTCCAATTAATCGAACTCCCACTTCAGGCTCATCAAAAAATGGATCAACATCTGTGAAGTTTGAAATACGGGGTAAACGAATCATCGCCACATCGACAGCAAATTCCCCTGGTTTTGGCTTTTTAAAGCGTAATGATGATAAAGCGAGCGAGTCCTCCGCTTCAATATTGACCTCTAAATAAGGCACAACACCTAGTACGGGAATGCCTGTTTCTTGCTCCACCCATGCCAAACCATCATCCAATAATTCACGCATGCCTCTAAATTTATTGATGATTAACCCTTTCACTCGTGCTCGCTCCGCTTCATCTAGCAATGCCAGTGTACCAACAATCGAGGCAAAAACCCCACCACGATCAATGTCGGCAACAAGGACAACCGCTGCATCTGCTAAATGAGCCATTCGCATATTAGCAATATCACGATCCTTTAAGTTAATCTCTGCTGGGCTTCCTGCCCCCTCTAAGACAATGACATCATATGTATTTTGAAGCGAACGAACTGATTTTTCCACAATGGGCATGGCTTCCTGTACAAAATTATTGCGATATGTTTTGGCATCCATATTTAAAAAATGCTTCCCGTGGACAATGACCTCAGACATCATATCTTGCTTTGGCTTCAGCAAAATAGGGTTCATATCAGTCGTCGCAACAACACGGGCAGCTTCAGCCTGTACTCCTTGTGCTCGACCAATTTCTCCGCCATCTTTTGTTACAAATGAATTAAGCGCCATATTTTGCGATTTAAAGGGGACAACTTTAAAGCCATCATCTGAAAATATACGACACAACGCCGTACAAATCATACTTTTTCCAACATCGGAAGCTGTTCCTTGAATCATGATTGATTTTGCTGGCATAATCAATTATCCTCCGTCATTATAGGTGTCACGCTGTTCCACGAGACACAGATATTTGCCTTTCTTTCGTTAGGTTTTCTCTCCTATCCATCATGCGTTACCTAGCTCAGGAGTAAATCCTCCACCCTAAAGGTAAAGGTATATTAAAATTCAAGCCCCTTCACAGCTGGAATACCTTCATCATAATAATGCTTAGTAGCATCAATCGTAGAAACTAAATCCGCCATTGCTAGCAACGCGGGGTTGGCACTGCGTCCAGTCACCACTAGATGCATGGTCGAAGGACGTTGCTGAATTGCTTCTATGACTTCTGCCAGTGGTAGAACATCATCAATTGGAAACTTACTTATAGCCAATGCATTATTTAGCTCATCTAGCACTAATAAATCAATGCTGTCATCTTGTAGAGCTGCCTTCGTTTTTTTCCAAGCCTTTGCTAAGGCTACACGATGCTCCTCAGGTGTTTTGGTCCAAGTGAAGCCAATGCCCATTTGTTCCATTTCCACACCAAGCTTACGCAGGGCAATTTGCTCTCCATACGTACGCTCAGGTGATTTAATAAATTGCATATAGCGCACATTTAACCCACGACCGATCGCACGTAATGTAACACCTAGGGATGCTGTCGTTTTGCCCTTTCCTTCGCCTGTATACACTAAAAACAAGCCTTTTCTTGCCATGCTGTTAGCCTCCTTATAGCCAAGTTGTCTTTTCTTCAAATGGCGTACGCTTCTTGTCGGTGAACTCCTGCACTTGTGGGTAGCCAATAAAAATTGTCCCTACCACTTTCTGTGCTTCACTTGCACCGATAAACGAATGCATGCGTGAATCATGTACAAGACCAACACCACGTGTACGCCAAACAAAGCCAAGACCTAGCTCCTCTGCTGTTAACCACATTGACATAATGGCGCTACATACAGCAAAAACGTTGTCCTCTGTCGCATCGGTATCCCCTTCCACCACATCTGCTGTTACAACAATAGCGACGGGGGTTGTTTGTACAACCTTTAATGAGCTTTCCACTAAATTCGGCTTTGTCGGAAAGCGTTCTTGTAAATAAGCGCTTGCCATTTCCTCATAACGATCCATAGCTTCACCTTGAATGATGTAGAAATGCCAAGGCTCTCTCATTCTGTCATTAGGGGCAAATGTAGCAGCCTCTAAGATTTGCTCAATTTTCTCTTTTTCTACTGGTTGTGCTGTGTAATTTCGAATAGCTCGACGCTTTTTTAGTGCTTCGATGACTGTCATGTTGCTTCCTCCTTCTGCTCTCTTATGAGATGATTATGAAAAAGCAAGTCCCTGCTCTTCAAACCATTGTATTTTTTCACGTACATTGACGACATCGCCAACTACAATCATGGAAGGATTATGATACCCTTCACGTTCAATAATGTTCGCAATTTCATCTAGTTGCCCTGTTATAGTTCGTTGTTGAGCAGTTGTTCCCCATTCAATAACCGCTACTGGCGTTGTGGCTTTACGCCCATTCTCGATTAATTTTCGAGCTATATAGGCAATATTGCCAACGCTCATATAAAAAGCGACAGTATCAATGCCCGTTGCTAATGCTGGCCAATTCAAAAAATCCTGTCCTTTTTCTTCTCGGCCATGTCCAGTCACGAGGGCAAAGCTTGTGGCAAAGTCTCTATGTGTCACAGGAATCCCAGCATAAGCTGGAGCCGCAATACCTGCAGTTATACCCGGCACAATTTCATAGGAAATGCCATGATTTTTTAAGATTTCAGCCTCTTCTGCACCACGACCAAAGACGAATGGATCGCCACCTTTAAGACGTGTAACAATTTTGCCCTGCTGCGCCTTCTCCACAAGTAATGCATTAATTTCATCTTGAATTAGGTGGTGCTTTCCTGGTAATTTCCCACAATAAACGAGTTCCGCATCCTTTTTCGCGAAGTCTAGCAATGCTGGATTCACAAGACGGTCATATGCAATAATATCAGCCTTTTGAATACATTCCAGACCATAAACCGTAATGAGCTTTGGATCTCCAGGTCCTGCGCCAACGATATAAACTATTCCATCCTTCATTGCTTTGCTCCCATCAATAGTTGTTGTAAATAAGCTTCACGTCTATCCATCTCACCTTGACGTGTCCATTCTAGGATGTTTGGCTCTAGCAAGGCCTGTAATGCCTCACGTCTTTGTGGGCCTTTATCAAACTTGGCAACAATCATTAAACGAGCTTGCTGCAAAAAGCATACGTAATCTTCATAGGCATCATCAAATTGATCCTCTAAATCTGCTTTAATTTTTCGTGCTAGCCCAGGACTTGCTCCCGATGTCGAGACAGTTAACACTAAAGGACCACGACGAACTGTCGCGGGAGTAATAAAATCACTTTCACTTTGTCTATCTGTTCGATTCATTAATTGCCAATGCTGTGCCGCCTCTTGCACGGCTTCGTTAACAGTCGTCACATTTGTGGCAGCAATAATAAGGATTGCATCATCCAAATCACGTGGTTCAAACTCTTTTCGTTTCCAAGTAATTTGCCCCCACTCGACTAGTGGCTGTAAATCTTCATGTAAGGTCGGACTAACGATGACGATATTCGCCTTCGCTGGTAAAAGGGATGCCACCTTTTGTGTGGCTACGTGACCACCGCCTACGATTACAACTGTTTTATATTCTAGATTAATATGAATAGGAAAATAATTAGTCATCATTCTTCACCTTCTTGCAAGCTGTTAACCAATTGTCAACTAGCTTTGGGTTTGATACAAAATGAAAATGCGTATAACCAGCCACCAAATTCCCTACTTGATAGCCTTCTTGTTTTTTGCCAAAGCGACCAATCGTTTCGTAGGCCGGTGTGTGATGGGAGCCATTATATTTGGAATAGTGGAATTCATGTCCCTTTGCCTGTTCCTCTGAACCGATTAAGAAATTACCTGCTGTACCAAAAATTTCACGATAGCCAAGTGCTGCTAGCTTTGTTTGCATAGCTACCTCCCCTGGGATTACACCTATCATGTCATAACGCTCTCCATGGCTATCTGTAATAGCTTCTGTTAAATACATGAAGCCCCCACATTCAGCCAATGTCGGTAGACCTTTGTTTATGGCTGCACGTATAGATTGTTTGGCAATCGTATTTGCAGCAAGTGTCTGTGCAAACTCTTCAGGAAAGCCACCCCCTATATATAAGCCATCAGCCTCACTTGGTACTGGCTCATTGGCAAGTGGTGAGAAAAATTGTAATGTCGCACCTTTCGCCCGTAATAACGCCAAATTTTCTTCATAATAAAAATTAAATGCCACATCTTTTGCTACAGCGAGACAAATATTTTGTGTAGGCTCCTCTGTAAATAATTTGCCTGATTCCTGAAGTACAGGGGCCTTAGTGATACGGAGTAATTGCTCTAAGTCAATGGTCTTGGCCATTAGTTCTCCTAGCTTGTCAAAAAATGAATGCAGCTCTCCTCTTTCAATAGCAGGGACTAGTCCTAAATGACGACTTGGAATATCAATCCCTTCCTCGCGCTTTAAGTAGCCGATTACAGGAATACCACATTCTTGTTCAATAGCAGCCTTAGCAATTTCATAATGACCCACACTACCCACCTGATTGGCTATCACACCAACGATATTTGGTTTATCTGATAATAATTGAAATCCTTTGACAACTGCCGCAACACTTCTAGCCATACTTGCACAATTAACGATTAAAATAACAGGACTCTCTGTCACTACACTGATATCTGCGGCAGAGCCAGCATCTGATAATGGACTTTTGCCATCATAAAAGCCCATCACCCCCTCAATAATAGATACATCCGCATCCTCACTAGCGCGTGCTACAATATCACATACTGCTTCATGCGAGAACATCCAACTATCAATATTGCGTGATATTCTACCTGTTACGGCCGTATGATAGGTTGGATCGATATAATCAGGTCCGCATTTAAAGCCCTGCACGACTTTCCCTTTATTTTGTAAAGCCTTCATCAGTCCAATGGTAAAAGTAGTTTTGCCTACCCCACTGCCTGTCCCGGCTAATACAAAGCGATTGGTTTGCATGGACTTCCTCCTTAAAATTGGTATCTAGCAACTGAAATCGTAGCATTACCTGATTTTTTCTTTTCTAAGATAAGTGATTTGGCCTGAGCATAACGCATTGCCGCAGGTTCACTGACACCGTATGCCCCTGTATATTTAAAGACTGTTTCCGAAGGTGATGGAAACTCAATTTCATTTAATTCTGATGGTGAATAGGTAACGAACTCCCAATCATATTTTTTTGTAATATCGAGGAAGCATTGCTCATCTTTCTTCAAATCAATTGTACAAAGTGCCTTCACACTTTTTTTCGAAAGATTAAGCTCTGCCAGGGTTTCATCAATGACTTGTTCAATCTCCTCAATAGATGTACCACGATTACAGCCCATGCCTAAGACAATTGATTTTGGTCGATAAATGACACCATTTTCAAGCAAAACTTCTTCTTCTCGTTCGATTATACGGTCCGTTATTAACAATGTTGCATGAGGCTTAGCCTCTATGGCCGTCTGTGTAGATGGATAAATTTTAATTTGCTCTGGCATTGGTGTATCACGCATCCACCAATCCCGTTCACCAGTTTCCTGTACAATAGCCACATGTTCCTCATTGACGACAGAAGCACTGACAGGCGTTAATTTATCGGCACTATCCCAAACCCAGCCAAAGCGTGCACCAAATAAATCGACAGGAATAGTCTTTTGCACATCGGAAGCTGTTGTAATAATAGGGTTGGCACCAAGAGCTGCCGCTACCTCATGCGTTAGTTCATTGGCACCTCCAAGATGTCCTGACAAGACACTTATTACGTTTTCGCCTCGATCATCAATAACTACAACACCTGGATCAGTCTTTTTATCCTTTAAAATGGGGGCAATCATTCGTACAACTGCTCCTAAAGAAATAATTAAAATCAAACCTTTGTATTGTTTAAATAGAGTTGGCAAAAGCAAACGCACTGTTCCGGTAAACAGTTGAATATGCTTTTCCTCCTCATCACCCTGTTCAAATTTACTCATATAATACAAATCACTTGCTGCAAACGTTTGTTGGAGTCGTCGTCCTATTTGAACACCGTGCTTTGTAATCGCTACAACAGCATATGGATTGCGCTGATCAACTTCTGGTAATATCCCCTCTTGTAACTCAATCACTTGTCTTCACACCTTTTCTGAAGCCGTGTGTAAAGGTTGCATCATATAATTTCGAGCGATATTGATCCTTATCATGAATATTAGGATCTAGCGCCCAGCCTGCTAGAATCATCGCATGCTTACGAATTCCATTCACACGCATCGCTTCATCTAATTCGATTAATGTTGTACGAACAATTTTTTGATCTGGCCAAGAAGCACGTTGAATAACTGCTACGGGTGTGTCATCAGCCCAACCAGCACTTTGAAGTTCCTTGACAATTTTCTTTGTGAGCGTCGCACTTAAGAATAGAGCAATTGTACAATGATGGCTTGCTAAATCACGTAATTTTTCAAATTCGGGTACAGGGGTACGCCCTTCAGCACGAGTTAAAATTAAAGTTTGTGTTAAATCAGGAATCGTTAGCTCAGCCCCAATTGCCGCTGCTGATGCAAAAACAGAGCTAACCCCTGGAATAACTTCGTAGCCAATGCCTTGCTTTTTTAAGAGTGCTACTTGTTCCATAATCGCTCCATACATAGCCGGATCACCTGTATGCATGCGAGCTACTATTTTCCCCGCATGGACCCGATCAGCCATCACAGCGACCATTTCCTCTAAATGCATCCCAGCTGTTCGAATAATTTCCGCATCTGGTCTAGCTTTCGCAATGAGATCTTCACTCACTAATGAATCTGTATACATCACTACATCTGCTGTCTGTAACATATGTAAGCCTTTTACTGTAATTAAATCTGGATCACCAGGACCAGCGCCGACTATATAGATTTTTTTCATTATTTACGCACCACCATTAATGTTAAATATTCTAAATCGACACCATCCAACTCGCGTACATCCCAAATGACTTCTTCGTCAGATGTTACCTTTGTCACAACAGATGCTTGATCCAGTAAATCTAAATCACGTAGTACCTGTAGCATTAAATCAATTACTTTTGCTACTTTAATAAAGACTACAGCATCATGACTTTCAATCGCTTCTCGCATTGCCGCATAATCATCATAGGCAGGAATGATCGCCACACGATCATCACCATCAGCTAATGCAATGCCCAGGCGAGAAGCGGAGCCATTAAATGAAGATATCCCCGGAACCGTACGAATTTCTACATCTGGATGCATGTCCTGCATTAACTTCATCATATGGATAAACGTACTATATAATAACGGATCACCTTCTGTAACGAAGGCCACATCCTTGCCCTCCTGTAATTTTTCATATACAAGCTCGACTGACTTTGTCCATTCACGCTCAAGGACAGCTTCATCCTTCGTCATAGGAAATACAAGACCAAGCATATCTTTTTCCTCTGGATTAATATAAACGTCTACAATACGATGGGCATAGCTCTTACTGCCTCTCAGCTTTTTGGGATAAGCAATAACAGGTGACTCTTGAATCACACGAAACGCCTTCACTGTAATTAATTCTGGATCGCCAGGACCAACGCCCAAGCCATATAAAACACCTAAATTAGTCATGATTTTCTTCCTTTCGATAAGCCGAAATAATATATATTGGATTTAATGGCACAAAGCGTGTCATATCTAAAATCGGTTTGCTACGCGCAAGCTGTGCCTGTAAAATATCAACCGCAAAATCACAAGCCTTAAACGCTTCCACTGCTTTATATAAATTTTCAATTGTCGCTGCATTTAAAACAATGCGACCATTTGGTTTTAAGCGGTTACAGCACAATTGTAGTAATTCGACCATTTCACCACCAGTCCCACCGATAAAAATGGCATCAGGGTCTGGGAAATGTTCGAGTCCCTCTGGAGCTTTACTATGAATGGCTGTTAGATCCACACGGAATTTTTGCTGATTGTGTAGACAGTTTTCTAAATCAGGTGCATTTTTTTCAACGGCGTATACTTGCCCCTCAGGTGCAAGCTTACCTGCTTCAATGGCCATAGATCCTGTACATGTGCCAATATCCCAAATAACACTATCCTTTTGAAGTTGCATCGCCTGTAAGCTTAAAACACGAATTTCCTTTTTGGTAATGAGTCCTTTATCTGGCTTTCGTTGAGAAAATTCTTCATCATCAATACCGAGCTTGTAGCGTTTTGGTTCAAAGGTTTGTTGTAAAATAACTACGTTGAGAGGGGAAAAATGTGTGGTCTCCATTTCATCTAACGAATACCAACCATATTTTTCACCTTCACCCTGTAGATTTTCGGCTACAAATGCTCGATATTCGGTCATTCCAAAATGCTTTAAATAACGTGCGAGCGCATTTGGGCTATTTTCAGCATCTGTTAATAGAGCTATTTTCTTGTTCCCATCGATGCGCTGTGCCAAGCCTTTCATAGGTCGTCCATGAATACTTGTGACATAAGCATCCTGCCAGCTTTCTCCCATTTTCGCGAAGGCTAGTTGTATGGAGCTCATGTATGGATAAACCTCCAAATCTAGCTTTTTCGCTAAATAGCCGCCAACGCCGTAAAATAATGGATCTCCTGATGCGAGAATAATCGTATCTCTTGTTTCCTCTGACAATCTCTCAACAAGTGCTGAAAGACCTCCTTTGATCTTGATTTTTTCCCCTGTAAAATGTGGAAAAAAATCAAGCACGCGCTCACCACCGACAAGTACCTCACAGTCTTCAATCCACTGGTGGTATTGTGGTAATAAGCTTGCTAATCCGTTATCCCCGATTCCAATTAATTTCATCGATCGATGCAATGTCATCAGCCCTTCCTAATAATTGTCCCTGCATCGAATAAATCGATGTGGAAAGCGTTAAACCGCCCTTTATATGATGAATGGAGGAATAGCAGCAGGCCTCACACAAACGATGGAAAAATGATTCATATCCTTTTTCCATCATAATTTCACCTACTTGCGACGCTGTGTTGGCCTCTCGTATTTCGGCTATTATGTCTGCATCTGCCCCTACATCTTCGGCAAGTTGTGCTAAAAAGTTAAAATCAATCGGAGCACTTTTGGAATGCACCATCATTACCCCTTGTGCCACCTTTGAAAATTTCCCCATCATCCCAACAAGGGACACTTGTTTAATACCGAGTCGCTTACAATGCTTTAAAGTAAAGCCAACAAAATCGCCCATTTCCACAAAAGCTTCTTCAGGTAAATGGGGGTATTGTTTCATCGCAAATTTTTCACTGCGACCACCTGTTGTCACTACTAAATGCTCACAGCCGGCCTCTTTAGCGACGCTAATGGCCTGTACAATACTAGCCATATACGCTGAACTTGAAAAAGGCACGACGGTTCCCCTTGTGCCTAAAATAGAGATGCCTCCAAGTATACCAAGACGACCATTTAACGTTTTTTTTGCAATCTCCTCGCCCCTAGGTACGGAAATCACTACGTTAACCCCTCGCGTAATTTGAAATTCATCCAATACACCTTGAACAGTGCTGTGAATCATTTTCCGTGGGACAGGATTAATGGCCGCCTCTCCAACAGGCACTGGTAAGCCGGGCTTTGTGACACGCCCGACTCCAATCCCTCCATCTAAATGAATACCAGGTATCTCTGCCCAGCTCACAGTACCGACGATGAGTGCCTGATGTGTGGCATCTGGGTCATCACCAGCATCTTTAATCGTTTCACAGCTGACGGCATTGTTTTCAAATAGGCATTTTTCAATAGTAAAGGTCGCATCCCTACCTATTGGCAAATGAATCGTGCTTGTTTCTTGCTCTTCATTTGTAATAAGGGCAAGTAAAGCTGCCTTTGTTACTGCAGTTGCACAGGCTCCTGTTGTATAACCGTGACGCATGTCCTTAGGATCCTTTTTTGGCTTCCGCTCCATTATTTTTTCGCCTGTTCATCCGCTAAAAGTGAAATGGCATTTAATGCGGCAACCGTCACTGTACTACCGCCTTTACGACCAACATTTGTAATGTACGGAATACCTTCAAGTTTTAGCAGCTCCTCTTTCGATTCAGCCGCAGACACGAAACCTACAGGCATACCAATAATTAAATCTGGTTTTGCTAAGCCTTCCTTAATTAAACGAATCAATTCTAGTAATGCAGTTGGGGCATTACCAATAGCATAAATACCGCCTTCATGTAATTTTGAGGCTTTTTGCATCGATATAATGGCACGCGTTGTATTTTGCTTTTTCGCTTCTACAGATACATCCTCATCCGCAATATAGCAATGTAAATCGCCACCATGTTTTTGGAAACGTTTTTTACCAGAACCACTTTCAATCATTTGCACATCCGCAATTACATGACGCCCTGCCAGAATAGACTTAACACCTGCTTCAAGTGCTCCTGGTGTAATAATAACGCTACGACCTAGCTCAAAGTCAGCAGATGCATGGATAATACGGCGCACAACCTTCCATTCATCCTCTGAAAAGTTATGCTCCCCCATTTCTTCTGCGATAATTGAGAAACTGTAATCGTAAATTTTATCTGGGTCTACTGTTAATGGTTTGAAATCAGTTTTAAAATCCATTGTTATTGCCTCCTAAAGTGTATGTTTTACAGCCTGTAACACTTCTTCAAAAGTGGAATATTGTTGGCCATATTTAATATTGGGTCTTGCAATAAGAATTGTTTCTATAGAACAGGCAAGGGCTGCCTCTAGCTTCTCGTCTACCGAGCCCACTTTGCCGCTTTCTTTAGTGATCATTAAGGTCACTCCATATTGACGGAATAATGCTTCATTTAATTCCTTTGAAAATGGGCCTTGAATGGCTACAATATCTCGCTGTGCGACACCGAGCGCCTCACATTTTTCCATATTGTCAAGTCGTGGGAGCATACGAGCAATGACTCTTGTGTTTTCTAAGCCTTGTAAAACTTTCGTAAATGTAGCAAGCGTTTTACTGCCTGTTGTCAGCATAATGACACCACGCTTTTCAGCTGCTAACTGAGCCGCCTCTTCATAATCCTTTACAACTGTAATAAGTGGGTGAGCATAATGCTCATGGGCACGTTCATAGCGGATATATGGTACTTGCGCTTTTTCAGCTGCTGCCATAGCATTTTTCGATGCCTCTTCAGCAAATGGATGAGAGGCATCTACGACCAATTGAAAGCCTTGTTCCATTATAATAGTCGCCATTTCTTCCGCTGTTAGTCTCCCTATTAAGGAAGGCAAGCCAACGTCAGCAAGACTAGAGGCTGCCGATTCCGTCACAACAGTGGCAGTTACAGCATGACCTGTACTTTGCAATTCAAGGCCCAGATTTCTTGCATCACTCGTCCCTGCTAACATGAAAATCATTTAACGGGCTCCTTTTCATGATGATGATGGTCATGGTCATGGTCATGGTCGTGGTGGTGGTCATGTCCATGATCGTGATGATGATGGTGGTGGTCATGTCCATGATCGTGATCATGATGGTGATGATGATGTGCATGTCCATGAATAGCAGCGTAAGCACGATAATCTTCAAGATCTTGCATACCTGTAGATGTACCATTCATCGCTTGCTCAATACGCTCTAATAAAACATTTTGTAAACGTTCGTGGTAGCCAAAGTAGTTGGCAATTTGAATTTCACATGCAGGAAATTGCTCATTGAATTTCTCACACATAACATGCATACGCTCCATTAAAATACCAGTGAATAAAAAGTAAGGAAGCATGATTATTTTCTTAGCACCTAGTTTGACGCAGCGTTCAATGCCTTCTTCAACACGTGGGTCCGTTACACCCATAAAGGCACTTTCTACGTATTTAACAGGTAGTTTTTCCCATAGCAATCGTGTGATTTTATAAAAGTCCCCATTTGCATAAGGATCACTGCCACCTCGAGCAATTAATAAAACGGCTGTATCTTCCTGTTCTTGTTCTGTATTAAATCCAATTTCAACTAAACGATCTTGTAATATCGCAAATATTTCTTCATGAATGCCAATTGTTTGACCATATGTGAATGTGATATTCGGATAATGCTCACGGGCATGCTCGATTTCTGCCGGGATATGTAGCTTGGAATGACCTGCATGAAGTAATATAATCGGGATTACATGTACCTCTGTAGCACCCTTTTTCACACAATTTGTAATACCTTCTTCAATGTTAGGAGAAGCAAATTCTAGGAAACATGTTTCTACTAGATATTGTTCATCAATGCGAGATGTCATTTGCTCGATAAATGTACGTACCTCATCATTTCCTGCTGCTAAACGGCTACCATGGCCAACAAATAATATAGCTTTCATCTCTTTTCTCCTCACTAGTCGCCGCACGGAGCTGGCTCTATTTTTATTTTGGAAGACATATCTTGATACGTAAAATGCAATATCTTTTTCACACGCTTGAAGTATTTAAATAAGCGTTCGTTTGGATGCGCATTGGCTTTATATTCTTCAATAATATCTGTAATTAAAGGAATCAATTGTTCAGGCTCCAAGCCTTCTACAACAGGCTGTGCTGCATGAGCCGTACGTCCGACTGGTTTCGCTCCAATAAAGACATCAAATTTACTTTTACGATAGACAATCCCAATATCGTCAAATACTGCTCGATAACAAGCCATCCCACAGCCATTAAAGCCAATATTTAATGTTTTCGGTAAAGACAGACCACCAAGCTTTTCTTGAATTTCCTCCGCATATGGTATGGAATCTGCTTTTTCACCGTAGCAAAAATCGCAAGCCTTCAACGACAATACATCACCAATTGGTGCTAATAAAAAGCCTACTTGCTGTAATTTTTCAGTGATGCGTTCAGGCGTAGTTGTAGGTATTTTTAAATGGATTTGATGATCTGGTGTGTATTCCATCGATCCATCTTCGCCTACGACCTCTGCTAACGTCATCATTTGCTGTGGTGTAAAAAATTTATTGGCCACTCCAGGGCTCACTGCTAATTCAAAAATGGATTCTATTTTTTGTTGTACAAGCTTTGGAGTAACCTTGATAGCATTTGTTCCCTTTACCATTGCAAGTGCCGCTGTAGCCATTTCAAGTGCCGTTTTTTTCGGCTTTGGCATAACGGCTACACTGGGTTTATTCATTCGCCCTGCATTGGGGTCTGCCGCAAAGTCATTGCGTGCTGTTCCTGTCTCTTGATTCATCGCCCATGGCTCATTTTCTTCCCGTAAACGTTGATGTGGACGTAATGGCTGCTTTTCCTCGCCAAGTGTATATTTACGTTGGTAGCCACGTGGCGTAATCATTTTATTATCATAGAAAAACGTAGATGAGTTTCCGATAATGACGGTTGTCAGCATACCGATATCATGTTCCAACATGTCTGCCAATGTGGTCATCGTCACTTCTTGACGTTCTCGATAGGCACTTTTCACAAGCCCTACTGGAGTGTCAGGTGAACGATATTCTAAAAGAATTCGCTGTGCTTCGACAATTTGTCTTGTACGGCGACCGCTTTTAGGATTGTATAGAGCAATGACAAAATCGGCCATTGCTGCAGCTTCCACACGCTTCGCAATTAAATTCCACGGAGTGAGGTGGTCACTTAAACTAATGGTACAAGCATCATGCATAATCGGTGCACCAAGTAAACTAGCACATGAATTGATAGCTGAAATACCCGGGACAATCTCGACTTCAATACCAGTTGCCTCTGTCCAGCCTAGCTCAATTAAAACTTCATACACTAATCCCGCCATACCATAAACGCCCGCATCTCCACTCGAAATGACCGAAACTATACTTCCTGCCTCTGCTTGACGAACTGCCTCCTGAGCACGGGACACTTCTTCTGTCATGCCTGTACTGACAATAGATTTTGCACTCACTAAATCTTGAATCAGCTCAACATAGGTTTTATAGCCTATGATCATATCACTTTGTTGTAAAGCCTCTACTGCACGTGTCGTAATATGCTTAAAGTCTCCAGGTCCAAAGCCTACTACGAAAATTTTCCCTTTTTGCGCCATGTTTTTACCCCTCTTTCACCTTTTCAATCCCTTTAATGGCTGTCGTTTGCGCTGTTCGCTGCAATGTCCCTTCCCGAAGTGTATAAACATGATCGTTATGTAAGGATTCATGATGCAAATCCTGTACAAGTGTTCTAGCATGCTCCGTTGATGGTACACGGTACCAATTCCCCTGGGGGTAAGCAATAACCACACAAGCATCCTTACATCGTCCATTACAGCGTGTTCTTGTCGTATGTATTTCTTTATCTAGTGCGTTTCGCTGTATTTCGTCCCGTATAGCTTGGGTAATTTCTTCTCCATCCTTGTTCATACAGCTACTGCCATTGCAAATAAAGAGATGTGTTTTCATCCCCTCTAAATTCCACGTTGTCATTTTATGTCTCCCCTCTTTTGCTTTTGGAAAAAGAAAAACCTTTACTCTCCCGAAGAGTAAAGGTTTGTAGAAGCCAAATAAAAACGAATAGACTGAAAGACAGATCCTCGCTTTTGCTTCAACTTCTCCCTCCGAAAAGTTTGCATGCACAATCTGATAAGCAGGTTTCCTGACTTAAGCTTCATTTTACTGTCGCACCTTCCCTAGTTTGCACAGGTGGCATTGCGATTTCATCAGCTATTACAGTAGCGGGGGCTGTATTGGACTTTCACCAATTTCCCTATTATCTCGAGTTTTTCGAGCACTTATCGACGTTTTATATGAAATTTTTAATTGTATATTTAATAGAAAACTGTCTTAATCATATCTTATTATTTTAAAATTTCAATATTTCTTTAAAAATTCATGACAAATTTATCAATTTTATCAGAGAGTTTTTGGTTATTTAAAATTGGTGTTGTTCCCTTTTATTCTCAAAATCCTTAGTAATCAGAATTTTCGACATTGATAGTCTATTTCAAAATTTTTATAAAAAAGTATAGCATATTTATGGAAATTCGTGGTACACTTTGTCGTGAAATCTCACAACTTACTATTTTTGGTGTAAAATGCTCGTCATTTTACTTAAAAGGGAAGCCGGTTCAAGTCCGGCGCGGTCCCGCCACTGTAATAGGGAGCTTTATAGAAAATGTCACTGTCCAATGGATGGGAAGACCTATAAAGTGTTGAACTAGAGCCAGGAGACCTGCCGAAAATATGTGATCGTTTCATCCTACGAGGATAGGTGTGCGGCTTAGCAGATGAGAATGTTATTTGCTTTTTTAGCTATGCACTTTTCCAACAACGGAAAAGTGCTTTTTTTATTACGCACGCTACATTCTAAAAATCTATTTATAGTTTGGAGGAAGAAAATTGAAGCTGTCTTGGTGGAAACTTAGTTATTTTGTATTGGCTTTTTTAATGGTGCCAAAACGTGCCTTCGCCATGCATATCATGGAAGGTTTTTTACCAATCGAATGGGCTATTTTTTGGTGGGTAATCTCCGTCCCATTTATTATTTTAGGATTGCGCTCTATTCGTAAAACAATCGAAGAAAACCCAGAAACAAAAATGATTCTGGGACTGTCTGGTGCGTTTGCCTTTGTTCTATCAGCCTTAAAAATCCCTTCAGTTACAGGGAGCTGTTCACATCCAACAGGGGTAGGTCTCGGAACAGTCTTATTTGGACCGTTAGCGATGAGTGTCATCGGGACAATTGTTTTATTATTTCAATCTTTACTTTTAGCACATGGTGGAATCACAACATTAGGGGCTAATGCATTTTCGATGGCTATCGTAGGTCCGTTTATCGTCTACTTTGTATTTAAAGGGGCGCAAAAAATGGGGTTATCGTTTTCATTAGCTATTTTCTTTGCGGCTATGCTTGGGGATTTAGGTACATATGTGGTGACTTCTATTCAATTAGCACTTGCTTTCCCATCTGAAGTCGGTGGCTTTATGGCTTCATTTACAAAGTTCGCAAGTATTTTTGCCTTAACACAAATCCCGTTAGCTGTGAGTGAAGGGATATTAACAGTTATTGTCATGAACTTCTTGAAAAAATATAATATTAGCGAATTAAAGTCTTTACGTGTTTTCTCTACAAAGGAGGCGCACTAATATGAAACGAAATTTATTACTATTAGCGATTGTAGTGCTATTGGCCATTATCCCGCTCTTCGTCCAAAAGGGAGCAGAATTTGGCGGAGCTGATGGTGAAGCCGAAGCTGCCATTGGAGAGATTAATGCAGAGTATGAGCCATGGTTTGATAGTTTATGGGAACCGCCTAGTGGTGAAATTGAAAGCTTATTATTCGTGCTACAAGCAGCTATTGGTGCTGGTTTTATCGGCTACTTTATCGGCTATATGCGTGGCAAGCATAAAGAAGGTTAAGAATGATGTTACTCATTGATAAGTATGCGTATCTCAATAAGCTAGCGTACGTTCATCCTCTAGAAAAAATGATATTTTCATTAGGACTACTTTTATTCACGCTTATTATGAGAGAGGAACGACTTTCACTCATTACATTTTTTGTAATGAGTGCTTTTATCATTTGGGGTGCGAAAATCCCACTAAAATACTATGCGAAGCTATTATTACTACCAGGATTTTTCTTATTCACAAGTCTCATCTCCATCCTAATTTCGATAGCGCCAGCAACGCATGTATTACCAGCCCATATGGGATCATTTACGTATACGAGCTGGACAATTTTTATTGGGAGAGCCAGTATCGCTACCGCACAGCAGCTATTCTTTATCGTACTCGGCAGTATAAGCTGCTTATATTTTTTAATTTTAACAACATCTGTACAAGAGATTTGTTATGTGCTTCGCCAATGGAGGCTCCCTCCTTTATTAGTTGAGTTAGTAGAACTCACCTATCGTTTTATTTTTATTTTTTTCGAAAGCATGCAAAAAATTCATTTAGCCCAGCAAGCCCGCCTTGGCCATCATTCACCCATGCAATGGTTACGTTCGATGTCTATGCTGATTGCAGCGTTGTTTATTGAAATGTTTCAGCGTAGTCGAGAGCTTAACAATGCCATGCAGGCACGTGGCGGTGAAACGGTTTATTGGCACGAAACGGCCGTCTATAATAAAAAAAACTGGCTCGGCATGATGGCTATTTTTTTATTCCTTATCGTATATGGAGGATACTTCTCATGACAGCATATTATTTTCAACTGACTAATTTGTCTTATGCCTATGCAGATGGAACAAAGGCTTTGACAGATATTTCACTAGACATTCCAAAAGGGAAAAAAATCGCTATACTCGGTCATAATGGAGCAGGAAAATCCACTTTATTTCAACATCTTAATGGCATTTTGAAACCGACAGCCGGAACCATTTCATTTAATGGGAACGAACTTCAATATAGTAGAAAAGCATTAAAAGCACTTCGCCAACAGGTGGGAATTGTCTTTCAAGATGCTGATAATCAGCTTTTTTCAGGAACCGTTAAGCAAGATATAGCCTATGGTCCATTGAATTTAGGATGGTCTACGGAAAAAATTGAAGAAAAAATAGCCTGGGCTGTGGCACAAACTGAAGTAACAGAGCTACTTGATAAACCGATTCACTTCTTAAGTGTAGGACAGAAAAAACGTGTGGCAATGGCAGGTGTATTAGCGATGGAACCGGCTGTCCTTTTATTAGATGAACCAACGGCTGGTCTTGATAGCTATTATGCTTCTCAGGTTTTTCAGTACTTAGCCAAATTAGAAGACTGTGAACGAACGATTATCGCAGCTACTCACGACATTTCCCTTGCCTATGAATGGGCGGATCACATCATCGTCATGGAGGCAGGAAACATTATTTATCATGGTGATCCTATCGCCCTGTTCTATGAAGAAGAATTGCTAAAACGGGCACATCTTGAGCGACCATGGGTCTTTGAAATGACCATGGCTCTACAAAAAAAGAAATTATGGCAAGAAAATATTTCAGTTCCTCGCTCTAAGCATGACTTATTACAATTGATCGAACAGCTACCCGTTCAGGTTTAATAAGCATTATTAATAATAAAATAACGGACAGCTCATCCCTTTACTGTTCGATTTTTCAAATTGCGAAGAAAAATTTTCCTCATTTACGAAACTTTTCTATCGCTTATCCGTATTAGTATAGTCGAGACCTATTATAGAACATCAAGGAGAGATACAATTGAAAAGTTGGTTTAAAAAATCAGTCGCTGTCGCAGCATCCGCTGCGCTAATGGTTCCTGTGGCTTCAGCTTTTGCAGAGGAGGCACCACATCAAACAGCGAAGAACGTATTAGCAAGCAATTCACAACATGCAGGTAAGAATCTTAAAACTGAAGACAAATGGATGAGTAAAGATACGATTATTATCAAGCATTCCGGCCTTGATAAAAGCGTACATAAAAAAATTGGCTCCAAGGTCATCCGCTCTATTCCTTCATTAGGCTATGATGTGATTCAACTTAACAAAGGTGTATCCATTGAAAAAGCCGTCTCTTACTATTTAAAGCAGCAAGGGATTACAAGTGTATCCCCTAGTTATGTCTATCATTCTTTCAACAAAGAGGCTGACCCAAAGATAAAAGATATGTATCATCTAAGCCTTTTGCAAATGGATCAGGCATTAGCATTAGCTGGGGAAAATGACGTAACAGTAGCTGTCATCGATTCGGGTGTTGATTTTAAACATCCCGACCTAAAATCTCAAGTACTCACACCTTATAATGCAGCTGCTCCGGCAAATACATCTTATCCAGGTGACCATGGGACACATGTTGCTGGGATTATTGCCGCAGCCAAAGACAATGGTATTGGTGGACATGGAATTAATCCACAAGCGAAGCTACTACCTATTGATGTCTTTAACGGAAAAGAAGGAGCAAATGATTTTATCATTGCACAAGGTATTCTGTACGCCATTGAGCAAGGTGTGGACGTCATTAATATGAGTCTTGGAGGCTATGGTGAATCCCCACTTATGCAGGATGCTGTTCAAAAAGCTATTGATAGTGGAATTACGATTGTTGCAGCCGCTGGAAATGAGTCGACGGATGACTATTCCTTCCCTGCTTCCTATGAAGGCGTTATAAGTGTTGGTTCCACGAATGATCGAAATAAACTATCCAGCTATTCCAATTACGGTCCTTCTGTTGATGTCGTGGCTCCTGGCGAAGACATCTACAGTACCGTACACGATGAGAAAAAAGGATCATCTTTTGTCAAGTTTAGTGGTACTTCCATGGCATCTCCTGTAGTGGCAGGCATCGTCTCCCTACTTAAATCAAAGCATCCGAATTTAAAGCCACATGAGATTGAAGCAATTCTTGAAATGACAGCACAAGATTTAGGTAAAAAAGGTTATGACCTTACTTATGGTCATGGGCTTGTCGATCCTGTGAAAGCCTTACAGTTCGATTTAAATAAATTACCTAAACATTATTCTGAATCCAAAGAAGAGCGTATCAAAAATGCCAAAGTTCTTGCCAAAAATACATTAAATATCGAACAAGGTGTTTTCGAGCAGCAAGATGAAAAAAAATGGTATAAGGTTGATTTAGAGGCAAATGAATATGCACAGCTAACTTTAAAAGGTGCTGAACAATACGACTATGCCTTTGATTTATACTTCTACCCTACTAACAAGCAGGGTGAAGTAGAGCCAATTAAAGTTAATGATGTTCGTGTAGGAAAAAAAGAAGGTCACCTCTTTAAAGCAGACCAAAAAGGAACATTGTTAATTGGTGTGAAAGATCATAATGGTAGTTATAGCTTAAAAGGCAAATCTACTTATATCTTTACAGCACAAACTACGAAAAACTCAGATTTACCAATCGATGCATTAAATAAGTCTTCAATGGAGTCTATTAAAAAGTTCCCATACAATACGGCAGGAAAAAACTATACCCTACTGTCTAAAGATCAACAAAAGGATCAAGATTATTTTACGTTTTCTGTAAAAAAACCGACAACATTGAAGTTTGATCTATCTGGTATACCAGGTGTTACTGCCTCTATGGATTTATACTTAAAAGAGGATTTCAATCTGATTCCACCAGAAGAGGTAAAGCAAGCTAAAAAAGAGGAAAGCGAAGAAGAAGAAGCCTTCCCAATTCAAAGCTCCTACGGTGCAGCTAAAGGTGAAGCAGTGAGCATGATCATCGATGCTGTACCCGATCAAGAGTACATTTTAAGTGTATCTAATGAGAGTAATAGCGAGTTTTCAATGGAGATGTTTTTCAGTGGTGGCATTGAAAAAGAGGAAACAGTCAGTGAGTCAATGATCCCATACACATTAAAAGGTGAGGTTGTTACGCTCCCACCAGATGAGGATGGACTACCATTAGAGGATGCCATGTATGACGAAAATGTCTCGGTCGACCAGTTACCAATAACACCAAGTACAACAAAAAAACGGAATGAAATTGAAGGCATGATGAATATGCTCATGAATTCCTTTACGACGGACAATTTAGAAAATGTTGATCCGATTATTAAGCAAGCTATTCGCTTCAACATTGGTGAGGATCAAAAAGCTTATTTCCAAACAGAATATGATGAGGACTACTTCTTATTTAAAACAAAAGAAGACGCTCTTTATAGCTTTAGCTTTAACAAAGATGCAAGCCAAATGCCTGCCGGTACTGTGTTTGAATATGATGAAAAAGCCAAGGAACTAATTCCTGTGTCGTCCTTAACCAATGACCTAGGCTTACTTTCGTTACTTCTTGGCTCTGCCGGTAATGAAAACGATGCAAAAGTAATGGCATTGAAGAAGGATAAAACCTATGTAGTAGCTGTTGTAAATGCTGGTGAACGTTCAACTGAGCCTTATACGTTGAAAACAAGTAAAATAGGTGATATTCCGAAAGATTATAATCCAGAGAATTATGAAGAAGCAAAGGCGTTAAAAATTCAACCTGGCACAACTTATAAGGATCATCTAATTTATCAAGACGATGAGGATTACTATTATTATAAGCAAGAGGGCAATGATGAAATTATGAGTTTATTGCTTTCCTCTGTTCCATTTACCAATGAACAATTAAATCAACTGCCAAAAGAGCTACAAAAGGACTTAAAATTTGCAGGTTCGATTATTGAGGATACAAACGGCAATATGAAAATTGATCCGAAGGAAATGGAAACAGCCATTCCATTTGGACTGAGCGATAATATTCTTGAGATACTCCTTGGCATGGTAGGAACGACAGACGTAAATACATCCTTTAAGGCTAAAAAGGATCGAGGTTACTTTATTCAAGTCAATAGCACGGGTCTTGGCCAAATGTCCATTCAGCCCTATACATTAACTTTGTTCGACCATAAACGAGCAGACGAAGATGCAGATTCCAAATTAGTGAATGGTGTACCAAGTAAAACGTCTGCCCTAACGAAAGAAGACGACAAATGGGTTGCCACACAATATTTAAATGCGGGTATTCCATTTGGAGATAAGGATTACTTTGAATTTAACAACGTCCAAAAACGTAATATCTTCTTCTCACTTCAAACAGAAAAAGCACTGGATGGTGTGATTCGAGTGATAGATGCCAACGGAAAAACAGTTAAAACTTTGGATCTTTACGGAGCTGGAGATGCTGAGGTAGGTACTGTGGAGCTGGACGCAGGCAAATACTATATTGAAGTTAGTGAATATTATGGCCAAGCAAGTACACAGCCATATACGTTAGAAATTAAATAATATCAATAAACTCCCCTAGATAACGAAATATCTAGGGGAGTTTTGTACAAAAAGCATATTCATCCTAAAATAAAATGCTGATTACATAAAATATTTGACATAATTACAGTATTCATCTTGCTTCATATGAAGCCTTTCATACAGCTTACGCGCATTCACATTATCAGCTGCTGTTTGCAGTGTCACATAGCGCGCATTCTGTTGCTCACAATAGTGAAAAACCTTTTCCATCAATGCCTTGCCCACCCCTAGGCCTCTAGCATCTTCCGTGACATAAATATCATTCAAAATATAGGCTCGCTGTAAAGCTATAGAAGAAAACGTTGGATATAATTGTGTAAATCCAACCATCTTGCCGTCTACTAACGCCATAAAAATGACTGACTCTTTGAGGGCCAATCGTAATTGTAAAAATGCTTTTGCGCTACTTTCGTCCGATTCTATACCATAAAACTGACGATATTCATCAAATAGCTTCGTTAACTCTTCTAGTTCGTTCATCGATGCTTGTAGTATTTCCATTCTTGTCTCCCCTTGTGTCTTCCCCTGATTGTTTCTAACATTATAAATCTAGTTTTATTATATAGGAAAAAATGGCACAAAGAAAAGAATACTCCTCTTCATCGAGAGAAGTTCTACTTAATTTCATTTAAATATGCTGCGACATCTTTCACGATATGCTGCCAGTTCAAATCCCTCCGCGCATCGGCTTGTAGCTGTAGACAAGTATTTGCCAACATTTCTTCCTGCTGAGTGACTTGCTGTAACGTCCGAGCTATACTTTCCCAATCATGTGTTGGATGAATACAGCCAAAACGTTGTTGCTGGGTAATATCTGCAGCCCCATCCACATCAGTTGTCACAATATAACAACCGTTTTTAGCCGCCTCTGCAAAAACATGTGCAAAGCATTCAACTGTGGATGTTAAGCAAAAGATTTTTGCCTTGCGATACTCCTCCTCTAGCTGCATCTTGTCTGAGATTGGCCCTACCATTGTGACTTGCGCAGGATAAGGATGACTGTCCAGTAATTGTTTTATTTCCTGCTGAAACGATTCAGACATAGGTCCTACCAAACGAAGCTCCCAGTCTGTCAGCTGTGCTGCTAGAAAGGCTTTTATTGTAAAAGTGGTCTGCTTCTCTGGTGCATCTAATCGGCCCACTGATAGAATTCTATTTTCTTTCTCATGAAATTGCACGGGCTCTGTGTGAAAATACTCATAAAAGCCATTTGGGATATGTTGAACATCTAATTGTGAAAACTCTCGAATGTCAGTTTGAATCGATACACATTCGGAGGTCAGAAGATCACAAAGCTGTAGCAATTCTAGAAAGTATGGATAGGTTTTTAATCGACTTAACCAAAATCGATTAACATCTAACTTCATATAAACTTTGCCATTAGGATTAAACTGCTTATACGTTTGAAGAATGGAAAGATAGGATGGGTAAGGTCCTATAGCAAAAACTAGATCAATGTCCTTGGCATGCTTGACTAAATAAGCATTCATATTGGCAACATAATCAATCCCTATTGGAATTCGCTCGAATTTAACAGTCGGAAAAGATTGTTGCAGCAGAGCTTCATTCATCTCTGCCGTCACTATACTAACTTCATAGCCTAAATACTCCCCTAGTAAAATAGGCACTAAACATAGATCTTTGAAGATGTGTGCATCGGAAAGTTTAGCTGATTCCACGCTACAAATAAATGCGATTCTTTTTGTCATTGAATCCCTCTTTCTTAAAAAGCGCTCTTTCCTAGTTTATGCCCACACCTGTCAAACGTGTATAACTTAGTAAAATGTCACCCCCTTCTCCATAGTTCTCTAGCAAAAATAAATGCAATCCATAAAATTACTCTCTTAAAAAACTTATGTTAACAAGCAATTGCCTACAATAGACCTCTATCCCCGCATATTGTAATAAAGAATCTGTTCAGTGAACCTGACAAACTAAACTACCTAATCAGGATGGAGGGATAAAATGAAAATAAGCTTTTTATCACCTGCGTTTAATAGTGAAGAATGGATCTTAACAATGCTTGACAGTATTCCTAAAGAATATGCCTATGAAATTATCGTTGTAGATGACGGCTCCACAGACAATACGTTAGCCATTTTACAGGACTATCAAAAAGTCTGCCCAGCTTTAAAAATCATCGTTCATCCAACGAATCTAGGTGCAAGTGTTGCCTATAACCGATGCATTGCTGAAGCAACAGGTGATTATATTGCCATCATCGATAGTGATGACCATTATTTGCCTGCCATCCGCAATGTATTAGCACAGGTGGATGGTGAATTTGATATTTACTACTACAACATGATTATTAAGAATGGCTATGCGTTTATTAAAGATGAATCAAATCGTTACTCATTGCCAGGACAATTTAAAATTATTCGAAGAAGCTTCATCGGGGATGCGAAGTTTACGATACGTAAGGATATTGCAGGAGATTGGGATTTTAATTGTGCGCTTATGGACAAAAATCCAACCAGCAAGTATACCCATGAATACGCTTATTGGTACAACTATCCACGAGAAAACTCAGAATGTGATTTGCATGAAAGAGGATTGAAATAATATCATGAACGGACGTAAGCATGTGGGAGGTGTCACAAACCATACAATGTTTAAAGATAAAACTTTACTGATTACTGGAGGAACAGGGTCTTTTGGTAATGCGGTATTAAATCGATTTTTAAATACGGATATTAAGGAAATACGCATTTTTTCAAGGGATGAGAAAAAGCAAGATGATATGCGAAAGCTTTATCAGAATTCTAAAATTAAATTCTATATCGGGGATGTACGTGATTTACAAAGCCTCCACCCTGCTATGTATAACGTAGATTATGTGTTTCATGCTGCTGCGCTTAAGCAAGTGCCCTCTTGTGAATTCTTCCCTTTAGAGGCAGTGAAAACAAATATTATAGGAACAGACAATGTTTTAACTGTGGCTATTCAAGCTGGCGTTAAAAAAATTATTTGTCTATCAACAGATAAGGCAGCATACCCTGTCAATGCAATGGGGATATCCAAGGCGATGATGGAGAAAACATTTATTGCTAAATCGCGGATGGTCGACCCTAAGCAAACATTGATTTGCGGCACTCGATACGGTAATGTGATGGCTTCAAGAGGTTCGGTCATTCCACTTTTCATCGAACAAATAAAAGCCGGCAAACCTTTAACCATTACCGATCCTCACATGACTCGTTTTATGATGAGCCTTGAGGAAGCAGTCGAATTAGTATTATATGCCTTCTTACATGCCCAAAATGGCGATATTATGGTGCAAAAATCACCCGCTGCTACGATCGAGAATTTAGCACAAGCTCTCCTTGAAATTTTCCAAGTGAACAATGCCATTCACATTATCGGCACAAGGCATGGGGAGAAACGATATGAGGTATTATGTACTAAGGAAGAAGCAGCAAAGGCCATAGATTTAGGTCATTTTTATCGAATTCCAGCAGATAATCGGGATTTGAATTATGGAAAATACCTGGATGAAGGCTCTCCTAAGATTACGTTATCGGATGAATATAATTCCAATAATACACAAATGTTAAACGTGGTGGCCATTAAAGAAAAGTTACTAACCTTATCTCTAATTCAGGAAGAGCTGCTCCATTGGACTGGAGGAACACCATGAAATTTTTAGTGCTAGGTGCTTCTGGCATGGCTGGTCATACCATTTCCATCTATTTGCGAGAGCAAGGACATGATGTGACCACGTATACGAGAACTGCTTTCCCATTTGGACAGAATATTACTGGTGATATTACGGACCTAAACTTTTTATGTTCACTTCTTCAAGACCATCATTATGATATCGTCGTTAATTGTATCGGTATATTAAATAAAGCCTGTGAGGAAAATTCTGAAAAGAGTATTTTCTTAAATAGCTATTTACCACATGCGATCGTATCTCTCTTTGAAAACCGCCAGACGAAGCTTATTCATATGAGTACAGATTGTGTATTTTCAGGAGAAAACGCACCCTATTATGAAAAAAGTGTACAGGACGGAACTACATTTTATGACCGCACAAAGGGTTTAGGCGAAATTAATCATAAGAAGCATTTAACTTTCCGTAATTCAATTATTGGTCCTGATTTGAAGAAGGATGGAATTGGGCTTTTCAATTGGTTTATGCATCAAAAAGGCCCTATTAACGGCTATACTGGTGCTATTTGGACCGGGGTTACAACGCTCACCTTAGCAAAAGCCATCGAGCAAGCGGCCCAAGAAGGAATATCTGGACTCTATCATCTTGTAAATACATTACCTATATCTAAATACGATCTTCTTCAGTTATTGAATAAGCACTTTATGGACCATACAATAAAGATTACTCCTCATCCGCTTGTTAATGTTAATAAAACATTAATAAATACTAGAAATGATTTTTCCTTTACAGTCCCTAGCTACGAAGAAATGATCATCGACATGAAAGAATGGATATTGCAGCACAAGGATTTATATCCTCACTATATTTCTTAAAAACTTCAACTCTATTATGAGTATCGTTATTCATAATGGAGTTTTACTATTGAATGACTGTGCCCACTGGCAATTGTCCTTCTTTTATCCAATTAGCTACAAAACAATTGAAAAATGCAGGCTGAGCAAATGTTACTCCATGTCCTATGTTGTTTAAAATGACCCCTTTCGCATTTGGATGGCTTTGTACAAGCGCTTGTGCGGACTTTTTCATTATTTTTTTCTCTTGATTGCCAACAGTAATTAAAATATTCCCCCGTGCATTGTGGAAATTGTGCGGGATTGAAAACGTCATGTTCTCTTGTAAAACCTGAATTAATGTATCGTATGTCATTTTAGAGCTATCATGATAATAGTCGTTAAAATAGCGATCATCGATGTATAACGTTTTCGCTTGAAGCTTTGCGAAGGCTTTATTTTTAATAAGCGGGAATGAGAATCGCAGAAGCGGCCGAATCATCCATGCTGTAGTAGGAGAAGGGATAACAAGAGCACTATTAATTATCGAAAAGTGGATTAAACTAGGCTTTATACTTAACATTTGTATGGCAATTTGAGCACCTAATGAAAAACCAATCACAATGATCTGCTTGCCATTCCCCTTTTCCTCTAAAAGCTGTACGAGATGTTGTGCACACTGCTCAATGGAAAATGGATGATTGGACATAAGCTCAGGTACCACACAGTGATAATTGAAGAAGTACTGAATTTGTTGTTCCCACATCCATCCCCCGACACCACCCCCATGAAGAAACATCATTACCGGACCGCTGATATCACCATACTCTTTATACTGCATAATGGAAGTACACACCTACTTTCGTTGATTTTCATCTGGTTAAAAAGCTATCTTGTATTTCCTGGGAAATTGTCATGCATGCCTGATTAGCTCTATCATCTCCATATAGCTCTCATCAACCGTTGCAGTATACCCCTAAATCCTTTAATCCCGTGAAAATTGACCATCTTTTAAATGTGATCATCCCAAAAGTCCTTACTAAAACTGGTGTTTGCCTGATGTTTCCCTCCTGGCTTTACAATATCGGACCCTCTCAAAATAACACCTTTTCCAAATTTCTGTTCAATTTGATCTACCAATTTAATAATCGGTTCATCTTTAATATGTTCTTCAAAATCAAAAAAAGTTAACTGCTGTGTCATCTCTTTAATGTCACTAACATTTGAAATAGTCACACCAAGTAATCGGACAGGTTCCTCATTCCAATTTTTATTAAATAGATTCCATGCCTGTTCAACTATATCCTCTTTTAAAAATATCGCGTTATTGACTGATTTACTCCGAGTATAGGTTTCCCAAGAAGCTGTACGAATTATAATACTCACAGTCACACCAGCAAGTTTTTTAGCTTTTAACCTCTCTGCTACCTTTTCAGAAAGTGTTGTCAATATTTTATATAATTCATCTCGGTCAGTCGTATCATGTGAGAGTGTTGTTGAATTTCCTACACTCTTCGTATCATATATTGCTTCTGGATCAACAGGTCGATCATCCTCGCCATTGGCCTTCTGTTTCAAACGAAGTCCGTTGATGCCAAATTTCTGTTTTAATGTGTATTCATCAGCCGCAGCTAACTCTCCAATTGTTTGTATACCTAATTCTTTTAATTTTTCTGCAGTGCTCTTCCCAATTCCATGCATTTCTTTAACATGCAATGGCCATAAAACTGATGGGACATCACGTTTACGTAATATTGTGATGCCCATCGGCTTTCTCATATCACTGGCCATTTTTGCTAAAAACTTATTGGGCGCAATGCCTATTGAACAAGGCAATTGTAGCTCGTTCCAAATTCGATTTTGTATACCATGTACATGCTCTAACACATTTTGTCCTTCGATTATAGGCAATTGTATATAACCTTCATCTATAGAAACTGGTTGAAGTATGTCACTATACTCTTTCAGTAATCCAAAAAAGGATTTTGAGGCAGCTCTATATCGATCAAAATTTGGAGGTAATACAATTAACTCTGGGCATTTTCTTCTTGCTTCACCGACATTCATGGTAGTATAAACACCACTTTTTCTAGCCTCATAGCTACATGTAATAACGATACCCCTACGTTCTTTTGGATTACCTGCAATGGCTATAGGTTTTCCTTTTAATGATGGATCATAAATTTGTTCTACTGAGGCATAAAAGCAATTAAGGTCAATATGTAAAATGATTCTTCCTTTATGCAATTTCTTTCACCTCATTTTAACTTTAATGTTAGCTATATTTTATCACATGCGAGTCCTTTTACACTTAATCTACTGACTTAGCAAAGCATGTTTTTTGTATACCTCTTTGTTATATTGGCATCTCATTCACATTAAAACATATATGAATCATAGCCAAAAAATTATATACATTCTGCGGGATTACATTGATACCTGCCATAGCTATAGGCTTGCTCATAAAATAAATAGGACGGTTAATCAACAAATGCATAGTCACCATTACTTTCGAGAATATCCTTTAAGATAATTAATGCTTGCTCCAGCTGATATTCGGGAGCTGCTATAGCCATACGCACAGCATTTACTGGCTTTGCATTGCCGACTGCAAATCGTTCTGCTGCATATACCTGTACACCGGCTTTCGAAGCCAGCAATTCAAATTGTACACCTGTGAATTTGTCTGGCAAGAGGAGCCATCTAAAAATACATTCCTCATCACCTAGAATGTGATACTCTGCTAAATAATGATTAACTAGTGCATTTTGCTGTTTTGCATATGCTCGATGTTTTTCCAATATCGTTTGTGCGACCCCCTCATGTATCAATCTTGCTGCAAGCTCTAGCATAATTGGAGAGACTGATATATTGATATTATAGAGAGTCTCCATTATTTTTTTACGAAGAGCAGGAGGTGTGACAATAAAGGAGAGTCGTAACCCTGGTGAGATGGTTTTCGATAGGCTTGCAATATAGATTACTTTATCAGGTGCATAGGAAGCAATCGGTGCATATGGTTTTTCCTTTAGAAAACTATAAATTGCATCCTCAATGACCACCAAATTTTTCTGTCTAGCTACTTCCGCAATCATTTTTCTTGTTTCCACCGACATCGTATGTGTTGTTGGATTATGAAAATCAGGGATGACATAGATACCTTTAATATGTTCATTTTTACAAGCATACAACAGTCCTTCTTTTGTCATTTCGCCCCGGCATTGTTGAATAGCAACAAGCTGTATGCCTAGCATATTCGCGGCCGTTTTCATCCCAGCGTAAGTAATGGGATCTGTCCCAATTCGATCCCCTGGCTGGAATAATGCCGCAAGTGTTCCGACAATGGCATTTTGTCCGCCCGCGCCAAGCAAAATGGGCTGATCTGTTTGAAAGTTCACCCATTCGAAGAGCTTTAGCACGGCCTCATTTTGCCATGCATTGCCCTCAGGTCGTCCATATTGAAATAGTTTATTGAAGCTAGGTTCACCTACCATTTTTTTCATATAGCGAGTAATATCCTCATTGACAAAGTTGTCTGGTAATACGGAGCCCATTTCAATCATGGGGGTCGTACGGTTTGTTGGTAATAAAATTTTATTGCTAGCTGCATCCGTTGAAACAAATGTACCACTACCAATCGAGGCATATATTAATCCCTTTTGTCCACAGAGCTTAAATGCACGTGTAATCGTGCTTAAATTCACATCTAAAAAATCGGCTAATTCGCGTTGTGGTGGTAATTTTGTTCCTGGCGTTAGCTTTCCTTCTTTAATGTCTTCCTCTAGCTGTTGTGCAATGGCTATATATAATGGAGCCGTGCTATTACTAATATCTGGCTTCCAACTCATAGGATACGCATCAAATGAATTAATAGGCATTCGCAAAGCGCCTTCTTTCTATTAATTTGCATACAATAGTTTAATTGTCTTGCATACAATGATAATATTGTATGCAATCGATGACAATGATATAATTTTTAAAAAATCAGAAAAAAAGGACCGATCATTATGCAATATTCTGAAAGAATCTTAAATACTCCATCCTCATTTATTCGAAATATTTTAAAAGTGACAGATGCAGAGGATGTCATTTCCTTTGCAGGCGGGCTTCCAAATCCTATCTCTTTCCCAATTGATGCGTTAAGAGCATCAGTAGATCACGCTATTACAAAAAACGGTAGCCGCCTATTTCAGTATTCTTCAACACAAGGTTATGCACCATTACGAGAGTACATTGCTGCTAAATATCAACGTGTTCACGGACTTGATATACATGCTGACGACGTCTTTATTACAACAGGTTCACAGCAAGCACTTGAATTAATTGGAAAGGTGCTTATTAATAAGGGCGATGGCATTATTATTGAAGAGCCTGGTTACTTAGGAGCTATTCAAGCCTTTACATTAGCTGAACCAACCTTCCATGGGGTAACACTAGAAAACGATGGTCTTAATCTAGAAGAATTAGAGCAAGCCCTACAACAACCAAATGTAAAATTTATTTACACCGTTCCAAACTTCCAAAATCCAACTGGTCTCACATACTCGAAAGAAAAGCGTGAGCAAATTTACGAATTGGTTGCCAAATACGATGTTGCTTTAATTGAGGATGATCCGTATGGGGAGCTTCGTTTCCAAGGCGAGCCACTTCCATATATCGGTGCTGGTAAATTAGAAAATAGTATTTTACTAGGTTCTTTCTCTAAAACAGTCACACCTGGCATGCGCCTTGGGTTTATCATTACAAAAAACAAAGAGCTTTTACAGCATATAGAAACTGCTAAGCAAGCCTCTGATCTTCATACTAATATTTTCTCGCAATATGTTATCTATGATTATTTAGCAAGTAATGATTACACGGAACATGTTAATAAAATAATTAGTTTGTATAAAAATCAATCAGAAGCGATGCTTGCTGCGATGCAAGAATTTTTCCCTCCTCATGTTGAATATACACGACCAGAGGGAGGCATGTTCATTTGGGCGACAATGAAGGATGGTACACCAGCTCTTGATGTATTCCATAAAGCGATGGAACAAAAGGTGGCCTTCGTGCCTGGGGATCCATTCTATACATCTAAAACGAACGTGAATACTATGCGATTAAACTATACAAATGCAACACCTGAAGTAATCCGCGAGGGTATCAAACGTTTAGCAAGTATACTGTAAAAAAATGAAACCGTATAAACGCTCTGAAAGGCGTTTATACGGTTCTATTAATGTGGATAGTATATGGTCATGCTGAGACGTGTTAAAGTCTTCCCTGGGTTGATATATGTGTGGGGACAATCAGCTTTAAAACGGATTGCATCACCGCTTGCTAATCGATAGTCCTTTTCCTGTATTCGAATCGTTAACTCACCATCAAAAACGGTTAAATATTCCACTGTTCCTTCTCTATGCGCCTCAGCGTGTAATGTTCCCTTCTCCTTTATCTCGATACTATAAATTTCAAAGCGACTATCCTTTTGAAAAGGAAAATGAGGGTAGACGACATATTTCCCATTATCTCCCTGTATTGCATGAATGTCCTTGCCTAAGATGAGCTCTGTCTCTGCCTGCGGTTGATGAATGAGCTCTGTAAATGAAACCTTTAACCCATTAGCTATTTTCCAAATGGTCGTTAATGTCGGGCTCGATTCCCCTCTTTCAATTTGCCCGATCATAGCTTTACTTACACCGCTAAGTTGTGATACTTTCTCTAAACTTAATTTCTCTCTCTCTCGAATAGTCTTTAAATTTCGAGCAAAAATCAGTTGAATATCCTCCATCATCTAACCTCCGTTTATATACAATATAACGTACGTTATGTATAATAAAACAAACAACATTATAATGTCCATTTCGGACATTATAACATACAACATAAATGAGGTGATGGTATTTGCCTGTATTTTCCTTTTTAGTATTTATTACGATTACAAGCTTCACCCCTGGTCCTAATAACTTTATGGCTATGGTATTTGCCAAACAGCACGGCTTATCAAAAACTTTGCCCTTCTGTTTAGGTGTAGGGATTGGTTTTTTTATGATTATTACTTTGAGTAGCTTTTTCAACATAATCATGCAGAATATTATACCGATTATTAAATTACCCTTAACCATTTTTGGTGTCGGCTATATGCTATACTTAGCCTTTAAAATTGTGACAAGCAAAGAGCAGGACGCAAACAACGAGGTCGAAGAAAAGCGGAACTTATTTTTTGTAGGAACCTTCTTACAATTTATCAATCCAAAAGGAATACTATTTGGGATTACCGTTGTTGCCACTTACATCCTTCCTTACTATTCTTCCTACATAAGCTATCTGCTTTTCTCACTCCTTTTAGGTTTCGTAGGAATTATTAGTACGTTCAGTTGGGCATTATGTGGGTCCGTTTTCCAAAAACTATTGCAACAGCATCGACAAATATTTAATATCATCATGGCTTTATTACTTGTGTATAGTGCCATTTCAATTGTTGTTCATTAAAAAAACAGCCCTCAACTGTCGAGGGCTGTAAGTAAAAAAGAACTGAACTTTTATTTTGTATATGTTAAAACTGCATTTTTTTTGAATTTCGCCAAAGCTTCCGTTGCCTCATTTTTATTTGCATACTCAAAAATACGAACATCCTTTTTATCAAATACTGTAATAACCCACATGTAAAAAGCTCCCTTCTCTTATTTTTTGTACTATAACAATCACCAAAATTTATGCGACTTCTCGTCAACTGTTTTACAACAATCCCTTACTTAATACTTATTTTACGCTGAATTTTAGAAAAAGAAAGCTTTATGTGAAGGTCTTCACAAACTGTTCAATTTCAAACCGCTTACATTGAACAATTTGTGAATTTCTTTATTTTTTAGGTATATAAAGGATATGGGATGTTAGGTTTATCCGTCACTTTTTGCTTTCTATCCTCTACATTTCGCTCTTTATCCATCGCCATTATAGCTCTATCCATCTCCTAAAAAAAAACCGTACAAGCGTACGGTTTTAACTGTAGTAGTAGATTTTATTTCTATAGCCCCTAGCAAAATGCTGCTTCTTGCTTTTGTGTTAATTCAATCTCAAAGCCTAAATCCTCCAACATACGATAATCACTATTTGCTTCCTGACCAGCAGTTGTTAAATAATCCCCAACAAATATACTATTCGCTGCATAGAGGCCCAGCGGCTGTAGACAGCCGAGATTGATTTCACGTCCACCCGAAATTCGGATTTCCTTTGTTGGATTGATGTAACGGAATAACGCTAAGACCTTTAAACAATAGCGTGGATTTAAGTCCTTAGTCCCTTCTAGCTTTGTCCCATCAATCGCATTTAAAAAATTAACAGGAATAGAATCGGCATCTAATTGATGGAGAGCACGCGCAATATTGACGACATCCTCCTTTGTTTCCTTCATCCCAATAATGGCACCCGAACAAGGAGAGATACCATGTTTTTTAACAATCTCTACTGTATTAACACGATCCTCATACGTATGTGAAGTTGTAATGAAGGAATGGTGACGCTCAGAGGTATTCAAATTATGGTTGTAACGATCCACCCCTGCCTCCTTTAATTGCTGTGCCTGTTCTTCTTTTAGCAAGCCAAGGCAGGCACAAACTTTCAAGCCATACTTTTCTTTAATTTCTACAACTGCCTCGCTTACGACATTGACATCCTTCCGTGTGGGCCCTCGACCACTTGCCACAATACAATACGTTCCAATCTTGTTGTCAAATGCTCTTTTTGCACCAGCCAAGATTTCCTCTTTCGTAATAAAAGGATATTTTTCAATAGGTGCAGTTGATTTAGAGGATTGAGAACAATAGCCACAATCCTCTGGGCAATAGCCGCTTTTAGCATTCATAATCATATTGAGCTTTACTTTTTTACCATAATAATGCCGACGAATAGCAAAGGCACCGTCCATGAGTTGTAATAGCTCATCATCCTTACTATTTAAAATAGCAAGTGCCTCCTCATTGCTAATGATTTTGCCATCAATTACTTCCTGTGCTACCTGTAAAAAATTCATATCATAGTTTCCCCTTCCCCTTGAGAAATACTTACTCTTCTAGCTGACTGAAATACTTTATACAATTTCTCAGCTAATAAGCCGGCTGAAATAGCTAAGCCAAAATCAGCAACGATACTGCTTAAGAAGCCAACAACTAAAACATGTGACCAGCTTGTTTTCATATCTAACCAGAAGTTTAAAGCTATATATAAATATGGAACAGCTACGGCATATACAATGAAAAGCCCTAAGATTGTCGCTCCAATAAAATGTTTCTTCGTTGGCTTCTCTATTCTTTCAACGATTATTCCAATTACATAAGCGGCAAGAGCAAAGCCAATAAGATAGCCAAATGTCGGCTGTAAAACATACGTGATGCCCCCGCCCTGCGTAAAAACAGGTAGCCCTACTAAGCCAACGCCGATATAAACAAGCTGACTATAAAACCCATTGCGGCTACCTAGTAAACAACCTGCTAAAAAGACGAAAACAATTTGTAAGGTAAACGGTACAATGGGTAAAGGGATTTTAATAAAAGCTCCTATAGCCGTTAAAGCAGCAAACATGGCAATCATGACTAATGCTAATGTGGAGTGCCGTCTAACCAACTTTATTCCCCCCTGTCTTTGAAAAATTGTTCAATCGTTTCTTTCGTTGTATTAATCATGAAAGTCATTTCTTCATTTGTAATGATGTAAGGTGGCATAAAATATAAAATATTGCCAAGAGGTCGTATGAGTAGACCTTTTTCTAATGCTTGCTGATAAATTTGGTAACCAATTCTCTCTTCACTTGCAAATGGCGTTTTCGTCTGACGGTCTGCAACAAGTTCAATAGCCCCCACTAAACCAACTTGTCGGTATTCACCCACATAAGGCATATGACCAAATGCTTCCATTGCTAGCTGACGCATTTGTTGCCCCTTGCGTTGAATCATGTCCATTATTTGTTCTTCTTCAAATATTGTTAATACTTCAAGCGCCACACGACATGCCAACGTATTGCCAGAGTAGCTATGAGAATGTAAAAATGCTTTCATCGTTCCATATTCATCATAAAATGCGTTGTAAACTTGATCACTTGTTAGAACAGCGGATAATGGTAAATAACCTCCTGTTATGCCTTTTGATAAGCACATAAAATCTGGTGTGATACTGGCCTGCTCACAGGCAAACATTGTCCCTGTACGGCCGAACCCAACAGCAATTTCATCTGCAATTAAATGAACATCATATTGTGAGCATAATGCTCGTAGCCGTTGTAAATAAATGGGTGGATACATTTTCATCCCCGCTGCTGCTTGAATAAGTGGTTCTATAATAACAGCCGTGATTTCCTCATGATGCATCTTAAGCTGTTCTTCTACAAAATGACTACATGGTGCATCACAGCTTTCTGGTAGTTTTTGGAACGGGCAACGAAAACAATCCGGCCCCTGGGCACGTACAGTATCCAATAAAAGTGGCTCAAATACTTCATTGTAAAGCCCTACCCCTCCTACAGATAAAGCACCAACGGTTTCACCATGATACGCATCTGTAAACGCTAGAAACCGAGTTTTTGTTTGTTTTCCAGTCTGCATATGGTATTGAAAGCTCATCTTCAATGCCACTTCGACGGCAGAAGAGCCGTTATCCGCAAAAAATACTTTATGTAAACCAGGTGGTGATAAAGCGACTAATTTTTCAGCTAATTGGATAGCCGGTTCATGTGTAAAATTAGCAAAAATCGTATGCTCCAATGTAAAGGCTTGATGACTTAAGGCCTGACTAATACGCGGATTGGCATGTCCAAATAAATTTACCCACCAGGAGGAAACAGCGTCCAAATAGCGTTTGTCATGCTCATCATAAAGCCACACACCTTGTCCCTTTTTTATAACGATAGGTGGAAATGCTTCATAATCTTTCATTTGTGAGCACGGATGCCAAATATGCCGTAAATCTCTAGCCTGTAAGTCAGTTATTTCTCGGATCATTTCCATAAAGCCTTTCAAATAAGGTTGTGTGTGTAATGTTGATATTCGCTAGTTCTGAAATATCCTGAAGACGTGGGATAATCGCATAGGGCAATGGATGGTACTGTAAAATCGTATGAATATTATCCTGTTCCATCATACTGCCCGTGTCACCGTTAAAAACAATACCAAGAACGTCAATCTGGCGTGATTGCAATGCCTCCATTGTTAACAAGGTATGATTGATTGTCCCTAAGGTTGTCCTTGTAACAAGCACTACTGGCAATTTGCTGCTCACAATGACATCAAGCAGTGTGATGCTTTGTTGAACATCTAAAGGCACAAACAATCCCCCTGCTCCCTCAGCTATAACAACATCATAGGATTCTTGTAAGAATTGAATACGCTGTAAAAGATTTTCTACATCAATTTGCTGTCCCTCCAGTTGAGCAGCAAAATGTGGCGATGCGGCCTCCTTAAACGAATAGCCATTCATATGCTCTTTATTTAACACTTGCAAGGAATACTTTTCATACATAGCTGTATCTGCATAATAGCTATGCAAATTGTCGTATATCTCGCCTGTTTGCACTGGCTTGAAAGGTATAATTTCCAACCCCAACCTTTGCAATTGACACATCAACAGTGTCGTGACAATCGTTTTACCAACATCTGTATCAGTACCGACTACCCAAAAATGTTGCATCGTTAACCTCCCCCTCTTCTTAAGTTAACCTAAGACACTTTAAAAGTTAACACATTTATTTTCTTTTTGTAAATGCCTATTCTTTAATTTCTCAGAAACTTGTACAAAAATAGCAAAATCTTGTCATAGCTTCTTGAAAATTTAACCCTTTCAAGGAATGCGCTAACTGAATTTGCTTTCTCATAAAATAAAGCAGGAGATACTTCTTAAATGAAAGGAATTTTATCTAGTTGTGTAGTATTACACTATATGGGGGTGGTTGTATGTTTGGGATTTTTAAAGACGCAGAAAAAAGCATTGATACATATGAACAAGTGCATTCAATTTTAAAATCATTGCTTACCTATGAACTAAAAGAATTACCAACTCGCTATGAATTTTGGTATCGTGTAGCTATTCGTCAGGAGGAGTGTCGTAGTCTTCAAGCGGAACATCGTGCAAAAATTTCGATGACCTCTGCAGTAGGACGCTTTCATCAAAAACAATATGAAGCGATGACAAAAAAACTAGCTAAACTTGAGCGCCTAGCTGATATTTATAAATTATTTTGTCTGGAGGAAGAACGAGCGAACCTAAATCATCGACTGTCCTTCCATCAAGAAGACATTGCCGCTCTATACGATCACATTCAGCATAAAGAGCTTTATACGTATTGTGACTCGGTTCAGCTGCAATTTTGGGAAGCCATCCGCGATGACATTTTACATGCAATCGCAGACCTTGATTAAATAAAAAAAGCCAACGTTTTTATTCAAAACGTTGGCTATCTATTTAGGCAAAATACTTTGACATTCTTAGTTGAAGCATTTGTTTAAACTCTTGTGACTGGTCAACTTTAATCGCTACTTGATTATAATGTTTTTTAATGCCTAACATAAAAGTCACTTCCACTGGCTCTTTCATTTTTAAAATGACGTGCGGATAAGCCTCACCAAAATCACGTGCCACGAAATCTATCGTATCCTTCGATAATTTTCCTTCTAACTGACCCTTATCCTCTATAACCTCTTCTATTTTATTAAAATCGATTTCTGTACGCTTCATTAAACCTAGCGAAATATATATTGTTTCGTCTGTTACGTATATAGGATTTAATCGAATCGCCTGCATATCTGCGATCAAAAAGATCACTGAATATATATTAAGAATGAGCAAAACAATGGAAAGAATCATGGACTTCTCATGTAACCACCAGTGAATGCCAATCGTTTCAATCGCAATACCGTGGATAATCATAAGTTGAAAGGCGATATAGCTTGAATTTTTATGCAAAGTAAAACCGAGGCGTTCTTGTCGCTTCCAGCTAGCAACCCCATAATAAAGGACAAGTAAATCCGAACAAATCATTTGAATGACAGGATGCTGCGGAAATTGTTTTTCTACAGCTTTTGAAAATGAAAATATATCTGGTAATGAACTGGCACGTACATCAGCAAGAACTCTTGGCAGATAGCGGACAAGTGTAGCAATGAGTAAAATTTCTAACACGATCATAATACCTTCAAGAGCAAAGCCTGCCCACGTGACTGCCACAAATGGCTGAAGATGCTCAATTGGAATGATAAAACGTGCGGCAATACAGCCAATTGCGACTAACAATATGGACTGCTTTAATGAGAACTTCCCTTTATAAAGCATCCATAATATAGGTATGACAACTACTAAATCAATGAGGGAACCTAAAACAACTCCATTTGTTTCGATAGGCAAGATGACCGAACCAAGACCCGAATTATAAAGCGTATAATTGCTGACTAGCACGATGAATAACAGAGCTAGCCATATATTTTGCTTTTTCCTTAAAACCATCATTCTAACGCCCCCTACACACTATTAATTACACTTTATTGTAAATGGTGAATTATGTATATATTACAGGCATAAATGATTATATTTTTTCCATTGATGTTCAATAATTTTTCACATTTTAAAACTTTACAGAAATTTCTTGCGATAAACATGTGGTGAATAGCCTGTATATTCTTTAAACTTCTCAATATAGTAACTGACAGTACTAAAGCCTGTATTGGCAGCAATAATAGTGACGTTTTGCTCGTCATCCCTCAATAATTCAATACTTTTGCGAAGTCGATATTGTAATAAATAAGTAAATGGAGTCAGTCCAATTACTTTCTTAAAATACCGACTGCATTCAGCCCTACTTAAATACACGTGCTTCGCTAAATCCTCTAGCGTTATTTTTTGCTGATAGTGTGTATGTAAAAAATTCAGCATCGCTTTAGCCCGTTCTTGTTGCACAATAATTGAGGGGTCCACAATTTCCTCCGTCAGCAAGGATTGGGTTAACATCACTTCCCAAATGTATAGTAGCTCTCTCCATACTTTAAGTTGATAAAAGGCCTCTTGCTTTTGTAATATATCAGCCATACATGCCACTTTTTGAGTTAACTCCTTCGTAAGTTTAAGGTAGGGCTGTCGATGAGTAGTTAAATAAGGTTGAACATAATTAGTCATAAAAATACTGCCATCATGCCCTCCAATGATTATTGGGTCCACGTTTATACAGTAAACAATCGCATGCTCCATTTGAAAGGGCTTCGCCTCATGTAATTCTGAGGTATTGATGAATAGCCCCTCCCCCTCCTCTAAGACTAAAACATTCGCTCCTACCCGATACTTAGCACATCCGCTTTTGAGATAAACAAATTGAATTTCTTTATGCCAATGGAGTGGTAGAAAATCCATACTATCCATGTTCATGGTCGTTTCATACAAGGCAACTGGAAATTCTTTTGATCCGTGCAATGTTAGCTCTTGCAAATCTTTCGCAATTTTTATATGGGTTAAAGGCAACCTCATCACCTCAATATTTTGATATTTTTAATGTGTTAACACGATATTTATTCTGTTCCGGACATCTTATAATCACCTTATATTGATAGTTTAGGAGATGTTCGTCAATGAATCAAATCATCAAAAAAAATCGTACCCTCGGTTTTTTACTAGTAATCCTTGGGGCAAGTTTTTGGGGAATCGGTGGAACCGTAGCCCAAAAACTATTTCAGGAGGAACAAATAGCTGTAGAATGGCTAGTTTCTAGTCGTCTACTTTTGTCTGGTCTATTACTCATAGGAATATATAAAATTACCCATCGACATGAGTCAATCTTTATCATGTGGCGGACAAAACAAAATGCCATGAGACAATTATTATTTAGTTTATTAGGCATGCTTGCTGTCCAATATACGTATATGATGTCTATTTCCATTGGAAATTCAGCGGTAGCCACGCTTCTACAGTATTTAGCACCTTTGTTCATCATGGCATATTACTTTTTATCTAAGCAAAGCCCTTTGACAAAACAGGATAGTATTGCCGTTACACTTACACTTGTTGGAACTTTTTTATTATTAACAAATGGGTCCTTTTCAACTTTGTCAGTACCTTTTATGGCCGTATTCTGGGGTGTAGTATCAGGACTTTCAGTTGCCTTTTATACACTATATGCTGTTCCCCTTTTACAGCAATTCCATTCCTTACTTGTTGTAGGGTGGTCCATGGTCATCGGTGGGATTGTTATGAGTTTCTTCCATCAACCATGGTCTATTGATGTATCGAACTGGACATTTTCTACGATTGCCTATTTTCTTTTTATTATTATATTCGGCACAATGCTAGCGTTTTGGTTTTATATTGCTAGCTTGCATTATTTATCCCCAAAGGAGTCAAGCTTATTAGGAAGCTTAGAACCACTAATGGCTGTCATCACAAGTGTATGGTGGTTAAAAATAAGCTTTGGAGGTTACCAATTTATTGGTACTTTACTAATTCTTCTAATGATTCTATATCTCACAGTGTTTATATCTGATTTTTCTGACTGTCAGTAGTCAATACCTCCTATATTAAATATTGGTTTATATGAATTAATACATAAAATTTACATATTTCATATATCTTTTCTCCTTGTTTGTCTACTATACTGAAAATAAATGACAAATAAAAAGGGAGGTATTAGTTATGAATAAAAAAGTTATTTTTTTTGAGGTTGAAGGTGGCACAGACAAAGGATCAGATGGCTATCGTCCAGATACAATGCCAATGGTGGAAGCTTTAAAGCAACGTGGGCAAGATGCAGAGGTGTTATTTTTTGATATTGCAAAAAAACAGCAAATTTTTGACTACGTAAAGAAACATGGTGCTGCCTATGTATCCCGTATAAACCCCGGCAACTTGCAGCATGAGGAAGAATATTTCGCGATGCTTCGAGAACTTTGCCAAGTAGGCGTCATCGGCATGCCACATCCCGATGCGATGATTAGCTATGGCTCTAAAGATGTATTATCAAAGCTTACTGCTACCAATTTAGTACCTGATGATACATTTGCCTACTATACAATCGAAACATTTAAAGCACAATTTCCTACTTCTCTAGCGTTAACAGAACGTGTTCTGAAGCAAAATCGTGGTTCTACGGGTGAAGGTATTTGGCGTGTAAAATTAGTAGAGCCTCTAGCCGAAGGAATTACCGAAGTTCCATTAGATGCACAAATTAAATGTACCGAAGCAAAAGATAATCATGTTGAATATTGGTCTCTCGGAGACTTCATGACATTTTGTGAGCCATATATTACTGGATTGAATGGTATGTTAATCGATATGCGATTTCTTCCACGTATTACAGAAGGTGAAGTTCGCTTATTGATGTTGCGCAATCACCCCGTTCACGTGGTACATAAAAAACCTGCTAATACTGAGGATGCCTTTAGTGCAACATTATTCTCAGGTGCACAATATCGCTATGATCAACCAGAGGATTGGCCTGAGCTTGTCGAAAGCTTTTTATCACAGCTACCTCAAGTAACGAACCTGTTAGGAGGATATGACTTACCTCTTATCTGGACAGCTGATTTTATGTTAGACACAGATGAAGCTGGCAAGGATTGCTATATTTTAGGTGAAATGAATTGTTCATGTGTGGGCTTTACTTCAGAGCTCTCCTTAGCACATCAAGTAGCAGAAGAAATTTTGGCTTGTCTCCAAGAGCAGACAATTGTAGTTACTCCATCATAAAAAAAAGTGCGATCTGAGAGATCGCACTTTTCATATATAAATTTTAATTGCTTGTATAAATTCATATATAAAATAACCAGCAAAGCCAAATAACAAGAATCCTGCGACAATCGTAAATGTTTTAATCATCTTCCGATTCATCGCTTTACGCGTAACTGAGACAATAGTTAGTAAACCGATATCGTGGAGTAAAATTCCACTCAGGACACCAGCAGCAATAATTAAAAAGCTTGTTTGCTCCCCTTGTCCGTAAGATTTAGCTAGAACAACGCCGAATACATTGACCCAAAAAACAAGGTTACCAGGGGATATAGCTACCAATAATCCATTCAAGTAAGAAGCAAAAAAGGACTTGGTTACTTTTTCTCCTGCCAATGTAATATCATGATCGGCATTCTTAATAGAGTCATACCCTAACAAGAATAAAAAGCCCGCTCCAATGATCCACATCGGAAGCTGTACCATAGGCATAGCCAAAATGGAGGCTAATCCCATATACAAGGCAAAAACTAATACGATGTCAATGGTCATGCCACCAAGCCCTACAGCCCAGCCGTGCAGAAAACCATTTTTAAGTCCTTGCTTTGTCATTTCGACTGTAATTGCACCTACAGGCATGGCAATGGCAAGTCCCACCAATACATACGCTACATATAAACTCAAAAAAACACTTCTTTCATGTCATCGATAAGCTTCATACGTCCGTTTATACTTCTACATTAGCATAAATATACTTAAAAGGAAATAATTATTAATAGTTTAACGTCTCTTTTCTAGATTTATAGCATTTGTTTTTTCCATTGTCTTAACACATCATTCGATTTCACAAGATCCATTTTCAAGGTGATTTGCTTTGTAGAACAGCGTTTTTCAGCTCTCTTCCAAGCCTCCTCTAAAGCAGGTAAATAGCTTAAATTTTTTGTAGTAGCTACAAGCTGTAAAAAAATATTACCTTGAATATAGTGCCAGCGAGGATTCATACCATCTAGCTTTATAGCCTCCTCAATTAGTCTAAGTGCTAAATAAGGGCTTCCCTCATGACGATTTAAAAATTGAGCAAAAGCACCCCAATACAGACCTTTGTTAGGCTGTAATTTAATAGCCTCTGCAAATTGAACCATCGCTTTGTCTTGTTCTTTAGTAAGGACGTAATATTCAGCCATCGTATAATAAGCGTTTGCCTGTGCTTCAATGGGTCCTGCTAATAATTCTTCTATTACTTTCCCAAACTGTTCATCATCTTGAGTACCGATATAGGCTGTAAGAACATCTCGCTCTGGGTACGAACCATCTGTACGTTCTTTACTTTGCATTATTTTTTCATCAGTCGTTTCAGGCATATCGGCATATCCATTTGCCTCTAGTAATGCAACATGTTGCTGAATAAGTTGATGGGTCTCGTCAGTTAAATTTATTTGGCTGGCAAGTATCTCCTTTGCTAGCTGGTAGCTCTCTTTTACTTGACCACTTAAAAATAAGTCATTTATTTGCTGTACTTGCTCATCCATTTGTTTTACCACCATTAAATCCTCACCTTCACTAAAAGAAAAATCTTATGGATAGTGTACCATCTTAGACAGGCAAGCAAAAGATAACTTATCCTAATTTTTCTACAATTCTTTTAATTTAAATGCTTTTACGTGTTGCTCTAGTGTATGTGCCATATGGGTCGTTTCATTCGAACTTTGTGCAACCTCATCAATACTTGCTGTTGTTTGCTGGGCTGCTAAGGTAATTCTATTCATGGCTTCCTCAATGTCTCTAATGGATTCTGTTAGTTGTTGTATCATCTGGACAATTTGAGCTGACTTTTCATTTTCAGCAGTCACTGCATGAGAAATACTTATGATTTCCTCAACTGTCTTCGCTACAGCGCTTGAAATATTTCCTAAGGATTGTGCTGTCAAACCAACTGTCTCTGTTCCTTTTTCAATATATTGCGTATTATCATTCGTTGATGACATCACTTGCTGAACATGTTTCAGCATATCCTGAATAAGCTGTTCAACCTGTAATACTTCTGCATTGGACTGCTCTGCTAGCTTTCGCACCTCCTCAGCAACAATCGCAAAGCCTTTTCCATGCTCTCCTGCCCTAGCCGCCTCGATAGAAGCATTCAGGGCTAGTAAATTCGTTTGTGATGCAATACTAGCAATCGATGTTGTAATTGCCTGTATTTTAGCAGCAGACGTAACTAAGTTTTCAACAGTATGCTTTACTTCATCTGAACCACTTTGAATCGATACCATATCATTGTTTATATCTTTGGCTAGCCTTTCTCCATCTGTTGCTAGTTTCATAGTTTCTCGTGCATTATGAGCACTATCAGTAGCATTGTTCTGGATTACCTGCAAGTCCTTAGCTAAGGAGGTTAACACTTCGGTAGCATTTTCAGCGTGATGCATACCTGCCGTCACAGTGCTTGTTACTTCTTCGATATTATGAGCGACCTCTTGAATTGTGTTCGTCATATCGTTTAAGGTGCAAGCGGTTTCATCTGCATTATTAGCAAGTGTATTAGAGGTAGAACGCATGGTCATGATCATACTTTGCAGGCTAGCTGCCATACGATTTAATGTCTTCGCTAAATCCTCAACCTCATCCTTGCTGTTTATTTTTGTTTCCGCTACCGCTAAATTGCCATTTGCAATTTCTTTGGCTTGTTGAATAAGGACACTAATTGGCTTCACTTTTCGCCGGATTAAAAACCCTGTAATAATTGAAGCAATTAGCATAGGGAAAATACTAATTAATATGCCGCTCCGAACAACATCCCATGTACGTTCCTTAACAATATTGGCATCAAAATCGATGACACTGATGGCAATAATCTCTTTACTCGAATCGTGGTCTTTGAAAATGGGGGCATAGCCTGATAAGCGATCCATGCCAGCAAATGTATAGGGCTGAGAATAAGTTGGATGCTTATCTTGTAACAGCCTATCAATCGCTTCTTTATCAAGATAGAAAGAATCCCCAGGTGCAAAACCTTTCTCGGCTAAATGGTCATCCAGCGCTAACAATGTTCCATCAAGGGACAGAATATATTGAGTTTGAAAAATATCTTTGTGTCCAGTTGTCCAGTTTAAATCATTCCCAATACGTTCCCGAGCAGCCTGGTCCCCACGCATGGCCTTGTCCATCTGCTCAGGAGATAATAAACCGGTTGTAATATTGGCACATCCATATGCCTCCACACCAGCAGCATCATACAGTTTATTGTAAGCAGTTATGTATGTAGCGAACGATGTAATCCCTAGCATGACCACTAAAATACCAGCAATAATCGTTCCAAGTTGAAAAGTTAATGAATTTCGTAATTTCACGATTCATCTTCTCCCCCTTTCTTGTAATAATCTAAAAATTTTCCCCTTATTTTTTCATCATACTATAAAAAGATGTATTTAAAAAGCATCTTTATTTTTCCTAAAGAAACAAAAACATTGGATAAAAGTTCTGAATTATGCAATAATTGGGGTTCACTAACTTAATTATGAGTCATTCAATAAATCATCTACTAGGGGGGCTTACAATGAATAAACGTTTTCATTTTGTATCGCTTATTACTGGAAATTTGCTAACAATAGGAGCTATCTTCATTTATGCTATGCAAAGCCAAGTACATGTAGCCCTCAGTACGTATGGACTAGTAATGGGATTTCTAAGTACTTTACTTGTGATTTTCTTTTATGTATGGGGAGATGAAAAGCAACAAATATCAAGTCGATTTTTAAAATAAAAAGAGTGATGCGCAGTTCTGATGTTTCAAGCAATGATGTCCCTTGCTACCTTTGTAGAACAGGGATTTTTCCATGTTTTCCAGGCTATTTCATTATGATTACGTCTAATTGATGTAGAAAAATTAAATTTTTTGTAGAAAATTTTAAAACAATGATTGAGTACTATATCAAATTTCTGTATAATCAGCTTGTTTGACAATACTTTTATGAACTTGGGGGTAGACAATTGGGTAAAGCATTGATTATCGGAGCTGGCGGAGTTGCCAGTGTTGTGGTACACAAGTGTGTTCAAAATTCGGACGTATTTGAGGAAATTTGTATCGCAAGTAGAACTGTTTCAAAATGTGACGCTCTAAAAGAAAAACTAGACGGCGGAAAAACAAAAATTCATACTGCACAGGTAGACGCAGATAATACAGAAGAGGTTATTGAGCTTATTAAAGCTTTTGGACCAGATGTAGTGATTAACGTTGCCCTACCTTATCAGGACTTAACGATTATGGATGCTTGCTTAGCGACAGGTGTGCACTATGTGGATACTGCAAACTACGAGCCACCTGAGGCGGCAAAATTTGAATATAAATGGCAATGGGCTTATAAAGAAAAGTTTGAAAAAGCTGGCTTAACTGCATTACTTGGTAGCGGTTTTGACCCAGGTGTAACAGGGGTTTTCACAGCTCATGCGCAAAAACATGAATTTGATGAAATCCACTATATTGATATTGTGGATGCAAATGCAGGAGATCATGGTTATCATTTCGCAACAAACTTCAACCCAGAAATTAACATTCGTGAAATTACTGCGAATGGTCGTTACTGGAAAGAAGGCGAGTGGGTTGAAACAGCACCACTTGAGAAAAAAGAAGTTTATAACTTACCAGAAATCGGACCAAAAGATATTTACCTTCTATACCATGAAGAGCTTGAATCACTTGCAAAAAATATTAAAGGTTTAAAACAAATCCGCTTCTGGATGACGTTCTCTGAAAAATACTTAACACACTTAAAAGTATTAGAAAACGTTGGTATGACATCTATCGAGCCAATCGAATTTGAAGGTCAAATGATTCAACCAATCCACTTCCTAAAAGCGGTGTTACCAGACCCAGCTTCTCTAGGACCTCGCACAAAAGGTAAAACAAATATCGGTTGTATCATTCGCGGTCTAAAAGACGGTCAAGAAAAAACGTATTATGTGTACAACGTATGTGACCACGAAGAATGCTATAACGAAGTGGGGTCACAAGCGATTTCTTACACAACTGGCGTACCTGCTATGATTGGTGCAATGCTTGTAATGAACGGGGAATGGCGTAAACCAGGTGTTTGGAATGTAGAAGATTTCAATCCAGATCCATTCATGGATGCATTAAATAAATGGGGTCTACCATGGCAAGAAAGCCATAACCCAGAGTTACTTGACCTTGATTTAGATGCAAAGGAATTAAGCCGATGAAACCAATTGATTTTTCAAAAGTTCCATCCCCTTCTTATGTAGTGGATGAGCGATTATTAACAAAAAATCTTGAGCTTTTAAAATCAATTCAAGATCGTACAGGCTGCCGTATATTACTAGCCCTGAAAGGATTCTCTATGCATTCAACATTCCCACTAGTAGGGGAATATTTAGCAGGCATTACAGCTAGCTCCCTGCATGAGGCCCGTCTAGGCTACGAAAAAATGGGCAAAGAAGTTCATGTTTATGCACCTGCTTATATTGAGCATGAAATGGACGAGCTTCTAGGCTATGTGGATCACATTGTATTTAACTCATTTAACCAATGGGCTCAGTTCAAGGATAAAGTGAAATCTGCTGGTAAAACAATTGAATGTGGTATTCGTGTGAATCCTGAGTACTCTGAAATTGAAACAGCTCTTTACGATCCTTGCTATACGAATTCCCGTCTTGGAACGACTTTGGCTAACTTCGATAAATCTCAACTTGACGGCATTGATGGCTTACACTTCCATGCAATGTGTGAACAAAACTCGGATACGTTAGAGCGTATTATTGAAGTAGTTGAAGAAAAATTTGGTGATGTCTTACATCAAATGAAATGGTTGAATTTCGGTGGTGGTCACCATATTACACGTGAAGATTATGATGTAGAGAAGCTTGTGAACATCATTAATTATATCCAAGAAAAATATAACCTGCTTGTGTATTTAGAGCCAGGTGAAGCAGTGGCCCTTAATACTGGCTATTTAGTAGCTACAGTGTTAGATATTCAAGAAAATGGGATGGATCTTGCTATTTTAGATACGTCGGCAACATGTCATATGCCTGATGTACTTGAAATGCCATACCGTCCAATGATTATTGGTTCTGGTCAAGCTAATGAATTTGCCCACACGTACCGCTTGGGTGGACTAACATGTCTTGCTGGTGATGTTATAGGCGACTATTCATTTGAACAGCCATTAAAACCAGGAGATCGTCTGGTATTTACGGATATGGCGCATTATTCCATGGTCAAAAACCATATGTTTAACGGTGTTAACCTACCTTCTATCGTTTCATACAATGATGAAGAAGGTATTAAAATTATTCGCGAATTCAAATTTGAAGACTACAGTGGTCGTCTTTCTTAAGAACATGAAAAAGCCCTTCCGTTTTTTTTGCAGGAAGGGCTTTTTTAGCTGTATAGTCTTCTAACTTTCAACGTTGTGATAGCCATATTGGGGTGTGTTCACAATTACATTTTAAAGGAAAACGTAGAAGCCTAAGCCTCTACGTTTTCCTTTTCATTCTCGAGCATTTTGTGTAAATAATTAATAATTTCACGTATTCCTTCTAATGAATTGACGAGTATTTTTGGGTCAACATACGTAATCATTCGGTTTTCAAGATTAGCCACAGCTGTAAAGTAGCGAGTTTTACTATAATTCACAAGTCCTAACTGTTGAAGTATTGACTCATCTAAATCAAGAATTTCACGAGCTTCCGTAACAAGTAACCCATAGTTAACAACATCAGTATTCAATACAATTACCCGAGCAGTTGCTGTATTGGAAGAGCGATTATATAATATTCGTTCAAAGTCTAGAACAGGCACAAGTTCCCCACGAATTCTTGTAAAACCTAAAAGATAGTTAGGTAAGTGAGGAATAGGTGTTACCTGCTCTAATTTTTCAATTGAAATCGCTTGCTCTACTGGCACTGCATATTCTTCTGTACCACAAGCAAAAACTACTGCTTTTACACTTTCCATATGGTCACACCCTTCAAATTCAACTCATTATTTTTTGGCAGATTCTTTAACAATCTCAACTAGTAAATCTGCTAATTTCTCTAATTCTTCAACGGGAATTTTTTCATTTGTCGTATGAATATCCTCATACCCTACAGATAGATTAACGGTTGGGATACCAAAGCCTGCAATTACATTTGCGTCGGACCCTCCACCTGAAATTCCTAATGTAGGTGTACGATCTATTTGACGTGCAGCAGCCATTGCCACTTGAACGACTTTGTCTGACTCGGTTACACGGAAACCTGGATACATAAGCTTCACTTCAACTTCAGCTCGTGCCCCTAATGATGCAGATACTTGTTCAAATGTTTCTTGCATATGCTTTGTTTGAGCATCTAATTTAGTTTTATCAATCGAACGCGCTTCAGCTAGAATCGTAACTTCATCGCAAACAATGTTTGTCGCCTGTCCACCCTCAAATCGTCCAATATTGGCTGTTGTTTCTTCATCTAATCGACCTAGCTTCATTTGTGCAATACATTTTGACGCGACTGTAATAGCTGAAATTCCTTTTTCTGGCGCAACCCCAGCATGCGCAGTTTTACCGATAATCTTTGCGAAAATTTTAGCTTGGAACGGAGCTGCTGTGACGATACCTCCAACTTTACCATCACTATCCACAGCAAAGCCATATTTTGCTTTAATCATAGATGGGTCTAATTCTTTGGCACCAACAAGACCGCTTTCTTCACCAGCTGTAATAATAAACTCAATATCCCCGTGCTCAATATTTTGCTCTTTTAAGCGTTTGACCATTTCTAGTAATGCTGCTAGTCCAGCCTTATCGTCCGCACCTAAAATCGTTGTACCATCAGATACAATATAACCATCTTCACGTAATGATGGCTTTATGCCTTTACCAGGAACAACCGTATCCATATGAGAGGTAAAATAGATTGGCTCAACATCTAATGTGCCTTTTAAAGTGGCAATAATATTGCCTGCACCATGTCCGTTACGTGTATGTGCGTCATCTTGGACTACTGTAAATCCAAGTGCTGATAACTTATCGACTAATATTGGTGCAATTTCTTGTTCATATTTTGTTTCTGAATCAATCTGAACGAGCTCAAAAAACTCTTCCACTAAACGACTTGTCATGTTGTAAAACTCCCTTAGTTTACGTGTTTTTCCACGTTATAGTATAGGTATTATTTTAGCACAACGTCAGAAGAGTTGAAATCATTCCACAACACTACCCACATAAAAAAGTCTGAGACATTCATCTCAGACTCAGCTTAAGCATTCAAAATCGCTCCTTGCTCTTGTTCAATTGTTTGTAGATAGTTCGATGCTTTATGATGTTTATCCTGTAAACGCCAAATTGTATTATGTACATCATCTTGGATACGTGACACCTGTTCTCTTGCGGTTGAAATTTTGGAATGGACCGACCAAGCTGAAAAAAGATCATCGAAGAAGTAATCAGCAAATTTAACAAAACCATCTGTTTCGATCTGTAGTGTCTTGGTAGACATCACATGAACATCTAATAACTCATTATGAAAACGCTGTAACGCTATTTGGGCACTATGTATATAATTTTCTGAGTGATTAAGCGCATCATGTTTTAAGTGTGTTGCAATAATTCCACCGCCAAAAAATGTATCCCACGTCGAATATCCGTTAGCCGAATGGAGGGAAGCAGCTGCTTGCCCCAACTTTGTCAGAGCCACCTCCCCCGCCTCCTCTGCTTCTTGAATTTCAGCAATCAGTTGCTTTGTGAGTAATTTTTCCTCAGCTAAATGCTCCAATCTCTGTGCTTGTATAGAATCATGCCTTTGTAAATAGCCCTTCTTTTTAGCGTGTATCTTCTGAAGCTCATCCTGTAATGCTATTTCATCAATCTGAGCTAATTTCTGGGTTACATGAAACTTATCTTCGCTTAAATCCATCTGCATTTTCTTCGCTTCTTTAATTTTTAATTCAAGCACGGCCGCTTTATCAATTTTCTCAGCCCGTAATTCATCTTGTTGCCCCGTCCAAGTCCGAATCATATTCATAAATGAGAAACCCTCTAATTTATGGAGCTTTGACCGAATTTGATCGAGTGCCCTAGAATGTTTATTGATTTCCTGTTGTGTATAGTCAATCTGCTTGTCAATTAACAGTCCTTGCTCGTTTAGCCTTGCCGATTTTCTTAGTTGTGTATGAATCTTTTCCTGCTCTTTTTGTAATTGCTTCCATTCCATTCATATCAACTCCTTATATATCAGTACGGTTGAAAAAGAAAAATGTTTCAACTTTCATTGATTATCTGGCATACCAATTTTTGAAAAGTAAAAGCCTAGTAACTATATAGCTACTAGGCTTGGACATTTTATAATGGAATATTACCATGTTTTTTCTCAGGACGCGTTTCCTGTTTAGTAGATAACATATCAAGTCCTTGAATCAGTTTGATACGTGTATCTCTTGGATCAATAACATCGTCTACCATACCGCGAGATGCTGCAACATATGGATTGGCAAATTTTTCTTTATATTCTTCAATTTTTGCGGCACGTGTTGCTTCTGGATCATCTGATTTCGCAATTTCACGGGCAAAAATGATGTTTGCAGCTCCGGCAGCTCCCATAACTGCAATTTCAGCATTTGGCCAAGCAAATACAAGGTCCGCACCGATTGATTTAGAATTCAGGGCCACGTAAGCGCCTCCATAAGCTTTACGTAAAATCACTGTAATCTTTGGTACAGTTGCTTCTGAATAAGCATAAAGAATTTTCGCACCATGACGAATGATTCCGCCATGTTCTTGTTTAACACCTGGGAAGAAACCAGATACGTCTTCAAATGTAATGATTGGAATATTGTAAGCATCGCAAGTACGGATAAAACGAGCCGCTTTATCGGAAGAATCAATATCTAATCCTCCAGCAAGTACTTTTGGTTGGTTACAAACAAGGCCAACTGACTCACCAGCAATACGTGCAAAGCCAACGACAACGTTTTTCGCAAATTCTGCATGAACTTCCATGAATGAACCTTCATCCACTACTTGCTCAACGACTTTACGTACATCGTAAGGACGTGTTGTTTCAATTGGCACTGTATCCACGATTTCTGGACGGTAGTCATCTCCCTCTGGTCGAGCTTGACGAGGTGCTTTTTCTTTATTGTTTTGTGGTAAATAGCTTAATAGTTTTTTTATTTCTTGAATTGCCTCTTCTTCAGATGGTGCACGGAAATGGGCATTTCCACTTACTGCATTATTTACTTTCGAACCACCTAAATCTTCAGCAGAGATTTTTTCGCCTGTCACTGTTTCTATTACTTTAGGTCCTGTTATAAACATTTGAGATGTTTTGTCTACCATTAAGATAAAGTCTGTAATTGCAGGAGAGTATACTGCTCCTCCAGCACATGGCCCCATAATCACTGAGATTTGCGGAATAACGCCTGAGTAAATCGCATTACGGTAGAAAATATGACCATAGCCATCTAGTGAAAGAACACCCTCTTGGATACGGGCGCCACCTGAATCGTTAATACCGATAAATGGTGTGCCATTTTTTGCAGCGAGATCCATAACTGTTGCCATTTTTTTTGCATGCATTTCACCTAGTGCTCCACCAAACACTGTAAAGTCTTGAGAGAATAAGTATACTGGACGCCCGTTAATTTTACCGAACCCAGTTACAACACCATCCCCAGGGCCTTCCATTTTCTCCATTCCGAAGTCTACTGTACGGTGAGTAATAAATGGGTTAATTTCAAAAAATGTACCTTCGTCTAGTAATAAATCAATACGTTCACGAGCTGTTAATTTCCCTTTTTCATGCTGTTTTTCGATGCGCTCATAGCCACCACCAAGTTCAATTACCGTCTTACGATCATACAAGTCATTGATTTTGTCGAACATATCCATATTAATCACTTATCCCCTTTTCCACTTTTATCACATAATTCATATAACACCCCGAAAGAAGATTTAGGATGCATGAACGCAACCTCTGCACCTCCAGCACCAGGTCCTGGCTCTTCCGATAAAAGACGTACACCTTTTTCACGAAGCTCAACCATACGCTCACGAATTCCTGTCACACCAAAAGCAATATGGTGAATACCTTCTCCACGTTTTTCAATAAATCCATGAATGGCACTTTTTTCACTCATTGGTTCTAATAGCTCCAATTTCACGTTGCCTGCGTCGATAAAGGCAACTCGAACTTGTTGTGAGTCTACTTCTTCCACTTTTAACAACTTTAAACCTAAAGTTTCTGTATAATATGTAATGCGTTCATCAAGATCGCGCACCGCAATCCCAATATGGTCTACTTTCTCCATGGTGACATCTCCTTCTGTTATGGTACATACTCTATTTTACAGACTTTTTTGTCAAAACTCTACTACTTGAGAAATTTTTCAGATTTGATAAACTATTTATAAGAAAAGAAGGAGCGAACGAGCATATGAGTAATAAAAAGTTTCAAAAAATCGTTGTTTATACTATGGTCGCAATCATGCTAATTTCATCTCTAGCATTTGGCTTATCGATGCTAGTTTAAGGCAAGACCATAGCGTCCACACTACTGTGGGCGCTCTTTTTTTACCTTTAAACCCTTAAATGATTGCTTTATTTCTAAATACCTGTCCATTTCCTCGATAAACTGATAGAGTGCGGCTTGTGCGATGAATTGCTCATGATTTTGCGGTAATGGTAGCTGCGAGAAATCATGTTTCACCTGCTCTAGCTTTTCACGATAGTGACTTGCTGTATTTCCAGAATGAATATGTCCTCCGAGGTCTTGTAAAAAATCTGCCACAATTTCAGCCTCTTGTACTATAACAGGTAATGTTGTAATTTTTGGCAACACTCTTTCGATTATTTCTAGTTGCCTTTCTCGCATATCGAAATACATATAGTAATCATTTTTACGTCTCGTAAAATGGTTTTCAACATCTTTAAATGCTAAGGACTTTGCATCATTTAAAGTTCGAATAGCTTCAATGATCTCATGCCCATCCCATAACGTATCCCCTTGCCGTAAATAGCTAGCAATTTCTAAAAATATCTTGCTGTATAGTTCCTCAATTTTAACTCTATAGTAATTTAATTCCTTTTGAATATCTGGCATATACATATTAATGGCTATACCGGTTCCATAGCCAATAGCCATTAACGCCAATTCATTATAAACAAGCGCCATCGAAAAACTTTTAGCGGCGTAAATGTGCATAATAATAACGACACTAGAAATAAATCCGTCTGCAACTCTCAAGGACACAATCGTTGGAATAAAAAGTAGTAACATACCCGCAAGTGTAAGTGGCTGATAGGAAAAAAGCTCAAAGCTCATAAAGGCAAACACCATGGCCACTATACTAGCAACCAATCGAGTGTAGGCTGCGTGAATGGATTTTTTCTTTGTTGGCTGTACACATAATATCGTTAGAATACCAGCAGAGGCATACGAGGCTAAATGAAAATATTGAGCAATGGCAATAGCAAGTGCTGCACCAATTGCTGTTTTTAAAGTTCGATAGCCGATTGAAAACTTCTTCAGGTCGACTGCCTCCTATCTTTTAGTACTCTTCAGTAAATACCACTAATTATTTAGCCAATATTACAAAAATTTTAATGGTAGTGCTGAACTATCTGTACATGATAATAAGTAGGAAGCCTACATAGATTAACTAACATTCTATGAGGCTTTTCTACTTAGTTATAAAGGATTGTTCTTATGCAAGAATTGTCTTAAAGCTCGTCACAATACTCTTCAAAGTTTGCTTGTAAGTTTGTTACAACTGACATCGGGTCATGTCCTTCAATTTCATAACGCCCGACTTCAGCCACTACTTGTCCATCTTTTAATAAAACAAATGATGGTGAAGAAGGTAGGTGATCTTCCCCAAAATGATAACGTGCCGCTGCAGTCGCTTCTTTATCTTGCCCTGCAAATACTGTTACTAAGTGATCCGGGCGTTTATCGTAATGTACACATTGCGCTGCCGCTGGACGAGCAATACCACCCGCACAACCGCACACTGAGTTCACCATAACTAATGTTGTACCTGGGCGAGCAAATGCCTCTTCAACAGCCTCTGGTGTTTTTAGCTGTTCGTAACCAGCCGTTTCAATTTCAGCACGAGCTGTTTTTAAAATTTCCTGCATAAATAAATCGTAATCCATATTCATATAGCGATAGCTCCTTTCAAATCGCGTCAATTCAGCTTTTATAGTAGGTATTTGACGCACATACATCTCTTATCATAGCAGTTTGCAACGAATTTGTGCACCCACTTGCTCATACAAGTCAGTTGAATTTTCTAAGCTTTTAAAGAAACTAGTTTACTTCTCTACCTATTCCTCGCTAAATAAACGATCTACACCTTGTGTAACCGTTAGTTGGCCACTTAAGATTTGACGTTCCAGTAGCTGTACCTGTGCTTTACGTTGTGGATTCCCATAAAACATATCTATTAAATGATCAGTAATCATGGATTGGAACCACTCTTTTGTTTGTTTTTGACGTCGAGTAGCCCAATAATGATTTGTTTCAACAATTTGTTTGAATTCCTTTATGGTTCCCCAAACCTTATCGAGACCCCGTTTTTCCAGTGAACTAACGGGCATTGCAGTAGACATCCAGCCTGGTGTTGCCGGCTGTAAAAAATGTAGAATCTGTTTATATTCTGCGACAGTTTTTTTGGCAAGTCGCACATTATCACCATCTGCCTTATGCACAACAATGGCATCTGCTAATTCCATAATGCCCTTTTTCATGCCCTGCAATTCATCCCCGGCCCCAGTTAAAACTAAAAGCAAGAAGAAATCTACCATGCCTCGGACATAGGTTTCGCTTTGTCCCACACCAACTGTTTCAATGAGAATGACATCATAGCCAGCCGCTTCACAAACTAACATCGTTTCACGTGTTTTTTTGTGAACACCCCCAAGGGTACCAGCCGATGGTGAAGGGCGTACAAAAGCAGTCGGCTTCTTGACGAGCTCTTCCATACGCGTTTTATCTCCTAAAATACTGCCTCCGGATAAAGAGGAGCTTGGATCAATCGCAAGAACTGCTACTCGTTTTCCCATGTCACAAAGCATTGTTCCGAAAGCCTCAATGAACGAGCTCTTCCCTGCTCCTGGAACACCCGTAATGCCGATTCGAATACTCTTTCCTGTATGTGGTAGAAGTTCCTGCAAAAGCTCTTGAGCTTGAACTTTATGAGTGGCATTCGAGCTTTCAATGAGGGTAATTGCTTTTGACAAATGTGTGCGAGAGCCTGCACGTACTTGTTGTGCAAGCTCTCGAATATTAACAGTGTCGGCTTTTTTCTTTCGGAATTTTTTAGGTGTACCATATTGCATACCGTCGTGAGTCGCCTCGACTCCGTCCATCACAAACAGCGCACTTTCTTCCATTCCTTTGTTGTTGTCCATTATTCAGACACTTCCTCATAGCCTAAACGTTTGTAAATTTCCTCAATGATTTTCTGTGCGGATACAGGAATCACGGTACCCGGTCCAAAGATAGCTACTGCTCCAGCATTGTAAAGGAAATCATAGTCTTGTGCAGGTATAACACCACCCACAATGATGATAATATCTTCACGCCCTAACTTTTCTAACTCCGTAATCAATTCGGGCACTAATGTTTTATGACCTGCTGCTAACGAAGAGACACCGATGACATGTACATCATTTTCAACGGCCATTTGCGCTGCCTCAGCAGGCGTCATAAATAACGGAGAAATATCTACATCAAAGCCTAAATCGGCATAGCCTGTTGCGACGACCTTGGCTCCACGGTCATGTCCATCTTGTCCCATTTTAGCGACTAAAATACGCGGACGGCGGCCTTCGTTTTCAAGGAATTCTTCTGTCATTTGTTTCACTTCTGAAATTTGCTCCTCATCAGAGAAGTTGGCAGAGTATACACCCGAAATAGAACGAATTACGGCTTTGTGTCGTCCAGAAACCGCTTCAATTGCATCTGAGATTTCACCTAAAGAGGCACGTGCACGAGCCGCATCAACCGCTACAGCTAGTAAGTTTTCCTCGCCATCTTGTGCGGCTTTTGTCAAACGAGCTAAATGTTTTTGAACCTCAGCTTCATCACGTGCTGCTTTCATCGCTTCTAAACGTTCAATTTGCTTTTGTCGAACAATGGTATTATCAATATCTAGAATGTCAATTGGCTCTTCCTTCGTCAGGCGATATTTATTTACACCGACAATCGTCTCTGTCTTGGAGTCAATTTTCGCTTGACGTTTAGCAGCAGCTTCTTCGACTTTCATTTTAGGAAGACCTGTTTCAATTGCTTTCGCCATCCCTCCAAGTGCCTCAATCTCTTCGATTAATGCCCATGCAGATTTGGTAATTTCTTCTGTCAATTTCTCCACGTAGTATGATCCACCCCATGGATCAATTACTTTTGTCATTGCTGTTTCCTCTTGTAAAAATAACTGCGTATTACGTGCAATACGTGCGGAGAAATCCGTTGGAAGTGCAATGGCTTCATCCAATGCATTCGTATGCAGTGATTGTGTATGTCCCATTGATGATGCATTTGCTTCAATTAACGTACGTGCTACATTATTAAACGGATCTTGCTCTGTTAATGACCACCCAGATGTTTGCGAATGGGTACGTAAAGCTAAAGTTTTCGGATTTTTTGGATTAAACGTTGACATCATCTGTGCCCAAATACGGCGTGCCGCGCGCATTTTAGCAACTTCCATATAATAGTTCATGCCAATAGCCCAGAAGAACGATAGACGTGGTGCAAATGCATCGATATCAATGCCTGCTTTCAGTCCTGTACGAACATATTCCAAACCATCTGCTAACGTGTAGGCAAGTTCTATGTCATTCGTTGCCCCCGCTTCTTGAATATGATAACCAGAAATCGAAATAGAGTTAAATTTCGGCATATACTTCGCTGTATATTCAAAAATATCTGCAATGATTTTCATCGACATAGCTGGTGGGTAAATGTATGTATTACGCACCATATATTCTTTTAAAATATCGTTTTGAATCGTCCCTGCTAATTTTTCTGGCGTTACTCCTTGTTCCTCTGCTGCCACTATATAAAATGCAAGAACTGGTAGCACTGCGCCATTCATCGTCATAGAAACAGACATTTGATCTAAAGGGATTTGATCGAATAGAATTTTCATATCCTCGACAGAGTCAATAGCAACACCCGCTTTCCCCACATCTCCTGTAACACGTGGATGATCAGAGTCATAGCCTCTATGAGTTGCTAGGTCAAACGCTACAGATAAACCCTTTTGTCCCATTGCCAGATTTCGCTTGTAAAAGGCATTGGACTCTTCAGCTGTTGAGAAGCCAGCATATTGACGAACTGTCCATGGGCGAGCCACATACATGGTAGGGTATGGTCCACGTGTATTTGGTGCGATACCTGCTACATCATTTAAATGTTTAGCATCCTTGATATCTTCTTTTGTATAAATATCTTTAATTTCAATTCCTTCATTTGTCATAAACTTATCATCAGACGCTTGAGGCGCATTAGCTGATAAAACTTTTTCTATTTCAATTGCATTAAAATTTGGCTTACTCATCGTTGGACCTCCTTCATGCTCGCAAACACTGACTGTAATTTTTCAATGATGTTCTGTCCTGCGAAAATAAAACCGTTTAAGCCATTTGCTAACCAAGCTTCTTCTTCGTCTTTAAATTTCCCAGCTACATCCACAAGTACATCCGCTGGCTTGTCTGCTAAAATGGCATGGACAAATTCTTTTGTATCTTCGTCATTACCTGCAATGACAACATATTTAGCCTCTGTTGCCTTTAACCAAGCAATTGCCTCTTCAACAGTCGTCGCTGGTTCACTTTTTTCAGGAACAAGACCAACCGTATTTAAGAATCCAGCAATAAAATCTGCTCTTGGCTTGGAGCTTTTTAAAGTACCTAATGTTAAAATGCCTGTTTTCACATCGGCTGCCGTCATTTCAGCACGCAGCTTTTCGAATGGAATAGCACTTCGTTTAATGCTAGCAAATAACGGATTTGTTTCACATTCAAATGCGTCTGCTGGATTAGCATAAATATTTGTTCCAATTAATGATTGCTTACGTGTTTGTGCAGCGTGAATACGAGATTGATACGATTTCTCTACTTCTTCAGCGAGCTTGCCAGATGCTGTGTATTCATCAATGCCTCCAGCTGCCTCGATTTCTAAGAATAATGCCCATGCTTCTTTGACAAAATCTGCCGTTAACGACTCGATAAAGTAAGAGCCACCTGCAGGATCTATAACTTTTAAGACATTTGTTTCTTCTTTTAAAATCAATGACACGTTACGAGCAATACGTACTGACTGTTCTGTAGGCTTTGTTAATACATCATGTGGATGAACTGTAAAGAGATCAGCACCGCCTATTAAGCCAGAAAGCGCTTCATTGGAGGATCGTAATAAATTCACGTAGACATCCAATTTAGAGAAGCTTCTTAATGATGTTTCAGCAACTGTTGGTATTTTTACATTTTGTGTAACTCCATAGGCAGATGAGAACGCTTTCCAAAGTACTTTAAAAGCACGGAGTTTTGCAATCTCTGTAAAGAATTGTGTATCAACTGCAAAGGATACAAAAAATTTCTTGGAGAATGCCTCGAAGCTTTCTTCCTGTTCTACCCATTTTGCTGCTAATGCAAGTGCATAGGCTAATTCTTGAATGGCGTTGGCACCTTCATTATGATAAATAACTGTGTTAGCGCCGACTGAGCGCACGCTCGGAAATGCATGTAAAGAGATGGGTTGGGTCGAAACGATGAATCCTTTCACAGCTTCTCGTTGATCCAAAGCAATTTTGTCAAACACTGTTAATAATGGGTCTTTTGTATCTTTAATAGTAATTTTAAATGAATATTCTGAGAAATATGATGCTAATTTGACCAATACGTCTTCTGTCCAATCAAAATTAACACGACTGTCAATTGTAATAATTTCATTACCCCTAGCTAAACTGTCATCAAGCTGTGCAAAAAATGCTTCACTCGTATCTGCATGAACTTGCTGAGCTACTTGGAATGCTTGACTATTTTGTAGAGAACGGATTGTGGCAACTTGTCGATCGAGCTCATCACCAAGCTTAGCTACTAAACTTTCTTGTGTGTAAATGGGCTGTAGTGTAACACCCTCATTTGTTTTCGTGAATAGAGACTCAAATGGTTTCCCCTTTAAAGCTTTGATTGCTGCATCTTGCCAGTCAGAATAGGCCGGCTTTTCAAATTCAATATTTTTCATGTTGTTTGACATGCGGACGCTTAATCAGCTTCCCCCCTTAGTAGTTTCTATTTGTTATTCTACATGACAAATTGCGACTCGGAAAGCATAAAAAAAATCGGAAACCCTTATACAGCAGGTTTCCGACAAGTCATCAGTAGACTGACGTCGAAGATTTATTTGTATTTTCGAGTATTTCTTTTACTCTATTTAGGAATTTACCACATACTAGTCCATCCAACACACGATGATCTAATGATAAACATAAATTCACAATATCACGAGCGGCGAACATTCCACCTGGTAAAATGACCGGTTTTTTTACAATACTTTCCACTTGGAGAATGGCAGCTTGTGGATAATTAATGATACCCATTGATTGAATAGAGCCAAATGCTCCCGTATTATTAACGGTAAATGTACCACCTTTAATATCATCCATGGCTAATTTTCCAGTTCGAACTTTGTTAGCAAGCTCATGAATTTCTTTAGCAATTCCTTTAATGGATTTTTCATCCGCGTGTTTTATAACAGGTACGAATAGTGCATCATCCGTCGCTACTGCAATCGAAATATTGATGTCATGCTTTTGAATAATTTTATCCTCAGCCCACATAGAATTCATCATTGGGAATTCCTTCAAGGCCTGAGCCACTGCTTTTACAAAGAAGGCGAAATATGTAAGATTAAAGCCTTCCTTTTGCTTAAATTCACCTTTTAGGCTATCTCGATAAGCAACTAAATCTGTTACATCCACTTCCATCATCATCCAAGCATGTGGAGCTTCATGGACGCTTCTTACCATGTTATTAGCAATGGCACGACGGACCTTTGTCACTGGGATTTCAATGTCCCCAGGCTGTATAGGTGGTACTGGTGCTGCAGGCTTTTCTGCAAGCTGTGCTGGTGCAGGAGCTGGTTGTTCAGTTGTTGTTTGAATCGCTGCTGGCGTTGGTGCCGCAGTAGTTGCTGTTGGAATATTGCCCGTTTCTATAAGTTTTAACAAATCTTTTCTTGTAATGCGACCACCCTCGCCCGTTCCTGTAACTTGATCAAGGGCAATATCATGCTCCTGTGCAAGTCGTAGAACAGCAGGTGAATAGCGTACTTTGTCCTTACGCGCTTCTTTTGGAGCGACTGAAGAAGGAGTAGAAACGGGTTGTGATGCTTCTTGTTTCTTTTGAACACCTGCATTTAAAATGGCTGTGCTTACTGCCGATTTTTTTTCAGGTGGTGGTGGTGGTAACTCACTATCCCCTGCAATTTCAATCGAGCATACGACTGCGCCCACTGGTAATGTTTGACCTTCTTGTGCAATTAACTCCGTAATAACCCCTTCAAACGACGATGGAATTTCTGCATTTACTTTATCTGTCACAACTTCTGCTAAAGAATCATATTTCTTTACTGTATCGCCAGGCTTTACAAGCCATTTTTCAATTGTACCTTCTGTTACACTTTCGCCGAGCTGTGGCATAGTAATATTTTGAACCGCCATCATTTATTCCTCCCATCAATTAAGCCTAGGCGTCATTGTACCTGATGCAGCGCTATATTAGTAAACGTAGATAGGCAAATAGACAGATTTTGACTTTCAAACGGCTAAGTCAAAATCTGTTCTTCCGTCTGAGGCTTTCATTTTTTCAATCAGCCTTGCTTGGTATGTTAAAATGCCGCAAGTTCTCGCATCGCACGTTCCACTTTATCAGGATTAATCATAAAATATTTCTCCATGGTTGGTGCATATGGCATTGCTGGCACATCGGGTCCTGCTAGACGTTGAATCGGTGCATCAAGCTCAAATAAACAATGCTCCGCAATAATGGCAGCAACTTCACTCATGATACTGCCTTCTTTATTATCCTCCGTAACAAGTAATACTTTCCCTGTTTTAGTCGCCGCCTCGATAATTGCTTCCTTATCAAGGGGATAGACTGTGCGTAGGTCAAGTATATGCGCAGAAATACCATCTGCAGCAAGACGTTCTGCAGCTTGTAGCGCAAAGTGGACAGCTAACCCATAGGTAATAACCGTCACATCATCCCCTTCACGCTTCACATCTGCCTTGCCGATTGGTAATGTATAATCGTCTAGAGGCACCTCACCCTTAATTAATCGATAAGCACGCTTATGTTCAAAGAATAATACAGGATCTTCATCACGAATAGCTGCTTTTAGCAATCCTTTAGCATCATATGGTGTTGATGGGATAACTATTTTCAACCCAGGTGTACCCGCAAAAAGGGCTTCAACAGATTGAGAATGGTAAAGAGCCCCGTGAATTCCTCCACCAAAAGGTGCACGGATTACCATTGGACAAGTCCAATCATTGTTAGAACGGTAACGGATTTTGGCTGCCTCAGAGACGATTTGGTTGACAGCTGGCATAATGAAATCAGCAAATTGCATTTCTGCGATTGGACGCATACCATACATTGCTGCCCCAATACCGACCCCTGCAATAGCACTTTCTGCAAGTGGCGTATCTAGTACACGGTATTCGCCGAATTGATCATACAGACCAGTAGTTGCTTTAAATACACCACCCTTACGGCCAACGTCTTCCCCTAAAATGAAAACTCGTTCATCACGTTCCATTTCTTCTTTCATTGCTAATGTAATCGCATCAATATAAGACATAACTGCCATTACACGTCACCTCCGTCCACTGGTGCATAAACATATTTCATGGCATCCTCTGGTTGTGCATATGGAGCCGCTTCTGCATAATCAGTAGCTTCATTTACTTCTGCCATAACACGTTCTTCGATTTCTGTACGTACTTTTTCAGTCATGACGCCTGCATCAGTCAGATACTTTTCAAATAACACAATCGGATCTTTTGCCTTTCCTTCTGCAATATCTTCAGCCGTACGGTATTGACGATCATCGTCGTCCGAGGAATGGGCTGTTAAACGATATGTGACTGTTTCGATTAAGCTTGGGCCCTCTCCATTACGTGCACGATCGGCTGCTTCTTTCACCACTTTGTAAACTTGTAATGGGCATTTTCCATCAACTGTCACACCTGGCATACCATACCCAATCCCACGATCAGAAACCTTCGCACAGCCTAACTGACGTTCTACTGGTACAGAGATGGCATATTGATTGTTTTCCACCATAATAATAACTGGCAATTTATGAACACCTGCGAAGTTGGCCCCTTCATGGAAATCCCCTTGGTTAGAGGAACCTTCACCAAGTGTCACAAAAGAAACAAAATCCTCATTTTGTAGTCGTCCAGCAAGTGCAACGCCAACTGCATGTGGCACCTGCGTAGTAACAGGTGAAGATCCTGTTAAAATACGGTTTTTCTTTTGACCGAAATGGCCAGGCATTTGACGTCCACCAGAGTTTGGATCTTCCGCTTTTGCAAATGCAGATAGCATCAACTCTCTTGGTGTCATACCAAAGTGTAAAACAACCCCCATATCACGATAATATGGCGCAATATAATCTTTATCTTTATTTAACGCAAAGGCCGCCCCTACTTGTGCTGCCTCCTGACCTTGACAAGAAATTACAAACGGAATTTTACCAGAACGGTTTAATAACCACATACGCTCATCTAATCTTCTGGCCATTAACATTGTTTCGAACATAGCAAGTACATCTTCATTTGACAAACCTAAATCTTCATGTTTGATTTGAACATCTTGCATACGAACACCCCTTTCGTATTATAGAGAAATAACTATCTTATCCTATATCCCCACATTTGGATATGTTAGTTATGAAATTCAGAAAATTTAAAAATGGATAGCACGACCATCAACTGCTAAAGCAGATTCCACTAATACCTCGTTTAATGAAGGATGTGGATGAATTGCCTGACTAATTTCCCATGGTGTTGCATCCAACAATTTAGCTAAAGATGCCTCTCCAATTAAATCTGTCACGTGCGGCCCTACCATATGAATACCCAAAATATCATCTGTTTCTTCATCAGCAATTATTTTTACAAAACCTTCTGCTTCCCCATTTACCAATGCCTTACCAATTGCCTTGAAAGGGAATTTACCGATTTTTAATGAAAAGCCTCGCTCTTTGGCAGCACTTTCGGTTAAGCCAATGCTAGCAACCTCTGGATATGAATAAACACATTTCGGTACCTTCAGATCATCGATATGCTCTGCTTTACCTGTCGCTATATGCTCGATTGCTGACAGTCCTTCATGAGAAGCCACATGCGCTAACTGTAAGCCACCAATCACATCACCTATGGCATACATATGTGATTCCTTCGTTTGATAAGAATCATTCACTTTAATGAAGCCATTTTCCACTTCGATTTCTGTATTTTCCAAGCCAATGTCTTGCGTGTTGGCTTCACGACCAACACAAAGTAAAAGTTTATCTGCCTCAAAGATTTCTTCCTGCTCATTCACTTTCGCAGAAATGAAAACGTTATCATTTTCTATTTTGAATGTATCTGCATCTAAACGGGCATTTGTGACAATGCGAACTCCCCTCTTTTCAAGCTGCTTTGTTACTTCTTTGACGATATCAGCATCCTCTGCAGGTAAGATAGTTGGTCCGTATTCTAGAACTGTTACATATACGCCAAAATCGCAAAGCATAGATGCCCACTCAATTCCAATGACACCACCGCCAACGATTAACAATGATTTTGGTAAATTGTCAAGCTCCAACGCATGATCTGAATTCATCACATATTGGCCATCAACTGTTAATCCTGCCATACCTCTTGGCTTTGAGCCAGTTGCAATGACAACATTCGTCGGTACAAGCATTTCATTTTCTTGCCCATTGGACATTTCTACGGAAATAGTTCCTGGCATAGGAGAGAAAATAGAGGGACCTAAAATTCGTCCTGTACCATGATAAACATCTATTTTGCCTTTTTTCATCAGTGTATTCACACCTTGGCTTAATTGCTCAACGATCGCTTGCTTCCTAGCTTGCACTTTGTCAAATTGCAGTGTCACACCTTCAATGTCAACACCATACTCACTAGCCGTTTTATTAGCCATTCGATATACTTCTGCACTTCGAAGTAAAGCTTTACTTGGGATACAGCCTTTGTGCAAGCATGTTCCACCTAAACGATCCCGCTCTACAATAGCTGTTTTCAAGCCTAGTTGCGCAGCGCGGATGGCCGCCACATAACCGCCTGTACCTCCACCTAAAATGACAACATCATAATTTTGAGCCATGTTTATTCCCCCTTTTGAGAAAAGTGCTAAAGTATTCTATCTATTAAACCATTACCCTACCAATTAGCTTGCGGTCTATTTTTGCTTAAGAAGAACAGAACTTTAGCTTTACTGCAACGGTGCTCTTATTTGTTGGTAAAATTAGAAGAAGTCGACAATGCGACTTCTCCAAATTTTCAAACCTTGTATATTAGCGACCGTGTAAAATATTTTTTTCATTTTTTAAGAATTGGCTGCGAGATTTCGCCACACGCGCAATGCGTTCTTCAGCTAAACGATTCGCTGCCACATATGTTGGAATGCCATCTCGTTTTGAAATAGCAAAGATCTTTTCAATACTATCATATATACCGTCAACGCGTTTCAGAGCACGTTCACGATTATAACCATATAATTCATCCGCAACGTTAATAACGCCACCAGCATTAATGACATAGTCTGGTGCATAGACAATACCTAATTCATGTAGGAAATCACCATGACGTGAATCTTTTAACTGATTATTAGCAGACCCAGCAATTACTTTTGCTTTTAATTGTGGAATTGTTTCATCATTTAATATAGCACCTAAAGCACAAGGAGAGAAAATATCAACTTCTTGCGCGTAGATTTCATCTGGAGCTACTGCAATTGCGTCAAAGTCATTCACAACTCTATCAATTGCTGCCTGATTGATATCTGTTACAACAAGTTTTGCCCCTTCATTATGTAAATACTCGCAAAGCTTGTAGGCTACATTTCCTAGACCTTGTACAGAAATTTTTAATCCCTCTAATGATTCTGAACCGAATGCTTCTTTTGCAGCCGCTTTCATACCGCGGTAAACACCATACGCCGTTACTGGAGATGGGTTCCCTGATGAACCGAATGCAGGTGAGATTCCTGTTACATAATCTGTTTCCTCATGGATTAAATCCATATCTGTAACTGTTGTACCTACGTCTTCTGCCGTGATATAACGACCATTTAAGCCTTGGATGAAACGACCTAATGCACGGAACATTTCTTCGTTTTTATCTTTAAATGGGTCACCGATAATGACCGTTTTTCCACCGCCAAGGTTTAAACCAGCTGCCGCATTTTTGTAGGTCATACCTCGTGCTAAACGCAATGCGTCTTCAACTGCATTTTCCTCTGATGCATATGTCCACATACGTGCCCCGCCTAATGCTGGTCCAAGTGTTGTATCATGGATAGCGATAACCGCTTTTAACCCTGATGCTTCATCTTGGCAAAATACCAATTGTTCATAATCATACTTTTCCATATACTTGAAGATTTCCATGAAACTCGCCCCTTTGCTTTGGAAAGTGCATCCCCAAATGCCCGTCCCAATCAAGTTTTATCTAACAATCTTACCACTTGTTGTCCTCGCCTCAGCTATAATACTGAGCCCCATTTTTCAGTAGGTGTTTAGACCCTAGGATAAAAATTGTTTAGTAATGGATAATATTGCTCCACTTATTTTTACAATACTGACAAATTCACAATTTCGCAACTATTATTACATATTCTTGTTTAAGTAAGAATTTTCTAAACATTCAGTAACAAAAACTACTATATGCTCCGTCTAGTTTTGACGAACAATTATTATATTGATTACTAGCCTTTCTTGACATTCCCCCATCCACAGGTACAATTAATCATAGGAATAAGGAGGGGTATATATGGCCCGTTTAGCTGCATTTATTGTAATGCTTATTCCAGGTCTTATGGCTGCAGGCGGCATTAAATTTATGCGTGATACATTATTTGGGAAGCTTCTTTCGCCTTTCCCATTTTTATGGCTACAATTTGTAGTAGGTGTTATATTCTTTGTTATAGGCTTTGGCTTTTTCGCAGGATTTTTACTACATCGTGACCGCAAAAATGGAAAAGTAGCACCTCGCTTCCAAAAAAAATAAAAATAGCTATCCAAATAAGTCACATGGACTTACTGGATAGCTATTTTTATACACGCTGCTGTGTAGTGATGACTTTATCAGGGTAATCTGTTATCCAACCTATTACAGCATGGTGAGGATTGGTTAAGAATGGTTCATTACCATCAATTGCATAAAAACGACAGGCTTTGCCGCTTGTTACGCATGCCTCTAAATATCTTGGCTTGTAGTACCTTTTATGCATATGGACAGTATCAGCAGCTTTGTAATCAGCTAACAGATCCCATTTTAATTTTTTCGTGGCTATTAGAGCCGTTTCATATTCAGGTCTTTGCTTTTTCACATATTCCAGTATTTCGTAATGGAACGACGAGAAGTGGCTCCCTGCTGGTAACGATAGCCCTTGAAGAAAGTCATTCAGCCCACTTTGATTGTCTAAAATGGTTGATTTTAATTCAATATTTAAAGGGAGCTTATGTGTTTTAGCCCATGCTAAAACTGCATCAAATGCTGGTATTTTAGCCGATGAAAAAAGACGCCTCCAAGGCTTGCCGAGTTTAAAACGTAATAACTCTTCCATCGTACAATCACTCACCAGTTTATTGATACCTACTAATCTTGACAATTGTGGATCATGGTAGACGATTGGACAACCATCTTTTGAAAATTGGATGTCTAACTCAATGCCATCAGCCCCAAGCTCCAATGCCTTTTCAAAAGCTTTAAAGGTATTTTCTAGCGCATAGGCCGATGCTCCTCGATGTGCAAACACCGGAATATAGGACGAATTAGACATTTAACTCACCAAACTCTAGCAGAAATTTACCATTGGTCATTTTGCTTAATAAAGATGATTTTTTACCAATTTGAATATACGTCCCCGGATGCGCTTCCTTTGTCACAACAATCTCTTCTTTACCAATATGACGCATTTCGTCCATTATTAGCTTTATTTCACGATCTAATGTAACCGCTTCTGCCTTTAACTTTGTTAAAGCTTGCTTTGTCTCTTCAAAGGATGCTGTTTGTTCTTTAGACATTTGGTTGAGAAATGGCAATAAACTTTTCATTTTGGATTCATGGGCTGCAATTTCTGATTGTAACTCTTTAAGCTGGACAGCTTTTTCCTGCATGATCGAATTATTCTCTTGTTTATTGACACTTTCAATAATCAAATCCGTTCGCCGTTCCAATCGATTACCAGATATGGCCGTGACAATCGTATTTTTAGCTACAGCACGCCCTCCAATAATTTTACCTTTTCGTTCATCCACTAAAATGGAATGGGCTGAAAGCTGTGAACCTAATGCATAGAAACCAATATGGATACTATCTGCTGCCATTAAATTTGCTTCATTGACATGTTTGACAAAAATATTGCCACCCGCTTCCACAACTGTTGACCCAAGACCAAATATGCCACCGCGAATATAAACATCTCCTTCGATGGATTTAATCAGTTTGGCACCGCTTACACCTTCAGCGCCATCAATAGAAATATCACCAGTTGCAATAACTGTATAGCCATTTGTTACTGTTCCTTTAATACTAAGAGAACCATTAAATTCTAGATTACCTGTTTCAACGCCTACATCACCGTTAATAGGTAGGTGTCTGTTTACACCAATCATACCTTTCACATCATCTAGAACACCAGCAATTTTCGAGCGGATCACAATTTTCCCGTCCTCTTCCACTTCATATGCTGATTTTGTATCGTATCGGATTGGAAAATCCCGTCCTGGTGCGGCAGCCACTACCTCACCTAGCACATTTTTCCCTGGTTTACCTAATGTAGCAGGAATCTTTTCACCTAGCCATGAGCCTTCCGAAATTTCTGAGATAAAATTCATATCAAAGTAATCCGCTTTTCCATCATCACGAATGACCGGTTTTCTCTCCGGCTTAGGTAAGTATGTAATTTGTGCATCCGTGCCTGCTATCGGTGGTTGCCCCTGAGCAATTAAAAATGCTTTTCCTGGTTCAGCCTTCGAAATATCAAAATCTAAAATTCCATGCACAATTTCATTTTCAGCAAGTATTTCTTGAATTTGCTGTGTCAGCTTTTCTTTATGATTGGCAATATATTCGTTTGTTTCATAGATAAAAATAGAGGCTGACATTTTATCACGGGCAATTTCAGCTTCAATATTTGGAAGCCAGCGGCCAATTTCTACTGGACTTGTATTTTGAGTAGACAGCACGTTTTTTAAAATTGAAAAATTAGATAATTTAAGTCGTGGATGACTACGTAAAATGCTATCAAATTCTTTTAATGGGAATCCGGCACTAAAAGTAAGCATAAATACCTTGCCATTTTCTTCAGAAATTTCGAAGTTTTCATTTCGAACTAGAATCAAGCTACCTCCTCCTTCCCTCTATATGTAAGTATATACAATCCACTTACATTTGTTTAGAGACCATTGTCACTAACGAGAAAGAAAATAGTACTACTTAATCATTAAAACATCGAACTATTTTTTATTTCCGTTAAATATAAATAGGTTTATAATACTAAAAAAATGTTTATTATTTTATTTTTTTAATAAAATTACCCTTAATTACATGGATATTCTATTAGGATCATTTGAACAAATAGTATTCCCTAGATATATATTATAGGATGGGATCGTCATAAAAAATAAATAATAAAAGGTCTTTAGAACTATAAAATTTTCAGATATTAAGGCTCTTTATTCAAGATAACTCTTTATATTTCCAATTTGGAAGGTCGAACCAAGTTGTTCTAATTCTTCCTTAGTCATATATCGCATATTTATTTTACCGTCTACTACGAGACGGACTTCAAATAATTGTTCATCTATTTGTATAATTTCTATTGAATTCATTCCATCTAATTGAAAATTGACACTTTTCATTTGAATCACCTGCTTCTAGTTATTTCATCTAACCGTATGTAATAAAAAACTACCCCAAAAAAACAGGGTAGAAAAGGAAGTATTACCAAGCAGTATAACCAAAGTCATTACTAAAATCTACTGTTGTATTATTCGTAATTTCTATGTTTTTAATTTGATGTTTATAAAGGAACATTGTGTTATCTTCAAAAACTTTATAATTATAATTACCAAATATAGATTTAAGCTGACTATGCGAATTTAAAGGTTCAGAAATATTCCGTTTTGCATTTTTCGATGAGATTACTGCGATATAATTTCCAGAGGGAATACTATTAATACTATAATTCCCATTCTTATCTACTAAAGTTCTATATACATTTTTCAACTCAGTTTTATTATCAAGCCAATCGAATAATTCTTGTTTAGTGTAACTTGGATATGTTGCAGTTGTTGAAAATAGATAAACTGTAGCACCTGTATCTCCTAAAGTACCAATGAAGTCGTTATACTTCCAAACAACCGTACCCTTTATAGCACCGTTTCCTCTGCTGGTGTTGGATGTATTTGGATTACTAGAAACTTTACCAGATTTTATATATTGCTCTGTTCTATTTATAAAAGCTTTTAGGTGCGTTTGAGTCAATTTATTATTAGGCTTAAATGTACCATCAGAATAACCAGCTGTTATACCAGCAGCTACTAATTGTTGAATCGCATTATATGCACTATTTTCTCGAGGGACATCTTTAAACGTAGCATTCCCTGTAGGTAATTTTGAACCAAAAGCTCTTGAAATAAAAATCGCAATATGTGCTCTAGTTAATTCTTGCGAGGGCTTGAATGTACCATCAGAATATCCACTTACAATTCCTTTATCAACTGCTGATTGGATATAACCACTTGCGTAGTGACTTTTCGGAACATCTTTAAATTGTGTTGCTCTTTGAGTACCATCCAATCCTAAAAGCTTCCCAATTTCAACAATTGATTCGGCACGATTTGAAACCTTTTCTGCAGCATTCACTTCTGAACTATTAAATGAAAGAATAGACAAAATTAATACAAAAAACAATGAACATAACACTTTTCTCATATGTATACCTCCACATTTTATTCTAGAATCCACCCTTTAATACTAATATCTAAACCTAAATTGCATTACATTAGTATCACCCCTATAAGATAAGATTACCATCAAACCAATTTTTTTGAAATATTTTTATAGTAAGGGATTAAGGCATAAAAAAATACGCCCTTCTAAACAGTGATTCCACTGTCTAAAAATGGCGTTATAAAAACTCGAAGTATAATTGCTATTTCAGTTTTTCTATCATTTATTGCTAAAAGCTGTACGTTTAGCTAGCCATCATGTCGATACGGATTTTGTCTGCTATCATAGCAATGAACTCACTATTCGTCGGCTTGGATTTCAAATGATGGACTGTGTAACCAAACATCGACGAAATGGATTCATAATTGCCACGATTCCATGCCACTTCAATAGCATGACGAATAGCACGTTCAACGCGTGATGGTGTTGTGTTGAATTTTTTTGCAATTTCCGGATATAAAATTTTTGTCACAGATCCTAATAATTCAATATCTTCGAATACCATTTGAATGGCTTCGCGCAAATAAGAGTACCCTTTAATATGCGCAGGTACACCAATTTCTTTAATGATGGCTGTAATTGTGCTGTCTAATTGATGCTGATTTAATTTTTGAGGCACTGTTGGTTGTAAAACGCTTGTCTTTTTAGGAAGTGTCGCCTTCTGTCCAGCACAGTGTAAAATCTTTTGTACCAATTGGTCAAATTCAAATGGCTTTAGCATGAAATAGGAAGCCCCTAAATCTACAGCCTGCTTCATGACATCTTCTTGGCCAAAGGCTGTTAACATAATTACTTGGACTGATGACATTTTCTCATTTTGATACATCGATTCTAAAACAGCTAAGCCGTCAAGATGAGGCATAATTATATCTAGAAGTAAAATATCAGGTGTAAATTCCTCAAGCATTTGTAGACAAATTTTTCCATTTGAAGCTGTCGCAATAATTTCTATTTCGGCATGTCCCTGGAAATATTGCTCCATTGTTTTTAATAACTCACGATTATCATCTGCAATCGCTACTTTTACCTTTGTCATTTCAATTCCTCCTTCTGGACTTGCTTTGAACACTCCAAAGCGTTAACCTAACCCCTAAATGCCGTTTTTGGCACACTGTGGAATTTTCGACATTTTTGTTTAAAAACCTTTTTCATTTCCAAAAATGAGTATGTAGTCCGATACTTTCTTTTAATATCGACAAGTTGCGCTAAATAATGGCAAACTGTCGAAATGCTCTTATTACCTATTTTAGATAAAAAAATAAGATAAAACTACAGTTTTTTTAAATATCATGACTCCTTAAGGTTATTATGAGAAATACTTGTTGAATTCAAGGCCTTTTTAACATAAAGGTAAAAATCCGCAAGTCTCCAGCGGCACCTGTTCTGCCTGCGGAAAATGCGGATTTTTACCAAATGCCATCCCTCTTTTTAGGAAGACTTTCTTAACATTTCAGCTACCGTTAGAGCTGCTCCCTTTTTCGGCTCCTCCACAAACATATGTGTCACAGCACCGACAAACCGACCGTCTTGAATGATAGGACTGCCACTCATTCCTTGCAAAATTCCACCCGTTTTTTCAATGAGCTTTTCGTCAGATACTATAAATTCAAGTCGTTCATTTTCAACCTTTGTTATTTCAATGGAAAAAGTTTCGACTTTACGGCCTTCAATCGCCGTATATATTTCCGCTTTCCCCGTTTTTATATCCTTTTCATGCATAATTTCAATCGCTTTGGGTAATCTTTGTGGATAGCCTTCTTCCCAACGGCCAAAAATTCCATAAACAGTATTTTTATCTATACTCCCTAAACGTTCCTGATGTTTTTCAATGGAGGAGATTTTGTATCCCGGTTGGCCAGGCATACTTTTACGGATTTGTTGAATGGAAGCTAAAAAAATGGAGCCAGCTCTAAATACAGGGGCTTCTTGTAGGGTTGAATCAACAATTTGATGACCTAGTGCGCCATAGTTTTTTGTCTCTGGATCAATATAAGTCAGTGTTCCTACTCCATCTGTTTCATCTTTTAAAAAGGATATGATGTGCTCTGCTTCTTGATTTTGTAATTCAAGTGTAACTTGTTTTCCGTCATTATTGATCGTCCATTTCTGTTGGCCTTCTTTAGCCATAGCTTGTTTGGCATCTGCCAGCGATTTTACAGGTATATCATTAATTTTTTCAATCACTGCGCCGCCTTTCATCCACTGATTGGAAGCTAACAGTACATCATGCGCTACAAACACATGCGATAATTGAAGTTGGATTCCAATGGCTTCTCCCATCGGTATAAGCTTTTTGGCGGCTAAAGCTTGTATAGGCAACACTAACAAAAAGATGAGCATAGGCAAAATGACTAATTGACGCCAACGACGATTCATACGACACCTCCTTTTCATTTTTGTCTTTTTACTATGTGTTGTTGTGGCATTCTTATAAGCGGTAAATATTTGTGCAAAAAGAAAAAAACCAGAAACAGTATCAACAACTGTTTCTGGAATATGCTTAACGCATTTGTTTTTTACGTTCTTCTGCCATGGTTAATAACTCTGTTGCATGCTGTAGCGTTAAAGCAGTAATTTCTGTTCCAGACATCATACGGCTGACTTCTTCAATCCGTGCCTTCTGATCAATTTCTGATAAAGAAGTAAATGTTCGATCATGTTCGACTTCTTTTTTTATAAAGTAATGATGATCAGCCATTGCTGCAACTTGAGGTAAGTGTGAAATGCAAAGCACTTGAGAATTAATGGATACTGCAGCAATTTTTTCTGCAATGGCCTGCGCTACTCTTCCACTAACACCTGTGTCCACTTCATCAAAAATGATGGATGTAATACCATTCGAAGAAGAGAAAATGGTTTTCAGCGCCAGCATCATTCGTGATAACTCTCCTCCCGAAGCAATTTTCGGTAAGGACTTTGGTGGTTCTCCAACATTGGTAGAAATATAGAAAACAATTTGATCTTTTCCATTTGCATCGAAATATGACAATTCTTCAAAATTGACAATGAATTTAGCTTTTTCCATATGTAATTCACGTAACTCTGCCATAATGGCTTCACTTAACTGTTGGGCAGCAGCTTTACGCACAGTTGAAAGTTCTGCAGCAAGCTCATTGAGCACCGATTCCATTTCAAGCACTCTTCGCTCTTTCACCTGCAAAATTTCATCGCGATTGAGCAGTTCATTTAACTCTATTTTTATTTTTTCAAAATACGCTAAAATGTCCTCCACTGTCGAACCATATTTGCGTTTTAAATTTTGGAATAAAGCTAACCGTTGCTCCACCTCATTTAAACGTGCTGGATCAAACTCTAACTCATCTAATACATTTTTGACCTGATAAGCCGCATCTTGTAGCGCATAAAATGCCGTTGTCACTGCCTCGGAAGCTTCTTTGAATTGTTCATCCACTGTTGCTGCATCGTCCAAAGCTCCCATTGCATTACCAATCCAATCAAGACCTTTTGATTCTCCCTGAATAGCCTCATAGGCAGCACTAGAGCGCTCAAAAATTTTATTGTAATTCATGAGTCGACGGCGTTCATCAAGAAGCTCATCTTCCTCACCTAGCCTTAAATTGGCTTCTTCTAGCTCATTTATTTGAAATTGATACAAATCAATGCGTTGTGCCATCAATTGTTCATCAATAGAAATTGAAGCCAGGTCCTTTTTCAGCATTCGATATTCTTCATATTGTTCGCTGTATGTTTTTTGAATAGGCAACAGCTGTTCTTCTGCAAACTGGTCGAGTAAATTGATATGTTGTTTTTCATCCATCAGCTCTTGATTTTCATGTTGGCCATGAATATCAATAAGACTCGCACCAATTTCCCTCAGCACTGATAATGGCACAAGTTTACCATTTACACGGCAAATACTTTTCCCAGAATCATTTAAATCACGACGTAAAATAACTGTATCTTCTTCAATTTCAATGCCTGCTTCTTCTAATTTTTTCAGCACTGGATGCGTGGAATTCGAGATTTGAAATAAACCACCTAATTCTGCTTTCCTTGCTCCATGACGAATAAATTCAGTATTTCCCCGCCCACCAGCAAGTAAATGAACAGCATCAATGATAATTGATTTACCAGCACCAGTTTCCCCAGTTAGCACTGTCAATCCTTCTGAAAAACTTACAGTCAAATCCTCAATGATAGCAAAGTTTCGGATACTAAGCTCTCTTAACACTAATTGTCACCTCTGAATCCATTTCCCCATTTTTTAAAGCATGTCTAGTAAGCGATTTTTTGTATTTTCCCGCTCGTTTTCATCTCGACAAATAATTAAAATGGTATCGTCTCCAGAAATTGTACCTAAAATTTCTGGCCAATCTAAATGGTCTAATAAGGATGCAATCGCATTCGCATTTCCAGGAAGAGCTTTCATCACTAAAAAGTGCGAAGCTCCATCAATGCTGATAAAGGCATCCGCTAATGCGCGATGTAATTTTTGTACTGGGTTAAATCTTTGATCTGCGGGCAAGCTATACTTATAGCGGCCGTCCTGTAATGGTACTTTCACCAAATGTAGCTCTTTGATATCACGGGATACCGTAGCTTGTGTCACATTATAGCCTGCATCTTTTAGAAAATCGACTAAATCATCTTGTGTTTCAATTTCATGATTAGCAATAATATCCCGAATCCGTATATGTCGTTGTCCTTTATTCATCATAGCCACCTCTAATAAATAATTAATTATGTGTATAATCACACTACCATTTTCAACAAAAAAGCACAAGAAAAAACACGGCTCTATAAGCGAGCACGTGTTATTTTAAAGAATTATGCGCTTCTTCTACGAGTGCATTAAAAGCTGTATATGCAGGAATGTCTTCTTCTCCAACAGGATTCACTAAATGGAATAAAAATTCAATATTTCCTTCTCCACCTGTTATCGGGGAATAAGAAGCATCCTTCACCACAAATCCAACTTCTGTGGCCATGGCTGCCGTTTTTTCTAATACTTCAAGATGGACTTTTTTATCACGAACGATACCTTTTTTTCCAACCTTATCTTTTCCCGCTTCAAACTGCGGCTTCACCAATGCCATGACATCACCACCTGGTAGCAATAATGTCTTTAACACCGGTAAAATTAATGATAAAGAAATAAAACTAACATCTATTGTTGCAAAATCAGGTAACCCTTCAGATAAATCTGCCGCCGTAGTATATCGGAAATTAGTTTTTTCCATGACAGTCACACGTTCATCCGACCGAATTTTCCATGCTAATTGATTGGAGCCAACATCCAGCGCATAGCAATGTCTTGCTCCATGCTGCAACGCACAATCTGTAAATCCACCTGTAGAGGAGCCAATGTCAAGCATCAGCTTCCCTTCTACAGACATATCAAAAATTTGTAGGGCCTTTTCAAGCTTCAGACCACCACGACTAACATATTTTAAATCGGAGCCTTTTACTTGTAGAGGGGAATCGATAGCAATTTTTTCTCCTGCTTTATCGATACGTATTTCATTTGAAAAAACAAGTCCTGCCATAATGGAACGTTTTGCTTTTTCTCTTGTTTCACATAATCCACGCTCTACTAGTAAAATATCCACGCGTTCTTTTGGTTGTTTTGTCATTATTTATTCAAACCTACTTGCTGTTTTTGTTGAAGTAATACCTGCATACGCGCTACCGCATCCTCTGCTGTCATATGAATTTCTTCAAGCAGCTGATCGACATTACCATGCTCGATATATTGATCTGGAATACCCATACGATCAACAATTGCATTAAGATAGCCATGGTCATGAGCAAATTCTAATACGCCGCTGCCAAATCCACCTTTTAGAACCGCTTCTTCAATCGTTAAAATCGGTTTATGATTAGATAAAATTCGATGTAGCATATCCTTATCCATTGGTTTGATAAAGCGTGCATTGACCACCTCAATATCAATACCTTGCTGTGCTAACATGTCTGCTGCTTGCATGGCCATCGGAATCGTTGTGCCAAATGTTAAAATGGAAGCGTCTTTTCCTTCTCGTAAAACTTCCCAGCTACCAATTGGTAATGCCACAAGCTCATCATCTAGTGGTACACCAATCCCATTACCACGTGGATAACGTAACGCAATTGGACCTCCATCATACTCAATAGCTGTTTTCACCATATGCTGCCCCTCATTCTCATCCTTAGGCATCATGATCGTCATGTTTGGAATATGACGAAGGAAAGCGATATCAAATACGCCCTGATGTGTTTCCCCGTCTGCCCCAACTAAACCAGCACGATCAATACCGATAAAGACATTTAGATTCGGACGTGCAATATCATGTAAAACTTGGTCATAAGCACGTTGTAGGAATGTGGAATAAATCGCTAAAAATGGCTTCATATTTTGTGTAGCTAAACCTGCTGCCATTGTTGCTGCATGCTGCTCAGCAATCCCCACGTCAAAGAAACGATTTGGAAAATCCTGTTGAATACCTTGTAATTTTGACCCGACAGGCATAGCAGGTGTGATCGTCACGATTCGCTCATCTTCATGAGCAATTTTACGAACAGTTTCTGCAATTAAACTACTCCATGCTGGGCCTTTTGTCTCTGACTTAACAAAGGCACCATTTTCAATTTTATAAGGACCTGTTCCATGCCAATTACCAATTGTATCGTCTTCAGCAGGTTTATAGCCCTTCCCTTTTTTCGTAATCACGTGAACCAGGACTGGCCCTTTCACTTTTTTTGCATGGGATAATGTCATTTCCAATGCTTCAAAATCATGACCATCAATAGGACCAAGATATTTAAAGCCTAGTTCTTCAAAAAAGACCCCTGACACCACTAAATATTTTAAGCTGTCCTTCAAGCGTTCCGCAGTAGATGCAAGCTTCCCACCTAATACCGGAATTTTATTAATCAGTGATTCGAGCTCTTCTTTGGCTTTTGAATACTCCTTGGCAGTACGCAAACGTCCTAAAACACTGTGAAGCGCACCAACATTTGGAGCAATGGACATTTCATTATCATTTAGGATGACAATCATATTCGTTTTCGCATGTCCGATATGATTTAACGCTTCAAGCGCCATACCGCCAGTTAAAGCGCCATCCCCAATAATAGGAATTACATAGTTATGTTCTTTTTTTATATCACGTGCTGCTGCCATACCCATGGCTGCTGATAAGGAAGTTGAGCTATGACCTGTTTCCCATTCATCATGTTCACTCTCCACGCGCTTTGGAAATCCACAAAGCCCTTTGAACTGACGTAGTGTGTCAAATTGACTCGCACGACCTGTTAAAATTTTATGCACGTAAGCTTGGTGGCCAACATCCCACAAAAACTTATCTTTTGGACTGTCAAACATTTTATGCAACATCATCGTAAGCTCGACTACTCCTAAATTCGGCCCGATATGTCCACCTGTGACAGAACATTTTTCGATTAAGAAGGTACGAATTTCTTGCGCTACCTGCTCAAGCTCCTTCTTATTTAAGTTTTTTAAAAAGGATGGACTAGTTATTTTATTTAAATCCACCTTTCTCACACACCTTTTCAATAAAATATTCACCACATTTGTTTTCACTATTATAGCAGTGTTATCAATATGCTAAAAGCACGAGCACTTCATTGTTTACAATTTGTAAACGTTCCCACCTATTCTAGCATATTCTTTTCCTTCAATGCCTTGATTTTCTCTTAGTTTTTACGATGAACAATATATGCCGCAAAGTCTCGTAACAAGCTAGCATCTATTGGTAATTGATCGAGTGCATTAATGGCATGTTGATAATGCTCCGCAAGCTTTTCTTTCGCTCCATCTAGCGTTAAAAGTGCTGGATAAGTACTCTTATCACTAGCTACATCTTTGCCTGCCGTTTTCCCTAGTTCTTCTGTTGTCCCTTCGATATCTAAAATATCGTCTTGGATTTGGAAAGCTAGGCCGATGTGATGGGCATATTCCTTCAATGTAGCACGGTCTTGTTTAGACGCGTCTGCTAATACTGCTCCCGCTTCAATACTAAATCTTAATAAAGCACCAGTTTTATTAACATGGACTTGTTCCAGTTCCGTTAAATCAAGCTGACGCTGCTCACCCTCCATATCGAGTACTTGACCACCAACCATGCCTTCAGCACCTGCGGCAACGCTTAATAACTGCACAAGCTCTATACGCTTTTCAGCCGTTACATCCATGCGCGCTAAAATACCAAATGCCAATGTGTTTAATGCATCACCAGCTAGTGTTGCAAGTGCTTCTCCATAAACTTTGTGGTTTGTTGGCTTTCCTCTTCTAAAATCATCATTATCCATGCTTGGTAAATCATCATGAATTAACGAGTACGTATGAATGATTTCAATGACAGCCCCTACAATTAAACCATCCTGTAAATTTTTTCGGTAAAGCTCAAGGACAGCTAATACAAAAAGTGGTCGTATACGTTTTCCGCCCGCCTTTAATGAATATAGCATGGAGTCCTTTAAATCTACTGGAGCATCAATTTTTGAAACAAGTGCAAACATCGTTTCTTCGATTTGTGGTATGTTGCTTTCAATAAAGTACTTTAATGGCTCATTCATTTCCTAATTCTCTCCCTTTAGTGGATCAAATGCTGTTGTTTCACCTGTCTCTTGGACAATAGATACTAGCTGCTCTTCAGCATGTTGCAGCTTACTATGGCAAAACTTTGATAGCTCCATTCCTTGCTTGTATAAATCAATCGCATTTTCCAATGGCACATCGCCTTGTTCTAGCTGGCGAACTATTTCTTCCAATGCCGTCATAGCCTCTGCGAAAGTTTGTTGCTTTTCTGTCACAACGATTCCCCCTCATTCTTTGGCAAAATATCCTTCACTTCAGCCACAACCTTCCCATCATGGAAAGCTAATGTCAGATAATCCTGTTCTTGTACTTCAGTGGATGATTTGATCATATGTTGATCTTTATAAGCGACTGTAAATCCTCTTGTTAAAATGGATAGTGGATTTAATGCTTCTAGTGTTCGAATGGTTGCCTCAAATTGTTGTTGCTGCTTCGCTACATAATACGTTGCAGCACGTGTTAACTGTTGCATGCGCGCTTCTAGCTCCCGTTGATGGAAAGCAAGTGCTTTTTTTGGTGAATGTTGTGCCACCGTACTATGTAATTGTTGAAGCTGTGCACTCTTCTTCATCAAATCTACTTGCATGGCTGTTTGCAATCCTGACTCGAGCTGTGCCAATCTTTCAGTAAACGGTCGATAAAGTCTTTCTGGCATTGACAATGGATAAGACTGTTGGAGCTTATTAAGACGTTGTCGTTCAGCCATAAGTTGCGACCTAACCATTTGGTGAATTTGAGATTTTTGTGAAAGTACCCGCTGGAATAGCTCCGTTTGATCTGGTACTGCCATCTCTGCGGCTGCTGTTGGTGTAGGTGCGCGTAAATCAGAGACATAGTCGGCAATTGTCGTATCTGTTTCATGACCAACTGCGCTAATAATAGGGATTCGACTTTCAAAAATAGCTCTCGCTACTATTTCTTCATTGAATGCCCATAAGTCCTCGATAGAGCCTCCCCCTCGTCCGACAATCAACACTTGACACGTAGCATCTTGATTGGCACGTTGAATATTTTGCACAATATTTGGTGCCGCCTGTGCTCCTTGAACGAGTGTAGGGTAAATCAGAATTTCAGCTAGAGGGTAACGTCTCTTTAAAGTCGTACAAATATCTCGAATCGCTGCTCCTGTTGTTGATGTTAGCACACCAATTTTTTCAGGAAACTTTGGGATCGATTGCTTCCAATCTAATTTAAAAAGCCCTTCTTTTTGTAATTGTTCTTTTAATTGATTAAAGGCAACAAATAGACTACCGATACCATCCGGTTGCATTTCTTGGACATATAGCTGATAAGTCCCATAGCCTTCGTAAACGTTTACATCCCCACGAATAAATACTTGCATACCTTCTTTTGGTTCAAATGCTAATTTCGTGGCAGCCGCTTTAAACATCGTGGCAGCAATTCTTGCCCCATCATCCTTTAATGTAAAGTAAATATGGCCAGATTGATGAATTTTCACATTTGATAGTTCGCCTTTCACATACACTTCGCGTAGGTGAGGGTCCGCATCGAATTTTCGTTTAATATATTTTGTTAATGCTTTTACAGTTAAATAAGAAGCAGAGGACATGTTTTCGGCTCCTTTACTAAGATCAAGTTTTTCACAAAAACTACACCTATCATAACATTTTTTACTGGTGTTGACGCGTTTAAATGCAGTTTCGCTAGAAAAAATGCCTGTCTTTTATCTATCAAAAAACAACTATAACATATTCATACACGTTCTAACTAATAGAAATTGACTATTCAATGAATAACAAAAGAAGGTCTCATAACAACAGTTGTTATGAGACTTTACATTTTAATAGAATAATAATAATAATGTTCCTACAATAAAACAGTAGTACGTAAAATAGCTAAGTTTACCACTTTTCATAATGCCCATAAACCAACGCATGGCAAAGTACGTCATAATAAGTGTAGCTAGAAAAGTGGCTGCATATGGAAGCGCTAACGCACCTTTATTAGGCTCACCTAAAAAATCAGTTATTCCTAATACAACCCCACCTAAGCTTACTGGAATATAAAGCATAAAGGAGAAACGTAATGCCGTATCCTGTCTCATACCTACTGCAATAGCTGAAATAATCGTAGCACCTGATCGGCTAATACCTGGTGTGAGAGCGACTGCTTGCCCTAACCCAACAATAATGGCATCCTTCGTACTTAAATCTGCATCTTTTTTCTTCCCACGCATATTACGAATCAACCATAATGCCGCACCCGTAACAAACAACATGAGTGCAATTGTCGTCATGCTCACATTGTCTCCAATAACATCACTTAATAATACTCCTAAAACGCCCGCCGGAATTGAACCGATAATAATATACAAAGCAAAACGAAAATCAGCATTATAGCGCTTCTCACGTGTTTTCAAGTACAAGAAGAAATGGGAAATCAATCGCACTATATCCTCACGATAAATATAAACAATAGCAAGTAACGACGCTGTATTGGTTAGAATGGCGAACGTAAACCCTTGTTCACCAAGCCCTAGTATTTCGCTGGCAATCATCACATGTCCACTTGACGATACGGGAATTGGTTCTGTAAACCCTTGGACAAGGCCAATAATGATATGCTTCACAATTAACACAATATCGATATTTTCCATAAAAACCTCCTACTAAGTATGTATGTCCCAAACGTTACATTAGACGTCAAAATTAGCATAAAAGTTCTGGCATCGATCCATAAAAGAAGTCATCTCAACACGATATTGAGATGACTTCTGGAAAAGGCTATTTAATTAGCAAGCTTATTTTCAGCTGCTTGCACAGTGTTGAATAGTAACATGGTGATGGTCATCGGTCCAACACCGCCTGGAACAGGGGTGATATGAGACGCTATACCATCTACTTCAGCAAAGTTTACGTCGCCGCATAATTTATTGTTGTCATCACGATTAATGCCAACATCAATTACAACAGCCCCTTCTTTCACATGCTCTTTTGTAATAAAGTTTGCACGTCCAACAGCAGCAATTAATATATCCGCTTGTTTTGTAAATGAAGGTAAATCTGGCGTTTTGGAATGTGTATACGTAACCGTAGCATCTTTTTGCAATAGTAGTTGTCCCATTGGCTTACCAACAATATGACTACGTCCTACGATTACAGCATGTTTTCCTGCAATTTCAATTCCTGAATACTCAAGAAGCTTCATTACGCCAAAAGGAGTACAAGGTAAAAATGTTTCTTGGCCAAGCATCATTTTCCCAACACTGACAGGTGAGAAGCCATCAACATCCTTCTCGACAGCAATTGTCGCGATGACTGTATCCTCATCAATATGTTTGGGAAGTGGTAATTGTACTAAAATACCGTGAATATCTTCACGTTGATTTAATTGTTGAATTTGTGTTAATAATTCCTCTTGCTTCGTTTCTTCTGGTAATTTAATCAGTTCCGAATACATACCAATTGCTTCACAAGATTTTTGCTTATTTCTCACATATGTAGCTGAAGCTTGGTTGTCCCCAACTAACACAACCGCTAAACCAGGTGTTAACCCCTGTTCTTTTAAACGAATTACACGCTCTGCTACAGCATTACGAATTTCTTGACCAATCTCTTTACCATTAATAATTGCACTTGACATAAACCTTCGTTACTCCTTCCAATTCAACACATTATTCTTGTTCTGTAAATTTAGAAAGTACACCATTGACGAATTTAGATGAACTATCATCGCCAAATGTTTTACATAACTCGATTGCTTCGTTTAGTACTACTCTTTTTGGTGTTTCTGGCATGTATAACAGCTCGTATACAGCTAGGCGTAAAACAGTTCTTTCAATTTTGGGTAAACGGGCAAGTGACCACTTTTCAAGATGCTGTTCTAATGTAGCATCAATTTCCTCCAAATGTTCAGCTGTTCCAGTAACAATTTTTTCGTAGAAGACATTTGTCGGTTGGCCTTTAATATGACCCATTGCTTCTTCAACTGTTAAATCTGTATTGTCTAGCTGAAACAAAACTTGCAACGCTTTTTCGCGTGCTTCATGTCGTTTCATGTAAAGCTCTCCTTCTTAAGTGGCATTAAGGTTTATAATAGCATAAAATCGCCCGAGAAACACGATTTCAAGCAAGTTTTCAATAATCTGAAACCTTTTTCAAGAAACTTTTTGCGCATCTAACAATTCATGTTAAGCATTCCAAAATGATTGTTTAAATCACAAAATGTTATAATAAAGAAAATTGAAAGAATCTTCAGAGGTGTTCACAATGCAATATGAAGCTATTTGCACAAGCTGTAAAAAACCATTCAAGCTCCGAGAGGGTGAAGCACAATATAAACAAATGAAAGAACGTAAAGCTCACCTATTTTATTGCGAAGAGTGCAAGCATAAAATTCGCTTTGATGCCATCCGAAACTTCTTTAGCTACTAGTGGAGGCAAGTAAGTATGAAGGAACATTATTATACAATCGGTGAGGTTGCCAAACTGTCGAATCTATCTGTTCAAACTTTACGCTATTATGATCAGATTGATTTATTTAAGCCTGCATACACTGATACTTATACCAATTATCGCTATTATAAAGATAGTCAAGTTTTTTATTTAGACATCATTAAATCACTTAAATATATCGGTATTTCACTAGAAGATATAAAAAAGGCGCTCAAATTAACGTCTGAAGAACTGCTTGACTTTTTAGCACAGCAAGAGCTAAGAATTGATGATAAAATTTCACGATTGAATGAAGTAAAAAACACATTATTAAAAACCAAAAAGCAATTACAGGAACAAATTGATATCCCCTTCTTTGGTGAGGTATATATACAGGTAGAGGAAGCGATGCCTATTCTACAAGTGACAACTAACAAATTAACACCAACTTCTAGTACCAATACATATTACGCAACCCTTACAAAAATTATTGAGAAAGAAGGCAGTGTATTAAATAGTCGCTATGGTTGTATATATCCACTCGCTCCCTATGAAGATGTGAATGCAATTATTTATGATGCTATTTTCACCCCGCTATTAACAGAGCGTATTTTTTCGAAGCTATCGTCAAACATTGAACAAACAATTATACCTGCAGGTACATTTGTATGTATCGCATTTATCTACCATCCGGATACCTATTTTTCTTTTTATGAAAAATTAAGAAATTATGTGATGGCTCAGTCAGAGGCTTTTGAATCCCAAGTTTATGAGCTCTATATGCCAGCTACTCTTACTATAGAGCATGAAAAGAAATTCATTGTTGAATTAAAGGTTCGCAAAAAACAATAAGATATCATCTTCCTTTATGTATAACTCTCTACATTAATTTCCAAACTGATAAAAAACATTAAAATTGAAAACAAATCTTTTGACCCTATAGTTACTATAGGGTTTATCGTATTACATGGAAATATTCTAGTAGAATGTCAATTTCATGTATCGTGAACGAATAAAAGGAGAACTTTATGAGCAAGAAACAAAATATAACATTAGCAATTTTACTATCGAATCTATTCATTGCCTTTTTAGGTATTGGTTTAGTCATTCCTGTTTTACCAACCATCATGAATGAGCTTCATATTTCGGGCTCCGTCGTTGGGTATATGGTTGCAGCCTTTGCCATTACGCAACTGATTGTGTCACCTATTGCAGGTAAGCTAGTCGATAATATTGGCCGCAAAGTCATGATTGTTGCAGGGCTTTTTATTTTTGGACTTTCAGAGTTTTTATTTGGATTAGGACGTTCCATTGAAATACTCTTTATCTCTCGAATGCTAGGTGGAGTCAGTGCGGCCTTCATTATGCCTGCCGTCACTGCTTATATTGCCGATATTACTACACTATCTCAACGCCCAAAAGCTCTTGGCTATATGAGTGCAGCAATTAGTACAGGCTTTATAATCGGTCCTGGAATTGGAGGATTTTTAGCCGAATATGGTACGCGGGTACCATTCTATGCGGCAGGTGTCCTTGGCCTTGTAGCAGCCATCTTTTCCTTCGTATTATTAAAGGAACCAACACGAGCTGGAGATAAGGAAGATACACCAACATCCATGTTAGGTAGTGCAAAGCGAGTATTTAGCCCGCTTTATTTCATTCCATTTATTCTTATTTTCGTCCTATCATTTGGCTTAGCAGCGTTCGAATCATTATTTAGTTTATTCGTCGATCATAAATTCGCCTTTACGCCTTCGGATATCGCCATTATCATTACAGGCAGTGGGATTGTAGGTGCATTGGCACAATTATTACTATTTGATTGGCTGACAAAGAAAATGGGAGAAATTAATGTCATTCGTTACTCGCTAATCCTCTCAGCCGTTTTAACATTTGCTATGACCATCGTCAATCATTATTTTGCCATCTTATTTGTCACATTCTTTATTTTTGTCGGTTTCGATTTAATTCGTCCAGCTGTCACTTCATATTTATCTAAAATTGCTGGTAATGAGCAAGGGTTTGTTGGTGGCATGAACTCTATGTTTACAAGCCTAGGTAATATTTTCGGTCCTATTTTAGGCGGGATACTGTTTGATATTAATTTGAACTATCCCTATTACTTTGCGACAATTGTTTTAGTGCTAGGTGTCATCCTTGCGTTATTCTGGAGAAAGCCAAAGCATATTGAATTATAAACTTACAGCGATACAATATTATGAATGAATTTCCAAATAACAAAGGATTGCCCAAAGATGAATGAATCATCTTTGGGCAATCCTATTCGTTTTATTCATGTACCACAGTTTCTTCTTTTTCGAAGTGAATCCCTGTAATATGCACATTTACTTCTGCTGTTTCCAGTGCTGTCATATTAAAAATAGCTTGGCGTATCTGTGTTTGTACCTCCTTCGCTACCTTAGGAATGGCATATCCATATTTCACAGAGCAAAATACATCAATAGCGATTTCACCCGTTTCTGTTACACCTGATTTAATGCCTTTATTGTGTACTTTTTTACCGAAACGTTCCACGACACCTGTCGCAATATTACCACGTGTTGCAGCAATGCCTTCGATCTCATTTACAGCGATTCCAGCCACAACTTCGATAACCTCTGCCGCTACTTCAATTTTTCCAAGCTCTTCTTTTCCAGAAGGTGTTGGTTGTACGAAAGATTGTCCTACTTTCTCTGCCATACAAATATCATCCTTTCCCTTACACATCACAAACAAATGCTGTACTTACGCTTATTATACTATAAAAAGGAAGGTTTGGCTGTCGAAAGCCGTTTTAATTTATAAAGAAGCTTCATGAAATGATCTTTATTGCTCCTCAACATTTATTAATTCACACTGCTATATCAGTTAATTTATAAAGTTTACATTTTCCATTTTTATACCAACTAATAATTTACTATGATATGCTCTCTATTATGAATAAAGTTTTAGCTAGTTAAGAAAAAGCAGATTTGAGAGGTGAATAAATTGACAAGAATGAAATAGGAACATTATTACTATTTTTAAATTGTGTTAGTGTTAGTAATTAGTATTTTTGGATTTGTAATTAGAAAATTGTTAGGTGTCGAGAGAAAAAAATGGTTTTCTTATAATCATCTTAATGAAAGACATAAAAAACTTGATTGGTCAGGAAGAATATTTTTTATAAGTCTATTTTTTTTAGTACAGTTTATATGAATAACAACGATTCATTTGTCGTTTATCGAAATTTTGAAACACGGATTATCTTAATTGCTTTTATAATAACTTTTACGATAACAACTGATTTTTTCGGCCTATTTAATAATTAAAATTTTATCAAGTTCATGAGTGCTTGGTGGAATGGTTGTTTTACAAAAGACTAGTAACGTTAAAAATCCTGTCAATGCCAACTCCCTCAAGCTTTAACGATATATCTAAGAATAGAAAAATTTCAGAACGCTCTTCTATTACCATCTTTTTTCATAATTTTACTTTTAAATTACTTTTAAAAAGGCTTGTAAAATCTATTCTAGTAACATACAAAAAGAGAAGCATATTAATCCAGCTTCTCTTATGATTACTACTATACAAATACATGCTTCTTATGCCATTTAAAATACTTCTTATTTTCCTCATGGCGATTCACGCGCATTTTAGGATGAATACCGTACTTCACATAATCCTCCTCATCAATCCGTTCAGAGATATGAATCTTACCTGTCCCATCAAATGCAATATAGCCTTTGTCATATAATGCATCATGATTACAGCATAACAATAAACCGTTATAAGCATCCAATCTTTCTTCATGTGCGCTATCCTTCCAAGGCTTTGAATGACTTGCTCTTAGCATTGCAGGTAAATCTATGCCACACAATGCACATTGATGATTCCATAAAGGAGCTAACGCCTCTTTATATCTCTGCTGACCTTTACGAATTTTCACTTTTGCTTCCGCTTCTGTCTCAGCTAGGATTGGTACAAGTTTATTACTTTCTCTACTTACAACAGAACCAATTGCAAACTCTAATTGCTCCTGATTTTCTTCATATATATTTAAGTCACTAGTCAATTCTAATAATTTAATTGCGAGCGTTTCATTACATGGGTATAAATAACCTTGATTGCCATTCCCATCTTGCTGGAAAGGAGAATACTTTATGGGTAGAAGCGGTAAAATCACATCAAAACTTGCCTTTATATTTAGTGGTATATCTAACTCATGATATTTTAAATCTACTAAATAACCTGCATCTTCCCATTGTGAATAACTTTGCATCTCTCCTGGTTTTGAAGCTTCATAATAATTTGACTGTGCGATACTAATAGCAACTAACTCTCCACGTACATAATGAAATATACAATCCCCTTTTAATATCTCTTTCATCCGATTCCATGAGTGTGGTACTTTACCAGATTTATCTTTTTGCGGTGACCAAATAATGCCCGCTTCTTTCTCTTCTAAATAGGTGTGCCCTTGCATTACAATATAATAATTCATCTAATTATCCCTCTATCTTGATCTGTTCTATATTTGAGTGTAAATGACGTAATCTTTAGTAGCCCCTTCAGGTATGAATAATTATAATCTATTTTATTAAAGATAGTTAAGAATTAAGGATTTACACAATTCATTACGGTTTGCAGGGATCGTAGTGCTACTACATTTCCATATAGTTAACTTGATAAATTTGGTTTTAATGTACCCGCTTTTTTCACATTACTTACCCTTCCATAGCCGCATTTGTTCTTTTACGATTAGTAGTGCATTAACGACTTTGATGCCCTTCTTCACCTCAGTTACGTCCACTATCATTTTCGGAGGTGCAATTAGCTCTGTGTCATCCTGTTGAAATGCCCCATTAAAGTTTGGAAGCTGTATACTCCCTGTAATGTAATTCAAATCATATATCCCTGTTCTCTGTTTATTTTTGGACATAAAAAACCTCCTAACTAATAAAAGTTAGAAGGTAATAAAATTGCGAACTTTGATAGGTGTTCTATTCCCTATTCGATTCCCTAAACCCACAAATCAATTACTTGCTTGTCCCCAATACATCATTCTCTTCAAGGAACTTCGTATTGAATTGTGCTGATTTGAACACGTCGTTGTTCATGAGTGCTTGGTGGAATGGAATCGTTGTGTTGATTCCAGGTCCAGATACTTCAAATTCACTTAGCGCGCGATTCATTTTCGCAATCGCCTCTTCTCGTGTATTGGCATGTACAATTAGTTTTGCCACCATTGAATCATAGTATGGTGGAATTGTATAACCTGCATAAACAGCAGAATCAATACGTACACCATAGCCGCCTGGCGTTACATACGTATCAACAGTTCCTGCTGAAGGCATGAAGTTTTTGTAGGCATTTTCTGCGTTAATACGGCATTCAATTGCCCAACCATTTAATTGTATATCATCTTGAGTGAAAGGAAGTTTTTCACCAGATGCAATCTTTAATTGTTGTTGTACAAGATCTACACCAGAAATCATTTCTGTTACTGGGTGCTCTACTTGAATACGAGTATTCATTTCCATGAAGTAGAACTTGTCTTCTTGATAGTCATAAATGAACTCAATTGTTCCAGCACCTTCATAGTCACAGGCTTGAGCTGCTTTTACTGCAGCTGCGCCCATTTCAGCTCGGCGTTCAGAAGAAAGAGCTGGAGATGGAGCTTCCTCTACTAACTTCTGCATACGACGTTGAACAGTACAGTCACGCTCGCCTAAATGCACGACATTACCATAGCCATCCGCTAAAATTTGGATTTCACAGTGACGGAAGTACTCGATGAATTTCTCTAAATATACGCCAGGGTTACCGAATGCAGCAGCAGCCTCTTTTTGCGTAATATCAATACCTTTGACAAGATCTTCTTCTGTACGTGCTACACGAATCCCTTTACCACCACCACCAGCAGTTGCTTTGATGATTACAGGATAACCAATTTTAGCAGCCCATTCTTTACCTGTTTCGATATCTGGCACAATACCAGTACCAGGAACAAGCGGAACTCCTGCTGCTTCCATTGTTGTACGTGCTACGTCCTTGATACCCATAATTTTAATGGAATCAGATGATGGACCGATAAACTTAATGCCAGCGTTTTCACAAGCTTCTGCAAAATCAGCGTTTTCCGATACAAAGCCATAGCCTGGGTGGATACCGTCAGCACCTGTTTTTTCAGCTACACTAAGTAGGGCTGGGAAGCTAAGATAAGAATCTTTTGATAGCTTCGGACCAATACAATAGGCTTCGTCTGCTAATTTCACATGTAATGCGTCTGCATCTGCTTCAGAGTACACAGCAACTGATTGAATGCCTAACTCTTTACAAGCACGAATAATACGCACAGCGATTTCGCCGCGGTTTGCAATTAAAACTTTTTTCATGGATTTGCACTCCTTACTCAGCTTTTACAAGGAATAATGGTTGGCCGTATTCTACTAATTCGCCATCTTTCACAAGTACTTCAACGATTTCCCCTTGCACTTCTGCTTCAATTTCGTTGAATAATTTCATTGCTTCTACGATACATACAATTGTTTCGTTCCCTACTTTGTCGCCTGCTTTTACGTAAGCTGGTGAATCTGGGTTTGGTGATTGATAGAAAGTACCAACCATTGGAGATACAATTTTATGTAGCGATGGGTCGTTAATCGCTGGCGCGGCTGCAGCTGGTGCTTCTTCCACTTTAGCTGGCGCTGCTACAGGAGCTTCTGCTGGTGCAGATTGTTGTACAACAGGTGCTACTACTTCTTTTTTAGGTGCTACAGTTTCTGTAACAACAATATTATTCTTTTTTAACTTAACTTTTGCGCCATCTACCTCATACACAAACTCGTCAATTGAAGAAGAATCTACTAATTTAATAATTTCGCGAATTTCTTGAATTTTGAACATTTCTAACTCTCCTTATGAAATAAAATCTACTACAATAACTATTTTATATTTTTTCGAATCAATTTGAAACAGTTAAATGAAAATTAAGTAAATATGAACAAAATAAAAGGCTTTCCTTTACTAAGCGAAAGCCTTTTCATAACGCTGATATATAACAACGCCCTTTGAATAAACTAAAAATTTATTATTTTCTATATTTTTAATAATTATTCGCGCTGAACTTTACTTGTACATCATTTGCGCCTTCCATCTCTGTTCTCACTAAGTATATAATTTCATTTGCTTGGGATTTTGATAATTCTTCAGCCATAACTGTAACAGAAACTTTCTCTCCTTCAGCGCGAACAAATGCATCAGAATAACCTAATGATTTAATGAGCATTTCAAGCATCGCTTCTGCTGATTCTCGTTTAATAAGACCATCCATTTCATTGAATGCCTCATTTTTTTCGTCAGCGGAAGATTCTTCTGAAGCAATTTTTTGTGTTAGCTGCTCACGAAGTTGACTTCTCTCATCACTAACTTGCATACGCATTTCTTCGAATAAATGACTCGGTGAAGAAACTTCTTGTGTCACATCATTCGTTGCTTTCTGATCTGTAACACCACTTACAGCTGTTTGTTGTAATGTATCATCCGTAAAAATAGTAAGGCCATTGAACTGTTTTGCTGGATCAACCAAATAATACACTGAAATGACTGCTACTAAACTTAATAATGTCATAAACCAAACTGTTCTTCTACGTACGCGCATTTACTTTTCCTCCTTATTTTCCATTGGAACGATAATAATTCGATGAATCGGCAACTGCATCACTTGACTGACGACTGCACGAATTTCATTTTTCACAAAGATATCGGATGCACCTTCTGAAACAACTAGCATTCCTGTTACGTTTTTCGCGCCTTGCTCAGTCCCTCGAAAATATTGGCTGAATAGTTTATTGGCATCTTGATCATCTGTCATCTCTCCATAATAAAAATAGACTTTAACCTCCCCAACACCTTGCATTGCTTTCAGTGTTTGCTCAAGTTTTTCTTCATTAGAGAGCGGTGAACCTTTGTCGTTCGTTGAATTCGTTTGATACATAGGCAAAATGATGAAAATACCCACGGAGGCAGCTACCAGTATTAAAACCATTAATGACGTTGTTTTTTTTCGTGTCTTTTCCACATCACTTGTACATTGCCTCCTTTCATCTTCTCTTTTTCAAGTGTATGTACGCTTGTTTCTTCCTATGAATTGATAAATGGAATCTTTAATAGCAATTGCAAAAATACTAACGTGATGACCAATTTTGTGAGCGAAATTATTTCCTTATCATCCGTTAGAAACACAAAAATCTGACAAACAAACAGCAATGCCAATAAAAGAATCAATTTATCTCCCCCCTGCCATAACTTGTACGAACACAATGAGGAAAAAACAAGAGAACATAAATGAAAAAGCAATCAGAAATGATACAGCACATAAGGTAAATAGGGATTTACTAATTTGATCGAGTAGTCTACAAATATCATCAAAGGCAATTGGTTCTAAAATAGCTGCCAGCATTTTCAAAGAATAGGCACTGACAACAAGTTGAACAGTTGGAATAAACGATACGGTAATAACTGCAATAAAGGCACTAATGCTTGTAAGGGAGGATGTAAATTGTGTCATATGCTGAAACATCGAAAAACTATCAACTATAAACGAACCAACAACCGGAATATTTTCTTCAATTAACTTTTTGACCGGCTCAGCAACAGCTGCATTGACGCTAAACGCTGCCACCCCACCTGCGGTCATCAATAGGACATAGCAAATAACAGAGGCAGAAACGATACTCATAATGGTAAAACGAATTAAATCTGCGATTCTTGTAAAAGAAATTTCCTTGACAATCACACTGCACACATCAAAGACAATGGCTAATAAAACACCTGGAATAAGCCACTTACTACTAATAATGGTGAGAACTTGTACAAAAAACAGCAAAAATGGCTGCCAGGATGCAATGGCTGTAATACTACTTGATAACATAAAGCTTGAGGTCAAAATAGGATAGAACGCCGTAAATAAATGGGCTAGTCCTTGTGCAATTTCATCAATTAATGTAAAAGATTTAACAACAACTGGTCCTATCGTCGCTAAGACAATTAGAAAAAAGAGGATTCTTGTCCCTTTTTCAAATTCTGGTAATAGCATATTGATAATTAAAATAATGATGACATAACTACAAAGCAACAGTGTCATCTTGAGCAAGAGAAAGAATGGGTCGATTAAAAACGAAAGTATTTGCTCCTGCAATGGCTTCGCTCCTTAGTTTAGCCTTTGTAAAATGGCCGACACCTCCTGTAATACAGCCAAAAATTCTTTGAACCAATACAATAAAATAACAATTTTCACCGCTGCAAAAACAATGCTCCCGAGCACTTTATAGTTATGTTCTACAAGCAGCAATGACACCCATTGCCCGACATAGAACATACTTGCACTAATTAAGATAGCCTTTGCATAAGGCAAAAACGCAAGCGTTTCTAAAAGTTGCTTGACGAAGGGCAATAAAAGTGTCGAGAACAGCATGCCAAAAAGCAAAAAAGAGAACATCACACTTATTAGCGCGTGGAGTGGCTGTATGACTTCTTTTATTAGCAATAATAAAAGCAGCATGACAACAGCAACGATAACAATTTCCATTTACCCTACCCGGAAGATGTCAGCCATTGGAAGAATGTGAGAATTTCATTAAAAAATAGACGTAAAAATCGGAGTAATTCTGCTGTCATATATAAGTAGGCAATGAAAAATAGGAAAAATGAAAATTCCTTCTTCCCCGTTTGATCGAAGAAAACATGAAGAAGCGCAACTACTAGTCCCACTCCAGCAACTCTTAATACGTCTTGTAATTCCATTCCTACGCCCCCTCGTGTACAGCAATATATGTTGCTCTACCAAAAAAAAGACCTCTATACAGTTGTATAGAGATCTTCTATCTAAAAATTTTATAGCCATTTATCTACAATACTTTGGACCGTACCAGCATGTTGTACAAGATGGCTATTTTCGCCCATCCACATCGATAAATATTCGGCATTGCCCTGTTTGGCACTTTCCTTACGAATAGTTGTCGTTAAATAATTTTGCAACGGATATGGTGCAACTGTCGCGTCCTTCATACGTTTAGTAAAATCATTGGCTATGCCTCTTGCTGGTTTTCCCGTAAATGCGAGTGTAATAGTTGTTTCCTGCTCTTTTGATGCCAACACCGCATTTTTATAGAGCGGAGAAATTTCGCATTCTTCTGCCACCAGTAAAGCCGTCCCCACTTGAACTGCTTGTGCACCGCTCTCTAAAGCCTTCTGAATATCCTTCTTCGTCACGAGGCCCCCCGCTGCGATAATAGGAATAGCTATTTTTCCTGCTACCTGCTGCAGCAAGTCATATAAAGGGATTAATTGGAGCGGGGCTGTAAAGGAACCTCGATGACCGCCAGCTTCTCCACCTTGTAGGACCACTGCATCCATGCCTGCCTGCTCAACTAGTTGAGCCTCCTCTAATGTAGTGGCTGTCCCAATTGTATATACCCCATGTTCCTTTAACTGTTTCAGTACCTCCGCTGACGGAATACCGAATGTAAAAGAGCAAATCTTCACCTTCTCCTCAATAACCGCTTGTACTTGTCCAGCAAAAACTTCCTTGGATACAACGCTTTGTACAGGCGACAGTCCAAGCTCATCATAAAAAGGTTGAAGTGCCATGCGAGCCTTTTGTAAGACCTCGATATCAATTTGTGGCTCCTCTTGTACGAAAAGATTGACCGCAAAAGGCTTGGTCGTTAGCTTCTTTACTTCCTGAATAAATTGCTTAGTTTGTTCACCATCTAAGTAACCTGCACCTATGGAGCCTAATAACCCTGCCTCGGTACAGGCTACCACGAATTTAGGTGATGTTACACCTGCCATAGGTGCTTGAATAATAGGATGTTGACTATCTAGTATTGTTTGTAGCATAACTCTCACTCCTTATGATTATTGTAGACATTTCTCCCAATAATGACCATCTATCTGATGGTAGAAACTTGGAGGGAGACACGAAAAAAAGAGACCGTTTCTCTATCCATTATCACAATGTCCCTGTCCTTTCACAAGAAATGTATAAGAAAAAAATAAAAACCTACTCTTTCAATAAAAAAGAGTAGGTTGAGGATTAATAATAATTAGGCACGAGAAACGTAAGAGCCCTCTTCTGTGTTAATAATTAGTACATCACCTTGGTTGACGAAGAAAGGTACTTGTACAATAAGACCTGTTTCAAGTGTAGCAGGTTTAGTGCCGCCTGAAGCTGTATCACCTTTAATGCCTGGTTCTGTTTCAGTTACCTCTAATTGAACCGTGTTTGGTAATTCAACACCTAGCATTTCACCTTGGTAAGATTGAATATGAACTTCCATGTTTTCTTTTAAGAATTTCAATTCATACTCGATTGCTGATGAAGCTAGTTCAGTTTGCTCGTATGATTCTAGGTCCATGAATACATGCTCGTCACCTTGTGCATATAGATATTGCATTTTACGGTTATCGATTTGTGCCTTTTCTACTTTTTCACCAGCACGGAATGTTTTTTCATTCACTGAGCCATTACGTAGGTTACGTAATTTAGAACGTACGAAAGCAGCACCTTTACCTGGTTTAACGTGTTGGAAATCTAACACGCGATATAATTGGCCATCAACAACAATTGTTAGACCTGTACGGAAATCGTTTACTGAAATCATTTGTGTTCCTCCAAAGTTTATAAAATAATGAGTTCTTTTGACGAATGTGTGAGTAATTCATTCCCCGTCTCAGTGATTAAAATATCATCCTCAATACGGACACCACCGATACCAGGTAAATAAACACCCGGTTCAATCGTCACGGCCATACCTGGCTCTAGCACTGCATCAGAACGCATCGATAAGCCAGGGCCTTCATGTACTTCAAGACCGATACCGTGTCCTAAAGAATGACCAAATGCTTCGCCATATCCTTTTTCTTTTAAGTAGTCACGTGCAATAGCGTCCGCTTGAATACCTGTTAATCCAGGACCCACTTTTTCAAGTGCTAACAGCTGAGAAGCAAGGACTGCATTGTACATATCTACTAATTTTTCAGATGGTTCTCCAACAGCCACAGTACGTGTAATATCCGAAATATAGCCATTGTATAGCGCACCAAAGTCTAATGTAACAAAGTCGCCTTTTTCAATCACTTTATCCGTTGCAACGCCATGTGGTAATGCTGAGCGAAGACCAGACGCAACAATTATGTCAAACGAAGACTGAGTCGCTCCTTGTTTACGCATGAAAAATTCTAATTCATTCGAAACTTCAAGCTCTGTTTTACCAGGCTTGATGAAGCCTAAAATATGTGTAAATGCGTGATCTGCAATTTCACACGCAGCCTTAATAATATTAATCTCTTGTTCCGTCTTAATCAAGCGAATTTTTTCAATTAGCCCAGAAATCGGCACTAAATCAGCTTGAATGTTCGATTTATACAGTTCATATGTGCCGTAGCTTACAGTATCTCTCTCAAAGCCCAGTAATTTGATGCCCATATTTTTTACTTGTGTAGCAATCTCTTCAATAATGGTTGCTTCATGCTTAACAATTCGGAAGTCCTGAATTTGTGTGGCAGCTTGTTCTGTATATCGGAAATCTGTAATAAAAACAGCATCATTTTGGGACACAATTGCTACGCCCGCTGTCCCTGTAAAACCAGTCATATAGCGGCGGTTATACCCATTCGTAACTAAAATGCCATCGATATTTTGTTCTTGAAGTGCTTTACGTAGCTTTTGTAATTTCAACATAATCAATTCTCCCTCTCGATAAATGTACGTAGTGCCAGTTCATAGCCTTTCGTACCTAGTCCACAAATTTGACCAAGGCAGGCCGGAGCAAGATAGGAATGATGACGGAAAGCCTCACGTTTATGGATATTGGAAATATGTACTTCGATTACTGGCACCGTAATCCCTGCAATGGCATCATGTAACGCGATGCTTGTATGGGTATATGCACCAGGATTAAAGATAATGCCATCATACTTTTCGTCTTCTGCTTCATGCACCCAGTCCACAAGTACCCCTTCGTGATTGGATTGACGAAATTCAACAGTGGCACCTAAAGAAGCCGCAAGATTTTGAACATTTTCTTTAACATCATCCAATGTTTCATGTCCATAAATATGTGGCTCTCTTTTTCCAAGTCGATTTAAGTTAGGTCCATTCAAACATAATAACTTCACGCTTCTATTCGCCTCTTTCTATGTACTTGCCATTTATTTTATCATACAAGGCGCATACAGCAACTAATTTCCTTTTTGCGCCGTATGCTCCCGCTGATGAAAATTAGCTGTTTCTAACAAGAACCGTAAAAGACAAACCACCACAACTATGAATGGAATCGAAAGCTTTTTAAAGGAAGAAAGTTGTAATGGTAAATCTAATGCAATCCACTCTAATGTAATTGTTACAAAAAGCCCTAGTAGTAGTGAAGAAAAGACAGCCGGAATAACATAGACATAGCGCATTGTCATATATACCAATAATCCGATAATGAATAAAAGAAGTATAAAGAAGGTCCAATGAAATAGCTTAGAGCTTTCTTCAAACCATCCCCATTTCTTATAAAACCCAATCGGATGCCATTTAATGAGATTAAAATAATGTAAGCCTTTTAAGCACAATGCTAAAACAAGAGCATTTACCAGTGCCGTTATTGTTCCTATTTTCACAATTTTTCCTCCATTGCGTACTAATCATTTCCTAAAATGTACGATTAGTGTAGCCATATAGAAAATTTACTATGCGTAACTGTAGAGGTTTTTGACTAAATTTAGTACAATGGTACAGTTGAAATATATAAAGAGAGTGGTGTTAGCCTTGAGCAATTCACCTGTATACGGGGGACAAGCACAATTAGAAGGTGTGATGTTCGGAGGAAAGGATCATACAGTTACTGCCATTCGTCGTAACGATGATTCCATTGATTATTATCATTTTAAAAAAGTACAAAAACCTATTTTACAAAAGCTTAAAAAAATCCCATTTGTTCGAGGCGTGGTCGCACTGATTGAATCAGCAGGCTTAGGTTCTCGTCATATGCAATTTGCTGGGGATCGTTATGATGTGGTACCTGGCGAAGAAGAAGAAAATAAAGAAGAAGGCTCCAAACTTCAAATGATACTTGGCGTTGCTGTAGTAGGTATTCTTTCCTTCTTATTTGGAAAATTTGCCTTTACACTAATTCCGGTTTTTATAGCTGATTTTTTCTCTAAATGGATTGAAGGAAAAACGGGTCAAATTTTACTTGAAAGCGGTATTAAACTATTATTACTGCTCACATATTTATATTTTATTTCGTTAACGCCTCTCATTAAACGAGTATTCCAATACCATGGGGCGGAGCATAAAGTCATCAACTGCTATGAAGCTGGTTTAGACATTACAGTGGAGAACGTCCAAGCACAATCACGTCTACACTACCGTTGTGGTAGTAGCTTTATTCTTTTCACAGTCTTTGTCGGCATGTTTTTATATTTCTTTGTGCCAACGGACCCGCTGTGGCTACGTATTTTAGATCGTATATTATTAATTCCCGTAGTACTAGGAATATCATTTGAAGTATTACAGGCGACAAACGCCTGCCGTAATATTCCAGTATTACGTTTCCTTGGCTATCCTGGTCTATGGCTTCAATTGCTAACAACTCGCGAACCAAAGGATGATCAAGTGGAAGTTGCCATTGCATCCTTTAATATGCTACTTCAAGTAGAGCAACAGCCAGAAATTGCAGCAACATTAAATCATGATTAAGGAAAAGGCAGTCCCAACGTATGTTGTTGGACCTGCCTTTTTTATATAGATGCGAGCCTTGCATTTTTCGTTTAAATGCCATAATCGCAGCTCGATAAACCTATCCAAAGGGATGAATCGGACAACTAAATTTATTTAGAATCTTTCCTACGGACTGTAAGTGCAGTAAATATACCCATCATACTAGGCAAAATACTAAATAATAAAAACAGCCAATTATTTGTTAGAATCGAGATAATGGTAAAAATAAGTAGTGATGCGACATTGATGCTTATACCTAACTTCACATAAGAAGGCTTAAAAGGTATTGGTCTGTACATGTTGATAGTCAAAATGAGCCCAATGATCGCCCAGCTCCCTAAGTGTACAAATAAAAGGACAGCTAAAACCATGGCAGTGCTTAATTTAATCCCAAACACTACTAAAGAAAAGAAAATATAAATTGCTGCTAACGTCATATACCATGAATAAGCTTTCGCCCTTTGCCAAATATGGTCGTGTAGCTCATCTAAGCCTCGATTTTTCTTCGCTTTTTTCCTTCCAAACCACCAGCCAAGGATGCCAAAAATCATCCCGCCGTATAGTCCAACAATACCGCCTATAGAAAATTCCATTATGCCATTCCCTCCTCTTCGAAAATAAAAACTTCCTCAATCGTGCAGTTGAAAGCTTTTGAAATATTGTAGGCAAGCTCTAGTGATGGATTGAATTTCCCTGATTCAATTGCAATGATTGATTGGCGTGAGACACCCACTAATTTAGACAAATCCTCCTGCGTAATCTTCCTCAATTTCCGCAATTCACGAATTCTATTTTTCATAATGCCTCCTCATCAAATGTAAAGTAAACTATACATTTAGCAATAAGTAAAGTTTACTTTACATCTTTTGATATGTCAAGTTAGCTTTACATTTTTATGTTCGTTTAAACAATGAAATAGGACAGGATTAGAGGCGACTGGTTTCTGAAAAAAAATCCCCTATCCAAATTGGACATAGAAAAAGCGTGTATTGAAAAATCAAAACACGCTTAGGATAGTCACACTATTTTTATTTAGTGTCCTTCTCTATTTCATTCCTTTACTATCAATAATATTAATAATTTTCTGTTGAGCGTCTAAAGCTTCTGGGATGGGCATTACAACAAACACATGGTTCATTTTAGGATAAACAAAGGTTGTTATATCAATTCCTTGCTCGGTTAGTTGTTCATCAAATTTTACAGCATCAGGATATAAGCTTTCATGGGTACCAATAAAATGGGTGATTGTCGCAAGACCCTGAAAATCACCGTAAATGGGACTAATTAATGGATCTTTTAAATCCTTATCAGCTGCCCATAGCTTTGTGATGACTCCCATTCCTTCACTAGCTAGCATTGGGTCCTTTTCTTCATATTCAGGAATAAGAGGATTTTCTAAACTTAGGTCAACACAAGCAGATAATAAAATAATATTTTGTGGCTGCGGCAAATGGTTTTCTTTTAAAAGCTGGACCAAACCAAGTGTTATATTGCCTCCTGCAGAATCCCCTATAATAGTTAATTGACTGGAGCTTTCAATTGTTTCTAAAATTCTAGTATAGAGATTGAGCATTTTTTGGTACGTATCCTTATGATTAAAATGAGGTACTTTTGGATAAATCGGAGCAATAACTTTTGCCTGTAATGCTTGCGCCATTTTATCCATAAACAGCCAGTGAAAAGGTAAAGGCTGATTCGTCCAAGCGCCACCATGAATATAGAGAATCACTTTTTGTTTCGAGGACTTTTGATCATTTAAAGTAAAAACTTGCATATCCTGAAAAGTTTGTTCGTCCTTAACACTTAAAAATTGAACTTCATCTTCAATAACATAGGGCTGATTATTCACCGTTGCCCTTTGTTTGATAAACTGTTTAGCATTTTCAACACTAGAAAAACTCACTTTATTACTTTGGGAAAATAACAACTGTTCAAATTGGACACTTTCTTCAGAACGTTCTCCATTAAAAAGTACTACACTCATTTCTTTCTCCCCTTTCAGCATGTTCATCTAGGTGGATGTACGAGAAACTCAAACAAACAACCCTTAAAGTGAACAAATACCATCTTCAAGCACTTTACAAAATAGATTTTGTAACCAATCTTTATGACAAATTACAATTGACCAGACATTTATATTTTAATTCCACATATGGCTATAGACTCCTTCATTTAATCAAACTTTCTTCATAAAGACAGTCTTTTTTATTTGCACGATTGTGAAAGATTGTTTTCAACTAAGGCCCCTGCAATTCAAGTATAGGAACGAGTTCAGATAGCCTTCAGATGCCTTTTTATTTTAATCATGCAGCAAAAGCCTGAGGCCTTGATAGACCTATCATGCATCGTTTACCTCTACCTTCATATTTTTAGGATTAAGATTTTTTATTAAAAAGAAGTCCCCAAAGCGTTGTTTGAGAACTTTATGCTGCTTACCATATCGGTATGAGCTCGAGTAAGCGTCTATTTTTTATTTTTCGGTTCTAAAAGTATAGGTGCTATATTTAGTAAGATAGAAACAATTGTTAAAAACCATAATGCCCTTTCCATACCAGGTACTACATCCTCTAAAGCTGCCCAATCCTCCACTTTTACCCATCTAGATACAAGACTATACTCTGAACAAAGTGTCAATGCTGTAAATGATACCCCCATTGCCATCGCAAGCTTATAATCTTTACCTGTTTTATACATATAAAGATTTATAAAGGTTGCAACTATAGCAATAATTCCGAATATGAACCACATATTGATACCTCCTTTTTTCAATATAGACATAAATTGTAATTAAGATGTTCCCAAACCTTCTTTTCGGAATTTTGTACTTATTTTTGTAAATCCCGATGCTCCCTATAAGCGTTTTTTTGATGGCACTCTATTTTACTAGAGTAGCGATTCATGAAGACTAATCGACACTGCACCACAGAAAATTAAGAAATGTTAAATTGGTAATTTTTTCTAATAAAGATTTTATCATAATGTTATATATTCTAATTTTACAAATTAAACCATTAGTTTTTTAGTTATTTCTTCATCTACTATCCACCATTATTCTTATTCCTCATCATAGTCCTTCTACAAAATAAATACGTTTTTTTATGATGGAAAAGCACCCATTTCGTTAACCAGTTGCACGGTTCTTGCTTTATATTCATGATTTTAGGAAGGGTCTAGTAGCTGAAAGGACTCAGTTCGTTTTTTTACTCCTGTATCTGTGAACTTCATTGTTCATAGGTAACAGTTGAAGTAACAGAATCCAACAAGGCTTTTGTAATACCTGCTATTGGAATATAGGGGTTATTTGCGGTTATATAGATACCCTATAATTTTCAGAAAAAATAAAAAAGTAACCTCTTACGGTCATCATACCGAAGAGGTTACTTTAAATTTTTATGACTGAAATTGTTTATAGAACGCTACAATAACGTGGTATAAACAATATTTACAGGCCGCATTTTAACTGTGCGCCACAGTTTGTACATGTATTACAGCCACCCATTTCTTCGACTGTTCCTTTGCGGCAAACCGGACATGTATTTCCTACGTCTGAGCCAATTACCGTTGTGGACTCTAGTGCTTGAATCGTATCCACTAATACGACTGGACGTTTTGTATGTTCTTCCACTAATTCTTCTTCAAATGATAATTGATCCATATCATTTTCCTCAGCTTTTAGCGTAAGTACCTGTGAATCACGGCTACCATCCACATAGACCGTACCACCTTTAGCGCCACCTTTATACAGTCGCTCGTAAACTTTTTCAACTTGTTGTACAGTGTAGCCTTTTGGTGCATTTACTGTTTTAGAGATTGATGAATCAATCCATTTTTGAATAATACATTGTACATCAGCATGTGCCTCTGGTTTTAGCTCCATTGCCGTTACAAACCATTCTGGAAGCTCTTGCTCATTAGCTTCTGGATGACGGTTTAAGTATTCTTTTACGATTTCAGCTTTCACTTCAATGAACTTACCAAGACGACCAGAACGGTAGTATGTGAAGGAGAAGTATGGTTCAAGACCTGTCGCTACACCTACCATCGTTCCTGTTGAACCAGTTGGAGCAACCGTTAATAAATGGGAGTTACGAATACCCGTTGCTAAAATTTGCTCCTTGATATGAGCAGGCATTTTTTCCATAAAGCCTGTTTCTGTGAAAGCTTTACGTAAACGAGCTGTTTCTTCGTCAGTAGCACCGACTAAGAATGGGAAGCTACCACGCTCCTTAGCAAGCTCTGTAGACGCCTCATACGCTGTTTCAGCAATTGTTTTAAAGATTTCATCGACTAAAGCATTACCTGCTTCAGAACCATATTCTTTCTCACAATAAATAAGTAAATCAGCTAAGCCCATTACGCCTAAACCGACACGACGCTCACCTAGTGCTTGTACACGATTTTCTTCTAAGAAGTATGGTGTGGCATCAATAACATTATCCTGCATTCGAACACCTACACGAACCGTTTCACGTAGTGCTTCGTAATCTACAGTTTGGTTGTCTTTATTAGCAAATTGTGCAAGGTTTACTGCTGCCAAGTTACACACTGAGTATGGCGCAAGTGGCTGTTCCCCACATGGGTTTGTCGCTACAACGCTTTGACCATATGCCTTTGCATTCGTCATATCATTGGCATTGTCGATAAAGAAAATTCCTGGCTCTGCGGAGTAAGTTGCACATACGTTAATTAAATTCCACAATTCTTTCGCTTTAATCGTGCGATATGTGCGGATTTTATAGCCCATCTTCTCCCACTCACGAACGTCACCAACATTATGCCATTCTGTATTATAAGCACTCATTTCCTCTTTTGAGTATTCTTCCACCGCTGGGAAACGTAGTTCGAAATCATCATCGTTTTCAACAGCTTCCATAAATTCTTTAGTTAATGTTACGGATATGTTTGCACCCGTTAAAAACTCTGGATTGTGAACGGTATATGTGCCACCATCACGTAGTTTATTTTCAGCCTCTCGAATAATGGCTGTATCGAATCCACCTAAACCTTCAATGCTTTTATAGTTTACAATGCCTTGATACATAGCTTCTTCTTGCATAGAAAGCGGCTTGAAGTTTAATTTTTCTTTGGCTAGACGAATGATTGTTTCATCCGTTGTATTTTCAATTAGGTAACGAAGAATACGTGGGTTTTGCATTTTAGAAATAATAAACTCCACAATATCAGGATGCCAATCTGCAAGCATAATCATTTGTGCTCCACGACGTGAGCCACCTTGCTCTACAAGATGTGTCAATTTAGCAATATCATCTAACCAAGAAACAGAACCAGATGATTTGCCGTTTACACCACGTGCCAGTGTGTTGCGTGGACGTAATGTAGAGCCATTTGTTCCTACTCCACCACCACGGCTCATAATTTCCATTACTTGCTTACGATGATCACTAATACCTTCACGTGAATCAGCAACAAAAGGCATTACGTAGCAGTTAAAGAATGTTACATCTGTTTCAGACCCTGCTCCGTATATCACTCGTCCTGCAGGAATGAATTTTAAGGACACTAATTGATCATAAAATTTTTCAAACCATTCTTGACGTTTTTCTGGCGTTTTTTCAACAATTGCAAGTCCTGTTGCATTTCGTTTAGCGATTTGTTCATAAAAAATCTCAAGAGGCTTCTCTAGCACGTCAATTGAACGCGTAATCACACCCGTTTCTTGCTCTTTTGGATCGTCTAAAGCGCTACGATAATCTTCCTCAATCAAAATATCTGCTGTTTTTGTAGTCATGTCCAGCTTTTGAATGGTCCCTAAACCACGTGCAGGGAATTTTGGATCAGCTTTGACCGTTAAAACAACAAAGTCACCAGCTTTCAGTGTTTTCTTTTCTGTGTCTTTAAACGAGTAGCGATCGATCATGACAAGTCTAGATACACCTTTGTGCGTGATGTGCATATCAGGCGTTACAGGGTGTACCTGCGGGAATTGTTCGATATCTTTGTTTAACTGTTCAAATTGATTGTTTACATCGGGTTGATGATTTGTGAGTACCATCGTTTTGCCTCCCTTACAAAATAAATACACAATATCATGTGTTGTTAAACACTACATATTGTGTATATGTCTTTAAAAAAGATACTATATATAGATTTTCAATTCAACTCTTGCTTTTTTCAATAGAATCGGAACTACTTGTAATAGCAAGGATTGAAAGCTTAAAAATATTTTTTTATACCATTTTTTACTTTTTGAAGTTCCACTCATCACATGCATATTTTTTTTCTTCTAATGCACGGACATATTCTAACTGCTCCTCAGAAAGTGTAAATGGTTTTAATTCAATTTGCAACGATTTTGCAAATCCATCTCGAAAAGCTGTCACACATTGTTCAACTGTCACAGGCTCATCCACAAGACTGTTAATCGCTACTGCTTTCTCCGGTAATTTTCTGCGCATACGATCCTTCGCTTCTTCACTCGAAAAATTAAAGACCGATAATAGCTTCTCTTGATCTAAATCTAATAAAATGGCACCATGCTGCAATATAACGCCTTTTTGACGTGTTTGCGCACTTCCAGCTATTTTTTTCCCTTCGACTACCAGCTCGTACCAGCTTGGAGCATCAAAGCATACAGCACTTTTTGGACTCTTTAAGTCTGCTCTTTTTTCCTCTGTATCCGGGACACTAAAATAGGCATCCATTCCTAAGTTGTGGAAACCTTGCAAGATTCCCTCACTTAGCACACGGTACGCCTCTGTCACGGACTCTGGCATATCGGGATAGCTTTCTGTTACGATGACACTATATGTAAGCTCATGCTCATGCAGCACAGCTCGTCCACCAGTAGGTCGACGTACAAAGCCTAAGCCTTGTTCTCGTACAGCGTCTAAATTTATATCCTTTTTGGCCTGCTGAAAATAACCAATTGATAGTGTTGCTGGTTCCCACTCATAAAAACGAATGACTGGTGGAATTAACCCCTCACTATGCCAATCAAGTAATGCTTCATCTAGTGCCATATTAAAAGACGGACTACATTTCCCTGAATTTAAAAAATACCAAGTTGTCATTTGTTCATCTCCTACAATTTATAAAAGTACCTCAGGCCTCACCTGTGGTTCAACCTTAACGAAGATTACGTTACCGTTCAAGTTGTTGCTTTTGAAGCGAGATAGACGAATTCGCCACAATCTAGTTAATTTTATCAAACTCATTGGACTATCGCTAGCGCATCTTTTATAATAATAAAGAAGATAGAAAGGGGTAAGAAAATCTTGGACATACTTATCACAATCGGTGTCGTTTTAGTAGTCATAATTGCATACATCGGTATTAATGCACTACGACTCAAAAAAGCTGTAACCAACTTAACACAAGAACAATTTATTGAAGGCTATCGTAAAGCACAGCTAATCGATGTTCGTGAACAAAAAGAATTTGATGCTGGTCACATTCTTGGAGCACGAAACGTTCCTTCCACAACACTACGTCAACGTTATAAAGAAATTCGCCCAGATTTACCAGTATATTTATACTGTCAAAATACAGGCCGTAGCTCACGTGCTGCACTATTTCTTAAAAAACGTGGGTACAACCAAATTTACCAACTTCAAGGCGGTTTCAAAACTTGGACAGGTAAAATAAAAACCAAAAAATATTAATATTTCCCTAAAAAAGTCGTCTCAAAGAACTAGGAGACGACTTCTTTTTATACAAAAAATTCAGAGTTTCTACTATATTATATCTATTGCAAAATTTTAAGTGTCTATTTATGGTGCTTGTTCATACTATGCCATCCGCTTCCTCGTCCCACCTTATTTGAACCTACTTTGAAGGTCTTCATCATTCTTCCCAGAAGCCTTTCAAATTTATTCATTTTCACATAATAGGAGAAATTTTGTATGTCCAAAAATACTAATTTTCGTTAGTATTTTTCATGTATGCACTGCATTCTTCTATTTTTCTGAAAATAATATAAATTTATAGTTGAATAATTGGAATAGCACTGCTAGGATATATAATATCTTAAAATAATATTAAGTATAAAAATTAATTAGCTATGAATGCTATGGATCAAACTATAGCAGGAGCAGTTCTGGAGAGAGCGCATTTGCGTCGCCGAAGGGTTCACTATCTCAGGCAAAAGGACAGAGGAGTAATAACAGCTTTTTTAAGCGATGCCACACAAAGATTAAGATGATTTGATGAAGCATCCGTGGTCAAATGGTATTTGTTATTCTGACGTTTTTCCGAGACTAGTGTCACAACTAGTCTCTTTTTATTTTTCCAGTCATCATTTTTTATGCATCTTTGGGGGGATTAACGTGGAACAGCAACAATTAAAACGTGAATTAAAAAATCGTCATGTGCAGCTTATTGCCATTGGTGGAACAATAGGAACCGGTTTATTTCTAGGCTCCGGGAAAGCCATTGCGTTAGCAGGGCCTTCCATCATTCTTGCCTATTTAATTGTCGGAACGGCACTCTTTTTTGTTATGCGTGCATTGGGCGAACTATTATTATCGAATTCAGGATATACATCATTTACGGATTTTGCCTCCGAATACATAGGACCATGGGCAGGATATGTAACAGGCTGGACATACTGGTTCTGTTGGATCATGACAGCGATGGCAGATATTATTGCTGTAGGTGTCTATACACAGTATTGGTTTAATATTCCCCAATGGGTTCCCGCTATCGGTTGTTTAGTATTATTGCTACTACTGAATTTATTGACGGTCAAACTATTTGGGGAGTTAGAATTTTGGTTTGCAATCATTAAAGTGATTACCATTGTGGCACTCATTATCCTTGGGCTTATTATGTTAGTGACAGGCTTTCAAACAAGCTCTGGAACAGTTTCAGTAGATAATCTTTGGGTTCACGGCGGCCTGTTTCCAAATGGCGTATATGGCTTTTTAATGGCCTTTCAGATGGTCGTTTTCGCTTTCGTCGGTGTGGAATTAGTAGGCGTATCAGCAGCCGAGACTGCAAACCCACAAAAAAACATTCCTTCGGCTATTAATAAAATACCGTTTCGAATTTTACTCTTTTATGTAGGGGCACTGTTTGTCATCCTATGTATCAACCCATGGTATGAAATGTCTGCCGCAAGCAGCCCATTTGTCCAAGTATTTACGTTAGCAGGTATTCCAATTGCTGCAGGTATTATTAATTTTGTCGTGCTTACTTCAGCCGCATCTGCTGGTAATAGTGGTTTATTTTCAACAAGTCGCATGCTCTTTAATCTTGGTAAAAATAAACAAGCATCACCTGCTTTTGCTAAGCTCAATAAAAATAGTGTTCCCAGTAACGCGCTAGTTATTTCCGCAATTGTTGTCTCTGTGGGGGCGCTGTTAAGTAAGCTAATGCCAGAGAATGCCTTTAGTATCGTTACGACTATTAGTGCGATTTGCTTCATATGGGTGTGGAGTATTATCATCATTTCTCACATTATCTATAAACGGAAAAATCGTGCCCTTCATGAGGCCTCAAGCTTTAAAGCACCGCTGACACCTTTTATCAACTATGTAGTGCTTGCGTTTTTTACTTTTCTATTAATTGTGATGTTTATTTCCGAGGCAACACGTACAGCTCTGCTACTAACACCTATTTGGTTTATTGCCTTATTTATTCTATATAAAATGAAAAAAAGATGACTTCAGACTAAGCTCTGAAGTCATCTTCTACTTTTTAAAAAATGGTCATATCCCATTCTGTCGCTAAATGTTTCAGTAATTGGACACCTGCGACACTATTCCCGATTGGATCGATGGCTGGTCCATAAATACCTATCCCGCAGCCAGCAGGAAAGGGTGAATCTAGTCCTGCATGGCCAGGCACAGCTGTAAGAATGGCACCGGAGACACCACTTTTAGCAGGAAGTCCAATAAATGCTGCAAATTTTCCTGAAGCATTGTACATACCGCATGTCACCATTAAAGCCTTTGCTAATTTCGCCACTTGTTTAGGAAATAATTTTTTCTTTAATAGCGGATGATAGCCATCATTGGCAATAACTAAACCAATCATCGCTAAATCGGATACATTGACTTCAATCGCACATTGCTTTAAGTAAACCTCAAGAGCCGCTTCTACTGGGCAGTCTAAGAAACCAGAATCCTTGAGGTAGTAGGCTAGTGCTCGATTACGGTTCGCTGTTTGCCACTCTGATTGAAACACTTCCTCATTAATACTTAAAGGTTTGCCTATGATTTGCTCTAAAAAATGCAGGATTTTGTCAATCTTCTCTTGTGGTGAATTTCCCATCATCATAGAGGAAACAGTAATCGCCCCAGCATTAATCATTGGATTAAAGGGCTTTCCTGGTTGATGACTTTCTAAACGAATAATGGAGTTGAATGTATCCCCTGTCGGCTCAACATCTACCCTTTCTAATACATATGGCAATCCTCTGTCCATACAGGCCAATATAAAGGTGATTACTTTAGAAACACTCTGAAGCGTAAATAGTTCAGTCGTATCCCCAGCTTTCATTTCGTGCCCTTCAGTTCCGATAATAGCTATAGCTAATTGATTCGGGTCTTTTTTAGCTAATGCAGGGATATAGTTAGCGCACTGTCCTTCTTTAGCAGCAGAGCGAAACTGTGTTACCCATTGTGCCACAAGCTGATCGTGACTAGGTTGTGTTGTCATTACTGTGGACTCCTTTCAAAATGTGCAAAAACAGAGTCTTCATAGTTCTCCTATGAAGACTCTATCCATATTTTTGCTATTCTTTTATAGCTTTGGAGGCATTGTCCCCTCCGGAATTAACGATTTATACGTCTCCCCATCAAGACGTTCTTGCCATTCCTTTTTAGCTTCTTCAATTAGTACTGGATTAGCCAATAACTCAATCGCTGTACACGCCATAATTTTAGCAGCTTGTAGCATACCTTTATGGGCGATTGGCGTGACACCTTGAGAAACAACTTGCCAAGTATGCAATGGTGTTCCTAATGCCATACATACTGTTGTACATTGAACAGTTGGCACATTCCAGCTGACATCTCCCACATCAGTAGAGCCACCCATAATAAATTCAGGGAGTATACGAGGAATATGATCAGCAATAACTTTTCCTTGTAATTGTTGTACATCACCTTTATGTAGACCGACCAATGATGAGGCTTGTACTTCAGGAGAAAACGTATGGAAAATAGCCTGAGCATACTGTTCATCTTCTATTGTATAGTCTGGCATGCCAATTTCAAGTATTTGTTGATACATGACATCATAAAGTGTCTTATTTGTTATTAAATTAGAAGCAGCACCTTCGAAATCAATTTCTAGGGAAGTGCCTGTCATAAGCGTTGCACCCTTCGCAATATTTTCAACGCGCTGATAGATTTCTTGCACTTGTTGCTTTTTAGGTGCTCGCACTAAGTAGGTAACTTCGGCATATGGTTGAACAACATTCGGAGATGAACCACCAGAGTTTGTAATAGCATAATGCACTCGTGCTTCTGGAATGATATGCTCTCGTAAGTAGTTTACCCCAACGTTCATAAGCTCAACAGCATCTAAAGCACTTCTTCCAAGATGAGGAGCAGCTGCTGCATGAGCACTTTTACCTGTAAACTTAAATGTAACGGCATAGTTTGCAAGAGAGCTACAAGTCATCACCGTTGAAAAAGTACCAGGATGCCAGGAAATGGCGATATCTACATCATCGAATAAGCCAGCTTTCGCCATATAAGCTTTACCAGATCCATTTTCTTCGGCAGGGCAACCGTAGAAACGGATGGTTGCAGATTGCTGATGTTGCTCTAAATAATCCTTTACTGCAACAGCTGCTGCAAATGCTCCTGTTCCTAACAAATTATGGCCACAGCCATGACCGCTTCCGCCATTCTCTAGAGGCTCATGATTGGTAACACCACCCTTTTGGCTCAAGCCTGGGAGTGCGTCGTATTCCCCTAAAAAGGCGATAACTGGCTTTCCTGAGCCAAATGTTCCGACCAGCGCCGTATCAAGACCAGCCACGCCAACCTCAGCTTGAAAACCCTCTTTTTCTAGTGCCTCTTTCATATATTGCATCGATTGTTTCTCTTGAAAATGAAGCTCCGGTACTGCCCAAATCGCATCGCTTAAGGCCACACTCGCTTCCTTCTTTGCCTCAATCAATGTAGAAATTTTCTCTTGAAATCTCATAATTGTCCCTCCAATTTGTTCTTTATGCTTTCAATAATGCTCCCTTTTGATCGTTTAGCGTCACAAGCGACACAATACAAATGAGTGCGAATCCAATCAGCATCCAAAAGGCTGCATCAAAGGAACCATTAAAGGCATCGACCATAAAACCAATAGCCATGGGCGTAACAAACCCCGCTAGCTGTCCGCCTGTATTCGCAATCCCCATCGCTGAGCCTGTTATAGACGAAGGCAATTTCTTTAAAACGATTACGGGTAGTAGCGTGATGACAAATGCGATAAAAATAGAAACAACTGTTTGATAGCCAATAAATAATGTCACCGTTTTCGCAGTAAACATTAAATACAGTAAAATACCGATCACTGCACAGGAAATGGAGCCTAACACCTTTTCCATTCCTTTTGGAAGCTTATCGATGATATAGCCACTACCATACACCCCAATAATTGTTGTAATGGCAGGAATCGTTTGTGCCCAACCAATGGACATTAAATCTAGTCCACGATTTTTTTGAAGATACGTTGGAATCCACGATACTAATCCCCAGTTCACCGCATAAATACAGAAATAAGCAATAATCAAATTCCACATCAGCGGTGTTTTCAATAGTTCTTTAAAGCTTACTTTGACTGTCGGACTACCTGTCTCAGCAGCATCTGCTGTTTCAGCTTTTGGTAGCTGAATGTATTTCCAATATAAATAAGCAATAATGGCTCCAATAGCCCCGATAATGATAAACATCATACGCCAGCCAATTGTTCCTAATAAATATGCGGCTAACAGCGGTACAATTAGCGAAACAATCCCACCAGAGGTAAGCATAATCGACATCGCTCTTCCTCTTTCTTCTTTCGGAAAAATCGTGGCAATAATTTTAGAGCTAGACGGCTGGAATCCACCCTCGCCAATGCCGAATAAGAAACGAATAACAATCATTGCTGTTAAAGACCAGGCAATAGCCGTTAGTCCCGTAAAAATAGACCACATGATGACTGCCATTAGTAAGATTCGTTTTGCGCCAAATTTATCAGCTAGCCAGCCTCCTGGTATTTGCATAATGGCATACCCTAAAAAGAAAGCGCTTAAAATGATACCCGTCGAAGATGCATCCAATTGCAAATCACCTGTAATTGAAACGACCGCGTAGTTCATAATATAGCGATCTAAGTTCCCTAAAGACCAGCCTAAAAATAATAGTGCAAGGATGACATTTCTAGATTTTTTCGTTACGTCATTTGTTGTCATTTATATCCCTCCCATGATCCCTTTTTATGGCAGTGATTGCATCACCGCTACGATTACTCTTTAAGATTCTTGCCCCCTTGTAAATCTAGTAAAATCAAAACCCCTTTTATATACCGACATTTTCGTTATATATTCGTATAATAATCAAAGTAGTCAAAAAATACAATATTTTTTTGAAAATTTCTAATAGATAATCGCATCCTTCACTATGAATGATTTCCTCAAAAAGCTCACAACTCATGAACTGACCTTTGTTTTCAATCCTAAAATTTGAGAAAAAAAAAATGCCCAAACCATGGGCTGGTTTGGAGCATCTTTTTAGTTTCTAGACAAGCTGATACATTTTTATTGGTCTACCACGCGTATGCTGTAACTCTTCACCACAAATTCTTGCTAAATCCACACTACATAAATCAGCAACAATACGCTGTGCGTTTCTTTCACTCATTTGAAGCTGTGTCGCTAAATCCTTTGTCGTAAAATGTTTCCAGCGCATTTTCTGCACAAGCGCATGGATTTTCATATACGTTTTAATACTAATATTACCCTTTTTTAGCTTTTCTAAAATATCAGGGTCTTCTGCTCGGTAAGAATAAGACAGTTCTTCTATATGTCCAACCGACTCAATAATCGTACCATCATCCTGAATCATCACAATATCGACGGCCTCATTTTCTTTGGTCTGTCTAAGCCCACGATGAGCATGTAGCTCCGCATTGAATACGGTTTGCGCAAAACCAATACCTGCTGTTACTTTGGCCTCCATTTCAATTGATAGTTGATACATTTTTTCCTGTAGAAATTTAATTTGCCCTTCAATGGCTCCCCTTGTACTAAAAATTGTATATTTTCCATTCCCTTCTTCAATGAGGGAACCGTCAATTTGTTCACAAAGTTGCAGTAGATGTTCCTTGGTACGTAGCTCTAAATATTGAATACGATACCCTTGCTTCATACGTTCCTTTAAGGAATCGAAGTCCTTGATTTCAAGCATCACAGCACCAATTTGGGTTTCTTTATAGTAGGATGTTTTGATTTTTTCGGTAAACAGCTGGACTGTATGGTAAATCTCTGTTTTTGTAGGAGATACCCAATAGGAAGGAACCCCTCGACCTTTCAGCTCCTCATCTACGGAAGGATAGCAAGTGATAGCAAAATCAATCTTTCCCTCCTGCCAAAGAGTATAGTGGAAATCAAACAACTCTTTTGGATCAATCGCTACATCAAATTCCTTTAAATACATGTTATTCACATTTTTTTGGATCTCCGCTAAACCCTCTGAAGCCATTTGTGAGGGAGAAGGGATAAGGTCGATACTAACATTTTCAATAAACTTCTTTTGTCGATAGGATTGCTCTAAAAATCCTCTGTAAATAGCCGCCTCCGAAAAAATGATATGTGCCAATTTATCGTGCGAAACTGTTGTTTGACACGCTATCTTATAAGGGATGTAGCCAGAAAACAGCCAGAAATCCACATCTTGGTTATATGTCTCCACAAGATGCTTTGTCTCTGTCGCAATAGAATAAATATACGGAATAAATTCCATATCCTGTTCAATCTCTCTGGCTAAAGCGATAATTCTATTGACGGATTTGACAGGACCCACAACACCTATTTTATACATCTATTGTTCCTACCTTCTTTGTGAAACTACAATGGTTATGTAAAAAATTTCTTTACTCTTCTGTTCATAGTATAGCGGACAACCAATTTACTAGACAAATAAAAAAATTTATAAAGAAAAACCCCGAATTTCTCGGGGCTTACCTCATTTCATATCCTGTGGATACATGTTTTTATAAAGTAATTCTAATTTTTTGGAAAGCTTCCCATAAGCTGATTGCCAGGCCTTACGAGCCGCCTCGTCGCCATCCTCTTTGTATAATGCATGGACATCGGCAACCTTCTTCAAATCAGTTTCGGCTTGCGTAAGCTTCGAATAGTTTTTGATGATCTTTTTATCACTAGCGCTCAATGCATCATATGCCGTACGAATTTCTTTTACTTTACCCTCTAGATCAACTATATACTCACCATTGACGAGGAGAGAATTGATTGATTCAATTAATGTCAAAGCATTTTCATTCGTTTGTTGTTGACCTTGTTGCTTTTCGCTAATTAATTTTTGGATATCTGAATGAATAAGGCTCACTTGCTTAGACGTAAGCTTTTCAAAAGCCTTGATAACAGTACTTGGGTTAGCGCTAAACGATTTATCATAGGTCTTCATAAAGGACTCTACTTTTTTCACATCTGCGATGGCCGCTTTTAAAATATCATAATTGGTAATTAGCTTTTTATCACTTGAGCTTAAGCTACTGTATTGCTTAGAAAGTGTATTAATTTTATCTATTGACACTAAATATTGATCATTGGCAACAATCATAGCTATTTCATCATTCAATTGCTTTATATTTGGTGCATTTTCATCAATAATTTGATTCTTTAACAATGCTTCGTATTGCTCTTTTGCTAAATGCTGTTGATTAGCAGGTAATTTAGCATACGCTTTTTGCACAGACTCTATTTTTTTAGCTTGTTTAGCTGCATCTGTTTCTTCTTTAGCGGCTTGAATTTTTTTATAGAAAGATTTGACACCTGTAATATCCTTCTGAGCACCTGTTAGTAAATAGTTATTGGTTACATATTTTCTTGCACCAGATGACAGCTTTTTATAGGACTGCGCCGCCGTATCAACAGCTTTTTCTAATTGATTGAATGTAAATTTAGTGACATCCGCAAATTTGGCGATATCAGCTTTCAATGCCTCTGCCGCAGCTTTATCAGCAGGTACTTTCCCATCCACTGAAACTTTTGGCGTATTTAGTAAAAACTCTTCAGCATTATAGACAAGCGATTGCTGTAAAGACGTCAGTTTATTATAAGCTTTTAATGTATTCGTATAGCTTGAATTCAATTTACTTTCAGTTACACCCGTTACGCCAGAAAGCTTTTGATAAGCATCCATATCTTTTATGACTTTTTCAGCCGTTTTTAAATCCTTTTGTAAAGTAATAAGACTGTCATATCCCTCTATTTGTGCTGCTGATGCTTTTGTTAAGCTCTTATATTCTTTTACCATACGAGCCACATTATTGACATGACTTTGCCAAGAACTAGCAGATGGGTTTATTGGATAAATATCATCCCCAATATAGCTATCTATATCATTGTTTAATGTGGCAATTTGACTTTCTTCCGCACTCTCTGCTGTCGCTAAAAGCTGTCCGTACTTGTCTGGCACCAATTTTAATTGCTTATACGTTAATTTTTCATAGTTGGAACGAATAGACTTGGCAACCGTGACCTGCTTGTTCGGCGTATTATTGGATGATAATTTATCAAATGATTTAATAAATTGCTCCACTTTTTTAATATCTGCTTTAGCCTCATTAAGAATCGTTAGGTTTTGAATAGCGCCACGATAATTTTGGGATAATTTGGCGATATCTGCCTCAATCGTATTCACGACACCTTGCAAGGAATCCTTATCAGAAGGGACATATTGGGCAATACCATTTGTGTAGGTTAATAAATTAACGATGGCCAGATTAAGTCTTCTGACTTCTTTAATTTCCTCAAGATCATTTGGCTCATTTAAAAGGTTCTTAATGCTCGTATATAAAGCATCATTGACATCTAAGCTACGCTGTAATAAATCGAACTTATCGTATGCCGCTTCAATCTCCTTAATGTAGGTAGGCAAATCTTTGTCGTTAATTCCACCCACCTTGTCCACTTTTTCATTTAACTTATTGATAAGGTCCACATCTGCAAGTGCTCGTTTGAGGACAGCATAATTCGACACATTCCCTTTAGCTGGCTCTGATAAAGCCTGATACTTACTTTCTAATGCCTTAATTTTTTCTTCGAAAGACTTTATATCAGTAACATTGTATTTGTTATCATTCACTAATAGATTCTTAATATCATTTGTTAATGTATCTGTTGGTTCTTTTGATATAGAAATCACTTCAGAACGTGGAGATTCCACAAAAGAAGTGCCTACCTGAGCTTTGACTTTAACAATAATATCTTTGATGCCCTTTTCTATCGCATCTTTCGGTATGGTATAGGTGCTACCTGAAGCTCCCTCAATAATAGTAAAGGAATTTTCACCCTCACCTAGCTGATAAAACCATTGATAACTATATGTAATTTGACCACTTGTTAATGTCGCTCCTGCCTTATCCGTAACAGTAATACCTGCTACTTTCACCGTTTCGCCAGGTGCAACAAAATCTGAAGTTGAAAAACCCTCTAACGTTGGCGTTGTAATAGCAAGATTCAACGCATTAATGGTTCTTGGTTCACTTTGATATTTTTTTCCCTCAGTTGTAGTGGCTTCCACAAAAATAGTTTTACCCGCTGCTTCTACTGGCACCTTTAGCGAAGCAGAAGTAGCTCCTGCAATCGGTTTATTCGTGGACGTTTTTGAACCGTCTTCACTAGCCACCTTTTCTAGATAATACCATTGGTAGGCATTAACTATAGCATTATTGGGTAATTGATGAACCGTTAATGTTTCATTGACAATATTCTGCCCCGTGACCGTCACCGTTTCCTCTGCACTTGCAACAGCCGGTACAATAAGCGCTACGGGTAGTGCTGCTGCTGTTAAAAATAATTTTTTATTCAAATTAGTTGACCTCCTCAATCCTTCTATTGAATTATATCGGCCACATCTCCCTGATTTCCTTTATTCAGGGGAAAGAATTCAAAAAAGTGTATATTCTCCTGTATTCTTATCTCTACAATAACAATATTTTGATATTAGTTTATACTCAAAAAACAAAAGCCTTCTAATCCACATTCATAAAAAAACATGAAGAGATTAAAAGGTGAAAATTGTATTGGATATATGCCTTCTGTTCATCTACTTATCCTCGAATCATATAAGTAGGGCGGTTCAGCGTACTATACGCATAAGGATACGGATGTTGAGTTTCACTTACGCATATACGAATCATCATCCCTTCTCCTACCTTACTGTTTAATGTGAATTTCCCATTAAAAGCCTGAACCCTCTCTTGCATACCTTGAATGCCCATTGATTCGGCCAGCATAATGTCATCTAAATTACACCCTACCCCATCATCACTATACAAAACTTCAAAGCCTTCTTCCGTGCTTAATAAATAGATGGTAACGGTATTGGCATAGGAATGTTTTAACGCATTGTTTAATAATTCTTGAAACAGTCGATAAATCATTAAATTTAAACGCTCATCCTCTAAGTAAAGTCGATCTATAGTATATAACAATACAAAATTAGCCCGTTTTTGAATTTTTTGAATCAGCTTCTCAAGTGCAGCATTTAAGCCCAATGTATCTAACAAAGGGGGCTTTAAATTTTCACAGTATCCTCGTAAATCATTCAGAGAGGTAATCATATGCTCGTGGATCTTCCTCAGTTTAATGGGTATATTTTCTGAATCCTTCATGTGCATCAGGACATCCATTTCTCTGGCAATATGAAGCTGCTCCTGTAATATCGTATCATGAAGCTCTTGGGCTAACTGATACTTCTCCTCCTCAAAACGGAGCCAAAGTAATTTATTGAGCCAGGGCAGCTGACGATTATCTGCCTCTTTCATATGCTTTAACTGATCTAAGAGGTCCTCGACCATTTTAGTATTTTCAATAAAGTTATTTAAATATAACAGCAACAATTCCAGCCATAGCAATTCCTCATCCTTCAGATAAATAGATTTATTATGATCCACCACAAGGATTCTTTTATAATTTGCATCTTGATGAATAAAGGCTATATAGAAATGATCTGTCTTTTTAATATCCCCTAAAACTAATCGCTCAAGTAAAACCTCATCAATTTGATGTTGATTGTATTCCTTGGATTTGTTCGTTAATGTAACTTGGTGTGTTTGAAAATCATACGTGAGAACATAAACGCTCTCCATCTCAAGCTGGAGCACAACTTCCTGGACAAACTTCTCCAATAAATCCTCGATCTTCACAACTCTGCCTATACTATCGACGGTCGTATATAAGCGATGGATATAGTCACCTTTCGTAGAAAACAAAATCTTTCGCTTACGATAATCAACCCGCTCCTTAATGTAAAACAACGCCATTAAGGAAAGAAACGTAAAAAAGAATAGCTCCGTCATACGTGTAATCGATAAATCCGTCAATAAATACAAACCACCCAAAAGCCAAATGGTAAAAGCAAATGAGAAATTAAAGTAATAGCGTATTCTCGATATAAAGTACTCCATATCAAATATACGTTCTGTAAGTTGTGTGAACAAGAAGCTTAAAGGAATGAGCATGAGAAATAAAGAACATATATCAGCTTCTAATAATTGTTTATGAAATAGTATTTCAGGTAGTGCATAAAGAAATAAAAACGGCAAAAATGGAATGATAATACTACTTAACAATATTTTTAACTGGGGCGTTTTATATTTGATGTATCCTAATATTATTATTCCTAGAATCACCAGCAATAAAAAGAAAAAAAGGCTTAAAATAATGAACGAATTTTCAAAATGAGTAGAGGGATACAGATTGCTAAAGACACTTAATACCACACCTGCAATGGGAATCGTATAAAACAAATTAATTTTTTTAGTAAACAACCATTTTAAATCCATAAACTCAAAATATATTTTTAAAAAGTGTAATAGTATAACTAAACAAAGTAGCATACTGCTTCGATTGATTATTATTCCTAAAAGATTTAACCTAGCAGATGCTCCACTACTAACATAAGCTAATGAAACCGTTAAGATAAAAAGAATCAATAAATTTAAGAGAATTGTATTTTTTTGTTTATAATACAAATATAAAGTGATAAATAACGTAAGAAGGAAATAACAAAAAGGAACTATTAAAACATAAAAAAATTGTTCAGGTATATCATATAACTTAATATTTAGGTTTATAACAGCCCCATTATCTTTCATTATTGTCAATTCTCTAGCGGCACGAATTACAGGTTCGTACTTTAAATCACGGAGACTATCAATCTGTTTTCCATCAACTTCTAAAATAATATCGCCTTTTTTTATTTTATGTTTTTCAGCCCATTCTTTATAATATGGCTCTATTAAAATCCATTGTCCATTCTCGTTTTGAACATCCATACTTAAAATAGGCTTGCTGTATGTAACATTTAGTAAATAAAGCCCAATTACCAAATATGTACTTACAGCAAGCCAAAACCATTTTTTATAATTAAAATTTAATACCAAATTGTACTTTCTAAACATACATCTTCATCAAACGAATCCAAAATTGCCTTTTGTTCCAGTTCTGTTACACCAACAAGAGAAGCTTTCTTTTCTTTTAACAATGTTACCAACGACGGATTTTGCTCTAAATATTGAACCATGTTAATCATAAAATCGCTCCATTTCATTAGTTTTTTATAGTTACTATTATTATCCAATAAAACCTCCACACAAAGGAATTATTAACCATATTTGTAACTATAAATTGATTATACCATCATTCACCTACAATTCAACATAATTTTCTAAAAAATACAATAATATAATAGAATATGTAATGAATTTGCTTAGTTCTCCATAGTTTGACATAGAAAAAGCTTGCTCCTAATGCTAGGAACAAGCTTCTTCATTTTATACTTTTTCAATCCGTATTAACCTTCTTGTAGCCACCTGTTTAATTGGGAAGAGACCAATATAGCATGCTGCGGATTCATATCGCCAACATCCACAACAAAAACCTGACAAGCTTCTTTCTCTAACGCCATTAAAAAGACCATTCCGCCACCATCATCCCCTATGGCAACATAGCCTTTTGCATATTCACTCACTTCCCAAGTCTCATTTCTTTCCATTATTTCCTCGGTACCATATATTAAAACACCATTCGTAAGTGCAAAACCATTGGCCTCTTTCAGAACATTTTTATATTCTTGTGGAAGATGAATAGCCATCGTCTGTTCTATTAGCAGAATATCATGCTCACTTGCTGGAGGATTGCCAGTAACAATATTATGTAAAGGAGACATTTTGTCACCTCCTCTTTGAAGATTCTTCAATTCTTTACCAAACAAAACTCATAAAAAGCTTCGATTAAATCATCAATCTCTTGTTTTTTTACAATTGCGTTCAACCAATCAGCTGGAATTCCCTCCATATGATAGCACATACCCGCTAAAGCACCCGTTATTGCCGCTATAGTATCCGTATCTTCTCCTAAATTGACTGCCTTTAAAATAGCTTCTTTGAATGTAGCTGCATGACCAACACTCCATATGGCTGCCTCAAGTGAGTGGACAATATAACCACTTGAATAAATTTCGTCTTCAGAGATACGTAAAAAGTTCTCATCAAAGATTCTACTGTAGGCATTTAACTCTGTATGCAATTCACGCTGTAAATTATTTAGCAGCAAGTTATATACCTCATTTAATGCAAGCTCCAGTGAATTATTTCGATATAAACTTAATAATAACTCAATATAAATGATAGACCCTACTATTGAACGTGGATGACCATGCGTGATCATGGTATATTCCTGGACCAACGCTTTTCTTTTGTTAAAATCACCTTCATTCATCAATACAAACACTAAAGGTGCAATCCTCATCAGCGTTCCGTTGCCATTATCAAACTCGCCCGTTTTTCCACATTGCTCAGGCACAACTCCCTTTTTATAGCTTGACACAGCTTCAGCAGTCGTGATGCCAATATCAAACATTTCCCCAAAAGGTGTCAAATAGCCTTGCTCCATATATCGTACAAACTTATCCATTAAGCTTCCTGTATCGCCTTTTTCAATCATGTTTTCCACTAAACATAGCGTTAAAGAAGTATCATCTGACCATGTTCCCGGTGGTTGATTGTAAGTTCCATATCCTATCACATCTTCTACACGGAAAGTCCCCCGCTTCTTAAACTCGACAGGTACGCCCATCAAATCACCAACTATCCCACCATATAAAGTGGCAAACAATCGCTCTTTCATCTTTGCATCTACCATAGGATTACATGTCCCCCTTCTCTACCTAACATACTATAAAGTAGACTATAATTGCAGATGCGAATTTCCCCCATCTTCTGTCCTAACTTGATAGTAATGCCTCCGTTCTTGATATTTTTTCTTCAATTCTTCCCATTCTATGACTATCGTAACTAAATCTACTCGGCTTGCTTCATTGCCTATTAACCCTATAAAGAAAAGAGTAGCAATATAATCCGTAGGGATTAATGCCACTCCTTAGATGTTTGAATCCTATTGAGGTGTTTAAAACATATAACGTTTTATTGCTGAAATACACAACATTGTAAGAATCTTAATTATGACCTAGAATGAAATAGTTAACAATTATTCAATTGTCCCTACCCCAAAAGTATTAAATTTGCAGAGGGTTTTAGGCTAATATCATAGTGATTTCCTATTGGAGGCATTAAACTATATGATACTTTCCTTATCATTCAACCATGACAATTTCTCATCTACTATAAGCATATTTTAATCCCATCTCCTATTTGAAAATTGCTCGTAATAATTATCAATATCTTCCTGTCTTAGTATTTTCATATCGTAATAAAGACTATCAAGAATATTTTCAGCAATCTCTCCATCTTCTGCACTACCTATATTTTTTGCCAGAAGTTCTAACCCTGCTTTTATTAAATTCCTTATGTCTGGTTCAGACAGAGTACTATCATTATAAACTTGAATTATTAATTTTTTTATTTGTTCTTTGTTCTTTTTGTTTTCAATGAAATCTTCCTTTTCACTATTGAATTGCTTATTGTAGTAGTTCTTTAGAGAATTTCTAATTTTGTCGATTTCACTTCGATAATATATTTTCATAAAAATAATTTAACGACACCTTCCCTTTTTATGAATAATATAACACTTTTAGGTATTTCACCCTGTATTAGAACCTCAGCATCTTTAGTTGCAAATTTATATGCTGGATTTTTAAGAGGTTTACCTGTTTGGGGGTCAATTCCATTAGATACATCAAAAGTTTTGTTGGGGTCTAGCTTATCAGTATCAATAGCAATAATTGTACTTGAAGCCCTGAGACTCTTGGGCACCATTCAATGCTCTATAAACCGTTATATTACGACTAACAATAAAAACACATGCACATGGGTTAATACCATATACATGTGTTTTATTTCTCTGCTACATACTGTAGATCTCTGTACTGTACATATTTTTAGTAGCTGATAAAATCATACGATATAGCATCTGCTAACCATATCGTTTCATGCGCAAAATAAAATTTCACACCATTTTTATATGCATCTTCTGAATTGATTTTTAAAACTATAGGGGCAGTGTCTCTTCTTTTACCTACTAAAATAGCTGTATGAATGTCTTCAGATAAATAAACATATTGCCTTGTTTTTGGAACCAAGCCATTCTTTATTATTAAATCAAGAAAACGACGACTAGTTCCATGATAAAGTGTACTAGGTGGCTTCATTTCCTTTTTTTGAATTTTCATAGGAGTCGAATGCCATAAAATGCTCTTATTTTATCATCTAAAATTTCGTAACGCTTCTTTTCTGACTTCTCAATCATTTTTTTCAAATCATCAATCTCAATACGAGACCATTTATCAGATTTCTTAATGATTCTAACAATTGATCAACTGAAACCCACCCATTAGCATCTAATTCTAATTCATACTTTCCCGGAGAATGGCGTAGAGCATATGCCACCTCTTTACTAAGTTTATCATAATTCATTTATCTTACAGCTCCTTGAAGCCTTAAATTCAACCTCTTTTAATTGCTTTTATCCATTTTTTCATCAGCTATTCTAAGTCCATCTAGCAAAATAAGATTGTATTCTTGAGCAACAATTTCAAAAACTTCATCATAACATTCAAGAAAATAATGCTTATATCCCTTTTCAACCAGTGACTCTTGCTGATTCAAAAAGTCGGAATCAATCACTTCACAAAAACAAGTATCCAATATATTTTCATTAAAATAATCAAGAGCACAAAGTCCAAATTTGACTACATTTTTAAAAATGAAAGAAATATCAATGTATCGTTCTTCTGTCGAAATATTTGATGCCAACTCTGTTGCTAAATTTAATGAAATTTCAACTTCGCTTGGAAATCGATCCATATTGAACTTTTTTAAAATCAACGCATCTCTAGCATCTATTACACCAATTGTTGTATCTATAAATTTGGTTTTCATAATGCCCTCCATTTCTTCACCTAAGGGCAACGAATTTCAATTGTCCTACCGGCTGTCTTAGTGCTAAATCGTCTATTTAAATTAATATTCCCTAAATTTCCTTTAGTCGCCCATACGGAATTCACCTTTGAATTAGCCTCTCTAGCAGCATGTAGCCTTCTATTCTCTACCTTGAAAACATCGTTCGCTCCTGCCCTTTGCTTTAATAATCTATCTTGAACTTTCGACGGAAGATCTGCTAATTTCACAAGTCTTATTGGTTCTACCTGTTTATTATAGTTTGGATTATTTTTTAACTGTTCTATCATAACATTGGGGCTAGAATTATCGCCAAAATTTGCACCAATAGTATCTTGGTTAAAGAATATCCAGATAATCTAGTCACATGGGTATTTATGATGGGTTAATATCTTTAGCTAAAATCACGAGTGAAGGTAATTATAGTATTATTAGCGATTATCTCGGAACGCCTGTAGAGACCTATGATGAAGAAGGAAATCTAGTTTGATCAGCGGAACTTGACATTTATGGAAGAGTAAGAGATTATTTCAGATTTGTTCTGTGACTCAACTTGATTTTCTAGTTCAGCTGAATCAATCTCTGAGAAATACTCATGTAGGACAGTATTCCCATCCCACACGAATCTCATTATTTTTTCATCAGAACTCTTCTCTATTCGCCTACCTAATGAATCATATTTGAAAGTAACTTCCGTATTATCTGGCTTAATGCCCCTCGACATCATGCCATTACCATAGTACTCGTACTTCCACGTATCACCATTCTTTTCAACTTTCTCTACGAGATTTCCTTCTTCATCATAAGTGAAATTGGCATCTTGTGTTTCTAGTAGTCTACTACCTGCGCCATAGATACGATCTTTTTTGTCTTTTGTTTCATATAGATTCCCAACATCATCGACGCTACGATATAAGAAGTTGAATTGACGACTGTCTTGATTGGCCCATACGAGGTTACTAAATTCGTCGTAACCATACGTCACGTTAGTCCAATAAAACATTATGTCTTTAGATTTTGGTAAATCACTGTACCATTTTAAAAGTCCTGGGCTTAAAATTGGGAGTTTGAAAATTTTTCTTAATTCCTGTTTTGTTTCTGTAGATGTTCCTAAACATTTTATCTTATTGGCATTATCCAGCTTAGAAATTGAACGAGCTAGGTACTTCATCGTTTTTTACAGCTCCCTTCACTGTTATATCTATCATTGCTTGGCGATCAAGTAGTAGCATTGGTATAACTTCCTCTATGCCTCTCTCTCCATATAAATGTTCATTGTATCCTCCACCATGTTTAGCATTAGGTAAAAATCTAATATTTCTTGGATCCCCCTTCCAAGCATTCCCTAAAGCACCGTTTTTATGATTAGTAATATGATGCCCTGTATAACCACTCACTTTTCCACGGCTTTTTAGTTCTTCTATTTCTGCTTCATTCCAAGGGTGAGTTCCATGCCCTGTTTTTCCAACCAAATTTTTTTCTAATTCCCAACCACGTTCTATCCCTTGATAATACGATCCATTTATTGGTGTTACTTTTGTAGGTTTATACATAATTAAGTTCAATTCTGATAAATTCACACCTGGTAGCATTTGAAATTTTTGGGCTAAACCAAATGTATCAATTGAATTATTTGGGTTCCCGACATAACCTTACAACGAGGATTCCCACCCACAATTCCAATCGGGTCAACCTGCGTATATAGTATCGGAATCGGTTATAATACAAGCCTATTTCAATATCTTCATACTGCCCTTGATATCTAAATGGGATGAAATGTTTCTCACCCGTAAACTCTTTTACTCGTCCATACACATCAAACTCAGCCGACCAAACCTTATGACCTTGTTCATCATAGGCTTCTACAGGTGTTCCTATATAATCACTAATAATACTGTAGCTACCTTCACTCGTTATCTTAGCTGAAGGGACAAACCCATCATTGAATACCCATGTCACTTTCGGCATCTGGCTGTGAAGCATTCTCCACTGAATTTTCCAATGTATTAGAATTATCCTGTGAGAAATACTCATGCAGAATCGTATTGACATCCCATACGAATTCGTCAAAGCAGCTCGACAAATATTATCCATAAAATTGTGATTATCTAATATTCATATGGTAAAATTAAACAAAAAACATTGGAGGAATAATAAAATGATGCCTTTTGAAGAGAACATGAGAGTTTGGAATGACACCTTAGAGGAAATTAGTCATCCTATTTATAAATCTATTTTAAATAACTTTCATACAGATATGATTCAAGAAATTTCCTTTAACATCAAAGCTGGTATTGTCCAAAAGGATTTCGATTCAATTATGAATTATTCATTAAAATACATTTTACAATCTCTTTTCATTCAAATTAAAAAGTCAAAAGAATTCGAATTAATGGAATTAGTTTTTGAAGATAAAGTATGCGATGAGTTTGAAAAGCTTTTTCTTATGGATGCTATTGATATTTCTTACCATATAGATGATTTTATAACCGAGGAAGAAATGGAGGAAGAAGGTATTAGTGTGGACGACTTAGATAACTTTCTTAATATCATTGTGAATTTTAATGAAAAGCAGTTTGCAATATTAAAACTTACTAACTCTGTCTGTGAGCTAGGAGAATTAGCTTTTTTGAATCTAGACACTTCAGATACATTCATTAACGGGAATCATTATAGTGACTATGAAGAGAAATAATTCTCTTCATAGCACTGAGGAAATTCATATTATGAAATAAGAGTATGTTTAAAATATGCTATTCATTTATTAGAGTCAAAGTCCTGTCCCTACTTTCATAAAACGCAATCCATTAATTCCATTTTTTTCAATAAAATATTTAAAATTTTGTATACAGAAATAAAAGTTGTTAATTCTAATATCTCTAAAAATAGTTTCATTTTCTATTTTTTCTAAATTAAATGTAATGTTTTCACCTCGCAACATTGCAAGAGATTCTTGCATATCTAAACCATCAAAATTAATTGCTGTTAAAACATTTGTTATATTTATATATATATAATCCTCTGTAATACCTTTGATTTTTATGGGGAGAGTTTCTATAATTTCTGAAAATTCATCAATAAAAAACTTTTCAAATTTCTTTTTTACTATTAATGTAGCTCCATAACAACGTGAATCAAAATCTAACAATTTTCCTCTATTCAGTTTATCTTCTGAAATACCAAATATCTCTTCGTTCCAATCCAGAGTAATTTTTTGCCCTGTAAAAGTTGAAAAAATACGAACATAGTCCTTATTTAAAAAGGTTAAATCTTTAAAATCATCATCATTTACAAATCTATATACATTCATTTACAAAACTCCCTTTACCAAATTTTAACGTTAAATAATAAATCCGTCCGTCCTAATATTTTCTAGCTCGGCTAATACTGCTTCTTTTGCTTTTGCTCCACCAAAATGCTCTGCAGCCTCCAACCTATCAGCAACATTTCTAAAATAATCTTTAGTATGGATTATTCTATGATAAGCACCAGGTTGTATACTATTTGGATCCATGTTTTAAATAAATCCCATTATCTGCACTATTGACATCAATCTTATGCCTTTCTAGAATATCCCTAGCTCTTTATTAGTTTCACTAGCATCGCTAGGTTCATGCCACTTATGCAGAATCGTATTGCCATCCCATACGAATTCGTCAAAGCAGCTCGACAAATATTATCCATAAAATTGTGATTATCTAATATTCATATGGTAAAATTAAACAAAAAATATTGGAGGAATAATAAAATGATGCCTTTTGAAGAGAACATGAGAGTTTGGAATGACACCTTAGAGGAAATTAGTCATCCTATTTATAAATCTATTTTAAATAACTTTCATACAGATATGATTCAAGAAATTTCCTTTAACATCAAAGCTGGTATTGTCCAAAAGGATTTAGTGTGGACGACTTAGATAACTTTCTTAATATCATTGTGAATTTTAATGAAAAGCAGTTTGCAATATTAAAACTTACTAACTCTGTCTGTGAGCTAGGAGAATTAGCTTTTTTGAATCTAGACACTTCAGATACATTCATTGATGCGAATCATTATAGTGACTATGAAGAGAAATAATTCTCTTCATAGCATATTAGATAATATAAAAAAACATTGTAATACCTACAATTCAACGAATTCCTGTCGTTGGGTAATTCCCTCTTTGACAAACAGTACTCCTTTTATCTTTTCTTCTTTACATGCTTTTATAAATAATTCATCAACAATGATATTCCCTGTATATTCTTTCATTCTAACAATATGATGCCCTTCTAAAGAATGGGGAACATATTTAGTTTGATTGGTCCGTCTAGTAAGGATTTTAATAATGGTCTATACTCCGATTTCTCGATATCTAAACAACGTACTAGATTTAATTTATTCATTACAAAAAACAATTCATTTCACCAGTGTTTGTAGGTGTTATTACTGAAGAAATCCACTGAATCTCATCCTAATTGCTCAATCAACTTCTTAGGGAAGATTAAAATAATTCTTTTAAAGAATATGAAGAAGATGCCACTAGTTCAATATAACTGTCATATCCTTTAACAATATAATGTTTCAAATTTAACCTATTTCTGGGATCGTACTTCATTATATTTTTCTGTAAATATTCTGAATCTACCACTTCATAAAATCCTGAATCCGGATGACGAAATCTTTCTTCATCTTTCTCCAAATGATCTTCAATGGACACTTCCTCAGAAATACAAAAACCATTATAATTGGATTCATCGAAATTTAACGTTACGCATTTAACTTCAGCTACAATTGAAAAAATAATTTCTATGCTAACACATGTATTGTCTATACTCTTTAATGGTATAGCACCAACTTCAATTTTTACGCCACCTGATTCTGTATACACTAACTCTAAATCAGTAGTAGATATTTTGAAATTAAAATTTACTGGCTTTAAAGTGATCATCTTAATACCTCCCAATTTTTTAGCCTAGACAATTTGTAACATTCTTAACAAGACCAGAACCGTCTTTATTCTTTGTTATAGATATTGTTTTAGATGGTGGTCTATTTTTTATATCAGCGACTAGATGACTAGGAACTTTATCATATGGAACAAAGATTGCGTGTTCTGGAAATTTGCCTCCTTCAGCCAATGTAGCCAATCCTCTATTATTTAATGTTACTACTTTACCTGTTGCAGGATCGATTGTATATGAAATTAAAAACTCATTAGGATTGATTCTACCGAGACTAATATCTTTGGCAACATCAAGTATTGGCCTACCAACAATCGAGTCATTAGCTTGGGATCCAATTGTACTAAAATTAGGTGCTATTCTATTTTGACCAAAATGTATATCTCTTGGAAATGGGGTTATTTCACCAAATTCAAAAGGGTCAAAACTACTTAAACCTAGCGGATCAACCGTAATATTAGGATTCCCAACATACCCATACAATGTTGGGTTATTTCCTGCTAGTCCAATTGGATCAGATTGGGTATATATACCCTCACTTGCTGAATAATAACGGAATCGATTATAGTAGAGTCCAGTTTCTTTATCTTCATACTGTCCTTGATAACGGAATGGAATAAAATCTCTTTCCCCAATGAAATGTTTAACTCGTCCATAAATATCAAGCTCACAAGACCAAATTTGCTTTCCTTGTACATCATATGCTTCAACAGGGGTACCAAGGTAATCTCTGATAATACTAAAAACACCTTCTCTTGTGATTTTAGCTATCGGAGTAAATGACTTATTATCGTATATCCATGTTATAAAGGATTTATACATATATGATAAATCTTCTGAAGTTCTATTCCACTCATGCAGAATCGTATTGCCATCCCATACAAAATGAGTCGCCTTATCCTCAGAACGCTTCTCTATCCGTCTACCTAGTGAATCATACTTGAAAGTAACTTCTGTGAGATCAGGACGAATGACCTTCGACATCATCCCATTGCCATAATACTCATACTTCCACGTATCACCATTCTTTTCGACTTTCTCTACGAGATTTCCTTCTTCGTCATAGGAGAATTTGGCATCTTGTGTTTCTAATAATCTACTGCCTGCGCCATAGATACGATCTTTTTTATCTTTTGTTTCATATAGATTCCCGACATCATCGACACTGCGGTATAAGAAATCAAATTGACGACTGTCTTGATTGGCCCATACGAGATTACTAAATTCGTCATAGCCGTATGTCACTTTTACACCTGTTAGCTCGTTGACCATGCTGCGTAATTGGTGATTCACATCCCAATTATACACGCGTCTTCGCGTATCGCGGTTTTGACTACTTACGCGATGGTGTGTCGGTCTACCAGTTATATCATATTGCCATTTACTAATGACATCCCCTGGTAGGGTTCTTTCAATCTCTTGTCCGAGTTCATTGTACTGCATCGAGGCTGTCCACTGAGCTTGCTCAGAGCGAGAAGCTGTCATTTGCAAGACATTGCCCAGCTCATTACGTGTGACATCGATTTTGGCACCGAGGCTACTTGTCATTTGGGAGCGATTGCCTAATTCATCGTAGCTACTCGCAATCCACTGGTCATTTTGCCATTCCTTGATCACTTGTCCAGATGAATCTCGTTCTAGCTTGACGGTTACATGCTCGTTTTCCGTTTCTAGTAGCGAACCGTTTTTGTCATAGGCAAACGTTTCCCAAGTGCCATCATAGTAATCTGATCGAATGACATTTCCTAGCGCATCGTGCTGATACGCTGTCCAACGATTTCCTGGCCGTTGAATCCGTTGCACGAATCCTGCTAGGCTTCGCTCATACACTTTTTCCATGCTATCAAAGCCGTTTTCCTTGATAATATTGCCTTTGGTATCGCGTTCAAAGGTGTATGCTTCGCCTTTTTCATTGATCACAGCGGTTAATTGCTCCTCTGTATCGTAGGTAAATTGTACTTTCTTGCCACCTTGCTTTCGAGACGTTAGGCTACCAAGAATCGTGTAATCAAAGGCAACTTGCGTATGGTTATCCTTCGCAAAAATAATATCGTCATAGGCATTGTACTTTAATTGAACGTCGTTACCATCTGAAAGGTTGGCTCGTACAAGGCGATTTAAATGGTCATAACGGAACTTCTCTGTGGCCCCTAGTGGATTGGTCGTGCTAATGCAGTTACCTCGACGATCATATGTCCAGGTTGAACTTGTCCCGTCTGGCAATGTCACTTGACTCAAGTTCAGATCAGCATCATACGCTAAGCTTACCATATGACCCTGCGCATTTGTCACTGTCTCAATCAAACGATGCTCATTATAGGAAAATTCAGTCTTTGTACCATCTTCTAAAATCGTTGCCTGTAATGTCCCGTCTTCATTATAAATCCACTGACGACTGCCACCCTCTGGATCAACTGCCTGAATCAATCGATCCTTGTCATCATGCTGAGAGGATAATGTACTGCCATCTGCAAGCGTCATCTTTATTGGGTTTGCCCACTCATCATAGCTGAATGTTGTCACACGCCCATCTTCATCCACTTCTTGCAGTAATTCAAAGTCCTCATTATAGTCATAGCTGATCTCACTACCATCTGGATGAACAATTTTTGTACAGAGGTTATCTTCATTAAAATAATAATAGCTTTTATGGCCTAAGCTATTCGTAATTTCGTTATAGCCCTCGTGATATGTAAGCTCACCCGCAAGGACATTGCCATCTCCCCATGTTTTAATAACGCGTGCACCTGTTGTTGGACCATCATAGCGCCAGAAGAAGCTATTTTTATTGCGGTCTATTTTTTGCATCATTAAGTGATTGACATACTGGATATATGTACTTTGTCCTAATGCATCTTGGATTTCGATTAAATCTTGAACATCATTGTAAACATAGCGGACTAACACTTCACGACTCATTTGATTGCGTAAAGCAACTTCCGTCATTCTGCCCGCTTCATTGGTCGTAACGTCTAGTACGCGCCCTACGCTATCTGTTACTTGCGATAAGAAGCCTTTTGGGTTATAGGCAAATTGAATATGGTGGTCTTGCTCATTTCTTACTTCTTTTAATCGGTATGTCGTCTCTGTTGTTTGTTCAAATACATAAAGCAAGCGTGTATCATGCTCAAATAAATGATATTCCTTACCTGTATTTTTTAGGGTCATTCTATCTTTTTTATTAAAATATGGCAAATTTATTGGTAAAACTGGAAACCCTACTGCGCGACCATCTGTCACCACAATCCCAATCATATCTTCTTCTTCAAATATCTCTAAGGCTAAATCGTATGTAAAGTGCATACCATGACCTGACAAACCAACTCGACTACTATCACTGTACCAAGCACGTTCCCATGATAGTGGGATAGGTCCAGGTAGTTCAAAGTCGACACCTTCATAAATCATACGCCCTGTGATTAAATCAACCGGTTCAAAGCCTTTTTTACAGAATTTATCACTTAATCCTTTTGTACAATTAAATTTCTTTAATACCCCATGATTAAATTTCGTCAGCTCTGTTTTAGCCATAGCCTTCATACCGTCTACTGCCTTTGAAACAGCTAGCACTTCATCCATCGAGGCAATAACTTTATCCGCGGCTGTCTTCACACCTTTAGAGCCTTTGTTCGCAAGTGCCGAAACTGTATCTAACGTTTGTGATACTTTTGTATAAGCCGCTTTCATTCCTTTTACTGCTTTTGAGGCATCCACTGCCTTATCCGCAGCCTTGGCGGTTTTACTGGCTGCCTCTGCTACTTTTGCGGCTTTATTGACCTTGTAAGCAGTTTTTGCTGCATCGCCCACTATTGGAACTGCGCCCACTAAGTTCATGGCTGCTCCCATATAGTCTCCTCTTGCCAAGCTAATACCTGCATTCGCAATATCTGCAATGGTCCCGATACCTGGAATAAATCCAGCGACATCTAACGCTAAACTAACATTATCAAGCAACTTACTAAAGAAGCCTTTTTTCTCTTTCTTCTGCTCTGCTTTTTGTGGGAAAATGACGTCCACTTTTGTTGTAGCTTCGATTGCTTCTTCATTTAGCTTAGGTGGTTGGCTTTGCTTCTCCGTACCCTCTTGATCTATAAGTGTACTAATTAACTGTGTGTCAGCTGCAAGGATTACATGACTTTGCTCCTTCGCTGAAATAGCAATCCATTCCTCCGCCTCTACAGATAGCTCTTTCATTCCACTCATTTCAAGTGTTTCATCTGCCGCTAGCATGATGGTACTGTTACTTTGAAATGTTACACCTTCCCCATCATCCATCTTAAGGTCCAAAACGCCATCTACTGCACTAAAGGTAATATCCCCAACACCTAATGTCATATCTTTTCCCGCGTTGGTCGCTAATGATTTCACGGTCGTGTCTGCCATTTTTTTCGTTTGTTTTTGTCCACCCTCAGGTGTGGCTGGATTGACACGTACCGAACTAATCACAATGGCATCTTCTTCCACAGCACTTGGAAAATGTAATTGGGCACGTGCACCTTTTTGCGGCATTAAATACATCACACCGTTAGCATCTGCTGAATAAGCAAACCAGTGCGCTTTTTCTTTCTCCTGTTTTTTATCGATATCTAAATGGATTTTAACGGTGTTTTGCGTGACATCAATAATCTTTCCTGTAAAAGCTGCCCCAATCAAATCTAAATTGCGTACCAATCGTTGGCGAATACTTTTCTCTGGTTGTGCAGTATATTGAAACTTTAATACACCATCATCAAGGTGGACTTCTCGAACTGTTATAATATAGGGCCTTCCCTTTAATTGCACCGAAGTGCCTAGCTCAAAGGCCTCTGTGCTTTCAAACTCACAAAATGTATAATCAGCTTCGCTTACATCCGAACCATCATTTTCTGTAATCAACCGATACGTATCTACATCCATACGTAATATGGAAGGAAGATGATCAATCGTTATGCTTTTCCTGCTTTGGGGTGTACCAAACCAGAATCGTGGACCCTTCCCTTTTAAATCAGGAAAAACAACCGCATGTAGATTGGAGGCCATTCTTTTAATAAATGCCCAATCCGTTTCCAAATATTGAATCGCAATATGACCAATGGTTTGACTATTAGAGGCATGATCAATGTAATCCCCATAAGGATAGGCCCCCACAATATTATCCATTAACTCCACATACGTCATATTCGCATCTTGAAAAGAACGTGAGCGCTTTTCAATATCCAGATTTGCTGTAAAAGATACTGCCTCTACTGTGACAGTGTGCACGCCTTGAGATGCCTGTAACTCTGCATTTTCAATTCTTCCTGAGAACAATATGCTCTTGTCTCGTCCAAATTTCACAACAATTTCATCTGTATGACTAACTCGCTGAATATACTTTTGCGCTTGCTCTTCAGCAATCATTCCGGTAAAGGACAACCTGGCATGATCATTACCTTTATGTTTTATTGTTAGCTTGTCTAAATGAATAAGTGGATAAGGCCATTCGACTACAAGATCCTCATATGTACTAATCATGTGGACTTCTTTTTCTCCTAGCGCTTTCATTACTTACCTCCTTTCAATCGATCTATTCTTTAAAAACCTTGTTTCGGTATTTCTAAGTCTTCTTGCCCGTCATGAACAATATCGATTTTGCCTCCGCCTGCAGAGCATTGCGTATGGCAACGATTAAGTAACGCTTGCTTGCCCTCGATATTGACATTTTCCATCCCTTCCATCCAGTCGATGGAGCATACAGGTGTACATGGTTTTTTCAACTTTAAGCAAACACCAAAGGTTGGGATGTTATCAGGGTTTCTATCACCAACATTCATAACTGCTTTCTCTTTAATATAAACGCCATGATCTTGCGGCAAATTTAAATAATTGAGGTGGCTACCATGCTCACAGGCAATGATTGCGCCATGTACTACATAACTAAATTGCTCTTGTTCCGAACCTTCTGTCTCCAAATTTTCTACAACTTGAGCCATTAAATATCCTTCCCTTCCTATCATTTGTGATAAATTTCCGCTTTAGCACTACATAGCAGCAATGGTTTGGAATGATTAAAATTACTTACTCTCTTTCCTGTCTTACTCGCTGCAACTGAATCCCAAGAAAGGGGCGTCGCAATATACTTTCTGCCACATCTAAATTAATGATTGTAAAAGCTTCCTTATGGCTTTCAACTTGAAAAATACAATCCAATTCCACTTTCTTGGGGTCTATCACTAGCTCTTTTATTCCTCCGTCAGGATAATAAGCGGTTTCATGAGAAATACAGTCCTTCTTCACTATATCCATAAGCCAATACACGCGCTGTGTCCCTTTCTTGACATCCGTAAAGACAATAGCTGTAAAACCTAAGTTATCCTCGTATTTCATTAACAGCGCTTTTAAATTATCAGACACGATTCTTCGAGGCTTGTCTAAATAATCTAGATATACCGCATTCCCTTTTTCTACCACTTCGCCGAATACAGAAGAACAGACAAAGTTTTCATCGAGGTCCGTTTTCAAAGGGATGATTGGATTGAGAATGCTTAGATCTTGCCGAAGAATAAAATATTCCATCTTTTCCTCCTGTATCTATCATTGCTAATAAATCCAATGAACATCTTTCACCTGTTCTGCGCTAAATTGATATTTCTCTTGATCACGTTTAAAGAAGGTAGCCCCCTTTAAATTAGCACCTGTAAAATTGGCACCTTCAATCTGCGCAAAGTCAAATCTCGCATTTTCCAAATTGGCATTACTGAAATCAGTACCGAGGTAGCATGCCACTTCCCCTCCCGAAAGCCTTAGCGTTTTTCCTTGAGCATAACTAAAATTAGCGCTTACCAAATTGGCATTTCGAAAATCCGTATCTTGAATAGCTGCATAGGAAAAGTCAACATTCTCTAAACTACAATCTACAAAGCTAGTACCAACACAAATACTTTCCTTCAATGAAGACCCTGCTAAATCACAACTGTTAAAAATTGCGTAGGAAAAATCCATCTGGTTAAAATTTTTCTGTTGTAATGGTAGGTTTGAGAAGTTTTCGAATGTATACGTTTTGTCCATCTCTTTTTGCTCTAACCATGAGAGAAGGTTTTTATCCACCCGTTCTCGTTCGTCAATGATAGCAACATCCTCACTAACCCCTTTGTACTCACCAACACGAAATCGCAAGCACTCTGCTCGTTGAAAATGGAGTTCAGGTACGCTTTCCTTTTGATAGCGAAAAAGATAGCGAACCAATTGAATGATATACTGATGAAATAGAACTACTAACTTTTGAATAATCCCTCTAACATCAGCTGCTTGAATCATGAGATACGGTTTTCTTTCTTTCTCAAGCGTCTTTTGTAAATCAACCATTGCCTCACTAAGCCATGTTGCTTCATAATGTGCTGTACATTCGACCCAATCAAAGTACCATGCTTCACCATATGCCTCTAGCAAATACGTACACTTGTTTTCTAGTAATGAGGTTCGCAGCAAAGAGAGATGAATAAAGGCAATTGGTGCTAAATTTCCCTGTCTTTGCTGATTTCTAATATTCGCAAACAACTGTTCAAGTGAGTAAATGAGTGGTTGTAGCAAAATTTCCTTGTTTTGGCGAAACTGTCGATCAACTTTCTCTTGCAATCGGCTGACATGAACTGAAACGCATTCATCCATAAAATGCTGTAATGCTTCTTCTCGTTTCATGCATTCACATCCTTACTAATTTGCTCGCACTTCTGTTCCTTTAATTTCCATTTTATCTTCCATCTTGATTGAATTTTCTTTACAGGTCATCTCAATTTTCTCGTTCGCATTAATCATTATTTGTTTGGCATTAATGACCACTTTATCTGTAGCTTTTAAGTTAATATTCTTATCACTTATTATCGAAATACCATTATCATCCATCAGTGAAATCATCAACCCTCCACCCGATATAACAATCCGATCAGGTGCAAGTAGAATTTGTTTTCCATGCTTTGTTCTGAGTGTTTTTACATCTGGATCAGCCATACGTCCTGGATCTTGGCGACTATCCTCTGGTGGTGTAGCACTTGACCCGCCACCCCCATCTTGACTGGTTGGATTAGTTGCTGCTAACATCGTATTTGATTGTGGAGGCGCTTTTGAAACAGAGCTAATCGCAATCCCTTCATCCTCATGATTGCTTGGAAAATAGATTCTTACATTATCAGATAGCTCTGGCATAAAATACCAACCTGTGTTATCTTCTGATGCATAAATTGTTGAATATGGAAACCAATAGGCCGTATCCTTTTCTTGCCCCTCATCGAAATCGACATGAATACGAATTTTGTCCCCGGCAACATCAATTACCTTTCCTTGAATGGAAGCACCAATAATAGCTTGATTATAGGTAGTGTGGACACTGAAACCATTCCGAGGTGTTAACGTATAAATATGCTTGAACAAGCCATCTTTTAAAGTTGAAAAAATTTTATAAACATACAATTTTTTAGATTGGAAAGTAACTTCATTGCCTATTTTGAAGGATTGCAGCGATTCTACTTCATAATACATGTAGTCACTATCAGTAATACTTTCGAGATGATTTTTACTTGAGATAAGAAAATTGCCAATTGCCTTTTTAACCCGATAATTAATGGCCTCCATTTTCTTTGTGCTCCCAGCTTGAAATGGAATACCAAAATAAAATTTTGCAGATGAATGAACTGTATCTGGCACTAGACCTGTATGAAAACGCGAGGCCATTCGTTTAAGAAACTCCCAATCTGTCTCTATATATTGCATTGTAAAACGACCAATACTAGCTCCCTTTGTGACATGATCTATGAAATCTGCACCTTTTTGATCGGCAATACACACATCGATTAATTCACTGTATGGCATACTAGCATTTTGATAGGTTTGATTTTTTTTCTTAACATCTAGTAAATACGTATGTGAAACGGCTTTAACTTCCAAATAATAAGTGCCCATCACTGATTTCACTTGTACATCTAATGCTAACCCATTAAAAATAGGCTTCGATTGACCATTACCATCTATTTGCAATACCTCTATAGATGTTTCTGCATCTGTCATATATACATAGGAATCTTCGAGTTCATCTGGAATTACACCCGTTAAATGCAATGTAGCATGATCGTTCATTTGTTGCGTAATTTCGATTTGATGGACGCGAATGTTATAGGGCATCACGATCATATCTTTATATGTTAAGGCTGTTTCATTTTTTATCCGATCCATCAAACAACACCCTCTCCATCTAATTTATTTTGGATTGAGATAGTTTCCATCATTCCGTAAGCAATAGGTTTCCAAATATTCATCTCTTTCTTCAAACAATTTATAGAGCCCATCGTCACATTTTCGCCTACTATAAACAAAAACATTAAATTATAAATCTTGTTATCTAGTGCAGGTGTTATGAAATCAAAGTAACCAATTTGGACATCGTTCACTTCATTAAAGCCGATATCCAACATTTTTGTTGTTGGCTGCATTTTTTGAAGTATCTCCATCATAGTCTGTGTGAAATCTTCTAATTCCTCTGCTTTTATTTGTTGTTCCATGATTTTCAGCGTGACATTAATAGATGTACTTTCACTTGTATAGATGTAATCGGGTCTTCGGCTGGACGGATATTTAATATCCATTAAATCAGATTCCATTACTTCAAAAGCGGCTGGAATACGCATTTGGATTTGCCCATCATAAAAGTCCATTTTCGTAAATTCGATTGTCTCATCTTCAATCATTAGCTGACCATCTTTAATCGCTTGAACAACGTCTGTATGTACCAATTGTTTTTCTAGGTTTTCCAATCGTTTCTTCTGCCGCGCTTGTTTCGTCATCTCAATGACTTCTTCATCCATGAAATTCATCTTTTACCACTCCTTTTAGTTCAGCTCCTGTTTATGCTTAAGCGTTGTTCACCAACTGAATTTTAGTCAATCGACTATCATACGCTTTGGTCGTTCTGGACTATGTCCTACTCGACGACCACCTTTTTTTGATTCAGATAATATCCGGTACAAATATTTATGAATTTGACTATTGGAAAACGCTTGAAATTCTAACTCTAATCGATTGCAAATATACATTTCAATGACATCTCGCTGTACCCGCTCCTGATTCAAACATTCAAAAGCAAAGGTAATATCATATACATTGGTTGGGCGATTTTTTAATAATTCCTTTGCGTAAAACTGTAAAACTTTAGGGTGGTATGTGCTTTCTTGTATACCTGCATACTGACAGTGCAGATAATTCACTGTATTGTATTCCGTGGCAAAATCTAAAAAATTATTTGGCTCGGATCGCAGCCTTGCTCCAGCCTTTAATTTAAAGCGGGCTATTTCTAATTCGTTTAGGGCAAGATTCAGAGACTCATCGAGAAAAATAGTGGCTGTAAAATCCGTGAAATCTAATTTATTCACTGCTTCAGCAAACTTTATTTTTATAATGGTTTCTTGCCCTGTTGCCTCATATGGAAGTTCATAGCTATTACGTAGTAAATAAAGCCTATTATTATGTTTAACGATCCCTTTTGTAATATGGATAATGGTATCTGCAATCGTAATATTGGCACCTGCTATAATGCCATTTGAATAATCCTGGAAATATAAATCTAAAAATTCCCTTGGATAATCGCGCAAGTTCTCCAGCATTTCTCTTTTTAAAATTCTGCCTTTTTGAAAATGTGGATATTGATTGGTAAACATCTGTCACTCACCTCTTTTATTTTTTGGCAGATGCCTACTTACTTTAATCCATCAAAGAAATCTAGCTCTGATAAATCTGTTTCAAAGGCAAAGAATTCCTTGCTCCCGATCATTAGCTGCTCCTCTTTCCTAGCCACTGGCACGACATGGAAGCCCCAATGATCCTCTCCTGCAAAGACAAAGAATTTAACCTCCCCATTGACGATTGAATCTGTTTCGTCCTGTGGAATTTTATCAAAATAATTCGATGCAATACTCTCATATAGCACAGGGACAAAATTCTCTTGACGATTAATATAGGTATACTTATGTGCTGCTTGAGGATCGCTTCCAGTTAGGAAAAATTCAACCTCTGTGACGCCCCATGGACGGGAAATAGTTCCATGAATTTGATTCAGTCTCTCTAGACTACTAATCAGAAGCTTTTCCTGACGATTATGAGTAAATGCACTAACCGTATACGGTACAATAGGTGCATCATTTGTTACTTCCGTTTCGATCATGCCAATCTTTTTCGCATTTAAGTAGCGTAATGCGCCTCTTAAACAGGCGAGCTTTAATTCTGGCACTTTTCCAACGTTTTCAGCCTTTTGTCTAAATTCAATGCTACGACCTGGTACAAATTCCTTTAAAGCCTCTCGAAAAGCGTCAATTCTACAGGATTGCCCTGTCAGCTTAATAATGGAATATTCGCCAAGCATGCCACTTTCATAAAAACCTTCTAAAAACTCTCGTACAATATCATAAATATCCGCCTTGATTAGGTGGTTAATTTCTTTAATATTGAAATAAACGTTTGGATAGTCATAAACATCTTTAAATTGGTGGTTTTCTAATAGGGATAAACACCAGCGATCTACCGTTGTGATATTCAAATCACTATCTTGCTGTATATCGCTTTCTGAGTAAAAGCGACTCCTAAGAATACCGGTTTTTCGGAAAAATTCTTTCTTCATTTCCTCGGCCATTTCCCATAAGAAATAATGATTATTACGAACCCTTAAATACTCATCACGCGTATGATTTTCATATTCTTTAAAACGTGTAGGGATAATAGATTCAGCATCCTCAAATGTCTTTTCAAATTGCTTGTAAACCGCCTCGACGCCATAATCATCAACATACCGATAAATATCCTTCCCTGGAATATCAATTAGCGCATCGATGTCATAGGCATTTTTCCCACGACTATAATAATTCGCAAAGACAATTTTCATAAATTGAAAAATTCGATACGTAATATTATTACCACCAAAATTGGTATCCCCATTTTCATAGGTTGTATGAATATCAATTTTGTAGGAAATATGTCCGTCCTCTATTCGAAACTTACAGGATGAGAGGTCTGTTGTTCCCCCTCCACAATCGATTACTAGAGCCTTGTATTCTTTGCCATCCATAAAGCTCTGATTCTCTATTTGATTGGCTATCGTATTATAGAGCACTGCCATTCCTTCATCGAGAGCATGCTCAATTTCAATTTGATATTCAGGTAAAATGGCGTGAAACATATCTAAAAATTGAGTTTTCAGCTTAACAGGGCTTGAAATATGCAAATGTTTGAAGCGACATTTAAATTGATGCTCAGCCATTTGAATGATATAGAGTAAAAATTCTCTGAGGATTTGACTGCGTGGGATAACCGCTGTATTCCCATTCGCATCCATTATTTCCTCCAATTTTGCATAATTACTAACCCAACGTTTGATGCCCTGAAATTTAGTGGCTAATGATGTATAGCTATTTTTTTTCATAACCTTCAAGGCTTCATAGCCGAAATGATAGTTTATGTGATCAGCGTTCGAGCAATCTGCAACCGCAACCACTGTAGGCACAACTTCGATCCATTCTTTTTGGTGTAATGGATCTGGGAATTGTACAAAATTGATGCTATTGAGCGTAATTCTCTTATTTAAAAGATCATGGCTACAAGGTGATGAGACATAATCGCTATCCAAAAATACACCAGCTGTTGTATTGGTTGTGCCAAAATCAATGGCAAGAATGGCATTGGTTGTCTCTAATTGTTTCATCTCTAAATCTGGTATTGGCACTTTGTAGTAATGTAGATTTGTTGGAGGGAGTGGTGTCTCCTGATAATATGTTTTATAGATGTACTCTGAGTCTTGCTTTCGGAAAAAAATAAAGCTATAGTTCTTATTCTTTGTCTCGCGTATTCCTAGCGCTTGATCTGCCACTAGGTAATAGCAATTTGCTTTTTCATCGTCTTTTACGATATTTAGAATGCCACATAACTCAAAATGCTCATTTACTAATAGCACATTAGATTCTACAAGAAAGCCACCTGTTTCAATGAGGTATTGATCTGGCTTATCTATTTTCATGCCTTTATAGAGATTCATTTTGGCAGGTATTTTAATATCACCATTATCTGAAAGTGGTGTTTTTAAATATTTTTGCAGTGCCTCCTCGACTCTTTCAAAGCCCCCATCTTGTTTTTCTTTAATCAATAGATGTTCTTCAGCTCCACGGTATCTTAAAATCTTCTCGATTAGTTCGTCCCTAGTTAGCGTATTAATTAAACCTGTTATGAGCTTTTCTTTATAACAAATATTTCTAAGCTGAAAAGTGGTCATCTCCATCAACTCTACACGTGTATAGGTCATATATTTCTTTTCTGTATAACGCTTATTCGCATAAAGCTTATATGAATATTTAGTCGTCAATTTATACCCCTCCCCACTTTTTAATAAAGAGCTATTCGATCTAGCTTCATAGTCTCTTCTACGTCAATAATGCCAAAATGGTATTGCCAGTAAACCTCCATATGAAAGCCAATAGGTAAAAAGATTTCTTGGATTAGCTGAACTTTATTGATATTTTCTATTGTCTTTTTTTGATGAATGTAAAGCAGTAATTCATCATTTCCCTCTGACTTCACATAAATAAAACAATTTCTAAATATATTTTTCAGCGTGTCCTTTATCAGATATAATGCCTCTCCTGTTTGATAGAGTCTGAGCATGTTAAGCGCAATAATTTCTTGCTCTTTCTTTGAAAAAGATTTGATTTTATCGCGAACCAGTTTTCCAAATACATTTGCTTCAATGTCTCTCAGCATAAAGCGAATATAATATTCCTTTTTATTCAAGCCTTGCATTCGATCAATTTCAGCTAAAAAGTGCAATGTAATATCTAATAAAGCATCTCTAAAGGCCTCATCAGTCATATGATCAGGATGAAAGAGATCTTTAAAAATATCAAAGTAACGATAATAGGGGTTTACTTCCACATGTTGCTCTATTGCCTGTGAATTTAATAGTTGTGGACTAAGCTCCATATAAGGTGAATAGATTTTGGCAAGATGAAAGTAAATATCCTTTGCTAAAAAGCCCTCTTCTTCAGCTTGTATAAGTAAATCCCAAATATAGTTCATATCCATTTACCTACACATTTATACTCAGTGAAATACCTCTGGACTTCAGCAAGGAGAAAGCTTAAGACATCATTCGTCATAAAATCTCGATCTTGTTTTGACAGGAATTGTAATAGCATCGTCTTTTTATGACTGGCATCTTCTGTTGCGTCTTTTAAAAATGGATGCACGAAGAGACGGTTATCTAAATGCCCTTCCAAAATATCTATTCTCAAAAGTTCAAGATTATCTGCTGCCTGAAAGGAGTTTATCAGTCGAATTATTTCTCCTTTTGTTGAAACATTTACATTATATTTACTAGAGAGCTTGTGCATAAAGTGCTCATTTCGCCGATTCGAGACTAGTTCATAAGTCATTTTACCTACTTGTTCTTTTTCTACTTTAGCAATTTTAAGTAGCTGCCATACTCCTGACTGATCCTGAGGTGAAACAATGGTTAATTCACTATCTGAACGTTTTATATATCTAATATTGTCTTCTTCCGCATCAATGAGATAACCATGTTGAGTACCCGTTTTTCGTAACGATAAGACATGCTCATAATTTATTCTATCAATGGCTGGGAATGGAAAACCGCTATTCTTAACCTCGTGACGCTGAACATTCCAAAGCGGAACCATATTCAATCGTTTTTGCTGCTCATATTCCTCTAAATCAATCGTAACCTCGAAAATTTCTACATCCTCATTTAATGGTGGACAGCCTATAAGTATGACATCAATGAACTTACTCACAAAAGGATGATTGATTGTTTTCCAAGGTAGGCCATTTCTTTGGAAGATTGAATAAAGGTCTTTAATTTTTTGCAAATAGCGATTATTTTTAGTAAGACTCAGCTTTATTTCAACCAATCCCTGCGATGTAGCAAGATGACCATTGAAAATTCGTTGCTGTGCAAGTAAATGCTGTATTTCGATAGAATCACACTCTATAAATAATGTCATGAGTATTGCAGGTTCATTATTTTTAATAGATTCAAGAAGCTTCTCCATGTCTATTTTTGTCTCTTCCAAATCTGTTGGACATATCGGAAACAAACAATCATGAATGGGGTCGACATCTTCTCGGGCACTTAGCGTTGTGTAAATGTCATATCTATTCTCGTAATCATCGATTTCATTAAAAATACGTTCTTCAAGCTTTTTATTCATATCTTCTTGATAATCAATTAGATTTACAAAAACACCACTTACAATGTCCTTTAGTAATTGACGTTGCTCTAGATTTTCTATTTTTCGTAAACGTTCAAACATGAGCTCTTTTAACAATTTACTTTCCTTCTTTCATGACTCAGGATTTGAATGCTAACTGGCATCAGTTACTTCATCTACTGGAGGTTCTGCTTCATTAGGAAGTGCACTATCTGCTGGTTGAACCTGTGGTACAGGGTTTAATTTATCATTTGCATTCATAATTTTTCTCTCTAGTCCAAGAACTTTTGCCAGTAATTCTGTTTCTTGATAAATTTCCTGCGCAAGCGTATAGGACTCTATCGCTTGAACGTATTCCTGACGGGCATAGCTCTGATCCCCACTTTTTTCTAACCCTTCTGCCTTTAATTCTTTTTGAGCCTTCTTCAATTCATTTATTTTTTCTTCTGTATCTTCAATTTTTGTTTTAATTTGTGTCTCTCCAGTAAATGAAATGGCGAGTGCTTTTTTTCTAGCTTTCTCATAAATGGCTAAAGCCCCATTGTAGTCCTCTGCCTCAAAACGAAAATCTGCATCTTTTATAGCATCAACAATCTCCACAACGGAATCCATGTTGGCAATTCTTTGCTCTACTTCTTCCTTACCAAATCCATTAATGAGTTTTCCCTCTTTTTTAGCTTTTTCATAATGTTCTAATGCCTCTGTAAATTTTCCAGTTTCCGCTGATTTATCACCATTGATAATTAGTTGTGTCACTCTTAATTTTCTAGCTAGTAAATTTCTATGTATAGGATCTTTTAATTTTTTTGCTGCATTTCTTCCCTCACTATATTCAAGTAATGCTTCATCATAATTTCCGTCTTGAAAGTAAACATTTCCACTCTTTTCATGGTCCTTCATCTCGACTGTTAACTCTGCTAATTTTTTTGCTTGTTTTACTTGATAAAAAATCGTGCCGCCACCTACAACCAAGGCTAAAACTAATGCAGCAGCAATCATTTTTATATACTTCATCTTGTTTTTGTTCGTTTCTTGATACACCTTGTTCACAAATATGGCAGCAACCGTGTAATTTTCTACAACTTTTCTTTGTCTACTCAACAATATTTCTTCCAACAAATCTGTATATTGTTCAGAATCTTTGACACCTTCCAAAGCGTCAGCCATCTCAATCTCACTGACATCTCCCCAAAAGCCAGCTGTACAAAGTAATAGGACATCACCATCAGTAAGCTTCATCTTTTTAGACACAAAGGGTTGAAATTTGTTTGGTTTACCTAGATAATTCAACAAATTCCCTCTTTCTTCATGCTGGCTAATATCTAATGAACGGTTCTGACTGTTTACTATTTCCTGTGCTAAACTTTGGTCTGTACTTTTATAGGTTAATGTACTGTTTCGGAAGTGATACAGTCGCGAATTCCCCGCTACTCCAACAATCATTTTTGAGTAGTCGGAAACAACTATGACAATACTAGCCTTTAATCTTACTCGTAAGCTTTGCGCTTGTAGTATAATTTGTGCATGTCTAAGGTATTTATTGATAGCTCTCCTTGACATAGCTGGCTTTTCCATAAACTTCTCCAAAATAGCCTTTACGGCAAGCTCTGCACTACTAATTTCCTGATCTGCATCCAAGCCCTTTACAGCTACCCAACAAGCTACATCGTCAAGTTCTGTATAGGCAAAATAGTCTTTATTTTGCAGAAAGGACCCTGCTTCAGATAAAAAGCCCGTTTTAAAGTCGCAATTTTCCTTTCTCATACGTCTCCTCCTTCTCTATTCCCTATTCATCGTCACCAAGTTTTTTCTAAAATCACGATGGTAGCATTATCTTGATTTTTTAAGCGTTTTTGTTCAACGGCTTTTATCATGCTTTGTGCTAAATCATAGGGTGGAGCTTGCTGAGAGAGAATTTTTTCCATTTCAACCTCCGTTAAAGCATCATAGATTCCATCACTAAAAAGACATACCTTGTCCCCTCTATTTAGCTGAATCGGATTATTTCCTGTATCCAAATTTTTAAAGCCTGTATATCCTAAATAATTGATTAATCTCTTTTTTAGAGGATTTTCCTGCACCTCAAGTTGCGAAATTTCACCTGAAATATATCTTTCGGTTAAAACTGACTCAAAAATATGTTTTTGGTTAATCTTTAGAAATTCACCATTTCTAAAGATCGTGAGAACACTATCCCCTACTGCCCCCCAATGAAGATAGCCTTCACTATCAATAACGGCCGTGACTAATGTTGTTCCTCCATTGGAGCCATTTAAGTTTTCCACAATCATATGATTGCTTGCTATAGCAGCTTCCTTAAAAAAGTTTTGTAGATTATTTAAGCTACTAAGCTTTTTAAATTCTTCTATGAAGGTTGTCACTGCAATCGTGCTAGCCTTCCGACCATTGGCTAAGCCGCTAATTCCATCTGCAAGCACCGCGATTGTGCCATATGTCGTTTCGGCAGTTGAGAAATAATCATCCTGCTCATCACGTCTTCCGATTGTTTGACCATTTCCAATATAAATTTTCCCTTTATCCATTTTTTGAGCAAGTATACTTCTTATTAGCAGTAACAAGATAAGGACAATGATAAAGATTAAGGTAATTATGTACGGCAATAACTTTTGGTCCATATGTCATCATTCCTCACTTTGATTATTTTCCCATTCAAAGTGAACACCACAAAGTGGAATAAATAAAAATATACTTCTCCCTAGCTGTATCACATCATAGGCTGCTAATTCCGTTGGTGTATAAACGGCCTCATTATTCAGATAGGCTAATCCTGATGCATCTCCTGGCAGTAAGTAAAAATTACGTTTTTTAGGATCATACACAATGACTGCATGATTTCGCTTAGAGATGGAATTGTCCCCTGCAATGCGGATATGCATATCTTCTGCTCTACCTATAAAATTCTTTTCAGATAAGATACGATAATCTCTACCCATTTGCGGCCCTTCAATACAAACTAACCATCCTGTTACAGGATCTATCCCATCCATTTCTCCTAAGTAAGGCAATGTTTTATCATCTGCTTCAATGACAGGTGAGGAAGGACTATTTTGTCTTTGCTCCTGTTCCACCATCACGTTACAGTAAGGACAAATATTGCGATGTCTCCTTGAACTAAACATATGACCATTTGTACATCTAATCAAACTCATTTCGATATCCCCCATCTTTGTTACGAATTTTTTCTCTATTTAACCAAAATTCGCGTATTCGCTATGTATATTGTGTCTCCATTACCTAATGGGTAAGGAATCTCATGTTTTAATCTATTTTTTACGCGCTTATTCGCTTTTTTTAAGCCAACACCATTAACCGAATCTATATCCTCTAAATACCAAATTCCAGCTACACAATTTAGTACCGCATGCTCATAATTCACAAGAGATTCATACTCTGTTCCACTTAAATCAATATCCGCCTTGTGTTCAGCTGAACTTTTTCCAATAAGCAATGAAATATGATCGCCAAGTTCCCATTCATCTATTTCTACTCCACGTTCATTAAGAAGAACAAGCTTTGAAATGTCCTTCTTAGCCATCACTTGAGTGATTGCCTTTGCTTCGTATTTAAGCGATATATAAATAATGGCAAGTATGACTATTACCGTCCCAATAACAAATTTCAAAAGGACATCCTGATTCATTACAAAAACATATAGAATGAAAAAGAAGGCAATTGTGACAATAACGATATCGATAATTTTTATAAACATTTTTTTTCGTGTATTTCCACTGTAAGCTTCAGCTGAAAATGGCTCATACATATAATCACGCTCCTCTCTTTTTGCCATGGCTTATTTATTAAAAAAGCGTTCAAATAAATCCGTTGTATCCAGTGGATTTTTCTTCGATTGTTTATGAAGCGTTGAAGACATCTCCTTTGTTTTAGGATTGAAGCCAAAAAAATGTTCAAAGTTTCTTTCAATATTATTCATATTAAAATCTGGCTTTTTCTCTGTAGACTGATGTCCGTTTGAATGCTTTTCATTTTGATGTTCATTTTGCCAGCTGGTACCTTTGCCATCGAAACGGGCATCGTAAGTTTCTTTCAGCGCTGGATCTTTAAGTACCTTATATGCCTCTTGAACCTCTAAAAAAATTTTCTCTGACTCTTGATTTCCACCACTCACATCAGGGTGATGCTTTTTGGAAAGCTTCCGATAAGCTAATTTTATTTGCTCTTGTGTTGCATTTCGGTCTATACCTAATGTTTCATAATGCGTTTTCATGTTTTCAACCCCAATTTAGGATGATTAAAAATAATCTAAGGAACTATAAAAGTTCCTTAGATATAGTAGTGTTTTATCGTGCTGCAATCTTAGACAGCGTAGCCGCCCTCGATTTTTGCCAAGTCTGTTTTGTCTTTCTTTTGTTTAATGAATAAGAAGAATTCACCAATACCTTCAGTGTCACCATATCTTTCTGTATAGTCCACAACGAAAGCATTTGGGAAATGAATTTTTCTAACTACTTGATCAGCTGAGATCACTTCAAGTGTCACTTTGCGGTAGCAATCAGCTTTTTCAGCTGGTACTAATGACCATAATCCTAATTTCATCGTATCATCAGAATTATCACCATCAGTGGCAGTTAAAATTTTACCTTTCACTTTTAAAGTTGCCCCAACATCTGTAGAGCGAGCGTTAGAATCATTCGGTGTATCTGTCTCATATTCGACAGTCATAATGCTTTCTAACCCTAATTCAATTGCTTCTGATCCTTCTACTTTTAATACAAAACCCATGCTCAGTACCTCCTAAATTTTGTTGAATCGTAACTTCTAACTGTGCTAATGAAATAAATTTTGGTACAACTATTCATTTCACAGTGCCATGTTTCAAACTGACACTATGAAATATGTAATATTTTCCATTTCAGCAATTAGTCGCTCGATTCATATTTATGTTAAAAGATTTATAAATGATAAATCTTAAACACCCTACTTAAATAATTGAAAATTGCGACAAATAAATTATTAGGCTTTAACAGCACTTGTCCCTTTAGTAATCGTAACCTCAAGATTTTTAACATTACCGTTAAACACAAGATCGATCTGACATAAGCTTGTTTTCTCATCAATGATGTAGCCGATATCATCTCCATCATGAATAATAGAGTTTACATGACCTTTATCATTGAGCCACTTACTTTTTTGACTACTTGGATTATTACTAAAGAAGCGAACGATATTCTCGTGCTTAAAGTCACCAGATTGGAATCGAAGTATTCTTTCAATATACGTACTAACTTGCGTTTTATAGATTGAATCGAATCCATCTTCTTCCATCGCTAGGCTTCTTGCTTTATAGACAGTAATACGTCTAATATCTTTATCCTGTAGTTGGGCATTTTCGGAAGAGAATACAAAACCGAAGCTTCTGCTGTTAATAGCGTCTTTAATATTATTCGTAAAACCTGAAATTTCCTTCGCCATCGTCGTTACAGCTCTAAGTGAGTTGTCTCCGGCTTCAATATCAAATCGAACTCCAGGGTAATTACGTTTTACATTTTTAAATGATTCCTTTAAATACTCTGGGCATTGGTAGGCGGAAACGATACCTGCTGCTACATAGCTAGCACCTACATAAACGCCTTCTATCCAAAGCTTTAAAATATCTTCCTTTTCTTTCGATAGACGAGCTCCATTTTCGGTAGTATGCATTCTCGTATCAATAACTACGCCTGATTTATCTTTTGGAATAATCGTAAAGTTTGGTAGGCATGGTATCGCGAACTCACTAAATTCTTTTCTGACAAGAACCGAGCATTTATCGATTAGGCGATCAATCCCAGCAGTTGCGATGCCGTTAAAGGTAGTTTCCTCTTCAGCCATAAAGTTAAAGAAAATTTGTACCTTGTAATCTTTTACCGTATCTAAGAGGATTGATAAAGATTCCATTGTGTTACCCTCTTGCTTTGTAACCTTTTCATTCCCTTTGAATCTTGATCGGCTAACTTTCATTTTTCCAGAAGATTCTAATTCAAGAGCAGGTACAATACCATACCATACAGTATCTGTAAAATCATTTTTAGCGTTAACCGTATTTAAATACGTGCGTAATCTTGGTAGGTTATTACTTTTCACAAGCATATCGAGCTTCGTGTTTGTAACTAATAATGACGGCTGCATACCTTTATTTTTCGTAGCATATTGATCGAAGTACATTTTGACACCTAATAGCTTTTCGACTAAAGGCTTGACCGTTTTTACAAATTCATCCTTTGCATCCTTATAGAACTCCAGGTATGTATTGTAATTTTGAACTTCTGTTTCAACATCAAATTCGGCTTTTACAGCTGGTAGAGGTGAGAATGTTCTTACAACTAAATCTTTTACATAGGAAGACGGCGATTCTGTAATAGCCTCATAGTCTTCTTCGAAAACTGTACTCAAGCCGTAATTACTATTTTCTTCAATGACCATCAGTTCTGCACTATTCGTTTGAGGTGCCTCAATAATTTTCAATTCACCATTATCACCAATAGTAAGCGTTCCTATTTGTAATTTTTCGGACTCATCCTCGTCTTGACTAGCCCCTAATAATAATCTTGTTTTAATATCTTCAATTGCTAAAGGCAGCATCGCCATTACATTGTTGTAGTTTCTACTAGCTACTTCAAACATAAGATTTAGCTTGTCACCAGTATCTAATTTTTTCGGATCTCCCTCATCCAGCTTGTCATACTCACTGTAAAGGTAATGAATTTCCTTACGAACTTGGCGAATATCATCCATGACTTTTTTAGGTGAAATCATGTCTAGTAAATTTTCAAATTTAAAATCTACATTCGTAATGCCCTGACTTCTTTTTGTATCAATGAGCGTAAATAACATTTTTAAAAAATCATTATTTTGGTCGATTGCTATTTCAGATATACAATCATCTTGAATTCCGTCTGGCTTTTTCAAGGTATACATAACCTTTTGATTTGCCGCGTTATAAAATGAATAAACGGTAGGTGAAAACTTATCTAAAAATTCGTCGAAGCTTTTTACAAGAAGATGTTGACTAATTTCCTTGATCTTTTCATCACTTAGGCTGTCGATTCCTTTTACATCGCCAACAAGCGTAATTAAATCCAATTTTTCTGGGTTTATTTCTTCAAAGAGCATTGTTCTGTTCGTTTGACTAATAATCTCCATTCATTTGGCTGCATATTACTACAGCCATCCCTCCTTTAGATAACGAATTTCGAGTAAGCATAAACATTAGTGCTTAAAAAATACAGAATTAGAATTGTATAACTACTTGAACCGAGCATCTTAAAAGAACATTTAGACACTTAAATTAAGTCAATATATACATTTAAGATAAAATTTTACAATAAAAACAATGATGTACTAAGCTATGTACGAGAAACTCTAATCCAACTTTATGCATTTTTTATACAGAATTCACTAATGATTTTATGTATCACAAAAGTAACTATACAATACATAAAATCAATGTCAATATTTTCTATAGAATATATTGTAAGAAAAAGCAATTTAAATACATTTTATTAAAAAAATCACATGGTGATAATTATGATATTTATAAGGAAAATAGTGGATAAATCGTATTTTTTTATAAAAAAAACAACTAAGGGTCTTTTTGATATTAGGCCCTAAGTCGTTCTTTCGAGTATTATCACTTGAAGATAAAAATGAATAAAAAGTATTGAAAATATAGTAATTTTGGTCTTTTAGAATTAATTTACTTAAAATAGTTCTTTAGACATTTGAACTTTCCTTCCAGAATAATGATGTATTTAATAAAAGAAAGAGAAGAACATCTTTTTTTATGCTGCACTTGCAAGCCCCATAAAATAGTTAATGACATAGGAATGCTCACTTTTCTATTATATTTTCTCACATTTACAAGTTTATCTTCGATTATTCTTTGTGAAACATCTAGTGGAACTTCATTCGTTAATGCGTAGTAAAAAGTTGCCATCAAACTATAAATATCTGTATAAATGCCTTGCTCTCCTTTAATAGAATACTGCTCAATAGGTGAATATCCTGGTGTAGTAAATATTGGATATTTCTCTACTGTTTTATAATAAATTGCTGAACCAAAATCTAATAAGCGAGGTTTCCCTTGCGCATCAATTATAATATTATTCGGCTTTATATCCCGATGAATAATGCCTTTACTATGTAAATACGAGATGGCATCAATTAAGGGAAGGAATACTTCTTCATATAGATGATGCCTTTCATGAATAGAATATGTATGTATATATTGCTCCAATAGAACTCCTTCATAATAATCTGTAACAAGATAAACGGAGCCATTTTCAAAAAAATGCTGTCTATATTTAACAATATGTTGATGGTTCAATTGCTGGAGCATGCAAGCTTCACTTAGAAATCTCTCCTTTAATTCCTGAAATTTTTCCTTTGTAGAGGGTAAACGATTGATTACTGATTTGTTATCCAAATCTCGTAAAGCAATCTCTAAAGGGTAAAACTCTTTTATAATAATTTCTTCTCCAGTGCTTATGTATTCAGCTATATAAACAAATGATAATTTACTCGTTGCAAGAAGGTGTTTGACTCTGTATGTATTATTTAATAGACTATTCGTTGGTAAACTCAATTCAGACGATGTCGTTTGCATTTTAATCTCCTCCTTTCACAAACCATCTCAAGGGAATTATAACAATTAATTGATTTTTATGTAAATATTATCATTACTTAAAATATTCATATAAAAACCGCTCACCAAAAAAGTGAGCGGTTTTACAATATTAAGCTTTTTGATAGCGCAGCACTGGTGTACGAGCAGCGCGTGTTTCATCAAGACGAGATACGACTGTTGTATGTGGTGCTTCTTGAACGATGGATGGATTTTCTTCTGCTTCTTTCGCAATTTGAATCATCACATCGCAGAATGCATCTAATGTTTCTTTAGATTCTGTTTCTGTTGGCTCAATCATTAACGCTTCTTCCACATTTAATGGGAAGTATGTTGTTGGTGGATGGTAGCCAAAGTCTAACAGACGTTTTGCGATATCTAGTGTACGAACGCCCAATTTCTTTTGGCGATGACCAGATAAAACAAATTCATGTTTACAATGTCGGTTATATGGAAGATCGTAGAATGGCTCTAAACGGCGCATCATATAGTTGGCGTTTAATACAGCATATTCCGTAACAGCTTTTAGGCCATCTGGACCCATTGTACGGATGTACGTATAAGCACGCACATTGATACCAAAGTTACCATAGTATGGTTTTACTCGTCCGATAGATTGTGGACGGTTGTAATCGAAATGGTATGCTCCTTCTTCCGTTCTTACAAGGACTGGCTTTGGTAGGAATGGAATTAAATCTGCCTTTACGCCTACCGGACCTGAACCTGGACCACCACCACCGTGTGGACCTGTAAATGTTTTATGCAGATTTAAGTGCACACAGTCAAAGCCCATATCGCCAGGACGTGCTTTACTCATAACAGCATTTAAGTTTGCGCCATCATAGTAAACTTTCCCGCCTACAGAGTGAATAAGCTCTGCCATTTCGATAATGTTTTCTTCAAATAACCCAAGCGTATTCGGGTTTGTTAGCATTAATGCAGCTGTATCAGCACCAACGACTTTACGAAGGTCTTCGATATCAACTAAGCCATTATCATCGGATTTAACAGTGATTGTTTCAAAGCCTGCTACTGTTGCTGAAGCTGGGTTAGTTCCGTGAGCAGAGTCAGGGACGATAACTTTGTTACGGTGACCTTCTCCATTTGCTTCATGGAAAGCACGAATCATCATTAATGCTGTCCACTCTCCATGCGCGCCTGCTGCTGGCTGTAATGTCACTTCATCCATCCCAGTAATTTCCACTAACGACGTTTGTAGATCATAAAGGAGCTCCATAGCACCCTGTGCTGTTGATTCATCCTGCAGTGGGTGAACATTGGCAAAGCCAGAAAAACGAGCAACCGCTTCATTAATTTTTGGATTATATTTCATCGTACAAGAGCCAAGTGGGTAGAAGCCAGAGTCTACTCCATGGTTTCTACGAGAAAGTGCTGTGTAGTGACGCATGATGTCAAGCTCAGATACTTCAGGTAATTCTGCTGCCTCTGAACGTACTAGATTGGCAGGTAATACATCTGCTAAATCTACTTCAGGTACATCAAGCGCTTCTAAGCTATAGCCAACGCGGCCTTCTTTTGAAATTTCAAAAATGAGTGTTTGATTTTCGTTATGCATGAAGAGCCCCCATTTCTGCAACTAGTGCATCAATTTCTTCTTTTGTGCGTAATTCAGTCACTGCGATTAGCACATGATGTTTAAGAGAGTCATAATTTTGACCTAAAGGATATCCACCGATAATACCTTTTTCAATCAAGCCTTTATTGATTTCCTTCACACATTTATTTGTTTTCACTACGATTTCATTAAAATGTGCACCTTGGAATGCTACTGTAAATCCTGCTGCTTCAAAGGCATTTTTTGCATAACGTGTTTTCGCAATATTTTGTGTAGCCATCTCGCGAATACCTTGTTTCCCTAGAGCTGTCATCGCTACAGAAGCTGCAAGTGCAAGAAGCGCTTGGTTCGAACAGATATTAGAGGTTGCTTTATCGCGACGGATATGTTGTTCACGCGCTTGAAGGGTTAATACATAACCACGACGACCTTCACCATCGACTGTTTCACCAACAAGACGTCCTGGTACCTTACGCATTAATTTAGTTGTGACTGCAAAGAAACCACAGTGTGGACCACCAAATGCTTCAGAGATACCGAAAACTTGTGCATCACCTACACATATATCAGCACCTAGTTTGCCTGGAGGAGTTAAAATACCTAGGGCAAGTGGGTTAGACGACACAACGAATAAGCTTTTTGCTTCATGCGCGATATCCCCGATTACTTGAATATCCTCAACTTGGCCAAAGAAGTTTGGATATTGAGCAATAACTGCTGCTGTGTTGTCATCAATCAGCTCTTTTAAAGCTGCAATATCTGTCACACCATCTTTATGTGGAATTGTTACGATTTCAATAGATTGACCGTAGGCATATGTAGCCACAACATCACGATATTCTGGGTGTACCGTTTCAGATACTAAAATTTTCTTACGACGTGTATGACCTGCTGCCAACATCCCTGCCTCAGCCAATGCTGTACCGCCATCATACATAGAAGAGTTGGCAAGATCCATACCAGTAAGCTCTGCAATCATTGTTTGGAATTCAAAAATAGCTTGAAGCTCACCTTGTGAGATTTCAGGTTGATAGGGTGTATAAGCTGTATAGAACTCTGAACGAGAAATAACATGATCCACGATTACTGGCTTATAGTGGTTATAAACGCCAGCACCTAAAAATGATACATTCGCATTTGTGTCTTTATTTTTAGCAGCAAGTGCTGTTAACTCTTTTAATAAAGCAGATTCCGATTTCGCTGCTTTGATGTCATAAAGGCCTTTAAAACGTACTTTCTCTGGAATATCCTCGAATAATTCATCAACTGAGGATACACCGATTACGTCTAACATTTCTTTTTGGTCTTGCTCCGTCATTGGTAAATAACGATGTTTCATAAATGTAGGTCCCTCTTTTCAACTATTATTTTGAACGCTTATAAAACGGTGTTTCAACTGTAACTACTTTTAGTTGCTTTCCACGGATTTCAATTTCCATTTCATTTCCGATTGTTGCGAATTGACTGTCAATTAACGCGTGACCAACATTACGTTTTGAGGAAGGAAGCTGTGTTCCTGTTGTAACTTCACCAATTTCCTTACCATCCTTAAACACCTTATAGCCATGGCGTGGAATCCCTTTATCAATCATTTCAATGCCGACTAGTTTGCGTGGAAGACCATTTTCCTTCTGAGCTACTAATGCATCATGACCAATAAAATCTTCTTTATTTAATTTCACAGCAAAGCCGATACCTGCTTCAAGAGGAGAGATGGTTGCTGATAATTCTTGACCGTAAAGTGGCAGACCCGCTTCAAAACGTAGTGTATCTCGACAGCCTAGACCTGCAGGGACAACACCTTTGTCTTGACCAGCATCTAAAATTTTACCCCATAATGCTTTAATGTCTTCGGGTGCTCCATATAATTCGAAGCCATCTTCTCCTGTGTATCCACTACGTGAAACTAGTACTTTATGTCCTGCGACTTCTACATTCTCTTGGAATCGGAAAAATTTAATAGCACTAACATCAGTTGAAGTTAAGGATTGAAGAACTTCCTCTGCTAAAGGTCCTTGTAGGGCAATTTGTGCATAGGCATCTGATTGATTGTCAATTGTCACATCATATTGATGTTGGTTTTCCAGCATCCAATCGTAATCTTTTTCGATATTAGCTGCATTCACACACAATAAATAGTGGTCATCAGCTAACTTATACGTTAGTAAATCATCGACTACACCGCCGTTCTCATAGCACATAGCTGTGTATTGTGCTTGGCCAGTAGCTATTTTTGAAACATCATTGGATAAAAGATTTTGTAAAAAATTTAATGCATCGGGACCTGTTACTAAAATTTCACCCATATGGGATACATCAAATAATCCCGCACGATTACGTACTGCATCATGTTCATCTTTAATAGAAGAGAATTGAACTGGTAATTCCCATCCACCGAAGTCAACCGTCTTAGCACCGTATTTCGCGTATTCTTCAAATAGAGGTGTACGTTTTAATTCATTCGTCATTCTTTTTTGCCCCCTTATTGTTAGTTACATTTTTACTGGTAGTAGTTCGTCTGCTTTTTGTATTGGTACAGTCATGACTCGGCAATGTAAAAGCTTTTACAGAGTACCTATAGACATAAAAAAAGACAGACGAACCCCTTTTCGGGATTCTCTGTCCTTGCACCTGAAAGTTACACCAGACTAACTCGCATGGTTGATACTGCCAATTAGTCGGCTTTCCCCTTTGGTGGCTGCTATTGTTATACTACAGCTCTCTCCAGAGTTGCGTCTTATACGAGTCCTTTTACCTGAGAGATTCATAGCCATTGCTACTTGCTCCTTCGGTGGCGTCTAACCACGCTCTCTCCCCGTACAATCATCCGCCCAAGATACATCTTGGTACTATTTAGTATTCAATGAACATTTAGTTACTTATTTGTCTATATCCTAACATTAAATGCATTGAAAAGGCAATCATTTTTTAAAAGATAATAAAAGACGAACATTAAACGGCTGTTAATTATTTATCGTTCGTTTTTAAGCCTTTTTACTTGAAACACTAAATACTCTAAAATTTGACGAATGGTTCTGCCCTCTGTCAAGACCTGAATATGCCCTGCATCACGATAAAACTTTCTCCTGTAATGATACAGATTTTCTAGCTCCTCTTTAGTCGAACTTTGTACGATTGGTCTATTGGGATCATGCTGAACTCGTTTATAAATATCCTCAAACGAAGCATCTAAAAAAAATACTAAGCCACTACGCCTCATAATTTTTCGATTTTCAGCATTGATCGCAACTCCACCGCCCGTAGAAATAATACAAGCCTCGTCACGGAAACTTTTCAAAAATTCTGTTTCTATTTTTCGGAAATGGGCCTCTCCGTACTTTTCAAATATCTGCGGGATGGACATTCCTTGCTGTCTCACTATTTCATGATCCATATCATAATATGGCATCTTTAATAAAAAGCTTAAACGTCTTCCTAAAGCACTTTTTCCACTGCCCATAAAACCAACCAAATATATTTTTCGCAATTCGAATCACCTTCTTATAACTACGATTCTACACTGTCTGACAAAATTTGTCCCAATAAATTTATCGTAGCTTTAACATTCAATTTTTCGAGCCCGTCATAAGTTCGAAATTGCATTTCATATGACATACAATACGCAAGAAGAAAAGTAGTTACAAGAAATAATAATGCAATTGCGATTAAAAATATAGCCCCTCTGTCATTTTTCAATAATTGGCACATAGAAGGTTCGCTCCTTTTTCATACCACTAGGCATTTCCACCGACACAGTCAGCCTATTTTCGCTATAGGTAAAGTGACATTTATGAATGCCATTTAGCATGGGAACATGTCCTCCATTTACTTGTTCACGAATAATAGTACGATAGCAATCAATATAGTGGACTGTTTCCCTAGTCTGAAAAGATATTCTTTTTTGATCCTCTCGTACGGAGAACGCTAAAATATCCTTTAGACCTTTATTGAAATCATACACAAACAGCTCCCATTTCGCCTGTTCATCCGATTGCATAGTTGAGGTCATTTCAGCATACCACAGCATAATTAGGACAAAAAGATGAGAAATAAGCGTAAACACAATTAATTGAAACATCGCTTCTAGTAAGGTATAGCCCTTCTCATTATTCATTGCTATTACCTGTAAGGAGAATACATTTTTGTCGTTGCTTGAGTATATTGTGAAAACGAACACAAATCTCTTCACCATTAAACACCCATTGATACTCAACTTCTTCAATGATTCTTGTGCCCTCAGTTTGTTGTACAGCTTGAAATAGCTTCATGCCCTCGTAAGCTGTTTCAGCTGCAATCATTTCCATTTTTTTATTCATAAGATTCGTTTTCATCGTGTAGCTAATGGGCAATAAGGAGCCGCAAAGTAACATTAAGATACCCATAGCCAAAATCGATTCAACAAAAGAATAGCCTGATTCATTCAATTTTTGCTCTCCCTCGCCCTAATGTAATGATGACCTTTTTCTTTCCCTGTGGTGTGTGAAAGGCAATAGTGCCAGCGGACCTGACATTGCCATTTATATTATAAACAATCGTATAAATAGAGCTCTCATCGGGGGAAAATTCAACTCCTTTTGGAAAGGGTCGGACATATAGATTGGAAAAAGCATCTTTTTGAATAACGTAGCGCCTTGTAGAGCTTTCAAATTTCATCGCGATATATTGTCGCTGGTTCATGCTATAGGTTTGAATATACTGAATATCTAGTTGAATTTGTGTAAAAAAACGCTCTAATTCCTTTGACTCCGCTAATTTTATAGAAAATTTGCTCACAATGGCTGTTAGACTCATAACAAGGAATAAAACAATTAGCATTTCGAGAATCGTAAAGCCCAACTCATTTTGTCGCTCCCTCATTATCCTTGAGTACCTGCATCAGCATTTGCTAAGCGTACCTCTCCTTTAATCGTAATGACTATTTCTTCTTTATTAGGGCAAGTTGTTTCATTTTCTTTCAAATAGCCCTCCTTCACTAAATCCTCAAGGGTCGGAAATGTCATAAAATCCACTCTATAGGCCTCTACTTGCCCCTGCACCATATTAATATAGGCCGCACAGCCCTTCTCATCAATCGTAGCAAAGTGCTTCGTAACATTTGGAATTGTAATTAAAATAAGGATTGATATAATTAACAAAACAATCAGCATTTCGATTAAAGTAAAGCCATTTTGTTGTTTGATTTGTTTCATCTTGCTCCTCCTAAACTAAATCAATCATCTGATAAATTGGTAATAGTAAACTAACATAAGCGGCTAGAATACATATAGCAATAACAATAAAAAAGCTTGGTTGAATGAAGGCTAGTAACTTATGCAATAGAAGCTCCTGCTTTTCCATTAGTAATTCGCTATACAAAGTAAGTTCCTTCCCTAAATAACCACTTTGTTCTCCATGCTCTACAAAAGTAGCAAAATCCCTGTGAAAAATAGACACAATCTGTACTGCTTGCGTCAATGATTCTCCAAAGATTACCCTTTCTTTAATTTGCCGCGACAAATACTGTAGAAAAGGCTGAAAGGATTGTTCCTCTAGAATTTGAAGACTAGCCTGCAATGAAAAACCACTCTGTAGTAAACTCCCTAAATAAGCAGCAAATTGTCTTGTCCACGACAATCGAATATAGAATTGATAAAGCGGGATTTTTAATCGTATTGATAGTTGTAGAGGAATGGGTTGGCGCTTAAGAAAGAAATGTACTATTAATAAGCTGACTATCACAATCGAAGATGTTAGCATCACGTAATCGGGGACATGCAGTAATATTTTAGATAGAGCCAAGCTTGACTTCTCACCTTCAATCGAACGGCTTGACACCATTTTTTCAATATTAGGCAAGAAAATTGTTCGGAATATAAAAAATAGTATCAATAAAAATGAAATTAGCATGACAGGATAGATAAGCAATTTGATTAGCTTTTTCTTTGTCTGCTCACTGACAATCATTTGCTTTGCCACACCTTTTAATACATCAAGCATACGCCCGTTGTTTTCTGCCACTTTAATCGCTACTAGATGATGTTTAGCAAGGTGTAATGTTTCCAATATGCTTGTTACCCCCTCCCCTTGTCTTAGTTTTTCATTAATTTGTTGCTGAATAATTTCATGATCTTCTATATGATGAGGTAATAGCATCGACATAGCCTGTGGAAATAAATAGCCCTCCTGCATTAATACAGATAAACGTTGAATAAATCTTGCTTGCTCCTTTACACGCCACTTGGTAGCTCTGTTGTAATATAATTGGAATTTACCGATATATGTTTGTAGCAGCATAATGGCTCTCCACTAATTCTTTTTGTCCCTTTAATGTTAATTCGTGGGGTAGTCGAAAATTCCCCTTATTTTGAATAGCGGTTATGGCCTGATTGAGATGAACATCCGATAAAATCTCGTACAACGCACGACGTTCGTCCTGTAAATCTGAAGACTGAAACAGAACTTGGGCAACAATACCGATGACAGTTTGCCTAATCTCATCTATTGATACCCCTAAGTCCATTAAACGGTAAAGACAGCTAAGAGAATCCTTCGCATGAATGGTTGAAACGACTAAATGCCCTGTCAAGCTTGCCTCGATTGCAACTTTTGCTGTTTCTTTATCACGAATTTCTCCAATCATGATTACATCAGGTGAATGCCTTAATATAGCTTTTAATCCCGAAGCGTATGTAACGCCTGCTCGTTCATTCACTTGAATTTGAAGTAAATTTGCTTGGTTATTTTCTACTGGGTCTTCCAAGGAAATTGCATGCCTATTTAATTCTGTAGAACAGTAATGTATTAAGGAATAGAGAGAAGTGGACTTACCAGAGCCTGTCGCCCCTGTAAAAAACAAAAGGCCTTGTCGATTTTGCACAAGTTCCATTAATTTGTAAGCTGAGCTTTTAAAAAAAGATAAGGAAGTTAGTGGAAAAGAATGATTTTGGAGAAGCAAGCGGATAATGAGGCTTTCTTTTAAAAATACGGAAGGCAGTGTAGATACTCGAAAAGCATATGGCTGTTGTTCCATCGCCTTTTGGAAGGAGCCGCTTTGGGGCTTACGACGCTCACTTATATCTAATTGTGCAAGAAACTTATAATAGGATATCATCCGTTCCGTAAGATCGTTGGGAAGTTCACCTGCGTGAAGCAGCTTATCATATTTACGAAAATAGACCTGATAATTCACGTTGCCTGGCACCAATAATAAATCGGTTGCCCCAAAATGATAGGCTTTTAGTAAAAGTTGCTCACATTTTTGTTCAACGACTATTTCAAAATTCTGCATATATGCACCCCTTTTCTAGTTCATTCGAATATGACCGCACTATTCGTTATTTCCTAGTATAAATAGGATCTTCCTACGAGAAAAGCCCTTTTCTGAAAATAAAAATTTGTTATAAAATTTCCCATCATTCATGTTTTTTGCTATAGAAATGTGGATAAAGTGCAATTTCCCACTAAAAAAGAAGATACATACATGAAAAAATTAATATTTATGTCGAAATGAACTGTATCTTTTTCAATAATGGAATATAATAGAATGAACATGATTATTTTCCTAACACTTGGTAGACGAACATAATTTTATAAAAAAACTAATGAGGTGAAGCATATGATCCATCCATTGAAAATTACCAGCACTTTAGCTGATGAAACAAGATACTCTATTTATGAGTACATATTGCAAGAGAAAAAAACAGTGACCGTCCAACATATTGCTGATCAGTTTAGCATCCATCCAAATGTCGCTCGACTTCATTTAACAAAGCTTTCAGAAATTAATATTATTTCCGCAGACTATGTGAAAACAGGTAAGGGTGGAAGACCTGGCCGTGTGTATAAGGCTTCAGAGAAAGGTGTATCATTATCATTTCCTAGACGTGATGAAGACCGTTTACTGAAATGGACGATTCAATTAGTGGAAGAGCTTGGACCATCTGTCTTAGAAAAATGTCAGGAAATTAGCTATCAAGATGGTTATCAGCAAATGAAACAAAATATGAACGCTGAATTGACCATCAATAATTCCCTTTCCTTCGACGAGAAGCTTCAACTATTAACTGACAATGCCGCATTAATTGGCTATGTTCCACAAATTCAACAAACAGAACATGGCAAAAAGGTGATATTCTCCATTTTCAATTGTCCATTCCAAGAGCAACTTACAACTTATTCGGAGATAGTCTGCTCCTTACATGAATCCTATTTAAAAGGGCAGTTAGATGCGTTATTTTCAAACAATGAATTTGTACAAATTGAGAGTATGATACATAATTGTGATTTATGTAAATATGAAATAAACGTGACAGAAATCGAAAGCTAGTTAAAAAATCCATTTGTTTGTCACAAAGACGCATAAGTTCCAGTTTACAGACACCTTTCATATCATTTATAATGAGTAAGAGATTATTGTGTCGTGGGCAAAAGGAGGGGAAATTTCATGGATAATATGTATAAAGTTATGGCATTCTGGACAGGTATTTTTGCCGTTATGTTCTACCTTGGTGGTATGAACGAGGTATCGCTATTATTCTTAGGTAATACAGGTTTATTCTTATTATTAGGCTTCTTAAACCTTTCAGAACGTATGTACATGTACATTTTCGGAGCATATTTAACTGTATTCTTCGCTGGCTTCACGTACTATACAACATTCATTCACGTACCTGGTGGCGGTCATTAATACAACTAAAAAAGCGTATCTCATTTACGAGATACGCTTTTTTTATGGGCATTGGTATTTTAAAACCCATTTAAAAACGGATTAGTTTCCATTTCTGCACTGACAGTTGTATAATTCCCATGACCAGGATAAATGATTGTATCCTCAGGTAGTGTTAATAATTTGTCATGAATAGATGCTAATAATATTTTGGTGGACCCACCAATTAAATCCGTCCGTCCTACGCCCTGTTCAAATAATGTGTCTCCCACAATCGCAAAGCCGTCTTTTTCAAATACATAAGAAATGCTACCAGGTGAATGTCCTGGTGTAAATACTGCTTGAAAAACAAAATTGCTTATTTCGAATTGTTGCTCTTTTTTAATGATAGTGTCTTGAGCAGGTGCAGCTACCCTATAATCTGGTAATGCAGCATATTTACTAGAGCCGTTCTTTTCTGGATCTCCTAGCCAGCTGACCTCTTTTTCATGAATCCATACAGGTATATTAAATGCTTCCCGAACCGCATCCACCGCACCAATATGGTCAAAATGTGCATGTGTTAAGAAAATGGCTAGCGGCTTTAGGCCATTGCTACGGATTGTTTTAAGAAGACGCTCCGCTTCTTCACCTGGATCAAAAACGATACATTCTTTGTCTTTATTCGATACGATATAGCAATTCGTTTGGACTGGACCAAGAGAAAAACTTCGTACGTTCATCATAGATATCACCTCATTTTTCTATTATACAGGCTTTGCCACAATTTGACGATAAATGTTCATAGTTTGCGCTATATTAGTTCTCGACAAAAACAGGTAGAACGTTTACAATTAAGGAGGAATATTGTTTACGACATTCATTTTCTGATGTCGAAAGGAGTGTCTATTTTAATGAACTTATTAATGGTTATTTTTGGTCTAGTAGCGATTTTAGCTGTAGTTGGTACATTCCAAGCAATTAAAGAAAAGAACCTTTTAAGCGTTGTTTTCAACTTATTAAGTGCTGTCGTGTTTGGATGGTTTGTCATCATGACAATCGTTCATAGCGGTTACCCACCAAAATTACACTAAAATTTAGACAGAAAAAAGAGCAGTCTCGATTTGAGATTGCTCTTTTTTTCTTGAATATTATCTGATTTTACTTATTTAATTTTAGAAATCTCTTCTTACCAATTTGTAGGACATCCTCATTCATTAATACGCGAGATAGATCGTCCGCAGCCATTTTTTCTCCATTCAAGGAAACCCCATTTTGCTTAATGAGCCTTAAAAAATCACTTTTGCTCTGAATAAAATGGATAGAAATTAATTGCGGAATGATATCCTCTATTCGTTCTTTATCAATTTCAAGTAGCAATGTAGGAATGTTAGTTGGAATAACCTTCTTTTGAAAAGCAGCTTCAAAATAGGATTTTGCATCCATCGTAGCAGCGTGACCGTGATACAAGGCTGTCACTATTTCTGCTAAGTGTAGTTTTAAGTCACGAGGGTTCTCCCCCATTCGAAGTCTTTCTTGAATGGCCTGCACTTGAAGTGGATGCTCATCTGTTGCTAATTCAAAATATTTGATAATGAGCGAATCTGGTATTTCCATTATTTTTTTAAACATAACTTCGGGTGCTTCATGGATACCAATATAATTCCCCAAGCTTTTACTCATTTTTTCCACACCATCTAACCCTTCAAGTAATGGCATAAAAATAGCAATTTGTTTTTCTAGCCCACGATGCCTTTGCAAGGTGCGTCCCATGAGAATATTGAACGTTTGATCGGTTCCCCCTAATTCAATGTCAGCTTTTAATTCTACAGAATCATACGCCTGCATGAGGGGGTAAAAAAATTCATGCATACCAATTGGTATTTGCTGATGGTAACGCTTTTGGAAGTCTTCACGCTCTAAAATACGGGCAACAGAGGTAGTGGCTGCCAGCTGGATAACTTCTTCAAAATTTAATTTTGCTAACCATTCACTATTGAATCGGATAGTCGTTTTTTCTTCATCTAACACTTTAAAAATTTGCTCACAATATGTTTTGGCATTTTCCCCCACCAATTCATCACTTAATGCCACACGTCCCTTAGATTTTCCTGTAGGATCACCAATACGGCCGGTAAAATCGCCAATGACAATGACAGCATGATGCCCTAAATCTTGCAGCTGTTTTATTTTTCGTAACACAACTGCGTGGCCCAAATGAATATCTGGTGCGGATGGATCGAGCCCTAACTTAATTGTTAAGGGTTTTTTCTCTTGAAATGAGCGCTCTAATTTTTGTAGTAGCTCGAGTTCATCAACAATTTTGTTAGCACCCTTTTTTATAATGGCTAACTGCTCCTTTGGTGTTAAAAACATACAAAACATCTCCTTGTAATATTAAAAATTAATATTGCAAGATCTATAAGAGTTTCTAAAAGGACTGCTGTCGCCCTAATGTCATAATAGGACGTCCAGATGCAAAAAACGCCCTTAGGATTAAATCCTAAGGACGTTAATGAACGTGGTACCACCTTTTTTCGAGAGCTACTCAAATAGCACTCCTCCATTAGTACAGCCGAGGCGATACTATTGCAATGATTACGGATGCAAACCCGTCGTAGCCTACTAGAATTTCGGTACGCAGCTCCAAGATGTATTCACTTTAATATCCCTTGCGCCTCTCAGCTACCGGCTACTCTCTGTCAGTTCTATTAAAGTTACTTGTTCTTTTCCATGCCTTTGACTCTTATACTCCGAAATGTGAAAAACAAATCTTCGTTATGCAGATATTTACACTAATTATAATCACTTCAACAAATTTGTCAATTGTGTAAAGTAAAAAGAGAGATCTCATAACGAGATCTCCCTTTGTTTACTTAACGGATTCTTGTTTTAAATTACCTGTCTTCTCATCATAGAATCGAAGAAGGTCTCCATTGATAATGGCGTCGGAATTTTCTAGCTCCATTGTTGCACGATCAGCGTATGGCTGACATGGCTCAACTTCTATTTCTTCGCCAGTTGATTTATCATAGCAAGCTTCTCCCGCATACACATATTTATCTGTGATAAAGCGTCCATCACGGAACACTACGAAGTTTTCATGCTCTGGAGAGAATAAATCTGCACCCATTTGCATATCTTTTGACGTTTCAATGCCTAGTAGGTGTAAAATCGTTGGACGTAAATCCATTTGCCCAGCTATTTCAGTCATTTCTTTCCCATCGTCAGATCCTGGGATATGGATGAATAAAGGTACTTCCTGTAGTAATGCATTATCAAATGGTGTAATTTGATCTTTTCCTAAATATTGTGCCATTGCTTTATTATGGTTTTCTGAAATACCGTAGTGGTCACCATACATGACGATAATTGAATTATCATAAACACCTTGATCTTTCAATTGTTGGAAGAAATCTTTTAAAGCTTCATCCATATAGCGTACCGTTTGGAAGTAGCGATTTAATGTCCCTGAGTTCGAATCATACTCAGGAATCATAATATCTTCCGGATCCAATGTAAATGGATAGTGGTTCGTTAACGTAATAAGTCTTGAGTAGAATGGTTGCGGCATATCTTTCATTAACGCTGCAGATTGCTCTAAGAATGGCGTATCCTTCATTCCCCAGTTCACAGCTTGCCCTTCTTCTACCGTATAAGAATCTATATCGTAGAACTTATTGATTTTTAAAGATTGATACATGATGTCACGGTTCCAGAATGATTTATTATTAGGGTGCATGACATTAGTAAAGTAACCATTTTCCCCAAGGCGCTCTGCCATTGAGTTATACGTATTTCCACCGTGTGTGAAGAATACTGCTCCACGTCCTAAACCAAACAATGAATTTTCTACAATAAACTCAGAGTCAGATGTTTTTCCTAGACCTGTTTGGTGGTAGAAGTTACTGAAATAATACGTATCTTTATCTTTTGTTAAAGAGTTTAAAAATGGCGTAACTTCATGTCCATTCATATCATTGTTAATAACAAAGTTTTGTAAAGACTCCATAGACACAACAATTAAGTTGCGACCTTTATACTTCCCAAACATTTCTGGGTTAACTGCTGCCTGATTAGAGCGAACATAGTTGTTTACTTCAACTAATTCACTACCGTCCGCTAGCGCACGTTGGGCAGATGATTTTGTTTGAATATAAATATCATACAGATGGTAATTGTACGTACCAATATTTTTTACAAGTAATTCGCGGTCAAAACTACGTGTTAATAATTGTGGACGCTCTGTTTCAGCTAAACCTAAGTTTAAGAATGACATAGCGATTGCCAGCACAAAAAATGCACGACGGAATTCCACATTTACTTTAAACGAATTTTTCATTTTTGGTATAAATTTATTTGCTAAGATTAAAATAAGTACATCAACAAAATACAATACATCCCAAGGCTCTACAATGGCTGCTACTGAAGTTCCTAAGTCACTAAAGTTACTTGTTTGGAATAATACCGGTAGTGTTATAAAGTCATTATAAAAACGATAGAACGCTACATTTCCGTAAAGGACTATTGATAAAATAATGCTGACTGTAATTAAATAACGATTTCTAGCTTTTGCTGATTTAAAGAAAAGTGCTAAACCATACGTAAATAGCAAGAAACTTAATGGGTTAATAAACAAAATAAATTGTTGCATTGCATTTTCAATTTTCATCTCAAAGCTCGTGTGGTAAACAATGACCGTTTTGATCCAAGTTGCTATAATTGCTAGTATCATAAATGAATGTTTAGGCCACTTTATTGATCTCATTCCTAACATCCTCCCTACTTCCTTACAAAAAAATAATAATTTTTTACATTTTGTTACTGAAACAAAATATATCTTAATCCTTTTTTTACAGATAATCAACACATATCTTTTAGAAATTTTACTCTCCTTGCTCGTATATGCACCAGATATCTATATATACGTTTTACATTGTAAAAAGTTTCGTAAAAACATAAAAACAGCGGAAACCCACTGTTTTTAAGAATATTACATACATGTTACATTAATTTTACAATACCCCATTACATTATATTTCAAACATTACTTTTTATTCTCTTCCATACGAAGTCTTGTCGTTTCTTGTCGAATTAGTAATAATGCCATTTGGTAATCTTTTATGTCTAGTACATTCGCTTTATAGAGCTCTTTTATTTCATCCTCCATTAACATCAAATCGCCAATAGGGTCCCTTGTATAAATATAAGTACCATAGGTTTTCAAGAGTTCATAAATATCTAACATTTTATCCATTTTCGCTCGCTCCTCGATGTGCTAGACAGTCAATGCGTTCTGTCGGTGTCACAATGATGTCTACAGGGCAATCATGTTCTTCCATAGGAACACGATTAACGATCTGCTCGTCAAAAAGTAATGACATCAATTTACCCTTTTTATAGTTTAATACATAGCGATCATAATAACCACCGCCATATCCTATTCGATAGCCTAATCGATCAAAAACAACTCCTGGTACCAAGATAATATCCATCTCATTTGCGTCAACTAACTCACATCGTTCGGGAATAGGCTCACGCAAATGCATATATACTGTTTCAAGCTGAGCAAACGATTCAATGGCGTAAAATGTCATTTCTCTTGTTTTGGGGTGGCACTTTGGCACAGCGACCTTTTTCCCAAGCTGCCAAAGTTCTTCAATTAAAAGAATTGTGTCGACTTCTGGCTGATTTGAAATGGTAATGCCGATCGTATTTGCTTCTATTATATATGGTTCCTGTAGCACCCTTTGCACTACAGCTTTAGATTGTCTGCGATAAACTTCTTCATTTATCATCGCAAGTGTTTCTCGTACCTTGTTTCGTAATGTTGTTTTATCCATGCAGGCTACCTCCTATATAGTAAAACCTCAATCATTCATAAAATGTAGAAAGCCAAAACCACTTGTGGTTTTGGCTTAATGAGCAATTACTTAGTTTCACGGTGAAGAGTGTATTTCTTCTCGCGAGAGCAATATTTTTTAAGTTCAAGACGCTCTGGATTGTTACGCTTGTTCTTTTTAGAAATGTAGTTACGTTCGCCGCAATCTGTGCAAGCTAAAGTAATGTTTACGCGCATCATTAACCCTCCCACTCTATATCAAGAATTTAAATTTGAGCATGATTTATACGACTAACCTATTATAACACAAACTGAAAAAAAATCTACCTTCATTTCATATTAAGTTTGCATATGGTAAAATATCTTATAATTACATACTACAACGAGGTGAAACTATTGGATTTATCCATCATACTAATGATTTTTGGGATTCTTTTGATGATAGTATCGTTCTTTTTCAAAAATAGCTCGAAAAAAGTCGAGAAAGATGTCGAAGAATTATCTATCTCCATTTTCCAAGAAACGAATAATTTAAAGCGCCGTTTAAAAATTGTAGAGGAAGAGCTACTATTAGAGCCAGAGTTTCAAGTAAAATCAAACTCAACACCTAAACCTAATCCTAGCGTCCAAAGTCCTAAAGTACAACAAGTCATGCAAGCCGTCCAACAAGCGGCACAAGCTTCAAAAGTTGCGCCTAATCCATCACAAGTAAAGCCGATTCATCAAATAATTGTAAGTCAGGTGCTCGAATTGAATAAACAAGGACTTTCAGTAGGCGATATTAGTATCCGCTCAAATTTAACAGAAGAACAAGTTCGTCAAGTGATTGCAAATGGGGGGCGTTAATGTATGAATACGTCTTCCATTCGCTCATTTGGCCTAGCCATTTTTCTAGTCGGTGCCTTACTTGCTCTTGCAAGTCGATTTGATGTGAACATTGGACTACCTGAAAAAGATTCTTCCAACCAACAGCAAGTTGAAGAGCTACAAAATAAGCTTCATCAGGCCAATCAAGAAATTGCTACGCTGAAAAAACAAGTCAAACAAGTACATACTACTGAAGAAACTACTACTGCTGTTTCTTCAGAACCATCTGTTAAAGAAGATACAAATGCGGATGGTACAACAATGACATTGCAAATATATAGTGGAATTACACCATATATTGTCGCCCAAAAGCTTGAAGACGGTGGTATTATTTCTAATAGCGTTGAAATGGAGTTACTACTCGCAAACGCAAAATATGCACGAAGCTTACAAATTGGATCCTATGAAGTAAATTCCTCCATGTCTTTAGAGGAAATTGCGAAATTAATTACAGGTAAAAAACAATAAAGAAAAGCTGTCGCTAGATCCAAATTAGGAGGCGACAGCTTTTTTTATTTAAGCAATACTTTCAAAGAAGGCTTGCATCATTCTACTTCCCTCTTTTGTACCGATAGATTCAGGATGAAATTGCAAACCGTAAAGAGGATATTTTTTGTGTTGTATAGCCATAATCTCCTCGTCATCACCTGCTGTTGCGATAATGTGAAAATCACTGTGTAATGAAGGTTCTTCAATAACGAGAGAGTGGTAGCGCATTACTTGAATATCTCCATCTAATTGTGCAAACAAACCCGTTTGTTCATATTGTAGATGTGACAGCTTGCCATGCATGATGGTTTGAGCCTGCACGATGTTTGCTCCAAATGCGTACCCAATGGATTGATGTCCAAGACAAATCCCTAATATAGGAAATTTTCGATATAGCTCCTTAATAACATTAACTGTAATACCTGCTTCCGCTGGTGTTCCTGGTCCGGGAGATAAAACAATAGCTTCCGGTGACATTTTTTGAATTTCTTCTATTGTAATAGCATCATTCCTCACAACTTTAACGTTTTTCCCAAGCATGCTTATTTGTTGAAATAGATTGTAGGTAAAGGAATCATAATTATCAATTAATAAAATCATTTTTTTACCTCCAATAGTGCTCGAGCTTTATTCAGCGTTTCCTCATATTCAGATAATGGAACAGAGTCGTGAACAATACCTGCACCTGCCTGTACATGAGCTTTCCCATCTTTAATAATCATGGTACGAATAGCAAGGGCTAAATCCATATCACCTGTCGTAGATATATACCCAACAGCTCCTGCATAGACGCCACGCTTTACAGGCTCTAATTCATTTATAAGCTGCATCGCACGAATCTTTGGTGCTCCTGACACTGTGCCCGCAGGTAAACAAGCACGAAGGACATCCAAAACTTGGAGGTCTTCACGTAGGTCTGCTAATACCTCAGATACAATATGCATGACATATTTATAGCGTTCAATATGCATGAATTTCATCAGCCTTACAGACCCCACCTTTGCAATGCGACCAAGATCATTGCGACCTAAATCCACGAGCATACGATGTTCTGCCACTTCTTTTTCATCCTCCAATAGCGCATTGGCAATGGCTTCATCCTGCTCCTTTGTCACACCACGCGGCTTGGTACCAGCGATTGGATTTGTCGTCACCTGCCGATTTTTAACTTTTACAAGGCTTTCTGGAGATGTTCCTAAAATAATATAGGACCCATAATCCATGTAGAACATATATGGAGAGGGATTGGAGGTCCGTAATTGGCGGTATAGCGCAAAAGGTGAGCCTGTAAACGAGGCTGAGAACCGTTGTGATAGCACTATTTGGAAAATATCCCCTTTCAAAATATGTTGCTTCGCACGCTCCACTAAAGCGACAAATTGCTCCTTCGAAATCATTGGCTTAAAATCAAGACTATCTACTTTGAGGGCAGCAAAAGCTGTCCCCTTGTATAGCTGCTGCTCCATCTTTGAAATAGATGCTTTCATCTCTTCGAAGGAACGCCCTTCTCTAAATAAATCTATTGAAGCCAATGTAATTTTCTGTGTCATATGATCAAAAACAATAAATGTGTCATAGAAAAAAACATGGACATCAGGCATGGCTAATTCATCCTGTAAATATTCACCGATTTTTTCTGTATAAAAAGCTGTTTCATATCCAAAGAAACCGATAGCGCCTCCAAAAAAATTGAATGGATACGTTTCTTCATGGAACGGCATCACTCGCTTTAAATAATCGAGTACATTCCCATTCGATTTTTCCTTTTCCAGTCCTTTAATAAAGGTATACCCCTCTTTATTTCCTTTTAATTCAGCCACTGGATCAACTGCAATAAAGGAGTAACGTCCACTTTCCTCATGCTTGGCTGACGATTCGAACAGCATTTTATGCTGCCCCTTCAATGATTGATAGACAGAGATAGGGGTCATCATATCACCCTGTAATACTTTCATGGCATACTTTCTCATCTCAACTGTCATTCTCTTCTCTCCTTCTCTAAGCTCTGCTCTTCTACACCAAAATCCATATAAAAAGGCCTTTCCATCACAAAAGGACGGAAAAGCCGTGGTGCCACCTTCATTGGTCAATAAAAAGACCCTCTCTAAGCCTTATAACGTAGGCATACGCTAATCCATACTAGTAGTTCAGAATTAGAGCTCCGAAGTCCATTCACTATTTATTTGTACTAGTTTCCACCAACCACTAGCTCTCTATGACAAATACTAATAGCTACTACTCTTCATCAACGCTGATTACTAGGTTATATTGTAATGCAAACTATCTTACAATTCAATTTATTTTTTCTTTCTCGGTCCTTCATCGTCCTCTGGGGCTGCTAAAGTAATTGATAGCTCCTCCACAATTTGGCGAATGGCAAAGAAAATTTCCTGGCGTACCTCTAGCATGACTGCTGTATCGTTCGTAGCAACGAAGAAGCGAATAAGCACACGATACCTGTCATAATGAAATTCATCAATATAAACATGGATCATGTCTTTCTCTGTGTTAGCATGTAAATAAATTTCCTTATGAATAGCTGTTAAGGCACTGCGTATTGTGTCTTCTTCATTTGTAGCAGCTACATATAAATATTGCTCACATTTACGCTTCTCTCGTCTCGATAAGTTGTAAATGGGACGATTAACCAAATAAGAGTTTGGCACATAGACAAGGCCTTTGTCTCCTGTTTGAATTAAGGTACTGCGAAGATTAATATCTTCAATCGTCCCTTCGATTTTTTGATCTTCGGTCGCAATCCAATCGCCAATTTGAAATGGATTATCAAGTGCCACGGACATACCACCAAACACATGGGCTAACGTATCTCGAATTCCAAAAGCAATCGCTACTCCCGTTAAACCAATCCCTGTTAAAAAGCCATTCAGATTAAAGTTCCAAAATGATGCGATGGTAAACATGGCAAAAATCATAATGAGTACTTTACCAATTCGTAGGAAAAAAGGTAATAGTACATTTTGGTCCTCTTCGCTAGTTAATTGAAGTGGCTGCTTTGTATAGAAATTTAAAACGTCATATACGCCCTTAAAAGCAAAAAACACCATAATAGACAATACAAAATTTTTCGTTGATTTATGCGTAAATAAAGGAACTTCTATTAAATAAGATAAGCTAAGCACAATGACTGCTGTCATAAATGCATAGCCAATGGCTTTACTAAATTGTGCAAGCACATTGGCTTGGAAATTTCGGTGGCGATTTCTTAAAAAGATGACCAGGCGATTAATGATCTTTTTTATGATAAATCGTTGAATCAGCCAACCAACTATACAAATAATAATCGCTACTAAGACATCCATCCAAGTTGGGACTGTAAATTTAGGTATAATCCAATGTAATGAATCCATGTATATCTCCTTTTAGTACCTATGTATCTCCAATAAAAAGGAGCTGACCTTCCGTAAAGGTTAGCCCCTTTCTGTTATTGTATGGCATCATCCGCAAAGAAAGCCTTATTGGCAAACCAAAATTGTTGTTCATTAAAATTATCTTCATGCATTGCAATGACCGAAAATTCAGCAAGGTATTTTCGTTTCATTTCCTCCAGCATTACTTTGGCTTGCTTACTGACGAGATGCTGTCCATCTATAGGAGTGCCCTCTGTAAATATAATGACTTCTGCTTCGGTGACTAGTTGATTTTCATGCAATATTGATCTGACAAACTGTAGAACAGGCAAAAGCTCAGCTTCTCCTTTAGCTTTATATTCAATAAAGCTCTTAAAATCAGCTAAATTTAAATGACCATTTTCAAAGCGATAGTGAACATTGATTTGCCGGTCATATGGGATGATATATAAATCGCGATTTTCGCGATGGGCATTCATAAATAACGGTAAAATCATGCTTTTACATAGCTCTGAATAAGCTTCCATCCCTGTCGTCTGCTCTAAACAAATAATTATGGGCCCAGGATCCTGTTTGTAGTCGTGAAAGGGTATATAAAACACATTGCCATTTTTTGTTGTTTGCTGTTTGAGCTTTTGACGTCTTAGCTCTGACCATTTCCGTTCGTAATACAAACGCTGCTCCTTGCCATTAGCCAGTCTCTCAGCCTTTTCGATAGCGGGAATATTTTCACGAACCTCATGCAGAATGTCTGCTAATTCTAATGCAAATGCTGCCATTTTTCGTAATGGTTCACTCTTTAAAAAATAGTCAATAAAATAATGTTGTTCCCTGCTGCTTAATTCCTCAAGATGTAAGTTTTCATAGAGAAAACGTAAATAATTACGTTGTTCTAGTGACATATCTTGATTAAACTTTTCTATGAGTGATTCTATCGCGTCTTTCACGAAGCAGCACCTCCTAAGCACCACGTTTTTTTGGATATTGTCTATAGTATAACCAAAAAATTTTTTTGACAATACAAAACGCTCGCTATATAGACGCCACATAAAAACACAATGTTGCTGCTTCTCATTATTTTTTTCAAATGAAAAGAAGAGCTAGCAAATAGCTCTTCTTCTTTAATTATTTAATTCATAATGCTTGCCTTTCACTAAGTAAAAAAGATGCTCCGCAATATTAGTAGCATGATCTGCAGAGCGCTCTAAATATCGGCAAATAAATGTTAGATGGGTAATTTGAGAAATATGTGCGGGGTCTTCCACGCCTGCACGCAGCAAAAGTGTAACCGTAGCTCCGTATAAATCATCCACATAATCATCTAATTCAGCGATTTCTTTAGCACGAACAGTATCTTCCTCTGTAAAGGCCTTCATAATGCTCTCTAGCATTTCTACAGTTTTATTGCACATTGTTTGTAGATTTGTCATAGGGAACACAATCGGTTCTTTTCCAATTCGAATTGCTTCTTTAGCGATATTCACAGCATAATCGCCCACTCTTTCCATATCTGCTGCTGCTTTCACAAGGACCATGAGACGACGTAAATCAGTAGCTACAGGTTGTTGCTTAGCAATCATAAGAATCACATGATCATTTATTTCTTCTTCTAGCCGATTTATGATTAAATCGTCCTCAAGTATTTTCAATGCTTTTTCTAAATCCTGTTCGACTAATGCCTCAAAAGCTGTTTTTAATGCAAAAATGCTGCTATTGGCAAGTGCAATAAATTGCCCCTGAACTTCTTTTAACTCCTGTTCAAAACGCTCACGTACTACCATTGATTGCTCCTCCTTAGCCGAAACGTCCTGAGATATAATCTTCCGTACGTTGATCGGATGGTGTTTGGAAGATGATATCTGTTTTATCGTATTCTACCACTTCTCCACTCAGGAAGAACGCTGTTCGATCAGAGATACGTGCAGCTTGCTGCATATTATGCGTCACAATGATAATAGAATAGTCTTTTTTCAACTCTTGCACAAGCTCTTCCACTTTTAATGTAGAAATTGGGTCTAATGCAGATGTTGGCTCATCCATTAAAATGACATCCGGTTCAATCGCTAGGCATCTTGCAATACAAATACGCTGCTGCTGACCACCAGATAATCCATAGGCATTTTGATTTAAACGATCTTTGACCTCATCCCAAATAGCTGCTCCTCTTAGAGACTTCTCAACGATTTCATCTAAAATCTTTTTATTTTTAATGCCATGAATTCTTGGTCCATACGCGATATTATCATAAATAGATTTTGGGAACGGGTTTGGCTTTTGGAACACCATTCCTACGCGTGTTCTTAATTCCTCTACCGTATAGTTTTTATTTAAAATATTACGCTCACGGTATAAAATTTCACCAGATGTACGAACGCTAGGAACAAGCTCTACCATTCTGTTTAATGTTTTTAAATACGTAGATTTACCACAGCCAGAAGGACCGATAATCGCCGTTACTTCATTTTCATAAATACTTAAATTAATATCCTTTAGGCCTTGATGATCACCGTACCATAAATTCAAGTTACGTGTATCATAAACAATATTTTTCGCTATATCAGCGGAAGATTTCGTCGTCGCTTGATTCAATTTGACAATTGTTTTTTCCTCTTTTAAATCTAGTACCATAAGGTCACCTCATTAATAACGTTTTTGGAATTTATTTCGAATAAAGATGGCAATAGAGTTCATCAATAGAAGAACAGTCATAAGCACTAAAATACCAGCTGCGGCCACATACTGAAATGCTTCTTGCGGACGTTTTGCCCAATCATAGATTTGCATCGGTAGGGCTGTGAATTGGCTTAGTAAACCATTCGGCAAAAATTGTAGAATGACTGGAATTCCGATGACAACAAGTGGCGCTGTCTCCCCAATGGCACGGGACATAGCCAAAATACTTCCTGTCAAAATACCGGGAATAGCGGCTGGAAGTACCACTCGTAAAATCGTTTGCCATTTTGTTGCGCCCATCCCATATGAAGCTTCTCGTTGCTCGTTGGGTACAGCACGAATGGCCTCTTGTGCCGCTACAATAATGACAGGTAGAATTAATAAACTCATTGTTAAGCCAGCAGCTAAAACGCTTTTTCCTAAACCCATCATGCGTACAAAAATAGTTAAACCTAGTAATCCAAAAACGATGGAAGGTACACCCGCTAGATTTGAGATATTCATACGAATAAAGTCGTTGATTCTATTTTTCTTTGCGTACTCCTCTAAATATATTGCCGTACCTACACCTAAAATAATGGATACTGGCGCTACAACTGCCATTAACCAAAGTGAACCAATTAGGGCAGCTTTGACACCTGCTTTATCTGCAAAACGTGATGCAAAATTCGTTAAGAAATCAATATTTAAATAGTCAATTCCTTGTGTCACTATGCGGTAAAGCAAAATAGCTAAGGTAACAAGCGCAAACGTAGTAGCTAAGAAAAATAAGGTTTTCCAAACTTTATTGAATGTAATACGCTTTGTCATTCGTTTCATGACGGCTGTGTCATCCATATAGCGCATCTAGTAAACCTCCCTGAAGCGTTTCGAAATATAGTGAGCCAGTAAATTCATTACTAGCGTAAAGATAAATAGTGTAAATCCAACAGAATAGATGGAGTAGTAAATAGTAGTTCCATAACCTGCATCACCAGTTGAAACTTGTACAATGTATGCTGTCATTGTTTGGATAGAATCCGTCACATTGAGATCAAATTTCGGTGTTGATCCACCTGCAAGCGACACAATCATCGTTTCTCCAATTGCCCGGGAAATAGCTAATACTATAGAGGCGATAATGCCGGATAGGGCAGCAGGCAGAACTACTTTAATGGCTACCTCAAATTTTGTTGCACCTAGAGCTAAAGCCCCTTCGCGCATACTATTTGGTACTGAAGACATGGCATCCTCAGATAGAGATGTAATCATTGGTAAAATCATAATACCTACAACAATCCCTGGGCTAAGTGCATTAAATAATTTAAGTCCAGGTACAATTTCTTGTAATAAAGGTGTGACAAACGTTAAAGCAAAGAATCCGTAAACGATAGTCGGTACACCTGCTAAAACCTCTAAAATAGGTTTCACAATACGTCTTGTTTTTTCACTTGCATATTCACTTAAATAGATAGCTGAAGCAATTCCAAATGGCACGGCTACTACAACTGCAATAAGTGTCACTTTTAATGTACCAGCGATTAACGGCAAAATTCCAAATAACGGTTCATTCCCCGAAAACGGTAACCACTTCGTCCCAAAAAGGAAATCCGTTATCGACACACGTTTGAAGAATTCAAACGTTTCAAAAATAAGGGTGAAAACAATGCCAAATGTCGTTAAAATAGAGATAATTGCTGCAGAAAATAATAGAGCTGGCATTGCTTTTTCCACTATTTTCTTAGTTTTATGATTGCGCGAATTTGCAATTAATTGCTGCACAGATGAGGTCTTATTTTCCTTTTGAGAAACCATTGGGAGCTCCTTTCAAATAAGGGAGGGAAAGAGCATACATCTCTTTCCCTCTATGCATGTCTACTTATTTTAAGCCTTCTAAAGTTTTTAAGCCTTCAGTATATTTTTCTTCAGGTAAACGAACATAGCCAACAGCCTCAGCCATATCACCTGCGTTTTCTAATGTAAATTTAATGAAATCATATGCTGCTTCGTTATCTTTCATAGCGCTATTTTTCACATATGTGAAAAGTGGGCGTGAAAGTGGTGTATATTCACCAGCTTCAATTGTTTCATTATTTGGCTCTACACCATTTACTTTAACGATATTTAATTTATCTTTATTTTCTAGATAGTAAGCATAACCGAAGAATCCGATCGCGTTTTTGTCACCTGATACACCTTGAACTAGCATATTATCATCCTCTGATAATGTTGCTGAGCTTACTAGATCAGCTCCATCTAAAATGATTTCATCAAAGTAATCGTATGTGCCTGAATCAGTACCTGGTGAATAGTAAACGATTTTCTCATCTGGCCAAGATGGATCAATGTCCGACCATTTCTTCTCTTTTCCATCTTCAATCCATATCTTTTGTAATTGTTCTACAGTTAAATCTTTCGCCCAATCATTTTCTGGATTCACGACTACTGATAAACCATCATATGCTAGAGCTAGCTCTGTATAATCAATACCAGCTTCTCCTAGTTTCGCTTTCTCTTCATCTTTTATATTACGAGATGCATTTGAAAAGTCTGTTTCACCTGCGATGAATTTTTCAAAACCACCACCTGTACCAGAAACCCCTACTGATACTTTGACATCTGGTTGTGCGCCTGCATACTCTTCAACAACTGCCTCAATAATTGGTGCAACTGTTGATGAGCCATCTCCAGCTACAGAGCCTTGTAGCTTTTCATCAGCAGCTTCTTGTCCTGAACTAGCAGGTGCGTTCGTTTCAGTATTGTTTCCATTTTGTGCAGAATCGCTACCACATGCACCTAGCATTAATGCAGAACCCATTACTGCTGTCATCGTTAAGTACTTCCACTTTTTCATCTCATTTGCCTCCGTCATGAACTGTTTTATAGTTATTTGTCTTACAATCTTTACTATAATGACTGAATGTTGAAGTCGTATAAACGGTTCGTAAAAGAGATGTAAAGGAATGTAATGCTTTGTAAATGATTGTAAAGATACATTTACAATTCATTTTCACCTTGCCATGGCTGTGCCCAGATTTTAAATTCATCTACTCTTTTCATTCAAAATCCGCGATGTTCCCCGAAGGATTTCTCCACATACACTGAGTGACTGGATACCCATCGAAAGGGCAAATCCTCTATATATTTCACTCTTCTATATTTGGAGGAGCGCATACTTCTAAATGAAAAGAAGTTAAAATTTGCTTCCGATTGGAAAGATGCTATAATAATCAATTGTGTCAGGAAATACTTTATCTTGTTTCAGTAAATATTTTTGTACCAACCTCTAAGCTAGGTACAGTCCCTATTTTTAGAAAAGGGAAAGATAAAGCCTTCAGAGGATGTCACAGATTTTCAACGAGAAAATATGGACATTATATGGATAAGGCGTAATGGATGAGGAGTTTTACCTTTGTCATGAAACATGCAAACGTACAAAATGCCGATTATTTTAAAACCTATCTAACTTTGCTTATGGACCATCGCGAATTAACACTACAAGAAGCGATTGATTTTATGCTAGCTTCGTATTTCTATCATAATTTAGAACTGTATGGCGTAAAACCAAGAGAACAATTTGAATTAGCCATCCGACAGTTATCTGCGTGATGCTTACCTTCTTCCAAAAAAATAACCGCTAGGCATCCCAGTGCCTAGCGGTTTTCTTATTCTTGCTCATCCTCACCAATTTTTTCCTCTGTAATAGCTGGTAAAATCGGTTGTTTCACATTATTTTCTGTTACTTTTTCAGCTTCATATTTTGCTTTTAATTCAAAGTATTTGTCTAAAGAACGTCTAGCAATAACATTGTTATTGACTAAATGTTGATTCATATTAGTTGTTGCCCATGGAATAACAACTGCATAAGCAATTTCAGGATTTTCGTACGGCGCAAAGCCAACATGTGTTAATGTAATCGTATTTGTACCAAAATGTTCTCGTAATGGACCATAGTAAACTACCTCTGCAGTACCTGTTTTCCCTGCTGCTGTAAATGGAGCATTTGAGAATTGTCCACGAGCCGTCCCATATGATCCAGTATATACACGACGTAATCCTTGTTTTACATAGTCAATCTCTTCTTTAGGATTATCTATTTGATTGAGGATAGTTGGTCCTATTTCAGTCACTAATTGCCCTAACTGCTTGCCATCCTGTGATGGATCACGTACCTCTTTCACAACATGTGGCTGAATACGATAACCACCGTTAGCAATCGTTGAAATATATTGTGCTAATTGTAAAGGTGTATACGTGTCATACTGACCAATCGCTAAGTCTAATGTTTTACCACCCATTGTTGGACCTGATGGACCACGCACGCCACTAAATTCATTTGGTAAATCAATGCCTGTTTTCACACCTAGCCCAAATTGTGCAAAATTATTGCGCATTTTGGGGAATGTATCATCCTTTAAACGTAATGGCATACCATAGCTGTAAGGTGTTTTATTAATCAATAGTGCAATTTTAAACATATAGGAGTTAGAAGAACGTTCCAGGGCCATTAAATCGTTCATTGGCACATAGCCGCTCCTGTTAAAAATGGAACTTTTAAAATCCGTACCTGCCAATTTAATCGGTTCATCCCCCATAGAGGTGCCCATTGAGATAACGTCTTGATTGTACCCCGTAAGAACTGTTGCTCCCTTAATAGATGAACCTGCCTCATAAGCTGTCGTAAATGTTCCGTATCCATAATCAACAATTTCACTTTTCCCCGTCTCAGGGTTTTTTTCTATTTTCTTACCAACCATAGATAGGACATCCCCTGTATGAGGGTCCATCATAATTAAAAAGGCACGATCTAATAAATACGATCCAGGAAGAGCTTTTAAATTAAGCAGTTCTTCTTCTACAATCTTCTCAGTTTCAGCCTGTAGCTCACTATCCAGTGATAAAACTAAATCTTTACCTGGCTCACCTTCATAAGTTGTAATAGTATCGACTACCTGCCCTTTTTTATTGGTAATATTTTTGACAACTGTTTTTTGACCTTGGAGTAGTTCTTCATACTGCGCCTCAATATAACTTTCCCCTACTCGATCATTTCGTGAATAATCTCGGGCTAAATAATAATTCAGCTTTTCTTTTGGTATCCCTTTTGTTGGGACAGTTGTACGACCAAGAATCGATAGAGAAGATAGTTTTACGCGTTTCCAATCTGTTGTTGTGTTAACTCCTGGTAGTTCCGTTAAACGCTCGGAGACACGTGCAAATTCATCTGCCGAAACATTTTCACTTTTTATAATTTGAGGTGATAAATTATAACCAGATGTCATCTCCCTAAAGATTGCTAATACTTCTAAATCTTTCTCTGACAATTGCAATAGCTCTTCATTGGTAATGCGTTCACGTACTAGTTTATCAACCTCTGCATTGATTTGACTTGTCGTAATATTTTCTTTCGCTCGAATTTTAGCTTCTTCTGCCTTTGTCACTTTTTCGTAGGCCGCGTCATGATTTTTGATAATCCAAAAATCTTGTTTATCACGCAATGTGACACGATTTGTTGGTTGTTCAATTAATTGTGCCAGCTTTTCAGCTATATTTAGCATTTCATCTGTTGTAGTCGTTTGCATTTTCGTATACGTAATCGCATTTTCTGGGTGATTATCTACTAAAATACGACCGTAACGATCATACATTCTACCCCGAGGCACACTCGTATTGACAGGAACTTCTTCTGTACTCTCTAAAAGTCGTACATACTCTTCCCCTTTCACGATTTGCATATACCCCAGTCTAAAAATCAACATTGAAAATACGATAAATATTGCAAAGAAAAGGATATTCATACGAAATGTTAAATTAGAGTGATGTTTTGCTTTAACACTCGCTGCGCGATTTTTCCCTGGTGCTTTGCGCATATGTATTCCCCTCCTTATCTTTTTTCATTTCAATACACGATACTTAGTATACCATTCGTAGGTTTGACAGGAAAGCATGCACTTGACAATTATTACGGAAAACATCATTTATTTGACGGTATCAAAAGTGGAAAGGTTGCCCTATTTGTTCTATCCATTTCTTTTTCATTTTTATCCAACAAAAAAAGGCTATACCTTAGTGATTTCTCACCTTAGCATAGCCATTTACTATTCAATCATTATTTAGCAGCTTGGAATTTAGCTTCTACTACATCCCAGTTTACTACGTTCCAGAAAGCACCAATATAATCTGGACGACGGTTTTGGTAGTTTAAGTAGTATGCATGCTCCCAAACATCAAGGCCTAGAATTGGTTTTTTACCTTCCATTACTGGAGAGTCTTGGTTTGGAGTTGACGTAACAGCAACTGAGTCACCATCCACGATTAACCATGCCCAACCTGAACCGAAGCGAGTTGTAGCAGCTTTTGCAAATTCTTCTTTGAAAGCATCGAAAGAACCGAATTTCGCATCAATTGCTTTTGCAACTTCGCCAACTGGAGTATTAGAACCGCCTGGAGCGATTACTTCCCAGAATAGTGTATGGTTAGCATGTCCGCCACCGTTGTTGCGTACAGCAGTTTGTTTGTCAGCTGGAAGAGCGTCAAGGTTTGCGATTAAGTCGTTAATGTCTTTTTCTGCAAATTCAGTACCTTCTACTGCTGCGTTTAAGTTAGTTACATAAGTATTGTGGTGTTTAGAATGGTGAATTTCCATAGTTTTTGCATCGATATGTGGCTCTAATGCGTCGTAAGCGTAAGTTAATTGTGGTAATTCGTAAGCCATTGTTAAGTTCCTCCCTAAAATAAGAAATATTTAGTACATCAATAGATTATCAAAATTGGTCAAACCATTCAATGAAAAATACTTCATTTAGAAGATTTCAGCCTTTTGACTGAAAAACCAATACGTTAACTATCTTACCCATTAGCTTGATTCATTAAACCCCACTCGTAGACATTAAATCGCGAAGAAAAATACAATAATCATCACAATTTGAATGACAGCCTTTGCAATAGTAGAAGTTAAAAAGCCTACTAACGAACCAACACCACTTTTCACAGCCTCACTAAATGTTCGTTTCTCCACAATTAATTCGGCTATGACAGCCCCTAAAAATGGGCCAATTAATATTCCAGCCACAGGAATGACGAATGGGCCAAATAATAATCCAATGGTGCTTCCCCACATTCCTGCGCTAGAGCCACCAAACTTTTTAATGCCAAATGCATTTGCCAACGTATCTGCGCCAAATAACAGCACTACAAATAATATTTCAATAATCCAGAACCACCAGCTTAACTCTGCGAAGGAGAAAAATAAGCCATATAGTAGGAATCCTCCGACTAAAAATAAGACACCTGGAATGATCGGATAGACTAAACCAACAAATGAAATAATAAAGCAGGCTACTACTAAAATCCAGCCAACAACTTCCATAAAATTTCTCTCCTTTTATCGTACGTTGTCTTTCATACGGACAAACAAAGTGAAAAGTTTCACTTTGTTAATGGCGTATACCCAAAATAGAGTCTGCAATATTGACCGCATGGTCACCAATACGTTCCAGGTTACTTACAATGTCCATATAGACAATCCCAGCCGCCCCACTGCATTCATTCGTATTCAGACGTGCAATATGTTTCTGACGAAGTTTATCCTCCATATCGTCAATCAAGCTTTCTAGCTCCGTCACCTCTTGAGCTAAACTTAAGCTAGCTGTATCCAAGGCCTCTATACTTTTACGGACAGCCTCAATGGCTAAACTAAACATGCCAATTAAATCTTGTCGTGCCGATTTACTTAGGGTCACTTCATGATGGTCCTTGTATTGTAAAAGCTCTAAGATATTTTCAAAGTGATCACCAATTCGTTCGAAATCTCGTACATTTGTTAATAGTGTATGATGTCTTACTGAGTCTGCACGAGAAAGGGGCTGCTTAGACACCATCACTAAATAATCGGTAATTTCATTATCTAAATGATTAAGGCCAGCCTCTAATTGTAAAACTGTAGGAATATGTTCGGCTTCCCCTGATTTCATATAGAGAAATGTTTCTTCTAAGCCTCGTAAAGCATGTTCACCCATTCGTAATACTTCCTCTTTAGCTTGACCAAGTGCAATTGCTGGGGAGGAATCAATAAAAGATGGATCTAAATGCTTTGTTGTGACATTGATATGACCATCATGTCCTGGTATCAATTTCGTTACTAATGCTGCCAATCCTGCAATAAATGGAAGTTGAATCATCATATTAAGTACATTGAATGAGCCATGGGCAATTGCAATTTGCATACGAGGCTCTAAATGAAATAATTCGCTGACCCATTGAACATAATGCATAAATGGGGTAAAAAAAATCATGAAAATAATCGTACCGATCACATTGAAGAGTACATGTGCTGCGGCTGCCCGTTTCGCATAAATAGAAGCGCCCAGTGACGCTAATACCGCCGTAATCGTCGTTCCGATGTTTTCTCCAAATAAAATCGGTAAGGCATTGTTCAAACCAATCAAATGCTCAGCATATAAGCCTTGAAGCACACCGACTGTGGCCGTAGAGCTTTGTACAAGCAAGGTAAAAACGGTACCTAAAAATATACCTAAAATGGGTTGATTACTTAAATGAAGCGTGAGCGATGCAAAATCTGCCAGTTGATGTAGTGACTGCATACTTGCACTCATTAGCTCTAGCCCTAAAAATAAGCCACCAAAGCCAAACAAAATTTGACCAATATGTTGGTATGTTGCCCTTTTGAGGAAAAATAAAAAGCCTGCCCCGATTGCTAACAAGGGATAAAAATAGATACCGATATCAATGCCAATAATAAATGCTGTAATGGTTGTACCAATATTTGCTCCCATAATTACGCCGATTGCTTGACGTAACGTTAAAAATCCGGCACTCACTAACCCTACAGTGATGACTGTCGTTGCAGAACTTGACTGAATGCAAATGGTTACAAATATGCCTACTAAGACTCCCATGATCGGGTTAGTTGTAAAGCGATTTAACCATTCACGTAATCGATCATCCGCTGATTTCTGAAGCCCATCACCCATAAATTTAATGGAAAATAAAAAGACTCCTAACCCACCTAAAAACTGAAAGAGTATGCTTTGCCAATCTATTGTCAATTATTTTCGCTCCAATTCCTACGTCTCTACTACTCTAATTCTAATCTTTAATTGATTACAAACAAAAAGTAAAGAAATCCTTTAACTTCTTTACATAATGTTAACATTTTATCATTAAGTGTCCCTTCATTCATGCTTCTTTCATACCCTATGCTCTTTGAACATGTTAATATATTGATTGGAGGAGATATAGTATGAAACACTCACAGCTATTTATCGATAGTCTTATTCATCCTAAAAAACTAGCAGCCTATCGTTTACTACCTATCGGAAAAGTTATTCAATATACTTTTCTGCTCATTACCCTTGTAACCGTATTCTCTTTAGGTAGATTTGCAGCAGGTATGTCTGTTGATACGATTGATATGAATAGTTTAAATGGTTTAACTGAATACATAGATGGCATTAAATGGCTCTTATATCCATTCACATTCTTAATGCTTTTTGTCTTTACAACCATGCTGATTTTTGCCCAAATTGCTCTCTATGCTTTAGCCGGTTTATTTATTTTAAAAGTCATGAAACGTCGTGGTGAATACCGTCATATTTGGCGCACAACAACTTTTGCCATCACGTGGGCAACATTATTGTCGATGCTAGCAGAATATTTACCGATTAACAGTACAATTATCTCTGTTTTTTCTTTATTACTGACTATTGTTCTATTAATTGTGGCCTTTACAAAATATCCTAAACAACCAATATCAAAATAATGTGCATGAATCCCCCCTCTTCTAAATATAGTGTAGAAAAGGAGGGGTTTTTTTGCGGGCATTCATCTTAACAGCTATCATTATTGTCATTGCTTTTGTCGTGAAGGTAGATTTAACTGAGGGATCGATCCCACTTGCAGCTTTACAAACAAAAAGTACTAATAGCCAATGTGTACAGCAACGTGAGCCAAATTATATCACCGTACAAACTATTGAAGGAGATACTATTCATAGTTTATTTGCCTTACACCCTGCAAAAGTTCCCATGACATTCCCAGAACGCTTACAATTATTTTACAACTTAAACCCACACTTACAATTACAGGAATTAATTCCTGGTGGAAATATTAAGCTTCCTCTTACGTTTGAATTCGAAAACAAATGTGGAAAATGAAAAGTTAACGTTTCTTCCTTGTCCTTATTTTCTTACACTGCTAAAATAAATGACAGTGACGGCTGAAAATAGTGGCCCGAAAAGGAGAGAAAGTTAAATGAGTGAAATTTGTCACCGTTCAAATACACGTCCTGTACGTGTCGGTAACTTAACAATTGGTGGTAGTAATGAATTATTCATTCAAAGTATGTGTACAACAAAAACACATGATGTAGAAGCAACAGTGGCAGAAATTCTTCGACTTGAAGAAGCAGGCTGTCAAATAGTTCGTGTTGCAGTTCCAGATGAGCGTGCTGCAGATGCAATTGCCGAAATCAAAAAACGTATCCATATTCCATTAGTAGCTGATATTCATTTTGACTATAGATTAGCATTAAAAGCCATTGAAAATGGTATCGATAAAGTACGTATTAACCCTGGTAATATTGGTCGTAAAGAGAAAGTGGAGGCTGTCGTGAATGCAGCTAAAGCAAAAGGTATCCCCATTCGTATTGGGGTAAATGCTGGTTCATTAGAGCGTCATATTTTAGAAAAATACGGCTATCCTACTGCTGATGGTATGGTTGAATCTGCACTTCACCATATTAAAATTTTAGAAGACTTGGACTTCCACGATATTATTGTATCGATGAAGGCATCTGACGTAAATCTTGCCATTGAAGCCTATGAAAAAGCTGCTAAGGCCTTTAATTATCCGCTACATTTAGGTATTACAGAATCAGGAACACTATTTGCTGGTACTGTAAAATCAGCGGCTGGACTTGGTGCCATCCTATCAAAAGGAATTGGTAACACGTTACGTATTTCACTTTCAGCAGACCCTGTTGAGGAAATCAAAGTAGCACGTGAACTATTAAAATCTTTTGGTCTAGCTTCTAATATGGCAACACTAATCTCTTGTCCAACATGTGGGCGCATTGAGATTGATTTAATTTCCATTGCTAATGAAGTAGAAGAATATATTTCTAAATTGAATGTACCTTTAAAAGTAGCGGTGTTAGGCTGTGCGGTAAATGGTCCTGGTGAAGCACGTGAAGCGGATATCGGTATTGCGGGTGCGCGTGGTGAAGGCTTGTTATTCATGAAAGGGAAAACTGTTCGTAAAGTTCCTGAAGAAACAATGGTTGAAGAGTTGAAAAAAGAAATTGATAAATTAGCGGCAGAGATGGAAGAAAAGCGCGCAGCAGAAGAAGTACAAAAAGCGAATGCCTAAGGAGGTACTAGCATGAAAAAGCCCCGCTTTGGTATTGATATTGATGGGACTGTAACATGTCCAAGTACACTCATACCACATATTAATAAACAATATAACGTAAATATTACGCTTGATGATGTTTGTGAGTATGATTTTTTATCGGCCTTTCCTCACCCTGTAGATCGAAGTGCCTTTAATACATGGTTTAAAGAAAATGAGCCTTATATGTACGAAGTGTCAGAAGTAGCAAAAGATGCAAAAAATATTCTAACTGCCTGGCAAAATACGTTTGAGCTCTATTATATATCGGCACGAGGCGAAAATGTAGCAGACATTACAGTAAATTGGTTTGAAAATCAGGCGATTCCTTATGACCATATCGAACTTTTAGGCAGCCATGATAAGTTAGCGGTTGCTAAAAAGCATCATGTAGATGCTTTCTTTGAGGATAAGCATGATAATGCAGTGATGCTGGCAGAGGAGCTAAAAATACCTGTCGTGTTGTTTGATACGCCCTATAACCGTCTTGCTGTTCCTGACAATGTAGTAAGGGTGTATAACTGGCAAGAAGCCAATCAATTCATCACAAATTATTTCAAATAAAATAAAGGAGAGTCGTGTTCAAATAAAGAACACGACTCTTTTATGTGCCTCCTACGATTGGCATAGTTTTGAGCAACCGCCGTTCAAACAAGCTTGTTTGACGGTAGGTCTGCTTATTTTACTCTATACTTCCAAAATTCCCCGTATCCAACGCTCCACAAAGTTTTCAAAGGTAATCCCATAATTATCGTAGACGGCATGATAAACAAAATAAGTTCCTAAACGATCAAGCATTTCATCATTAATTTTCATCACAAACCGCTCCCTTTCTCCTTGGTTTTTACCAAATTTCCATACTTCTATACTTCCCAAATGACGAACAATCGAGTGGAGGTCGCATCGTTGCAAAACCGTCACAATCTACCGCTTTCATGCCCTTTCTTCGTATTTTTCTTTTCGATAAGATAGTAGTAACAACTTGCTAGACTGGAGGGACTACTTGTGAAATGGATGACAAAATTAGCTTGTATGACTTGCATCTGCGCACTACTGACAGGCTGTGGTGGTCGATTATCAGAAATCAAAGATGCAGCTTCTGGCATCAATACAGCGGCAAACTCCGCGGCTAGTGCAGTTAGTCGAGATGTTCATGCCATACGCGCTATAGACATTAACTATAAAGAAACAACTTTTACGGTTAATGACCTATTTAAAACTATTTTACGTGACATACGCTGGGATTATGACCCTGAAAAAAATGAGCTTCATGTGAGAGGCACTTGGCAACCCCCACTATTTTCTGATCAACAATGGAATGATGAGTTGAAAGAAAAGCTTGCTGAGTCAGGCATTGTATACGTTACATGTAAAATTATTGATGATAAAATTGATAGCTCTCAAACTACAATCACAGTTATTTTTAATAATGAAAATCTCCTACAAAAAAATGGAGAAGAAGCACTTCATCACCTATATGATACCTATTTAATTTCAACACACTAAAAACGTTTCTGCCAAGAAGACTGGCAGAAGCTTTTTTTTATAATAAGTCTTACAATTTTGAAATATTAGGTGCTTTCATTTGAATAAAATAAAACCATCACGTTATAATCAAAGTACAACGTGATGGTTTGGAGGTGTTTGCATTGGGACAGAAAAATTAAAAATTGGCGAGCTTGCTGAAAAAACTGGCATTACAAAACGAACAATCGATTATTATACAAACATAGGCTTATTGGTTGCAGAACGCTCTGCAACAAATTATCGATACTATGATCCCGTCATGATTGAACGACTTCAATTCATTGAACAGCGCAAACAACAAGGGCTTTCACTCGTGGAAATCCAACAGGAATTAAACATCACACCCTATGAAGAAATCGATGTACAAATGCTTCGTTTGAAAATGCAAGATTTAGAGCATGATGTAGCTTCTCTGCTAGAACAAATGAACAAGCAAGATGATAAAAAAATTGAAACCATAAAAAAAAATGTTTCGCCTGAAAGCATTGCATTAATGCAATCCTTACTTTTACTTATTCATAATTAGGAGGTGACGTTCTGTTTTTACAGAACGACTATTTGGATACCATAATAAACTTATCGATTTTTACCATTTTAATAGCTTTAACAGGTTTTTTCGTGGCAACAGAATTTGCCATTGTAAAGGTTCGTTCCTCAAGACTTGATCAGCTTATTGCAGAGGGCCATAAAAAAGCCATTGCTGCCAAGCAAGTGGTCAATCATTTAGATGAATATTTATCTGCCTGTCAATTAGGGATTACAGTAACAGCTCTTGGTATCGGTATGGTTGGTGAAAAAACGTTTGAATTTATGCTGCACCCTCTTTTCGAAATGATCGGTATTTCAGATAAATATATGACCATCTTTACCATTGGTACAGCCTTTGCAATCGCTACATTTTTACATGTCGTTGTCGGTGAATTAGCCCCGAAAACAGCAGCTATTCAAAAAGCAGAAACAATTACCCTTCTTTTCGCAAAGCCAATCATGTTTTTCTACAAAATCATGTACCCATTCATTTGGTTCTTGAACGGCTCTGCACGCGTTTTGATTGGTTTATTCGGTATGAAGCCTGCAAGTGAGCATGAGCTTTCCCATACGGAGGAAGAACTACGACTATTACTGTCTGAAAGCTTTAAAAGTGGTGAAATCAATAAAACAGAGCTTAAATATGTAAATAACGTCTTTGAGTTTGACGAACGTATTGCTCGTGAAATCATGGTTCCTCGAACAGAAATTGTTGGGATTGAACGAAATGACTCGTTTACAACTATCATCCATCATTTTGCCGCTGAAAAATATACACGTTACCCTATTTATGAGGGCGACCGTGACAATATTTTAGGGTTTATCAATGCCAAGGAATTGTTTACGCACGGTTTACTTGAACAGCTTACAGATGAGACATTAGTCATCGAAGATTTTATTAATCCAGTTATTCGAGTGATTGAAACAATCCCTATTCAAGAATTACTTGTACGAATGCAAAAAGAACGTATTCATATGGCTATTTTAATGGATGAATATGGTGGGACATCTGGTCTGGTAACTGTTGAAGATATTTTAGAAGAGATTGTTGGTGAAATTCGAGATGAATTTGACGATGATGAAATTGCAGATATTCGAAAAATCACAGAAAACCATTATATATTAAATGCTAAAATGCTTGTTGAAGATGTTGAAAATCTACTAAATATAACATTAGAATCTGAGGAAGTTGAAACTTTAGGTGGCTGGTTCTTATCTGTGAATAATGGCATAAAAGCATCTACTAATATTGAGCTTGCCTCTTATATCTTCAGTATCTATGAACAACAAGGACATCAGATACATTATATCGAGGTTCGACCTCTACGAATTAGTGCACCGACACCTGTCATTACAAAGGCACAGCTATAGCCCTATTATCTTAAAACCATATTTTCTCCATTCCATTATTAGCCATTTCAAGCTATAATGAATATAGGAATATGATTCTAGTTTCAGGGGGCTATACACATGACATTGTTTAAACTATATCATTCAGATGGTATACACATTATTACAGACGTAAAAAAACATAAAACAAATATTGAATTAAAAACAATTACAGGTGAAGTATTATATATTATCGTCGTAACAGATGAAAACTACACAGTGTACGACGATCGTTTTGCAGGTGCCTCTAAGCAGTTAAATTCTGTAGAAGCATTTGATATTGATGGCAGTTTCCGTAGCCTAGATTTCGATAATATGCGCGCTTTATTTAAAGAAGCCTTTACAAAGCTATTACAACAAATCGCTGAGTGCGTCCAAAGTAAAGACGAGCTAGTTGATATTGACACACTCCGCCATAAAGTAAGTGCACAAATAAAAGGCATCCATTTTCGTGTCATTTCTGATACGAAAAAATATGAAATTTAACCTCTCACAGACTGTTTATTTTGGACAGTCTGTTTTCTTTTCCCGTTCCTCTCTAGTGGAAACAAAAACACGCTTCTTGACTTTCATGTATAATGGGACATAACAATCTGAAAAAAGGGGTGTTTAGAATGAATCGTGAACAATTAATCACACTCATTTCAGAAAAACTGAAATTAATCCGTACTGAAAGAGCTTTTACTCAGGATCAAATGAGTGACTTACTTGGACTATCCAAAAAAACACTTGTCCAAATTGAAAAGGGGCGTATACAGGCTGGATGGACAACTACTGTTGCCGTATGTACTTTGTTTCGTGACAGTACGATTTTGCAGCATGAACTAGGTGGAGATCCATTAGAGGTAGTGGATTTAATCGTTAATAATGGAACATTACAGCCTAAAGATAAAACAATGGGTGGATACATATGGTGGAAAAATATACATGAGCAAGGAGGGTTTCGACTACAACAAAATATCATTAGCCTTCATTTCCGCATTTTAGACAACAATAATTTTCGTTTAATCTCAACATTTGATGAACAAATAGCAAAACAAGCATGGGAAAAGCTACAGATGTAACTCTACCGCCATCTACTAGACTCTAGCATAACAGTAGAAGCAGCATTCTTGCTTCTGCTGTTAGTTGTTTGTTTGCCCTCCTCCCCCTCTCACACCCATACACTATAGACAAATATATAAAGCAAAGAAATGACTTGCCATATGATAGAGAGAATGAATTCTGTGAAATTTCTATGAAGGATAGATAGTTGAAGCTAGGAAGATCGAAATTTGCAGAAATATTTCCTATACTTAATAGTAACCGCTGTGATATTGAAAGGATGGCATACATGAATAGAATTCTAGCAATAAGTGATATACACGGAGAATTAGCGCTTTTTGAAGAATTATTATTAAAAGCAAGCTATAATCCAGAAGAAGATCAACTTTTTTTACTGGGTGATTACATCGACAGAGGCCCTGCTTCTAGCGGCGTGTTAAATTTAGTGAGTGAATTACAAGAAAAAGGAGCACGAGTTCTCCTTGGCAACCACGAGGCGATCATGCTTAATGCATGTCGTTCAGGTCTTGCTAAACCATGGAACCATTGGGTAGGACTTTGTGGTGGAGATGCAACATTGGCAAGCTATGGTTACCAGCTAAGCGATTTTGAGGATGCCATTGCTACCCAAACATTGCCTAACTTTATCAAAACGCTGCCAAAGCTAGAGGAACATTTACAATTAATTGAAAACTTCGAAACATACATTGAATTAGAGGATGCTATATTTGTACATGGCGGAGTTGTACCAGGCGTTGCGATGGCAGAAACAGACCCCATGCAATTACTGTGGATTCGAGAAGAATTTCATGCAGGCTATGAAGGAGATAAAACCGTTATCTTTGGACATACACCTACGTATAGGCTTCACCAAAATCCAACAGATTACAGTGTCTACTTTGGTGAAAACAATATTATCGGTATTGATGGTGGTGCTGTATTTGGTGGCCAATTACACGTATTTGAATGGCCCAGTCGTCAAATAATATCGGTCGAACATAAAAAACCAACAAGTGACGATTAACTTGTTGGTTTTTCCATTAATATAACTTGAAGATAACACCTACTAAAGAGTACACAATAACTGTTGTGAATAATATGGTCATATGGAACAGTGAGAAAACAAACATTTTGGTTGCCCACTTCACTTGATCTTTATTACTATGATAGCCATATATACTCATTACTAGCCATGCAATACTTAATAGTAATGCAACGAGCATAATTCCCACACTTAGGGAACCAAATAAAAAGCTTGATAGAATTAATAAAATTAGATAGAAATTTGTTTGATAATACGTACGGCGCATACCTTTAACAACAGGAAGCATCGGCACGCTTGCTGCTTCATAATCTACACGTTTGCGAATTGCAATGGCATAAAAATGCGGCATTTGCCAAATCACCATAACAAAAAATAAACCTAGTATTGCAGGGTGTGTAATATCTGTCGATACGGCAGACCAGCCAATTAATGGCGGGACAGCACCACTTATACTACCAATTTCTGTATTATAAATCGTACGACGTTTTGTCCACATTGTATAAGGGACTACATATAAAAATACTCCGAGCAAACCAAATGCCGCTGCTAATGGTGACGCAAGCGCCAATACAGCTAAGCCGATGATTAACATAACTATCGCTAATGATAGAGTCGATTTTGCTGACATTTCCCCAGTGACGGTCGGTCTGCTTTGCGTACGAGGCATGATTGCATCGATATCACGGTCATACACATTATTAAAGGCCCCTGCTGCTCCAATGACAAGGGCAGAACCAACTGTCGAAAAAATCATTTCTGGTATATTGTCTATGAACGTCATTTTATTTTTGTACATCCCTAGCGTTAAACCAGCCCACATTGGTATTAAATTGGATTTGATAATTCCTGTTTTGACTGTTTGCGCTAAAATAGTAGAGCGGGACGATTTCCCTCGTGGTTTTGCGGAGGATTGCGGTTTCTGCTCCGAGTTCAGATTTTGTTCCATTTATCTTAATTCCTTTTCTCCATAATTTCGACACGCCACAATCGATAGAAAGCGACAAAATTTGCATCTAGCACATCAAATTATTATTTTACCCCTTTTAGATCTGTTCTGTCTCTAAGTTCACATAAAGTACATGTTTTTATCTAGTAAAGCACGCTCATTCACAACATCTTCTATGATACCACCGACTGGCATGAATTTGAACCTTCTTGCTCGATTCTTATCATTACTATTCAGGAAAAGAAAAAAGCCGAGGCAGAATTTTGCCCCGGTTTCTATTATTGAAGATCTCCTTGAAGTTGCTGGGCCAAAAACGCCACTAGATCACGCATATTATCAGGTGTTACTCCATGCCCATCTGGATATTGCTTAAATGTCACAGTTGCACCAAATTGTTCGAAAACCTCTTTGCTTTCCATTCCCCATTGTGACGGAATAACATAATCATAATCGCCATGGGAAATAAAGGCTTGTAAATGTTCAACGGAGCGAATAGAATATTCCTCTGTTACAAATTTAGGTGTATAGCCACTTAATGCGACAATGCCTGTCACTAAATTTCCCATCACAAAGGCTAATGATTGTGCTAGCACAGCCCCCTGACTAAAGCCTAATAAAAATACTTTATGAGGATCCACTTGATATTCATCAATTGCCTCTAATATAAATCGTTGCAATGCCACTAATACTTTATCAAAGATGGCACGATCTGGTTGTCCTACCTCTTGAATAGTGAAAAAAGCATACCCTGGTTTTTGTGTAATGGGTCCACGCAAACTAAATATATGACATTGTTCTTGAAAGTCCTGTACTAATTGTGGTAAGTCCTCTTCATTACTCCCCATCCCATGCAATAAAAAAATAGCTGGGTATTTTTTTGTAGTATCCATATTTGTAGGTGGTGTATGCTTAAAAGTAAATGGTGTATTCATATCTTCAAATTCCCTTCACAGTAAATCTTTGTAACAATGAAGCTACAGTAATTTTGTTTTATTGATTAACCCATCTGTATGGTAGGCAATATATCCATTGACAACACGAATGGTCTCTAGTGGATTTGCGTCAAAAAGTACTTGGGATTGCTCAGGTGTGGACACAAGAACCGTTAATAAATCCATACGCATAGAATGACCAGCAGAGCTATATGCATAGTCGTAGATAATTGCTTCCTCTGTCAGGCCCTCTGTCTCATATTGTTGATGGAACAATTCCTTTACAGTATCCATTTGCTCTGCAACTTGTTGTCGGATACGCATCTGATGCATCAATAATTCCTCTTCTAAAGTTGAGGGCTTCAACCACTTTTTAGCCTCTAGCATGTTCAGAAATTCTTGCTCCCATGCCTGTTCATTCTCAGTAAAGTAGAGCATATTGATCATTAGCATGTCCCAAAAATCAACGGCCGTAGCTGCTGAATTTCGTTGCATTGCAATAGTTTCTTTAAAGTGTTCTTCTACCTTTGTAATATTCATATGTCGAACTAAATGATTACATACGTTTTCAATAAACTTATTTGCCACTTCTTGTGCCATAAAAAATCCGTCCTTTATACTACAAATCATTTTTTCCTATCTTATCATACCATGATTGTGAAATATGGCAACGAAGCCCTCTCTATAGTCATTTTCACAAAAGGATGTCTCCATTTGTATAGGAAGACATCCTCAATGAACTACGAGAAAACATAGCTATCCATAGTATTCATAGTGTTTTGAATGGCAGCTTTCAATGATTGTTGATGTTCACCACAGGAAGCCAATGCCTCCTCCAAAGCGATTGCAGCATTCGCCATAAACGGTGCCATTTGCAAATCCTTGGCCAATTGAATAAGAACTAATGCCTTATTCCATTTCCAACGAGGGTTTGTTGGATCTAAATTGATCGCCTGTTCCAAATAACCAAGCGCATCAAAAGGCATCCATCCAAAGCGGTGCATCGTCTGGCCCGTTATCCCCCAATATACGGCCTTATTTGGATTTTCTTTAACGGCTTGTTGAAAGCAATGTACACTTTCATTGTATTGATGAGCAAATAAAAACAACTCTCCTTGCGTAAAGAAGGATTGAGCTTTTTCATTAGCTGTTCCTGTCTTTGCCACTTCTTCTAATTGCTTAATATTGTCTGCAAATGCTTCTTCAACTTTGATTGATCGTATTTCTACAACCTTATCGGATTCTGGATAGCTTTCGTCCGCACGTTCTACATGCTGCATTTCTTCATAAAGAGTTGGCTTTGGATAATGAGCGAAATCATACTCTTCTAATAAAGCTATATATTTCTGCGCGTATGCTTTTTCCTTTTCATTTGTCACCATTTTTGCCGCCTCATAACATTTCATTAGTTCGCCATTGTAAAAATAATCATCCATTGACATTAAAAATCCCCTCCAGTGTATAACTATTCAGTATTTTTAGTATACACTACAACATAAAAAGAGACTGATCAAAATTTTGATACAGTCTCTTTTAGTGCTATTTTTTTAACACTACCGTGTTTAAGAAGTTGCGTAAGTCCTCTTCTTTAAGTGCCCCTACAAAACGGTTCACTTCTTTTCCATCTTCAAAACGGATAAACGTTGGTGTTGCTTCAATATGATATTTATCCCATAGATCTTCATATTCATAGACGTTCAATTGAGCAATGTCGACACCCAGTTCATCTGCAATTGGCATTAACTCAGGAGTAAATGCTTGACAGTGTACACAAATCGGGCTGAAGAAATAGGCATTGACAGGTTCACCTGCTTTAATTTTTGCCTCTAATTCGTCTGGTAACATAATGTTTTGATAGTTTTTGTCATCTAATTGATCAATTGTTTCTTGTTTAAGCTTTTTATCGCCATAAGGGTTGTTTGCGCTTTCTAGTTTACTTTTGTTTGAGACATTGGTAAGTACAATGATTGCTGCAAATAATACAACAATAACAGAACCAATAATTAATAATTTTTTCACTAGAATAGTGACCTCCTTTTTTACACTAAAATCCTAATTTTAGTGTATCCGGATTGATTATAAAGTGTTTTGAAAACCTAGTAAACTAATTCGCCTTTAAAAAAAGAAATTTCACATTTATAACATAATTTTAAGTATATTTGGGAACATACATATTGAGAGCTCATGCAAAATTTGAATGTGGGGTGATTATATGAAAAATTCGTTTCAGCATGTATTTCAAATTTACACGAAGGATATCCGGAATATTGTCACAAACTGGGTCGTAGCTGTCATTGTAGGCGGATTGATTTTTCTTCCTTCACTCTATGCCTGGCTAAATATCTATGCCTCTATGGACCCATATGCCCACACATCCAATATGAAAATCGCGATTGTTAACGAGGATACAGGAACCACCGTTCGAAATGAAGCGATTAATGTTGGCAATGAAGTCATCGAGAATTTAAAAACCAATGAAAGCTTTACTTGGGAGCTTGATAACGAAAAGCAAGCTATGGAGCATTTGAAAAATGGAGATTATTTTGCCATGATTGTTATTCCTAGTGACTTTTCACAAAAGCTCACCTCCATTCTAACAGATCAACCGACAAAAGCTCATATTGATTATTATGTAAATGAAAAAAAGAATCCAATTGCTCCCAAAATTACAAGTAAAGGAGCAAGTGTCCTCACCCAGCAGGTATCTAGTGAATTTGTATCGACGGTGAATGGTACGTTATTCTCCATTTTTAATACCATTGGTCTCGAAATGGAACGTGACATTCCTGACTTTCGAAAATTTGAAAACTATGTCTTTACCATAGAGCAGCATTTACCTGATATCAATTCATTTTTAGGTCAGGCTTCCCTTGAAGGGAAGGAGGCCGATCAATTACTCAATCGTGCGCTTACACAAATTCCACAAGTGGAACAATTAACAACGAATGGTTTAACTACCATTCAAAAAGGTCTAAATCTTGTGAACGAAGCAGATGCTCTGTTTAATGAACTATCTCCTCTTATCAAAAAGGATGTACAAACTGTTCAAAATATTGCACAGCACTTCACAGATATGATAAACAAGCTCAATAGTATTGAACTTGATTCAAGCTCTATCGCCCAAACAAAAGAAGCACTAAAAAATCAATTGTCGACGTCCAAAGAAAATATAGCACATAGTATCCAAACACTTGAGGCACTGCAGAAGTTGATTCAAGCAGATACTTTAACCCGAAATCAGTTACAGGATTCCTTAGACAATATCATCACATCCTTACAGCAAAGTAATGCCCAAGATAATCAGCAAATTATAAAGCAACTTACTGGCATCCGTGATGCCTTGCAAAATAATCCGAGCTTTACCGATTCAACTTTAAACGCCTTAAAAGATCTGCAACAACTAAACACTTTACATGCAGATATCCTTACAAAAATTGAACAATTACAGCCAATTGATAAAGAAGTTATTCAACAAGACATTATAGCGATTCAGAAGATGGCACAAAATGCCACGGCTAATTTGCAAAAGTTTTTGGTCTACTATAACGATCATCTGGAGCCACAAATCCGCTCAACATTGTCTAGTGCTAAAAGTACATTATCAAGCGCATCTTCCATGTTGACGGATGTAAAACAATTCATACCCCAGGCAACTGATAAATTGACACAAGCAAAAAATACGTTAGGAACGGCTAATAATGCGCTACAAAAAATTCAAGGAGAGTTCCCTACGCTGAGTACAAAAATCAAAGACTTAGCCACTAAACTTCGAACTTTAGAAAATGAAGCTGATATTTCTGAGATTGTGCAATTATTAAAGAATGATGTCAATGCCGAGCGTGATTTCTTTGAAGAGCCCATTAAACTAAAGGAACATCGAATATTCCCTATTGCAAACTACGGAACAGCGATGACACCATTTTACACAGTGCTGTCCATCTGGGTCGGTTGTTTATTATTAATTTCACTATTATCCGTAAATCTTCATGAGAACTCACCTTATAGTATTCGTGAAATTTATTTTGGTCGCTTACTAACATTTGCAACTTTTTCTATTATTCAGACCCTTATTATTACAATTGGTGATACTTTTTTAGTTGACGGCTCTATTCAGGCACCCACTTATTTTATCTTGTTTGGACTTTTGATTAGCGTAGTATTTGTAACAGTTGTGTATACATTAGTCTCAGTCTTTGGAAATGTTGGAAAGGCTTTAGCGATTGTCATGCTTGTTTTACAAATTGCGGGCTCTGGTGGAACATATCCTGTTGAATTACTGCCAAGGTTCTTCCAAATTATTAACCCATTTTTACCTTTTACGTATGCAATTGAAATGATGCGTGAGGCTGTGGGAGGCATTATTTGGTCAACGGTATGGATAGATCTCCTTTTCTTAGTTGGTTTCTGGATTGTCTTTATCCTATTCGGCTTTTTCTTAAAAAAGTTACTGAGCGAAAAAATAGAACATTTTATGAACAAAACACGCGGGCTAGATATATTTCATTGAGCTTCAACTAGGCTTCATGTAAATGTTTATGAGAACGATGTTATAATGGAAGTATTGTAAACATGTAGGAGGCGCTATCGTTGAAGAAAAGGGTTTCTATTTTTATTGTTTTGGCGTTAATGTTATTAAGTGCTTGTGGAGAAAATACGAAAAATGTTGAAAATGAACATGTAGCTACAGAGGGGGAAGCGTCCCACGAAGGGGATAGTCATGCTTCAGGTGATATTCAGGAAGAAACAGCTTCAGCAAACGTTCTTCCATCGTTTTTAGAGGATAAACAAGAAAATATTCGCTTAGTGTATCAAGTCGCTGGACAATCTACAGAAATTCTTGAATGGATGCCATGTTATTGTGGATGTGGTGAATCTTCTGGCCACAAAAGTAATTTAAACTGCTTTATTCAGGAAAAACGTGAGGATGGATCCATCGTCTGGGATGATCATGGCACTCGTTGTTTAGTCTGTTTAGAAATTGCTGTACAGTCAGCTAAAATGCATCAGGATGGCAAGAGTCTAAAAGAAATTCGCCAGTTTATTGATGAGACTTATAAAGAAGGCTATGCAAAACCAACACCAACTGATATGCCAGCATAAAAAAGCAACGTCCATCGAGAAATTCACTCTCGATGGATTTTGTCATTTTTTCTTTCTTTTTTATTTCCGATATTCGGTAAATCACTGTCGATTTCAATATACGCTTCGAGCATAGTTGCTCTTCTTAAGCTATTTGCCATATTTTCTTTCAATTCATGGCAGCAAAAGTAAGCATCCATCGCCTGCATGGACAATTTGTAAGGAAGATAAATGAAAAATCTATAGCAGCTTCGAGTTTTCGCACTAAATAATCTTTGGGAACTCTTTGATCCACCGTTAACAGTTCTAATTGTTCACATTCATTGATTGGATTATTCGTCATTATGGGTGATTGGAACGAAGGGCGGCGACTCCTGCTGGAAAGTCTAAAACCTGGACTGAGCGGATGTTTTCTGTGCAAAAGCAAAGCGGTAGTGGAAATCAACGGCTTTACTTCATTTTTTTAAAAAAGACTGTAGGCAAACTCAAAATTCAATGAGTTTGACTATAGTCTGACGCAAAGTCGCTTAACCTCGCTTTTATTGTTTCACTTGATTTTTCTTTCTTTTCCGAAGGCTGACATATAAAATCACTGCAATGATCATTATTAATCCTACAAATTCTGCAATTAGGATAAATGAAATTTCTCCTTTTTTATCCGTTTTTACATCATTTTTATTAACGTTTTGATTTACTGCTACGACAAACTGTCCTTCTTTTGTTTCAATCGCTGCACCTGCTTGCGAATCAGTCTCTTTCAGGTGTGCAAAAAAGTCCCCTTTTACAGAAGCATTCTCTAACGTTTGAATCCACAATAACGGCCGCTTTTTCTGCCAGAAGTTCCTAGTCATATAAGCATATTGTCCAATTGCCTCAGGTAAAAAGCCTTGTTGGATTAACTGCTCCGATGAATGTGGAATATGGGTACCATTTTTGGAAAGCCATTTGAGCTGCTTCATGTCCCCCATGAAAATGACCGCATGCTTTTGTAAATCTTCTTCTGTGACGTCTTTGTCATTCATAAGCGTGATGTTAGCCATTTTACCATTCATCATTAATGCTTTATACATTGATACCATCGTGACATCATCCATGCTTTCATTATCAGGAACCACCATTAATGTATGATCATGAAAGGAATTCGGAAAATCACGTAGAGTAAAGGTCGGTTCAGCTACATCTTTAGTAATAGATAAAGTACTATCACTATCTATATATAACCAATAACGTTCATTCGTCGTTTCACATGGATCCTCTAATTGAAAGCCTGTTACTTCGAACTGAATATCTGTCATGGATTGTTGATTAAGAACATTGGTTTGAATAGGTAGTAAAGCTTCATACATATCTGTAGTAGTTTGCTTTATCTTTCGTACATCTACCGAGTGTGGGACATTATTAATATAAGCAATCAATTCAAGTTTCCGATCGTCATCTTCATAATGGTCCGGTATACTGGCTGATTTCTTTAATATTAATCGCATGACCGCTTCTTTATTAGCCTCTAATTGTGGCAAGGAAACATAATAACGCGGGGTCATCGTTAATTGACTAGACAATGTTTGGCTTTCAAAGCCAAACTGCTTAAAGGAAATCGTTGTATCTGAAGTGCTGTCTATTTTCGGTAAATCTTTAATAGCTAATGTATTTCCGATTAATTGCTCGGATAATCTAGACTCTGTTAAAAAGGATAATCGTTCCTCAATCGCTTTAGCACTATTAGAAGTCACAGCCAAAATAGGGAGCCGGCGATTGGAATCTGTATTTAGTAATTCCTGTATAGATAATGTCATGGTGTCGTCACTAACATTGATTTTAGCTAATACATTTTTAATTAAGCTTGTACTAAATTCCTGTTGTGAGCCTACGATAACAATAGGACCAGACACTTGATTGACCGCATCTTCCCGTTGTATCTGTACATTCGTATCACCATGCTCCGATAAATAAGCAGCGAGCTGGTATCCACTATTTAAAGTCGCTCCAGAAGCTTTCTTTGGTAAAATAACTGTTGTTTCATATCCCTCATAGCCCAAAAATGCAGTTGGATAATTAGCTAAGGTCCATGCAGGGTTCTCCTCGCTAAAGGCGGAAATGGAAGATAGGATATCGATACGTAACCAATTACCTGCATTACCAGGTGGCACACAAATACCTTCTTTTAAAATCCCATAAAAACTTGCAGTAATCTTGTGAGTCCCTTTTAATAAAGCCTCTTTCGGAAGATTTACCACAATGTTTTGCTTGAGCGAATCGGCTTTTAATGGCACCGATATAATCGCTACATCATCCACTTTTACGGTAAAGGAGGATGGTGCTATAAGTAGCTCTGAATGTTGAATTTGAAAGGTTACCTGCTGGCCATTTTGTTTCACATCATCTACTAGATTATAATAAAAATCTCTCGACGAAGAAGGTCCCTGTAATTCAATGGGCTGTGATAATAATGGCTTGTTTTGCTTCTGATTACCTTCTATTGCCATTGTATTATCATCTACGGTAATGGTAGCCGCAACAGCGTCGTTTGTAAAACATAAAAAGCCTATAAAAGTAAGTAGATAGAAAAATTTGGCTCTCATTATTCCGCTCCTTTATCTGTTTGCTTTGAAAATCGTTCAGTTTTATACCATTGCACTTCTTGTCCGGTAAACATGCGCTTTATTTCTAAAAATAATGACCATACGACTAATACGATCCACATTTGAGAATAAGTAAAATACATAAGAATGACATATAAAAAATTCTTTTTATTCATTTCAGTTTTTTCAATACTTAAAGTAATCATTACTTCTCCTAGAAATAGTAAAAAGGCTAGTACCCATAAAACAAGAGCAATATCACCTACGGTTAAACCAATGTCATAAAATAAATTAATAACAAATAAAGCATTGGATAAAATAACGCCAAAGAAAAATAAAAAATATGTGAAGAAGAAGTAAAATAAATCAAATATAATACTTTTTCTTTTTAAGGTGAAAAATTGGCTTAAAAACTTCAGAACCACATATTGATTGCCCCTTGCCCACCTTGTTCGTTGTTTCCACCAAACTTTTAATGTCTCTGGCTCCTGCTCCCAAGTAATAGCTTTTGGGAAAAATCGAATATGATAGCCTAAATTATAGACACGGATGGTCAGCTCAGTGTCCTCTGCTAATGCTTTGACATCCCATCCACCTAACTGCTCTAAAACTGTACGGCGGATTGCAAAATTAGTACCAGGAATGGTCGCTACTTTAAACCACTTCCAACGACCTCCCTGAGCCATCCACTGGAAGCAAATCGTCTCTATATTAATAAACCTTGTCAACCATGTTTCAGCCGCATTGATGACACGAAACTTCCCTACAGTTGCAGCAGCTTTAGGGTCATTCATGAGACCCATTACTAAATACCAAACTGCCATGCGTTCAGGTGTATTATCGGCATCATAGACCACTACAATGTCTCCTGTCGAATCCGCTAACGCAGAATTTAATGCCGAGGATTTACCCTTCCCTTTGTTCGGCTCCACGGTTTCAATGACTCGCATAAATGGAAACTTTTCAGCATACTGCAAGGCAATATTTCCAGTTTCATCAGAGGAATTATCATTAATAACAATCACCTCTAATTTATCTTTTGGATAATACAAACGAGACATAGCCCGTAAAGTTTGCTCAATTACGAGTGCTTCATTATGAGCAGGAATAAAAACACTGACAGAGGGTACATCGGTCATTTTTTTAGACCATTCATCGATCGGTTTTTCAAATAAACGAAAATGTAAATAGCCTCCCTCCATTAAAAACATATGGTAGAGCAGCATAATCCAAATGAGGAAAAGTGAAATAAAAAATAAAAGATTAGCCAGTTGTCTTCCTCTCCTCAAATAATCTCTTACGCAATGTGATTCGTAAACGTAAGGTGCTTATAAAAAATAATGTAACAAACAAAGAAACAATAAGGACAAGTACCCATAAAATTAATTCGAATGGCCGTTCATCGAATACAATTTTTAAACGCTCTGTTTTAGAAAAAGTTAGGTCAATGGTCTGTTCACCATCTTTATGTTGGACGATTGTAACATTCTCTGACTTTACTTGTTGGTTTGTTTGTCGGAAATTCATGAGTTCTAGCTGAGGATGCCCTTTTAGCACATCAACGAGTTCTTGAACATAGGATGCATTTACATAAGCAGGGTATTGAATGCCGATCATTGAACTGGGAACCTGTAATAAATAATCTATTTTTTGTTTCACAGTATACAAAGGATTGATGTCTGTATCAGAAATGCTTCCCACCGTCATTGGATAAATGGTCCGGTTGTCCATTTGTTTAATATAGAAGGATTGACCTTCTTCCTCGATACTTCCTTTAAATAGGCTACTCCCTTCACGGCTTATCGCCGGATAAATTTTCCGGAGTGCTAAATATTCAAGACTTTTTTCAGGTGATGTAGAGGAAGAAAGGATAAAAGGATAACCTTCAATTTGTAGCTTTTGTAAATAACTTAATAATTTTTTATTATCATGTAAATAATATATATTTTTTTCAAATTTATCCAATAATATAGGTGTTACCTCAAGAGCAATAGGCACACTATTTCTAGTGAATTCCTTTACTACCTTTTCTAACTTTTTCACATCTGTTTTCATATTAATATCTGATAGTACAATAAAAGCAGGATGTGACTGAGGCTTGGGTAATTGCAGCAAGTCACCCATAACACTAGGCCATTGATATTGTAAAGTCCCTCTATTGACAAAATCTCCGATATAAGCCCAATTGTTCTTTTTAACGATGAAAGGATACGATTCATTCGTGGAAGAAGCCCTATTCATGACTTCGAAATCAGCAGATGGTAGAACACTTTTCCATTTCACAGGATTGTCTAAACTCTCTCCCCCAATTGTTCGTAGCTCCACTATTTGACCTTGCTGCCATTTAGCAAAGGGACTGAATTGAAGAGCATTCTCACCAATTAGAATCGCAGAACCCTGAAAACGATTCACCGCTGCTAGAGCCTTTCCAGGAATAGCTGTTGGATAAGCATTTAAAATAACCAGGCGTTTATATCGTTGTAGCATCTGTTCATCTATTTCTTCAATCGCTAAAACATCCACGGACGTATATACTTGAAGCATTTCTTGCAATGCCATTACATCAAGATTTGGTTGTTGAGTACTTGTAACAAAGATTAATGCTATATCTTTGTCATCTTGGACAGCAAATACAGTCTCACTTGATATGAAAGTATAAAAACAAAGCATTCCAATGGCGAACCATAAGTTGTATTTAGAGCGCACTTGTTTTCATCTCTCTTTCTAATTCTGTTAAAAAATCATCAAATGTTGCTTCCATCAATGGACGATAGGTAATAAAGCTTGTTTTATAATTAAGTGTTACCCATTTGCCATTGACCAATTGATGGTTTTTTAATGCTTGATCTAGTTTGTCATAAATAACTTCCATATGCTGTTCTGTTGTATCGATTAATAGCAAACCTATATGGTTTTCACGAAAACGAAACTTTTTATCAGTTTGTCTGACCGTTTGTTGAATTCGTTGTGAAAGCTGTTGCCATAAATGCTGTACCTCTTTCGCACCATACAGCTTTTGGAATTTATCATAATTTTCAAGCTTTAAAATCATAAAGACAAACGTATGTTTATGTCGGTCTGACCTACGCATTTCTTCATTGACACTTATACGCATTCTCGTTTCATTATCAAATCCTGTTTCCACATCAATGGCTACATAATTTCTAACATCGTCTTGCAGTTTTTTTAAATAGTTTCTCTGTTCTCTCATTAATTCATGCACCTTACCAGCACAAAGAATGAGGATCAATAGCAGAATCCCATAAGCGAAAAACATTTGCATGGAAAAAGTAGTGTTTAGAAAAATGACGGCTCCTGCTATTCCTGTATATAGTAATGTAGAGCCCGTTATAAAAATAAAGATAAGGCTACTAACAAGCCCAAATACAGTCCCCCTCCAAAGGGTAAGTACAATGAGAATCATTAAAAAAATATATAATAATATGCCTTCAGCATCCTGACGGAGTAAAAAATAAGCTGGTATTTGTAACAATAAAATGAGTAACGTTCCATAAAGCAAAATAGCTCTATTTCTATTCATTGTGGTACGCATTTTTTACCTCCCTTTCTGCTAATAGTGGTAGCAAATTATCAAAACTATGCGTTAACTTTGTATTTTTATCGACATAACCTGATGAAGGATCTTTTAGTGCTATCATCTTCTCCATGAACTGCTGAGCTAATTGCTGTTCATTTAACGCCAGCATATATCTTGCTGCCATGGCATAAACAGCGGGCGATTCAAAGGTAACGGTCGGTTGATTTGTTTGAGCACTATAACGACCATAGAGTCTGCCATCTCTTTTCAAAAGCTTTAACAGCCAGTTTTTAAATGGAATTGTGTCCCCATCCATCGAAGCAAGATGATAGGCTGTATATAATTGATCAATCATATGCAATTCCTCGTCGAACACATAACTTTTGGAGGAAAGGTCAAAATATTTTGGGAAAAATCCTGCCTCAGCTATAGGAGCATTTTGTAAAATATCTAACTGATATTGAACTTGTTGTGGAGATAATAGGTCATGCTGTTCCATCTTCTGAAAAGCAGAAGGCATAATATAGCTTATGGTTAAAGTAGTTGCTTTATCATGACTGCTGACATCCACAAAATCGACAAACAGCTCTTGATTCATCCCATACTGAACCAAATTTTCTCCAATTTTTTTACCCAATTGTTCATAATCTGAATCATGCCACTTCTCACTTGCATCTAGTAACACTCGAATAATACGTAGATCATCGATTAGTGCATTCACAGAAGCTTTTTTAGTATCTTCTAATCGCCATACAATAAAGTCATTTGACAAAAAATACAATTTCAATACATCAACCTGTTCATCAAAACGTGCATGATCACCTTTTTCTACTAGATAAGCAAGCCATAGCCCAACCGATTCAGATAAAAATACATCCTTTTGGTTAGCTAAATCTGTGCGTAACAATCCTTTTTCATTCATTAAATCTTCAATGACAAATTGTTCCGTCTGCGAAATTGCGGGTTCTTTTTGTAATGCTACCTCATTTCCATTACAGCTTATTAAAAGAAAAACAACACTAGTTATTAAAAAAAACCATTTTAAAATTTTTATCATTGTCATCTTCCTCATTAAGAGTTATTTTTCTATAATGAAACCAGATTTTATCATGTAGTATACTACAATTAGAATGGCTAAGATTTTATATGAGTAGAATCATACTTTAAATATACTCTAAAAAAAAAATGCCCAAACGAGGTCTATAGACCCATCAGGCATTACACAATTATTCTACAAAAACTATATTTTTTTAATTTCCTTTTTAAAGCAAGATTGTAAATTGTCATTCCTATTATTTTTGATACAGACCAATGGGTACAACTTATTGGTATCACTTCACAAGCTGTAAGATTGTTTTAAAATGTTCATGGTCTGCTCGTTGCAAAAGTTCATATAAAATCATTTCCATACTCGTTGGATAAATACCTAGGGCACTCATTTTAGCTAATCCGACTTCCTTATTGGCCTTTGTTCGTGAAGAAACAGCATCTACCACTACTTCAACTTCAAATCCTTGTTCTTTCAGTTGTCTAGCTGTTTGGTATACGCAAATATGCGTTTCAATGCCCGTAACAATAAATTGAGAACGTCCACTTTCCTTTATTGCTTTCACAAATTCGTCTTCTTCCCATGCACTAAAAGCCATCTTAGCAATAGCTTGTCCTTGTAAATGTTGTGCTATATCGAGTGCCGTACCGCCTAAACGACTTGGGTTTTGTTCTAGCCATAAAACAGGGACTTTCAGTGCTTCCATTGCTTGTATCAGCTTAGCAATATTGGCAATCGTTGCTTCACTTTCATCAACAATCGTTGCTAGCTTTCCCTGCACATCTACGACTACTAAACAAGCATTTTCTACTGTAAACATTATGAACACCCCTTTACTATTCTCAATCTATTATACAAAAACTTACTAGGTAATGGGTTAATTTCATACATTTTCATGCATCGTCTTCATAAATAATCGTTTTATTTTCTAGTCTATCCTTTTCTATAACTCCAACAAGAATGACTTTTTCTACAGATACAAAATCCGAACATTAAACCGTTCGAAATCGACTGAATTTATTTTAATTACGAAAATTCTAACTTTATTACCTATGAAATTATACTTTTTGTTCGTATTTGAATTAAAAACGTCTGTTAATTGTGTACATTTTGTTGCGAGGCTGTCGCTATTCTGCTCAAATATTAAGAATTTTATTTTTTCTCTTGAAAATTAAGTTATAATCCAGTAAAGTTCTGTTATCCCGCTTTAATGGTCCTATTTGCTAATGATTGTTCTTAGACGATTAAAGCCCGATCAGTACAGTGTATATTCAGCAGTTCATAGCCACTGGATAAAATTTCACATATTAACCAAACAAGGAGTGTACCCACTTTGACACAACGTGCATACAATTTCAACGCAGGTCCATCTGCTCTACCCCAAGAAGTATTAGAAAAAGCTCAACAACAATTAGTAGACTTCCGTGACTCAGGTATGTCGATTATGGAAATGAGCCATCGTAGTGCCATTTTCGATGAAGTACATAACGAAGCTATCGCCTTATTGAAAAAGCTATATGCAATACCTGAAAATTACGAGGTGCTATTTTTACAAGGGGGGGCTAGCCTCCAATTTACAATGGTGCCAATGAACTTCCTATCTACTGACCAAAAAGCAAGTTATGTATTATCAGGCTCTTGGTCTGAGAAGGCATTCAAGGAGGCTAAATTTTTCGGTACACCTGTGGAGGCTGCTAGCACGAAAGACAACCAATACCGCAATATTCCTGCCCTAGCAGACATTCAGTTCGATGAAGATGATGCCTATGTGCACATCACTTCTAATAATACTATTTACGGTACACAGTGGAGAGATTATCCAGATACGGGAAATGTACCATTAGTTGCCGATATGTCTAGTGATATTCTTTCTAAACCAATTGATATTCAGAAATTTGGACTTATTTATGCAGGTGCTCAAAAAAACCTAGGTCCTTCAGGTGTTACAGTTGTTATTATACGCAAAGATCTTCTTGAAAAAGCAAATAAAAGTATTCCAACAATGCTTAAATATACAACACATGCTGATAGTAATTCTTTATATAATACACCACCTACATTTGGTATCTATATGCTAGGCGAAGTGTTGAAATGGGTAGAATCTAATGGTGGAGTCACTGCAGTTGAGAAGCGCAATGAATTAAAGGCTAAAGTTATTTATGATGCGATTGACAATAGCAACGGCTTCTATAAAGGCCATGCCACTCCAGAGAGCCGTTCACTTATGAATATTACATTCCGTGTAGCCGATGAGGAGCTTGAAAAACAATTCCTAGCGGAAGCAAAAGCAGCTGGCTTTGTAGGGCTAAATGGCCATCGTTCTGTAGGTGGCTGTCGTGCGTCAACTTATAATGCTGTGCCATTAGAGGCTTGTGAAGCTTTAAGAGACTTTATGGTCGATTTCCAACAAAAACATCAATAATGTTATGAAAAATGACGATGAGTTACGTTTCTGTAATGACTCGTCTTTTTTTTGTTTCCAATGATAATCTATCCCCATACAAATATCATTATTAGATTTTTATAGCAAAATTTACTTTTAGGACTTTGCACAATGCCAAAGTTTTAGAGAAAAATATAGATTTTTATGCGGACTATCGGACAGATTACCAGCCTCTATCTATTTACTAAACATAGATTATTACTGTAAGGATACTCTTACGAACATAGAGGAAGGGAGGTCTGAACGATGGAGGATAGACGATATACAACACAGATGAACTGGCAAGGTTGTAAATGTCCAAAAAAGGAAGAGAAATGTTGTCCACGAAAAGAAGAAAAATGCCCTTGTCAAAAAGAAGAAAAATGTACACCGAAAATGAGCAGCAATTGTAGAGGCTGTATTTGTCAGCAATTAAGAAAATTAGAGCTAGCTACTACACTAGACATCTTCTTATCTGGAGGTATTAGCTTCTTAGGTGTGACTTTCATTTCTTTCGATCCAAGAAATTGCTGTGCTTACTTCCTTGAGCCTGGTGCGGCTGCTGCTTCACCTTTAATTGTAGACTGTAATAAAATTGTTGCGATTCGTAGAGTAGCAGTAGCTTAATAAAATTAGAGAGGGTACATTCCTATAAGGAACAACCCTCTCTTTTACATAAAAAAACTCTGTCCATTTTTTAAGGTGACAGAGTTTCTTGCTTACAGTCCGGGCATTTCCCATATATTTCAAACTTATGATTTTCAATTTCATAGTCAGGTAGTTTTTCTCCTAACATTTCCATCGGACAAAGATTGAGCTCTTTTACATTTCCACAATCCATACAAATAAAATGATGGTGATGATGTGCGGATTCACAGTGCATTCGGAAATTACGTTCTCCAGATAGCTCTGTTTCCTCTAAAATCCCTAGCTTCACAAATGTAGCAAGGTTGCGGTAAATGGTATCAAAACTCATTCCCGGAAAATCCTTCTTTAAAACATCCAATAAATCACGGGCGGTTAGATATTTATCTGTTGCTGCAAACATATCTAATATTAACTCCCGCTTATCTGTTTTTTTAAAACCATTTTCTTTTAAAATTTCCCACGCTCTTGAAACATTCATTGTGCTACCTCCCCTTGCTTCGCAGCCATTTTAAATGCTACTTTCTTTCCAAGAATCACAAGTAGCAATATCAAAATCGAAGTGACAACAATTGTACCTCCCGGCGCTAAATCCAAATAAAACGCACTAATCAGACCGATTAATACAGCCGTTTCACCAAAAACAATAGCATAAAAGATAGTTTGCTTAAAGCCTTTTGCTAATCGCATAGCTGCTGCAACCGGTAACGTCATTAATGATGATACAAGTAAAATACCTACAATGCGCATACTTGCAGCAATGACAAGGGCAGTCACAATCATAAACAATAGATGCACCCATCGTGCTGGAAGGCCGCTTGCTTTTGCATACTCTTCATCAAAGGATAAAACAAATAATTCTTTAAAAAATAAAAACAAAAAGAGGATGACGACAGCAGCAATTCCAATCACTACCCAAAGATCTTGGCGGGATACAGCTGATACTGAGCCAAACAGATAACTCATTAAATCTGTGCTAAAGCCGCTGGCAAGCGATATAAAGATAGCGCTTATACCTATACCGCCTGACATAATGATGGGTATAGCTAACTCCTCATAGTGCTTATATAAACGTCTTAGACGCTCAATTAAAATAGAACCACTAACAGACGCTAAAATCCCTAGATAAATAGGGTTGAGCAACGCTAAGGCGGTCACAGATTGGCTAATATATAAGCTCCCTGCTATTCCAGCAAGTGTGACATGTGACAAAGCATCGGCAATAAGCGATAGCCTTCGTACTACAATAAAAACGCCTAATAGTGGGGCAAGTATGCCAATTAATAATCCAGAGAAAAAGGCGTTTTGTAAAAATTCATAATGTAAAATTGCTTCAATCATTGTGCCTTCTCCTTCTAATGAATCTTTCTCACAGAATGGCCATACCAAGCATCTAGCGCACCCTGGGAAATATTATCAAATTCATTTTTGTAGCCATGGAAGTGAATCGTTTGATTTAAACAAGCCACATGGCTAATGCGATTAGATACGGTATCGACATCATGTGTGACAAGAATCATTGTAATTCCCTGTTCCCGATTTAATTTCGCCAGCATATCATAAAATGACTGCACGTTCTCGTGATCAATACCAACAGTCGGTTCATCTAAAATAAGTAATTTGGGATCACTGACTAAAGCTCTCGCAATAAACACTCGTTGCTGTTGTCCACCTGATAATTCACCAATATTACGATGTTCAAATGCATCCATACCAACTGCCTTTAACGCTTCTTGAACTTTTCCTTTAGCTTCTCGTCCAGGTCTTTTAAATAGCCCTAATTTTTTCGTTAATCCACTTTTCACGACCTCTTGCACGGTTGCTGGGAATCCTGAATTAAAGGCATTGGATTTTTGTGAAACATAACCGATCCATTCTCGATGTTTAAACGTTGCACTTGGTTCACCAAAAAGCTTTATTTCTCCCGAAAGAGGCTTCAATAAACCTAAAAGGATTTTTAATAACGTTGATTTCCCCGAACCGTTTGGGCCGAGTAGCGCTAAAAAATCGCCCTCTTCTACACGAAAGGAAATATTTTTTAAAACTTGTGTATAGTCATATTGAAATGACACATTTTCAATGTCAATTAATGTTGTTTTCATGCATGATCGCTTCTTTCTAATTCAAAATCATTACGATTTACAAGTTGTAAGTATATAGGAAAGTGCAGTTTTTGTAAAGAAAAGAAGATGTCTATTCTTTTTGAATGAGGAAATGGCGACCGTTTAAAGCATTTGATTAACCATATCATAAAGGAGGATTGACTTTGAGTATTCAATTTTTACAGCAATTGGCACAAAGCACGGATAAGGAAATTGTCGCGATTGCTCGTGAAGAGGGCTTTGACATTACAACTTCTGAAGTAAAAAAGCTTCGGCCTTATTTGGAGCAATTCTCATTTTCCTGGCTTTTTTTAGGCATTCCTAAAGATATTTTAGTTGAAGTGGAGGCTGTTTTAGGAAGAAAGCGCTCTCGTCAGCTAATCGCACTTTTTACAAAATAACGTAATAAGGCCCAACATCAGCACTGTGGCTGGATGTTGGGCTTCTTTGTTAGCCTTTTAAAGCCTCGATAAGCTCAGGCTTAAATGTACTGCTGCGCAGCATCTCAATTTCAGCTTTGTATGGAGCTGATTTTGATTTGGCATCACTAGCAAGTGGAACGAATGGTGTTTCTAAAATTTTAGGAATCGCCATTAATTGTGGATGGTGCACAACATAGTTCAAGGCATCAAAACCAATGTGACCAAAGCCGATATTTTCGTGACGGTCTTTAGCAGCGCCTCGCACATTTTTTGAATCATTAATGTGCAGAACTTTGATGCGATCAACACCTATTAATTTATCAAATTCGTTGAGAACACCATCGAAATCCTCGACAATGTTATAGCCAGCATCGTGTGTATGACAAGTATCAAAGCATACAGAAAGACGTTCGTTATGAGTGACACCGTCTATGATTTTAGCTAACTCTTCAAAGGAACGGCCACATTCTGTTCCTTTCCCTGCCATTGTTTCTAATGCAATTTGGACGGGATAATCTTGCGACAATACTTCATTTAAGCCTTCAATAATTTTGGCAATCCCTGCATCTGCCCCAGCACCCACATGTGCACCAGGATGCAAGACAATTTGTGTTGCCTCTAATGCTGCTGTACGTTCAATTTCCGACTGTAAAAAATCTACACCGAGTCGAAAAGTTTCTGGTTTTTCCGTATTGCCAATATTGATGATATAAGGAGCATGAACAACAATATTAGTCATGCCATGCTCTTTCATATGAAGGAGACCATTCATAATGTTCAGATCGGCAATCGCTTTCCGACGTGTGTTTTGTGGCGCTCCTGTATAGATCATAAATGTATTAGCTCCGTACGATAATGCCTCTTTACTAGAGCCAAGTAACATTTCTTTCCCACTCATCGAAACATGTGAGCCAAGTAGCATGTAAAAGCCCCCTTATTTTTTTCCTCTCGCTTTTAAGCGGCGTTCGCGTTTTTTAATTTTTTCCATTTCCCATTTCATATTACGCTTATAGCCTGGTTTCACCTTTTTAGGTTTACGCACCAACGCCTTCGCTTTCACATCTATTTCATTCTCTTGTTTAACACGATTTTTACGGGCATGACGCTCTTTTAACTCAGACCATTCTCCATTTTTAACGTCCATTTGCACAAATGGAATACCCATTTTTTCCACACGTACTACTGCATCCTCTTCAGATGGCTCAAATAATGTAATGGCTGTTCCTTTATTACCTGCACGAGCAGTACGTCCTACACGGTGAATAAAGAATTCTAAATCCTCAGGGATTTCATAGTTAATGACATGAGAAATTCCTTGAATATCAATTCCACGTGCCGCCAAATCTGTTGCAACAATATATTGATATTCGAGATCACGAATTTGCTTCATCATTTTCTTACGATCACGTGGGCTTAAATCACCATGGATTTGTCCACAACGGATACCATGCTCATTTAAATAACCAGCAACATGCTCAGCCGATTTACGTGTATTTGTAAAAATAACAGCCAAAAATGGATTGATGCCTTCAATGACTTCTAATAAACGTTTATTACGTGATTTAGAACGAACAGGTACAAGCATAAAATCAATGCCCTCTGCCACAGGTCGTTTATCGTTCATGTGTACATGGACAGGTGCGTCCATATATTTTTTTAAGAAAGGCTGTAGCTTTTCTGGGATTGTTGCTGAAAATACGAACATTTCAAGTTTCTCTGGCATTTGAGATGCAAATCCATCAATTTCCTCAATAAAGCCCATATCGAAAGCTAAATCTGCTTCATCAACAACTAGAATTGGTGCCGTATGCACAAATAACGCTTGTGCTGAAACAAGGTCACGAATACGTCCAGGTGTTCCAACAACAATTTGAGGTTGCGTTTTTAACTTATCAATAGAGCGTTGTTTGTCCGTACCCCCAATAAAAAGTTTTGCCTGTATAGCTGTTCCTTCTATTAATTGATTCAATGCATCATAAATTTGCTGTGCCAGCTCACGTGTAGGAGAAGTAATAACGGCCTGTACTTCCTGTTTCTCTACATCAATACGTTGAACAATCGGAATTAAAAAACTATGTGTTTTCCCTGTTCCTGTATGTGCCTGTCCAATGGCACTCTTCCCTTTTAATATTAATGGAATAATTTCTTTTTGAATTGGTGTCGGTTCTGTAAAGCCAAGTTCTGCAATGGCGTCCTGCAAAAATGGCTGAAAATTATAATCAGTATATTTTGACATCATTCGTTCCTCCTAACATCTTTTTTCATTGTACCATGATTCGAACTTTAAGGTATATTTACATCCTATTCTTACAAGCATAAACATAATTTTATCGTTTTATGATCACTGTAACAAAGCCCTTATCAAAGGTACTTGAAATACGGAGAATATGCAATCAAAAAAGCGCTGTATCAATACTCGAAAAAGCTGGGTATATGTAAATTTTATGTCAATTTATAGGGAGCTAATGATTAGCATTATTCCCACATGTTATGATAGAGCTGTAAGATATTATAGGAGGTTGATAGATGATGAAAGCAGCAAGATGGTATAAAGCAAAAGACATCCGTGTAGAAAATATTGATGAACCAGTCATTGCACCTGGAAAAGTAAAAATTAAAGTACATTGGACAGGAATTTGTGGTAGTGATTTACATGAATACGCAGCTGGTCCAATCTTTATTCCTGTGGAGCAACCTCACTATGTAAGTAAAGATATCGCGCCAATTGTAATGGGACATGAATTCTCAGGCCAAGTAGTTGAAATTGGTGATGGTGTAACATCCGTAAAAGTGGGAGATCCTGTCGTAGTTGAACCGATTCTTTCCTGTGGCGAATGTGCTGCCTGTAAAAAAGGTAAATATAATATTTGTAAGCATTTAGGCTTCCACGGTCTTTCAGGCGGTGGTGGTGGATTCTCTGAATTTACAATGGTAGACGAAAAATTGGTTCACAAAATGCCCGAAGGACTTTCCTACGAGCAAGGCGCATTGGTCGAACCTGCAGCGGTAGCCCTACACGCAGTACGCCAAAGTAAATTAAAAGCAGGCGATAAAGCAGCTGTCTTTGGAACAGGTCCAATCGGGCTTCTTGTCATTGAAGCGTTACGTGCTGCAGGCGCGTCAGAGATATATGCCGTAGAGCTTTCAGCAGAGCGTGCCGCTAAAGCATTAGAACTAGGTGCTACAGCAGTGATTAATCCTAAAGAGGAGGACGCGGTAGCTCGTCTACATGAATTAACAAATGGTGGCGTTGATGTAGCATTTGAAGTAACAGGTGTTCCAGTAGTATTACAGCAAGCTATAGATTCCACAACTTTTGAAGGTGAAACCATTATTGTTTCTATTTGGGAAACTGACGCATCTATTCTGCCAAACAATATCGTACTAACTGAGCGTTCTGTTAAAGGTATTATTGCTTATCGCGATATTTTCCCAGCAGTGATGGAATTAATGAAGCAAGGTTACTTCCCTGCTGATAAACTTGTAACAAAACGTATAGCTCTTGAAGAGGTCGTAACAGAGGGCTTTGAGGCATTAATGAAAGAGCGAAACCATATTAAAATCCTTGTTAATTCACAAGCTTAATATATAGAAAGACAGGTAGAGAAAACTTCTCTACCTGTCTTTCATTTTTTTAATCCTTAGTACTCTCCATTTTTTTCATAATATCTATATTCGCCATAAGGAAGTTCACCTTATGTTCTCCCAATACTCCAAATGTACGTTTTTCTATATTTGCCTCTATAATTTTATTAATGTCTTCCTTAGAAAGCCCACTTGCTTGGGCAATTCGATTCACCTGTATTTGTGCTGCCTTCACACTAATATGGGGGTCCAACCCTGAACCTGAGGCAGTCATTAGATCCGATGGTATATCTTGCCGTTGTACGGTTGGATTTGCAAGTAAAAACCTCTCGATATCCCCCTCTATTCGTTTCTTCAATTCTGGATTGGTTGGTGCATAGTTAAATGTACCTGAGCTTACACCACTATAGTTCACCTGGTCATTGTCATCTGGTAGCGTATCCTCTGTCGTATAAACATTATAGTTAACGGATGAGACACGCCCCCAGAAATATTCTGGAGCGTTAAAGCTTTGACCAATTAATACAGAACCAACCGCTTGATCGTCCATTTCTATTAAACTGCCATTTGCTTTGTGAGGAAACACCCCTTGAGCTAAGGCTGTCACGGCAAACGGATATATTAAACCACATATAATGAACATGGTTATTGTCACAAATAATGCCTGCTTGGAGTTCTCAATAATTTTTCGCATACAGCTTCCTCCCTATAATCCAACTATACGAAATAGTGGTCCTACTAGTAGATCAATGATCTTAATGCCAATAAAGGGGGCTATTATTCCACCCATACCATACACAAGTAAATTTTTATTTAATAATTTTGCAGCACTCATTGGCTTATACTTTACCCCTCTCATGGCAATTGGAATAAGCAATGGAATAATGATTGCATTAAAAATCAAGGCAGAAATAATGGCACTTGTAGGTGAATTGAGATTCATAATATTTAGTGCCTTCATCTCAGGCACAGCGATCATTAGCATAGCTGGAATAATGGCAAAATATTTTGCGATATCATTTGCAATACTAAATGTGGTTAAGGCACCGCGAGTCATTAGCAATTGCTTGCCAATTTCTACAACTTCAATAATTTTAGTTGGATTTGAATCTAAATCTACCATATTCGCAGCTTCCTTTGCTGCATTTGTTCCTGAATTCATAGCAAGCCCTACATTCGCCTGTGCCAGTGCAGGCGCATCATTCGTCCCATCACCAGTCATAGCTACAACCTTACCCTGTGCCTGCTCATCTTTAATCACTTGAATTTTATCCTCAGGCTTACTTTCTGCAATAAAGCTATCTACTCCTGCTTCCTTTGCAATAGCTGCAGCAGTAAGTGGATTATCTCCCGTACACATAACCGTTTTAATCCCCATTGCACGAAGCTGGTCAAATCGCTCCTTCAGTCCAGCCTTGACGACATCCTTTAAGTAAATTACGCCTAGAATTTTATCATTTAACGCTACTAACAGTGGTGTCCCCCCAACAGAAGAGACTTGTTGAACCAATTGATCTAAATTGCTAGGAATGCTATGCCCAGCTTTCATACTTTCTTTTTTGATCGTATCAGAGGCTCCTTTTCGAACTTTTGTGCCATCGACTTTATCTAAACCACTCATGCGTGTCTGTGCTGTAAATGGAACATGCTTACTTGACTTAATAATCATTTCTTCACCGTCTGAATTGACCCCTAATTCGCAGGCCAGTGATAAAATAGATTTCCCCTCTGGTGTATCGTCTGTTAGTGAACTAAGCCATGCAGCTTGAATTAAATCCTGACTTTCCACTCCTTTAACGGGTAGAAACTCAGCCGCCATACGATTTCCATAAGTGATCGTTCCTGTTTTATCTAAGATTAACGTATCCACATCTCCACATGCCTCTACCGCTCTGCCAGACATCGCTATAACATTAAATTGTGTTACGCGGTCCATTCCTGCAATACCAATCGCCGATAATAATCCACCAATCGTTGTCGGTATTAAACAAACGGTCAGGGCAATTAGCGTAGCGATAGAAATCGGTACATTTAAATAAGTTGTCATAGGATATAGTGACACCACAACCAAAAGGAAGATAATTGTTAAACTTACTAGAAGTGTATTGAGTGCTATTTCATTTGGCGTTTTCTTTCGACTGGCTCCTTCAATAAGCGTTATCATTTTATCTAAAAATGATTCACCAGGCATGGAAGTGATTTCAATCATCAGCCAATCACTTGTTACCGTCGTCCCCCCCGTCACTGACGAGAAATCTCCTCCCCGTTCTTTCACTACAGGAGCTGATTCACCAGTAATTGCGGATTCATCTACAGTAGCAATTCCATCAATGACTTCACCATCATTAGGAATGATCTCTCCAGCTTGAACTAATACAATATCTCCTTTTTTTAATTCATGGGCCAATTTAAAAATTTCAGAACCATCATGAAGCAAAACACGTGCCTGTGTCACTGTCTTTGTTTTTTTTAATGTTTGAACCTGTGCTTTCCCTCTCCCTTCTGCAATCGACTCTGCTAAATTTGCAAATAGAATCGTAACAAAAAGGATAATAGCTACAATCCCATTATATAATCGTGCATGTTCTCCCCCCTCATCACCAAACAAATTTGGAAAAAGAACTAACAGTAACACAAACAAAAACCCTACCTCTACGACAAACATAACAGGATTTTTCAGCATATATAGGGGGCTAAATTTTTTAAAAGCTTCTATTAATGCTCTTTTTAGTATGATGCCAGTCATAAAACTTTTTCTTACTGTTTCCATATGTGTCTCTCCTCATTAAGAATAAAGTTGTAAATGCTCGGTAATTGGACCAAGTGCTAAAGCTGGTAAAAAGGTCAGCGCACCAATCATCAAAACAATAGCAACTAGTAAAAAAGTAAAGGTAGTCGTATCCGTTTTTAATGTTCCTACTGAATCACTATGCCTTACTTTATTAGCAAGTAAAGAGGCTATAGCTAATTGAATAATGATGGTTAAATAACGACCAAAGAACATAGCCAGCCCTGTAGTTACATTCCAAAATGTTGAATTATCCGCTAACCCTTCGAAGCCAGAGCCGTTGTTGGCTGAGGCGGAGGCGAATTCATATAGTACTTGTGATAATCCATGTGCCCCTGGATTCGTTATTCCAACTATTCCAGATGGTGTCGCAACCGCAAGTGCTGAAAATAGCAAGATAATAGCAGGATGAATTAGAATACAAAGAGCAATTAACTTCATTTCTTTTTCTTCAATTTTTTTACCTAAAAACTGTGGAGATCGACCAATCATTAAACAGGCAATGAAAATGGTAAGTAAAACATACATCATCATGTTCATCAGGCCAACTCCTTTACCACCGAACACAACATTGAGCATCATATTAAACATAGGCACTAGACCACCAAGTGGCGTTAATGTATCATGCATGTTGTTAATTGACCCTGTAGTAAATGCGGTCGTAACGGTCGTAAATAATGCTGATTGCGCTACTCCAAAGCGCATTTCTTTGCCTTCCATACTCCCAAGCTCCTGCGTAATGCCGAGTTCACTAATGAATGGATTACCTGCCTTCTCTGCTATGTACACAGTCACTAATCCCACGAGGAACAATATACTCATCGCAGTAAAAATAGCTAGCCCCTGTTTTCCAAAAATAGTTTTCTTTTTTCTGTAGGCGACCATCAGACTAAAAGCAACGACACATGCCCCTGGTAATAACATCATAGATAATATCTCTACTATATTTGATAGAACAGTTGGATTTTCAAAAGGTGTGGTTGAATTTGCTCCATTAAAACCGCCACCATTTGTCCCTATATGCTTAATAGATTCAAGAGAAGCAATAGGTCCAAGTGCAATATCTTGTAACTTGCCCTCTATTGTTTGTACTGTTTGATTGCCCTCAATGGTTTGTGGTGATCCTTGTGATACTAAAATAAGAGCCACAACAATGGAAAAAGGCATTAAAATGCGAGTAATAACACGAACAAAATCGACAAAAAAATTACCTATCGTATCTGTTTTAGCAACCAATCTACGACAGAAAGCCATACAAGCTGCATAACCAGTAGCTGCTGATGTAAACATCATAAAAGTAATGACTAGCATCTGTGATAAATAACTGAGTCCAGATTCACCACTATAATGTTGAAGATTTGTATTCGTTATAAAGGAAATAATCGTGTTAAATGAAAGGGTAGCTTCCATGTTGTTAATGTTATTTGGATTTAAAACTAGTAATGCTTGAATGCGTAGAATGATATACCCTACAAACACCATCATGGCATTTGAAATAATTAATGAAAGTACATATTCTTTGCCCGTCATATTAACGCGTTTAATGCCGCAAACTTTATAAATTGCTGCATCGACTTTATCTAATAGAGGATCGAGCCATGTTTTTTGTTGCAACGTTACCCGATATAAATAATGACCCGTTAAGATAACGAGCGGTAAATAAATTATGAATACGATGGCTATTTGCCACATATTGTGTCCCCCCTGCCTTTAATAATCTTCTGGATAAAGTAATGCATGCCCTAAATAACCAAACAGAAATACGAGTACAACTCCCATAAAAATCCACATTTGCTATCCTCCTCATGACTCTTCTACTAGTTTGTAGCACCATACTGTTAACGCTAAAACGCAAGCGAAGCTTATAATCAATAAGCCCATCATAAAAAAATCCATCAATCGTAACACCCCTTCTCCTTAAGGATGCTCTCATCATACTGACTTTCAAATTAATGTAGTGTTAGGAAATCTTCTTTTCTATTAAGAAAGGATAAAGAAGTAGAATCTTTACACTTTCTTTATGAAAGTTAAGGCTATAATACAAATGAGGTGAAAGAGGATGGAAAATACACGTCCAACTCCAGAGATGTTTCTTGCGAGGCTTCAACAGGAGGAACATTCTATAGGGAAATTAAAAATCTTTCTCGGCTATGCTGCTGGGGTAGGTAAAACTTACGCTATGTTGGATGCGGCACATCAGGCGAAAAAACTCGGTAAAGATGTAGTGGTTGGCTATGTGGAACCGCACCCTCGTCCAGAAACGTTAGCATTACTAGAAGGACTTGAGCAAATCCCTACAAAGAAAATAACCTATAAGGGGAAAATTTTTCAGGAATTAGATATAGATGCGGTATTGCAGCGCAAACCAGAAATTGTCCTGATTGATGAATTGGCCCATTCTAATGTTCCAACAATGCGACACAAGAAGCGTTTTGGAGATGTTGAAGAACTACTTGCTAAAGGAATTCATGTTTTTACAACTGTAAATATTCAACATATTGAAAGTCTTCATGATTTAGTGGAAGAAATCACTGAGATTAAAGTGCGGGAGCGTATTCCTGATTATTTAATCGATCAAGCCGCGCAAATAAAGGTTGTCGACATTGAACCAGACGAATTAATTCAACGTCTGCAAGATGGGAAGGTATATGTCAAACAACAGGCAGAGAAAGCTTTAGATTCATTTTTCCGTAAGCAAAATTTAGTATCGCTACGGGAAATCGCATTACGGCGAACAGCCGATACCATCAACTATCAACAATTAAACAGTAATGAATCTGTCAGAAACTATGTACAAATCGAAGAACACTTACTTGTAGGTATAAGTAGTTCTCCTACAAATGCAAAAGTGATTCGGACTACTGCAAGACTTGCTCAAGCATTACATGGCAAATTTACCGCTCTTTATGTTCAAAACATGCAGGCGCATGAAAGAAATCATGCTGATTCTGAACGCCTACAACAGTATATCAAGCTAGTAGAACAGCTTGGCGGTCATGTTGTCATTGTTCAAGAGGATGACATAGCTGCAGCCCTTGCCAACTATGCTCAAATTAGTGGTGTTACTAAACTTGTCATCGGTCGATCAAGTATGAGAAAAAAATGGTGGCAGCCTAACGCGAAAATTAGTGACCGTCTGAATGAATATGTGCCCAACTTATCTATACACATAGTACCTGATCAAGAAAATGAACAATTTTACTTTCCTCGTATAAAAAATAAACTGGCATTTGAATGGCTGGATCTTTTTAAAATGTTTATTGTATTTAGCGTAATATCCATAGTCGGCTTATATTTATATTCAATTGGTATTAGTGAGCCAAATATTATAACTATTTATATTCTAGGTGTTCTCATTCTTGCTATATGGTCATCAGGTTGGCTCATGAGCATCATTAGTTCCATCGTTGCTGTCTTACTTTTTAATTATTTTTTTACTGAACCACGGTTTTCATTTGATGCGTATCATCGTGACTATCCTATGACTTTTTTTATCATGTTTCTTTCTGGAGTAATTACAAGTAGCTTAACGAAGAAGATCAAGGAGCAAACGATTATAGCTATACGGAAATCTTATCGAATGGAAGTACTCCTTGAAACAAATCGTAGACTCCAACATGCGAAGTCAATTGAGGAAATTATTACGGAAGGTATGTCTCAAATTGTCAAATTAGTAGAAAAACCTGTGCAATTTTTTGAAATAGACAATCGGGTAATTGGGAAATCTACTTTTTTTCGTAACGACAAAATATCTACGATTGAAAATCAAAAAATAGCTACGCTTTTCAATAACCCAAACGAGCATGGCGTTGTGAACTGGGTGACGAATAATAAGCATGTAGCGGGTGTATCTACGGATATATTTCCTGAAGTACATGCTTACTATATACCCGTTATTTCTAATGGAAATGTTAGAGGGGTGATTGGTATTGCACTGTCTAAACTACTACCATTACCTGCATTTGAACGCAATATTTTACACGCTATCATTAATGATTTTTCATTCGCGATGGATAAATGGTATTTACAGAAGCTCCATGAAGAAGTAGCGCGAGAAGCTGAAATGGAACAGATGCGTGCTAACCTTTTACGGGCAATATCCCATGACCTTCGAACACCACTCACTGCTATTTCTGGAAATGCGGATATCTTACTGAACAACGCACCATTAATACCCGATATTGAAAAAAACAAATTGTATGAGGATATTTTTAATAATTCGAAATGGCTTGTACAAATGGTAGAAAACTTATTAGCTGTTTCTAGGCTAGAGGATGGACAATTTGCTTTAGAAATGCAGTTGGAATTAGTAGAAGATATCATTCAGGAGGCTCTTTCCCATGTTGTTCACCAAAACAGTTCACATAAAATATCTTATCAAATAGAACCAGAATTTTTGCTAAGCCTAATGGATGCTAGATTGATGATACAGGTTTTCATCAATATCATCGATAATGCATTGACTTACACCCCTCCAGGCAGTGATATAACTATTTTGGTGAAGGAATGTGATGGTTTAGTAAACTTCAGTATTTCAGATAATGGACCTGGAATTGATGATTCCTTAAAAAGTAGCTTGTTTGAGCCGTTTACAACTGGCAAGGTACAACGCAGTGATAGTAGACGAGGGCTCGGTTTAGGCTTAGCACTGTGTCAAACCATTTTAAAATTACATGGTAGTCAGATAACTGTTTCTGATAATAAACCTCAAGGAACCATTTTTAACTTTTCACTGAAAAAGGAGTAAGAAATTTGATGAATAAACGAATTCTTGTAGTAGAAGATGATGTGGCCATTGCCAATTTAATTAAAATGACATTAGCTACCCAGCATTATGAATTCGACATTGCCCAAGATGGGAACAGCGCACTTCAAAAGGCTATTACCATGAAACCAGATGTTTATATTTTAGATTTAGGACTACCGGACATAGATGGTGTAGAGCTTATTACAAAAATTAGAAGTTGGACGCAAACGCCCATTATTGTCGTCAGTGCGCGCGGAGAAGAATATGACAAAATTAACGCTCTGGACGCAGGTGCAGATGATTATGTCACAAAGCCATTCAGTGTGGAAGAATTATTAGCAAGAATTCGTGTTGCCTTAAGAAGAGCAGCGTATGAATATCCACCTGAACAGGAAAATGCAACTTTTACCAATGGCTATCTTCAAATTAATTACGTAGATCAAACGGTATTAGTGAATGGAAAGGAAATACATGTCACACCTATTGAATATAAACTTTTAGTTGTTTTATCCAAGCATGTTGGGAAAGTTTTAACCCATAATTTTATTTTAAAGGAAATCTGGCACAACGCTCTGCAATCAGATATTCCAAGTTTACGAGTGTTTATGGCGACACTTCGAAAAAAGATAGAAGATGACCCAGCACAGCCTAAACTAATACAGACACATGTGCGAGTCGGCTATCGAATGCTTCGCTATCATGAAGATGAATAAGATAGGAGAATTGTAGCAGAAGGCTTATTCGCCCTTCTGCTCTTTCATGGATGAATTCGTCTTATAAATTATCGCACCCTCCCATTAGCCTCTGCATATCATAGCTATAATCAGGTATGTCATCAATGAAAAACAAGTAGAAAGGAGATCATTATGGTATTTCGACCACCTTATCCATACCCTATGTATCCCGGTGGCATGAGAATGCCCATGCCAACACCACCACAGATGTCACCGCAGTCCTTTTTCCCGCCTGGAGGCTTCCCTGCTCAACCACGAATTCCAGGCGGCTTTCCAATGGCAAATGGAATAGGTTCCTTTGGAGGACAAATGCCGATGCCACCTGTGCAAGAACCATCTAAAATCGGTTCATTCTTACAACAAGCAAACAGTCTATTTAATTCCGCTAAAACTTATACACCATATATCCAACAAGCGATGCCAATGGTTAAAAATATACCGTCCTTATTAAAACTATATAAAGGATTCCAAGGACTACCTTCGACGGGAGGCGGAGCGGCTGGCGCTGATCGTGGAGGCAGTGAAAGCAAGGCTGCTGCTGGAAATAAACGATCAGCGAGGCAAAATACATCAGCATCATTTTCGCCTCCTGAACCAATTCCATCTAAACCACGTATTTTCCAGCCACCCATGTAAATGAACGTTTCTTTGTATTCGCCGCCCCTGTCCGTTATAATGTAGATAGGTAAAGCTTGAAAGGAGTCACAACCATGCAAGTATTAAAAATTAATCCACGTGGCTATTGCTACGGTGTTGTTGATGCGATGGTCATCGCACGAAACGCCGCACTCGATAAAACATTACCAAGACCTATCTACATTTTAGGAATGATTGTCCATAATAAACATGTCACAGACGCGTTCGAAGAAGATGGTATCATCACTTTAGACGGCGATAATCGCTTAGAAATTATCGAACAAGTTGAATCTGGTACTGTGATTTTCACAGCACATGGTGTTTCACCTGAAATTCGTGACATTGCGAAGCGTAAAGGCCTAGTGTCCATTGATGCTACATGTCCTGATGTAACAGTTACCCACGATTTAATTCGTGAAAAATCTGCAGAAGGCTATGATATTATTTATATTGGGAAAAAAGGACATCCGGAACCTGAGGGTGCCATTGGCGTTGCACCTGATCATGTCCATTTAGTTCAATCTTCCAATGATATTGATTCGTTAAATTTAACGAATCATAAGTTGCTTGTCACAAATCAAACGACAATGAGCCAATGGGATGTTGCCCATTTAATGGATAGTTTAAAAGAAAAGTTCCCACATATTGAGGTACACAAAGAGATTTGTTTAGCTACTCAAGTCCGTCAAGAAGCTGTCGCTCAGCAGGCAGGAGAAGCGGATCTATTGATTGTTGTAGGCGACCCTAAATCGAATAACTCCAATCGTTTAACGCAAGTTTCTGTTGAAATCGCTGGAACACCTTCCTATCGTATTGCGGACGTTTCAGAGCTTAAAATAGATTGGTTAAAAGGAATTAATAAAGTTGCTGTTACAGCAGGAGCTTCAACACCAACACCTATTGTCAAAGAGGTCATTTCATTCTTGGATCAATTTGATGAAAATGATCCATCCACACATGTTATCAAACGTACGGTGACATTAGATAAAATTCTACCGAAGATTAAAACACCTAAACCAGTCGATAAGATTATGCCCCATAAATGACGATAAAAAAATCCTGATTGTTATTATCACAATCAGGATTTTTTTCTTTATTTACTAAAATAATAGTTTATCGGACGACCAATTCCACCATAATGGACATCCATCGTAATTTTTTCCTGTTTCTCTAAATAATCTAAATATCTTCTAGCTGTAACTCGGGCAATCCCGACCCCACTCGCTACATCTTCTGCTGATGCGCCATCTACCGATTGCAAAAAGTGCACCACCTTATCAAGGGTTGTACGATTAAAGCCTTTCGGAAGGTTTTTTTCTGTTTGTAACAAGATAGTCTGTTCCAAAGGTTTTTGCCCATCGCGATAATGGAATAATTGATCCAATTCGCCTTGTGTTAGCTCGCGTTCCGTTTGCGTTTGTTTTTTAAAGTGTAAATAATTTTCTAGGGTCCCTTTGACACGTTCAAAGGAAAAGGGTTTCATAATATAATCAAAGACACCTAGGTGTAGTACTTGTTTCACCGTGTCCATATCATTCGCAGCCGTAACAGTGATGACATCTACTGGTAAGTCCAGCTCGCGTATTTTACGTAAACTAGTGATGCCATCTTGCTCCGGCATAAATATATCCATAAATACTAAGTCAGGCTGATGTTGACGAATTTGCGTAACCCCATCTAAGCCATTTGATGCTTGTCCAATCACTTGAAATTGATCTACCTTTTCAATAAATTGTCGATTTACCTCACGCACCATTGGATCATCCTCAATTAATAATACCTTAATTTTTACCACTATCAGCCCTCCATTCCAAATTAATGCTTACGCATAGTAAAACGTTATTAAAAAACTAGTCCCTTTATTTGGTTCACTGATGACTTCGATATCACCTTGTCCTTTTTCAACAATCTCTTTTATTAAAAATAGCCCTATGCCTCGGTAATTTTTCTCTTTTGTTGAATAGCCATTGTCAAAAATATGACTCTTGATCTCATCTGTCATGCCAACACCATTATCCGTCACAAGAATGGCTAATACATCCTCATCCTCATCGACAGAAACATGAATGACCTTCTCCTCCACCTGAGTATCCCTTAATGCATCAAAGGCATTTTCTATTAAATTCCCAAATAGAATGACGAAATCATGATGATCTAAATTAGGTGGAAAGGATGTTAAGCGACTTTCACGGTCAATTTCCAATCGAATCCCTTGTTCTTTGGCATAGGAAATTTTACTAAGCAATAGCCCTGAAATATTTTCATTTTTAATGCGTTCATTTAAAAAGTTAGTAATTTCATCATGTTCTTCCTTTACCTGTGTCAAGTAGGATAATGCCTGATCATGATGTCCAAGTTGTAAAAGCCCAGCTATCGTATGCAATTTATTTTTATGCTCATGAGTTTGAACACGAAGCGCTTGGACAAATGCTCGTACTCCTGTCAGTTCTTCAGCAAGCCTTTTCACTTCTGTACGATCTTTAAACATAGCCACTGCTCCCACAGTTTCTCCATTTACCTGTATGGGGATACGATTACTCATAATACTATGATCATTTATATATAGCTCACGGTTAAATAGTGGCTGATCAAGCTCTAAAATTTCAGGTAGCCTTGTATCCGGTAGGACGTGAAATATTTTCTGACCAATTAATTTGGATGGCTTTTCGTGAACCCCGAGTATTACACAGGCTTTCTCGTTAAAAATGGTAATGGTCAAATCATTATCGATGGCAATAATACCTTCATGCATCGCATTAAAGGTTTCCGTTCGTTCAACATACATTTTGGCAATTTCATGGGGCTCTAATCCAAACATTTGCTTTTTCATATGAAGCCCTAATGTTCGCGCACCCCATACGCTAAAGATTAGTGATAATAGTAACGTAATGATAAGCTCGGTCTGCATCGATTGCAGTAATTCCGCCACCGTCAAAACACTATATCCAACGACCGTAACACCAATTTGTTGTCCTTGATTGTTCATGATTGGTACAAACGCGCGAACCATGTTACCATGCTCCCCATGCGCGATTGATGTATAATAATGTTCAGAAAAAGCGGCATTTAAATCAGCCGATTGCGAAATGCTTCCAAGTTCCTCCCTGTTAGGGTGAGAATATTTCCGTCTTTTCGTATCCAAAACAACAATATATTGAGCACCATTTATATCTCGGATTTCTTCAACTACAGGGTTAATATGTTGTATGGCCATTTCCATGTTTTCATGGGCAATATAGGTTTTGATTTCGGGAAGCTGCGAGACTGTTTTAGCGACTAGTAACGCTTGGTCACTAAGCTTGCTCTTTTGCTCATTCATTACATATCCCAACAAAAAAGTACCACCAATACTAAAGGAAAGCATAAGAATAAAAAAAGTTAGCGACATAATTTTTCTTTGCATCGATAACTTCTGAAATTTCAAGATGCTCGCCTCCCCCCTACTATATTTTAGCTTACTCCATATGTTAGAATAACAAAAACAATAGAAAATACGAATTAATTGGGTGTATTCAATGAAAAAATTTATTATTGGAACGATTGTAACTGTCTTAATTTTAGTGATCACTATTAGTGTTCAACAAGGTTTACTTTTTGCTAAGCCGCTTCCCTACGATGATGAGCAGAAGGGATTAGACACACAGATTACCATCCATTTAAGTCATGTAGTAGCTGAAAATACGCCAAAAGGACAGGCTGCCAATAAATTTGCTGAATTAGTAGAAGAAAAGACAAAAGGGAAGGTCAAAGTACATGTTTACTCCAATTCCTCTTTATTTAATGATGAAAATGAGTTTCAAGCTTTGCAAAAGGGAGAAGTCGAAATGATTATCCCTACCTTTTCTAAAATGACCACGTATGTACCGAATTGGCAAGTTCTTGACTTACCCTACCTGTTTAATACAAATGAAGAAGTACAAGAAGTTCTGACAGGAATGATAGGTGATCAATTATTAAACGAGCTAGAAGCTATTCATATTAAAGGACTCGGCTTTTGGTACAACGGCTTTAAACATCTAACCTCTGTTGATCACCCCATTCATACATTTGAAGATTTACAGGGTTTACGCATCCGCACAATGCCTAGCAAAACATTGGAAAAGCAATTTGAAGTATTGAAAGCAACACCTATCCCGATTTCCTTTAGTGAGGTTTATACAGACCTAGAGAAACATGCCATTGATGCACAGGAAAATACAGCGTCAAATATTTATTCAAAAGGCTTCTACAAGGTTCAAAAACATATGACCATCACACAGCATGGTATTTTAGGATATGCGGTATTAATGAATGAAAACTTTTGGGATTCCTTACCCGTGAAAATTCAACATCAATTAGTGGAGGCTATGAAGGAAACAACAGATTGGCAGTTTGAACAGGCTGCCCGTATGAATGAACAAGATATGTTAAAGCTCAAACAGCAAGATGATTTTGATGTTTCTACAATGAGTCTCAAGGAAAGACAGCGCTTTAAGGAGCAACTCGCCCCTGTCTATGATTTTTATAGGGCTCAACTACAAAATGATTCCATTTTGACGGAGATTGAAAAAATTGTTGCACCCTAATACTTTTGTTCATTAATGATAGATCCTTACTTTTCGTAGGGATCTTTTCTTTTGTATTATAATAGATTCCGAAAAATCAAAACTACTATAAAACAGCTTAAAACCATTGCTATTACTGCATTTACCATCCCTATCATTGAAAAATGAACAAAATGAACAATAGAAACATTACGGTCATAAAAACTATTGTCGGAAAATTTCAGCTATGATAACGACATGAAAGCGTTCACACAATCTTCATAGATGTTGTAGGGGGAGAATTATATGCGTATAAATTTCAAAAACTTAACAGTACAAGTATTGATTGCTATTGTACTAGGAATTATAGTAGGTGCTACGTTCCCAGAATTTGGAGCAAAGCTAAAAATATTAGCGGATATATTTATTAAACTTATTAAAATGTTAATAGCACCAATTATCTTCTTAACAGTTGTAATTGGAATTGGTAGTATGGGAGATGTCAAAAAGGTAGGGAAAATTGGGGGAAAAGCCTTAATCTATTTTGAAATTGTTTCCACATTTGCCTTAGCGATTGGACTTATAGTTGTCAATATTGTAAAACCAGGTAAAGGTTTTAATACGGAAGCTGCCAATGGAGCAGATGTCTCTCAATATACAGACGCGGCGGCGGCAGAGCACGGTCTGGGTGCATTTATTATGCAAATTATCCCTGATAATGTTGTGGGTGCTCTCGCAAATGGTGAATTATTACCTGTCTTATTCTCAGCCGTATTATTTGGTTTAGCAGCAGCAGCGATTGGAGAACCAGCTAAACCAGTTATTAAATTTTTTGAGCAAGTTGCGGATATCTTCTTTAAAATCGTTAATATGGTCATGAAAGTTTCTCCTATTGGCGCATTTGGTGCCATGAGTTATACAATCGGAAACTTTGGACTTAAATCTCTTGGCAACTTAGGATTTTTAATGCTATCCGTCTATATCACAATGTTTATTTTTATCGTTGTTATTATAGGGGCCATTACACGCTACTTTGGATTTAGTATTTTTAAATTTATTAAATACATTAAAGATGAAATTTTCATCGTGATTGGTACATCTTCTTCTGAATCAGCATTGCCTTCCATGATGCGTAAATTAGAAAACTACGGCTGTTCTAAACAAGTTGTGGGACTAGTTATACCAACAGGTTATTCGTTTAACTTAGATGGAACATCCATATACTTATCGATGGCAGCTATATTTATTGCCCAAGCTTACGGGGTTGATTTAGATATTTGGCATCAAATCACATTACTAGCCATTCTAATGCTTACATCTAAAGGGGCTGCTGGCGTAACCGGCTCTGGGTTTATCACACTTGCTGCTACATTAGCGGCATTCCCGATGATTCCCGTAGAAGGGATTGCATTATTAATCGGGGTTGACCGATTCATGTCCGAAGCCCGAGCTGTTACCAATCTAATTGGTAATGGTGTGGCGACAGTGGTCGTTTCAAAAATGGAGAAGGAATTTGACACAGAGCAGGAAAAGCGGGCTCTCTCAGGTCAAATCGCGCAATCTTAAATAGTTAAAAAGGCTACTGAAAGCGAGATACTTGTCTCTCTTTAGTAGCCTTTTATATAGTCCATTTTTAGAAATTCATAGACACCACCATTTCCTTGCATATAGGTATGGTCATCATGCTAAAATAAGCAACTAATTCGTGTTTTGTTGTGACAGCAAAAATAGAATTCCCTCTTATATTCGTATTGAGAAATGCTTGTAAATCCTCCTGATCAGCCTTCATATCATAGAAAGAATAGTCGCCATTATAATGCCAGTTATAGGCAATATCTTCGCTTGTTCTTGTGTAATTGTTTGAAATCGATAGTTCAAAACTTCCCCTTCTGTCATTTTGTGAAACCTCCTGGATGACCTACTCGTATATATAATGAATGGAGGTTCTTTATGGCAACATTTACACTTACCTATCCAAAGGGCTTTAAAAGCTTTTCCGCTATTCCAATTATGAATGAACACAACGAAACAGTGTGTATGCTTCAAAAAGTAGAACGTTCTTCTACTGGAAAAGTTTTAAACGCCGTATTATTAGTCGCGACACAGCAAACTTTACCCTATCGTTATGAAACACGTACAACTCTAGGTGCCCCGCTTTTTCAAGTACAATCTACTCTATTAACAAAAGGGGTTAGTCATCAGCTCGTTATGCCTGATGGTAGCATCATACCGATTGTCCGAAAAACAGTTCAATTATTAGAATCCTCTTACACCTTTACAATGGACAACTTGGCATTTCGTTTTGAGAAGGATTTTACTTCTACCGCCTATTTATATTGTAATGATGTGAAAATTGCGAGTGCAAGCCCAATAGAGACTGAGCTCATACGGACGGGACTTATGTTTAAACTTTTCCAAGCTGACGACATGCACTTTGTTGCACTACTGGCAACACTCTATCAAGCTCTATTTGCCATGAATAATTAATGTAGATTCCCATAAATAAATTACCTAGCAAAAAGGAAGGCATCTAGATTATAGTCTCGATGCTTTTCAATTAATTTTTTCTCGTTCCTCATTTAGTATATGAATGATATAGGAATCACTTTGATTCACATTTGTTTGGACAATCTTTTTTACTGCCCCTTCCATCTTAGTCGCTAATTGAAGTGCCTCCTCATTGTCACCATTTATAGTTGTTTGAATCGTAATGGTTGTACGATTCTCTAGTATTAAGTATTCATATACATCAAATGCCTGTAACCCTTTAATTAAATCTTCGATTAATAGATTAATATCATTGCCTATCGTTTTATTACCATCGAGCAAAGTAGTAAATTCCCATCTTTCAAAAACAATGGAATAATCCTTTAATGCCGAAGTTTTTAAAGCGCTTTTAGCAATAGCCTCCATGTCTTTTTTAACCGACTGTACATACTCTTCTCCTCCTACAATTTGGATGACCAATTCCTTGTCCGCAGTTGTTTTAACATCAATACCAACGTATTTTTCAAGGAGCTTATCTTTCAATAGTGATAAACTCAGCTCTTCTTTCGTAATAATTGGACCTTTCTCGATATTCGCTTCCACAGGCTTGCCATCTACATATTTATTAAACAGGATGATGATCGCGATAATGACCAGCATTAATCCTGTAACGACTCCAATCCGTTTCACATGAAATCCCCCCTGTTAGGAAGGTATGAACTCTGCAAATACAATATTCACCGTTTTCTATCACTGTTTTATAGTTACTATGCTATGGACCATTTCTGGTATTGCTAAATTTCTCTCACATATTCCGGAACACGAAATAAATTTGCTATGTTTTGTCCTTTCTGTGTCATGATTCTAAAATAGGAGTACACTAAAGGGGTAGTAATTCTATATTTTTGGAGGGTTTTATATGGATGCAAAAGCAGCGGAAATTAAAAATATTATGACCTTGAATCTACTCGTACAAATTTTAAAAGAACGTGGCATTATGACGGATAAGGAATTAAAGGAACGTCTCTCAAATACGGTCAAGCTATCCTCTATGGATGCAGATTTGAAAGAAAAGGTTATCGAAGAAATCGAACATTAATAGGAATGATCCAAACAAAAACAACCGCTTCCATGCTGTGAATATAGCTGAAAGCGGCTGTCTTATAATCCATGTATTTGATGTTAAGGTAATAATTACTCAAGGAAAAACTTCAACCAATAGCTTTAAACGTATATCTAATTTGTAAGATTGTTTCCTGTAAATTGATCTGGGGCCACTTGTTTCTTTACTTTCATTGCGATTAAATAAACCACGATCGAAACAAATAAAGATAGTACTGAAGGTAAGCCCATTGGATTTACATATTGAAAATAGTACCCAATCATAACAGCTGCAACAACTGCAATCGTAGCCATCCAATTCCATCCTTTTATTTCAACCCATTGTTTTTTACGGATGAAAAAGAAGTCTGCAAACATAACACCTGCTATTGCTGGATAAAGCAAAGCCGTTAAATACAGGAAGTCTGTAAAGTAATCTAGAATGCCCATTAAAGCAATGATTATGGCAATTATCGTACCAATAAATGTGAGTAACGCACGACCCTTACCTGATGTCACATTTAAAACATTGGCTAACGCTAATCCCATACTGTAATTGTTAACCAATTGAGATGTCCAAGTAGCTAACCATAAGATGAGGAAACCCCAAACTGGAAAACCTAAATTCATCATAACATTTACGATATCTGGCTCTCCCACACCCACAGACATGATAGCTCCTACAATAAATAGAGGGAATCCAATTAAAACTATCCCACTTGGAATAATAAAATTGTCTTTCCAAGTCGGCTTTGCATAACGGGTGTAGTCAGAAGCAATTACCCATTGTGACACATTGACACCAATTACAAGACTAATAGCTGCCATTATGGTCATCGATGGTTCAGGACTCCAAGATGTGATAGTCTGCCAGCCTGTATTTTTTAATGCTAAATAAATACCACCAACAATTAACAATAAACCCGACGGTACTGCTAAATAATCTGTCCACTTCATTGAACCATAGCCAATAATTGAAGGTGCAGCAAAAAGAAGACCTGCCACTGTCGTAACTATTGCCCAAGCTAGCCAGTCGTGTTTATAATCAATCCCAAACATGGCAGCAATGGCATTCCCAGCAACAGCCGTTTGTAATGCCCACCAGCCAAGTGAAACAATAAAGATTGTCAATCCAACTATTAACTTAGCTTGAACTGTTCCAAAGCTTGTTTTAGCAATTACTGAAGAAGGTAGTCCGGTTTTAGCTCCGATATATCCTTGTAATGCATTACCAAGCCATTGAAAAACAAATAAAGCAATAATCAAAATTAAAAATACCTTACCTAATCCGAAACTAGCTGATAAACTTGCTCCAACCATTAAAACAGGAATCGTAAATTCAAGCCCTCCAAATATCATCGTTGGTGTAATCCAATGTTGGCGATCATTCTCTGGTATTGGTGTTAATGCAGGATCTTTCCCAAGCATAGATGTTTTTTCTGTGTTGACTTCATTTTTCATTTACCTAACCTCCCTTACTGTATGTGTTCATTCATAGCTTGTTTCCTATTAAATCTCTTTATCTTATATCTAATAACGCATAGATCAGTTCAACCATTTCATCACTATCATTTTTACACCAATGAGGTTCTCCAGCAGGAATATAGGAAGCTTCCCCTTGTGAAATTCGGTAATTTTCCCCACCCGATTCACCTGTTAAAGTACCTTTTACAATAAAGGAGTACTCATTTTCTAAATGAGAGGTTGTCCCTTCTAGTGGTAATCGCTCCCCTGGTTTTATTTTGACAAAGCCAAATTTTATTTGGCTATTGTTGTATTTGTCTTGAAATAGGTTCTGTTGAACAATATCTCTCTGTGACACTTCTTTAATAATCATAGGTTATTCTCCCTTTACCACGTGATTTCTTTCTGGCATTTCTTCAAAACTGTAGTCTGACTCATCTACAAGAACATGAAAAATAGTTTCTGCTTCTTTTTTTGAAAAATAGCCATTTTTCACATCATGCGCTACCTGTTCCGCTGTACGTTTAAGTGGATTTCCATAGCCTCCACCCGTACCAGTCATTAATTGAACCACATCATTTTTATTTAGTTTATACCTTGGATAGACACCGAACGGTCCATCCACCTGGCCATTCGCTTTTTTTACATAAAATTCATTCGGCGAGCCTTCATGTCCATTGTCAATCCCCCATGGTAAAAATTTATTCCTACCAAAGGTCACAGTTACTGCTTGATTATCCGTCATGGCTCTATAGGATCTGATTACTCCTTTACCGCCAATGTATTCTCCTGCGCCTGCTCCATTTCTATCTTCTCTTAAACAATATTCATCAATTAACACACCGTAGCGAGTTTCTGCTACCTCAATTGGCACATTATACGTTTCCCCATCCGAAAAACAGAATTGACCAGAGGCTCCATCAGCATCGTTTCCACCACCCCATCCACCTACAGATGGTTCAACAATTAAAAAAGGCTCTCCTGTATCATGATGTGTACCACTTAACGTTACAGCACAAACGGATAAAAATTGACCAGCAGTTAATCGACTCGGTATATGCGGTGCCAAAGCTTTCCATACTAAATCCAAGCTACCAAGCAAGGTCTCAAAATAATTGGACACAGGTACTGGTCTTTCCGCGGACATAATTGATTGAGGATCAACAATTATTTTTAATGGTCTAAACACACCATCATTTACATCCTGCGCTGGATTTGTAATAGCTAAGAAAATTGCACGTACAGCTGATGCTAAACCTGTATAGGAACAATTCATTGGTCCAGGTACTTGAGGAGAACTTCCTCTAAAATCACAAATAAATTCATCGTCTGATATTGTCACTTTCACTTTTATTGGAAATGGTCCGTTACCAATCCCATCTGTATCAATAAAATCTTCAGCGTAAAATTCTCCTTTAGGTAAGCTTGCAAGCTCCTGCTTGGCCATTGCTTCTCCATGATCTAAATGATATTCAATTGCTGCCAATATTGTAGCTAATGTGTATTTATCACACAGTTCCCTTACTCGTTTTTCTCCTGTTCGAAGAGCTGCAACTTGTGCAAACATATCTCCTAAAGATAAATCTGGGAACCGCACATTTGAACGTATTATTTCAACAATTGCTTCATTCAATTTACCTTCGTCATAAAGTTTGATACATGAAAACTGTAGCCCTTCTTGAAATATATCAACAGAATCATTAGTAAATGAACCTGGATCCTTCCCTCCAACTTCTGTCCAATGAGCTTTATTAGCTGAAAAAGCAATTAATTGACCTTTATAAAAAATTGGCATTACGAGTCCAACATCTGAAAGGTGTGAACCACCCCCTTGATAAGGGTCATTAATTATAATGATATCTCCTTCTTTTTATTTATCTCCTGGATATTTTTTTAATGTTTCTTTTACCATAAATGTAAGCATGCCGATAAAACCTGTCACACCATTACCCTGAGTTAATAAATTACCTTCTGAATCTGTTAAGCCACTCGCATAATCCAGCACTTCATAAATAATGGGACTCATTGAAGTTCGTGCTAAAGCTACAAACATTTCATCTCCTGCAGATAGCAGCGCATCTTTCACAATTTCTAAAGTAAATGGATCAATATGTGGATTAATTGCAGTCATTACGCTTCCTCCTTCTCAATGACAATATTTCCATAAACATCTATATAGAGTGATTGATTATAATAAATGACGGTAGCTGCAGCTCTTTCTTCCACAATAGCAGGACCATTTATCTTCATTTCAATAGGTAAAAGTTCACGATCATATATATTTGTTTTAACCCAGCCATCATTTTCAAAATAAACATTGCGTTGTTCTATTAATGCATCTTGTAAGTTAGTTTGACGCTCAATCGTTTTTAATTTAGGTTTACCAACCTTCCCAAAGGCCGTCACATGAATATTAACGATTTCTGTCTCCGCTTCTGGTAGTTTAAATGTAAAATTCTTTTCATGTAATAAATTAAAATCTGCAATTGCTTTTTCTAACACTCGTTGATTCCATTCACCGCCCTCTACAGGTACCTTTACAGTATGCTCCTGGCCTAGATAACGCATATCTGCATAGCGTTGGAAAAATACATTACCTTGATCCATGCCTTCTTCCTGGAAGTGTTGGAATGCCTGACGTTCAATATTTACCCATATTGAATTCATTTTTGTTAAATCAAGATCATTCATACGTTTAATGTATGTTTGAATATAATCATGACGTAAATCTGTCATGAGCATCCCCCATGCGGAAAACACTGGTGAAGCAATTGGAATAATAACCTTTTTAACACCTAATTCCAAAGCTAAAGCAGGTGCATGCATGGAACCTCCACCACCAAATGCAATCATGGTAAAGTCTTGAGGGTTATGACCTTTACGAATAGAAATCAACTTTAGAGTATTTAACATATTGGAATTTGCAATACGAATAATTCCCAGTGCAGCTTCTTCAGCAGACATATGAAAATGTTTCCCAATTTTTTCTTCAACTGCATTTTTTACATTATTTAAATTCACCTCATAATCAAAGTTCTTTGGTGATAATCTACCAGTTAATAAATTTGCATCCGTTGTAGTCGGCTCTGTTCCACCTTGGCCATATGCAACTGGACCTGGTCGAGCACCCGCTGACTGAGGCCCTACTTTTAATGAACCTGCACCATCAATCCATGCAATGGAACCTCCACCGTTACCAATCTCAACAATATCAACAACTGGTGTTTTAATTGGATAACCTGCACGTCGAGTATCTTTTTCGATATAATAATCTGTAGAAACTTTTACTTCGCCATTTTCAATCAATGAACATTTTGCTGTTGTTCCACCAATGTCGAAAGCAATAATATTTTGTTCTCCTAGTAATTCACCGAGTACCGCTGCACCTAAAATACCAGCAACTGGACCTGATTCTACCATATTAATTGGTAAACGCTTCGCATTATCAAATTTAGTTGTACCACCATTTGACTGCATAATATAACTTTGCTCTATAACAATAGTATCTTGTAATTTTTGTTCAAGTCTATCAATATAAGTTGTTGCAGTTGGTTGTACATAAGCATTTAAAACTGCTGTATTAGTGCGTTCATATTCACGCCACTCTTGTGTAATTTCACTGGAAGCGGTTACCTGAACTTCTGGCCACAATTCCTTTATTTTTTCTACAGCTGCTTTTTCATGCTCGTTATTAACATAGGAGTGTAAAAAAGAGATTGCAATGGCCTCAACCTTTTCCTTCTTAAAATATTCAACTATTTCTTCTAGTTCATTAATTTCTAGAGCTGCTAATACTTGTCCCTTATAATTAAGTCTTTCAGTTACTTCTCTGCGTAAATATCGTTCTACAAATGGCTGTGGTTTTTGATATTTAACATTAAATAAATCAGGTCGATTTCCACGGGCAATTTCCAACACATCCCTAAACCCCTTAGTTGTAATTAGACCCGTTTTTGCTCCTTTGCGCTCAGTTAAAGCATTGATAATAACTGTTGTGCCATGGATAAACATTTCTAAATGCTGTTGGTCCACTCCACTTTTCTTAATAACATCAATGACTCCTTGTTCAAAATTTGGAGGAGTTGTATTACTTTTTTCATAGCCGAAGTTTCCATGTTCATCAACATATACTAAATCTGTGAATGTACCCCCAATATCTGTTGCTACTCTCATTTCATCCACCCAACCTTCCACTTTTTTTAGAAAATCACTGGCGTTAACACACTTAAAACAATACTTTCTTCATTCAGAGGATTTTCCCATGAATGTGGAACTTCAGAAGGATAATGAATTGTTTCACCTTCTCTAAGAAAATATTCTTGCCCATCAACCTTAAATAGGACAGCACCCTTTAATACGTAATAAAACTCTTCCCCTGGATGACTCGATTCTTGGTTTTTATCTATTTGACCTGGGGCCAGCTTCACAAGCAACGGTTCTAGATTTCTTCCACTAAAAAGTCCATTAAGTCGTGTATATTCTATTGAGGATGCTTCTAATTTAAATGGTTTGCGATCAGTTTCTTTTACAACATACGTATTATTTGAATCAGACTCGAAAAAGTAGGTGATTGGAACTCCAAATGCATCAGCTATTTTTTTTAGAGATGTAATAGCCAGTGAAGATGACCCCCTTTCTATTTGCGAAAGAAAACTAATCGATAAGTTTGTTTTTTCACTTAAATTCTTTAATGTCATGCCTTGATCAATTCTTGTTTTTTTTATGGTTTGATGAATTTCTGACAAATTGCCACCTCTTTTTTTGACTACACTATATTTATTTGAAGTATTAGTGTATTTTTTTTAATAGTATCATATAATTTTTTAAATTAAAAGAATATTTAAAATTTTCTTTAAATAAAAAATCCATCAACTGTTCTCTTACTAATGTAAAAGGACAATTAATGGAGAAATTTAGTCTGTTGATTTTTTACTGATAAGCTTACATTTTATAAAAAACAATATGCACATACAAAGTGCATATTGCCTTAAAATTAAGAACGAATTGTTTTTAAAGCTGTTGACCAAGGAATTAGCTGATCTAACATTTGATGGACGGAATCTGCCTGCACCTCTTTTGGCTTAAAGACCGAGCCGTTTTCAAAATCAGTAAATAAAGATAAAGCAGGATGAACTCGCACATCGGCAACTAGTAATTCTCCTAGAATCCCTCGTAAATGCTCCGCAGCACGTGCTCCTCCAACTGAACCATAGGAAACGATACCTGCGGCTTTATTGTTCCATTCTACTCGTAAAAAGTCTAATGCATTTTTTAGTGCACCTGTGATTGAATGGTTATACTCAGCCACAATAAAGACAAAGCCGTCACATGCGGCTACTTTCTCTGACCATATAGCTACTCCAGAAGTATCTCCTCCCGGCTCACCAAGAAACGGTAATTTAAAATCAGCGATATCAATTATTTCATATTCCGCATCACGACGTTTTTCAGCAACTTCCTTTACCCACGCTCCAACTTGTGGGCTAACACGACCTTCTCGCGTACTTCCTAAAATAATACCGATTTTTAACATATGATCCTCCTCGTTTTCCCATTCATTTTGTGTGAATCATCGTCATTCCCTGTACGCCAAACAACACTCGTAACCATTTTGGTCAGGTACATACAGTATTATTCATGACCTTTATGTTGTAGTCGCTAGTAATATTTTGAATCAAATAATCTTTAATTCAAAATTAAATTACCATATTTCTTTATTTTCTGTCAATTATTAAAATTTGAGGCTTTTTTTACTAGCTTACTTTAATTTAATGGGCTGCTCCAGTGCCTCTAATTCTTCTTCTATGGAGGTAAATTGTCTTTCCACTACATATTTTGCGTCAGATACTGCTGCGTTATAAATATATGGGGCGATATTTTCCTTGATAAAATCTAACACACGTTCTGCTTCAAATTCAGTAATATCTTCATCACGATGAGTATAGAAAAATCGCTGAATATCAGCTAGAATCATTTCTTGCTGCTCTTTAGATAAACGAATAAACAAGGCCTATCTCTCCATTTCTACTAATTGATTTCATGCTCATCTTATCATTTTCTATCTATTCTTTGCATACAAAAAGGCTGAACACTACCTAGTGAACTGACCCCCTTCGGGTTAGCAAGGTTATCTTTACACAGCTATCAGGGGTCGGTTTATACTTCAGCAGCGTACCAACAAGCAATCCAAGCAAAGGGCATTACCATAAGCATGTCCTGTAAAGGAACGCCCGCTGATAATCCCCCCATTGAATCGTTTGATGCGACACTCAAAGCAGAAACGTTTTATCTCGACAGATTAACTCGAACTACAACGCATTGTAGTTCAAACCGTAAGAGATTATAACAATACTCAAATTCAATTGAAATTAAACAACCAGTCTCCAATTAATGATCGGAAACTGGTTGAGTGATGCTTTTTTGAGACTGTCTTACTTATGAGGTTCAGTCCCTAGTAATGTTCAACCTTTTATTATTGTTTACATTCAAATGAATAACTCGTGGAAAGGAAGTTTTTTTCTTTTGATATAATGGCTTGACCGCCATCATCTTCACATTGTTCGGTCATGGCATCCATTTTCTTTTCATTCATCATATTCGTCATAATCGTCATGCCTATACCAAAAACAGCGATAAATAAACCGATTATAATCCACAGTTTACCAGCCTTATTGCCAGCAGGTCTTTCATTAGTCACATCTATTCCCCTCGCTTACACAAATAAAAATGGTTCTGTATTGATTGTTGATTGTACAAATTCAACCTCATATTTTTTATCCGCACATAGCTTCGTCATTTTTTCCGCTACTCCTGCAATCATCACTTTTTCGACATGATGACCTGGATCGACAATTTGCAGATCTATTGCTTGGGCATCCTGTGCTGTATGGAAGTACATATCTCCCGTTAAAAAAACATCTGCCCCTGCACGTTTTGCTGCATAAATATATTTATTACCATCTCCACCAACCAGTGCAATCTTCTTAATCTTTGACTGTAAATCACCTACGACACGAACCGCTGGAACCTGTAGCTGCTGCTTCACGTACTCTGCGAATTGATGTAAGGTCATTTCCTTAGATAAGTAACCTACACGCCCTAATCCCATACTATTCGTTTGCTGATCAAGTCGAATTACATCATAGGCTGGCTCTTCATAAGGATGGCTAATAAGCATGGCCTTTAAAACTCGGTTTTTGATGGATTCAGGAAATACGACTTCTACCTTAACTTCCTCTTCAACATGTAATTCACCAATAGTGCCAACGAATGGATTTGCACCTGCTAACGCCCGGAAACGTCCTTCTCCGGCAGTTGTATAACTACATGCTTCATATTCTCCAATGCGCCCTGCTCCAGCTTTTGCTAGCGTCTCGCGTAAATCCTCAGCATTTGCAGACGGGATAAAAACAGCAAGCTTTAAAAGATGTTCTGAGTAAGTTTCTTCTAGTATCGTACGGTCCTGTAGCTGAAGGGCATCTGCAAGTAAATCATTGACTCCACCTTCAGCTACATCTAAATTTGTATGCGCCGCATAAACAGCGATATCATGTTTTATAAGCTTTTCATATAATCGCCCTGCTGGATGGTCTGTACGAATATTTGCGAGACGTCTAAAAATAGGAGGATGATGAGCAATGATTAGCTCACATCCTTTTTCAATGGCCTCATTCGCAACAGCTTCATTGACATCTAAAGTGACTAATACTTTGCTAACAGGTTTATTGAGTGTACCAATCGCTAAACCAATAGGATCATTCTCCATGCAAGCCAGTTTTTTAGGTGACCATGATTCGAACACTTGAATAATTTCTTGACCGTTTACCGTCTTCATTTACAAAACTCCTTCTACTAATTGAATAAGAGCCAATAACTCTGCACGTTTTTCTTCAATTTCAGGTGTTTGTTCTGCATCTTTTATGGATAGTAATACACGTTGCCAATTTTCTTTTTCACGCGTCCATTTTTTTACAAACGCTGGTGCTTTACGTGTGCTTAGTTTTGGACCAAATAAAATCTCTGCTGTCGAAAGCTCCATTTGTGCCCTTTGCAACACAAGAATTTCATAGATTTTATCATCTTCCTCTAAAATCTCTTCATCGAGAATAGCCCAATTATGTGCTAAAGCCCATTCACGGATCACCTTGGCATGAATATTCGGTTGTAAAATAAGACGTGTAACACCTTGCAGCTTTTCAGGATGCTTCTCTAAAATAGAGACAATTAAGGGACCGCCCATTCCTGCAATCGTTACTGTATCCACATGGTCAGTTAATTCTATTGCGGCTAATCCATCTGCGAGACGTACCGTAATTTCATGGTGTAATCCTTCTTTTTGTACTTGTCCCACTGCGGATTCATAGGGCCCAGCTACTACCTCCCCAGCTATCGCTGAAGAAGCTACTCCTTGATGAATTAAATAGCAGGGTAGATAGGCATGGTCACTACCTATATCCGCTACTACCGCTCCTGTGGGAACAAATTTTGCTACAGTTTCTAATCGTTTCGAAAGTTTTTGTGCGTTCATTTTATACCGCCTACCTTAAATAGAGTCCATTACTAGTATGGAGGATGTCGTGAAAAAAAACAAATGGAGTTGTCTCACAATACTCATGTGGACAACCCCATTTCATGATTTTTTGCATTTAAAAAGTAGCTGTACTATTTCAGTACAGCTACTTGTCAGTCATACTATTCTAAAGTAGAAATGTATTCAGCAATAGCTTTTGCTTCTGCTTCAGTTTTCATGTTTGGTTGCATCGGAGTACCTTCGATACCCTTTGTTAAAACCTCAACGATACGGGCTTCATCTAAGCCATGTAGGTTTGGACCCATACTACCAGTTAAATCACCACCGTGACAACCGATACAAGATTGTACTAGTGCTGCACCGTCAGCATTTGCGTCTGTAGTTTCAGTAGTTTCGCCACCGCCCTCTTGTTCAGCAGCAATTTCTTTCTTGTTATCTGCACCTTGTAAAGACATGAAGAAAATAAGACCAATACCAAATGCCAGAATTAAGATGTAAGGAACGACTGGATTGTTTTTCATAAGTTTCCCCTCCTCATTTTAAGTCTACTTCTATTATAATATAGAATCAGTCAACATCTAATATTGTACTTCATTAACAAAGAAACGAAAAGCCCTATTCGCTAAGTTTTCCTTTGTTTGTAACAAATTCGACATTTCTGTATCTATTGGATAAAATATGTCTTGCAAACACCAAATTTTGGTCAATTTCATAGCTTTTTTTTCATACTGTTATCATACCCGTTGCATACATTCATATACTAAAAAAATAAAAAAATCTGCACACCATGGAAGTAGTGTGCAAATGTCAATCATTTATAAGTGCAAAAAATTACTATAAATTTATGATATAGTAGCCAATCAGTGCTAGTAATCCTAAAACACCGGAGACCGTGAAATAAAGGAGCTTCATTTTAATACCTGACCAAAGCCAAATAAGACAGTTGGCGGCAATCAAGCAAAATAAAACGATATTATCTCCACTAAAATATGTAGTACACAAACGTATAGACATACTAAATAATAGGATAGCGGCAAGTAAATGATATATAGGAGCTAGTAGATGTTTCTTTTGCGCCATTTGAAACGCAACGATAAATAATATACATGCACTAATACCTATGACAACGGTTAAAATCAATGTGAATGATTTTATTGTAAAATAGATTGCCAAAACAGCTATTATGGCGATACATAGACTTGCTATCAGAAGTATCATTTTTCTTTTTTCAGATGGTAAAATCGCTTGTTTAGGATCTTGCACAGGTTCTAACTCCTCTATATCAGCCCCCTCTGTATAAAGAGCTGCTAAGAAGTCACAATAGTGCTCTGGTAATAGTTTATTTTGCTTCCAAAACAGAATTTCATTGAGAATAATTTTTTTCCGGGGATTCGTCATAATGTTAGCTCCAAACATTGCTTAATAATGGTTGTATTACAATTTTATCTCACACTTTTGGGAAATACATCTGTATAAAGTAGCAAATCTCTCATTTCCTTCATTCTAATTATCTATTATTAGCGAAAACAAGTTTGCGGAATATCGAGGCTAATTACCTTTTCAATGGTATAAAAAAGGAGCTATCCAACTAGGTATTTTTACACTAGTTGGATAGCTCCATCTATTTAAATTATTCTAAGAAGTCTTTTAGACGTTTACTACGAGAAGGGTGGCGTAATTTTCTTAAAGCTTTCGCTTCAATTTGACGAATACGTTCACGTGTTACGCCAAAAACCTTACCTACCTCTTCTAAAGTTCGTGTACGACCATCATCTAAACCAAAACGTAAACGAAGTACGTTTTCTTCACGGTCTGTTAAAGTATCTAGGACATCTTCTAGCTGTTCTTTTAACAATTCATATGCTGCATGGTCAGATGGAGATTGTGCTTCAGAATCCTCAATAAAGTCTCCTAAATGAGAATCATCTTCTTCTCCTATCGGTGTTTCAAGAGATACTGGTTCTTGAGCAATTTTTAAAATTTCGCGTACTTTTTCTGGTGTTAGATCCATTTCTTCACCAATTTCTTCTGGCGAAGGTTCACGGCCAAGATCTTGTAAAAGTTGACGTTGTACACGGATTAATTTATTAATGGTTTCGACCATATGAACCGGAATACGAATGGTACGTGCTTGGTCTGCAATCGCACGCGTAATAGCCTGACGAATCCACCATGTAGCGTAAGTAGAGAATTTAAAACCTTTGCGGTAATCAAATTTTTCAACGGCCTTAATCAGCCCCATATTCCCTTCTTGAATTAAATCAAGGAATAGCATTCCACGACCTACATAACGTTTAGCGATAGATACTACCAGACGTAAGTTTGCTTCTGCAAGACGTTTACGTGCTTCTTCATCACCTTGTTCAATACGCTCAGCAAGTTTGATTTCTTGCTCTGCAGATAGTAAATCAACTCGACCGATTTCTTTTAAATACATCCGTACAGGGTCATTGATTTTAACACCCGGTGGTACACTCAAATCATTTAAGTCGAAAGTCTCTTCGTTTGCTTCTTCTTTCATTAGACTTTCTTCTTCAAATTCTTCTTTTCCAATAATTTGAATGTCTTTATGCTTTTCAAGATCCTCAGCAAAATGGAAAATTTCTTCGTTTTCCAATTCATAAGGTGTTAGTTTCTCTGAAATTTCTTTCATAGAAATTTCACCCTCTGTTTTTGCCTTTTCTTGTAGGAATTTTTTTGCATCATCTAATGTAATTTCTACTTCTATCTCTTTTGAACGTTCTGACTTGTCCGCCATAAACCTTCCTCCTTCTAAACAACCGAATCGGGTTAAATCGCCGATAACGATTTTCTTAAATGAATAATCTGTTGGGCGATTTCAAGTGCACGTGCATACTCATGCATCTTCTCCGCTTCCTTTGACTCATGCATCTTTTGATAAATTTCTTGCTCAATTCTATATTTTTGAAGCTGACGGATTGAGTCCACAACCTCTGCCTCTGCTTGATCAGGATCTCGCTCGACTAAAGCCGCTTCCATAACAATCTTCCGTAATTCAGCGTCATCCAAAATCTCCATAAAGCGTTGATAATCAGGATGACCATATTCCTCATAAAATCCTACTAAGCGAACAAAAACAGCCATATAAGCATCTCGTACAAATGGCTCTTTTTGCTCACTCCGTAATACCCTGTCCACTACATCTATATTATGAAGCATATGGGCCAGTAATAAACGTTCGGCACGTTCAGCTGCATCCATAGGCTTTTGTTGTTGCGTGACTGGCATTGAAGGCATTTGTGTCGGCATTTCTGGTTTTGCAGAACGTACCTGATTAGCCTCCAGCTTTCGGAATTGGGCATAAATGGCTTCTTCCGAGATATTTGTTTCATTTGATAGCTGTCGTATATACAAATCTCGTTCAACTGGCGAAGATCTACCTGTGAGCTGTTCAAGGACTTCTTGTATATATTGAAGCGTATCATTTTCAAATTGAAAGTTCTTATTTCGTCTAGCATGCATCATCATAAAAGCAATATACGCATGAGGGTTTTCCAAAATTTGTTCCTTAAATGCTTGTCCGCCTAACGTGCGAATATATTCATCAGGGTCCAACTTTTCTGGTAACACAGCAATATCTACTTTCATGCGCTCCGTATGCAAAAGCTGTGCCGCTCTTTTCGCTGCATCAAATCCAGCATTATCACCATCATAGCAAATCGTAACTTGCTCAACTAAGCGCTTTAGCTTTGTGATATGCTGATTTGTTAGGGAAGTACCCATTGTTGCTACGGCATTCATAACACCTACAGAGTTAGCTGCTAATACATCCATAAAACCTTCCATCAATACTACTTGACGATTTTTTCTGATAGAAGTTCGTGCTTTATCTAGGTTATAGAGCACTTCACTTTTTTGAAATATTGGTGATTCTGGGCTATTTAAATATTTCGCTTCCTCACCCGTTGATGAAAGTATTCGTCCTGAGAAGGCAATAATTTTACCATTCTCATCTCGAATCGGGAACATGATCCTTCCTCTAAAACGATCAAAATAACGTTCTTCTCCCTCTCGCTTAATAATTAACCCACTTTCCGCCATTTCTTGTAAGTTATAACCTTTTCTTTCAAGCAATATTGTTAATGCGTCAAAGCTGGGGAGAGACCAACCAATGTTATTAGATTCTATAAGCTCCCTTGTAAATCCTCTTTCTAGCAAATAATTTAAAGGTTCTTCGCCATCCTCTGTATTTAACAGTAGATGATGGAAAAAATCTGCTGTAAAAGCGTGTGCTTCTTTCATCCTTTCTTCCGCTTTAGAAATCTTTTTTGTTCCTCCAGGAAAAGTTGGCTCAACATCTAAATGTATGCCAGCTCGTTCTCCAAGTTTCACAACTGCATCAGGAAAAGATATGCCTTCAATGTCCATTACAAAAGTAATGGCATTACCCCCTGCACCACAACCAAAGCAATGAAAAATTTGCTTGTCCGATGATACAGAAAAAGACGGTGTTTGTTCTCCATGGAATGGACAGAGGCCAAACCAATTTCGCCCACGCTTGGTCAGCTGCATGTATTCACTAATAACATCAACGATATCCGATTGTGTACGAATCTGTTCAATTACTTCCTCTGGAATCTTCCCTGCCAAATCCATCACCATCTTTAATAATTACGTTCTAGAAACACAATTCGCTATTCGTTTTAAAATTCCTTTATTTCTCGACAAAAAATTAGGATTTTTCTCTTATAAATATTTTTACCACAATTTTATTATTATAAAACAAAAATTAGTTTTTATCTATACTAATTTCAAAATCCACTCAAAAAAACCGCCTCTATGAACCGAGGTGGTTTATTTTCGTACAATTTATTTACAAGTCAAAATATGTTCAATGATGGTATTGGCAGTCTCTTCCACAGCTTTATTAGTCACATCAATTACTCGACAGCCTATCTTGCCGACAATTTTTTCAAAATGTTGAATCTCTTCTAAAATACGATTATGTTGTGCATAGATGGCATCATCATTTAATCCAAGAGACATTAATCTTTCTTTCCTTATAGAATTTAACTTCTCAGGAGAAATGATTAATCCGAAACATTTTTTAGGGTCCAACTGTAATAGCTCTTCGGGTGGTTCTACTTCAGGAACTAAAGGGACATTCGCCACCTTATATTTTTTATGTGCTAAATATTGTGAGAGGGGCGTTTTAGATGTTCGGGATACGCCTACCAACACGATATCGGCCTGTAATAATCCACGGGGATCTCGACCATCATCGTATTTAACTGCAAATTCTATTGCTTCAATTTTTTTAAAATAATCATCGTCAAGCATATGAACAATCCCAGGTGTCTCCAATGGATTTTCTTCCATAAAGGTTGCCATTGATTGTAATGCAGGACCTATTATATCGACAGCATGTATCTTTTCCTGTTCACATAAATCACGTAATAGCTTTCGCATTTCTTGACGAACAAGTGTGTAAACAATAAATGCTTGTTGTTGTGCTGCAAGGAAAACAATCTTACGAATAAGCTCCTCCGATTGAATATGTGGAAATCGTCGGATAACAGTATTCTCTAGACCGGGCCGAAACTGGCTAATCACTGCCTTCGCAACTTGGTCGCCAGTTTCACCAACAGAGTCAGATACAACAAATACGCGTAGTCTTTTCATGCAGCTCTCCTTCAAATTTAGTCATTTTGCGCAAGAGATAAGAAAGCTCGTGTAATCGTTGTTTTTGTAAGACGGCCTATAATCGTCAAACCACCCTCTTGTGGTTCGACTACTGGTAGCGAATCAACTTCTCGTTCAATGAGCTTGTTCGCGGCAACAACCAAAGAATCTGATCTTTCACAGTACGAAATATTAGGCATACGTGTCATAATTATATGTACAGGAATTTTATTTAAATCCTGCGTGCCAATACTTGTACGCAGTAAATCTTTGCGAGATAGTACGCCTGTCAAAAACTCATTCTTATCTACGACAAAGAGTGTACCAACATCTTCTGAAAACATAAAGCAAATTGCATCATAAACCGTCATTGTTTCTGGGACAACTACAGGGCCTGAATGAAAATCCTTTACTTTTAAATTGTGAATACTATCCATCAATGTAACGGATGCCTTTTTCCCTGAATAGAAATAACCAACTCGTGGTCTTGCATCTAAAAATCCCGCCATCGTAAGGATCGCTAAATCTGGTCTTAAAGTCGCTCTAGTCAGATTGAGACGTTCTGCAATATGTTCCCCAGTGATAGGACCGTTTTCTTTCACAATTTGTAAAATGTTTTCCTGACGTTTATTGAGTTCGATTGGACTCACCGCCTCAAATCTAATAGTGTTATACTTATGCTCAATTATTATATACTATAGAATGATAGGTATGCAAAGTATTACACTAATTCTATATAAAAGGTGTTATAATAATGCTTTGTATGATTAAAGCAATAGTTCAATTATACAACAGTCTGTATAAAATAGCAGTAATCTGTGGTGAATTATAGCTGATATGTGTACAGGATTTTAGATTAAGGCTAATTCCTTTCATTTTTTTTATTTGATTTTTGCTATGAAGGCTGCTGTCCTAGTCGGTTAAAAACCAACATCTTCGACCATGATAGTAAAAATACTGGTTTTTAATAATGATTGCGAATCAAAGAACTACATGCTACAATGTTGACACATACGCTTGCTCTATCTTTATATTCGAGCAAATTGCGTTATACAGGCGATGATGGGAAAAAAGTATCTGTTCCATTCAAGAGCGAGTAGAAGATGGTGAAAGTCTACATAGTAACAGAGAAAAGGCACTCCCTGAGCTAACTTTTTGAAAAGAGGTTTTAAACGTTTTGTTTAAAACAATCAGGGTGGAACCGCGGGTATTAGCACTCGTCCCTGGGCATACATTGTGCCCGGAGACGGGTGCTATTTTCATTTAGTCTACACTGAATGAATATCTTTAGCGTTTTACCGCTAACAAAATTTTAAAGGAGGCTATTTTATGGCTAACAAATCAATGGAAACAATTGTATCATTAGCAAAACACCGAGGCTTTGTCTTTCCAGGCTCAGAAATCTACGGTGGTCTAGCAAACACTTGGGATTATGGTCCACTTGGTGTTGAATTAAAAAACAATATTAAAAAAGCTTGGTGGCAAAAATTCGTTCAGGAATCAGAGCACAATGTTGGTATCGATGCTGCCATCCTAATGAACCCAAAAGCTTGGGTCGCTTCTGGTCACGTTGGAAACTTTAATGACCCGATGATCGACTGTAAATCATGTAAGGCACGTCATCGCGCAGATAAAATCATTGAAGACGCAGCGTTAGCAAAAGGCGATGAAATCATTGTTGATGGTATGACATTCGATCAAATGAAAGAAACAATGATTAAATACGATGTAGTGTGCCCTGATTGCGGAAAAGCGGATTTCACAGATATTCGTCAATTCAACCTAATGTTTAAAACATTCCAAGGTGTAACGGAGTCTTCTACAAACGAAATTTTCTTACGTCCAGAAACAGCACAAGGCATTTTCGTAAACTTTAAAAATGTTCAACGTTCTATGCGTAAACGCACTCCATTTGGTATTGCACAAATTGGTAAATCCTTCCGAAATGAAATCACACCAGGTAATTTTACTTTCCGTACACGTGAATTCGAACAAATGGAACTTGAATTCTTCTGCAAACCAGGCGAAGATCTTGAATGGCACTCTTATTGGAAAGAATTCTGTAAAAATTGGTTATTAAATCTAGGCATGAAAGAAGATTCTATGCGTCTTCGTGACCACGAGGATGATGAACTGTCTCACTACTCTAACGCGACAACAGATATCGAATTTAAATTCCCATTCGGTTGGGGAGAGCTGTGGGGTATCGCTGACCGTACAGATTATGATTTGAAACAACATATGGAGCATTCAGGTGAAGATTTCACTTATATTGATCCTGTTTCAAATGACCGTTATATTCCATATTGTATCGAACCATCTTTAGGGGCTGACCGTGTGACATTGGCATTCCTATGCGATGCATATGATGAAGAGGAGTTGGAAGGTGACGATAAACGTACTGTTTTACGTTTCCACCCAGCAATTGCACCATTTAAAGCTGCTGTCCTACCTCTTTCTAAAAAATTATCTGATGAAGCTACAGACGTTTGGGCTGAACTTCGCAAAGCCTTCCCAGTTGATTTTGATGAATCACAATCAATCGGTAAACGTTACCGTCGCCAAGATGAGATCGGTACACCATTCTGTATCACATATGATTTTGACTCAAAAGAAGATGGTCAAGTAACAGTACGTCACCGCGATTCTATGACACAAGAACGTATGCCAATTTCAGAAGTGAAAGCATATATTGGAAAACATCTTCAATTCTAATCGTTTTAAATAATAAGGAGGGGGTCGCCATTGTAGGCAACTCCCTCTTCTTATGCTTTATAGGTTGAAAATAAACGCTCTTGCATTTTTTCCTCAAACGAAAACTTTTTCACGCTCATACCAATCAAGCTAACAAGTAATTCCTCTATATCCGCTAATGAATAATATAGAAAGGCTCCTTCTCGCATCGGACGAACTCGCTTTTCAACAGTTTGTTCATCCTCAATAAAATAAGCAACATTAACATCACAATGCCCCATTAGCTGAGTAATACGTTGATCATCACCTGGATTTATGAAGAAAGGTACAATTTTATCAATATACAGAATACTTTGCACAAGCTTAATGAAGAAATTTTCACGAAGGGTTGTTTCCACAACTAGAATGGTCGTTTTTTCATGCTGATAGTCCATATACAAAACGTTTAATTGCTCTTCTAATAGTTTCTTTAAAATAGAAATAGAATTTCTATATTTCGTCATATCCGTTTGTATTTCTCTTGTTAACAGACGTAATATGCGAAAAGCTGGTAAGAAAATTTTTAGGACAATTTCTTTCGGGTGTAAATGATCAATTAATTTACTAAAATGCATTCTTAAATTAGGCTCGTCACACCTGATTAATTGTTCCACGAATAGGTTGAAAATCTCTTCAAAGCTATTTGCACGATAATCAATCATTTTTGCGATTCTAACACTATAATTCAAGGGCAGGTTCATGGATTTTTGCTCATCCAATAATTTCACTTTGGGCAAGGTAGGAAATAAATCATATACAAGCTCGACTTGTGCACTACGATTATCTGAAAGCATTACAACGGAGTTGACAGGGTAGATGCCTAAACATTCTACAAATTTATGCATAAATTTTTCGTTATACAAATGTCGGTCCTTGTATAAAACAGCTAGCGCATCCGTTGCTCCATAACCATCGTGATAGACTCGCTTAGACGTCATCGCTGAATACACATCAATGATTTGTAGCAACTGTACCCCTTCACTCATATCATCTGCACAGAGCTGATTAGGATAGCCTTTCCCAGCAAAGCGTTCATGATGATCTCGTGCTAAATAGGCGATTTCTTCCTCGTTATTTTCTAAAAGTAACTCATAGCCCTTAGTTGTATGTGTTTTAACAATTTCAAACTCATCTTCTGAGAGTTTTCGTTTTAAATTTAAAATTTCTTGGGGGATAAAGACCTTTCCAATATCATGGAACAAATAACCTCTTGCTAATGTTTCGATATCTGTCAAACCTAAATAACGAGCAAAAATGGTTCCTAATACAAATACATCAAATGAATGGACAAAAGAATATTCATCCCATTCCTTTAAACGCATAAGTAACTCATAGCGATGTTTCTCTTCTAAAATCTTTTCAAAAACCCCGCGAACATAAGCAGTGTCTTGTATGCTTTTTAGTATTTGACCATAACGCAATTCATGGACAACATTCTCTAGGGTTGTCATAAAAAGTTGATGGACAGTTTCTTTATAGTCATCGATTGGGTCTTTTTCCTCCATTAGTGGTGAAAATAAATCTTCGTATTCTCTCGTTCGCTGAGCACTTAAATCATGAACAATTCGAATCGAATCCGATGGTAGATAGACAGATAATTCATCCACTTTTCGAAGTTTAAGTAAAGCAATAATTCGCTCCGTTAACACTAAATCCTTTTTAGCCAATAAACGATAATCCGAAAAAATATCTTCCGCTAAAATATCATTCGCTTCAACTTCACGAATACTTAAGGTTACTTTTCGTAGCATATTTTCTGCCACATACGCAATGTACTAAGCACTATGTGACTCCCTCCTTCTTCCATAGGACTGCGTTATTCTGATAAACGTATAAAAATACGCTTTGCTGATAGAGGCTTGTTTTCTATTTCATAGGCATGTCAGATCTATATTAAGTACATTTATTTCGACAGGGGATTAAACGACTAAGTTATTTTAAAAAAATATAAATAAGAATATCTATACCAATTACAATATCATAGGTTAAAATACCTTTTCAACTAGTATATGGGACTTGAATGATTAGTTTCTACTATTTATATATTGAAAACCGCATAAAAACACATGACTATTTTCACAATATTATATTCTTAGATAAAGAATAAAATGGAATAACACGATATTTAGACTCACAAAATAAATATATAAATTTATTATTTAATAAAAAAAACTAAAATTATGTAAAAATTTTATTTTGTAAAAATTGAAATTTTATTCATTTATAACATAGCTTAATAGGAACTGTTGGTTTAGGATTTTGACGATTCATGACCTATTACATAATACAAAGGATATAATTTCCTCTATTCGCCGCTCCAAAATTTTGGTATAAATAAGGTATTATAGTTAGTTTTAGCTGTTAAATATTGAATAATTAACAAGCTAAAACTATACCACCCTTTTCACATTCATTCGTCCGGAAGTCTGAACTGATACATAGGAAGGTCCGCAACATTCATACTATAAAATTTTTTATATTACCATTTGGAGGAATACTTTTGAAGTCTCAGCGTTTATTTCAACTAGCAATGGCATCAGCACTTGCAACAAGTGCGATTGTCATTACACCAACAGCACATGCAGCAACATTTTTCCCTGATGTCAATCCAGCAACAGAAGAAGGAAAGGCTATTATGGAATTAGCCGGACGTGGCATTATTTCTGGCTATATGGATGGTACATTTAAGCCAGCTAATCCAATCACACGAACACAAGCGGCTAAAATTTTAGCAGGTATATTGAAGCTAGATACGATTCATGTCAAAAACCCTCAATTCAAGGATATTAAGCCGGGATCGGAAAACTACGGAGCCATTGCGGCCTTGGCAAATGCGGGTATTATTAATGGTGCAAATGGCTATTTCTATCCAAATCAAAATATTACACGTGAACAAATGTCAAAAATGATTGCAAAAGGTTTTGGCCTGACAAGTTCAACTAGCGCAAAGCTACCCTTTACGGATGTAAAGAGGGGAACTGAATTTGAGCCTTATATTCAAGCTTTGTTTGACAATGGCATAACAAAAGGAACATCACCAACAACCTACGGACCAAAAAGCAATGTGAAGCGTTCCCAGTTAGCCGCTTTTGTAGTTCGTGCTGAAAAGATGCTTGGAAATGCAACTGTTTATGCTAGCCAATTTAACCAAGAATATATCATGGCTGTATATGGTGGTATCGAACCTGCAGAGGCTATTTTCACATGGGATGAAAATGAGGATATGTCGGAAGCTATTACGATGAAGCCTCTAAAAGAAGGTACAGGAAAATTAGTGATAACTGGATTTTCCGATGATTCAGAGGATTTTATAGATATCTTTTATTTAGTACATGTTAAAAATGTAAATGGCAAATTGAAGGTAACTCTTGAACAAGTACAAGAAGGGGATTATACAGAAAATTTACCACTGGATTTATCTGAGAGCAAACTATCATTTGTCCCAACACAGGTCACTGTGCAAAATGCGAATGGGCAGGCACTTGCTTCTAATTTATATAATTTCAATACAACTGATCAAACTTTGTCTATTTTGCAAAATGGAGAGTTCATTGTTACCTTTTCAGATGGTGAGCATCAACAAAAGATGGCTGCTGATGTATACTCGCTTGATTTAGTTCGCTATATTGATTTGTACCATTTTACAGATGAATTAACTTTGACGACACAAGCATTGTCTTTTGAACCAGCTAGTGTGGCTCTAGAGGATTTAGGTTTTGAACCCGCCTCTGTAAAAGCTACAATTGTTAAAGGACAACTTCTTATTACACCTAAAGCGGAAGGCTCAGCTGTTCTCCATTTAACAGGTAAAAATGGAGAAACGGAGTACCTTTATATTGAAACTAAAAAATTCGCAGGTCAATGGGCATTACTATATAACCTAATGTCAGATGGAGAATTTTAAATCACATAAAATGCCAGAGGAATGTTAAGGTTCCTCTGGCATTTCTTCGTTTGTAGGGCGTATTTGTAATTCAGGGGTTCTTTCCAGTTGCTCGATGAATTTTCTCGTTTTAAAACGAATTCCGGTTTGTTCCTCATAGATAGTTGTTATAATTTTTTTGATAAAATATTTCGTTTCCTTTTTTAATTCTATTTTCCCAATTTGATCGATGGGAACGGTATAAAACATACGGATAAGCTTAAGCTGCATTGGCGTTAAACGAATAATATAGGGATCATGCTGATAACAGCGATGACATAAAAAACCTCCTTGTGCAAAGGAAAAAGCAAATTCCCCATCTACAGCACCGCATGCAGCACAGGCATGTAATATAGGTTGGACTCCTGTATAGGGTAGCATCTTCCATTCTGCAAAGAGTGTGATGGATTCAGGGTCATAGCCATCCTCTATCGCTTGTAGTGCTTGCAGCAGAACATCAAAGGCGAAAGGCTCTGGTTTTCCTTCTTCTACGACTCGCTCCACAAGTTCCATAATATAGCTAGCATAGGCAGTAGCCATAATATCCTCTCGAATATGGCGCATTGAATTCAAATGCTCCCCTTGCTGTAATGTGCCCATACCAGTATGGTGTTGTACCATAAACATGCCATATGTAAATGGTTGTGTGACCGAAGCTAATCTACTAGAAGGCTTTTTAGCACCTCTCGCCATAGTAGCTACCTTTCCTGCCTCTCGTGTGAGCAACGTAACGATTTTATTGGACTCACCATAAGCGCGTACTTTTAACACAATTCCTTCCCATTTATGAAGCATAGTCCCCCTCCTTTCCCGTAAACTGTCCATGAAAATAGAGCTCTCCAAAATGTTTTGGACAGCTCAAAGTAAAAACTATCAATTTTGTCTAGGTATAGAGAAATCTCTCACCATTTGGGAGGGTATTCACACCGCCAATGCCATAAGCTTATTTTTTGACGGTGTTTCCCTACCTATGTCAGCAAAGCCTGTTAATACTCATCATCTCGGAAGCCGAAATCACGTAAATGTGTTGATTTATTACGCCAATCTTTTTGGACCTTGACCCATAGTTCTAAATAGACTTTAGAACCTAAAAGCATTTCGATATCCTTTCGTGCACGTGTCCCTACTTCTTTTAATAGGGCTCCACGCTTACCAATGACAATACCTTTTTGTGAATCACGTTCAACCATTATCGTGGCTGCTACATGAATTTTATCATTGTTCTCCTCATCTCGACGGATTTTATCAATAACAACCGCAATAGAATGTGGAATTTCTTCGCGTGTTAAATGTAACACTTTTTCACGAATAAGCTCAGAAATGATGAAACGCTCTGGATGGTCCGTCACTTGATCTGCAGGGTAATATTGAGGCCCCTCTGGTAAATACTTCGGCAATGTGTCCAATAAGCTTTCTACGTTATTGCCTTGTAACGCTGAAATAGGAATAATTTCAGCAAATTCATAGCGTTCCTTATAGCTCTCTATAATTCCAAGTAATTCATCTGGATGAATCTGATCGATTTTATTAATAACAAGGAATACCGGCGTCGAATTTCCCGCCAACATTTCAAGAATAAATTCATCGCCTTTGCCAAGCTTCTGCTCAGCATTAACCATGAACATAATCACGTCCACTTCACGCAATGTATTTTTGGCAACTTTCAACATAAAATCGCCAAGTTTATGTTTGGGCTTATGGATACCTGGTGTATCAATAAAAATCATTTGGCTATCAGTTGTTGTCAGTACACCTTGTACTTTATTTCGTGTTGTTTGTGGTTTATCACTCATGATCGCAATTTTCTGGCCAATGACACGATTCAAAAATGTCGATTTGCCAACATTCGGGCGACCAATAATAGAGATAAAGCCTGACTTATAGCCACTTCTAGTTTCCAGCATTCTCTAAATCCTCCGTTGTAAATGCAAACGGTAATAATTCGCCCACTGACGTTACCGTAACATCACCTTTTAAATTCGTTAAATAAACAGGCATCGTCGGTGCGCAAAATTCCATCATCACCTGACGACATGCTCCACAAGGTGCGCATGGGCCTTCTGTATCTGCAACAATGGCAATAGCCTCGAATTCATAAGTACCTTCTGACACAGCCTTAAAAAATGCTGTACGTTCAGCACAATTCGTCATACTATAGCCTGCATTTTCAATATTACAACCGTGAATAACTTCTCCGGCCTTCGTTAAAAGAGCTGCTCCTACTTTAAATTTTGAGTATGGAACATATGCTTTTTCACGCGCTTTTTTAGATTCCTCTAGTAATGCATGCATATCAATTGTCATCTATCATATTTCTCCCTCACGTTAGTATAATACAGTTCTTTTTTCATATCAGATACTCACTTCGATTACAACCATTTGGGTAGGAAGATAAGTAATCCGATTATAGCACTGAATAGCGCAAATACAAGCACAGCACCTGCTGCGATATCTTTTGCCTGCTTGGCGAGTGGATGGAAGTTCGGCGAAGCCAAATCCACAACCCTCTCAATAGCTGTATTGATCATTTCCAATGCAAACATAAGTGCTATTAATAGTAGCACAATATACCATTCCGTTCGAGACAAACCTGTAAAATAACCAGCCAGTATGACAATGACTGCACTCACAATATGTGATTTAAAATTTTGTTCTGTACTTGCAGTTATAATGCCTTCAAACGCATAGCCAAATGATCGCAAGTATTTACGCAAATTCATTTAATCTCGTCCTAAACCAAAAGTTTGTAATATTTCATCTTGTTTTGTAAACATTACTTTTTCCTCTTCAGGCTCCATATGGTCATAACCGAGTAAATGTAAGAAGCCATGGACCGCTAAAAAACCTAACTCTCTTTCAAAGGAGTGATTGTATTCCTCGGCCTGCTCTTTTGCACGATCTGTAGAAATAATAATATCGCCTAGTACACGGGGCATTCCTTCAAAAGTTACTGCCATTTCACCTTCACCTAGTTCCTCCAATGCAAAGGAAATGACATCGGTTGGTTGATCTTTCCCACGATACTCGCGGTTTATATCTTGAATCGTGTCATTTGTGACAAACGTTACAGAAACCTCTGTTTCTGGTTCAATGCTTTCTACACTCGCTGCATGTTGCAAAAGCTTTTCTACAAGCTCTGTATGCTGTGCTGCAACTTCATTTGTTTCATCAGTAAAATCAATTGTTAAAATCATAGATCCTCCTACTTATCTGCCTTAGGATACTCAATACGTGAATGGAAAATTCCGTTCAATGTTTCGCAAAGTACTCTCTCTATACATTTTAACTCTTTTATTGAAATATCGCATTCATCAAACTGGTTATCTTGTACTCGATCGTCAATGATAGCTCTTACTAGCTTATGAATTTTCTCAGAATTTGGCTCTTTCATTGAACGCACTGCTGCCTCTACACTATCTGCCACACTTATTACGGCCGCTTCCTTTGTTTGCGGTTTAGGACCAGGATATCTGAAAGTAGCTTCTTCAATGGATTTCCCTTGTTCTTTCGCTTTAAACAAGAAAAACTTTAACAGACTTGTCCCATGATGCTGCAGCGCAATATCAATAATTTCCTGAGGCATTTTATAGCGTCTTAACATGTCAGCACCGTCAGTTGTATGGGCAATGATAATTTCTGCACTTGTTTCAGGAGGCAATGAATCGTGCGGATTAATACCTGACATCTGATTTTCAATGAAAAAAGCGGGTCTCTTCGTTTTTCCGATATCATGATAGTAACACCCTACACGTGCTAGTAAACCATCTGCTCCTATTTCTTCGCAGGCAGCTTCAGCTAAGTTTGCGACCATTACACTATGATGATATGTTCCTGGTGCTTCCATTAGTAATTTTTTTAGTAATGGATGATTCGGATTCGATAGCTCAATTAAACGTAATGACGATAATAAACTAAATGCTGACTCAAAGAATGGTAAGAGCCCCATTGTCAACGCTCCAGAAAGCAATGCAGATAACATGGCTGCAACAAAGTAAAACACTAATTCTGGTAAACCATAGGATGATTGTGTCATTAATAAATAAAAGGCGATAAACGCCATATTCACAAGGGAGATAACCGCAACTGCCTGTAAAATATGTGAGCGCTTTTCAACACTACGTAAAAAGAATAAACTTGCAAACCCTCCAAAAATGATATAAAGCGTAATTTCCATTTGCATAACGGATGAATAGCCTTCTTGAAAAATAACGCCAGCTGAAGCAGCAGTCATGACTGTAACAAGCACTGCGGCTTTATCATCTGCCAACAGGCGCACAAGCATTGTAGCCAATGCTGTTGGGAAAAGAAAGGCAATGGTCACATCAAACCCGCCAGAAACTAAACTAATGAATTTCATTAGCACGATGGACAAACTATAAACAATCACTGTTACCAACAATGCATTACGTTTTTTCCGTTCGTTAGCCTCCCAGCGCTCGAATAAAATATACATAAACACCATTTGGAGCAGTGTTAAAATTATGAGTCCTGCAATCGGTTTTAAGGAAGCTTGATTACTAATCATCCCTAAAAGCTCTAATTGTCGAAATGCCTCTTTATCAATAATCTGGCCTTCCTGCACAATAATCTGACCTTGTAAAATTCTTGTAGGCTCAACGCTTTCCTTCGCTTGCTCTCTTCTTATTTTTGTTTGCTCTTCGTTAACGGTTTCATTTTCAATGATACTTGTACGACCAATTAAAACAACCGTATTGAATATTTTATCGGGATACCCTCTTTGTCCTCTAATCTTCGTCTCAAAGTCATTTTGAGCGACAAAGACATTTTCAGGTCGAATGGATTTTTGTAAGTATTCCTCTACTGTTTTGGATAATTGGATACTTGTTCTATTTAAATCCTCATCGCTTTGCACTAATAGTCCTTCTAGCTGTGAATCCGTAAAGATGAGTGGCATTTGATCTTCATCGAGCGATTCAAATTTTTTGCGAAGCTGCCCTACTTGATCGGCAATTGCAATTGGTTCCTTGCTATTGGCCACATCCTTTTTTACCTCTAGTACATAATCAAATAACGATGTGACAATCGCTGCTCGCTGCTTGGCGACATCCTCCGAAAATTGATAGACCGGGCCTACTGCATTTGCGGCTTTTTCCCGCTCTTGTTGTGTCTTGTAGGTATCTTCTATTGTTTTAGTAGATCGTACGGTTTCAGGCGCTAGCTGTAAAGGTTTGAAATCATATGTAACTCCTTTAACATTGCCATACATCAAGCCAAATTGTAGGCATCCTGTTAAAATGAGAATGATGATAATAAAATAGCGAAAACCGATAAGCTCAGTAAATTTTCGAAGTTGTTTCTCCATCTGGCACCTCCTCTATCTACCTACTATCATACCAATTCAACATACATTTTTCTCGAAAAATGTATAAGAAAGCAAAAAACAGCTATACAAATTCGTATAGCTGTCACATTTTTTTCCATATTTTGATCATTTTCTTAATTCACAGTCATGGGGCAGACTTTTTTTAAACACGGTGCCCCTGTCGCTTCGCTTTCGGGGCAGACTTTTTTTAAACACGGTGCCCCTGTCGCTTCGCTTTCGGGGCAGACTTTAGAATGGCTTTGCCATTCTAAAGTTGCTGTTCTTCGTAGGCTTGGATGATTTTGGCTACTATTGGGTGGCGGACGACATCACCTTGTTCTAACACTTGGAAATGAATCGATTTTACATATTTTAATGTGCGTTCTGCCACGATTAAGCCAGACTCCGTATTTTTAGGCAAATCGATTTGTGTTTTATCACCTGTGATGACCATTTTCGAACCAAAGCCTAGTCGTGTTAAGAACATTTTCATTTGTTGATGAGTTGTATTTTGTGCTTCATCTAATATAACAAAAGCATCATCTAGTGTACGGCCACGCATGTAAGCCAATGGTGCAATTTCAATGGTCCCGCGCTCAATTAATCGTTGCGTCTGTTCAGCCCCGTAGATATCATTTAAGGCATCATAGAGAGGTCTTAAATAAGGATCTACCTTTTCCTTTAAATCACCCGGCAGGAACCCTAGAGACTCTCCTGCTTCAACAGCAGGACGAGTTAAAATAATACGCTTGACATGCCCATTTTTAAGTGCCTGCGTTGCCATGACTACCGCTAAATACGTTTTCCCAGTACCGGCTGGACCAATACCAAAAACAACGTCTTTATGACGGATTGCTTGTATGTATTCTCGTTGACCAATTGTTTTTGCACGAATGGGTTTACCTTTGGTCGTGCGTGCTATTTCTTCATCATAAAGCTCTGCGAAATATTCAATGGTACCTTTTTGAGTCATTTCAATAGCTGTCGTTACATCACGTTGATCAATATTAATTCCTTTGCGAATGACCTTCAATAATGCATGCAGCAGAAATGTTGCCTGTTCCTTAGCACTTTCTTCACCCGCAAGTTGAATTTGTTCACCACGGGTAATGATATGAACATTAAGTGCTTCCTCAACTAGCTTCATATTTGCATCGGAAATTCCGAGTAGCATAACCGCTTCGTTTGGATTATCCACTTGTAATACAGTTAACTGTTCTGACATAATCATTCTCCTTGTAGGCCATGTATTGGACTTGCAATGTTTTCATTGACTAAAAATAGAACTTTCCCTTCAACTGTACCATTACCCCACTTTGCCTGTAAAAGGTTTTCTTTTTTGATGATTGATTTGGCAGGTAACGAACGTATTACTTTTTCATGAAGAAGCGGGATAAGTAAAGACTCGATTTTCGATTCATCAAGCTCCACCTGCATCGTTTTCGTTTGCTGCTCCTCTACAATTGAAACATAAGGGTCTAGCCAATTCGGTAAATCCTTTTTTTGCACATAATCAACCTTTTCTTGATGAATACCTTTCACCAAAACGCGCCATTGCTTTTGTTGCAATGTTTCCATTGTAATTTTTGTAGGAATTTTAAAGGTACATTCAAGCCAATAATCTGCAAAAACCTCGCCCTTTGCGCCGACAAAAACATAATCCGCTCCACTTTCAATCACGCCACTAACAAGAACATCCCCCTCATAGGCTGTATCATTCACTGAAATTTTCCGCTCGCCATTTTGGATATCAAAGTGAGTAATAATACCGCTTTTGGTTGCTACTAATTGCGACGCTAATTTTTCATTTGCCTGCTTCGTTTGTTTAGGCGATTCCTGTGGCCTTAGTACAACTCGCCCTCCATTTTTTTCAATATGCACCCATGAGAGCTCCCGATGCTGTTCTAACAGCTTTTGGCGAATAACCGTATTAGACGGTAAATTTTTTTTAGAAAGCGGTGTTTCTATTTGAAAGGTATCATGAAACGTTTTACCTAGGCGCTGCTCCAGTTCTGGTGTTGCTGCTTCAATGTCTACCTTCCAAATCACCTGCGCACCAAGTATTGGAATGGCAATCATTAAAGCCAGACCAAGCAAAGTCCAAACCTGAGCTCGAAAAACTTGCTGCTCATCGGCGTAAAATACAGCCATTTTCAAGCGAAAGCCTCTTCGTATACGACGAATTTTAGGTAAATGATGCATCGTTGTTTCAAACGAAACCTCTTGTTCTCTAAAGACGACACGCTTTAAAGGAACATGTTGTGCGTGCAATGCTTGAATAAAAGGATGAACATTTTCATGGCGCTTTATACGTATAATGATTGGCCGATTATTCCACATTTTAACTCACACCCATATTCTTTGTCATTTTCATATGAATCTCTTGTAAGTTTTCAACAGAGAGATGAAGCATTTCTTCTTTTAGTGCATGGATTTTCACCAAATCAGCCGTAACAGTAATATGATAATCTGCATAAGCAAACGAACAGGTCGTTGCATCTGCATGAATAAAACGGTAAGGTCCAATAATTTTTAATGATTCATATTCTGACAATTCAAGTAGTGGCGTTAATTGAAATAATTTTTTCATAAAAAAATGCCTCCTTCTTCGGCAATATATGCATCGAAAAAGGAGGACATGCTAGTTATTTTCTTTTTGCTTTTGGAGGGCCTAATATTTCAGCCATTACCACAGCCTGCATGAGAGCATTTTTAGATTGCGGGACTTGAAAAGGAGAATGTGTCCCAGTTACTTTCACTTCTTCTTTCCCAGCTGCTAATCGTCCTTTTTGCTCTCGGATAAACGAGCGCTTTGGCACATCCGCTGGAATGACAGGTGGCGCAACATAGCTTGGGACTTCCTTCGTCACTTGTTCCTCAACCAATTTCTTAGTCTCTTGAACCTTTTCATTTTCCGGAATCCAATCCCCTATAAATTCTCGAGCAAAATCTTCAAAACTTTGTGGTTTTTGATGATGCTGTGGAGTTTCTTCAAGCACAGGTGACTCTACACGTGTGTCCTTATTATTAAAAGGAGGCATTGATTTTTGTGGTTTTTTATTTTTTGATTTTCCGAAAATAGAGCTGACTATGGCAATTATTGCAAAAATAATTAATTGTTCCATATGTTAGTTCTGCTCCTTTCCGTTTTTAAACATTTGGTTCGTTTGTTTCTGGTTTATCGTTACTTACTTTTGAAATGGAATCACGCATAGCCGTATCAGCTTGAATATTACGATAGTTCATATAATCCATTATGCCAAGATTACCTGAGCGTAATGCTTCTGCCATCGCTTGAGGTACTTCTGCTTCTGCTTCTACTACTTTCGCTTTCATCTCTTGGACGCGGGCAATCATCTCTTGCTCATTCGCTACAGCCATTGCACGACGTTCCTCAGCCTTTGCTTGAGCAATGTTTTTATCTGCTTGCGCTTGTTCAATTTGTAATTCTGCCCCAATGTTTTTACCGATATCTACATCAGCAATATCAATGGATAAGATTTCAAAGGCTGTTCCAGAATCCAAACCTTTTGATAAAACGGTTTGTGAAATCATATCCGGATTTTCTAATACTTCCGTATGGCTAGTTGCTGAACCAATTGTAGAAACAATCCCTTCCCCTACACGGGCAATAACAGTTTCTTCACCAGCACCACCAACTAAACGCTCAATGTTGGCACGTACGGTAATACGCGCTTTAGCCTTTACCTCAATCCCGTTCATTGCTACACCTGAAATAAATGGTGTTTCAATCACTTTTGGGTTTACAGACATTTGAACTGCTTCAAGTACATCTCGCCCAGCTAAATCAATTGCAGCACAGCGCTCAAAGGATAATTCAATATTCGCACGGTGTGCAGCAATTAATGCATTGACAACTCGGTCTACATTACCACCAGCTAAATAGTGACTTTCAAGCTGGTTTATCGTTACAGGTAAACCTGCTTTATGTGCTTTAATCAACGGATTTACAATTCGAGACGGAATTACACGACGTAAGCGCATCCCAATTAATGTGAAAATACTAACACGGACGCCTGCAGCCAGTGCAGAAATCCATAGTGCTACTGGTACAAAGGTAAAGAATACCGCTAGTACAATAAATAAAATAACCAGTCCAGCTATAGGACCAATTAATGCTAAATCAAAACCCATTTCCTATTCCTCCATCTCTTTTTTTGTTTGTCTCACGACAATACGTGAGCCTTCAACTTTAATAATTTCTACATGTTTATTTGCATCGACATAGCCACCCTCTGATACAACATCAATGCGTTCACTGTCAAGAACCATTGTACCCGCTGGACGTAAAGGAGTAAGTGTAGTCCCTACTTTTCCTAACAATTCTGTGCGATTGACGTTGGAGACATAGCCCTCTTCTGTCGTAGTTGCATCCATTAACACCAGCCTGTTTAAGACATGCAGTTTTTTCCCGAAAAATTTCATCAGAATCACCATTCCTATAATCGCTATTACAAGCGCAATGAGAATTGCTATTATCATTTGCATAATATTTGCACCTGCCAGTAATAAACTTAGTATTATGAGCACACCACCTAAAATACCGACAATTCCACCAGGAACAAAAAACTCTGCCACTACAAGTGCTAAACCAATAATCAATAACAATAAGGATTCATAGCCAGCAAAGCCCGCAACCATATGTCCAAAGAAAAATAAACCAAGCGCTGATAATCCCATTATACCCGGAACGCCAAATCCTGGCGAATAGAGTTCCATGACAAGACCTAGACTTGCAATGGATAATAAAATTGGAACAATAATTGGATTTGTAATAAACCGAGCTAATTTCTCAGAGAATGTTGGTTCGATTGAAACGACATCACGATCTTGTAAGTCTTTTTTCTCTAAAAGTTCCTGAAAATTTTTCACGGTACCCTCTGAGTATTTGACCTTTAATGCCTCCGATGCTGAAAGCGTTAATAAATTTTTTCCCTCCGCACGATACTCTGGCAATTCATAATTGGAATCAGCCATTGCTAAAGCATACTTTGGATCTCGACCAGATGTCTCTGCTGCTGCTGACATTTGAGCAAGCCACGCACTATTTGCTTTCAAATCAGCTGTATTACCCGCTGAATCGATAACCGCTGCAGCACCAATTGTTCCATTGGGCACCATGTAGATTTCATCCGCATGTAAGGCTAAAAAAGCTCCTGCTGAATGGGCATCCTTATTAATAAAAGCAATTGTCCATATATCCGTTGCATCCATAAGCATGGCGATATCACTAGCTGCATTTACAAATCCGCCAGGCGTATGTATATCTAAGATAATCGCTTTCGCATTGTTTTCTTTAGCCTCATTAAAAGCTCGTTCTAAAAATGCGTGAAGCCCTCGCTCTACTTCATTATGAATAGGAACGTGGTAGACCTTACTGCTTGCAAACGCCGAAGTTAATGGAAACGCTAACAAAAAAGTCATCCATATTACTAGTAAATAGCTAAGGATTCTCCGTTTTCGCACCTTTTCCCCTCCCTTCTAACATGCTTCTCCTCTGTATATACGGTCAAACATGTAAAAAGTTTCACATATCTGAAAAATTATTTCGACTATTTGTACATGTTGCTTACAACTTAGTATTACACAAAAAAGCCGAATGAATCTAGTTGATATCCATCCGGCTTTTTCATATGTACGTAAATCGAGCAATGTAAAATACCTGAAATTAATTACAGCTGTAATTAATTCCAGGTATATCTTTGTCTGCTCAGTGAATCATACGATTGCGTGTTATGAACGTAGGGATTTTTAATGGGAAATTAAATTACCACTTACGTTTACGTGCAGCTTCTGATTTCTTTTTACGTTTTACGCTAGGTTTTTCGTAGAACTCGCGCTTTCTAACTTCTTGAATTGTACCACTTTTTGATACAGTACGTTTGAAGCGGCGAAGAGCATCTTCAAGCGATTCGTTTTTGCGAACGACAGTTTTTGACATCTCTCTTTCCCTCCCTCCGAACACACGTCAATACACAATTTAGGCAAATCACCTTCTGTTGTGTACTAAAAAATTATATCGTATTGTCTAATAATGGTCAATAGAAAGTGTGCGAAAATATCAAGTGAATTTTTGGTTTTATTTCTAATTGGAATTCGAAGAGCAAATTTGGCTCCCAATAAAAAAATAATTGTATTTTTCTATTCATATAGGGGTTTACAAAAAATAGAATATGGGCGTAGAATAATCACATTCAATTTAATACTGGCCAAATCTCAAACATTGAGAACGGAGGACCCAATATATTGGGGTTAATTCTGCACATGCAGAAAGGATGAGAAACTCTTTCGCCATCCTACCCGTCAGCTAACTTCGTCGGCTAAAGCGAAGGAGGTCCTATTCGACCACCTATTAGCATGTTTTCTCCTATTCTTTACATGCTTTTTTAGTTGGTCTTTTTTTATGCATATTTAAAATCAAGTAATTTAACATCTATAGAGGAGAACAAGATGAACACTTTTAGAAACACATTAAATCCTCCCAAAATTCTTGTACTTGGCTTTGCACTTATTATTATCATCGGGACTTTTCTTTTAACGATGCCTCTTTCTACAGAAGATGGAAAAGGACTTTCGTTTTTAGATGCATTATTCACCGCTACATCAGCAACTTGTGTAACGGGATTAATTGTTGTCGATACAGGTGATACATTTTCAGTTTTCGGAGAAGTAGTCATTTTATGCCTAATCCAAATTGGTGGTTTAGGATTCATGACATTTGCAACATTGTTATTTTTACTACTCGGGAAAAAAATATCTTTAAAAGAAAGACTTTTGCTTAAGGAAGCATTTAATAATATTTCCATTGCTGGCCTTGTTAAATTAGTAAAGAGAATACTGCTCTTTACAGCATTGATTGAAATAATTGGTGGTCTTATTTTATCGATTCGTTTTTCTTTTGATATGCCTATAGGAAAAGCTGTGTATTTTGGCTTTTTTCATGCAATTTCTAATTTCAATAATGCAGGTTTTGATTTAATGGGCGGATTTAATGGAATGACAGCTTATGTAGATGACCCATTCGTCGTTTTAACAATTTGCGCGCTCATTACAATTGGAGGCTTGGGGTTTATTGTCATGAATGAACTATATGAATATCGAGTTACTAAAAGACTTTCCGTTCATACAAAAATTGTTTTAGCGTCTACAATTATTTTAACGGTAAGCGCTACAATTTTGATATTTTTGTTTGAATTTGGAAATGATAAAACACTTGGTCCTTTAACTGAATGGGGCAAAGTATTAGGTTCTTTTTACCAAGCTGTTACACCAAGAACAGCAGGTTCCAATACACTGGCTATCGGTGACTTAACACATTCTACATTATTTTTAATAATTCTCTTAATGTTTATTGGAGCTGGATCTGGTTCCACTGCAGGTGGTATAAAAATAACAACTTTCGCAGTATTAGTTGCTACAATGTGGTCACAAATCCGTGGAAAAGAAGATGTTGTTTTATTTAAACGTAGAATTGTCACTGAGACTATCTTAAAGGCTTTGACTGTCACAATGTGTGGCGTACTTATCGTTGTTGTGGTGACAATCATTCTTAGCATTACTGAACAACGTCATAGTTTCATGATGTATTTATTTGAAGCAACCTCTGCATTTGGTACTGTCGGTCTTTCGATGGGGTTGACACCTGAGTTATCCCCTACTGGTAGAATTCTCATTATTTTAACGATGTTTGCTGGAAGACTAGGTCCATTAACCATTGCTTTCGCTATTACAAAACGACGAAAAACAGAAGCCTTTCGACATCCTAAAGGTAATATTATGATTGGATAACAAAATTAGAGGAGTGTGCTATAGCTATGGCTATTAAACAATATGCAGTTATTGGCCTAGGAAGATTCGGAACAAGCGTTGCCCGCAGGCTCCACGAAGCTGGACAGGAAATTTTAGGAATTGATATTAACGAAGAAAGAGTGGAGGATGCAGAACCCTATGTTACCCACGCTGTAGTAGCTGATACAACTGAAGAAAAAGCTTTAACCTCTATTGGTATAGGAAATTTTGATTGCGTTATAGTGGCTATAGGTAACGATATGCAGTCAAGTATTTTAACGGTATCTCTATTAAAAGAACTAGGGATAAAAAAAATTATTGCTAAGGCCCTTGGTAAAAGACATGGGCAGGTTTTGGATAAAGTAGGTGCTGATTGGATTATTTATCCCGAGCGAGATATGGGAGAGCGCGTGGCAAATCAGCTATTGTCTCCGAATATGCTGAATTATATCGAATTGTCTAAGGAATATAGTATAGAAGAAATTATGATCCCTTCAAAAATGGCTGGGCAAAATCTGCGAGATTTAGATTTGCGTGCGAAATATAACGTTAGTGTTATTGCCATTGTTCGAGTAGGAGACATCATTATTTCCCCTTCCCCTGAGCAAAACTTGGAACAGGAAGATATTTTAGTGATGATTGGTCATCGAAAAGATCTCGCTTTTTTTTCAAACATACAATAACAAAAAAAGGCTGTTTCAAGACCCCTTGATACAGCCGGCCACTTTTTCTTAGAAAATCTTCTGTTGATCCCTATCATCTTTTAAAATTTCTACTGCCTCTCTAAAACGTTGAGAATGGACAATTTCACGTTCACGTAAAAACTTCAAACTGTCATTTAAATCGGTATCATCAGATAAATCAATAATCCATTGATAGGTGGCACGTGCCTTTTCCTCAGCCGCAATATCTTCATATAAATCTGCTATTGGGTCCCCTTTTGCCTGAATATAAGTTGCTGTAAATGGCACACCAGAAGCATTTTGATAGAATAAAGCTCTGTCATGATTTACATAATGGTCCCCTAATCCCGCTTCTTTTAGCATTTCTGGCGTAGCATCTTTTGTAAGCTTGTAAATCATCGTAGCAATCATTTCTAAATGGGAAAACTCTTCAGTCGCTATATCTGTTAATAATCCAACCACTTTATCAGGAATCGTATAGCGTTGATTCATATAACGAAGGGCTGCTGCTAATTCCCCGTCAGCTCCTCCATATTGCTCAATTAAAAACTTAGCAAGCATAGGGTTACAAGTACTAACCTTTACCGGGTATTGAAGTTTTTTTTCATAATACCACAAGAATAAATTCCTCCTAATGATTTGTTATACTTGCCACGGCCATGGGGTATCAACCCAATTAAAAGGATAATCTGAATAACTTCGTCCAAAATTCATTAATGGACCAAACTTTTGTTCAAAATTTACTTTGAGCTTCATACTTTTTTCGGTGTTTTCATTAAATTGTTGAATAGCAGTATAGTCATGTGGATGTGTATCTAAATAGAGATTTAACTCAACGATGACGAAATCAATTGCCTGTATTTCTTCAAGTAAGGTATAAAATTCGGGCGACATCTTTTTAGTCATGCTTTCTCCCTCCTTTTCATCAGAAATGGATAGGGGCTAAATAATTGTGGCCATAGTGTTCCCGCCCTAAGTGTCTCTCTCGGGGTTTGGAATTGGGGGAGTCCAGGTGGTTGAAAGCCCATATATAATTGTGGTGGCGTAGCATAATACTTTACTTCGATGGGCTTGCAGGGATCAAAGGGACTAATATAGGGCTTCCAATACTTATACTGCGTAAACATGACATCCTCCTTTCTATATTCAAAATCATCAGTGGAGTATATGTGATGGTAGTAGGCATTATTCTACATGCAAAAAAGCCACTAGCTTCTTACAGAGCTAGTAGCTTAATATCCATAAAGAAATTATTAATAATTAGAATCTGCTATTAAACCATTCATGATGGCTACGCCAGAGCTTGCACCAATACGAGTTGCTCCTGCTTCCACCATGCTTTTCATATCCTCTAAGCTACGAACACCGCCTGAGGCTTTAACACCAAGTTCAGGACCTACTGTTTTACGCATTAGGGCAATATCTGCTGCTGTTGCGCCACCAGTTGAAAAACCAGTAGATGTTTTTACATAATCAGCACCAGCTGCCACAGCAAGCTCACATGCTTTTACTTTTTCTTCATCTGTTAATAAACATGATTCAATGATGACTTTTACAAGTGCGCTGCCTTTAGCTGCTTGCACAACTGCAGCGATGTCAGCTTGTACAAGGTCATAATTTTTATCTTTCAATGCGCCAATATTAATGACCATATCTACCTCATTTGCACCGTTCGCAATTGCATCTTTTACTTCAAATGCTTTCACAGCTGGTGTATTGGCACCAAGAGGGAATCCAATTACCGTACAAACTAACACGTCTGATCCTTGTAATAATTCACTACTGTGTTTCACCCAAGTCGGATTTACACATACAGAGGCAAAATTAAATTGCTTCGCTTCTGCACATAGTTTTTCAATTTGTTCTTTTGTTGCCTCAGCCTTTAATAATGTATGATCGATCATACGCGCAAAATTTTGTTCCATTTTTTAACGCTCCTTCTTCAATCAAGATGTACGTACCTCTTCGAATCATACCATTTTTTCACGTTGTCGTCTAATTTCTTTCTATTTAAAAAGATTGTTGGTGTTGTCCTTGTGAATGTAGCTCTTAATTATTAGCTATAATGAGTGTCCATTCAAGTAATAGAATCCTTGAACAACTTTTACATAAGTATAGTTTACCCCCTAGTGAAACAATTAGTCCTTTAAAAAAAGAGGACAAAAACAAGCATAAAAAAATCTTTAAAGTATTGATTTTAAAAGGTTTATGTTATCATAAATCACGTATCTAAAATAAGTACACTACAAAATAATTTAAAATGAGAAGAAACACAAGGTAATGTGAAGTTGAAAGGATGATATACATTATGAGTAACGAGCGATCAAAAATCGTGAGTTTCCATACTCTAGGTTGTAAAGTGAACCACTACGAAACAGAAGCCATTTGGCAACTATTTAAAGATGAAGGCTATGATCGCACTGAATTTGATCAGCAGGCGGATGTTTATGTCATTAATACATGTACAGTTACTAACACTGGGGATAAGAAGTCACGTCAGGTGATTCGTCGAGCAATCCGCCAAAACCCAGATGCAGTTATATGTGTAACAGGCTGCTATGCACAAACTTCGCCAGCAGAAATTATGGCGATTCCTGGAGTCGATATTGTTGTTGGTACGCAGGACCGTACAAAATTACTTGGTTATATTGACCAATATCGTGCTGAGCGTCAGCCAATAAATGCTGTACGTAATATTATGAAAAATCGTGTGTATGAGGAGTTAGATGTACCTGCATTTACAGACCGCACACGTGCTTCCTTAAAAATACAAGAGGGCTGTAATAACTTCTGTACGTTTTGTATTATTCCGTGGGCACGCGGCTTAATGCGTTCTCGCGATCCACAAGAAGTATTACATCAAGCACAGCAATTAGTAGATGCAGGCTATCTTGAAATAGTCCTGACAGGTATTCATACTGGTGGCTATGGACAAGATTTAAAGGATTATAACCTTGCCCAATTATTACGTGATTTAGAAGCCAATGTTACAGGATTAAAGCGTCTCCGTATTTCGTCCATTGAAGCTAGCCAATTGACTGATGAAGTCATTGACGTATTACGTGAATCTAAAATTGTCGTAAATCACTTACACATTCCTATTCAATCTGGATCGGATACTGTGTTAAAACGTATGCGTCGTAAATATACTATGGAATTTTTCGGCGAACGTTTAACAAAATTACATGAGGCTTTACCTGATTTAGCTGTCACGTCTGATGTAATTGTCGGTTTCCCTGGTGAGACTGAAGAAGAATTTATGGATACGTACAACTTTATTCGTGATCATAAATTCTCCGAATTACATGTTTTCCCATTCTCTCCACGTACAGGAACTCCTGCTGCACGTATGGAGGATCAAATTGATGAAGACATTAAAAATGAGCGTGTACACCGACTCATCTCACTAAATGATCAGCTAGCTAAAGAGTATGCTTCTCGCTTTGAAGATCAGGTGTTAGAAGTTATTCCCGAAGAATTTGTTCATGATGGTAGTGAAGAGGAAGGCCTTTTAACGGGCTATACAGATAATTACTTAAAAGTAGTGTTTGAGGGTCCTGAAAGTCTCATCGGACAGCTTGTAAAGGTGAAAATTACACAAGCAGGCTACCCACATTCACAAGGACAATTTGTACGTGTTTTAGAGACAGTTAAATAATGAACAATAAATGGGTTGCCTGGAATATGGGCAACCCCTTTTATTGGTTTATTTGTCTTTATCATTTTTAACTAGCAATGATCAAGGGCTAGTAGGAGGTGTGAGTCCGAATAGTACTGGTGTTATAACACTACTTCCTACGCCTAAACGGATTTGTTGAACTTGCAATACTTTCACAGTTAATTCTAATACAATTTTTTCACGCAATGTGCTAAACGTACATTCTGGCGCAGCCATAATTGGTGAAAAATCAAGCTCAAAGAAGTTCGCTGCTACTAATTCCCCAAATGGTTGTTCATTGTATTTCACAAGATTTTGGAAGAAAGCCTTATCTAGACGAGCATCCATTTGAGTAGCTTCATTCAGGAAATTCGCTTCTGCAAACTCAGAAATTCCTAAAATGGGTGTTGAGCCTCCAATTATTTGTGGGAAAGTAAGATCTGTAAAACCAGAAAATGGAACGTCAGCAATTCTATCTCGAAGTGCTCCATTACAAGCTGATGAAGCATATTCGATATTTTTACGAATATGTCCTGCTACAAATAATTTAGCTCTTGTTACTCTAAAGAAGTCTGTACCATCAATACGCGCAAAGCTAACTGGTACTAGCTTCACTTGATTTAGGAATACATTTTTTTTCACTCTTTTGATTTCAGTTGCTGCCGGAGTAAGTGTAATATCTGACTCTACAACGATTTGCAATGTTGGTTCTGCCAGCACAACTGGAACTTTTATAGTGGGTGCCAAAACCGGTGTAGTAATGACTGGTGTAATTTCATTTGTTAATGGTATTTGCTCCGTTGATGCCACAGGACAAGGTAGATTTTGATTTTCAAATTGTTCACTCAAAAAATTTCCTCTTTTCATTTTTAGTATTAGAGAGCTCTCCTATCGCTAGAATATGTAGCAATTAAATCTATACATAGACGTATATATTAGAAAACGAACTTTTATACTGAATGAAATTCATTTATTGTCCAGAGTACAGACTGTCATATAGAACCCGAATTTTTTGTACTTGTATCATATGAATCGTTAAATCTAATACTATATTTTGACATAATTGATTGGCATAAGTTGTTGAGGCATTTTGTGTATCAAAAGCTGTATATTCAATACTCTGCTGTATATAGCCTTCTATCAATAATTTTCCATTTTTTGCTGTACATGTTCCATTTCCAAATGATTGGGATAAACGAATAGGTATAAATCTACAATTGGTGAGTACTACTTCATTCGAGATCTCTTTCACCCCTACAATCCCTTTTTCAAATGCCATAATCTCTTCTAGACATATTTCAATTTTATATTCCCCAACTATAACAGGTACTCGAATATGTATTAAATCAGATTCGTATGAGGTGGCTTCCCCTTTTTTAATTGATGGTGAATGATGTAAGGGAGTGACCACTGATTGAAAGGATTGATGCTGCCCATTATTTTTATCATTCTTATCAGTTTGCATGATTGAAATCAATTGATTGATGTCTGAACGAACTAAACGACATTCAGGATGTTCAGGGTAATCTGTTGTCGTTTGGAAAAGCTTTGTTTCAAGCTGTGGAGTTAAGGGATCTTTTACGTTTAGAAATTCAAATGTAGTATTTTGAACATGTTCGCCATAAATAGGAGCATGGAGAAAATCATGAATTTCTACATACGTAGAAAACAAGCATTTTTGGGTGATGGAGTATATCTCCCCATCCAACGATTTAGAAGTAGGATTGTTTTTCTCCGAATTCCCTGTCCCCTCAAAATGCCATTTATGTTCAACTGTGGATTCAACATCTGAGTGAATTGCTAAATCTTGTTTTTCCACTTGGGATTCATCACGGTCAGAAGGAAATTCATCAATGTCCTCAACCATCGTTTCTGTAGGTTCGGATACAATCTCTGTTACAATCGATTCCTCTACAGTCCCCTCTTTCATGTCTGGGGAGGGTTCGATTTCTCCCTCAATGGTTGAAATGGATAGGTCTTCATTGGCATCTGATAGGTCTGTTAAAGCTATTTCCTTATCAAGGTGCTGTTCACTATTTTGAAATTCCTCTTTAGGTATTGCTAAGTCTAGATCGGATAGTACATGGTCCTCCAAAGGATTCTCATTGCTACAAAGCTGGAGATTGTTATCTACCTCAACAAACGTTTCTACGGAACTAGGTATGTCCTGATTGGAGGCTACAGGATCTGGTGATTCCTCTCCAAGCCTAATCTCATCTTTTATATCCCTAAGCAGCGTATTGCTTTCTTCTTGATTAGCTGGAGATTCATCATCTATTGTTTGATACGCCCAATCAGAGTATTTATTTAGCTTAGTGGATACTTCTCTCATTTCTCTAAAGTTAATCCATGGAGTATTCATTTATTCACTCCTAAACAATATTAAGTACATTTACAACACAATGAACAACGTTATTAATGTAAAGATTACCATTCTCATTACAATTTATAGTATGCTTGATTTTCCCTTTTGTCACAGTATCCTCGGGGTCATATGTTTATGGCTTTATTCCTTTTTTAGATGTAAAAAGGCAGTTAAAAGTTCGAGTACATCCGAACTTTCAACTGCCAGCTAAAATAATGAATTTTTATTAGTGCCCTGTTATGACTCTATTCAATATTTGAGATTAACAAAATTCTGAAGGAGGCGTAGGATTAACTATTGGTGAAGCTGGTGGTGTAAGTCCTGGAAGAACAGGCGTTACTACGCTACTTCCAGCTCCCAAACGAATTTGTTGAACTTGTAATACTTTCACAGTTAATTCTAATACGATTTTTTCACGTAATGTGCTGAAAGTACCTTCTGGCGCAGCCATAATTGGTGAAAAATCAAGCTCAAAGAAGTTCGCTGCTACTAATTCCCCAAATGGTTGTTCATTGTATTTCACAAGATTTTGGAAGAAAGCCTTATCTAGACGAGCATCCATTTGAGTAGCTTCATTCAGGAAGTTCGCTTCCGCAAACTCGGAAATTCCTAAAATGGGTGTTGAGCCTCCAATCGTTTGTGGGAAAGTAAGATCTGTAAATCCTGAAAACGGAACATCTGCAATTCTATCTCGAAGTGCCCCATTACATGCTGCTGCAGCATATTCGATATTTTTACGAATATGTCCTGCTACAAATAATTTAGCTCTTGTTACTCTAAAGAAGTCTGTGCCAGCAATTCGTGCAAAGCTAACTGGTACTAGCTTCACTTGATTTAGAAAGACATGTTTTTTGACTCTTTTGATTTCAGTTGCTGCCGGAGTAAGTGTAATATCTGACTCTACAACGATTTGTAAAGTTGGCTCTGCCAGTACAACTGGAATTTTAATAGTTGGCGCTGTTACTGGAGTAGCAACCAGTGGCGTAAAATCATTCGTCAATGGAATTTGTTCTGTTGATGTTACTGGACAAGGTTGAATCTGACTATCAAATTGTTCACTCAAAAAAATTACCTCTTTTCAATTTATAGTTTTAGTGAGCTCTCCTATCGCTAGAATATGTAGCAATAAAAACTATATATGGACATTGAACTTGTTCTCTTACATATTTTATTTGGAATTTTTGAGCCTAAATTTTTTTATGAATTTGATTCCACTCCTTTTACCGTAGTGGGAAACCCATAAAAAAACCACCTAAATTAATATTAGGTGGCCTTCTTATTGCTCCTCATGAAAGAATTTATATATGACTCAGTATTATTCAAATTCATATGAGATGGCAGACAACGCATACAGTGGTGCTGTTTCTGCTCGTAAAATTCTTGGTCCTAAAGACATGGTTTGAGCACCTGCTTGTAACAAGGCCTCTGCCTCTTTACGAGAAATGCCACCCTCTGGACCAAATATAATAAGGATTGATGTTAATTTTTTCTCATGCACAAGTTTAAGCTTGTCCGCAAATCTGGTGCGTTTCTCAGCCTTTGCATCCTCTTCGTCTGCAATAAAAACGGCATCAAATTGGTCTATATCTTGTAACAATTGTTTAAATGTAACAGGTTCATACACCGCTGGAATATGTGTACGATGGGCTTGTTCAGCCGCCTCTTTTGCAATTTTTTGCAATCTTTCTTGCTTTTTAGCCCCTTTTTTCTTGTCCCATTTCACAATTGAGCGTTCGGCTTCGAATGGCAGTAAGGCAAACATGCCAAGCTCTGTCGCTTTTTGTGTAATCAGCTCTAGCTTATCACCCTTTGGTAAGCCACAAGCTACTGTTATTTGAATAGGTAGCTCAGAAGAAGGGATTGTTTCGCCCGTAGCGTCAATCGCTACCTCATCACCTTCAAAGCCTGTAATCTTACAAATATGAGCAATATTTTGTGCAACAACAATGATCTGATCGCCTTGTTTCATGCGCATCACTCGTTCAATATGCCGTGCATCTTCTCCGCTAATACGTGCATTCTCTATGGCTGTTTCAATAAAATAACGTTGCATGCTCCACAGTCCTTTCTAGCAAGAAATAAAGCACCAAATCACCAGCACATGGCTTACGATTTGGCGCTTCCTCCGTCAAGTTATAGTGGACGACGGGCAATGATCGCTACCCAATCTTCCATTAATAATACTTCTTCAATCATAAAGCCTGAAGCCTCAAGAGCTACTTTAACATCATCGCGTTTGGCACCGATAATGCCTGAAGTGACATATAATCCACCTGGTTTCACAATGGTAAATGCATCGTCAGTGAAGGACATAATAATTTCTGCCAAAATATTTGCGACAACCACATCTGCTGGTTCTTTAACAGTGTCTAATAAATTTCCATGGAAAACAGCTACTTTGTCTTCTACTTTATTTAAGGCAACATTTTCTTGTGCTGAGCGAACTGCTACCTCATCTAAATCAAGGGCATGCACATTTTTAGCCCCAAGTAATGCCGCTCCAATAGACAATACGCCGGACCCTGTTCCAATATCAACAACTGTATCCCCTTCTTTAATGACCTTTTCAAGTCCTTGTAGACACATGACTGTAGTTGGGTGTGTTCCTGTACCAAATGCCATCCCTGGATCTAATTCTATAATTAATTCATCTGTAGAAACAGGCGTATATTGCTCCCATGTAGGGACAATGGTAAAGCGTTCAGAAATTTTAACTGGATGGTAGTATTGCTTCCATGCAGTTGCCCAATCCTCTTCGTTGACCTCAACAATGGATACTACATTTTCACCGATATCAATGTTAAAGTTCGTTAGATTCGTAATAGCTGCTTTAATCTCCTCGACCGTTTCATTTAAGAAACTAGACTCTGATAAATAAGCTTTAACAATGACGCCATCCTTCGGGAAATCCTCTTCATTTAGTGCATAAATTTCACCATATTGATCTTCACGGGGCTTCGCAAACTCTGCAGAATCTTCAATAACAACACCACTTGCTCCTGCTTCATGCAAAATATTCGAAATTGCTTCTACCGCTTCATTTTTTGTATGAATGGATAATTCTGACCACTTCACGTAGCTCTTCAGCTCCTCTAATTATTCACCTTGGAATTTTTTCTTAATTTTATCGAATAGTGAACTTCCTTGCTCTTCAGGGATATCGCCACTAATTTCTGCAAATTCTCGTAATAATTGCTTTTGTTTTTCCGTTAACTTCTCTGGTGTCATCACCTTCACGGTAACATACTGGTTGCCCATGCCATAGCCATGAACATTTTTTACACCTTTGTCTTTTAATCGGAATTGAGCTCCTGACTGTGTTCCGGCTGGAATGCGTAGTTTTACTTTACCGTGAACAGTTGGTACTTCAATTTCATCTCCAAGTGCAGCTTGCGGGAATGTCAATTTCAACTCGAAATAAATATCATCCCCATCACGTTCGAAATCATTATGACCTTGAACACGGAACATAATATATAAATCCCCTGCTGGTCCACCGTTTATACCTGGCTCACCTTGACCAGATACACGAATTTGTTGACCATCATCGACACCAGCCGGAATTGACACTTTAATTTTTTTGCGTTTTTGAACTTTTCCTTCTCCACGACAAGTTGAACATTTTTCTTTAATGATCTTCCCTGTACCATGACAAGTTGTACAAGAACGACGGTTCATCATACGACCAAATGGTGTATCCACTGCTTGGTTGATTTGGCCAGCGCCATTACATGTCGAACATGTTTCAGGTTGCGTACCAGGCTTTGCTCCTGAGCCATGACAAGTCTCGCAAGTTTCATCTTTAGGAATTTCAATTTCTGTTTCTTTCCCAAAAATAGCTTCTTCAAATTTAATATTCATGCGATATTGCAGGTCGTCACCTTTGCGTGGCGCATTTGGGTCCTGACGACGTCCACCTCCGCCAAAGAATGAACTGAAAATATCCTCGAAGCCGCCAAAGCCGCCGCCTCCAAAGCCACCACCAAAGCCAGCATTTGGGTCCTCATGACCAAATTGGTCGTAGCGTGCTTTTTTCTGATCATCACTTAATACTTCATATGCTTCAGCGATTTCTTTGAATTTTTCATCTGCACCCGGCTCTTTATTAAGGTCAGGGTGATATTGCTTTGATAATTTACGGTATGCTTTTTTAATTTCATCTTTTGTTGCCGATTTTGTTAGGCCAAGCACCTCGTAATAATCGCGTTTCTCCATGATTCACACTCCGCTCTGTTTGCATAAAATCTATTGTAACATGCAGTCGATAAAACTGCCTTATTTTTTCGAGTAATCCCTCTATAAATTTGAGGTTTTTACTACTTCCTAGCAGTGTTAACGTATGCAAGTATTCCTTAATTGGTACCTTTACTAGTTCCATAACCTTACTTCATGACAAAAGCCAAAGCCGCAAGCGGTCTTTGGCTTTTTCACTTTACTGTGCTTTTAATTCTTATTTATCGTCTTTTACTTCTTCGAAATCAGCGTCTACAACACCATCATCTTTTTTACCAGCACCAGCGTCTGCTTCTCCGCCTTGTGCTGCTTGAGCAGCTGCTGCCGCTTGTTCATAAACTTTCATAACTAATGGCTGTAAAACACCTTCTAATTTTTCTTTAGCTGCTTTAATGCCTTCTAATTCGCCAGCTTCAAGTGCCTTTTTCAATTCATCACGAGCATCTTCTACAGATTTTTTCTCATCTTCTGTAATTTGTTCACCTAGGTCAGTAATTGTTTTATCCACTTGGAATACTAATTGGTCAGCTTCGTTGCGAAGATCTGCCTCTTCTTTACGTTTAGCATCTGCATCAGCATTAGCCTCTGCGTCTTTTACCATACGTTCAATTTCTGCCTCTGATAAACCTGAATCAGATTGAATTACAATTGTTTGCTCTTTGTTTGTACCTAGGTCTTTCGCTTTTACCGATACGATACCATTTTTATCAATATCGAAAGTTACTTCGATTTGAGGTACACCACGTGGTGCTGGTGGAATATCAGCTAATTGGAAGCGACCTAATGTTTTGTTGTCTGCCGCCATTGAGCGTTCACCTTGAAGTACGTGAATATCTACTGCTGGTTGGTTGTCAGCCGCTGTAGAGAATACTTGTGATTTAGAAGTTGGGATTGTCGTGTTACGGTCAATTAATTTTGTGAACACGCCACCCATTGTTTCAATACCAAGTGAAAGTGGTGTTACGTCAAGTAATACAACGTCTTTCACATCACCTGTTAATACGCCACCTTGTACTGCAGCACCCATTGCTACAACCTCGTCTGGGTTTACACCACGGTGAGGTTCTTTGTTAGTTTCTTTACGTACTGCTTCTTGTACTGCAGGAATACGAGTAGAACCACCAACTAAAATAACTTGATCAATTTCAGAAGTTGAAAGACCTGCATCAGATAATGCTTGTCGTACTGGACCAACTGTACGATTTACTAATGGTAATGTAATTTCATCAAATTTTGCACGAGTTAAAGAGATTTCTAAGTGTAAAGGACCTGCTTCACCAGCAGTAATGAACGGTAAAGAGATTTGAGTGGATGTTACACCAGATAAATCTTTTTTCGCTTTTTCAGCAGCATCTTTTAAACGTTGCATCGCCATTTTATCTTTTGATAAATCAATGCCATTTTCTTTTTTGAATTCTGCTACTAGATATTCGATAATCGCGTCATCGAAATCATCCCCACCTAGTTTGTTATCACCAGCTGTTGCTAATACTTCAAAGACACCATCACCTAACTCAAGGATCGATACGTCAAACGTACCACCACCAAGGTCAAATACTAACACTTTTTGATCTTGATCTTGTTTATCTAAGCCATAAGCTAGCGCTGCAGCCGTTGGTTCATTGATGATACGCTCTACTTCTAGACCAGCGATTTTACCAGCATCTTTTGTTGCTTGGCGCTGTGCATCGTTAAAGTAAGCAGGAACTGTAATTACTGCTTTCGTCACTTTTTCACCTAGGTAATCTTCTGCATAACCCTTTAAATATTGAAGAATCATAGCTGATACTTCTTGTGGAGTGTAATCTTTGTCTTCCACCGTCACTTTTTCAGCTGTACCCATTTTTGATTTAATAGAAATGATTGTGTTTGGGTTTGTTACTGATTGACGTTTTGCTACTTCACCAACTTGACGTTCGCCATTTTTAAATGCAACAACAGATGGTGTAGTACGATTACCTTCTGGATTTGGAATTACTTTTGGTTCGCCACCTTCAAGTACAGAAACGCAAGAGTTTGTTGTTCCTAAGTCAATACCAATAATTTTGCTCATTAAAATTTCCTCCTATTAATTCGACGCACGGGATGCGTTTTTTCACTAATTTTAATTGACTAAATAGTGCTAAGACTATTCGTTCACAGATACCATTGTTGGGCGTAACACACGATCTTTTAAGATATATCCTTTTTGTAGCTCGCGTAAGACTACACCCGTTCCTTTTTCACTATCCTGTTCCTGCATAACAGCTTGGTGGATATTTGGATCAAATTGCTCGCCTTCTGCTTTTATCACTTGCAGGCCTTCTTTTTCTGTAGCTTCTAGCAATGAGCGATACACCATTTCAATTCCTTTAATAATAGATGCAGTTTCTTCAGAAGTTGTCTCCACCTGTAATGCACGCTCAAAATTATCAAGGACTGGCAATAAATCAGATAATAAGCTTTGCGCTCGGTACTTTTCAGCAGCCTCACGATCTAGTTGTTGACGACGACGCATATTATCGAAATCTGCACGTAGGCGTAAATGTCGGTTTTCCTCGTCATCTAGCTTTGCTTGTAATTCAGCAAGTTTCGCCTCATATTGCTCTTCCACTGATAATTCAATTTCCTCTTGAACCTCTGAACGTTCTACTTCCTCTGTTGCCGTTTCTGCTTGTACATCCTCTTGTACTAAATCTTTGTTTTCAGTTGTTTCCGTCACTTGAATCCTCCTCATTATCATTCACTACGATTCTTCGTAAATGCTTGTGTTAAGTCCAAGCGTATTACGTCTAATAATGCCACCACACGCTTATAATCCATGCGTGTTGGACCAATAATAGCAATGGCCCCCTGTTGATCATCACCAATAGAATAAGTAGTGGTAATGACACTGCAATTTTCCATTTCTAGCTGTTTATTTTCTGAGCCTATTCGAATATGAATTCCTGATTCATTTGGATGAAATAGTGACTGCACTTGGCTGGTCGTTTCCATTAAGTCCAATATCATACGGACTTTATTTAAATCATGAAACTCAGGTTGGTTAAACATATTCGTTTTACCACCATAGAAAATTTTACTTTCTGAATTATGCATTGTCGCTGTTACGAGTGCGTGGATAAAATCATCCGCTGATTGTACATGTTGCTGTAATACTGCCAACACTTCAGCTTCAAGGCTTTTATGGAGCTCTTCTAATGACACACCTATTAAGCGATCATTCAAGATATTGACCATTTTTTCTAAATCCGAAGCGGTAAAATCAGGTGGTAAATTAAATAAGCGATTTTCAACATGTCCATTATTCGTCACGATAATCGCTACTGCTGTATCACTAGACAGTGGTACAATCGAAAATCTTTTGACACGATGTCTTTGAACATCAGGCCCTAATAGTATGGAAGTATAAGATGTCAGCTCTGATAGAATATTGGCTGACTTTCGGATAATATGCTCTACTTCTACAAGTCGATCATTGAAAATCGATTGGATCTGTTGAATGTCTCTCGAATTAATACCTTGAGGACTCAACAAATGATCTACATAAAATCTGTAACCCTTTTCCGAAGGCACTCGACCAGAGGAAGTGTGTGTTTTTTCTAAATAGCCTAATTCCTCTAAATCCGCCATTTCATTTCGAATTGTGGCTGGACTAAATGTAATCCCTTGTTTTTTGGAGATTTGGCGAGAACCTACCGGCTGTGCAGATAAAATAAAGTCATCTATAATTACTTGCAAAATCTGTAACTGCCGATTTGTTAGCATGATTATCACCTCTGTTAGCACTCAACCAAGAGGAGTGCTAATACTATTATTAAATTATCAAATCCCACAATTTATGTCAACGATATCGCTCATTCTTCTAGCAAAAATTGTTGAAATACTTCATTCCCCACAAAACGTCCTTTTCTTGTGAGTCGAACACCTATATCATCATGTTCTAAAAGTCCTTTTGATACTAGCTCTTTCAGAACAGAATCATAATGAGCTACGATTGGTGTTTTCAACTTTTCTTCATATATTCTGTGCTTAACTCCATCTGTTTTACGCAGTCCTAAAAACATTTGTTCTTCTCTTTTTTCACCCTGCGATACCTCATGCTTATGGACAATTGGAAGCTCCCCCGCCAAAACAGTTTCCATATATTTTTTTAATGGTCCATGATTGGAGTAGCGTACACCTGCTAGATATCCATGAGCACCAGCACCAAAGCCAGCATATTCGTCATTATCCCAGTAAATCTTGTTATGTTCTGAATGATAACCAGGCTTCGCAAAATTACTAATTTCGTATTGTTGGAGACCATGCAATTCCATTTGCTGCATTAAAACATCGTACATATCTGCTTCTAAATCCTCTGTTGGTAAAAGGAGCTTTCCTTTTGCGTACTGATTATAAAAAATCGTTTTTGGCTCCACAATAAGGGAATACGCAGAAAAATGAGGCAAATCAAGGGCCAATGCTTTTTCTAATGAGTCCTTCCATTGGGTCATCGTTTGTCCTGGCAATCCATACATTAAATCAATACTAATATTTTGGAAGCCGATTTTTTTAGCTAAAGCTGTTGTTTTATACACATGCTCATTACTATGTGTGCGTCCGATTTTTTGTAACAGTTCTTGATTGAAGGATTGCACGCCCATGCTTAGTCGGTTGACACCGCCATCAAACAAAACTTGCAATTTCTCCGCAGACAATTCATCTGGATTAGCCTCTGATGTAAATTCTGTCACACTATTCATTGGAATATACGTATGAATTAATGTTAGAAGTTTGTCCAATTGCTGTGGTGATAATGCTGTGGGTGTTCCCCCACCTAAGAAAATTGTTTCGATATGACGAAAGCCTTCGGGATTTTTTTGCGTTGCAAGCGCCATTTCCTTTCCAAGAGCTTCTATATATTCATCCACTGGTTGATTTTTAAAGTAAAATTTATTGAAATCACAATAATTACAGATTTGATGACAGAAAGGAATATGAATGTAAACACCTCGTGCCATAGCTATCCCTTCTTTCTCGTTAAGTCTTTTCCATTTCTACATTATAACGAATCAATAGAAGGAACGCTATGAAACCATCTAGTGGGTTTACACAAATATTTTCCCCCATTATTTTTTTACAAACTAAAAACTAGTAGCCAAAGATATTCCTCTAGCCTACTAGTGAACAAATGATTCTATGATGTTATAAAAATACCTACAGTAACAAGTGCTGCTTTAATGGAGAAATGCGAAAAAGAAGCAAAAAAATTAGCTAATTTCCTAAGTAAAGCATGAATCGAGCACTAGAAAAAATGTAATTCATGAATAACAAACGATTCCGACTACTATGCCTAAAAGCACCAATAAATAAGGCTGCATTTTCCATCGAATTAAACCCCATAAAAAGACCGCGACAAAGATAATATCTAAACCGTTTTGAATAGTCTGTGTCACAATCGGATGGATAAAGGCGGCGGTCAAAATACCAACAACTGCCGCATTGGCTCCTGCCATTGCCCCCTTCAGTCGGGTATGACGACTTAAGCTGAACCAAAAAGGGAGGGCGCCTATTACTAACAAAAATGCCGGCAGAAAAATTGCCAAAGTGGCTATCATTGCTCCTGGTACACCTGCAATAGCCATGCCGATATAAGCTGCAAATGTAAATAAAGGCCCTGGAACTCCCTGTGTCATACCGTAGCCTGCTAAAAAGTCTGCTGTACTCATTTGTCCACTTTGAACAAACTGTGTCTCTAATAAAGGTAAGACCACATGGCCCCCACCAAATACCAATGCACCTGCTAGATAAAACTTCTCAAACATTGTTATCCATTCATCATTCCATAAAGCACTTATCATCGGTAAGCCAAAGAGCAGTATTAAAAAAAAGCTTAATAAAACAATACCCGTGGATTTAGAAATAGGTACTTGAATCACTAAAGGGGCATCTTCATTACTTTTTTTTATTTGTTGAAAACCGATACAAGCAGCTAGTACTATCGCTGCTATTTGTGCCAACGGATGGATCCATACTAGCACGATGATGAGCGACATTATAGCCATTAACCAATGTAATTTTGTTGACAGTAATTTTTTGCTCATATCAAATATTGCATTTGCCACAATCGCAACAGCCACTAACTTCAAGCCATGAATCCAATCCATTTTTATTTCTGTATACATGGAAAAATAGGCAAATACCATCAATAACAACACAGAAGGTAGCGTAAAGCCCAAAAAGGAGAGTACACTTCCTAATAAACCACCCCTTAATAAGCCAATTCCCATACCTACCTGACTAGATGCAGGTCCTGGTAAAAATTGACTCAATATGACAAGCTGGCTATAATCCTGGGCTGATAGCCATTTACGCTTTTGCACATATTCTTGTTGAAAATAACCTAAATGAGCTGTTGGTCCCCCAAACGAGGTACAGCCTAATTTTAATGAAACATAAAAAATCTCCCATAGCGTTCGCAAACTCTCCACTACTTTCCATAGCTTTTTATCCATCATACATGGAAAATAGATTTTTTCAGATTAAGAGTTTGTAAATTTTCATTCATTGCTAATCTTTTTTTATTTTAATGGTGGTATCAAGTTTACTGCCATCCTTATCGACAGGGGTTAACGTATAATTTTTCTCAGATAAGTATAGTCCATCCACACGGCTTCCCCATTTTGTTCCTTCTTTATTTAAAGGATAGGGTGTTTCAAAAGTCCATGATTGCCCTCCTTTAGATTGAATTTTAAAGTGTAAAGCATCGTTGACAATATTCTTCTCCGTAGAAAAATAAATTGTAGTTGAGATAGGTGTGGAAACAACACGATCAATCATTAATTCCTGCTGATCAATATGTTTTACTTTTTTTTCGATTGAAAAAATGTGTCGATCTTCTTGTAATTGCTCTTGTGATGCCTCTACTTGAAATTCCCACGGCTTTTCAATGCGTGTTTCTACATTCCAATCTTTATAACGAATGTCCAATTCCACATGTTCATCTGTCGGGAAATCATCCATTTTGATGCTATTGTAGATGGTATAAACATTTGCAGATTTGGCAATAGACTGCCCTCCATTACGAACCATATAATCCTTACCATTCACAAGTATTTGAGGAAAGAAAAACACCTGATGATCTGGCTTAAACTCTTTGGTTGGTTTGAAGGTTGCATTCAGTAAAATTTGATTGTCATCCATGATTACTTCATTTAATGTTAAACGCCCTAAACTATTGTTAGCTGTTTCCCCTACCTCTGTTTTATAAGCTTCAAAATCCACCCCCCTATCCCGCAGCCAATACAGCAAAGAGGAACTACTAACTACTAAGACTAATAAGAATACAACAACAATTCTCCACTTTTTGCGTCCTCGATTTTCCTTATTTAAATCTACAACTCGAAAGATATCATCGGACAACAAGTACACCTCTTTTTTTTAAATAGTTATGTTTTATTGTAGTTAGTAAAGAGTCATTATATAACCTGAATAGAAAGCATAGTTGGACAAATTCAATATGTATAAAAGGAATCATTCAATCCCTTTTTTTAGTTGACGCACCTTATTTACTTCTTCCATTAAATAGTCCACGAATAGATCATCTCTTACTAGCCAAGCCTGGTAAAATCGCTTTACATACCATTCGGCATCCTCAAAGCTCCTATAGGTTTGCTCAAGTCGATTTTTATTTATTTCAATGATCCAATTCATTTCATTATTTGAATAAAGAAGAAAGAATTCATCATGGCGATTTTTATAGAGGGTTCCAAAGGTGGCGCCCTTAAGGTTATAGCGATTTCTTTTTGCGTCCTCAGGAATTGGCTCTAGGTGGAATGTTTCTAACACAAATTGCTTATATGCCTCCACTGTTAATGAGCACCCTGCTGCTTTTTGATGCCCTCCTCCACCAAACAAGGTTGCGATGGAAGCCACATTAATATGATCATGTATCGTACGGAAGGAAACTCTTTTACTTCCCATATTAATCATTGCAATATAATCAAGATGTATATTTTCTTTTCCTAATTCATTGCCAAGCTCAGAATGATAGGATTCTGCATAAACCACTCCACCATAGAAGTCACCTAAATTAGTTTGTATAAGCTCACGTTTTTTTCGGCGAATATAACGTTCTATTTTCTCCTCTTCCATGCTTAAAATTTTCTTTTCGAATTCATCAAAGTCTAAATGAGACTGACTTTTTAAACGATCCAGCATTTTTTCTTCGAATTCCTCTATAGACACTAAAAAAAAGAGTGCATTCAATCGTTGAGCCTGATAATTTCCATTCTTTTCCCATTCCCATGTATCATATTGTCTCACTAACTCAACAAACTCTGTAAGAACATCTGTTTTTTCTAACAGTCCATGCATGACAAGATATTGATAAAATAATGATGTGGCAGACGTTAAAAGGCCATGCTCATCTTCTATTATAACCTTACCCCACTCGTACTGATTGAGGTGGAGGGCTGTTTGATGATGGTCTAAAAGCTGCACGTTCCCAGTAGCCTGAAAGTAATCATCAATTCTTTTTTCGTTCCCCTCATTCGGAGAAAGATCTGTAATAAATAAAAAAGTTTTTGACTGTTCATGGTCCAAAAAGAACTCAATCTCGCGGTCAAGTGCCGTAACAGAGTTATACCGTATTTTCACCTGATCGCTAAACGCTAGCTTAGCTAGAATCCCACAACCTACACCATCTAAATCGTTATGTGATAGTAATTTATACATATCTTCACCTCCGATATAGTATGGTTACTTTTTTGTTATTCAAACAAAAAATGTCATTGAAAAAGAATACGTGATGACATACATTTACTTCAGATACACAAATTCATATTAGAAGGAGATATTTTTCATGAAACGTAGGCTCGTCTATTGTGGAATTGTCACTTTAATAATACTCACTTTAGCATTTTCCTCCTATAAACTAATGAACGCCCGCAATTATCAATTATTTGGAAACCTAACCTCTCATGTTGAAACAAACAACAAAGTTGTTGCGTTGACTTTTGATGATGGACCCACAAAAAATTCGGATGCTATTTTATCGTTACTAGACGAGTATCAAGTGAAAGCAACTTTTTTTCTAATCGGAAAGGATATCGAGGATCAGCCTGAGGAGGCAAGAAAAATTGCTGAGGCAGGTCATCAAATTGGTAATCATACGTATTCACACAAACGTATGGTATTGAAAAGTCCTTCCTTTATCAAACATGAAATCGAAAAAACCGATGATTTAATTGCTGATATTGGCTATACGAAATCAATCGTAGTAAGACCTCCATACGGCAAAAAACTAATTGGACTTCCCTATTACTTAAATAAACACCAGCGAGAGACGATTACATGGAACTTAGAACCTGATACGTTTTTCACTCAGGCTGATGAAAAAGTGAGGTATGTAAAGGAAAACATCCAACCGGGTTCCATTATTTTAATGCATCCTATGTATGATGCTACAGATAATGAATTACAGGCCATAAAGGAGATTTTACAGACATTGAAGGATGAGGGTTATACATTTGTAACAATTGATGAACTTTTAACCATCAAAAACGATTAATAAAAAAACACTAAGGAATCTGTGCCTACTATAGGACAGATTCCTTAGTCAATAATAGCCATGAAGCAGCAATATTATGGACATCTACTATAATATTAACATTATAGCATTTTATATTATTTACTCTCCTACTATTCCACCTTCACAAATTTTACACAGCCTATATTCCCTTATTACAAAGTTAAACAACAAAATTCCTCAATGTTGGATTTTTCAGAAATGTTAATATATATTTTTTCAGTAAAATATAATCACCACCTCTGCTAAAATATGCTATTATACTTTTAGTATAAGGACCTATTTTCATTTAATTGAAAATAGAGGAAATATGAACTACGAAGGATGATGATGATGCAAAATATCCAACAATTATTCCAGAGCGAAGATGGAAATGTTCAACAAAGAGAGAATTTTTTATCCTTATTAGAGAAAATTGTTTCTTCATTAGATAAGTTAAAGGATCCAAATAAAACTACACTAGGTCCAATGAAAGACCGCTCTGCTAATTTTTATCAAGAGCTGATGCAGGATCATCAAGTGCCAACTACTGGTGTTGGGCTCGATCAAGTGGTAGAAGAATTAACACAATTAATGCAAGGGCATCCTTATCATACGCGTAACTTTGTCACTAATGTTTTACCTATGGCCAGCATTCCTGGCGTATTAGGCCAGTTTACAAATGCCCTTCTGAATGGCAATAACTTATGGGACGTTTATGGGCCGGCTGCCGCTGAATGCGAAGTAAAAGTAGTGGCCATGATGTCTAAATTAGTAGGCTATGATTACACGAAAAGCTTTGGCTATACTACATGGGGCGGTCAAGGGGCTGTTTTCAGCGGATTACGTCTAGCTATTGCAAAGCAATTCCCACACGCTAAAGAAGATGGTATTCCTAATAATTTATATTGCTTTGCTTCAGAAAACGCACATTATAGTCTTTTGAAATCTATTGAAGCAGTAGGTATTGGTAGTAAACATTTAGTACGCGTAAAAGCAGGCAAAGATCACGCAATGGATGTGGAAGACTTACGCGCACGTATGACTGAGGTCATTGAAAAAGGCGGTATTCCTGTCTATGTCGTAGCAACAACAGGTGCAACAGATCAATTTGGCATTGATGATGTAAAGGCGGTAAAAGAAGTCACAACTAGCCTTGAGCAAAAGTACAATCTACAACCAGTACATATTCACGCGGACTCAGCATTAGGTGGTTTTTATGCCTTCTTCAATGATTATGATTTCAAGAAAAACCCACTACAATTTGAAGAGGATGTTTTACAGGGTCTGTCACAGATCCATGAACGTATGCAGCATCTAGCAATTGCCGATAGCCTATGCTTTGATTTCCAAAAGCTTGGACAAACACCTTATTTAACAAGCTTATTCTTAATTAAAGACGGTAAAAGCTTACAGCTATTAGATATAGAGGACTTTGATACACCATATGTTGGTAATCGTGGCTACGGCTCCTATCATACAGGTTACACGTTAGAATGTTCTCGCATGGGTAGCTCTATTGCCATTTTGGCTGCTTTGCAGGCATTTGGGAAGGAAGGCTATCAACAAATACTAGCCAATTATGTACGCGTGAATTTAGCATTCCGTTCACAGTTAGCTGCAAAAATACCAAGCCTACAGGTTGTCAATGAAATGAATATTGGGCCAGTCACTGCCTTCCGTTTATACCCAGATGGTTTGAGCTGGCAAGCAGAACAAGCTGGTCATTATTCACAAGATCAAATTGAACGTATTAATGCTATCAATGCTTCTTTATTTGAGATTATCGGAGAAGGTCGAGACGAAGTATTTTTTGGTGATACAACTCGAGTTTGCACAGTACGTACAAATGATACAACACAACATGTCCCAGTGGCTGCGGCAAAGTTCTTCTCCATTTCACCCTATACAGAAATTGAGCATATCCCTAATATGATTCAGTTCTTACAGAAAAAGCTTCAAGTATTGGAGGCGTCTCAAATTGCGTATCGTCAATAAATTTAAGAGTTCTTTACTCTATAAATATATTGCTAGCTTTACTATTCCGATAGCAATTATTTCATTAATATTTAGTATTGTATTGTTTGCTGTTTCGTATCGTATTATCGACAATTTTGTTATTAAACAATTTGAATCGACATTAGAAATAACATCGAGCACTATATTTGAAGATATCGAGAAAAATGATGTAAAGGCTGCGGATAATGGTAGTCCTGATAAATATAAAAAATTATTAGATCAATTGAACGCAACAGTTAAAAAATACGATATTGAAAATGCCTATGTGCTTTCTAATGCAAATGGTAAAGAGCATATCGTCGCTTTAAGTGATACTGACAATCATCAACAAGATTATGAATTTAGTGAAGAAATGCGTGAAGCTATAAACACAGGAACGATCCAAACTAGTGATATTTATAAAGATGAGTATGGTATCCATAAATCCATATTTATTCCATTTAAAGATACAGATATTATTTTTGGTTTAGATATGGACGCATCCTTCATTTCTAAACTTCAAGCAGAAACACTTTGGATTTGTATTATTATGACGGTTATTTTTGTGATTTTAGGTATCATTGTTGCTTACTTTATTAGCGTAGGCATTACGAAGCCAATCAAAAAAATGACGCAATATGTAGGACAAGTTGCACAGGGAGAATTAGCGGTTGAACCTCTTAAAATAAAGGGTTCCAATGAAATTGCTCAACTTTCATCAGGCATTGAAAATATGACAGAGGATTTACGCATTTTGATTCAGCAAATTGCTCAAAATGCTGAGCAAGTGGCAGCCATGTCTGAGGAATTAACGGCAAGCTCTGAACAAACAAGTGCATCCATACAGCAAATTACTTCTTCTATGCAAGAAGTTGCAGCCGGTTCAGAAAAACAAACCCATTCAATTGAGGAAGTCGAGAGTCATATTACATCTATCTCGGGCAAAATGTCTGAAGTTGTGACAAGCGTTACGGATGTGACGGAAAAGGCATTTGATGCGTCAGCGATTTCAGAAAAAGGCAATACGACCATTAAAGATGCCACTGAAAAAATGGCCGTTACCTCTCAAGCTATTCAAGAATCCGCAACAGTTGTGGAGCGCTTAAGCACATACACAAATGAGATTGGAGATATTGTAACATTAATTACACAGATTACGGATCAAACCAATTTACTTGCTTTAAATGCTTCGATTGAGGCAGCTCGTGCAGGCGAACATGGGAAGGGCTTTGCAGTTGTTGCAGAGGAAGTACGTAAACTAGCAGATCAATCATTAGATGCAACAAATAGTATTCGTACACGCATTGAAACGATTAAAGAGGAATCTGCGCAAGCCGTGAAATCAATGGCGATTAGCAGTAGCAATCTCGCGGAAAGCTCCACAACCTTCAATGCCTCAGGCGAAGCATTTGCTGATATTTACGCCCACATCACAGACCTGACGAAGGAAATGGATCATGTGAATAATATTATGTCCAATATCAACGAAGGAGTTAGCAGTATTGCTGTTTCTGTTGAACAAGTGGGAGTCGTAGCTGTCCAATCATCAGGCAATATTCAAAACGTGGCAGCTGCTTCCGAGGAGCAATCTGCAAGTATTGAAGAAATTACTGCATCCTCAAATAACCTAGCTGAAATGGCACAGGAACTTCGCCATATCATCCAGAAATTTAAATTATAAATAAACAAAACCGCTGTGCTCAAAAAGGCATAGCGGTTTTTTAGAGGACAAAAAAATCTTCTACCAAGATGGTAGAAGATTAAGCAATAATACTTTTTACAACTTTTGAAATCACTGCACCCTCAGCTTGACCAGAAAGTAATGGTTTAGCAATTTTCATAGCTTCTCCCATATTCATTCCTTTTTCAACACCAGCGGCTACTAATTTTTCAGCAATCTCTTCTTCCGATAGTTGCTTTGGTAAGAAAGATTTCAAAAGTACTAATTTAGCTTCCTCTTTCTCGATTAAATCTGCTCGCTCAGCTTTTTGAGCACCCTCTAAAGCCTGATTTGTTTGTTTGACCTCTCGATTTACAATGGCCATTTCTTCATCTGCAGTTAAAGGCTCTCCTTTTTCTTTTTCAGCCAAATCTAAAGCTGATTTTAATAGAGATAATACACCCTTTGCTAAAATATCTTTTTCTTTCATTGCCGTTTTTAATTGTTCAAATACCTCAGTTTTTAACAATGTTCTCACTCCTTTAAGCCTTTATAGTCCACAAAATTATACCATAAAACCAGCCTGAACACTTTAATCAAATAACTTTACTTACTAATGGAGCATTCGTTTTAAGATTTGCAGATTCGTACAATAAAGACAAAAAGAGCATGGACTTTGCATCTGCTTCACTCAACCGATTTATAACCTCTTTCAGTTTGTTCCCCTTTTCTAAATACAGCACTTCTGGTTATTAACTTTATATGACGGAACAAAAAGTGTTTCTTCAAAAAACAATTCTTGATTCATTCATTTTTAAATAGGATATTTTTGTATCGAGCCATTTCCTTGCATAATAAATCCTCACCAATAAAAAACACACTAACAAAATTAGCTTAACATGCTGCTGTTTGTTAATGTGTTCTTCTTTTATTAAGTTGTTAAAAAAACCTTTCCTTTATTAGTATGGGCAGATTCAACAGCATCTATGGCCTTGTGAATGTCCAATAATGGAAAGCAGGTATTTACGCTCATCATTGCTAATACCCCATTATGTACGAGGTTTATCAGCCGTTGCATGAATTGTTGCCATTTCTCTGGGGTCGACTGATGTTGCCAGTGGCGTAAATGAAACATCCTAGCCTGAACCTTTGCTTCATTCACAATGGTTGCCCAATTTACCTGTACTCCTGATAAAAGACCAATGGCTAAAAAATTCCCACCAGGTTTCACACAAAATGCAAGTTGATTGCCAGCGTCTCCTCCTATGGAATCGATGGCAGCATCCGCACCTTTTCCATTCGTTAATGCCATCACGGTCTCATAAAGTGGCATATGAGACGTATCAATGACATCGTTAGCGCCAAGTTGCTGTAAGGCATTTGTATGCAGACCATTTCTTGTAACCGCAATTAATTGGAAACCTAATACTTTCGCGAATTGCGCATAAAGATGTCCAATAGCAGAGCCACAAGCGTTCACTAATAAAACATCACTTGATCGTAATTTTAAAACCTCTGTACAAGTTACAAGTGCTGTAAGGGGATTAATATACATTTGTGCCGCAGTAAAATTATCCATCTCAGTAGGAATAGCTACAGCAAACGCAGCTTGTGTTTTCACCATTTCTTGCCAAGTTCCCTCTCCACGTAAAGGCAGCACTCGCTGACCAAGAAGCTTGGGTGTAACAAGCGGTCCGACAGCCTCTACAATTCCAACGCCCTCATAGCCAGGAACAGTTGGTAAAGTGATTCGATGAGCATATTTTCCCCATATTGGTATTAGATCAGAAGGATTGATCGGCCTTGCTAGCATACGCACAAGAATTTCCTGTTGAGTAGGAAGTGTAATGGTTTTATTTTCAACTCGTATTACCTCTTTAGGATTTCCATATTCATATATTTTAAGAGATTTTACTTTCACTATTACTAGCTCCTTTATGAATTATCTATTAAACAGCGTCATTCCAGTGGCTCGTTCGTCACATTCTTTTCCTGCTGACAATGATTTAACTGAAAATCCGAGTGCACCATCACATCACTGATCACATACAAATAATAACCCGCCCTAGCTATCAGAATGAACATACAATTTATACATATTTAATCAAAATTCAAGGTACTATAATTTGACGACAGTTAGATGACCTATTTCATCCATTATTAATTGGAGAGTGTCATTTATTTCTATACATATGGGGCTGACCTGCGCAATCTTATCTGAAAAATACCACAGACGAGCACTAGGTCCTACTAAAATATTGGCTCCATCTTCATAGTTGCCTAGAAAATTCAGGGAATCTTGTTGAATATTTTTGTTATTAATAGGCTTTATACCATATTCATTTAACTCTCCTGCTACTGCTAAAATATCATCTGTTGTTAAATTAATTTCACCAATATGTAACACTTGATCGATTGAAAAAGTCGTTGTATTGAGCTTTGGATTCACTTCCTGTCTAGAAATAAACTCCACTATATTGCCCTCAGGATCATAAAAATAACATGAATAGGCTTTTAAAAATTGAAAATAAACTTCATCCTGACCTTCCGAAAAAAGTAGGCCGACTCGTTCATTCGCCCAATCCTTTGCTTGTTGAAATAAATTACTTGGAATGTTTAAAGCAAAATGATATTGTTTTTGTATTTGAGAAGAGACCTTCTCGAAAGTCATCTCACTCTCCCCAACAGCTATTGTAAAATAATCCTCTGTACCTTTGACCAATGCAAATCCCATTTGCTCACAATAAAATTGCTGCATTTTTTGTACATCATGAACAACTAGTTTAACCCTCGAAATTTTCATAAAATCCACCCCTTGCGTTTTAGTTAACCCTACTATACTAGTCAGACAAGGCGTTTACTTCGTACAAAAGAATGAAGTTTTATCTAGATAACTTACAAACCACTTCTGCCAGTAGGCTGAGAAAAAAACAAAAACTCTACATTCTCCTGCGAATCATTTCGTATCTGGTGTGGCTGATTCGCTGGAATTTCAATCCCTTCCTGTTTCGATTAATTCAGCTATTGCTTTATTTACTTTCATCGTTACTCATCCTTTCAGGTATATCATAAGAAATTTAATGAATTTGCTGAATTTCTCATGTTAAAAATTCTGCTAAGCTTATTTTCTTTTTTTGATAATCTGCGCTAATCGCTTGTAGTTCTTTTTCTAATTGAAGCACCCCCGCTTCCACACCCCTATAAATTAATATCGGCGTCTGTTCTAAAGACTTTCTGGCTATTGAATAATCACAGGACATTATTTTTTTAAGTAGTAATAAAGTTTTAAGCTTATCCTTCCCATTGCCGGTAATATACACTTCATAGTAATTGTAAGAATGCTCCTCCAGCTGCTCCTCCTCTAAATGCGATGGTACTAGAACACTCTGAAGAAACGCTACGAGATGATCATAGGCCATTTCAAAATCCCACCTTCCTGCACCATGATAGGCGGTAAAAATAGCCGTATCTCCTCTCGATAAATCTATACAATATGGATCTCCCTCATCCGTAGCAATGACTAAATAATGTTGGGGCCAATCTGAAATGACTTCTTCTGTGACAGGATTATAATTGTACCCATCCTGTCCTCGCACTAAATCCGTAGCCCCAAAAATTTGTAGGTTTAAATAGTCACCTGTATTCCATGTAATTCCTTCCACCACATAATGTTTCAAAAAGTAAATATATTCTTCAGGTAATTGCCAATGACTCTCCAACAATCGACTACTCTCATCTTCTATTGGATCGTGAAAAACCATTGGGTATACAGCGTAAAATGAAGGATCTTGTTTTTGAATCTCTGCAATAAAACTACGCATGTTCTCTATTACTTCATCTATGTCCCTAAGTACTTCTTTCATTTGTAGTTCCCTCCTTACTGCTTTGCATTTTATCATACCCTATCATTACCCAATGCAGGAGAACATGTTATAATTTTAAAGTGCACAGCCATAATTATTTCATAAATTCGTCTGTAATCTTAAAACTTTTATCCAAGCCGTAACTACATTTAGTGGCTATAACTTGCCACTGATTGATAAGACTAGATTTTGATTAAAACATAAAAAGGGGAATTCTTTTTTGAGAAAAATATTCATCAGACGCCCTGAGCAAACAGATACTCCTGCGTTACACCAATTCTTTTTACATGTTATTCAGGATACTTTTGCTAAAGAAGGACTTGCAGAGCTGGTGGACGATCAACAACATGAATGGGCGACGAAAAAACAATACTTAGCTGCTGACTTTGACAGTCAGGGCCAAAAAAGGTTTTTCTGGCTGGCTGAGGATGCAGATACAAAAGAAATTGTGGGCACCATCGAGTATGGGGAGTCCAATGAATTCATTCAAAAAATGATAAAGGAAGACCTGTCGAATTGTCCCGAAATTGGGACTGTTTATGTTCATCCAAGCTACCAAGGTCGTGGGATTGGAACGATGCTAGTAAACAAAATGCTAACAACGTTAGAAATGAAAAACGTCCCTAGCTTTTGTTTAGACAGTGGCTATAAACAAGCACAACTGGTTTGGCAGAAAAAATTTGGACAGCCAAACTATGTTCTTGAACATTTTTGGGGAACAAATAATCACCATATGATTTGGAAACGCAATTTACCATTTCAACTAAAGGAGTAAAAGATGTCCTTACAAATTACACAACAATTAGATGCAAAAAATAAATCTTATGTTAATCACATGCTTTATGAATATAATGTAGAACACTTTCCAAAAGACCTACAAGGGCGCTATAAGGAAATTAATTTATTCCTAACAGACCAAGACAATCAAATTTTTGGTGGTATATTAGGGGAAGTTTGCTGGAACTGGTTAGAAATACACACGTTAATGGTCGATGAAAAATTTCGTGGTCAAGGATATGGTTCTAAACTGTTAGCAGCCATTGAGCAAATTGCATTAGAGAATAAATGCGATTTCATTAAGGTTGACACCTTAAGCTTTCAAGCATTAACATTTTATGAAAATCATGATTATGAAATTTTTGGGACCCTCGATCAAGTAGGAAGAGACTTTAAGCATTATTATTTAAAAAAGACTTTACAATATGATATGGATGATGCAAGCCGTGATTAAATCTTTGATGATGGGTAGCTCTAAATCATTGCCTTCCATCTATGTGAGCAGTCCTAAATATTTGTTATACATCTAGATGAATGTTAGTATTGTTTATACAGATTTAGTTTTAAATAGTGAGATAGTTAAAAATATGTAAGATTTTAATAGCTTCAACAGTAACGTTGAGGCTTTTCTCTTTCGCAATTTGTAAGTGCCTATACTTATTATGTTTGGAGGGAAATGAAATGTTAAAATTCATTGATGATTTAGCCGGTGCGATTTTCGATGTATTTATGCTATTTTGTTATTTCTTGGCAGGCGTAATAATTGTAGGGGTCCCTATCTTTTTATTGGCTAAATTTTTCCTATTGTTTCAATAAATATTTCACGCGAAAAAAATGCTAAAAGGAATCACCCATTGTATGGTGATTCCTTTTTTGTTTTGTTATAGAGCAAGCCATCCACCAGATCTATATGAAGTTCATATTACTAGAATTATTAAACTTCTACACATACACAAAAACAACAAAATAAACTAAAACTACAGGAATTGCGTAAGAGGAAATACCTATTAAACTCCATTTCCCTTCATCAAGAGACCAAAGAAAAATAAATAAAGTAATCATAGTAATCCCAAAAGCGCTCATGATAATATTTAATAATCCAATATTCCCCATCCCCTTTGTTCTACTTTTCATTAAAGCTAGTATATTCCTCATACAGTTAGGCCATGCTAACTGCCTCCATCATATTTTATTTACAAATAATTTCTATTTTTATAACAAAAAGTATTTATCCTTCACGACAAAATGCCTATCAAGATACAGCCTTTAATGAAACTCACTATGTCGAAGTAAGTTTTTAAGTGTGTAACAAATAATTGCTAAATATGTTTTAAAAAGCTTGATGAAAAAATTTGAAATAAACGAGGGATATTTAATTGGAATACGTTAAATAATATTTGGAGGAGGTGACAAAATGAAAAGAGATAAAAAAGATACAGAATTCGCAACAGATGAGCCAACAAAACAAACATTTTCTACTGGTGCAGAACCAGGCAACATGAAAGAATCTACTAGGGGTAAAGGATATACTGAGCCCCCTCACCCGGATAAAGAAGACCTTATTATTAATGAGAAAAAAGGAAAGTCCACTTCATTATAATCTAAGACTATTTAACGTTTTACCTATTCAGACCGCTCATTCAAAGTGGTCTTTTTTCACATTCGTATAGAGCTTTACTAATCAGATAAAGGAACCTATTCATTAATGCTAAAGATTAATGACGGCAACAACTGATACACTTTTGAAAACAAAGAATAAGGCATAGCAAGCTGCCGCAACAGAATCGCTATGCCCATTTTACTGATAAAATGCTTAAAAATGTTACAAATACCTTTGACATATTCCCATATGATATAAAAGAATGGCTAAAATTTTTTAGTGATATACGTTCCTAACAGATATAAAAGCACTTAATTAATATGAGTGCTTTTAATTTATTCATGGATATTTTTATTTATTAAATGGTGGGAATATATAAACAGAAAGACCCCCCATATCGGAGCGGCCTTTCTTATGTATCCTCTAAAATAATAGAGATATCGATAAAAGAACTGAAAATGTAAAGCCGATACTCCATAACGAACCTAGTATTTTTTGATTTTTGATATCTCTATCTTTTTTTAGTTTTTCCATTAACTGAACTAAATTGATAAACCATAGTAAAGAAAATAACAACGGAAAAAAATAATAATAGAAAAATAAATCAGCCATTTCAAATCTCCCCTTACAAATCCTGCTCTGTTAGTTTAATAACCTGATAACACTCTACCTTGGTTACCCTGAAAGTAAAAACCACATAGCTCATAAAATCAACCAAATTACTGCTATACCTATTAATAAACGTTTCCTACTCCCCCTATCAAGTCATTCTTCTTCTAATCTGTTTTGTTTAGTTTTATTATACCTCTTTTTACATTCATATGGATATTATTGACTATTTAGCATTCCCATCAATATTCTAAATTTCTTGGTGAACTACTCATAGATTGTATCCTCCATGTCAAAAAAGATGTGAAAGCAAGGAATGAGGCAGCATAAGAAATTAATGCAAAATACAGATCGTAGGATGAATATTCAACTGAAAGCTTTATTACTAGACTATATGCACCTTCAAATTCACCTCTTAATTTTAAATGCAAATCTATTAATCCCATTATTGATTTCATCTAAAATCGCGTGTTCACACACATGCAAAGGGGCTATTTTTAATACAAATGAATGGCGATATGAAAGAGCCGAATTTGGGAAGTTTAAAATTCAAAAATTAGTCACTCAACCCAAATGGCTTTTTTATTATCAAAAATAAACGATTTTTATTATGGTAAATAAGTCTTTTATTGTTTAAAGTTGTTTTCGTAGGTTTTTTTTAGAAAATCCTATATATAATTATAAAGGAGGATACATAAGTGAGTAAGTTATTGAAAAAAGGTTTTATTTATCTAGCATTTATGTTAGTAGCACTGGTTAGTATAAGTATTGAGAATGCATATGCAGCAGAAGTTGTAGATTATGAAGAAGGGGTAACTAATTTAAATAATACACCTGAAAATAGTGCGGTAATCGGAGATCAGTTACTTAAACCTGAAAAAGGATGGAAGCGATATGATGATTCAAACCCATTAATAAATTATACAAACATGTATCGATTTGCGCACGATGATTTGTACAAAAAAAGTCGAGTACAAGGTTATGATAAAGATATGAGTTTAACCTTCTATTTTGTGGGAACTAAATTTATGTTATTAGATTACATTGCTTATAATAGGGCGGATTTCACAGTGACTATTGACGGTGTTTCTGAAGCAGCTTCGGCAAAAGGTTATGGTATAAAAAGTCAGTCTATATACTATAAAAAAGTAGATTTACCTTATGGTAAACACAAAGTAGAGATAAACATAACAAATAATGTAAACAACGATACTTTTGCTCTAGATGCTATTGATGTGGATGGATTTTTAATATCAGAAAATGATGTTCCGAATATTGATTCCATAGCTTTAGACAAAAATAATCTAGAATTACTTGAAGGTAGCCAAGATAAGCTAATAGCAACAACTACATCTGATACTTCAAAAGTAATCTGGTCATCAAGTGATGAATCAATTGCTACAGTAGATCAGGATGGTAATGTCACAGCCCTTCACGAAGGTCAAGCAATAATTACTGCCAAAATTGAAGGTACTGATATTGCAGCCACAAGTACAGTGATTGTTAAAAAACCAAACAATGAATTTTCAAATGCTATTTTAAGCATTACATTAGTAAACGGTATAACAAAAGAATATGATGTTACAAATACCGTTTTAAACAACTACTTAAATTGGTTTGATAGTGCAAAAGGAACTTCAACATTTAAATTTTCTAAAACAATATCTCCTTATAAAAAAGTAACAGAATATATTGTACATGATAAAATTGCTTCATTTGAAATAAGAGAATATTAAATAAAAAATGACCAGGTACTCACTATCAATTGAGCGCCTGGTGTTTATTTTGGTAACTGATTAATAATTTTTCTACCTAGCTATATGATCTTTTGCCAAAAGCATTTTTGAATTGTAATAATCTTGCCTGATGGCATTTAATAACTTATCAAGGATTGGTAAATAAACTTTACTTATTTTCAAATTTTCAATTACTGAGAAATTACGTCGCAATGATTGAACTGCCATTTCTAGAATTCATTGTAAGCGTGACTTAGAATCATTTGAGGTTTCTTCACAAACTTGTCTTTTTAAAACCTAATTAATTATTACTACTTATATGCTTATTTATTTTTTCTTCTATCAATGATAATCCATTTTAAGATTACAATTATTAGTATTAAAAGTGGCATTCCCTGGACGATAAGAAATCCTGTCCAAAAATCATTCATAGTACTGGTCGGTGAAGCTGTTGCCATTCCACCTATAAAGAAAGCCAATGGGGTTGCGATTACATTCAATCCCAAACTAATCATAACAAATGTTAATTTTTTACTTTTAATATTAGGTAATCCAGCCGACCAAAATAAAAATATTGCAACTACCAAAATCAAAACACCATAAAAAGCCAAAACCTCTACCTCCTAACTAAACCCATTCCACTTTCCCGGAAAGATGAAGATATACTTATCTTCTATTATTTAAAAAACCCATATCGTTGTTCAACTAAACTACCCCATTAGTTGCATAGCAACCATCTTTTCGAAAACAGCCAATATTAAAAAAGCCACACCTTGTTAGATGTGACATATAGTTTTATTTAACTGTAATTCCAGCTTCAGATAGGTAACTATCAAAATTAAAGCCTATTTCATTTAAAAGTATATTCACGATTTTCCCAATGGAATACTGTTCACTAGTAATCGTCATATCTTTTCTATCCGGAAACGGAATGTAGCTTCTCCCTCCATCTACAGAAGCTGTGAAGAATGGTTCAATCATGTCTCCATTGTAGTTTAAGAAGAAAATTTGTTTTGTTGCTTTTTTATCAGAGTAATTAGTCACCCACGATTCGTAAAACTCTTCGTTAAAGCTTTCCTCACGTCTATCTGCTGTAATGGAAATACTGATGTCATTTAAGTAAATATATTTACCGAACTCATCATCATAGAGCCAATTCTGCGGTCTAGAGTTTACTATTGTTGATTTGAATTCTTCAAAGCTCATAATCCAATACCTCATTTCCGAATAATATATCCTATATTATAGTTTAAAGGGGATAGATTGTCATAAAAAAAGACTATCAATTTAGTAGTCTCAATTGCTTGTTTCCGACATACACGTACTAGCAAACGTGTATTAATTAGATTTTAAGTCATTTATTTTATGTGCTCACTCACGTTCAGCAGCCTCAATAATTTCTTCTAATTGAGCTCCATGGCTTTCTGAAGTTAATTTTACTTTTGTTAAATCGCCCTCCACCAAACGTTTCAATTTTTTTACAACGTTCTAAATTAAATTCGATGTCTGCAATTTCATCCTCTAATTTTTGATAGTTTACTAACCACTTGTAATGCATAGTCAGCACCTACCTTTTTTACTGAAATTTTATTTATTTCTCTTATTTACATGGCAGATATGAATTTACCACCATTAACAACCCAATAATTTACATAGAAATATTTTCTATTTATTGAAATTTAATTCCAATTATGTTAAAACTAAAACTACTAGGGGATATTACTAGAATGGAGGAAAAAATAATGTTAAAAAAGATTAAAAGTAATATTGGTATTAGTTTACTAACAGCTTTACTTCTTGCTTTATTCATCTATCCATCAGGTAACGCTTCGGCTGCAGAACTTACAATTCACAACCCTATTCCAACTATAGATCAATTTGCTTCTAACCCAAGTTCTTATTATGTCACAGTTAATAAAACGTTTAGTTCATTTCCGCCAGGAACTATTTATCATAGTGAGATGAGAGGTAGTTTCCTATATGGAGGAGACTTAAGTTTATTTAATTATGCTAAAGAGGGCGAATTTAATGTCTATTATGCTGTATACAAAGGTTATATTTACGCTAAATAATTTAGCTTAATAAAATCCTAATCCCCTAGTGTTTTTAACTGAGAAACTTTTCGCATTATCATCTTAAATTAAATTTCCAATCCACTAATGCCACTATTGCACTTACCACAGATTTTACATGTTCACTATGGTTAGAACGCCCTCTCTTTGGTGGGAAACCCCACCAATTTGATATAAAATCAATTGTTTAAAACCCCTATAAAGGCTGTCATACCAATATTACTTCGTATCATCCATCTTCAGTACAGCCATGAATGCCTCTTGAAGTATGGCAGTATTAAAATACGTTTTTTTATATCTTTTCATATCCGACAAACCTTTATTTTTCAAGGGTTTGTCGGTTTCTTTATACCATATTATATTTTTCTTTATCTCCTAATGTGTCACGTTTACTCTCTGAACACGGTGGCATGGAGGTGGCAAAAAACATCAAGACCACCCATCACGGAGTGGTCTTTTATGGTTTATTCAACTAAAGCCTTCGTTTGCCATCCATATAACGCAAAATCAACACTACACCACATAATATGTAAGATTTTTACGTTCTTTCATTGAAGTTTAACAACACTTATTTCTTTATGTATGGATGTCTGAAAAACAAAAATAACGGTAATGCCAATGATAAACCAACTGTAAACAAAGTTAATAGACATATCCACTTTTCTTTAATGTTATACTTTCTTGACTCATTGAACATAAAGATTATAAAAACAAAGCATGAAATAAAAAAGTCAACAGCGAAGAAGGTCGATATTGAGTTTATAAATAATAAATCTATTAATAACCCTAAATCAAATCCGTTTTCGTTCAAAAATTTCACTAAAAAATAATACGGAAATACTGTGCCAATAATCGCAAATAACAGGTACACTTTTCTCATTTAAAATAAACTCTCCTCTCTATGATTTTTACAAATATTATACCTCATAAAAAATTATTTTGAACAAATATTTCCATTTATCCTTCAAGCCATTTCCCTAAATTACTTGGTCTACTGCTTATCGATTATGGGAGGCTATCACGTTCCTTTAACCAGTTATAGAAAGGTACTGGACGTTCTTTATATGGGGTTTCTTCTATATAAGACGATTTATTCAACTTTCTATTAGAAAGCTCTACATCCATTCTATACGCCCCTACAAATACGGCTTTTAATGTACTGTACTAGTAACTGTCAGAACGCCTCGATAAACAGCTTTTGTGCTGATTTCCAATGAGGTAGCTATAGTACTCGCTTTCAAGTGGCATACACCTGTGTGTTCTAAGCTGTGTGATGCAAGTTTAAATACGATAGCTCGTTCTGATTCTGTTAAGTTGTAATAGTGACTAGCCATGTGATCTTCGACACTCTTGTTGATCAACTAGTAAATGTTTTCAACATTAATGATATGTACGAATTATTTAAGATTATGGATGACGAAAAAGAGGAAATCTAAATGAATAAATTAGAGCAAACAACCAAGGATTTGTTAGGAGCCGGTTATTCGATAGAAGAAATTAAAACAGCTTTTGAGGAACTCATTGAACAGGCAAACAAACCAACTCTGATTACAGGACAGATAACTAAAAAAGGTTGTCTGTTTTTTTGCATGTACTTTTAGTACATAATTTCCTAAAATAGAAATATAGAGAGGGGTTATTTACTAATGAAACAACTAGTATTTAGTACAGTGTTAGTTTTAAGTTTAGGTTTAGCTGCATGTGGTGAAGAAAAACAAGATAGTGAAATAGTAGGAGCCTATAGTCGTGAAATTACATCAGAAGAAAAAGAATATATTCAATTAGTAATGAATGACGATTTCGATACTTTAATTACTAAAACAGAAGAAAAAGCAAACGAAGTACAACAAGACTATAACAATCTTGCATTAGCATATGAAAAATTCAATGGTATAGATGAAGACCTACCGAGTGTATTCACAACAGCGACTCAACTAAAATACGTTTACGTAGTTGAGAGACTTGAGGAGATAAAATATATACCAGATGAGATTAAAGAAAAAGTTAATGAATTAAAAATTGTAGCAAAGGATAAAGAGGAAGAGTGGAGTGAGAAAATAGAAGAAAATAAAGCAATACGCAAAGCAGAATATGAAAAAAGCGTAGCTGAGTCTAATCTTAAATCTAAAATTAATGAGAGAACTATGTATCCTAAAGCAGTTTATATTGGAATGACAAAAGAAGAAGTTTTGGCAGAAGGATGGGGCAGACCAATAGATATTAACAAAACAACTACTACATATGGTGTAAGTGAGCAATGGATTTATTATGATTATAAATATTTGTATTTTGAAGATGGAATTTTAACTACTATTCAAGAGTAATATATAGGAGGCTAGGACAAAAGGTTTAGTCAATGTAAATTGTTTGAAGGGCAAGCGATTATTACAGCTATAATAGAAAACACAGATTTTCAAGAAGCTATATCTCCTTATAAAAAGTAACAGAATATATTGTAAATGATAAAATTGCCTTTAGTTTTTTTTATATCTTTTCATATCCGACAAACCTTTATTTTTCAATGGTTTGTCGGTTTCTTTATACCATATTATATTTTTCTTTATCTCCTAATGTGTCACGTTTACTCTCTGAACACGGTGGCATGGAGGTGGCAAAAACATCAAGACCACCCATCACGGAGTGGTCTTTTATTAATATAAATTACGCCTTTAACCTTGCTAGTAACAATCAAATATATAAGGAGGTAACGATTATTAGCTATTTTTCCTAAAAAAAGAGAAATCGAATACAATCGATTTCCCCTTTTCTTATCAAGAATGCTTTTTATAAATTGCTCAATATCAATCAACATAGAAATTATTTGTATTCACTTTCAACGAAGTTGCAACCATATCGGTCAAATTATTCAATATATCCAGAAAACGTATTTGGTCCAGTAAATTCAATGTAATAGTTAGAAGACTTATCCAATGTCAAATTAATAGTAGTATCTTTACCTAATGCTAGTTCGTATGATTCTACCGTGTTATCGAAAACAAGGTCCTTACGTTTTACTTTAAATTTCAATGAATATTGATGATCATTATTTCTTACATAAATTTTAACTGAACTTTTCCCAGTTAATAAATAATCTGTGTATAAAGTAGAACTGTTAGAGCTTCCGTTAAAAGAATATCTACCCTTTTTAGAAAGATTCCAAGTAGAAGTTGGCTTTGAAGTACCATAAGGTACAATTTGATTTGGTTCACCTACGCCTGGTCCTATATCATTTACACCTACATTTTCTTGTGTTTCATAAACTACTTCATTCTTAAATTCATTAGAATCTAGTGCCTGCGATTCTAATTCAGCAGCGCTTGCATTAACGCTAAATCCGCTACCTACAACAGCCGTAGCTAAAGCTAGTGAAGATAATTTAGTGAAAATTTTACTCATAAAATCGCTCCTTATTATTGTAAATATTAGAAATTGTATTTCCCAATTATTATCATAACATACTAAATCAGAAAATGGATAATTATTTACATTTTAACCTAAAATTACCTAATTAAAATAACCTAACTACAAATAAAGTCCTACAAATGAAACACTTAAAATATACGTTAGGTGTTGTTCAGAAACTCTAAAACGGTTAATTATTCCTGCCGCTCCATGTATTCAAAATGAGTCAATCTCCTTTTTGTTCTTGAAAATTCAGGTCAGTTAAATTTCAACCACTGACAATCTGTCCATAGTTGGAATACGATGACTTAGTTATATAGATGCCGTCACTATGACGGTACCTGCAATTTACAAGTACCTACATATTGTGTTCAGGTATCCCCTTTTCCGTGGGTACTGAATAAATTACCATTCAAGCCAGTTCTCTAACGATGGTTCACCTTGCACTATTGATTGTGGGAGGCTATCACGCTCATTAGCCGTTATTATTTCGATTACCATGTTTAGGTTTAATATCAGTAAATGTGGTTTAGCCTTTGTTCCCCTTCCATTTACTACATAGGATAAAGACAAAAAGGAGATAATCCTATGAATAACTGTGGATGTAATAATGAATCATCGACATTTAAATGCAATAGGCTCGGAACATTTACAGCTAATGATGTAAACTGTATAAACCCTCCCATTCCTGCTGATAGCTCAATAATTCCTTTTTCCTCTGGAATCTCACTATCTAGAATTACCGATAAATTTGGGAATAGAGAGGTAAGCTTGTTAGGGTTCGGGACCGCAACTCTCTTAATGTTGATGAAAAATAATACAATTGATTTAACTAACCTTTTCAATGAAGCCTTCCCAGTTCCATGTGATGGTAAAATCACAGCGATTTCAGCGTCATTTTTTCCATTTGATGAGTTTATTTTTGAAGGCTCTATTACGATTCGAGCGCAAATTTTCCTTGCACCTAAAGGTAGTAATATTTTTACTGGCACAAGTGCTAGCGTTGATTTAGCTCCACCTATAACAGATCCTTTTCCATTTGGACAAATAGCTTTTGCTTCAGCTAATATCCCACCGGTACCAGTAACTGTAGATGACCGTTTATTAATGGTATTTTATATTTCGTCGGCAACAGATACTTTTGGAATTGCTGATATTCTTGGCAAAGCAAGTGCAGCAATTAATATTGTTTAAACACAAATCCCCTTTCCTCTAACCAATAACAGAAAGGTACAGGACGTTCTTTAGATGGAGTTTCTTCTATAGATAACGATTTTACTTAATCGCTCTACAGCCCTACTATAAGCTCGCACAAATTCCGCTCTTAATGTACTTGCTACTGTTAAAGTACCCTCTTTAATATCCATAGCAATTTTAAATAGCACGTTTTTAGCTTTTACAAATTCCTTTGCACTTTGAACATGAGTACCTAATACAACCTTGTGCAATTCATCTATTAAATTATCTGCTAATGGTAGTGAGTTCATGAAATCAAATAGCATTCTCTAATACTCATTCATGTACTCTTTTTTCTTTTCAGCTTGCAAAGCTAATTCATTGCTAAGACTCTAATAATTAAAAATGCCCGCTGTTTGATTAGCGAGCACTAGTAGTAATGCGATTTATGACATCCAAAATTGCTTATGTTGAAGGCGTAATTTCCAGTTGATTTCTATATTTATAATTTCATTGTGGAGTTCGAGTCGGGGAAATATGTGGACTTGAATGGAAGTATATAAACTTCGATGAAATGACAGTAGCAATTGAACAGCAATTCATTAATAAAAAGATTACAGATGAAAATGGAATTGAATACTTTAAATGGGTTGTTGCTACTCCAAAATCTAAAACTGGATATCGTACTATTCCAGTTGGCAGAATTTTAATGGAGATATTAAAGAAAGCCAAAAAGAAACAAATTGAAAATCGATTAAAGTATGGAGAATTTTATCTTCAAGACCCTGATCATGATTTTGTTTGTAAAAAAGAAAACGGAGAACATTACACCCCTGCTGTTATAAAGTATCAAACAAGAGCTTTAATCAGAAAAAGTTAGGTATCGATTTCAATGATCATTCTTTACGACATACCCATGCAATGATGTTAATTGAAAGTGGACAACCAATAAAAACTGTTCAAAAAAGATTAGGACACAGCAGATCAGCAATTACTGAGGTCTGCTATGTCCATTTAACACAGAAGATGGCAAGAGATGCTGCCGATATATTTGATTCCATCGCTGAGGATTTATAAATTACTGGCAATTCGGTGGCAATCTCCACCCAACTGATACAAAACTATTTAATTAAACCCCTATAAACGCTGTTACATCAACCTTACTTCGTATCATCCATCTTCAGTACAGCCATGAATGCCTCTTGAGGGACCTCGACTGAACCTACTTGTTTCATACGTTTTTTACCTTCTTTTTGTTTATCAAGAAGCTTTCGTTTACGTGAGATATCCCCACCGTAACATTTTGCTAACACGTTTTTACGGATAGCTTTAATAGTTGAACGTGCCACAATTTTTTGTCCAACTGCTGCTTGAATTGGAACTTCAAATTGTTGACGTGGGATTAATTCTTTTAATTTTTCAACGATAATTTTACCACGATCATAGGCAAAGTCACGGTGTACGATAAAGCTTAGTGCATCGACTTGCTCACCATTTAGTAAAATATCCATTTTCACTAATTTTGATTGCTGGTAACCGATTAATTCATAGTCAAATGATGCATAGCCTTTTGTATTTGATTTCAAATAATCAAAGAAATCATATACGATTTCGGATAAAGGCATTTCATAAATAATACTTACACGAGTAGTATCAATATAATCCATTGTCATGAAATTACCACGCTTCATTTGACAAAGCTCCATGACCGCTCCTACATAATCATTTGGTACCATAATTGTAGCTTTTACATATGGCTCCTCTACTCGATCAATTTTTTGTGGATCTGGCATAAAGGAAGGATTATCTACTTTGATGGAAGAACCATCTGTCATATGAACTTCGTAAATTACCGAAGGCGCTGTTGTAATTAGGTCAATATTGAATTCACGCTCAATTCGCTCCTGTATAATCTCCATATGTAGTAATCCTAAGAATCCACAACGGAAACCAAAACCAAGTGCTTGAGATGTCTCAGGCTCATACTGGAGAGCCGAGTCATTTAACTCTAATTTTTCTAAAGCCTCACGTAAATCATTGTATTTGGCTGTATCAATTGGATATAAACCACAGTAAACCATTGGGTTTAAGCGGCGGTAACCTGCTAGCGGCTCAGTAGCAGGACGATTTGCAAAGGTTACTGTATCCCCTACGCGTGTGTCCCCTACATTTTTAATAGATGCTGTTAAATAGCCTACATCCCCAACTGTTAATTCAGTTTGTGGCACAACTTTTGGTGTATGTACCCCAACTTCTATCACTTCGAATTCCGCTCCTGTTGCCATCATGCGAATTTTATCTCCAGGCTTTACAGTCCCGTTGATAACACGAATGGAGATGATAACGCCTTTATAGGCATCATAAATTGAGTCAAAGATTAAGGCTTGTAGAGGTGCATCTGGATCACCAGTTGGTGCTGGTACCTTTTCAACGATTTGCTCTAAAATATCCTCAATCCCAATTCCTGCTTTAGCAGAAGCTAATACTGCTTCAGATGCATCTAACCCGATTACATCCTCAACCTCTTGACGTACGCGTTCAGGATCTGCTGCTGGTAAATCAATTTTATTAATAACGGGTAAAATTTCTAGATCATTATCAAGAGCTAAATAAACATTTGCAAGTGTTTGCGCTTCAATACCTTGTGCAGCATCCACAACTAAAATGGCGCCCTCACAAGCAGCTAAACTACGGGAAACCTCATATGTGAAATCGACATGTCCTGGTGTGTCGATTAAATGAAATGTATATACTTCACCGTTTTTCGCTTCGTACTTTAATTGAACTGCATTTAATTTAATCGTAATGCCTCGCTCACGCTCTAAATCCATTGAGTCGAGGAGCTGTGCTTTCATTTCACGGGATGTTAATGATTTTGTTTGCTCTAAAATACGGTCAGCAAGCGTTGATTTCCCGTGGTCAATATGTGCAATAATAGAGAAATTTCGTATATTCTCTTGTCGTTTTAAACGTGCTTCTCGGTTCATCTTTTCCACTCCTAATTAAACTATAATGAATTATACTATGAACGCTATGCAAAGTACAACAGCAACTAGACTAGAAAGCCTATAATATCAATACTTTCAATGTTTACGCCTGTTATTAAATTTCATAGTTTTAAGTATATAAATACAGTAGGATTGGACGCCTCATAAAGTATGGATGAAAAAATTTATTTTATTCTACAAAATAAAAAAAGTCAGTTACACAGACCGAAGCTGTATGTCCCGACTTTTTTCATTAGTTTAATTGTTGATAGATTGCTGAATAAGATTTGTTAAAACTTCTACACCTTTTTTCTCTAAATGAACACCGTCTGGAGCGAAGTATTCTGGATGATTAAGCGCTTCCGCATGCCAGTCAATTAGTGTAATATTTTCATGTTCCTCTGCCTTTTCAAGTAAAGCTGCATTCACTTTCCCTTCCCATGGACGAGGCACACGTGTATTCACTAAATAAATATCAGCATTGGCAAATGCAGCGAGAAGTGTATCTATTTGGTCATTGGTAAAATAGCCATTTGTCCCCAATTGGATAATTATCGCATTATTAGTTTGGTTAAAACTCGCATAATTTGGTGCTAGTTTAACAGCTTGTGAAACTTGACGACCTATCTTTCCATCAATTGTGATGTTTGGAAAAACCTTATGTAAGCTCGTTGCTATATCGATCATAACGGAATCACCAATTGCTAGTATGTTTTGATAAGTATCATCTTTCTCGGGCACAGCATTTGTTTCGTTTTCTTCTGGCTTTGGTGTTTCTATATTTGGCACTTCAACTACTTCTTCCTTACTAGGCGAAGGATTGTCAGTCGTCTTGTCTGGTTGCTTTATTTGATTAGCAGTAGGTTCATCACCATTAATTTTAACGGCAGTTGGATATGAATCCTTAGAAGTTTGCTGGCCTTCTCCCACGACCCCTGTAATCCCTGTGAAAAATACAAGAAGGAAAAGTGGAACGATGACAGTAGATACTTTTCTTAAAAATGTGAGGCTTTCCCATTTCTTTTTATTGAATACGAAATAGTTCCGATAATATGCCCAGAACCCATCTTTTCGGATTGGCATCTCAATGAAGCGATAGGAACATTCTGCAATTATCACAATCAGTATTATCTGAAGCACTATTCGCCAATAGGAGGGGTTTCCAATCTCATGTATAGGTGTGCCTAATACCATGACTGGGTAATGCCAAAGATAAATTCCGTAGGATCGTGAGCCAATCCAACATAGAGGTTTCCACGCAAGTATTCTTCCTAAGATACTAACGGGATGACAAATACAAGCAATTAATACGGCTGCATTCAAGCAAAACAGGAACATTCCGCCTCTATAAAGGAATGTTTGAAATTCATCCACATACATAATGCAGACAAGAAAAATAGTAAACGTAATAAAGCTAATAGCATTTAATTTGTTCATATGGCTTGTTGATAATTTTTGTGATGATAGTCTTTTCATTGGCCAAACAAGCGCTAACCAGCAGCCAATTAATAATTCAAAACAGCGCGTGTCCGTTCCATAGTAAACCCGACTTGGATCGGCACCTGGCTGGTAAAGTATCGCCATTAATAAGGCCGAGCAAATTGCCCCAATAAAAACAACCTTTGCTAATTTACTTTGCTTTTTTACAACATACAGCCCTATCATTAAAAGCAATGGCCAAATCACATAGAATTGTTCTTCAATGGCTAATGACCATAAATTTTTTATGGGTGATGGAGAACCGAAACTATCAAAATAAGAGAGTTTATGAAAGATGAACCACCAATTACTTGAATAGAAAATAGAAGACAGCGCATCTCCACGTAATGTATGAAGGAGCTCTTTATGAAAGAGCATTGCCCAAACAAATGATGTAATAATCATAACGTAGGCAGCCGGTAGTAACCGTCTAAATCGTCCAATCCAAAATTTCTTTAGACTGACTGTTAATTGGTTGCCCTTTAAAGGTAAAATGGTAGAGGTGATTAAATAGCCTGATAGTACAAAAAAGATATCAACTCCTAAAAAGCCACCTCTAGCCCAACTGAAGTTAAAATGATAAGCAATAACTGCTAATACGGCTAATGCTCGAATCCCGTCTAGTCCAGGAATGTAACGATGATTTAATGACTTGCCTGACATACTATTCCTTCCTTCAATAATCTATAAAACCTATTGTCAAGTAATAAGAAACCTTGATTGAAAACCATCCCCTCTCAAATGATTAGTTTGTTCACTTATATGTTTGACGTTTGAGAAACGATAAAAGTTTTAGAGAAATAGGGAGTGTCATTACTTTTCTAGTCTCTTATAAAATTCATTCTCTACATATGTATTTTCAAAAAGGCATTACCATAAATGGAAGATACTACAAAAGCTATTTTACCCTGTTACCATATGCCTTCATTCATTATAAAATCGTGAGCCAACTTGAAAATTATAAGGCAAGAATGGAGCAATGGAAAGCCCAATAATTAGATTTTTTTCTGGAAATTTTTATTATTAGAGAATATCAAAAAGTGAGCCAATATGAGACTCACTTTTTGAATAATATGTTTATTTTTTTGAATCATTAACAAATGCCTTTGATATGGCTTTCCCGATTACCGCAATCGTTCTATTTACCTCATCTTCTGTATTGCCAATCCCACCGATTTCAATAATCATCATTTGCTTTGCTAAATCTTGATTATATCTTCCATCGACACCATCTCCACTTTTGGAAATAACACCTTTTGATATTTTCGGAACGATGGCATTCAATGTCGATGATAAACTTTCTGCATAGGCTGTGTTCCAGCGATAATTAGGATGCTCTGCCCCAACAACGATAGCAATTTTCGCATAGTTTTCCCCATTATATGAGATCGTTGTAAGATCATGTTTTAAGGAATCACGATGTAAATCTAGTATTAAATCATAATTATTGGTTTCTAAATGTTTACTAAGAAAAGGTCTTATTACATCATAGGATTGATGATAGCCCTTTCCCTGTGCTTGTAATTCCTTCATCGTATCTACATCAAGAACATCAGTCTTTAAACCATTTACATTAAAATGATTCACAATCTTATCCTTCAAACTCATAATGTTAACCGTTTCATGAGAAGTCGCTACCTTACCACTCACAGCTTTCACCATCGGTTCGTATGCTTCATGGGTATGCGTAAATAATACTAACACCTTAAACGGATCTAAATCTGGTTCGGGCTCTTTCGTTTGTTCAAGTACATTCTGTTCTTCTAAATTAGTAGCGGCAAACACGACTTGTTTATCTTCAGGTTGTTTAATCGGAGTCGATGCTTGCTTGTTGAACGGAAGTTGCCCAGCAATGACAGGTAATACGAAAAAAAACAATAATATACCAAATGACCATTGTAGTTTTTTTAGCAAAGTCACACCCTCCTCCCCATATCGTATGGAGGGGGGGTGTCATTTAGAACGTAAAAATTTTTCTCGATTTATGCATATAGCTAGCTTATTTTTTATAAATCGCTTGCCCAGTTCATCAGCATTGAAGCAACTAAATTGGCGTAGCGATCTATCCAGTAGTCCGCTTCTTTAGGCGTTACCATCAATTGTCTATGTGAGGCTGCAAAGGTTTCTTCAAACAATTGTTGACGCTCTTCTCTTGTCCATGTCGCCCATTCACCGAAAATTGGTTCAACTAAGGACATGTCAAGCTCCTTGTCTATATTTGGCTGCCATGAGGATAAGGATAGCTTCGATGAAGGATTACTACGTTCAGCTACACGAGCCGCTATTGATCGCAGCATGACTTCTACCGCATCAGCAATTAATACAGGCGCATCTACCACTGTCGGTATACCAATGGCTGTTACAGGGATACCAAGCATTTCGTAGGAAATTTCTTGCCTTTGATTCCCTACACCTGACCCTGGATGTATGCCTGTATTCGTTAATTGAATGGTTTTACAAAGTCGATTACTAGCTCTTGTAGCAAGGGCATCCACGACAATGACTAATTTTGGCTTGAGTCGCTCTGCAATAGCAGCTACAAACTCTCCTGTTTCATAGCCCGTTTGTCCAGTAACGCCTGGGGCATACATAACAAACTTATCATCAATGACATCTAAACTATGCAAATGATCAATCAGATACGGACCAATCGCATCAGGTGTAATAGTACGATTGCCCAACCCAATTATTAAAATTTTGTCGTTCTCTTGCCAGGAGAGCGATTCATGCAATTTTTTAAAATTCACAAGCAATTCTTGCTCCAGCTGTTCAAATCCGTCCTGATCTTCTAATGTCAGTGTCGGAACAGAAAGTGTAATATATTGGCCTTCTTTTTTGCCAATTTGTTTCTCACCTTCTCTATCTACTAGCACATCCGTAATTTTCACGCGACCGGCTGTTCGATCTTCAATTTGAACGCCACTCGATTGTTTAAGCTTTTCTTTTTGCTCTTTCGTCTGATGGACAACTACCTCTTCAGATTCATCGATTAAATCTGTTCGATACCAGTTTAAATTTTGCATACAAATCACCTCAAGCAGTAGTTTGTTCAAACTGTCAAGTAAATATTCTTTGCATTTATCTATTGCAATTTAGCCTAGCGTTTGTTAAAATGATTTTTGTTGTATTAACACAAGAAATCAATGAGAAGATATCATCTCGTACCTAATTTAGGAGGTGAAATATATGCCAAACATTAAATCTGCGATTAAACGCGTAAAAGTTAACGAAAAAGCAAACATTGCTAATTCTCAAGCGAAATCTGCTATGCGTACTACAGTGAAAAAAGCTGAAAACGCTGTTGCTGAAAATGCTGAAAACAAACAAGAACTTTTACAAGCAGCTTTCAAATCTTTAGATAAAGCAGCTTCAAAAGGACTTATCCACAAAAACGCGGCGGCTCGTAAAAAGTCTCGCCTTGCTAAAAAAGCGTAATTGTTTAAAGGATCAGATGCTCTATTAAGAGTAGCTGATCTTTTTAATTTTTATAGAAATACAAAAGCTGTCGAGAAGTTCATTCTCGATGGCTTTTGTCATTTTTCTTTCTCTTTCATATTCATTATTTGGTATATCATTGCTGTATCCAACATCCTCTTCGAGCATAGATGCTCTCTTAAGCTGTCTGCCATGTCCAAGTAGCTAGTTTTAACATGCGTGGAATCGATAAATAAATGGTCTGCATGGAGGAGTCCTTGATGCATAATCTCTTTTAAAATACGATAGAAAATCTGCTCAAATATATCGGTGTCTTGAAAGCGACGGACATAATTTTTACTGAAGGTAGAGAAATGCGGGACTTCTGTATGGAAGCCAAATCCTAAAAACCAACGATACGCCATATTCGTTTCAATTTCTTTAATGGTTTGACGCATGGACCGAATACCAAAAACGTACTGAAGGATCAATACTAGGACGCCCATTAGGCAAATAGAGCTGTTCGACTAAAGGATAGATAAATGAAAAATCAATAGCAGCCTCTAGTTTTCGCACTAAATGATTGTTGGGAACTAATTGATCAATCGTTAACATTTCTAATTGTTCTCGTTCATTGGATGGATTCTTCGTCATCATCGTTTATCACCTCAAAAATTTACTTTTCAACACTCTATGTAGATAAAGTAAGTACTTTATGTAGAAGTTGATGGGAACGATGGGCGGCGACTCCTGCGGGATAAGCGGGAAAGTCGAGATCCTGGACTGAGCGAGGCGAGGGAAGCAGCTCGACCCCGCCCGCGGAAAGCGTCCGCCCGTAGTGAAAATCAACGACTTTACTTTATTTCATTGTAAAAGAAAAAAGACTGTAGGCAATCTCTCAAATTTTTTGAGTTTGTCTACAGTCTGAGCTGTCCTATAACGGACAGCTTTTGTGTTAAAGTTGACGAAGTAAAAAGAGCTCCAAATATCGTTCTCGATTGCCACCTGTGGATTTCAACTGTAAATCCACCTCTGCTAGTTGATATAATGCTCTCAATAAGCTTTCTTCTGATGGACGATTACGTTGCTCAGTCATTAATTTGACACGATACGGATGAATTTTTAAGTTTTTGGCGATTTGCTGCGGATGGTACCCTTTCTTCAACAAATAAAAAACATTCGACATCGTACGAACATTGGATGCAAGTAGTCCAACAAGCATAATAGGCTCTTGCTTTTGTCGCAATAAATCATGATAAATCGACAAAGCGCTGACCGAATCATTGGCCAAATAGGCGTTGAGCATTTTAAAGGCGTCCTGCTCCAATGTTTTTGCCACTAAATCCTCCACTAGCGATACCGTAATTTCTCCACCTTCACCAAGATAAAGGGTAAGCTTGTCTATTTCCATTTGTAATTGAAGCATGTTCGCTCCAACCATCGTCACAAGAAGTTCGATAGCATCCTGTGTGATGCTATTGCCCTGTCCCTTAACAATACTTTGGATCCAAACGGCTAAATCCTGCTCTTTAGGTGTTGCTGCTTCGATAAGTAATGCATGCTCTTTCATCATTTTTGTCACTTTTTTACGCTCATCTAGCTTTTCATAAGGAGCAATAAAAACGGTTACGGAAAAATCAGAAGGATTGGACAACCATGCCTCAAGTCGCTTCACATCATGGTCGATCTTTTCTTTTCCTTTCTCAGCTGCCTTTAAAAACGAAGCATTTTTGGCAATAATAAGCTTTTGTTCAGAGAAAAAGGGAATGGTATCTGCTTCATCCATAACAGCGTCCACAGGCACTTCATCTAAATCAAATGTGTTCATTTCCAGCTCTTCTTCTGGCCCCATTGCTTCTTTTATACGCTTAATGGTTTCATCTATAAAATAGCTTTCTTCACCAACAAGTAGATATACTGGTGCTAGCTCACCTTTTTTTATTGTTTTCCAAACCGTTGAAATCATAATTTTCCCTCCATCTAGCAATACTATAAGTATACATGATTTTGTCTGGATTGAGCAGGCTCCAACCTCGATAGATACCATGCTTATATGGCATTCATTTGGTAGGTCAATCCAAGATTTAATTTCTGTCGAGCAATATCCAAGCCATTTTAGTTGTCCTGTAGTGAGTTTGACCGAAATGTGTCGATTCCTTGCCAGACGGGGAATTCTCCTTTTGGATATAGCTTTTATGTACATGTTGTCTTATAATAAATAACAGAATTGGAGGGATAACAATGAATCCATTTGAAGGAAAAAACATACAATGTCGACGTAACGATGCAATCGATTCAGGTGTTGGTTTCGGTGTATCATTTGGCGTTTTCACACTAATGTTTATTATCGCGACAATAGTAGAGTTCGTATCACAGTAATCAGACTAAAATACGAAGGAAAAAGACCTTGCTCATTGGACAAGGTCTTTTTCTTTTGCTTTAACTGTCAAACGATTGCCCTGAATACGTATTTCGATCGTGCCATCCACCCCTGTTGTCCAAGTAGCTAAATTCCGATTGGCAAATCGCTCAACTACCTCTTCATGTGGATGACCATAACGATTTTGAAGCCCAGCACTAAAAACGGTGAATTGGGGTCGTACGAGCTCTACAAATGATTCGATACTAGATGTTTTACTGCCATGATGACCAGCCTTCAGAAGGGTTAGATTAGCTATTAGAGGTCCATAATACATCATTAGCTGTTGTTCGCCATATTTCTCTAAATCACCTGTAAATAGCGCTTTAAATGCCTTCTGTTGCATGTATAAAACAAGCGAGTCATCATTGCCTTCATAATGGGTATCCTGCGGCCATAAATAATAAAAGCTTGACTCACCCTTCTGCCATATAGTGCCCTTCATCTTTTCTTTTATAGGGACGTTATGTTTTTGGGCTTCCCTTAGTAAGTCCCTCATAATAGGCTGTTTCAACGATCCAGGTGTCACGTGAATTTCTTTCATCCCAATCTCCTGTAAAATTTCCTCAGCGCCTTCTACATGATCCGCGTCCGCATGCGTAACAATAAAAATATCGATGGTTCGTATTCCCTTCCCTTTTAGAAACGGAACCACAATTTGTTTCCCCACCTCATAGTCTTTATTTGCCTTCTTCCATTGCTCTTGTTCAAAGCGCAACAGTCCACCCGCATCAATGACGTATACAGCCTCCCTAAATGGCAATTCAATCACAGTGCAATCACCCTGTCCTACATTTAAAAACGTTATCTTTGTGTCGCTATAAAGCATTGGGGAAAGATGAATACAGATGGCCGGGAAGAGTAAAACCAAAATCGCATTCTTAAATCGTTTTGTTTCTAAGAAATAGAAACACGTGAGAACGCTTAGCATTGCTAAACAACAAAGCCAAACGGATGGTTTACCTGGGGACCATAATTGAAATGGTAGAGCTTGTATTAGATATATTACATTCGTTAGCCCATTTCGCAGAGGCTCGTAGCCTGCAAATAACAGGTTGGCTAATGGTAAGGAAATATAGGTTAGAGCTAAGGCCACAATATTAAAAGGTAAAATAACGAATGAAAACAAAGGAACGAAGATAATATTGACAAAAAACGAGGAAATGGAAAGTTCATAGAAATGATGAAGTAATAAAGGATAGACAAGTAGCTGACAGACGAATGTGACGAAAAAAGAACGGGATAACCAGTTGCTCGTCTGTGTAAAAATATAACTAGAATAAACAAGACTAGCCGCTGCTAAATAAGACAGTTGGAAACCAATTTGAAAGATTACTCCCGGTTCAAGTAAAACAAAGCCTGCAAAGCTAATAGCAAGTGCATCATCGATTGACAGCGTCCATTTCAAATAACGAAGCAACATCATTAATTCCACTACTGAAACGGCTCGCCATACAGATGGTGCCCCCCCTGCAATGACTCCGTAGATAGGGAGTAAGATGACCAAGGCAATAGTAGCCATCTCTTTGCGAATACCTATGCGTAGTAGACCTTCAATAAATAACCATGACACCAGTGCTACATGTAGACCAGAGATCGCAAATAAATGAGTGATCCCTAGCTTTTGATAGGCTCGTTGTAGCTCATTATCCATTTGATCCTGCTCTCCAATGAGAAGGGCTTGAGCCTCCGCTACTAATGGTTGGGGAAATGTCATTTCTATATGCTGTTTCATTTGTTGTCTTAGCTTAGCGAGAAATATGATGGGGGAATTGCGCTTCTCTATAAAGGTCCAACTAGTGATTTCAACAATACCGGTTGCTCCCTTACTCGTTAAATAATTGGACATGGAAAAGGCGTAATCATGGGCTGATGGAGAAGGGCTCACAAGCTCACCTTTCGCAAGATACGTCATTCCTGCCATAGATGTATGTTCATAATTAATTTTTTCTTGTTCAGAGGAAAATGTATACACTACATATAACTTTTGACCGTTTGTAGTTGTAGCAAAACCACGGAGCTTTTGACCGCTTATTTTATAATCGTTTGACCAAGTTAAAGGGAAAGAGGATGGTAGTGGGGAAGGTTGAACCAGTTGAATTGTAGCAAAAAATATATACGATAATAAGCCAATCGTTAATACTATCATTGCTAAGAACCGTGACTCACCCTTTACGATGAGCCACAGAGCTAAAAGAAGTACTAATAGGAGTAGCCAAGCCGACTTGTGAGCTGCTAAGGAAGCGACAAGTACAGCAAGCGCTAGAAAAATCCATTTTTGCCTTAAAGCTTTATACCGAATAGTGCACTCACCTTCTGTTCATACGGAAGCAATTTTTCGGATGGCAGTCCGTTCTCGCGAAGCTCATGAAGCATCTCTGTATATAAGGCTAGCTTTTCATCTCGTAGAAAATCGATTTTTCGTTCATCAAATGGTACATGAACGACTGTCACGCCTGCTTTTTCAAATAATTCCTGAGCATATGGATTATTTTTATAGTCAGTTGCATAATAAACTCGCTCAATGCCTGCTTGAATAATAGATTTGGTACAAGGGAGACATGGGAAGTGTGTCACGTATAAATCAGCACCTTTTGTTGGTGTACCGTATTTAGCACACTGTAGTAAAGCATTCATTTCAGCATGCACTGTACGGACACAATGGTTGTCCACCACATAGCAGCCATTTTCGATACAATGCTCATCACCAGTAATAGACCCATTATAGCCCCCTGCTATGATCCTCTTATCACGAACAACAGTTGCTCCTACTGCTAGTCTTGTACAAGTACTACGCAATGCGAGTAAATGGCTTTGTGCCATAAAAAATTGATCCCAAGTAATTCGCTCCATATGACTACCTCCAAAATTTTGCCTTACAAGTTTTCGATCTTGTTGCTTTTCTACTATAGTGTAGCTCTTTTGGAAAAGCGGCGTCAATATCTCATAAGCTATTAGCTTTACTTAACGGTAATAGAATCCTTTATTTTTTCAAATGTTTTATCACCTATACCATTAATATTTCTTACATCATCAATGGTTTGAAAGCGTCCTTTTTCCTCCCGATAACTAAGAATACTATGAGCTTTTGAAGGGCCGATTCCTGGTAATGTTGCAAGAGTCTCCGCATCAGCGGTATTGACATTAATCTTCTGACTCTTATTCTGGCTTTCCAAAGGTAACATAAGTAGATTACTAGATATATCTTCAAGCTGTTCTCCCTTGATGGGAATATAAATCACCATTTCATCCTGAACTTTTTGCGCATGATTAACAAGTTGCGTATCCGCATTCTCAATATAACCACCTGCAAGCTGAATAGCATCGAAAATACGCTTGTCTGGTTGAAGCTCATAAACGCCCGGATACATAACAGCACCCTTTATATCAACAAATACCTGCTGTTGAACCGCTTCCTCAGCAGTAGATTCCATGGGAATCGTTTCTTCAATAGGTTGGATGGTTTCGATGAGCTCTTCTTGGGGTCGTGAAGAGTCAGAACTCGATAAAGAGAAGTAAAAAAATAGTCCACTTATTATTAGTACGCCGGGGATTAGCATACTCTTTTTGTACTTTTGCCATAAAGATTGCAACATAGTACCATCCTTTCAATGCAAAAGGTCATCATATGGAGGTACATTCATCATACACTAACATCCATAGATTGCAAACCTGAAAGCGGGAACGAAAAGCTCCCAAGTAATCGGTTAATTTGACTGCACTTATCCACCATTCCGCGGCCTCAAAAAAATCCACACTGCCAATCAGCAGTGTGGTGCTTGCCATATTTATTTTACCGCACGGATAAAAATGCGTTCACTTTCATATTCTGGTGCTTCGTTTGTAAAATCTGCTGTTACTACCACATCACTAAAGCCGATAGCGCGAAGCCAATTCATATATTGTTCGATAGGATACGTACGTTGAATATGCTCCTCATCAAACCGTTCATATAAATCACTCTTTGTATCACGCACATAAAAGGTCATTTGATGAATAATGGAATGCTCGAATTCTCCTGGCTCTGTATGCCATACATAACTAATATCACCATTGTCATACGTAAATGGACCATCCAAAAAGATTTCCGTCATTTTAAATAGTGAATGGACATCAAAAAAAAGTTGGCCTCCATCACGTAATGCATGATAAATCCGTTCTAATGTTGTAAAGACTGCTTGCTCCTCTACAACATAATTCAGAGAATCTATGGCAATTGTGACCACATCTACTGCCTCAAAGCCATCTAGTTCGTCCATGGACATACAATAAAACGGAGCCTCGTATCCTGCACCAGTAAAACGTTCAGTCGCAATGGAAAGCATTTCTTCTGATAAATCAACACCGCTGACTTTGTAGCCAGCCTGTGCAAATAACAAGCTAAGTACACCTGTGCCACACCCAATATCTAATAGTTTTTTGTATTGGTTGCTAGGTGCATGCTGTACAATCCAATCTACATAAAGATTGTAAGGAATATCCGTTTGTAACTCATCATAGACATGGGCGAAGCGTTCGTAACTACTCACTTAGGCCTCTGGCATGTCTAATTGTGGTGCATCGCCCCATAGACGCTCTAAATTATAATAAGCACGCTCATCTTTATGGAATACGTGTGCTACTACATCTCCTAAGTCTACTAGAACCCAACGAGCACCATCAAAACCTTCGACACGGCGAATTTCATAGCCATCTTTTTCAGCTACATCCTGCAATTCGCGTGCAATGGCTTGCACCTGACGATCTGAGTTACCATGTGCAATGATAAAGTAATCTGCTAAAAGGGAAATTCCTTGCATATTTAAAACGACAATATCCTCACCATGTTTGTCGTCAATCGCTTTGTAAGCTGCTTGTAATAAAGTTGAAGTCATCCTTCACTATCCTCTCTGTTCATCATATCGTTATAACATTCTATTGATAACGGATAAATAGGCTGCTTTGTGTCGATTAAAAATGCCAATGTATGACGGACACATGCACTCATGGCCTTATCCAAATTTTTTTGCGCTTTTTTGCGCAGACGTTCCACACCATCAAATTGACGATTCGGTTCAATCATATCTGCGACAAAAATGATTTTTTCTAAACGACTCATATTAGGTCGCCCTGTTGTATGAAAACGAATAGCATTCAAAAGCTCATCATCTTTGATCCCGAATTCACTTTCTGCAATATATGCACCGACTGGGCCATGAAGTAGTTCACTGCCCCAGCCAATGAGTCGTGCATCTAACTTTTCCGTTCGGACGATGTTCTCCATCCACTCTATATCTGCATATTTTGCTATATCATGAAGGATTGCAGCTATTTCAGCCTTTTTCTCATCCTCGCCGTACTTTCGTGCTAGATTGATGGCCGTTTCCATAACACCGATTGTATGAATATAACGTTTTTCCGGCATTCTGGGCTTAATCGCCGCTAAATACTGTTCGCGTTCCATAAAGACCTTCCTCTCGTATGAACGTCTCTACCGCTTCTGGTAGTAAAAGTGTCACCGTTCCTCCAGTCGCCAGGCGTTCACGAATCAGTGTGGACGATAAATCGATTTGAGGCACCTCCACCATGCATATAGGGTACTCTGTAATGGCTGCTGTTCCTGGACGTTTCACACCAACAAATTGGACAAGTTCTACTAGGTCATCTATACAATGCCATGTATGTAGCGAATCAATCATATCGCCACCGATGATAAAGTAAAATTTGACAGTAGGTTCCTTCCTACATAATGCAGAAAGTGTCTCATAGGAATAGGATACGCCACCCTTGTCTACCTCATACGACTCCACTGAAAAATAAGGGAACGGGCGAATGGCACGCTTCACCATTTCAAGTCGTTCCACATTACTAGCATCAAATCGTGCATGCTTATGTGGTGGTATGGCATTCGGCATAAAGCGTATTTCATCGAGTTGCAATGCATGAAATACCTCATTCGCCATTAATAAATGCCCCATATGAGGAGGATTAAACGTGCCTCCAAGTAAACCGACCCTTTTCATCGTCTCACCTTATTTCGTTGCTTTTGGTAATACAATCTTTTTTTGATTGCGTGATTCTTTATATAAAACAACTGTCAGGCCGATTAATTGGACAAGCTCTGCATGTGCACCTTTTGCAAGTGCCTCTGCCACTTCATGTTTGTCCTCCTCACAATTATCTAAAATACGGACTTTAATTAGTTCACGTACTTCTAATGCCTCACGAATTTGTTTAGTCATTTCATCATTTACGCCACCTTTTCCCACTTGGAATATTGGTGATAAATGGTGTGCTTCAGCACGTAAAAAACGTTTTTGTTTACCTGTTAACATAAAAATTAGTTTCCTCCTAATTGCGCATTTAGCTGCACAATCATTGAATTTGTATTTGGATAGTTGCCTAACCAGTGCTCAAAAGCAATGGCTCCTTGATGCACAAACATCCCTAAGCCTGTCACAATTGTTGCCCCTTTTTCTTCAGCCGCTTGTAAAAAAGGCGTCATTAATGGATTATACACAATATCCGCAACAATTGCTCCTTTGGCAAGACGATTTAAGGAAAATGGCATTGAAAAATTGCCTGTAGCAAGGCCTGCCGAAGTCATTTGCACTATAATGCTGAAATGAGCTAATGTTTCTTCCGCTTCCTTTAATGAAATTGCACGGCCAATCCCCATTTCATCCACAATTGCTTGGGCATTGGCTACGGTACGATTGGTCATGGTCAAATCACTGTAGCCTTGCTGCTGAATGGCAAAGGCTATACCTCGGGCAGCGCCACCTGCGCCAACAAGTAACACAGGCTTGTCTTTATGAGACGAACCTACTGCTTCTTCTAGTGAACGCACAAAGCCAACACCATCTGTATTATAGCCTATCAGCTTTCCTTCTGTAGTTCGTACTACTGTGTTCACTGCTCCCATTTTTTGCGCCAACTCATCTAGCTCATCTAAATAGGGAATGATTGCTGTTTTATGAGGAATTGTTACATTCCAGCCACTTGCCCCTAAAGTTTTTAAGCCAGCAACTGCTGCTCCCAATTGCTCAGAAGACACATGTAGCGGAATATATGTTGCCTCTACGGACATTTCCTCAAACCAAGCATTGTGCATGGCTGGTGATTTTGAATGTTCAATTGGATCACCAATAACTGCAAACCACTTCTTCATTTCCTAGTCCCTCTTCTCTTCTCCATCCTTCACCCTCTATATAAGTGATGGACGTATCGAAACTTGTACACCTTTAGGCGCGTATGCTGCTACTACGACATTGGCATGCTGTACAGTAATCCAGCCTAGTCCAGAAAATACAACATCAGTTTTAGCTTCTTTAATGGAGAACTCATGACGAACTAAAGGCGGAAGTTGGTCAATAAACTCCGCAGTTGGCGGTGCCAAAAGGTCTCCCTTATGTTCTGTATACAGCGTATCTGCCTTCTCAAGCTTAGTTCGGTGAATTGGTAAGTCATTTGCCACATGGATTGTAAAGGCAGAACGGTCCCCTTGAATAAAATCAAATCTTGCCAATGCCCCAATAAACAAGGTTTGTCCCGCATTTTGTTGGTAGACCTTCGGCTTGATCTCTTTTTTTGGCATAATATATTTTAATTCACTTGAATCAATATGATGGGCCATTTGGTGATGATTAATAATACCAGGCGTATCAAATAATGCACTTCCATCATCCAAAGGAATTTCAATCATATCTAAAGTAGTACCTGGGAAATGGGATGTAGTAATAACTTCACCTTCCCCTGTTGCCTGCTTAATAATGCGGTTGATGAATGTGGATTTTCCGACATTGGTACAGCCCACCACATAGACATTTTGTCCTTGGCGATATTCATCAATGGCTTCCATTGCTTCAGCCATTCCCTTACCTTTATGTGCACTTACTAACAACACATCAACAGGCTGAAGCCCCAACGCTTTTGCTTCACGTTTTAACCAATTAATAACTTTTTTCGGTTTCACCGATTTCGGTAATAAATCAGCTTTATTAGCTATCAACAGCACAGGATTCTTCCCTACAAAACGGTGTAGGCCAGGTAGCCAGCTTCCATTAAAATCAAAAATATCAACAATTTTCACGATTAAGCCTTGCTGTGTACCAAGGCCATTTAAAATACGTAAAAAGTCGTCATCTGTTAATGACACTGGTTGAATTTCATTGTAATTTTTCAAACGGAAGCAACGTTGGCAAATGACCACATCCTTTTCTAGTGATGATGGGGGTGCATACCCAACTGCTGTTTTATCTTCTGTTTGAATTGTTGTACCACAGCCAATACAATTTGGCATTTCAATCATTCTTGTTCCTCCCAAGTTATAATTCCTTTTCGTTTCAAATCATTAAACACTCGACGTTCAATGAATCGATTCAATTTTGTTACTAACCCATCAGATTGTGCGACAGGTTTGACTAGCACGGTATGCAAGCCTAAGCGGTTCGCACCCATTACATCTGTAAGGAGCTGATCCCCTACCATTACTACTTCATTAGGGCGTAAGCCTAATTGAATAAGGGCATTATAAAAAGCATTTCGCAATGGTTTTTTTGCCTTATGAATGTATGGAATACCTAAAGGCTCTGCGAAACGTTTAACACGTGCCTCCTTGTTATTCGACGCAATAATAACACGAATACCGGATTCCTTCATGATGCGCAGCCAAATGATTAGTTCTTCTGTTGCATCCTCACGATCCCATTCCACAAGGGTATTATCTAGATCGGTAATGATCCCTCTTATCCCTAATTCTTGAAGTTTTTCAGGTGTAATTTCGAAAATATTCGTCACAAATTCGTTTGGTAATAAAAAATTATACAAAATAGCGACCCCTAATCTTAACGTATTATTCGACCATTATAGCATATTTGCAAAGGCTTCACCCATTCGAATTGGGTTGCCCTGTACAACATTTTCCGTAAACTCAATCGCATCCTTTTCAAACAGCATTACCACTGTCGAACCAAAGGAGAAATAGCCAACTTCCTGCCCTTTATACCAGTTTATTGTCCTGTTTGTGAGCACTATTGAATTTACGAAGGTCGCCCCCACTTTTATAAACGCCACTTGCTGATTATGGGCTGTTTTCAACTCTGTTACTAAACGGTAATTGTGGGAAATTGGCTTTTTACCGTATGTAAGGCCTATTTGATTCACAGGATAAGATTTCTGACCAAGCGTATACTGTCTTAGTACTTCTCCATCAATTGGACTGTGAATACGATGATAATCAGCAGGGCTTAAATAAAAAACAATAAAATGGCCGTCTGCATAGTTGGCAGCTCGCTCCGAATTACCAAGTAAATCTTCTAGTGCATAGGGCTTACCCTTTACAAGAAATGTCATATCCCATTCAATTCTTCCAAAGGATTCTACCTTGGCATCTACAGGACTTACATACACCATCGGATTTTTTTCAATCGGGCGTGCATCTTGTAAAAGCTCTCTTGTAAAAAAATCGTGTAAACTTGCAAATTGTTGTTGTTTTTTTGAAACTTCTTCAAGGTTTATATCGTATAACTTCATGTAGCTTGGAATTATACGTTTACTCCACTTGGCTTTCGCAATAGCTTGCAAAAGGTGAGAGGACTGCTTACCATTCGTTAGTTCTATCAAGCGTTGATATAGTTTTTCTTTCATCAGTAAAACCCCTATCCATTAATTTAGACTGTCAATTTTTTCGCATTCGAAGTATAATGGTACAATATCTTAAGTGCAAAGGAGTGATCCCCCTTGTTTTTTTATCACAAGTTGGTGGATACCACGGTTAAGAAAATGAAATCGCACGCAGCTAACTTCATTACAATTAGTAATATGTCCTTTGGAGGCGCGGCTATTATGGCCACTTTACATGAATACTATAGCTATAGTGTCTTGTTTATCTTTATTGCAGCTCTTCTTGATCGCTATGATGGTAAGGTAGCTAGAGCACTCGGACAAGTGTCTGAGTTAGGTAAACAATTAGATTCTATGAGTGATATTATATCATTTGGCGTGGCGCCTGCATTATTAATGTACGAAGTTGTTCTAGTTGATTTTGGTTTTGCCGGCATGATGATGGCCGTCCTGTTTATCGTTTGTGGTGCGATGCGATTAGCCCGCTTTAATATTAGTGAAGCAAATGGCTATTTCACAGGTTTACCTATTACAGCTGCTGGTACGTTCTTAACTTTAACGTATTTTGTAGCCACTACGTTCCATCCGGCCTTTTATCTTTTCCTTTTCCCAATTTTAGCTTTACTCATGATTAGTACATTTACGTTAAAAAAAGTGTAACAGCACAATTGCTGTTGCACTTTTTTCATTTCCCACAGCTTTGAAACATATACTGTCGAAAAATGGGGAAAGGATGAAATCATTCAATGAGCGGAATTTTTACATCAATGTTGCAGTTATGGCTTGAGATCCCAGCGTTACTTGGCTACTTAAAGGGGCAAACATTCCATAAACCCTTTTCAAAAGAAGAGGAAGCTGCTTGTATTGAACGATTTTTAGGTGGCGATGAGCAAGCACGCCTGGACCTAATAGAACGCAATATGAGGCTCGTCGCGCACGTCGTAAAAAAATTCCATCCAAAACATGAACAACTTGATGATTATATTTCCATTGGGACAATCGGGCTAATGAAGGCGGTAGAAAGCTATACCCCGGACAAAAAAACAAGACTTGCCACATATGCAGCTCGATGTATTGAAAATGAAATTTTAATGCATCTACGCACACAGAAAAAAGTGCAGAAAGACGTTTCCTTATTTGAGCCGATCGGAACAGATAAAGATGGCAATGCGCTTCAAATTCGAGATTTACTCCAATGTGATGAAGAAAGTGCAACCGAGAAAATCGAACATAAAGAACATGTGGCACAGCTATATCATTATTTGCATATGCTTGATGAACGCGAACTAGAAATTGTGACGCTTCGCTATGGATTAAATCAACAAGATGCCCTTACGCAAAAGGAAATTGCAGCTCGGCTAAATATTTCTCGAAGCTATGTATCTCGGATTGAAAAACGGGCACTCATTAAACTCTATCAATTATACAAACGAGACCAAAAGTCAATTGAGTAATATATTGTAAAATGTTCACTAGAAAAATTCAATGCATGTTTGCCGGAGAATGTGCCGATTCTATGGCATAAAAAAGTTCCTTTGCGATATAGCTAATGTCGCAAAGGAACTTTTTATACTCTATGAATGTGCTGATTCTGAAAGTTCTGCCGTAATCAATGTACCTATTAAAGTAGTGATAATCACTACACCTACTGTTAATACGAGCATCATGAATGCCTCCCATTCTATTATGAAGAGATTTATTACAGCTAGTGTAGCATTTATACCATTCATTCACTGTGATTTTTCTCACATAAGCAATAACACATTTTGACCGTTTTGTGTATTAAAGTGAGGCAATTGCTTTTAAGACAACTTGTGTCGAATGTTTTGCAGCAACTGGTAAAAACTCATCAAAGCTAATATTCGACTCTTTTCCTGCTATATCTGATAAAGCACGAATTACTACAAAAGGTGTGGCAAATTGATAACAAACTTGTGCAACCGCAGCCGCTTCCATTTCTACCGCCTTCATTTGAGGGAAATGATGACGAACAGCTTCTACACGCTCAGGATCATTCATAAATGCATCCCCAGAGCAAATTAAACCAATCCCATATTGATGCTCTCCAACTGCCTTAACAGCTTCCTCCGCTACTTTCATTAATCGTTCATCTGATTTATAAGCTGCTGGCATACCAGCCATTTGTCCAATTTCATAACCAAAAATTGTGACATCCACATCATGGTGACGAACTTCATCGGAAATGACTACAGCTCCCACCTCAAGGGCTTCATCATAACCACCAGCAGAGCCTGTATTAATAACAACATCCGGCTTAAACTCATGCAAAAGAATGGTAGTGGACATAGCTGCATTGACTTTACCAATACCACTTTTTAATAACACAACTTCCTTGCCTTCATAGGTTCCTGTTGTATATTCACTGCCTGCTATTGTTGTACGTTGTGCATTGTTTAAAGATGCTCGTAGTAATTCTACTTCCTCTTCCATTGCCCCAATTACTGCAATTTTCATGTAATGTTACTTCCCTTCTTTATCAACTCTATTAAAAATAATCAAAAGTGTGATTTTCGTCAATAGGCACCTTCTAAAGTATTCAGCTGCTCAAGCTTTACAGGTAACCATCCTTCATTGTCCACCCATTCCATACTTACACGGTACATCTGTGATTTATCTTTTGTTGACACTGTGGCTATTGAAGAATTAGGACCACCATTATTTTGCATACGCCAAATAATCATATTGTCTTGGTCGATACCCGTTACACCAGAAACAGTTGCTACCTTTTCAGACCAGTCTACTGATGAAGAATCGTAGGAAGACACATGTTGGCCTGTTTGAGTAGTAGCTGTTGGCTGCCAATTTTTATTTGTTATAACTTTCTCTACGTTTGGATTATCTGAAGTGGATTCTTCTGGTGTACCTTGATCCTGCTGCATTTCTTCAGGCTCTGATACATCCTCTTCCTCTGAAGCTTTATCTTCCTCTACAGCCAAATCCTTTTCATCCTCTTTCACAGGCTCTTTATCTACTTCTTTGTTGTCGTCTTTTTCCTCTTGAGCTGGTTCATCTTTCACTGTTTGTTCTGCATCATCTTGCCATTTAAACACATAAGTTGCTGTGATAATAATTAGTACAACCACTACACCAATTAAAACATTCAATAGTTTATCTAGCTTTTTATTACGAGATGGCTGCAAATGACGACTACTACGAGTTTGTCGTTCACTCATATTTCCTCCCCCTCTCTAGCAAATATTCTATCAAGTTCGGCAGTACTTGCAAAATAATTATACTCATTAATTTACTTCGTGGCACTTCAGCTCGAAAAATAAAAGCAGCTAGCCTCTCTAAATTAGAAAGACCAACTGCTTGTCCACTTACATTTTATTTAATTGAAACAATCTTAACTTTCATTTCACCACCAGGAGTTTGAACGGCTACTTCTTCGCCTTCAGCACGGCCAAGTAAGCCCTTGGCAATTGGTGATTCGTTGGAAATACGGAATTCCATTGGATCTGCTTCAGCCGAACCTACAATTGTATAAGATTCTTCTTCAGTTGATGGTTTCCCATTAATAATTTCTACAAATGTAACCGTTTTCCCAAGTGATACAACGCTGTTATCAGTTTCATCCTCAGAAATAATCACTGCATTACGGATCATTGATTTTAAAGTTGAAATACGCCCTTCTAAAAAGGCTTGTTCTTCTTTTGCTGAATCGTATTCAGCGTTCTCAGAAAGATCACCAAAATCACGAGCTATTTTTATACGTTCCACGATTTCTTTACGTGTTTCTGTTTCTAATTTCACTAATTCTTCTTCTAATTTACGTTTTCCCTCAGCTGTCATAGGGTACTGTTTTTCATTTGCCAAAGTCCTTCACTCCTTGTTTCTTCAATATAAAAACATAAAACTCGATTAAATGCTTGCAAGGTGCATTTAATCGAATTTTATTATTTTTAAACGTTTTTCAAATACGCTTTGACCTAATAGTATGCATGCCTTTTTAAAATATGCATGTAAATATTGTCAATACCACTCTATCTTATTACAATACGTTGTCGGTTTCAAGAATAGTTTTAATTTTCGTTACCATTAAATCGATGGCAACCTCATTATCCCCACCTTCAGGAATAATGATATCAGCATAACGTTTTGTAGGTTCAATGAATAAATTATGCATTGGTCGAACCGCTGATAAGTACTGATCAATGACTGAATCTGTAGTACGTCCGCGTTCTTTAATATCACGCATGATACGACGAATGATTCGTAAATCAGAATCGGTATCTACAAATAATTTAATATCCATTAAATCACGTAAATCAGCATCCTCTAGCACGAGAATCCCTTCTAGAATAATAACATCTACCGGTTCAACATGGATTACTTCTGCTGCTCTAGTATGCTGCACGTAATCATAAACCGGTTTTTCGATTGGTTGACGTACTAAAAGTTTTTTTATGTGCTGTATTAATAAATCATTATCGAATGCTAACGGATGATCATAGTTTGTTCCTAATCGCTCTTCAAATGTTAAATGACTTTGATCTTTATAATAAAAGTCTTGTTCAATCACAACAACTGAATGCTCTCGGAAAACATCATAGATGGCGCGCGTCACACTCGTTTTTCCTGAGCATGAGCCACCTGCTATACCGATAACAACAGGACGCTTCACTTCCATTAGTTATTCTCCTTTCGCATCATGTTATGCGGCATTAATGGTGTGTCACATTTAAATTTAACAATTTGTAATGGATGACGTGCTGCATCTAGGCTATTGCCATCTTCATCCCAAATTTCTCCCATTGTCAGACGGAAATTCTCAATTTCTGGGCCAAAGAACTCTACTTCGTCACCAGGTTTAAAATAATTTCGTTGCTGCATAGTGACCATTTTTGTTTCTGGATCATGTTCTAAAATTAAACCAGCAAATTCAAATGTAGTTTTTCGGCCATGTATACCAAACATTTGCTCCTCTGAGCCAGGTGCATCATGGAAGAATGCTTCAGCCGTATCACGGTTTGCACATTTATCTAGCTCCTCTAGCCATTCACGTTTAATTTTAAAATTATCTGGATCTGCGCAATAAGCATCGATAACTTTGCGGTAGACGGATACAACTGTTGCTACATAGTGAATCGATTTCATACGACCTTCCACTTTTAAAGAATCAATACCGAGCTCGATCATATGTGGAATCGCTTCAATTAACTTCAAATCTTTTGGGCTCATAGCAAAAGGTGCATGAGTATCATCAAACAGTGCTTTTTCTTCCCCATCTTCTAATTCATATAAATCGTAATCCCAACGACAAGATTGGCAACAACCACCACGGTTAGAGTCACGAGCAGTCATATGGTTAGATAATACGCAACGGCCCGAATAAGCAATACACATAGCGCCATGAACAAAGGCCTCGATTTCAATATCGACTTTTTCCTTCATCAATTTCATTTCTTCTCCGCCTACTTCACGTGCTAACACAACACGATGTAAGCCTTCTTCCTTCCAGTACTGCACTGCCTTCCAGTTGGACAATGACTGCTGTGTAGAAAGGTGAATTTCAAGCTTAGGAGCCGCTGTGCGGCATGTTTCAATAATTAGTGGATCTGCTACGATGATACCTGTAACACCTGCCGACTCAATATCTTTTAAATATCGCTCCAAGCCTTCCATATTTTCATTATGTGCAAATATATTTGTTGTTACATAAATTTTCGCACCATATCGATTAGCAAACTCTACACCCTCACGCATTTCTTCAATAGAGAAATTATCTGCATTGGAACGTAGACCAAACTCTTGTCCACCAATAAATACAGCATCTGCACCGTAATGCACAGCTACTTTTAATTTTTCTAAGCTACCCGCTGGGGCAAGTAGCTCTGGTTTTTTTGTAATGACACGTTTACCGTCGACAATGTCACGGATTTTGTCATTTTGTTCTAACGCTAATGCCATGTTATTGCCCCCCTCTTAGTAAACCGTTTCCTTGAAGATAAAGCCTGTATCTAATGGTCTAATGGCTGGTTGAATATCTTCAATTTTTGCTAATAATTCATCTTTTATGTCATCATATGCTTCTTCGGATTCGTCAAAATATGCATCGATGGCCTTGCGATAGGCCTCCGTCACAGTTACGACATACTCTGGGGTTTGTAGCACACCCTCAATTTTTAGGGCATCGATGCCGCCTTCGAATAATTCGCCAAGCTCATCAATAACACACATGTCATTAGGACTAAAAATATGCGTACCGTTTACATCTTCATAAATTGGATATTTATTATTGCGCTCATCATCATGTAGGAACATGTTTCGATTATCTTTACGATTTTCAATTTCCATCACTTTATCTTGATATAAGAAATAATGGCCAAGTAGCGGGCGTTTTGATTGGAACATACATGTCATACCATGTACTTGTACTTCAATTTCTAATTCCGCACTTTCTTTAATTTCTAATACCTCATCAAGAGAAAGCTCACGTGCTAACACTGCACGAGTCGCACCGCGTTTTCCCCAGTAATTAGCCGTAAACCAGTTTGTTGCAGTCGTCTCCGGATTCCAATGCAATGGAATCGTTACGCCTTGCTCACGACGAATAATTAATACTGCTGGGTCGCCATAAATTAAACGATCCACACCAATACGTTGCATGTCTTTTAAATAGTCGGCAAGTGCCTCCAGCTTTTCATTATGGAAAAGGGCATTCACTGCAACATAAACTTTTTTACCAGCTGCGTGAATGAGCTTCGTTGCCTCTTCCACTTCATCTACTGAGAATTCTCCTGCTAGACGTAGACCAAATTGTTGTTCACCAATAACAAAAGCATCTGCTCCAGCTTCTAAAAGTGCTTTAATATGTTCTAATGATTGTGGTGTCACAAGCAATTCTGGTTTTTTCATAGTAGTCACCTCTTCAAACATAGTAATAAACCGTCACCTACTGGTAAAAAAGCACTGGTATAATCCGGGTGCTGCATTATCCATTCTGTGAAGTTTTTTAAATTGCGGATCATTGTACGTTTACGACGTGGAACATCCTTCAAATCTAAATCTGACAAGCCATGCATATACATATTGTCGATATACAAGACTCCACCTGATTTCACGAGGGGAGCGTACTTTTCAAAGAAGCGCTGATATTGTCCCTTTGCGGCATCGATAAATACTGCATCAAACTCTGTGTCAATGGCCTTATCGTCTATCTCTAAAGCGTCGCCTTCAATGACCCTAATTCGATTAGATACGGTTGACCGTTCAATATAGGCCTTTGCTTTTGTAACACGCTCTATATCGCGTTCAATCGTAACGATCTGGACATTTGGCAAAGCTTCTGCCATCCGAATAGCAGAATATCCAATTGCCGTGCCAATTTCTAAAATTTTTTGCGGATTTTGAATGCGCAACAATTGATTTAATGCATCAATACCTGCAAGCTGCATAATCGGTACATGATTCTCCTCCGCATAGGCTTCCATTTCTAAAAGCAATTCATTACGTGGCTGTATAAATGATTGTATATATGCATCTGATAATTCCATTGTTCCACCCTCAATTAAATGGCAACGTGCATGTAGACGTTGTCCGTACTTCATCATTTATCAACAAAAAGAAAAAGACCAAACGTGATGTCTTGGTACTTTGCCATACAAAAATGAGCAATTGTTTTTTACATGCTCAAAACAATTGCCACCACGTATATTTGTCCCGAATAACGGATTGATCAAAAATCACACTTTATAATAGCATGAAAATAGAAGGAAAGCTATTTTTCTTTCCTTCTACTTTCTATGTTTGTTCTATGCAATTTTCTCTTCACATACGTCTATTCTTCTTTTTGTAAATATTTCGCTATTTTCTGTAAATGTTCATCATATGTTTTCGAGAAGTGGTTGACACCCTCTTTATCTGCTAAGAAATAGAAATAATCTGTTTGACTAGGGTTCAATGTCGCCTCAATAGAAGTCTTTCCAGCACCTGCAATTGGGCCTGGTGGTAAACCTTTATTTTTGTAAGTATTATAGGCATTATCTACTTCTAAGTCTTCATACAGCACACGATCTTTATGATCGCCAAGTGCATATAAAACAGTTGGGTCTGTTTGTAGTGGCATCCCTTCATCAATACGATTATAGAAGACACTTGCTATTGTTTCTCGATCTGTTTGAGCCGTAGCTTCTTCTTCTAATAATGAGGCAAATGTTAACAGCTGGTGAACGGACATTTGTTTTTCCACTAAAACATCACTATAATTTTTCACCACTTTGTTCATAGCCGCGATCATCTCTTCAACAATTGCTTCTAGAGATGGCTTTTCCTCATAGTACGAGTAAGTAGCTGGATATAAATAGCCTTCTAAATCATAGCGAATATTTTCAGCTAACACTGCATCTGTTACTAGTTCAGGATAGTTAGCCATCATTTGTTGAACAAATGTGTCACTCGTTACTAAATCCATAAATTCTTTTTGTGAATATGGCGTTTTCTTTTCAATCACTTTCCCAATTTGCTCAATGGTTAAGCCTTCGGGGATCGTCATCGTAAAGACAGGTTTTCGGTATACCTTCCCTGTTTTTAAGCTTTCGATGAGTTCATCAAATGTCATTGCTTGCGTTAAATCGTAATTACCTGCTTGGAATTGAGATTCGTTTTTAAATTTTGCATAGTATTTAAAAACACGCGCATCTTTAATAACACCTTTTTTCTCTAATAATGTTGAAATTGAACTCAAGCTAGAGCCGATTGGTACTTCTACTGCAATTGTTTTTGTCGCATCAGGATCCAATGGTTTTAAAGCACCTTTAACATAATTGTACCCAAATAAACCGACAATCCCTATTACGAGGACAAAAACAATTGCCACAATAGCAACGATTTTTCTCACGATTTTTACCTCTGATTTTTTTTCCTGCATTTTTGAAAACATTTCTTGTTTTTTAGTACCGTTATTCACGGGTTTCCCCCCTATCACTATCCAATATCATACTAGAAATCAACTATCACGACAAACAGAAATCGACAATTCAGGAGAATTTGCATATATAAAAAATCAACCAGCTATTTTTGCTGGCTGATTGGCTCGCTAAAAATTTTTACGCTTCAGTATCTTCCTATCGTTTGTTTCTAATTCGCTAGTATCTTATAGGCTTTTGGATCGCATAAATATAAACATTTTGCAATAATAACAGACTGTAATAGTTCCTTCTCTATCTAAAACAAAAAAACTCCGAGTGGCCCCTAACCACTCAGAGTTCTTACAGTTCGTTTAATATATCTTCAACGTACACCCATTCCTCATCTGTTTCAATGGGTAATAATTCTTCGATAGAACCGTCATTGCCAGCCAGGTATTGAGATGCGAAAATTTCACGTTCATCCATTGGTTCATCTGTCGCAGGCACATATAATACATACGATTTACCAAATTGCTCAGATGTAAAAGTATGAATCACCTCACAAACTTGATCGGTTCCATCTTCATTTATCACGGTAATAAGCTGTGGTTCTTCTTCAAATTCATCTAGGAGTGTTAATACCACCTCATTAATCATTTCCCATTCTGCATCCGTTTTGACAGGCTGGAGATTTGTCATCTCGCCATTGTTATCGTCATAATCGAAAGTCATGGCTGAAAGATCGCCTGGAATTTCTTCACCATTAGCATCTAGCATGGAGAATAGCACATAGGATTTATCCGCTGCATCAAATGTAAAGACTACATGACAATGTTGTTCCTTCCCATTTTCATCGATCATCATAAATTCTTGCGTTTCCTCATTCATTCGAATTGCTCCTTCTGACAGTTTTTTGTTATTTACCAAAAAGTTCCTTTAACCACTGTATAATCATTTTTCTAGAAATTTGTTGCCTCTATAAATACTTTCAATAAAAAAGGAACAAGGACTGCAAGCTGCGATCCTTGTTCCAAGCTTTAAGAAAGAAGATTAGTCTTCGTATTCATCTTCTAAAGCGTTTAATACGTCTTCTACCATATCCCATTCTGCTTCAGTTTCGATAGGTGTTAGTTCCCCATCTTCACCGTTATCAGATGGTACGAATGAAGAAACGAAAATTTCAACTGAGCCATCTTCATCTTCTTCTGCGCCTACCATTGAGTAAAATACGTATGATTTTCCAAACTCTGGAGATTCATGTACGTGAATCACTTCACAAAGCTGTTCATTTCCGTTTTCATCAATCACTGTAATGTGTTGAACGTGTAATTCTTCTTCATGGTTATGCTCGTTTGCCATGTATAGTCACCTCATCAATTAATTTTTGCTATCCAAATAGCCTTGTAAAATCATCACAGCCGCCATTTTATCAATGACTTGCTTGCGCTTTTTGCGACTCACATCTGCTTCGATTAGCATACGTTCTGCTGCCATCGTTGTTAAACGTTCATCCCATAATGTAACCGGTAGTGAGAACGTTTCTTCCAATAACTTTTTATAGTTTTCAGAAGCCTCTCCACGCGGTCCAACCGTATTATTCATGTTTTTCGGAAATCCTACAACAAATTGTGTTATTGCATATTCCTTTACTAGCTCAGCGATACGGTCAATGCCGAACTCGCCGTTAGCCTCATCAATTTTTACGGTTTCAATACCTTGGGCAGTCCAACCGAGTGCATCACTGACAGCCACTCCAACGGTTTTCGACCCAACGTCTAATCCCATAATTCTCATTTCTAGTCCTCGTTATTCTTTTTGATATAAAATTTAACAAGCTCTTCTAGAATTTCGTCACGCTCAAGCTTGCGAATTAAATTACGAGCATCCTGATGGCGAGGAATATACGCCGGATCACCAGAAAGTAAGTAACCAACAATCTGATTGATAGGGTTATATCCCTTTTCCTCTAACGAAGAATGAACTTTCAACATTACCTGCTTGACTTCCTGTTCCATTGATTCTTCTGGAAAATTAAATTTCATCGTTTGATCAAATGAACTCATGACCAGCACCTCGCTTTCAGAAATAAGGAGATGTGCGAACAAGCTCATCTCCAATTTCTCTTTATTATAACATGTTTTGGTGAATTAATTAAATGGATTTAACATAATCATACACAGAAAGTAGTGCTTCATCAAGTTTTGAAGCATCCTTTGCTCCTGCCATTGCCATATCTGGGCGACCGCCACCTTTACCACCACAAGCTTCTGCCACCATTTTCACGATATTTCCAGCATGGTAATTGCCACCAACTAATTCTTTTGATACCCCTGCACATAGCATCACTTTATCACCATCCACGGCTCCCAGGACGATGACAGCCTTTGGCATTTTTGCCTTTAAATCATCCATCATCTGACGCAGTTGGTTATTGTCTTTTGCTTCTACTTTTGTAGAAAGAACTGTGACATCTCCAATTGTTTGTGCTGCATCTACAATTGCCCCAGCTTGAGCATTGGCAATTTTTTGAGATAATGCTTCATTGTCACGTTGTAATTCTTTGTAGTCACCCTGTAATGCTTGTACTTTTGTTACGATATCTTTAGGATTTGCTTTTAACAATGCTGCTGCATCATTTAAAAGTGCTTCTTCTTCTTTTACGACTTCATAAGCCACTTTACCTGTAACAGCTTCAATACGACGAGTACCCGCACCAATTCCACCTTCTGAAACAATTTTAAAGAAACCTATTTCAGAAGAGCGTTTTACATGGATACCACCACATAGCTCGATGGAATAGTCTCCGATTGAAACAACACGGACAACGTCGCCATATTTTTCGCCGAATAATGCCATAGCACCCTTTGCTTTCGCTTGATCGATGGCCATTTCTTCAATAACGACCTCTATATCATCCCACACTTTTTCATTTACAATACGTTCAATTTGCTGTAATTCCTCTTTAGTCACTTGACCAAAGTGAGAGAAGTCAAAGCGTAAACGATCAGGACCTACATATGATCCTGCTTGGTTGACATGATCACCTAATACATCTTTTAACGCACGCTGCATAATATGTGTCGCTGTATGGTTTTTAATAATTAGATTGCGATCATCACGATGAACGATTGCTTGGACAGCATCTTCCACATGCATTTCACCAGATTCAACAATTACTGTGTGGAGCGGTTGACCATTTGGTGCTTTTTGAACATCCTTTACCACAGCAGTGAAGCTATCATTAGAAATGATACCGCTATCGGCAATTTGACCACCCATTTCAGCATAGAATGGTGTTTTAGCTAAAATAACTAAAGCTTCTTGGCCTTCAGATGCTACTTTTTCTACTTGACCATTCACAATCATTGCAGCAATTTCAGTATTGGCTACTAATGTATCAAAGCCAACAAATTCGCTGGCAACTGTTAAGTTTGCTAATACTTCATTTTGTACTTGCATAGAGTCAACATCTTGACGAGCCGCACGCGCACGTTCACGTTGTTCCTCCATTGCTGTTTCGAAGCCTTCATGATCGACTTTCATTCCTACTTCTTCTGCATATTCTTCCGTTAACTCGATTGGGAAACCGTAAGTATCATATAAACGGAAAGCATCTGCTCCTGGGATAAAATCATGACCAGCGGCTTTTTGTGATTCTGCCACTTCATTAAAGATTGCAAGACCACCATCTAATGTTTCATGGAAACGAATTTCTTCATTCTTAATCACGCGTTGGATAAATTCACATTTTTCCGTTACCTCTGGATAGAAGTCTTCCATAATTTTACCCACTGTTGGGACCAGTTCAAACATAAATGGTTTCTCAATGCCAATTTGTTTTGCATAACGTACAGCACGACGAAGTAAGCGACGTAATACATAGCCACGCCCTTCGTTTGAAGGAAGTGCGCCGTCACCAATAGCAAACGCTACAGTACGAATGTGGTCTGCAATAACTTTAAATGGCGTATTAATATCTTCTTCTGAGCCAAAAATTTCATTTAAATCCACTTCACTTGGTCGTTTGTATTTACGGTTGGCAAATTCCTCAATTTTTTCAATGATAGGCATAAATAAATCCGTATCAAAATTTGTTGGTACATTTTGAACAACTGAGACAATACGCTCCAGCCCCATACCAGTATCAATATTTTGCTTTGGTAGCGGTGTATACGTCCCATCAGGATTATGGTTGAATTGAGAGAACACTAGGTTCCAAATTTCTAAATAACGCTCATTTTCCCCACCTGGGTACATTTCTGGGTCATTTTCGTCTGAGCCGTATTCTACGCCCCGGTCATAGAAAATCTCTGAGTTTGGACCAGATGGACCTTCACCAATATCCCAAAAGTTCCCTTCTAAACGAATTAAACGTTCTTCAGGAATACCAATTTCTTGATGCCAAACATCATATGCTTCCTGATCTTCAGGATGGATTGTGATTGATAGTAATTCAGGATCAAAGCCCATCCACTTTTTATCCGTTAAAAATTCCCAAGCATAGTGAATAGCTTCTTTTTTAAAGTAATCACCAATAGAGAAGTTCCCTAACATTTCAAAAAAAGTATGGTGACGCGCTGTTTTCCCTACGTTTTCAATATCGTTGGTACGAATTGATTTTTGTGCATTTGTAATTCGAGGGTTGTCAGGAATAACACGACCGTCAAAATACGGTTTAAGTGTAGCAACACCAGAATTAATCCAAAGTAGGGATGGATCATTGATTGGCACTAGAGGTGCAGAAGGTTCATGGTGATGCCCCTTTTCTTTAAAAAATTCCAAATACATTTGACGAATATCTACTGCTTTCATTGGATAAATTCCTCCTAGTTTATATTGTAAAATCACGATATGAATCAAACCTTGACGACCCATCTATTCCCTGCCAGCAATAATTGGCATCAACCACTATAAATGGGTTTCTTTTACTAAATGAAAATAAAAAAGCCCTCATCCCAAAAAGGGACGAGGACTTATCAGCTGTCTCGCGGTACCACCCTAGTTGTAAGTAAAAGCTCTTACTTACCTCTTTAGCACTTGTAACGTCAGTGAACGGCAGGGATTAACTGCACTCCGGAGTAGCTTTCGGCATTTGCACTGTGAGGATTTTTCCAGCCTAGAAATCCCTTTCTACTACACGTGCAATTACGTACTTTTTCCATCATCGTGTTTACTTTTTCTAACGAAAATTATAAGAAAAATATATTCACCTGTCAATTAGCACTCGTATGACTAATTATAACTAGGCAATCATTTTTCTGAAGTATGCCCACATTCCCCATGTAAATAACACTAAAAAGGCACTTAGTGCAATTGTTGTAATAGGTGAATCCTGATAAGGTAAAGGTACATTCATGCCAAAGAAGCTAGTAATAACAGTTAACGGTAGCATAATTGTGGAAATAACGGTTAACAGGTTCAGCTTTTCAATAGACTTGCCGCTAATAATGGAGTAATACGTATCTAGCGTGCTGTTGACTAAATCTCTATACGTTTCAGTGGAGTCGACAATCCGTTCAAGATGATCATTTAAATCCTTATAGAAGGGGATATTTTCCTCTTGTACATCAAATTTCCATTGACCATTAATGGTAGAAAAAATTCTTCGCTGTGGCATGATGGCCTGACGAATTAAAATAATTGTTCGTTTTAATGAAAGGAATTCCTCTGTTACTACTTTCGGTTGATAATCATAAACCTCTTGTTCTAGCTCATCAATCCGTGCTCGAATTCGTTCTAATACAGGGAAATACTCATCTGTTATTCCATCAATGATGGTATGCAATAAAAAGTCAGTGCCTTTTTCCAAATATTTAGGACTATTTAAACAAACTTTTTCTATCTGGCCTAGCCATTGTAATTTTTGTTTATGGACTGTAACAATATAATTTGGTCCCATAAAAATATTCAACTCGACCGTTGAAATTTCATTGTTACTTTTTTCATTATAGATAGGTGCATGGAAAACGAAAAATTTATAATCCCCATAACTATCCATTTTTGGGCGTGAGCCTTCATGTAAGCAATCTTCCACTGCTAGTGGATGAAAGCCAAATACATCTGCTATATTATTTAATTCATTATGACTATACGCATATAAATCTACCCATAGTAAATCCTCGCTATGAATGGGAAGTCGTAAATCATTCATATTGAAATCGTGTTGAACTGTTTTGCTATTGTGATTGAAATAGTGAATTTTAATCATGATACTTCACCTCGTGTTTTATTATAAAAAGTAACAAAAGGTCATCTTTTCAAACCTTCTGTCTGTGCCGGCGATAAGAAACGACGGCTGTCTCCATAAATGCTGACTACCTACCCCATGCTTACTCGGTTCAGGACTACTATCCATTTCTCATCACCTTCCTTTCATAACAAAAACACGCCTTCTACGAATGAAGGCGTGTTGAATACACATATCAAAAAATAGCAAAAAAACTTTGCCTATTTGTTACCTTCAAACGTTGAGTTTTAGCACTATGCGGCATAGGAAATTGCCCAGCTACGTTAAAAAACACCTTATTTCGATGATTTCTGTTGACCCATTGGCGTCTCTCGACATTTTTGGGTAGTAGCGTATCTCCACATAGGAGCCTCACCTAACGAAGGGAGTCTTATTTTTTTGTTCCTGTAAATAATAACGGATAGTTTCATAACTGTCAAACTTTCTATCAATCATTTTTCAAAAAGTCTTCTACTCTTTTCACTAAATGATCGCGTTTATACGATTGATAGAGTAGGCTTGACAGACGAACAGGATCTCCAAAGAAAAATCGTTCATATAGTGTTTGCCTTGTGCCGAAATTACTCATCGTTAAATCCCAAGCTAAACGGAACTTTTTAACTCGTTCTTCCCCTTTGTCTTGAAATGATTGCAGATAATGATCAAGATCCCCATCATCTGTGGCAAAAGCTTTTTCACTCGGTATGGACATTAATCCACTTGCTCCCAATAGCTGGATGATATCTGTAAAGGTAGGATATACTTTCGGGAAAATATGAATAGCAACCTGTAATGTCGATAGGTCTGGTCGTATAAAGCCGAAGGAATCCCTTTGTGCCTCAATTTCTGATTTTAATTGCAGTGCTTTCATCGTTTCTAATGCTACGATGACATCTACCACTTTTTGATGGACATGTTGGTAATCCCCAATATTTATGGTATCTACAATCGTTTGTACAATCCCTAGGATAAATTCTGTTTTAGCAATTTGACGTGATAGCACATGATGCAAAGTATACGATTGGAAGCCACTAACATTCATAAATTGATTGGCTACTTCAACATTTTCGTAATAAAATACCCGCTCCCACGGAACCACTACATCATCAAAAACAACAATCGCATCCATTTCTTCAAAACGTGCACTTAAAGGATAATCAAACCTAGAATCTCCTCCGACAAAAGATTGCCGACATAAAAACTTTAAGCCCTTTGTGTTACTCGGTATAGAAAAGCCAAAACCTTTTCCTTCATCAAAGCCATTTGTGGATAGAACAAGAAGTTCATCCGTTATTCCTCCCTGAGTGGCTAGTAACCTAGCTCCTTTAATGACTAAGCCTTCGCCCGTTTTTGCAACAATTTTGGCAGCTATTGTTACTTCTTCATCCTCATAGTAATAACGTTTACGGTTTACTTGCGGCTCTATAAACGTATGTGTCATGGAAATATCATTCTCACGGGCATATTCATAAAACTTCTGCAAATGGTCTGGAAAACAATTTGGCTTATCTTTCAAAAAGTTCGATGCTGATGCCAAAGCCATCAATGTCGTATTCATGTAGTCAGGACTTCTTCCCATCAAACCGTTTGTTTGTAAAGCCCATTCTCTTGCGGCCATACGTCTTTTTACGAGATCCTCGGGACTCAATACTTGAAGGAAAGACATGCCGACTCTCTGTTTGCTAGTTGGCGATTCATATGTCATTTTTTCAAGGTATGATTCTTGATGCTGTAAATCAAAAAGCTTTGCCTGACTTTGCATGATTCCCTTAAATGCAGGATGTTCTGACACCTTGCCCGTCACCACTTCCCCATCAATTGAAATATACGTGTTTAAAGCATCGATACGTTCAATATACTGCTGTCCTGTCATTATTGGCATGTTGTCACTCCTAAACATTTCCTATGTTTTTGTACTTATGTAGTATATGAAATGTCCAAATATTAGGTGACGACAGCACAGTAGAAAAACCCGATTAGCGAGAATCTAATCGGGTACAATCTTTACATCTCCAAAAAATCATAGGGGGAGACATCATCCATCCCAATCATTGGATGAATATAAGGAGCTGTTTCAACTGTTAATTTATGGTCCTCGATAGCTATTTCTTGCACAGCCTCTTGTTTTACTGGAACTGCCTCAACCTCAACCATTACTTCGTCGACATCCATTGGATTTAATCGAGCACGCAACGAAGTAAAACGCTGTAAATCATCTGTCCGCTGCAAGCCATCTGCTAGAACGTCTGGTTCCCCACATAAAATTAAAAAGTTTTTCGCTCTTGTAATACCTGTGTATAAAAGATTCCGCCGCAGCATTTTCGAATACCCTTTGACAACAGGCATAATGACGGTTTGAAACTCTGAACCTTGAGATTTATGAATGGAGCAGCAATAAGCAAGTGTCAATTGATTGAGGTCACTGCGTTGATAGGTCACTTCAATGCCATCAAAGGATACAATTAGTAAATCTTGTTTTTCTACTGTCTCCTTTGCCTTAATAATACTAATGACCTCTCCCATATCCCCATTAAAAACATTACTTTCAGGCTGATTGACTAGCTGCAGAACTTTATCCTTTATCCGATACGTTACGTCCCCAAAGACAAGTTCCTTTCGTGTCCCTGTATCATTAGGATTAATAAGCTCTTGAATCATCTTATTTAAATTATCAATGCCAGCGGGACCTTTATACATCGGTGCTAACACCTGAATATTACGAATTTCTTGCCCTTTAGCAACGGCACTTTTTACTACCTGTGTCACAACATTTCCAATCTGATCGACGGAAGATTTAATAAACGAGCGATCAGTAGTTTTCGATGTTAAATCTTGCGGAATGGTTCCTTTTTTTATTTGATGGGCTAATTCAATAATGGTAGAACCCTCTGCTTGTCGGTAAACATCTGTCAATTCCACCGTTGGGAGTTGCTTGGATGCTAATAAATCCTTTAATACCTGTCCTGGTCCTACAGGCGGTAATTGGTCCTGGTCCCCTACAAAGACAACCTGTACATCCTCATGTAAAGCTTTTAATAACTGATGAGCAAGCCAAGTATCCACCATGGACATTTCATCTACAATAATAAGCTTACCTGTTACCTCCCGTTCAGTCTCTTCTTCTTTTTCTTGACCTGTAAAGCCGAGTAAACGATGAATGGTCATAGCTGGTAGTTCAGTCGATTCAGCTAAGCGCTTGGCAGCTCGCCCAGTGGGTGCACAAAGGATAATGGGAAAAGGCTCCTCTTTTTGAGCATATTCTTTTGGATTCAATGATAAACCATGAAGCTTCGCATACACCTCAACAACCCCACGTACAACAGTCGTTTTACCCGTACCAGGTCCACCTGTTAAAATCATTACAGCTGAATTTAAAGCCTGTTCAATAGCATTTGCTTGTGTTTCAGCATATGTCACCTGGAGTAGTTCCTCAGTTTCACCAATCGCTTTACGAATCTCATCTTTGCTAAAATGTTCAGTCTTGCTATTTCGTTCAACAAGCGTCAATATTTTGGAGGCAATTCCTACCTCAGAAAAATAAAGTGAAGGCAAATATAACCTTGTTTCTTCTCCGCAAACTTTTCCATCTTCCCGTAGCTCAATACATGCTTTTGAGATGTCTTCAAACGGAATTTCCTGACGTTGACTTTGTTCAAGCATTTCCTTTACAAGTGGTAGTACATGCTCCGCGTCTAAATATACATGCCCGTCAGATAATGCAGCCGTATTTAAAATATGTAAAATCGCTGCTTTGACACGATCAGGATGTTTACCGGTAATCCCTAGCTTTGCACCCAGCTCATCTGCTCGAAAGAACCCAACACCTTCCACATCTTCTATCAAGCGATATGGATTTTCTGTTAGTAATTCAACAGCCTCCGTTCGATAGGTTTGATAGATCTTCATTCCCAGCTGTGGACCAAAGCCCCATTCATTCAACTGTATCATTACCCGTTCTAAACCAAGGTTTTGCTCAATCGTCCGATGAATCACTTCTTTTTTTTCAGATGATAAACGTGGAACAGCATCCAGTGCACTCGGATCTTCTAAAATAAGGCGTAATGCATTAGCACCCAGTTTTTCAACAATGGTTTCAGCTGTTTTTCTCCCAATTCCCACAAATAGGTCACTGGATAAATAATGAATAATTCCTTGTTCAGTAGCGGGTACCTCTTTTGTAAATGTCTCGATTTGAAATTGTGCACCATATTTAGGATGCTGTTTTAATATACCTGTAAAGCGGTATTGCTCATCCATTTGTAACGGTGGAAAATAGCCAACAACAATAATTTCTTTATCTTCATATTGTAAGTTTGTCTCTTGAATTTTCACTCGAATAATGGAATACATATTTTGGGTGTTATGAAAAATAGAGACGATCGGACGTCCGAGAATAAAAAATTTATTGAGTTCAAATAAATCGAGATGATCTGTCATGTTCGGTCCGCCCTTTCTAATTGTTTTCAATCTTTTTATTTTACCATAGACATCTCAAAATATCGTTGATAAAAATATTTCCCATTCATTATTTTTACATTATTTCGACAAATGATAATTCTCTGCTTTTATCCATATTTCCATGCTATGATAAATAAGAATTAATGGCACGGAAGGATCGTGAAGTTCTTGGAATTTAGACCCTGCATCGATTTACATGAAGGCAAAGTAAAACAAATTGTTGGAAGTACTTTAGGTTATACCAATCAAACAGTCGTTGAGAATTTTATTTCTAGTTATGATTCTAGCTACTATGCACAAATGTTTGCACAGGATCACTTAACAGGTGGACACGTCATCATGCTTGGTCAGGGAAATGAAGATGCTGCTCTAGCTGCTTTAGCTGCATTTCCACAAGGGTTACAAGTTGGTGGTGGCATTACTGCTGCAAATGCCCAAAAATATATTGATGCTGGTGCCTCACACGTGATTGTCACTTCCTATATCTTCCATGATGGAAGGCTGGATTTAGAACGTTTACAACATTTAAACAAATTAATCGGTAAAGAGCATCTTGTCATTGATCTCAGCTGCAAAATGCGAGATGGTAAGTGGTATGTCGTAACTGATAAATGGACAAGATTTAGTCACTTCGAAGTCAATGCTGAAACTATTCAAGCTATCGAGAATTATTGTGATGAACTGTTAATTCACGCAGTCGATGTGGAAGGAAAAAAAGGGGGGATGCAGGAAAGATTAGTACGAGATCTTGCTGCCTGGACCTCGATTCCAACCACTTATGCAGGTGGCATTCGTTCAATAAAAGACTTAGAAAAATTTAACCAATTAGCCAATGGAAAGCTTCATATCACAATTGGGAGTGCCCTTTCTCTTTTTGGAGGAGAGCTACCCTATACAGATGTAGTGAAATATTGTAAAAGGGCGGGATCATGTGAATCTCATTTATAAAGATTATATTTTTCCATTTCAAGAAACAAATTTAGAACGAATCATTGATGGCAAATATTTCAAAGTAAATAAAAAGGATCATTCTCTTGCTATCCATGTTCAACTAGATAATGAACAAATGCTGCTTGAGTTTTCAAAATCATTAAAGGCAACTTGTGGTCTCCTACGCGATCAAGAAACAGAGCCTTATATAGGGACATATATTGATCTACAAATATTTGTGGATGAGTTTAATAAACGGTATAACTTAAATGCTGAAATTATTAGTTAACACAAAGGGAGAGTTTTCTCCCCTTTGTTTGTAACACCTCACCTTTCCTTCACCTTTATCAATTCATTTAGCCTTTTTGAAACCTTTTACCTCTTATGTAAGTTATATATGAGGTAGAAATGTTTTATCCTTATGAAAAACTATCTAACATTTAAACCTCACCAATAATTGGCTGCTATTTTATTGAGATGAATGACAATTCTACATAGAATAAGAAGTAGAACATAAAAAAGTGGACACATCATAGAGGAAAGGATTATTAAAATATGAAAACCGAACTCGAAGTAAGCTCTTTAAAATCATTTCAAACTGAGTTAACACGCTTCTTTTTAGCCTATAAATTTGCTTTACAGGAAGTGGAAACGAAAATTAATATTTTGCAAGAAGAATTTAAGCTTATTCATGAATATAATCCCATCGAGCATATCTCCACACGAGTAAAATCACCGAAAAGTATTTTAACAAAGATGTTAAAAAAGGAACTTCCTCCAACGATGGAAGACGTACGCGAAAACATTCGTGATATTGCAGGTGCTCGTATTACTTGTTCATTTGTCGAAGATATTTATAAAGTCAGTGCCATGTTGCAGGCACAGCACGACATTGAGGTTGTAGAGGTGAAGGATTATATTGCTAGTCCTAAAGACAATGGCTATCAAAGCTTACACCTTATTATAAAAATCCCTATTTTCATGTCAGACCATATGGAGAAGGTATATACAGAAATACAAATCAGGACCATTGCGATGGACTTCTGGGCCAGTTTGGAACATAAAATTTATTATAAATATAATAAAGAAGTACCAGAGCATATTCGTATTGAATTAAAAGAAGCCGCACTACAAGCTGCAGAGCTAGATCGAAAAATGGAGCGGTTAAATAAGGAGATCAATATATTAAAGGAAAATGAGGCCGAGCCCACTTTATTAGATAGTACGCCTATATCGCAGCTAGCTAAATATTTTGCGCAACTTCCCAACCTTAATAATATTAATAATAATTAAACACATTCAGATTTTATTGAACAAAAAAATCCACCTATCTTCTAGCATAGACTACAAACGTGTCTGCCTGAAAGTGAAGTGGATTTTCGTTCATTTTTAAGCCTTGTCTTTTAATTTCGTCACAATAAAGAAAGATAAAATAAGAGCACAAATGGCAAAAACTAAGGTTGTTATATATACATAGCTTACACCATTAGCAATGGTTCCCTTTAAAAAGCTTATTTCTTCTAAACTAAAGCCACCTTTTGCAAATTCACCATTTAGCTGAATTTCCCCTTTACCTAATGAGGCCATTTTCTCATTTGTCGCAAGGTTAAAGATCATCCCAAATAGGGCTGCACCAACCGCTTGACTAAATGTATTGGTGAAGGAATTGAGGCCAATTGAAATACCCAGTTGCTTAGGATGAGCGACCTTTTGAATAGAAATCATTAACATCGGCATGATAAAGCCCATACCAAGCCCGATTAATGAAGAGCCAAGATATACACTTATATCACTAGAGCCTGAAGATAATCTAGCAAGCATAATGGTTCCTATAACTAATAAAATCGTCCCCATTTGGATAATTCGTTTATTTGTTAAACGTCCGATTAAATAGCCTGCTGCAATAGAATTCATTGTCCAAAAAATAGACATGGGTGTTAGAAGAAGACCAGCTTGTGTGGCATTTTTACCAAGAACACTTTGCGCATATATCGGAATATAGACTGTCACACCAATAACGATCGACATAGTACTTAACGTTAGTGAATTAATCACCATAAGGCGACCATTTTTAAACAATGTTAACGGAATAATCGGCTCCTCTGCACGTAGCTCCACCCATACAAACACGCTTAAAAATATAGCTGCAACAGCATACATGATGAGCGATTGATTCGATAACCACGCTTGTGTTTTACTATTTTCGATAATTACATATAATAACGAAACCATTCCGATCGTAAATAGGCCAGCACCTAAATAATCAATTTTCCGCTTCACTGCCTCTAGCTGTTCTTTATAGTGTTTAACAATTAGATAAATAGAAGCTAACCCAAATGGTACATTAATGAAAAATATAAAGTGCCATGATACTTGGTCAACAATAAAACCTCCAAATAGTGGACCAACCACGCCTGATACGCCCCATACCATGCTTAAATAGCTTTGTCCTTTAGCACGTGCCTTTTCAGTCGTAAATAGCTCACCAACCATTGTTAATGTAATTGGTAAAATTGAGCCTGCACCTATCCCTTGGATTGCACGAAAGACAATTAATTGTTCCATTGATTGTGCTAACCCACATAACATGGAACCCATTAAAAATATAATGATTCCCGTAATAATCATCCGTTTGCGCCCAAATAAATCAGCTAGCTTACCAAAAATAATCGCAGCGATAGCAGATGCTAATAAGTAAGCGGAATAAATCCAGCTTATTAAGTCTACGCCTAATAAATCTGCCGTTATACTTGGAATAGCTGTACTAACAATCGTCCCTTCAATTGCCGCAAGCGCTGTTACAAGTAATAGTGCTATAAATACTTTATTCATCGTGTCATCCATTCCTTTCCTGCATGACATACACTAACAAATTTAACCTTAAAATAAAAGAGGATGGGATACATTTTACAAAAAATATTGAGTAATCATAAGAATTTGATCCACATTCTTTCTATCAACACCCCACTATAAACTACATAAAAAAGCAGCAAGTTCATCCAATCACACTTGCTGCTTTTATCTATTAGTTAAATCGCTGAGCAATCATATCATAAATATAACGTGCTTGATCGTATTCCGGCTGTAAGGTAAAGGCCTGTTTTAAATGATACATGGCATCTTCTGTTTGCTCTGTAGACACTGCATACAATACCCCTAAATTATAGTGAGCATCTGCATTATTCCAGTCCTGTTCAATTAAAAGATCCAGTTCCTTCTTCCCTTGCTCAAACATTTCTAGTGCGCATAGCACGATTGCATAGGCTAAACGAATCTGTGTGTCTTCGGGAGCAATTTCCACGGCTCTTTGTAAATAAGGCAATGCTAATTTTGAATTTTCCATACGCTCAAAGCATTTCCCCATCATATAATACACATCTGCGCCTTCAATATGATGCTTAAGTGCTTGTTCATAAAGTTTTACAGCCTCTGCATAGCGTTCTGCATTATAATAGAGGTTTGCTAAGCCATAATAAGCTGTAGCCGCTGTCTCATCCACGGTAATAGCCTTTTGGAAAAAACGCTCTGCACGTTCTGTATCCTCTAAGACTGCTAATAAATTGCCAAAGTTTACATAACCAATAGCATTTTCAGGTTCCGCTTCTATCGCCTTTGTAAATAGTTGTGCAGCCTCTTCATAACGTTTATCTTGAAACGCTTGAATGCCCTGTTCATTATAATTCATTATTTGTCCACCTCTATGTAGCGAAAGACTGCTTCCATGAAGCCACATGGCAATAAAAGCAGTCTTAGCGCAAGTTATCCAACATATGTTAGTTTTTCATTACTTTTAAAGACTTCATCAATTGTTCCGCCGCCAATACATTCTTCTCCATCATAAAGAACCACCGCTTGTCCTGGAGTGATAGCACGAACAGGCTCTGCAAATGTAATATGAGTACGGCCATCTGCTAATAGTTCAACTTCTACTGGTGTATCAGTTTGACGATAGCGGAATTTCGCTGTACAAGAAAATTTCCCAGGCAATTTTTTTGTCGAAGTATAGTTCATTTTTACAGCAGATAATGAAGTAGAATATAGATGCTCATTGTCAAAACCCTGTCCAACAAGAAGAACATTACGCTCTAAATCTTTCCCTAACACAAACCAAGGTTCACCGTCTCCACCAATACCAAGACCATGTCGTTGCCCAAGTGTATAATACATTAAACCGTCATGTTTTCCCATGACAACGCCATCCATCGTCTCCATATTACCAGGTTGGGCTGGTAAAAATTGACTTAAAAATTCTTTAAAATTACGTTCTCCTATGAAACAAATCCCCGTTGAATCTTTTTTCTTCGCTGTTGCCAATCCTGCTTCTTCTGCAATTTTACGCACTTCTTTTTTCTCAATATCGCCAATTGGGAACATTACATGGGCCAATTGCTCCTGTGATAGTTGATTTAAAAAGTATGTTTGATCTTTATTATTATCCACACCACGTAACATTTTTACTTCTCCGTCACCACTACGATCGATACGTGCATAGTGACCTGTCGCTAAATAATCAGCGCCCAGGCTCATCGCATGCTCTAAAAATGCTTTAAATTTAATTTCTTTGTTGCACATGACATCTGGATTTGGTGTACGTCCTGCTTTATATTCTTCTAAAAAATATGTGAAAACTTTATCCCAGTACTGTTTCTCAAAATTTACAGCATAATAGGGAATGCCGATTTGATTACATACTTTTATGACATCATCATAATCTTCTGTTGCTGTACAAACACCATTTTCGTCAGTATCATCCCAGTTTTTCATAAAGATCCCGATTACTTCGTAACCTTGTTGTTTTAACAAGTACGCAGCCACCGACGAATCTACCCCACCAGACATGCCGACAACAACGCGAATTTGAGAGGGGTCACGTGTTTCTTTCATTGTGGTCACCTTTTCTTTTATCTATTTACAGTTAATGCTTCATCAATTGTAGAAACCTAACATGTTCTTCACAAATTATCTTTTTGCTAGTCTTTTCACTATTTGTGCTGTTTTTTCAGCTGCGTCACGTATATCTTTTTCTGTTAAATCCTGACCAAAGCTAAATCGTATAGAGTTTCGTAATTCCTCTGTACCTTGTCCAAACATGGCTACTAACACATGTGATGGATCAATCGACCCAGCGGTACATGCAGAACCACTAGATACACAGATTCCTGCCATATCAAGATTTACTAAAAATGATTCTACTTCCATGCCCTCAAAGCTAATATTTAAAACATGTGGCAATGACTGCTCTTCATCACCATTAATATGGAACGCTAAATTTTCCTGTGAAAATACATCAAGCATAATTTGCTTAAAGTGATTGTATAGTGAACGCTTTTCTTCACGCAACTGATTTGCAACTTGCACAGCTGTCGCAAAGCCAATAATTGCTGGTATATTTTCAGTTCCTGCACGACGTTTTTTCTCTTGTGCACCACCTAAGGCATAATTAGCTAAAGGTGTTCCAGCCTTTTGGAAAAGGAACCCAATTCCTTTAGGCCCATTAATTTTATGAGCTGATACACTCAATAAATCTACCTTTAATTGACCCACATCAATTTGTTCTAAACCATATGCCTGAACTGCATCTGTATGGAAAGTAGCTTGATGCCCTTGCAATAGCTCACCAATTTCAGCAATAGGCTGAATCGTACCGACTTCATTATTCCCATACATAATTGTTACTAAAATCGTATCATCACGAAGTGCTTTTTGGACGTCCTCAACAGCTACACGTCCTGTCTTATCCACAGGTAAATAAGTCACATCAAAGCCGTCTCGTTCAAGTTTTTCACATGTATGTAACACTGCATGATGCTCTACTTGTGTTGTAATGATGTGCTTTCCCTCTTTAGCTCGTGCATAGACAGTGCCCAGAATTGCCGTATTATCCGCTTCAGTACCACCACTTGTAAAGATTATTTCTCCCGCCTGAGCACCGATAGATTTGGCTAATATGTCGCGAGCATCATCAAGATATTTGCGCGCTTCTCGACCTGCCCCATGGATACTGGATGCGTTGCCAAATACCTGTTGCATGGCAGTCGTCATCGCTTCTATAACTTGGCCATTCATCGGTGATGTGGCCGCATGATCGAGATAGATATATGAATTCATGTTGAAAACTCCTTTTTAATAAAAAACGCTGGAACCCTCATTTATCATAAGTTTATGAAAAACATTCCGTGTGCACAAACAGTTTCACCATTTATGTTTCAACTCAACTATGATACGTATGGGAAGCAGCGCTTTAGCTTAAACATTTTAAATATAGAACATATAGCCTTCCGCTACATTTTCTTCTGTGTATTGTGCTAAATCTTCAATTGTTGTTGTATCTAACACATTTTTTACTGCGTCACGAATGCGCAACCATAACTCTCGTTGTGGTGCTTCCTCGTTTTCAATGCCCTCTACTGGTTGAATTGGCCCCTCTAGTACACTAATAACATGGGCTGCAGAAATTTCGCTCGGTGGATTTGCTAGCATATAACCACCATAAGCGCCACGTACACTTTTTACTAAGCCTGAATTACGAAGCGGTGACACTAATTGCTCTAAATACGCCTCTGAAAGCTCCTTTTCGGCAGCAATTTTACGTAAAGGAATAGGACCCTCTCCGTAATGCTTTGCTAATTCAATCATAATCGTAAGCCCATAACGGCCCTTTGTTGAAATTTTCATTTTATCACCCTCAATTAGTCTAGTCAAAATTACTACCAACAGTATATCATAATCTCCTCTTGATGAACTCGGAAATACACCTAGAAGGATATGATATACTAAATAATGCGATTCAACATTGTTCAGTGATCCACTATCCGCACTGTATTTTAGTGCAAATAAATGGATGAATGTAAAATGACACCGACTGAAAGGGGGATTTATATTGCACAATGAACCACTTGCTTTTCGAATGCGCCCTTTAACACTTGATGAAATTGTAGGTCATCAGGACTTTATTGGTCCAAACACAGCTCTATATAAAATGATTCAAAATGAACATGTCCCTTCCATGTTGCTTTACGGAGAACCTGGCATAGGCAAAACCTCGATTGCAAATGCAATTGCTGGAAGCTCTCAGCTCCCTTTCTTCGCACTTAACGCGACACGAGCTGGTAAAAAAGATGTGGAAGATATTGTCCAGGAAGCTAGAATCTCAGGGAAAGTTCTACTTTTTTTAGATGAAATTCATCGCTTCAATAAATTACAACAAGACACTTTGCTACCGCATGTTGAAAACGGCTCGATTGTGTTAATCGGTGCAACAACAGAAAATCCTTACCACGATGTCAATCCAGCTATTCGTTCTCGCTGTGGTGAGATATATCAACTAAAACGATTAACCAAGGAAAATCTAATGGAGCTTGTAGAAAAAGCACTTGCAGATGAAAGGCGGGGCTTAGGTAAATATCATTTTATCTTAACAGATTCACAAATTGAGCGTATTGCAGAAGCAGCTAATGGCGATGCACGAAAGGCATTGACTTTGCTAGAATCTATTTATTATGCAAGTGATGAAGTGGAAGGGCAAACGATTGCAGCCGATCATATTATTGATCACCTGATTAGCCGAATTGGTGTTTATGGTGATAAAAAGGGCTCCCATTTTTATAATCTACTTTCTGCCTTGCAGAAGTCTGTCCGTGGCAGTGATACCAATGCCGCACTATATTATTTAGCACATTTATTAGAAACTGGTGATTTAGTGGCTGTCAGCAGACGATTGCTTGTCATGGCGTATGAAGATATTGGCCTTGCTAATCCTGAGGTAGGTCCTCATATGCTAGCCGCAGTTCAGGCAGCAGAACGTCTTGGATTACCAGAGGCACGTATCCCACTTGCAAGTGCCGTTATTGAGATGTGTTTAGCATCAAAATCTAATTCAGCTATTCTGGCAATCGATGAAGCGATAAAGGCGATTCATGATGGCAAAACGGGGGGTATCCCTCATCATTTGCGTGATGCTCATTATGCAGGGGCAAAAGATTTAGGTCATGTTGGGTATCAGTATCCTCATAACACACCCATCGGAACATTCGGTGGCTGGGTAGACCAACAATACTTACCCGATGAGCTTGTTGGGACCGAGTTTTATAAACCTGTTGTTGCAGGTGAGGAAAAACGCATGGCTAGTATCTACGAAAAGCTTAAATCTTTTCATCAAAATAAAAAATAGTTTTCCAGAGCAAAGTCCTTCCTTCTATCTTTAGAAGCGACTTTGCTTTTTTAAATACAAAAAAAGAACCCACGAAACTTGAATGGGCAAATACATCCATTTTTCAACACGTACCGTTGTTGAAAACTAGAAATAATTACAAAAGTTCACGTAGATTCTTATCTATAGTCTATTTTCAGAAAATAGACTTTCTTTAATTGTCTAGATATTCAATTCATGATCAACAAATAATTTAAACTGTTGTAGACATTTCTTTACATCACCCTTTTGTACGAGCACTTCATTACGCAAAGTAGTCACTTTTTCTTTATCCTCTACTACTTCAGCCATGAGGGTAAAAATATCTGTCAATAATTGCTCATTTTCCTCTTGATCGATGCTAGGCAAAGAAGAGGCCGCAATATGTAATAACTTCTCCACTTTATTAGGCGTCTTTTGTAAAGCATTAGATGAATAGAACGTTGAAGCAGCTAAAAAATAGCATAGCTTGGCACTACAGTCGATAAACAAATGCCAATACGTATTTGCACTAGGGATTTCCCCTGACCGATTATCGATATATTCCTTATAAAAAGTTGTCACTTGTGTATATAAAGGATTCAATTCTCGCATCGCTTTCGGATAATTATCAGATGTGTCTAAGTAATCAAATACAATGGCATTCATTTTCTCTTGAAGCTTGACAATATCTAAATGATCTCGAATAATTTGAATTTCCATTTTCCCACTCTCCCATTTGTCATTTGTTGATTTCGCACTTCATGGCTATTTTTGATTAGCTCAAAGCATCCCAAACAAACTGATCGATTATCTATTGGAATTATTCAAATTATAGCAATAAACCAATTAGAGTAGTGGGGACATGAAAAAAATAAGACAATTTCGTGAATTAATAGCATTTTATGCACATAAGAAGAACTATTTTGGTAAAATTATACCCTTTGTACATATTCATCAAATAGCGCTTGTTCCATTGTTCGATCAACAATTTCCACAATACTTCCCTGGACATATTTTTTAATACGTTTATTCGGGATATAAAAATAAGCATTGTTTTTAATTAACCATTCACTCAATGTTAGGTCACTACCTGCTTGTTCATTCGTTAATATTTTCTTATGCCGTAAAATATCGGCCATTTTATAAAACCCATCTGACAATTCATAGGCAGATACATCAAAATTAAAAATGGGGCTTACAACCTGTCCGATATCATAAATATGTATCGTTTGCTTCTCTTCATCTATAGCCAACTCGACAGTGCTTATTTCATCGAATAGATTTAAACCTCTATACTCCATTTGATAAATTTTTTCCATCTGTATATGCCTCCTTTTTATAACGATCTTATTGTAACATAGAAAAAGTAGCCCCTTTAAAAATAATAAAGGCGGCTACTTCTACGAAAATGATTCATTATGCTGTTTTTTGAAATCTTATAGGGTATTAACCTTGTACGCGTGTGATTTTCACATCTTTTAGGATCGTATTAACAACCCAACTTGCTGCAATTAAACCTGCAACTGATGGCACGAAGGCATTGGAAGAAGGTGGCATCTTCGCTTTACGAATTGCAGCATCCGGCTTCCCTACATGTTCAACCACATCTGGACGTACGACAATCGGACTTTCATCCGAAAATACAACTGTCACACCCTTATGGATTCCTTCTTTACGTAACTTTGTGCGTATAATTTTTGCTAGTGGGTCTGTATGTGTTTTTGAAATATCTGCAATTTGGAAGCGAGTAGGGTCCATCTTATTCGCAGCACCCATACTAGAAATAATAGGAATATTACGCTTTAAGCATTCTTTCATAATATGAATTTTATACATGACTGTATCACTTGCATCGATTACATAATCAATGCCTTGTGCGAAAAATTTTTCATACGTTTCTTCCGTATAAAACATATGCATATCAATGACTTCACATTCGGGATTAATATCTGCAATGCGCTCTTTCATAATAGCTGATTTAGATTGTCCAACTGTAGATAGATACGCTACTAATTGTCTATTCACATTGGTAATATCTACATTATCCTTATCGACTAATATAATTCGGCCGATACCACTTCGTGCACATGCTTCAGCAGCAAATGATCCAACGCCACCTACACCAAGAATAGCAACCGTTGTATTTTTTAATTTTTCGAGACCCTCTGTTCCTATAGCGAGCTCGTTACGTGAAAATTGATGTAACATCCTGACACTCTCCATCTATGAAATTTTATTAGTAAACCTAGTTATATACTAAGATAAAATCAAAACCTATATTACATTTTATCATGTTATACATCAAGTGAAAATTAGAAAGAAAAAAATAGAGCAATTGAATCGATTCAATTGCTCTGTACTTCATTATACATATTTTTTTGAAAGGTCTCTATAAAAGAATTACTATACTGGACATTTATTTGTTGAAGGGCGGCAATGACAGCTCCTCCTATTGGGGGTAATGCAGGGGTCTTAAAGCGGAACGGTAATGTCTGCTCCATTGCCATTGCTTGAAGCCTTGGAACAAAGTAATTTTCATTCGTAAATACGCCTCCACATAGGACGACAGGCACTTCTTCTTGCCCCCACGCCATCCGTAAATAGCATGCTTTAATTGCCTTAAAATAGTTTTGACAGGCTTCCTCAATGATTCTCTTGGCTACTAGATCACCATCATCAGCCGCTGCAACAATATAGGCACTCAATGGCGCGATGACTGTGCGCGGATGCTCCTCTCCATAAACACAGGCAATTAATTGTGGTACATCATCTACTGAGAAATGCTTCATTACAGCTTCTGTCAATATAGTACGAGGAGCCCTGCCATCATAGCTTTGTAGAACAGCCTTTAGTAATTGGACACCTAAATCATAGCCACTTCCTTCATCATCAAACAGATATCCCCAACCGCCTACTCGGTGATAATGCTGCTGCTTATCATATCCCATTGTGATAGCGCCTGTCCCCGCGATTTGAACAATTCCTGCCTTTCCCAGTGTACCCGCATAAAGAGCGATTAACGCATCATTGTCTACCGTAATGGTCGCGGAGTCACACACATATTGCCGTAATATAGATTCCACCATGCTCTCAGCTTGAAGCTCCATGACACCCGCCATACCCGCAAAGCAGCTCGTCACCTCTGCTACTATTTGAGGATTTTGTTGCTGTAAACTTTGCATGATTGAATGAATGGTTGCCTCGAAATATGGTTGGTCCATAGCTGTGGGGTTACTGCGAGTTGTGTCTATTTGGGCAAAGCATTGACCTTTTTCATCACAAATAATCGCTGTCGTTTTGGTGCCTCCACCATCAATGGCTAAAACATACATAACACCATTTCCTTTCGCATAAAGAAAAAGAGATTGATAGCTCAATCCCTTCCTCTCTTATTTTCATTTCGTAAAACCAAATGACGACCATGGTTGAATGTGCGCTAGTAAAAATTGTTCTTCTTCGACAACACTTGCGACAACATTACTTGACCCAGCATTTGGAATTTCCTTTAGTACGATTTGTAGCTCACCTTTATATCGAACATCCAAATTATTATCGATTGTGACATCACCCATCTTTAATGGTCGTGTATTATGCACAGGAAAGTCACCATTTTTGTATTTCACGCGAGATTGTGTGCTGCGAATCACATACTCAGATACATCGCCTCGATTAAAATGCTGTTCCTTATAAAGAATTGTTTCCTCTAATATACTCGTATCTGCTGACTGAACAAGCTTTAATTCAAGCTTCTGGCGGTTTAATTGTCCTAAAGCTCGTATTTCTTCCTCCGATGCATACATATTGCCAATGATGCAATCATCAATTAACCCTGTATGCCATAAATCTTTTGCCTGCACCGTAATGGGAAGGTGACGGTGCTCCTCTAATGTTGGTAAACCTTGTTCTGTTATTTCCCATGGTCCAAACTTACCATGCTGAGAGGAAATCATGGCAGCTGTCCGAATATTATTTGCTTTAAACTGTTGAGAGGTTTGTAAAAAATGCTGACGAGATAAACCTGTAAATTGTCTCGGATAAAAATTATGACAGCCGATAATATTTTCTTTATTCGGGCGGTACGATAAAATATTGTCTAGATATTTCGTACCATTACTTATATTTAATTCAATTTTTAGATTACTGGCATCAAGTGACATGAATGCTTCTTCCTGACCTGAGAAACCCATGTCTAAACGCAAAGCAGCTAAATGATAATGCTCTTTCAAATACCCTATATCTTTATAGCTTAAATTTAGCTCTTGAAAAACGGCTGGCGCTATATCTGCAGAAATGTCAAAGCCCAATTGCTGTGCAAATTGATTTATTTGTTGTAATTTCTGTCGTTCTTCTTCCTGCCTTAATGACATCAAACATGTAAAAATACGATCGAAACCATTGTCATGAGCAAGCTGAACATAACGCTTCATTTCGTCTAGTGTACTATGCTGTGGATATAGCGAAATACCTAATCTCTTCACTTCAAACCCTCCGTTAGTAAACGCTTATACTTCTACCTTTTGGCCTTCCGTTTGGGCTACAGGTGATTGTTCACCCTGTGCCGCTGAAACAGCTTTTTGTTCGTTTTGCTTTGCCATGCGATTTGCCATAGAAAGGAATGGCAAGTAAATGCATATAGCTACTACAATTAAAACGATACTTAATACGGCTCCACGCCAAGATTGTGTTACTAGGAAACCATTAATAATCGGTGGTGTCGTCCATGGAACCGCAATGGTTGCCGCAGGCACAAACCCCCATTTTGTTGCGAAGAATGCAATCGTCACATTGACCATTGGTGTCAAAATAAATGGTACAAATAAGATTGGATTTAATACAATTGGTAAACCAAATAATAATGGTTCATTAATATTAAATAATCCAGGAGCAGCTGATAGCTTCCCTACTGTATTATATTGTTTGTTTTTACGAGCAATAATGAAGATGGCAATAATTAAGGCAATCGTTGTGCCTGATCCACCCATATTAATAAATGCATCGAAGAACGGTTTATTAATAATATACGGTGCTACCTTACCAGCAGAAATAGCTGCAACGTTGGCATCAATTGCTTGTAGGTTAATGGATTGCATAAATGGCTCGATAATATTCGCGCCATGTATACCAAATGACCATAAAAACGTAGGAATGAAAGCTAAAATAAGACCAGCTACCCATGTATTTGTTAAGCCCATAAAAGGCTCTTGAATTGACGAATAAAACGATCCAATAATATCTGGTACATCAAAGCCAGCCGAAATAATTGTCCGAACTAATGCAAATAATCCGATCGTAATAATTGCAGGCAGTAATGCAGCAAAAGATTTGGATACAGCCGATGGTACACCTGCAGGCATTTTAATCAGTAGTTTAGGGTTACCCGATAATCGTGAGAACAGCTCTGCGGAAATTAGAGCCGTTATAAGGGCAACAAATATTCCTCCTGTACCTGTCGTTAATCCTGTTAAACCACCTTCCCCAAACGTTCCAAACGTCATATAACTGGCAAGACCGATAACCCCTCCGGATAGTGCATCCTTGTCATAGCTTTTTGTCAAATGGTAGGCAACAGAGAAGGCTAATAATAGTGAGATGATTCCAAATGTTGCGCCCCAGACATTGCCTCCAAACTGTGTCCATGTCTCATGTTTCCAAATGGCATCGAGTGCATTTTGATAAAATTTGATAGGCAAATTGTTAATAAGTACAGCCAGTGATCCTACAATCGTCAAAGGCATGATCGTAATAAATCCATCACGAATGGCAACTAAATGACGCTGATTTCCAACCTTAGCAGCAACCGGTACAAATTTTTCTTCTAAAAAACGGAACATTCTCATACACTCCCTTTGCTTTTTATTGTGACATCAAAATTTGATGTTACTCCCCTTTGATTCGTTCATATAATTCAATCATTTCCTGTGCTAAATCCCGAAATGTAATAGCGTTCATTAAATGATCCTGCGCATGAATTAATAACATCGATACTTCGACTTTTTCTCCCCTTGCCTCTTGTGATAATAAACCTGTTTGAGAATGGTGCGCCTCAATCAATGCCTCATTCGCTAATTTAATCTTTTCCTTTGCTTCGTCTATCTGTCCCTTTTTTGCCAGTTGTAGAGCTTCCATGCATTCACTTTTTGTATGACCACTATGAACAATAAGCCCCATAATGGATTCCATTAATGCTTTTTCTTCCATCCCCTTCGAGTCTCCTTTAACCTATTAATTGTAATGCTTGCTGCAAGACTTTTTCTCCATTCATCATGCCGTAATCTGCCATATTAATGACATCGATTGGGAAATCCATGCCCTTGAATTTTGTTTCATACGAGCCCTTTAAATAGCGTACTTGAGGACCTAATAACAGCACATCAGCTTTTTTAGTCGCCAGTACTTTTTCAACTTCCCCTTCTGCAATTGCATAAATATCTGCCTCAATATTTTGCTCTTGTGCAGCTTTTTGCATCTTTGATACTAATAAACTAGTACTCATACCGGCTACACACACTAACATAATATTTTTCATTCGTAACACTCCTTTTTTCATTTTCCAATCGTGTAATCGCTTACTTAATTTGAGAATAGCACCTATTGGTATATACCACAATATGTTTTTTACAGTAATTTTCTACTTTTAGAACTATTTACAAAATTGGGCTATTGTTCTTGTATAGAAAAATAAACGATTCTACTTATCTGGTATAGTCCACAAAAGAATTCAAAAAAATTTTAATATTCCTGACTATTCATTCCTTAAAAATATTCATAAAATGCTGGTTTTTCGGTAGATAATGCCCACTGCCAATGCTGAATAATCTTCTTATCTATAGGTTGATTTGCATACATAACAGCTTCTTTTACTGACAGATAGCCCACCATCATTGCTGAAAAAAGATTAATTGGTAATGTTAACATATGCATGTCAATGATCGAATTTGTCTTAATTATTGAGACATGACCACTTTTATTTATTTCATAGATTTGTTCATTCCACTGACAAAACTTATCTTCAATACGGACATACAACGTTTCATGAATATCCTTCCAAGGATATTGCTGCATAAATGCATAAACATCGACTACTCTGACCATTACATCCTGTTTAACTTCCTTTTTAAATTGTGGCTCTTCGAAATAAAAGCCAAATGGCATATGGTTGGAAGTAACCCCTTTAATACTACTAACACTCGCTGCATGAGATGTTATGTAACGCCACATTGCTTGCTCTGCTGAATAATTTGCTACAATAAAATCCTGAATTTCAAACGTATTATGCTGAATCGTATATCGGATATATCCCTCTACATAATCCTCGTTTAAATAGGCAGCAAAATGACTATCTGGGCTCCTTCTTTCAATTCTTTTCCACCATGCATCATCTCGGATCATACCACCATTTTGAGAGATAGCCATTGCCTGTTGAAAATCCTTGATCCTCTCGAAAAGCTCGGAGTCTGGCCATTCAAAGCTCATCCGTTTAATGACATCTAATTGCCTTCCCAATGAAGGAAACATTGATTGTGGTATTGTGTAATATAACTTCTCGAAGAACAGCTCCCATCCGAAATGACGGTAGAAGGATACAGAGAAAGGGGCTAATACAGAAATGGTCTGCCCATTCTCACGCATATTTCGTAGGGCTTCTATCATCAGTCTTTTTATAATTCCCTGCTGACGATACTCCGGATATGTAGCGACAAACCCTATGCCCCCCATTTTGTAGCTGATACCGTGCACGGTCATATTAAGTGGTAGGATTAATAGCTGCCCCACCACCTTTTTGGCATCATAGGCACCTAGTGTTGTACTATGCTCGATCCAATAATGAAAATCCTCTCTACGTGGCCCTATATATTTATTTGGAAAACAATAATCCCGTAATTGATGAATCTGCTCATAATCATTCGGTGAAATGATACGAATGTCCAAAAAACCACCCCTTTAAAAACTGAATATTCTTATAATTCAATAGCTACAATCTGTTAAATGAGATTCATCTGCAGTGGCTTGAAAAGAAACCACTGCTTGCTTGAATCCTTAAAGCTCTTCTCCTATTTCCTTCGACACCATAATGTCTGTTATTGTTTGAAATAATTTTTCAACGTCTGAACCATCTGCTGAAATTTCCACTACACTTCCTGGTTTAACCCCAAGTGACATGACGCCCATAATAGACTTTAAATTTACTGCCTTCTCTTGAAAAGTTAAGGTAATGTCACTTTCGAATGGTGTAACCGCAGTGACAAGTAATGCAGCGGGCCTTGCATGTATTCCTTCTGGTGTCGTAATTTTATACATTTTCTTCATTCACAACGCCTCCATTTTCATGTGAAATCTATCCGATCTTGATAATTGGCAATCATTATCTCATTATGTGACCAATCGGAGTCTACATTATTGCTAACAAAAATGGGCAGCTCGGTTGAAGTCTTTGCAATTTCTTCAATAACTTCGCTGAATAAAGCATTCAATAGCAGCGAACCGATAACTGTCGATGCAGGTGCATATTGCATGTTTTGTGCATGTAGAACACCATCGCCAATAGGTATATGAGTATTAATAACGTGATCTACCACTTCTTCCAGTCGTAGCCCACTGTGATGACGTGTAGCCTGCTCTCTATATTCAAGTGATTGGAGAGAGAGGACTAATACGTTAGCATTTTTGGCTAATAGAGCAGCATCAATCGGTGCTGAATTTCTTCCAGAAGTTGAAATCACAATGCAAATATCATTTTCACGAAAGTCAAATTGCTTTTTATGTTGTTCAATAATTGCTGGGTCCTTTTCATTAATTGAAGAGGCTATGGCACCTGCATGTAATGCTAGAGGCTCAATAAAAATCGGACGAACAGGTACTAAACCTCCCGCACGGTAAAAGGCCTCCTGTGCTAATAGCTGTGAATGACCACAACCAAATAATTGGATAATCCCACCTTTTTGAAGGCGTTGCACAATAATTTGTGCTGCTTCTTTTATACAAGCAGACTCCTTCTCCTTCACAACGTGGATCAGCTTTTCAATTTCAGTAAAATATGCATCCATATAATCACCTTTTAATTTCACTTATAAATTTGTAGCGATCAGCACGATACGTACTACGTACAAGCTCAAACGGTCGACCGTCAGATAAATAACTCGTACGTTTAATAATTAAAACAGGTGCTGTTTGATTAATCTGCAAAAACTTACCATCCTCTTTAGACACAATAGCTGCTTCCATTTGTTGAACGGCATTACCAATTTTTTGATGGAACTTCGCCTCAATTAATGCATAGAGAGAGCCCATTATTTGCTTCTCATCTAACTCCGGATATACTTTCACAGGTATATATGTTTTTTCAATCGCCATTGGTTGTGAATCGGCATTTCTTATTCGTACGACATAAAATACTTCTTCTCCTGGCTCCATCATTAAATCCCTTGCGATATCCACTGGTGGTATGATTTTTTCAAATCGTAACACTTTACTACTTGGTTCCATCCCTCTTGCTCGCATATCCTCAGTAAAACTTGTTAAGCCTTTTAACGGCTGCTCCAATTTTGGATTGGCAACATAGGTACCTCTTCCTTTTTCACGATATAACAAACCGCTATTCACTAGATTAGTAATGGACTGACGAACAGTCATTCTACTAACATCAAATTGTGCAGAAAGCTCTCGTTCTGAAGGTATTGTCTCACCAATTTTGTACTCTTCTAAATAAATTCGTTGTTTAATAATCTCTTCTATTTGTATATAGATAGGTATATGAGAATTTTTCTCTAACAATTCTTGCACCATCCTTATCGCCTCATTTATGATTTCTCAAATACAACTTTACCTCGACAAATAGTTTTTTGCACATTTAATTTTCGATCAAGCAATACAAAATCTGCATCAAAACCTTCTTTAATTCGTCCTTTTTTGGACAACCCTAACTGCTCAGCAGCATTCGTAGAGGACATGGCAACTATTTCTTGAAGTGAACAATTTGTAACAGCCTTCATATTTTTTACTGCCTGCTCCATCGTTAAAATACTCCCAGCTAATGCTCCGTTTGCTAAATGAGCACCTTTTTCGCTCACGAACACGGTTTGCCCGCCTAAATCATATTCGCCATATATTAACCCTTTCGCACGCATTGCATCTGTAATAAGTATAATGCCCTTTGCACCCTTCATACGATATGCTAACATCACTGATTGAGGATGACTATGCACAAAATCGACAATAAGTTCAACCTTAATTTTGTCGTCTAGTAATGCTCCTCCCACAACACCAGGGTCACGATGGTGAAAGGGTCGCATTTGATTATATAAATGAGTGACCTGATTTACACCCAAAGCTACTGCCTTTTGGACTTCCTCTATTGAAGCATCAGAGTGACCAATTGATGGAATGACATGAAAGTTCATTAGTGCTTCAAGAAATGTAAAGCCGCCCTCTAGTTCTGGTGCCATCGTGATTTGTCTTATTTGATAGTTACTAATGTTTTGCCAATGAGCAAATTGCTCAATCGTAGGACTAATCATGTAAGCTACTGGCTGAGCACCAGCACGTATTTTCGAAACAAATGGACCCTCCACATGTATGCCCAATAAATTGGCTTCCCCTACATTACGATGGAATTTTGCTACATTCATTAAAGCGCTTTCAATTTTACCAATGGATTGTGTCATCGTTGTGGCAAGAAAACTTGTAACACCTTCTTGCACTAAAGAACGAGCTATGGCATGTAAGGACTGTTGAGTAGCATCCATCGTATCATGACCAGCTGAACCATGAATATGCATATCAATAAAACCTGGGAGCAGAAGCCAATCCTTAGCTGTACCATCTATATATTGAGCGGCTTCCATTTTAAAGTTGCGGCCAATTTGGGCAATTTCACCATCCTGAATATAGATATCACCCTCAAATGGTCTTCCCTCAGGATTAATCATTGTGACATGGGAGATTAATAGCGTATCCTTCAAAATTCCACCTCCAGCTAAATATTAAAAGCTCTGAGAAATTTTCAACATCCTCTTCAAGGTATAGTTGTCTATACCAATTATATGCCGATTTACCAAAAATATAAAGCTGTTTTTTCTATTTTCTAAATTTTTCATACATTATATTTAATTCTTTGAAATCATTCTGAAAAAAACTAATACGCCTGCATGGTAGGTATATATTCATTTTCACATAAAAAAGGAGCTTTTTTATCAGCCCCTTTTCAACCCTATGTATAGGACGAATCCCAATTGTGCCGTAATGCCAAGAAACATTCGTTTTGAACCCGCAATTTGCAGGGGGGTGCCCGCTTTGCAGCTTTAAACGTCCCGCTCCGCTAGGGGCATGTTTGCGACTACAAAATGAAGGCTCCCGATTCGTTAGTGTTCGGTCAAAACTTTGAAGTAGAATTAGCAGTTAGACAAACACATCAGGATTCGTATTACAGTTATCATAGCATTAATTTTCTGATAATTCAAACGATTATATCTAATAATCTATGATTTCTTGAAAAACGCAAAAAATACCTAGATTCCCAACATTTTTTGCTAGGAAATCCAGGTATTTCGTATTATTAATTATTTTCTAAATGGTTTAATCGCCAAACTCAACTCGCTTAGTTGCTCAGGAGATACTTCGCTTGGTGCCTCTGTCATTAAGCAGCTTGCACTTGCTGTTTTTGGGAATGCAATTGTATCACGTAAATTGTGACGGCCTGCTAAAAGCATCACAAAGCGATCAAGACCAAATGCAAGTCCAGCATGTGGTGGCACGCCATATTCAAATGCTTCTAATAAGAAACCAAATTGAGCTTGAGCTTCTTCTTCTGAGAAACCAAGTAATTCAAACATTTTTTCTTGTAGGTCACGTTCGTAAATACGTAGTGAACCACCACCAAGCTCATAGCCGTTTAATACGATATCATATGCCTGTGCACGAACAGCTGATGGATCTGTATCCATTAACGGAATATCCTCGTCAAACGGACGTGTAAATGGATGGTGAGCCGCATAATAACGACCGTCCTCCTCAGAGTATTCAAATAATGGCCAGTCTGTAATCCATAGGAATGCAAATTGTGATTCATCGATTAAATCTAAGTCTTGACCTAATTTCGTACGAAGTGCCCCTAAAGAAGCTGCTACAACAGATGCTTTATCCGCAACGAATACTAGAATATCGCCAACTTCCGCACCCATTCGTTCGATTAATGCTGCCGCTAACGCCTCATCGAAGAATTTTGCGATTGGACCATTTAAGCCTTCCTCTGTTACCTTTAACCAAGCAAGACCTTTTGCGCCGTAAATACCTACGAACTTAGTTAGTTCATCCATATCTTTACGGGAATATTTGTCAGCTGCACCTTTAATATTGATACTTTTTACTTGTTTTCCTTGTGCCACTGTATCAGCAAACACCTTGAAACCACAGCCTTCAAAAACATCATTTAAAGCCACTAATTCTAATCCAAAACGTACATCTGGTTTATCAGAACCATAGCGATCCATGGCTTCTTGGTACTTCATGCGTTGGAATGGTGCAGGGATATCAATCCCTTTCACTTCTTTCATCACTGCTTGGATTAATCGCTCGTTCATTTCTAAAACTTCCTCTTGTGTTAAGAAGCTTGTTTCAATGTCCACCTGTGTAAACTCAGGTTGACGGTCAGCACGTAAGTCCTCATCTCGGAAGCAACGTGCAATTTGGAAATACTTCTCAAAGCCAGCAACCATTAATAATTGTTTAAATAGCTGTGGAGATTGCGGTAACGCATAAAATTCGCCTTCATGGACACGGGATGGCACTAAATAGTCACGAGCACCCTCTGGCGTTGATTTTGTTAAAATTGGAGTTTCGACCTCTAGGAAACCTTCGTTTTGCAAGAAGTTACGGATTGTACGTGTAACATCAGAACGCATTTTGAAAGTATCAAACATAACTGGACGACGAAGGTCAAGATAACGGTATTTTAAACGTAAATCTTCTGATACGTCTGTACGATCTTCAATTTGGAATGGTGTAGTTTTTGCTGTATTAATGACGACTAATCGCGTGGCTTCCACTTCGATTTTACCATTTGGGACATTCGGGTTGATTTGGTCCTCTGTACGTAGGATAACTGTCCCTTCTATTTCAATTACATACTCACTACGCACTTTATCCGCTAATGCATGCGCTTCTGCAACGTCTGGACTAAAGACAACTTGTGTAATACCTGTACGGTCACGTAAATCAATGAAAATTAATCCACCAAGGTCACGACGACGCTGTACCCATCCTTTTAATACGACTTTTTCGCCTTGTAACGTTTCTGAAAGCTCGTTACTAGCATGTGTTCTAGTAGCCATTGTTAAATTCCTCCAAAATAAATTCGATTATGTAGCATTCAACGAGAAATGCCATCTTTGTTTAGGATTGTTGTGATAAATAATTGACTAACTCTGAAAATGCAACCTTGTGCTGCTCACCAGATTCCATATGTTTCACAGCAGCCGCTTGCTCTTCAAGCTCTGTTTCACCAAGGACAATTGTATACTTTGCCCCTAGACGGTCAGCTGATTTCATTTGGGCTTTCATTTTACGATCTAAATAATCCATCTCTGTTGCAAGGCCCTTTGCACGGAAAGTACTAGTTAACTCTACCGCCTTTTGCTTTGCATCCTCACCCATGGCAATAATATAAACGTCTAATCCAGAAGCCGTATCTAATTCAACACCTTCTGCTTCAAGTGCTAATAACAAACGTTCAATACTTAAAGCGAAACCAATACCAGGTACATCTGGACCGCCTATTTCTTGTACCAGACCATTGTATCGTCCACCACCACAAAGTGTTGTAATAGCTCCAAAGCCAGATGCCGTTGACATAATTTCGAATGTCGTATGGTTGTAATAATCCAGTCCTCTTACAAGATTTGGATCAACCACATACGTAATGCCGAGAGTATCTAAATATGATTTCACTTGAGCAAAATAAGCAGCCGATTCCTCTGTAAGGAACTCTGTTAATGCAGGAGCTGTTTTCATTAATGGGTGCTCACGATCCACCTTACAATCTAAAATTCGCAATGGGTTTTTTTGTAAACGATTTTGGCAATCTGAGCAAAACTCATGAATATGTGGCTCAAAATGCTGTAATAAAGCTGTACGGTGCGTATCACGTGTTTCTTTATCACCCAGTGAATTGATCACTAATTTTAAATCCTTTAAGCCAGCTGATTCATAGACATCCATTGCAAGAGCAATGACTTCTGCATCAATTGCAGGATCTGCTGAACCAATTGCCTCTACACCAAATTGAACAAATTGGCGATAGCGACCAGCTTGTTGACGCTCATAGCGGAACATAGGTCCTAAATATGACAGCTTAACAGGTTGATCGGGAGCACCAAACATTTTATGTTCAACATATGCACGTACAACACCAGCTGTATTTTCAGGACGTAGTGTTAATGAACGACCTCCACGATCCTCAAATGTATACATTTCTTTTTGGACAACATCCGTTGTTTCCCCTACACCACGTGCAAATAAATCAGTCTGCTCGAAAATCGGTGTACGTATTTCGTTGTAGCGATAAACACGACAAATATCACGAATAATTGCTTCAACCTTCTGCCACTTTTCAGATTGGCCTGGCAAAATATCTTGTGTCCCTCTTGGCACTTTAAAACTCATGTAATTCCCTCCTATATTGATTGCCTATGATTTAGCCATTTTCTCGCCAAGTTTAGACGAGATTACGCCACATTTAAGACATTTTTATCGAGACTAAGCTGGTTTACCTCATGCAGAGCGAGTAGCGGACATTCTCATACTGAGCACAAACCGGTTCATAAAAAGCATTCCATGTTTTTGGACAACACAAAAAGCTCCCGTCACCTTGCCTATGCAAGGGACGAGAGCTGTATAAGCTTCCGCGGTTCCACCCTAGTTGACACAAAATTTTACATGTGTCCTCCTCGTAATCGGATAACGGCCGATTCCGTTTTTTCCTACTAGGCACTGCCTTTCAGAAAAAAGCCTCTCAAGTGTTATTCACGTCATACATTTTTGTAGGAAAGATTGCAGCCTAAGTCTTTCCCTCTCTGTTCCAATAGAGGTACACGCTACTTGCTTGGTCATAAGCGATTAATCATTTTTCGATTACCCTTTATGTTAGTCACTAGCTAACCTAATGTCAACTATTTTTGTATTTTTCATCAGACAGTAACGAAAATATTAAATTCCATTACCTTTTTACCACGAATTATTATACAAAAGCATGGTAAAATAGCACAAGGAATAGGAGGAATCTGATGAGGACAAAAATTTTACATAGTATTATCATCTTCGTACTAATAGTAACAATTGCGATTCCAAATAAGAACTTTATTCAAAATGCTTCCGCTGATACTAGTGATTTAAAAGTAGCAGGTACGATTCTTCATTTACGTGAGGGTCCTGGATTGTCTTATCCAATTATTACAACTTTAGAAGAAGGTGATCCTTTAACTTCAATTGATCGTGAAGGTGATTGGATACAAGTAAAAGCAGGTAGCTATGAAGGCTGGGTAGCATCCTGGCTAACTGCCTCTACAAGCACTCAAAAAACCATTGATAAAACTGTTATTTCACAGGTTGACCGTTTAAATATTCGCACTGATCCAGATATTTCTTCAGCTGTTCTTGGACAGCTTTCTACGGGTAACCAAGCTAACCTTATAGAGGAAAATAATGAATGGGCAAAAATTGATTGGAATGGACAATCCGGTTGGGTCTCTAAGGATTATGTGACGATTAACGAGAGTCCTAAAAAAGAAACCAAGCCAAAAGAGGATTCTGTAGAGGTTTCTACAACAACTACTCCTGTTAATAAAGATACAACCTTTACTATTTTGGTGGATGCACTGAATGTTCGTAAAAAACCTGACTTGAATGCCAAAAAAATTGGCACAGTTACTAAAGGACAGGCTTATAAAGTCCTTGCGCATGAGCACAATTGGGTACAAATTCAGTACAATGATAAAAAAGCTGGATGGGTCTATAGTTTTTACGGTACTTTTTCAAATAAAGTAAAGAGTACATCTAAATCGTCCTCTTCAAAAGATTTAGAATCCGTTACCATTATTTATAATGGGACAAACTTGCGAACTGATGCGTCAACTGCAGCTGAAGTTATCGAACGAGTAGATGCTGGTAAAACCTATCCAATCGTCGGCGTAAAAAATGATTTTTACGAAATTCAATTAGACAAAGAAACAGCGTTTGTTGCGAATTGGGTTGTCACAACGAGCTCCAATAAAACTTCCATCCCACAAAAGGATCCACAAGAACCTCGTAAAAAAGGAACATTAAATGGATTAACCATTGTTGTAGATGCTGGACATGGGGGCAATGACCATGGGACAACAGGTCAACGAGGAACAGAAGAAAAAGGAATTACTTTGAAAACAGCCACTCTCCTTGCTTCTAAGCTAAGTGCAGCAGGTGCCAATGTTGTTATGACAAGAGAGTCGGACGAATATGTGGCATTACGAAAGCGAGTCTCGATTGCCCATCAGTATGAGGCAGACGCCTTTATTAGTCTTCATTATGATGCAACAGATGATAGTTCTATTAACGGCTTCACGTCTTATTATATGAATAGTAATCAAAAAGGGCTTGCAGAGGCAATACACGATGGACTTTCGAGTAAAATTGATTTGAGAGATCGTGGAACCCAACAAGGCAACTACTTAGTGCTACGTGAAAATCGACAAAAGGCCGTGCTTATTGAATTAGGTTACTTAAGTAATGCTAGTGAAGAGCGTTCCATCACCACGGCTAAATTCCGTGAGCAGGCTACTCTTGGAATATATCAAGGCATCTTAAATTACTTTAATGCGAATGAAGAATAATACAAAAAGCTGTGGAATGATCTTTTCCACAGCTTTTTTCATATTTTAAGAAATACCTAATGCTACTGCAGCTATTAATGCTAAACATGCAATTATTGCCCAGCCAAGTATCATCTTCCAAATGAATTTAATCCACTTTTCATATGGAATACCTGCTACAGCTAAATAGGCCATTAACGCAGATGAAGTAGGAATAATTGAGTTTGTTAATGAATCTCCATACTGGAAAGCTAAGACTGCAACTTGTCGTTCTAATCCTAATAAATCAGTAATCGGAATCATGATTGGCATAGTGGCTGCCGCCTGTCCACTACCAGATGATATAAATAAATTCAAAAGGGCCTGAATAAACAACATACCGATTGCACTAATAGCATGCGGTAAATGCCCGATTGTCTCTGATGCTGCATAAACAATCGTATCAATGATTTTCCCTTGCTCTAAAACGACTGTAATAGCACGTGCAAAGCCTACAATAAGAGCACCAAACGTTACTGCCTTTGCCCCATCAATAAAGGAGTCGAAAATAGTGCCAGGCTTTAAACCGCCAATTAGTCCTGCAATTAAGCCCATAATTAAAAATGAAGCCGTTAATTGTGTTAAAAACCAATCCCAATTAAACACACCATAAATATTAAATCCAATGCCACATGCCATGACAATAAATACTAGCTTATGTTTCCCTGTTAATGAAGGAATGTCGATTTTAGACACATTAGACTTTGCCTGTTGTTCAATCTCATAAATCACACTTGCTTGAGGATTCTTTTTTACCTTAAAAGCATAGCGAGATACATAGAAAATAGCAAAACTTAATACAAAAATATAGACAACTGCACGGAAACCAATCCCCGAGAATAAAGGAACATCTGCTAATGACTGCGCAACACCAACCGTAAAGGGATTAAGCATTCCACCAAAAAATCCACTGGCTGCTCCTAGTGTAATCATGGCAGTTCCTGTTACCGCATCAAAGCCCATAGCACGAGCAATTGCTACGCCAATCGGTACGAAAATAATCGTTTCTTCTGCCATCCCCATTGTAAAACCACCAACAGAGAATAGAATCATAGATAATGGAATTAATAGCTTCTCTCTACCCTCTAATGCTTTTACACCTTTATAAACACCAGCCTCGATAGCACCTGTCGAACGAATAATACCAAATACACCACTAACTAAGAAAATATAGAAGATAATTTGGGCACCTTTTTCAAGTCCCATCGGTATAGCTGTAAACATTTCAAAAATAGAGACTGGATTACTGTCAATATGATGATAGCTCCCATCCACCACAAGCATACGTCCTTCTGGATCTTCTACTCGGTCAAACTCACCTGCTGGAATAATATAGCTTGCAATACCTGCTAGAAAAATAATAGCAAAAATAATCGTATATGTATGAGGTACTTTCAGCCAACTCTTCTTTTTTACACGCTGTTCATTTTCCAAAATATCACCAACCTATTGATAGACTTTGACATTAGCAAACTCTGTCAAAAATCCCCCCTCACCTATTTGTCGCTATATGTCGTTAATTGAAAATAAATATACATTAGTTCAAATTTATTGTAAAGTGTTAATTTTCTATTATTTCAGATTTCCCATTTTGTCGTTGCCTTATAGAGCTTTCTTGGACGCCCTTTATGATAAGGGTGCTCCTCCCCTGCAAATGTAAAATAGTTCTGTTCCATTAAACGATTAATTATCCGTTCAGCAGATCTACGTGACAGATTCATATAGTCTGCTAATTCAGCAGCGGAAAATGGGCGATTATTTGTTACCAACATGAATTGCTTCATAACATTAATATTTTTAGCACTCATTTTCACTTTTTCTGCAATCTCTAAAATATTTTTATTATTAGTACTTAAGGCTACGTTATTATTATTTTCAAATAATGGTCCATGTAATCGATTATGTTCATCCACCAAGCACATTACTGTAGAGGTCTCGCTATATTTGGTTGTAAAAAACAAAGCCTGGGATGAATGCGCTTCTGCCTCATGCAGCGAATAACCATAGCCCACTCCCACTCTGAAAAAAGTGGCAAATTGCTCTTCAAGCTGTTCCTTTAGGGAGCATAAATACGAAGGTTCAAGTTTTTCAATTACCCCTCTAGTTGAAATAATTAAATAAGGCTCGTGCTGTGCTGGCATGACCTTTGCCTGTAACCGATCGCTTAATGTTTCTAAAGTACTTAGAAATACAGGATGCAGGTGAGATAAATTTTCTTGGCTATAAATAGAGACAACAGCAATTTGCGAGGACGCCAATAATTGATGATGATACGCGTCTAGGGCTCTTGTAATGGCTGCTGTAAACGTTTGTTTACTTTCAACCATATACTTCGCAGGTATTCCTAATTGCTGTAGCTCTATAAAAACAGCGTGAAGGCTAGTAAGAGCTAATCTAGTTTTTCCATCTTCATATAACTCCTTATGATAATGGACATAATCAGCCATACTCAAATCTGCTATTTTTTCCGGTTTTTCATGGACCCATGCATAATCTTTTACATACACACCTGTAGATGCAATACCTGCCTGCTTCATCACTTGATAAAAGCTATCCTTTTTAGGCAAATCTATCGACAATTCGCTCAGTTCTATTCGTTCATGATGGTGTAGAGATAATAACGAAAGGGCTAATGACAATTCATCAAAAGGGAGATATGTCGCCTGTATAGAATACGCCTTTATTTTTTCATAGCAGTAGTAATAGGGAATAGAGCCAGCAAATAATACCATATCCGATTGCGATGCCGCTGTGTCCATCAAGTCCACACACTGTTCAGGGTGCGTGTATGGAAAATGAATAAATTGTACTTGAGGAAACGCTGTAAAATGCTCCTTTATATTATTCCAAAAAAACAAAGAACCTAAAATTGCTATTGTTTGCATAATTTTCAACCTCTCTAATAAATCAAATTTTCTAATAATTAAACTCATTCATTATAACGTAAATAAATAAAAAAGAACCTTCCATCAACGAAGGTTCACACATACTCATTTTTTTGTTGTTTCCAATGTAACCCATACAATTTCCTCCAACCGTATGAAGAAAGGTGTACGACTAATCTCTAAAATAATATGGTCAGGTAATATGGATAATAAAATACCTGTTTGAATATTTTTTTCTGTTTGCACTACAATAGCCTGACCAATCATCATTTTAAGAGTTTCGTATAAATATGGATTGGATATACTTCCTGTCTGCGCCATGTATTTGACACTCCCTCCTATAAAACTAACCATACTCTTTAGTATATGAAGGAATTATAGGAAATGTACCATTATTTTGACTCTAGAAGTATTGTCACTGGACCATCATTAATGAGAGCAACATCCATCATTGCACCAAAAATGCCTGTCTCCACATGTAAACCGTGTTCACGTAATGCTTGGTTAAAAGCTTCCCACAGCGGTTCTGCTACTTCTGGTCTTGCAGCACTTGTGAAACTTGGACGATTTCCCTTTTTTGCATCCCCATATAACGTAAATTGCGAGACGGATAAAATAGCGCCACCCTGCTCTAAAATAGAATGATTCATTTTTCCATCAGCATCTTCCCAAAGGCGTAAATTGGCTACTTTTTTTGCTAAGTAAGCGACATCTTCCTGAGTATCTTCATGTGTAATACCAACTAGAAGAACGTAGCCACTATCAATGGCTCCTGTGACAGTTCCGTCAACTGTAACAGAAGCTGCTTTACTACGCTGTAATACTACCTTCATTTCAATAACCCCAATTCTAACTGTTGCTTAATTGATAACTCGTTGTACCGAATAAATATCAGGTGTTTGTTTAATTCGCTCTACTACCTTATGCAAATGCGAAATATTTGAAATAGAGATTGTTAAATGAATCGTGGCCATTTTATCACGATCAGCCCGGCCACTTACCGCTAAAATATTAGTTTTAGTTTCACTAACAATTTGCATAATCTCATTTAGAATACCAGGTCGATCAAAAGCAGAAACCTCAATATCTACTGGGTATTCCTTTTTCTCAGGGATAACACCATGCTCCCACTCGACCTCTATTAAACGCTCCTGCTCATCCTCAATTTGAATATTAGGACAGTCGGCACGATGCACTGATACGCCACGACCTTTTGTAATAAAGCCAACAATATCATCTCCTGGAACAGGCGTACAGCAGCGTGAAAGTCGAATGAGCATATTATCAATACCCTTAACAATGACACCTGATTCCGTACGTTTTTGGGGAATCGGATTTTTCATTTTTTGTTCGATTTTTTCTAAGGCTTCTTCCTGTTCACGCTCTTTTCGGCGTTTTTCAGCTAAACGATTAACAACCTGTTGTGCCGTTATGCCGCTTACACCAACAGCAGCATATAAGTCCTCTTCATTTGTATAATTAAACTTATCACATACTCGTTTGAGATTTTCTGCAGACATTGTTTCCTTTAAATCGAAATCCTGCGAACGGATTTCTTTTTCAATCATCTCTTTACCTTTGACAATGTTCTCCTCACGCAAGTGTCGTTTAAAAAATTGCTTAATTTTATTTTTTGCCTGTGAGGATTGTGCTATCTTCAGCCAATCTCTGCTTGGCCCAAAGGATTGTTTAGATGTAAGTATTTCAATGATGTCTCCCGTTTTCAGCGGTGTATCAAGCGGTACCATTTTGCCATTAATTTTTGCTCCTATTGTACGATTCCCAACCTCAGAATGGACACGATAGGCGAAATCGATTGGCACTGAACCAGCAGGTAATTCAATGACGTCACCTTCAGGTGTAAAGACATAAACCATATCAGAAAACAGATCAAATTTTAAGGATTCCATGAACTCTTCAGCGTTGGAAGACTCATTTTGAAATTCTAATATTTCACGGAACCATGTTAATTTTTGATCAACATTTTGTTTTTGATGGTCAGCCTTTTTCCCCTCTTTATACGCCCAGTGTGCCGCAATCCCGTACTCAGCAATCTTATGCATTTCCTTCGTACGAATCTGTACCTCTAACGGATCCCCATATGGACCAATAACGGTTGTGTGTAATGATTGATATAGGTTTTGTTTTGGCATAGCAATATAATCTTTAAAACGACCTGGCATTGGCTTCCACAGCGTATGCACAATCCCTAATACGGCATAGCAATCTTTAATACTATCGACCAATACACGAATGGCTAATAAATCATAAATTTCATTAAATTGTTTTTTTTGTAGCACCATTTTTCGATAAATACTGTAAATATGCTTTGGACGTCCATATACATCTGCATCAATTTCAACTTCATTCAGCTGTGATTTCATCTCAGCCATGACATTGTCCAAATATGCTTCACGCTCATCTCGCTTTTTCTTCATCAAACTGACAATACGATAATATTGCTGTGGGTTTAAATAGCGAAGAGCTGTATCTTCAAGCTCCCACTTAACAGTCGATATTCCAAGACGATGTGCAAGCGGTGCAAAAATTTCTAATGTTTCTTTCGAAATACGTCTTTGCTTTTCGGCAGGCAAATGCTTTAGCGTACGCATATTGTGAAGACGGTCTGCTAGCTTTATTAAAATGACACGGATGTCCTGCGCCATGGCTACAAACATTTTTCGATGATTTTCTGCTTGCTGCGCTTCTTTTGATAAATATTTAATTTTCCCTAATTTTGTAACTCCGTCCACAAGTACCGCTACTTCTTCGCCAAATTCCCGTACCAAATCATCCCGCGTAAAATCTGTATCTTCGACAACATCATGTAAAAAACCTGCCGCTACAGTTTCTGGGTCCATTTGTAATTCAGCTAGAATACCCGCTACTTGTACTGGGTGAATAATATACGGTTCACCAGAGCTACGGAATTGCTCAATATGGGCATCCCTTGCTAATTCATATGCTTTTTTCACGAATGCGACATTTTCATCATTCATGTAGGATTTGACTAACTCAAAAACGTCCTCAGGAGTCAAAATTTGCTCTTTCGCCATAACATGTCCACCTTGCTCGTCAAATTTTTCAGATTAGATATAAACTTAATTGTATAAAATTTTGTAGCCCATTGTAAAGAGACTGTGTCATTTAGTTTAGTTAATCTCGTGAACAGTATTAAAAATGGAAAATATATTCTCCTTTTTAATGAAAAAGACCCTTTGCGACATGATGTCACAAAGAGTCTTTGTTTCGACAAGGGAATTAGTGTAATTGATTGAAAGCTACAGCAATTTTTGCGCCCACTACTGCATTGTTTTTCACTAATGCAATATTCGCATCAAGGCTTTTACCTTCTGTTAATTCTTTTACTTTACCTAGTAGGAATGGTGTCACGTTTTTACCTTGAATACCATTCTCTTCAGCTTCAACTAAAGCTTTTTCAATTATATTCGTAATAAATCCATGCTCTAAAGCTTCTGCTTCAGGGATTGGGTTAGCAATAACTGCTCCTCCTTTTAAACCTAATTGCCATTTTGCACTTAGCATTTCGGCAATTTCTTCTGGTGTATCAAGCTGGAAGTTTACATCAAAACCACTTTGACGTGTGTAGAATGCTGGTAATTCATCTGTACCATAGCCAACTACAGGTACACCTTTTGTTTCGAGGTATTCTAATGTAAGGCCGATATCTAAAATAGATTTTGCACCAGCACAAATGACAGCAACATTTGTTTGAGCTAATTCTTCTAAGTCAGCAGAGACATCCATTGTCGTTTCAGCCCCACGGTGAACACCGCCAATACCACCTGTGACAAAGATCTCAATGCCTGCTAGCTCTGCACAGATCATTGTAGCTGCAACTGTTGTCGCTCCAAGTTTTTTTGTCGCAAGTAGGTAGCCAAGGTCACGACGTGAAGCTTTAGCAACACCTTGTGCGTTCCCAAACATTTCAAGCTCTTCATCTGATAAACCAATTTTAATTTTCCCATCAATTAACGCAATTGTTGCAGGTACGGCACCATTATCACGAATAATTTGCTCAACTTCACGGGCAGTTTGTACGTTTTGTGGGTATGGCATACCGTGTGAAATAATTGTTGATTCTAAAGCTACGATTGGTAAACCCTTTGCTTGTCCTGCTTTTACTTCTTCTGATAATACGATGAATTCTTTCATATTATAATTCCTCCATTTCACTTTTTAACAAATCTACAGATAATTCAGGTCTCACTGTATACGGAGATGCTAAGGTATTTTTTGCATTAGTTAACCCTGCATCAAGACATGTCGCAAAATCTTGTCCAGTCAGCCAGCCATGAATAACTGCACTGACAAAGGCATCACCCGCGCCTGTCACATCTTCAATCTTTTCAATTACTTTGGCAGCAAAATGACTAGGCGCAATTGTTGTCGAAGCAGCATATACGCCCTTACTGCCAGCCGTGATAATTACATGCTCAGCACCTAATTGTAGAAGCTGTTGTAATGCTTTTTCATAATGACTCACGTTTTCAATTGTATGTCCTACAATTGTTTCTGCTTCATCCGTGTTACAGATAAACCATGTTACGCCTTGTAATGTTTCAGGTAGTCGATTCATTTTAGGCGAGGATACTGGCACAATGACCAGTGGTATTTCGCGAGCAATAGCTACTTGCTGGATATAAGCCACTGTTTCTTTCGGACAATTTAAGTCCAAAATAAAGCAGCCAGCGTTCACAAGCATCGTTTCATGCTTTTTTAACAAGTTAGGCAATAATAAGTCATATACTTCCATATTGGCTACAGCTAGTGCTAGCTCGCCTTGCTCATCCATAATGGCCGTATAGGAACCCGTTGAAGCTTCTGGTATCTGCTCCACATAACGTAGATTCATAAAGGATTCTGAAGCATCTTGGATCACTTGCCAATCCGCATCCTTACCAGCTGTTGTGAGCAACGTCACTTGATGATTTAATCGGCCTAAGTTTTCAGCAATGTTTCGACCGACACCACCTACACTAAAGGAAGAACTAGCAGGGTTAGATGTTCCAAATTGAACATTGCCCTTCACGTGGAATTTTCGGTCTAAGTTAGCTCCACCGATACAAATAATTTCATTTGCCTCGGGTAAAATATAAGCTCGACCTACTATTTTTCCTTCCTTCGTTAAACTAGACACTAAATTAGCAAGCACGGGACGAGATAAATTCATGGCATCCGCCATCTCTTGCTGAGACATAAACGGATTTTGGCGAATTAAAGCAAGCACCGCCTGTTCTCTTTCATTCATAGCATCACCTTTTATTATATTTGTTTATATTATAAACTTTTGTTTGGTTTTTGTCAAAAAAAAGTTGAACCCATCGTAAGGAGGTTCAACTTTTCATGATTAGTTCGTTTGTGCTTGCTGAGACGTTTGCTTTTTAACCATGATAACGAATAAGCCAGCTAATGTACAAAACATCCCTGCAAGAAAAAAAGCCCATGTATAAGAATTGAAAAATTTATAAATCAAACCGCCACCATAAGCAGCGACTGCTGCTCCAGCTTGATGAGAGGCGAATATCCATCCATAAATAATACTACTCTTCTGCACACCAAAAATTTGTCGTGTAATACTAATGGTTGGCGGCACTGTAGCAATCCAATCCAGGCCATAAAATATAGTAAAAATAGTCAATAAAACAAAGGAGCCCTGTGCCAAAGCATATGGAAGTAACAGTAAAGAAGCTCCCCTTAACAAGTAATACCAAAATAATAACCAACGATTATCGAAACGATCTGATAGCCAGCCAGATGCAGTGGTACCTAGTAAATTAAACACTCCCATAAAAGAAAGGAGGGACGCAGCGGTTACTAATGGAATACCAAAGCTAATACAATAAGAGACAAAATGAGTACCAATTAATCCACTTGTTGAAAGACCACAAATGAAAAAACTCCCTGCTAGCAGCCAAAAGGTTTTGACCTTAACCGCTTCTAATAAGCCATTGAAGGCAATACTAATTGGATTTTTCTTTAGTTGCACATGCTGTTTATCAAATATCTCCTCTTGTCCATAGGGTGTTAATCCTAAATCCTGAGGTTTATTTTTTATAAAAATAGCAATCATGATTAGCATCACTATACTCAGAAGAAGAATGAAGCCGATTGCCCACCTCCAGGAATAGTGATCAATGATAATCGCAAGTACAGGCAATAAAATAAGTTGGCCTGTGGCAGTACTAGCGGTCAAAATTCCTACTGCTAACCCTCTTCTTTTAACAAACCAATGATTAGCAACATAAGGGCTAAGCACCGTTAAAAAGAGACTTGCGCCCAGACCAATAATGCCACCCCAAATTATGATTAATTGCCATGATTGATTCATGAAAAATGTTAAAATCATGCCTAACACTAATGTAGACATGGCACTTATCATCATCTTTTTTAAACCAATAACGTCAAGTAAAGCTGCCATGAATGGGCCAGAGATACCATATAAAAATAAACTAACGGCAAATGCTAGAGCAATCGTCGATCGATCCCATTGAAATTCCTTTTCTAAAGAATCAATAAACACGCCAGATGATGACATCGTAATCCCAGCAACGATAATCGAGAAAAACGTGACTACTAAAATAAACCAACTGTAATGAATCCGCTTCATCATTCCACCTACTCTTCTTGTTAAAGTCACTCTAAAAAGCATGTATATACATGTTTTAGAGTATATTCGTTCATTTATATGTATATACATGTATGATGATAGTAACCATTCCATTAGATAGCTGTCAATACGTATTTTTTAGCTCTTAGGTGTATACTTAAAATTAGTAGAATTCCCTCAAAGGAGTACTGACCATGAAAAATCAACAGAATACTATCGATTACACACAAATATGTGTTTGTGCAAACCTTCGAAAAAAAACAAGGGTCGTGACACAGTTATATGATAAATTACTGCAGCCTACCGGTTTAAAAGTGACTCAATATTCTATGCTGGCACACATCGACCTTCAACAAGCCGTTTCCATTAGTCGTTTAGGTGAAATTTTATTGCTCGACCAAACGACCGTGACACGGAATATCAATCTATTAAAGCAATATGGCTACGTCGAGTTAAAGCGCGATCCACAGGACGCACGCACTAAAAATATTATGCTCACTGAAAAAGGGTTAGAAAAGCTGCATGAGGCTGCACCCATTTGGCAAACGATTCAAGATAAAATCATTGATGATATTGGCGTAGAAAAATATGCTGATTTCTTCGATACTTTGCGAACAATGCAGAAGATCATTCAGTCCTATGAGAAACAATAAAAAAAGCGCCCGTTGTTGTGGCGCTTTTTTAACATTTTTAATATTGAATAAGGGTTTTAATATTTAAGTCGCCAAGCTTTTCGCGACCATTTAATTCTAAAAGTTCAATTAAGAAGGCACAACCTACTACCTGACCACCTAATTGTTCCACTAGACGAACAGTGGCTTCTACTGTACCGCCAGTTGCTAGTAAATCATCACAGATTAATACTTTTTGACCAGGCTTAATCGCATCATTATGCATCGTTAATGTATCTTTTCCATATTCAAGACCATAGCCTGCACTAATAACTTTGCGTGGTAACTTACCCGGTTTACGCACAGGGGCAAAGCCGATTTCAAGGGCATAGGCAACTGGGCATCCAATAATAAAACCACGTGCTTCAGGACCCACTACAATTTCTGCGCCTAATTCTTTTGCATATTCTACAATTTGATCTGTTGCATATTTGTATGCTGGTCCATGATCCATAATTGTAGTAATATCTCTGAATGTAATACCCTCTTTCGGCCAGTTTTCAACCGTTGTAACGTATTGCTTTAAATCCATTTTATTGCTCCTCCTACGAAACGTATTCGTCTAGTCATGTATTCGTTCATCAAACCATTGTTTTAATTCTATATAAGGAGCATAGACGAGCATTTGCTCCATTTCAATCTGTTCTGAACGTTGTTTGTACGACGGTGCCTCGGTCAATGCTTGTTTTGGAGCATCCTCGTTGACAGTCGTCAGTCCACTCTCCATTTTAACAAAATCAAGCTCAAAAAACACCTGTGTCATAAATTTTAATGTTTCTAATGGCCAGCCAGTATGCTTAGCTATGTCTGCTATATGCATATCAAGTGGAAATGCTGGTCGATTTTTCAGGAATTTATAATACCATGCAAATTGCTCACGGGTAGGTAAAACATTAAAGTATTGTGAATCTGGCATATAAAAGTGTGCATAGATGCGTGAAGGGGCCGTCTTCTGTAAAACCTCTTCTAGCCTTTGAATAGTTTCAGGCAAATCTAACAGGACAATATATTCACTTTGTCCGATGTTTGAAAGAGTAGGATCAGCTACTATTATAGGAACATCAATTAACGATTGATAATAGGTCATTGTTGCTGGACGAAAGGCAATAAATGTCGCCTCTTCCTTTGGCACTGTATTGAGCCAGCGAGCCGTTTGACGAATACCACGAATATCAAAAAGCTGCCATTCAGTGGTTTGAACATCTTCAATCATAAATTGAGCTTTTTTACGACCCTGCCACTCGTTTATTTGCAAATCACCAATAAAGGACACTTTTATGCCATAGGTTAATTCATCGTGTAAGTGGCCCTTATGGAAACCGACACTATCTAATTTGTCACAGCCATTCGTTAATTCCATTTTTATATGGTTCTCAGCCGCTCCAATTTTTCGCATGGAGGATATTTCAACATCCTCAAGCACATAAACGGGCTTCGGAAAATCGGTGCCAAACGGGCCAAGTGATGCTATTTCCTCAATAGCATCTGCAGAAATTTCATCTAGGCTTAGAGGAATATCAATGTGAACCACAGGAGTTAAATGCTCTTCTGTTAAACATGCTCTTGCCTGTGTATCCAAGCGTGACCGTAGTTCATCCACATGCTCGATTGATAAAGTCATACCTGCTGCCATCGGATGCCCTCCAAAGTGAGGTAAAATATCACGATTTTTGGCCAATTCATTATATAAATGGAAGCCATCAATGCTTCGTGCAGAGCCTTTTGCTGTACCTTTATCAGGGTCAAGTGAAAGGACAATCGTTGGACGATAGTATTGTTCAACAAGACGTGAAGCAACAATTCCTACAACCCCTGCATTCCAGCCTTCTCCTGCTACAACAAGGACTAAAGAATCGCTAATTTTCTTCTCTGATTCAATTAGAGCAATGGCTTCCTCGGTAATATTTTTAACAATATCCTTACGCTCGGTATTGGAGGCATTTAGCTGTTTGGCCAATGCTGTTGCCTTTACACTATCCTCAGCCATTAATAATTCGACTCCAGGCGATGCTTCACCAAGTCGACCCACTGCATTTAAGCGAGGACCAAAATAAAAGCCTATCGTTTCTTCACTAATTTTTGCTTGTTCTGTGCTCGCAATATCACACATGGCTTGTACCCACGGACTAAGAGAACGACGCATTTCTTCTATGCCTCGTTTAACGAGATAACGATTTTCATCCACTAATGGTACTAAATCAGCCACCGTTCCAATTGCAACATATTCTATTAAATGAGTTGGTAGTTCTCCGTATAGAGCATGTGCAAGCTTAAAAGCTACACCTACACCGGCAAGCTCTCCAAAAGGATAATGTCCTTCAGGTAAACGTGGGTGTAAAATAATATCAGCCGGTGGCAGTTCCTCCCCTGGTTCATGGTGATCAGTCACAATAACATCCAGACCAAGTTCCTTTGCTACACGAATAGGTTCAATCCCTGAAATCCCATTATCCACTGTGATAATTAACTGCACACCCTCTTCATAGGCTTCCCGAAAAAGAGCCTCGTGTGGCCCATAGCCATGAATAAAGCGGTTCGGTATTTTAAACGATACATTAGCACCAAGATCCAGTAGGACATTTAACATAACAGTCGTACTTGTCACACCATCCGCATCATAGTCGCCATAGACTAAAATTTTCTCTCCATTATCTAGAGCCTGCTCAATTCGTGCCACTGCTTCTGCCATACCGTGCATAAGAAATGGGTCATGAACATTCGCTTCTGTCATATTTAATAAGCTTTCTGCATCAGCAGTTGTTTCACAGCCTCGCGCTGCTAAAATTTTTGCTGCAATCGCAGAAAGTTGTAAGTCATTTTGTAATGCTTGTACAAGTTCTACGTCTGGGCGTTCCACTTGCCATCTTTTTTTCGATAGAATCATCTTCTCACTTCCTTACGAAAGTTATTATACCGAAATTCTAGACGATACGCACTATCCGTTAGATTGATAGTTTTATCCATCGGTTTAAGAAGGCTATCCGACTGGTTTTGCTCGCTATCTTTCACTTTCTCACTGCTATTCGCCACTCTCCTCTCGCTATCCGTCACACAGCAAAAAAAGCCCACTCTAGTAAAGAGTAGACTTTTCATAAACGTTTGTTGAAGCAGCTATTAATGCTTCTACTGTTGCCATCTTGCCTTCATGTAAGGCCGTCACAATGGCACTCCCAACGATGACCCCATCCCCCAACATTCCCATACTTTTCACTTGCTCGGGTGTTGAAATGCCAAATCCCGCTAGTACTGGGATTGGACTTGCCTGACGTAAGTGGGCAAAATGTTGTTCTAAATTAGTAGCAAAATTAAAGCGTTCCCCTGTAATTCCATTTACAGTCACTGCATAAACAAATCCTTGGCTTGCAGCAGCAATTCGAGCAATACGCTCAGGAGGACTTGTTAATGATACAAGCTGGACCACATCAATGCTATAGGGATTTAAGGCCTCTCGTAAAATTCCGCTTTCCTCTAATGGCACATCTGGCACGATAATTCCTTTGACTCCTCCAGCAATACAAGCTTGAGCAAAGGCCTCCAAGCCATATGCTATTACTGGATTAAAATACGTCATTATAACTAAAGGGACTGTTATTTCCTCTCTAAATGAAGCAAGAGTTTGTAATACTTTCCTCAACGTTACACCTGCTGCCAATGCACGTTCTCCAGCCCGCTCAATTGTTGGACCATCTGCAACAGGGTCTGTAAAGGGAATACCTACTTCAACAGCTGTTACGCCAAGCTGCTGTAGTTTTAAAATCGTTGGCTTGATAGTTTCTAGCCCTCCATCGCCTGCCATAATATACGGGATAAAAGCCTTATGTCCTTCAATCTTTGTCTGGGCAATCGCCTGTTGTAAAGTCGTCATTTCATATCCCCTCCTAGTGCTGCACGAACTGTGTGTACATCTTTATCCCCTCGGCCAGATAAGCACACCACAATAATGCTGTCACTCTGCATTGTTTTGGCAAGCTTTGCAGTATAAGCAATTGCATGGGAGCTTTCAAGCGCGGGAAGTATGCCCTCTGTTCTACTTAATAATTGTAATCCTTCTAACGCTTCAGCATCTGTAATGGCGTTAAATTGAGCTCGACCAATATCGTGTAAATAACAATGTTCTGGCCCTTTTCCCGGATAGTCTAACCCCGCTGAAATAGAGTGCGCTTCTTGAACAAAGCCATTTGCATCTTGTAGTAAATACATGTAAGCGCCATGTAATACCCCTAATTGTCCACCTGCAATAGCCGCTGCATGCCGCCCAGTTTCAAGACCACTCCCTGCTGCCTCTACACCATATAAGGCAACCGATTCGTCGTCAACGAATGGATGAAACATACCAATTGCATTACTGCCACCACCAATACAAGCGACAACTGCATCTGGTAAACGACCTTCCTTTTGCAAAATTTGCGTTCTTGTCTCAACCCCGATAATCCGCTGAAAATCACGAACAATTTTTGGAAATGGATGTGGGCCTAAGGCAGAGCCTAAAATATAATGCGTATCCTCCACATTTGTCACCCAATAGCGCAAAGCAGCATTTACAGCGTCCTTTAAAGTTTTTGACCCACTTTCTACCGACTGAACCTTCGTGCCAAGTAGTTCCATACGGAAAACATTTAACTGCTGCCGTTTAATATCTTCTGCACCCATAAAAACAACACATTCAAGATTTAATAAGGCACATGCGGTAGCCGTTGCTACACCATGTTGCCCAGCTCCTGTCTCTGCAACAATCTTCTTTTTTCCCATTCGTTTGGCAAGAAGTGCCTGGCCAATCGCGTTATTAATTTTATGAGCACCTGTATGATTTAAGTCTTCACGCTTTAGATAGATTTTAGCTCCACCAAGCTTCTTTGTAAGATTTTCTGCGAAATAAAGCGGGGTTTCACGTCCCACATAGTCCTGCAAATAGTAGGATAGCTCTTCTGTAAACGAGGAATCTTCTAAAGCTTCCTCGTAGGCATTCTCTAATTCTAGCAAGGCAGTCATTAATGTTTCAGGTACGAACCGCCCTCCAAATTGACCGAACCGCCCTGCCTTTGTTGGTACACTATTAGCTATCGAAATGGTCATTATTTATCCCCCCTCTTTACTACTTGTAAAAATGTCCTTATTTTTTTATGATCCTTAATGCCATCTGTTTCTACACCACTTGATACATCCACCATATAAGGGTCTACAGCTGTGATGGCTTCTTCAACATTATCCGCCTTCAGTCCACCAGCTAGTATTAATCTTTCTCGTGGAATGCCCACCTCATCGAGTAGAGTCCAGTCAAAAGTTTGACCACTTCCACCCTTAAAAGTAGTTCCAGGAGCATCGAATAAATAATAGTCCACCTGAAAATTAGCAGCAGCTTGCACATCCTCTTTTGTCCTGATAGACAATGCTTTAATAGCTGGATAACCTTGTTCTAAAATAAATGTTGCTGTTTCCTCTCCGTGGTATTGCACGTAATCTAAAGGCACTCGCTCAACCGCTTCCTGTAATTCAGCAGCAGTTGGATTGACAAAGACACCAATTTTCAAAACACCTTGTGGCACTTGCTTTGCTAATAGCCGTGCCTGTTCAATGGATACACGACGTTTACTTGGTGCAAAAACAAAGCCCACAGCATCTGCACCAGCTTGAATTGCTGTTTGGATATGTTCTAATTCTTGTAAACCACAAATTTTAACTTTTGTCATACTGAAGTCTCCTCGGTTTGAACTTGTAAACGCCTGAGTGCTAGCCCTGCATCTCCGCTCCGCATTAATGCTTCTCCAACAAGAACGCCACTAGCGCCCATAGCCGCCACTTGTTTCGCATCGTCCTGGGACCAAATGCCACTTTCGCTAATTAAAATGTGTCCCTCATCAAACGGAAAAGCTTTTGCAATCTCCTTTGTGCGCTGCAAATTGACCTTAAAAGTACGTAAATCTCGATTATTAACGCCGATCAATTTCGCATCTACTGCAAGTGCACGTTCTAGCTCCTCTCTATCATGCACTTCCACTAAAACCTCTAAGCCTAAGCTCGTTGCATAGCTATATAAATCATCTAAAGCTTCATCCGTTAATGCTGCCACGATCAATAAAATAATAGATGCACCTGCTGCCTTAGCAAATCGAATTTGCACTCGATCCACCATAAAATCTTTACAAAGAAGTGGCGTATCCACAGCACGAGCAACTGCGGCTAAATCTTCAAAGGAGCCTTTAAAAAATTCCTTGTCCGTTAATACAGAAATAGCTGCTGCTCCTGCCTGGGCATAAACTTGTGCTTGTGCAACTGGGTCTGCCCCGCCAGCAATTAACCCTTTGGAAGGCGAAGCACGTTTCATTTCAGCAATCACCTGCAATGTGTTTGCTTGCCGTAATGATTGAAATAACGAAGGGCGTTGCTTTTCTGAAAAATTTGCTAAAGGATCGGGCTGCTCTAATAATGCTCCTACCTCTATCCTCTTTTGCTGAAGTATTTTTTGAAGAATATTCATTGTCCGACCTCCACTCCTTTTAATTGCTCACTATAAGCTACAACCGTTTCCAATTTTTGTAGTGCTCGCCCACTACCAATACTGTCTTTCGCCATAGCCACTCCTTCTTTAATCGTTTCTGCCTGACCATGAGCGAATAATCCGATGCCGGCATTTATCAATACCGTATCTAAGTAGGCACTTTGCTCCCCAGCCAGTAAATTTTTCATAATCACCGCATTTTCATCAGCATTGCCACCTCGAATGGCCTCTAATGGTGCCGAGCGAAGACCGACATCCTCTGCGGTTAATGAGAATGGAATCAAATCCCCTTTATCTAGTAAAACCAATGTATTTTGCCCTGCTAAGGAAGCCTCGTCGAGCCCTTGAGGACCTGATACTACAATGGCACGTTCACGTCCTAGCATTTGTAGAACAGAAGCATATTCCATGACAAATTGGGGCCGATTAATGCCTGTGAATTGTGTTGAAAGGGCTACAGGATTTGTTAAAGGACCAACTAGATTGAAGATGGTTGATCTACCAAGTGAACGTCGCACTTCCCCAATCCTCCTTAGTTTGGGATGAACATTCGGTGCATACAAAAAAGAAACTCCTTCCTTTTCCAATAGCTCTACAGTTTGTGGAATTGTCATCTCTGTATGAATGCCTAATGCCTCTAAAACGTCCGAACTGCCAGAGGAGGACGAAATTTTACGATTTCCATGCTTGGCAATTTTAACACCAGCTCCAGCTAGTACGAATGCAGAGGCAGTGCTGATATTAAATGTATGAAGGCCATCTCCACCAGTTCCACAATTATCCATATAACGTCCTTCTTTTACTGGGACATTACTGGCAAATGACCGCATAATTGTTGCTAAGGCCGCTACCTCATGAGCAGTCTCCCCCTTTATAGATAGGGCTGTTAAAAAGCTTGCGATTTCATCTTTAGGTGTGTCATCCTGAAATAGCCATTGCGCCACCTCTAGCATTTCTTCATACATCAAATGCTGCCCTTGTAACACTTTCCGCTGTAAATGTTTCATTTATTTTGCCCTCCATTATTCGCCAATAACTGTAAATATGCACGTTCTTCCTCTTCCAACTGTTGTAAAACTTTTAATACGTCCGTATATTTTGTCACCGCAATAGTGGATTGCATATGCATCATTGTTTGTTTCACCACAATGGATTGCCCTGTTAAAGCAAAATCCAAATGCCCATTAAAACCGATGAAACCGAGAGCTCCACCAAATATACCCGCAGTATGATGCCATTTTTCCAAATAATAGGTTGCCTGTTCTTTAGGTATCCCTGTAGTTGAATATGGTGGTAGCATTGCTGCTAATACATCAAGGGCATGTAGCATCGGCAAAAGTCGCCCCTCTATCCTTGAAGTCATGTGTATAGCTTGCTTCGATCTCTCAATGTGCATAGCATCGATTACTTGAACAGAATCCCGAAAACAAACAGACTGTAACTCTTGCTGCACTGCACTCACAAGGACGGCATGTGATTTTCTAATTTTTAGATGGTTGTATAGTTTACGCTCATTAATTAGGTCATCGCTTTTCGTTTTCCCCCGTGGGTATGTGCCCTCTGTTGGAGTTGCAATCACTCGGTCTCCTTTCACTCGTATTAGACTTTCAGGAGAAGTTCCTAAAACCATATAATCTTCAAACTCTACATAATACATATAGGCAGCTGACTTTTTTTTACGAAGCTGTCTATATAACGAAAAAGCATCTCCCTGAAAGTTTGCAACATGGCGCTTCGGTAATATAACTCTTGTTATTTCCCCATTCAAATTACGTTGAATATTTTGTAGAGCTATTGAAAATTGATCCTGTGTAGAAGTATCAAGTGATTGATACATGTAAGTTGCTTCTTCACTTACATGCCCTTCTAATATCTGTTGTGCTAATTTCTCCAAATCAGGCTCTTGTTTTTCCACATCTATATTTGTATGAATCAACGTCACCTCATCAGTTACATGATCAAAAATAATAATTGTTTCATAGACATGAAAATGAGCTTCTGGGAGATCCTTTCCATCTGTTCGTAGCATCGATGTTGCTCCATGACCTATATAACCAATGGCCCCTCCAGAGAACGGAAAATCAGTTGTATTGGAAATACGGGGCATGAGTCTTTTCAATAGGGCAAAGAGCTCTCCTTTATGGACAGAGGTTTTTCCAGTTTGATAGGAATACTCCTGAATTTCTTGCCCCATCCCCTTATACGTTTTTCTTGGATTAGCACCAATAAAAGAAAACCTTCCTGCTCCCTCATGTTGGGCTGAACTTTCAAGCAAAAACTTATGCTTACCCTGTAAACGTCTAAAAATTAAAATCGGTGTTAAAGAATCGCCGTTGATGGTTTTCATTTTTGTTCTTGAACTCGTTGTTTGCATAGCTTTTAATCTCCTTTTCCAAAGATTCCTTTTGCTAATGTCTAGACGAATGAAGAAAAATGTACTGTTGAATGAAAATAAAAAAATCCCCTGCAAAAAGGATTATTCCTAATTGCAGAGGACGATCATGACCGCGTTGCCACCTCATATTAGAGCATATTGCTCTCACTTTAATGCCTGCTCCTGTACGGTCCATTGCTAATCATATTGATTGCAAGGCCTCTATACGTTCAAGCATTCCCTATAACGTGGGGATTCACGTTCGCTTTTTAAAAGCGACTCTCATAAGTCCATTCACATAAGCTACAAATCAGTTCTCACCAGCCACTGACTCTCTATATTGCACACCTATGCTACTACTCTTATTCAACAATTTCTCAGCTATTCTCATCTACACTCAGCTCATCTGTTCTTAGGTTGACCACGCTCCCGTAGCCTTCTACCTTGACCGAACAAAAAGTTAGCCTTAATTTTATGCTAAATAAATATAATTGTCAATCAATTTTGAAGAATCAAGTGGATAACATGGATTTCAGAAGCCTTTTACATAGGTATATAAACCTTTTTAAATTCCATAAAAAGTAAATAATACTTCTCCTGTTGAAAATTTTCTGAGTATTGACCTTGTAAAAATATCAAGCTATAGTAATTTCAGAACATTTATTTTTTCCATATAACAAAAGAAGGTAGGAACGTCTATGTCCGTTCGTAAAAAACTAAATCTGGGCTTCATTTCATTAACATGTTTACTCTTCATTTCTAGTATTGTGAGCTTTCTGCAATTCAAAGCTACGCAAAATGATCTAGAAGAAGTACTGCAGCACCGTATTGTACAAATGCAATTAACAGTGAAAATTCAGCAAGAACTCGCATCACAAGGTTTATTTTTACGTTCCTATATTTTAAATCCAAAGGATGAAACCGCTAAAGCAAACTTAGCGCGCTATGAAAAGCTTTTACCAGAATCGGTGAATGAGCTTTCTACCCTTGTTCGTTCAGACTACACAAAAAATATTATGCAGCAAATCACAGCATTACAAAAAGATTTACTTACTCATTCCGAAAAGGCAGTCCAAGCCTTCAATAATGGAAATGTCGATTTAGCCCTCTCTTACATAAATAATGATGTGACAAAAGATAATAAAGAACTCTTCCAATTAACGAAGGAAATGTTAGATTATCATAATGAGCAGCTACAAAAGGTTGATGCTGAAGTTAATCAAACGGTTGCAAGAGCAATTATTATTTCCATCACGCTTCTATTGGCTAGTGCCGTTATTGGCGTTTACTTTATGTATTTTGTTAAAAAATCGATTGTTCAGCCATTGCATCTTGCAATTGGAGCGGCTGATACTTTAGCACAAGGAGATTTATCGATTGATGAGCTTACTCACCAATCAAATGATGAAATTGGTACACTAGCCGTGGCAGTCAATACTTTAAAGCAAAATCTAACTGGATTAATGTCAAACATTCAAGATAGCGCCTCCCACCTATCAGCTGTCTCTGAAGAGCTGTCTGCTAGCACAGAGGAAGTGACGGCAACTTCTGATGATATTGCCCAACGAATTCAAGAAAATTCAACACATATCGTTTCATCTGCAAGTGCTTCACAGCAAAGTGCTGTGGCAATGGATGAAACAGCATCCGGTGTTCAACGCATTGCAGAGGCGACACAAAGCCTTCATGCCAATGCAGAAAGTATGACCCAGCTCGCGCGAACAGGAGGAACAACCATTTCCACAGCGAAAGAGCAGATGTCTATCATTTCTGTGGCTACCTCTGAAATTGCTACATTGACAGATAAACTAAGTAAACAATCAGAAGAAATCGGACAAATTACAGCCGTCATCACGGCCATTTCAGAGCAAACAAATTTGCTGGCCTTAAATGCGGCAATTGAAGCGGCAAGAGCTGGGGAGCACGGTAAGGGCTTTGCGGTAGTAGCGGATGAAGTACGTAAACTTGCTGAGGAATCTAATCAGTCTGCCAATCAAATCGTTGCCATTACAAAAGAAATTCTGACAGATACACGCAATGTTGCAGCCGCTGTCGATAATGGTCTAGCTTCTGTAAAAGACGGCGTAAACAAAATTCATGAGGCAGGAGATGCTTTCTACTCCATCACATCAGCAGTGACAGCATTTACGGAGCAAATTGAGGAAATCTCTGCCACATCTGAAGAAATTTCCGCCAGTGCTGAGCAGGTTGCTGCCTCTGTCACGGAAATAGCAAGCGTTTCAAATCAATCAGCCAGCAATTCACAAATAATTGCAGAGTCTGTTGATGAACAAGTTGCGACTATGCAGCAAGTGAATGCGGTCGCTGAAGAATTAAGTCAACATGCTCAGCAGCTACAGACATTGCTTCAGCAATTTAAATTATAACCTATAAAAATCTGCTGCTTTTTAGAAAGCCAGCAGATTTTTTTGCATCATAAAAGCAGGGTATAGAAAACAATTCGTTTTCTATACCCTGCCCATAATTATACAACAGGTTCGTCTGTACCCCATTGTTTTTTCTCTTTTTTGTGTAGCTGCCCATCTGATTTTTTCATTTCACGAATTTTTAATGAATACCAGATTTGAGCTGCGATACAGATGGAAGAATACATACCTGTAATTAGACCAATCAATAACGCAATTGAGAAGTTTTGAATAGATGGTGCGCCAAAAATTAATAAGGCTATAACAACAATAATAACTGTTAAGACGGTATTAACAGAACGTCCCATTGTTTGACGGAGCGACTTATTCACAATATCCGCCAATAATTCACGGTCATTAATGGTATCATATCGATCTAAGTTTTCACGCATACGGTCAAAGGTAACAATCGTATCATTGATGGAGTAACCAACAATGGTTAAAACTGCCGCAATAAAAGTAATATCCACCTCTAAGCGCATAAAGCTAAAGACAGCAACGATTAAGAATACATCGTGTAATAATGACACAATTGCTCCAATACCCATACGCCATTCAAAGCGAATTGCTACATAAATGATAATCCCAAGTGCTGCAAGTGACAATGCTTTAATGGCATTTTTCACAAGCTCCTTACCAACTGTTGGCGATACCGTACTTACAGTAGGCTTATGACCATATTTATCGGTTGTTTCCTTTTGGAATTTTAAAATATCTGCTTGTGATAAATCAGATTTATAACGAATAACTGCAGATGTGCTCTTTTCTCCTGAAAGGACAATATCCTCCGAAGGGAAACCGATACTATCAACGAATTTTGCCACTTCTTCTTGTGTTAACGTTTGTTCTGCTTCAATTTGAATACGTGTACCACTAGAGAAATCGATACCAAGGTTTAGTCGGAAAATACCTATAACCACTAAACCAGCCACTAAAATGGCTAAAGAGAATGTATAAAATTTCTTACGATTGTGAACAAAATCGAAACGATCAAATTTCGTTGTTAAATCTAATGTACCAATGTTTTCTTCCAAACTATGTTGTTTTGATTTAGCAATACCATACCATGCTGGATTATTGAAATAGCCACTGTTAACAAGGAACCCTAATAGAACACGGGAACCCCAAACTGCTGTTAAGAAGCTCAATAGAATACTTATAATTAATGTAGTTGCGAAACCTTTTACAGAGCTTGTCCCGAAGTAAAATAGAATGCCCGCTGCTAATAGCGTTGTCAACTGTGCATCCACAATAGCCGATAAAGATTGTTTAGAACCAATTTGGAATGCCTGCTTAGCAGAATACCCTACTCGAAGCTCTTCACGTATACGTTCTGCCGCTAAAATGTTAGCGTCTACAGCCATCCCTATACCAAGTACAATGGCGGCAATACCTGGAAGCGTTAATACCGCATTAATCCAATCAAATACAACCAATACTAAGAATGTGAATACAACAAGTGTAATGATGGAAATAACCCCTGGTAGACGATAGTAAAATAACATAAATAAGAAAATAATTACTACGCCGACAATACCTGCAAAAATGGTACTTTTCAGTGCCTCATCACCAAACTGAGCACCAACAGAAGTTGAGTAAATTTCATCAAGCTTAACAGGTAGTGCCCCTGCATTTAAAATTCCTGATAAATTTTTTGTTTCATCAACAGAGAAACTACCACTTATCATAACGTCTGTAGTATTTAATGTTTGGCTAACTGTTGCTGCTGATGCATAGCGTGGCTTCGCTTTTTGTGACTCCGCTTTATAAGAGTCTACACCCTCTTCAAAGTCTAACCATACAACTAATAAATTTTGTCCTGCAGGTTTCGCAGCAATTTTACTTGTTACATCAGCAAATTTTCCCGCATCTTTTAATTTTAATGATACGATTGGGCGATTTTGTTGGTCAAAGGAAGCACTAGCCCCATTTTCTTTTAAATCATTCCCATCTAATAATAAATTATCATCCACATCACGGAATGTTAAATTTGCAGAAGTAGATAGTAGCTTACGTGCCGATTCCTGATCTTCAACACCAGCTAATTGCACACGAATACGGTTTTCTCCCTCTACCTGAATGCTTGGCTCACTAACACCAATGGCATTGACACGGTTACCAAGGGCTGTTGCCGTAGCTGCAACAACTTCCGGTGTGATTTTTTGTCCTGCCTTTAATTCATTTACCTCATAAAGCACCTCAAACCCGCCCTGTAAGTCAAGACCAAGCTTAATGTCCTTTAAGACGCCGTTTACAGTCGTACCAATTCCAGCTGCCAGAAGCACTAGAATTAATAGGAATGCAACTATACGACTTTTTAGTTTCATCGAAAATCCTCCTCGAAATGGTGTAAGGGTTGTCCTTACACGCCAAACAAGTAACTAGCAATACCTTTTGAAACGATTAATCCTCCTTTTCCTTAGAATCATGTTACCTGTGTTTCAAAAAGGTTGCCTCACTTAGTTCATTCGTTCATAACGCGCAAGTTTATCTTTGTATTATTAGGTACTAACCTTCCTAATGCAAGTAAAATCGCATAGAAGATTTATGTAAGTAAACAGTTATTCAAAATAAAAAAAGCGCAACACACTTATTATGAAACAGGTTGCGCTTGGTGTCAATTCAACACATGTAGGTTTCTTTGAATTATTACAAGATTTGACACATCGTTATTTACGTTTTGACTGGACCAAGCAGTAATTGTAATTCTTCTGTATTCAATTCTTCAAACCAATTGTCACTTTGTAAAAACTCTACTTGATTGAATGAGACAATATCAGATGGTGATACCGAGAATATGGTAGCAATCACCTCATATAAGCGAAGTTGTTCTACTTTCTTTTTACGCCATTTTTTTTCAACACAGTACCGCCAAAGCTCTTCAGCCGTTATAGCATCATATCGAAAATACTTGAACTCTGCTATCTTACTATCAATGGCAGGACGAATTTTTTCAAACAGTTGCTCATATTGCATACTCATTTTGAATCATCTCCAATCAAAGTCGTAACGTAAGACATGCTTGCATACAAATAGTGTAAATGAATTTTTGCGGCTTGAGAAGGGACGGATGGCATGAGTTCTTTTGTACGAGGTACATTATTTTTAATGTTTGTCATTTTCTTATCTAAACTTTTTGGCTTCTTTTATAGAATGCAATTTATGCGAATTGCTGGTGAGGAGGCAGTCGGTATTTATATGACCGTCTATCCAGCATTTATTTTCTTCATCTCACTCATTCAACTTGGACTACCTATTGCTGTAGCTAAAATTGTGGCAGAATTACTAGCTAAAAATAAACGCGAAAGCATATTTGGCGTCATGCGTACTGCGATTCTTTGGTCGTTTATTGGTATGATCGTTTTTATGCCCCTTGTTGCACTCACTATACCATATATTTCTACAACGCTCTTACATAATGAACATACAACTTTCACTTTATGGATTGCTCTCTTTGCCGTACCAGTATCAGTAGGATCTGGTTTATTACGTGCTTATTTACAAGGTATCGCTAAAATTACACCTACCGCATGGTCACAAATGATTGAACAAGTTGTTCGGATTAGCTTTATTACACTAATGCTTCCATACGTGGCTAATTATAATAATGCCGCTGTGACAGCTGCTGCCGCCATGGGTATTACGCTTGCTGCAGAGGTAGTAGCATTCCTTTATTTATGGCTGCATTATATAGTTTCAAAAAAGAAATTAATTGCGCGCAAAACAAAAATCGAAGGTTATCCTTCATCGCCCATGCTACGTATAGCTCTGCCTTCCGCAGGCAGCAAGCTTTTTGGTTCTTTCACTTGGTTTTTAGAACCAATTATCTTTTTAAAAGCTTTAACAGTAGCAGGCTTAACAGCATCAGCAGCTACCATTCTATACGGTGTCATCTCAGGTGTTTTGGTGCCACTACTACTATTTCCTGCTTTTGTGTCAACCGCTTTATCGATTGTCCTTATTCCGGCTGTTAGTGATGCCGTTGCTAGACAGCATATCCCTTTGTTACAGGAACGAATTTCGGTTTCCCTAAGATTATCTTCTTTAGTGGGCTGTTTTGCCGCTACATATTTCTTTGTACATGGTGATGAATTGGCTATGAAGCTTTTCCATTTAGAAGAAAATCGTGGTTACGTAAAAATTTTAGCACCCATTTTTTATTTTTATTATATTCAAAGCCCTCTGCACTCCATCCTTCAGGCGATTGGCGAAGCTCGGGCAGCGATGATGAACTCCATCTATGGGGGCCTAGGGAAATTATTTGTTATGTTTGTACTTGCCTCTCAGCCCGGTATTCAAGAAAAAGGAGCTGTGGTAGCTATTGGTTTTGGCGTATTGATGACCTCTTTCTTGCATATAGCAACTGTTAGACAACGGAAAAATTTACGAGCAGGCTTTAGAATGTTTGTCGTACCTTATAGTTGCTTTATTGTCGTTTGTATCGCCCAGTACTTCCTAATGCCCTTACTATCACTACCATTTATTTTAAATAGCTTTGTCACATTATTTTTACTATTTACGAGTTTATTATTTACAAATCAATTACGTATAACAGATTTCCGCTATATCCGTAAATTAGCAAAGAAAGTTTAGTTTTCCTTTAATTGAATATACAGTCGCTCGTCTTCCCAAATACAAAAAAATACTTTTTCACTATCTGTAATATTATTTTTAGCTAATTCACTCTTTAACCATTCCACGTCTTTATGCATGGTTAATAAATGTCTCTCTTGAATCTCTCCATCAATAATCAAAGGATAAACGAATGCTTTTTCATCTTTTTTGTAAACGGAAAGGTTTCCCGAAGGTTCTAAATAGGCAAATGCAACATCGGTGACAGAGGCGATACCATTTTCTCGTAATTGCTGACATAAATCATCTAAATTATAACGGTGTTTACGCATTACACTCTCTAAAATCACACCGTCTTTCACTAGTAACGCTGGATCACCATCAACTAAGTCGCGTATACCTTTGAACTTCAACGATAAATAAGCACTTAATATTTGTATAAAGAGCAAAATAATAATGGGTAAAATGGCATTAAAAAGAGGATTCTTATAATCATCTAACGCAAAAGCAGCCACTTCTGCAATTAATACAAAAACCACTAAATCAATGACAGATAGCTCACCCAATTCTCGTTTACCCATTAAACGAAAGACAATGATGATAAACACATATAAAAAACAGGTTCTAAAAATGATGTGGAAATATTCTTCCATCAATAACACCCCCATAATATCAAGGTGACCTTATTTTTGTTTTTTATACAGAAGAATGACTGGATATTGCTAAAAATACAAGGAATAGTCCGTAGTTGTTCGTACAAAATATAAAGAACGAAACAGTTAAGACTATAAACAGCAAAAAGGTGAGAAAATGATAAGGAAAATAATTGCTTTCGTTGTTGTTTATATTGTTCTGTTTACTCATCCATTTCTTACTTATGGATACCAAGAACAGAATATACCCGTTCTTATGTACCACCATTTAGCGGAAAATATAAACAATAATACAGTTATTTCACCCAATAATTTTGAGAAACAAATGAGGTCCCTTAAGGAAGAAGGTTATCATGCGATTTCTGTCAAAGAATTACACGATTACTTGACTAACCAAAGCAAATTACCCGCAAAGCCTATATTAATTACTTTCGATGATGGCTATCTCAGCAATTACGAAATGGCGTATCCGATTTTGAAAAAATATGACATACATGCGGAAATTTTTGTTATTGCAAGCCGAATAGTCGATACAAGTAAAGATTTTGCCTATCCACATGAAATTGCCAAGATGAACTGGGATCAATTAAAAGAAATGCAAGATTATATAACGATTCAAAGCCATACTTGGGACTCCCATTATAAATTACCTTCAAAATTCGGCAGACTGAATGGGGCTATTTACGGTCCAAGCTATTTGAATGGACAATTAGAGAGCCAGCAGCAGTACGAGGCTAGAGTCAGAAATGATTTTATTCACTCCCGAAAAATAATTAAAGAAAAATTAGGCTACGAGCCCATCGCCATTAGCTATCCATACGGTATTCAATCTGCTGCCACCATTAAAATTGCACAGGAGGCTGGTTTTAAGATGGGCTTTGTTATTCAGAATAAAAGTGTTAAAAAGGGCGATGGATTATTCACATTAAGTAGAATTATTGTAAATGGCAATGATTCAGGTCCCGACTTAATTCATAAAATAAATACAATGAAATAGTGACAGGAGGAATATACCCCTCCCTTGCGCTTCAGCGCACAAGAAAAGGCTTACAATATAGCTATTGTAAGCCTTTTTCTTTATAATGTTTAAATGTCTTTCTCAACTCGTCCGATTGCTTGACGGTCAAATTTTACACGTACATTATCAGCGATTTTTAATGTTACTGCTGTGTCCTCAATTGCATCAATGACACCATGCAGGCCACCGATTGTAATGACTTTATCTCCACGTTGCAAACTACCTTGCATATTTTGTGTTTCCTGCTGTCTTTTTTTAGCTGGACGGATTAAGATAAACCACATAGCAACGAACATTAATAATATCGGTGCTAAGCCTAATAATTGATCCATATTACTTCTTGCCCCCTTTCCAAATCTCACTTTTTTAGTATAGACTATTCCACCATTAAAAAGCGATGGACAAGCCCAAAAATTTTCTCATTTACTAATATTTTTTCTATGATTGACAATATTTTGCTAGAAATATTCACTTTTTACAAAGTTTTGAATGATTTTGCCATACTATGGCAAGTAATGTAGGACATTAGAGGTTTTCTAATGTCCCTTTTTATAAAAAAACTCGTTCACTTTATTATCCTTAGAAAAGTAATTAATTAAAAGTTTTTCGCATTTGGTCCATTAAAGCCATATTTCTCGAAAAATTCTTCTCGGAAATCACCTAAGCGATCTTGACGAATTGCCTCACGCACTTGTTCCATTAGCTTTAACAGGAAGTGTAAGTTATGATAAGACGTTAAACGAATACCGAACGTTTCTTCTGTGCGAATCAGGTGACGAATATAAGCACGTGAATAGTTTTTACATGTATAGCAATCACAGTTCGGATCAATCGGCCCAAAGTCACGAGCATATTTTGCATTCTTTACGACTAAACGACCTTCTGATGTCATCAGTGTACCATTACGAGCAATACGTGTTGGTAGAACACAGTCGAACATATCAACACCACGAATAGCTCCATCGATTAATGAATCTGGTGAACCCACTCCCATTAAATATCGAGGTTTATTTGCTGGCATTAACGGTGTTGTGAACTCAAGAACACGGTTCATGATATCTTTTGGTTCACCAACAGATAGTCCTCCTATCGCGTAGCCTGGGAAATCTAACTCCACTAATGCTTCTGCAGAACGACGGCGTAGATCCTCATACTCACCACCTTGAATAATTCCGAATAACCCTTGTTCTTCTGGACGACTATGGGCTTCTTTGCAGCGTTTTGCCCAACGTGTTGTACGGTCTACCGATTGCAACATATATTCATGTGTTGCAGGATACGGTGGACATTCGTCGAAAGCCATCATGATATCCGAGCCTAAGTCATTTTGAATTTCCATCGCTTTTTCTGGACTTAGGAATAATTTATCCCCATTAAGATGGTTACGGAAATGTACGCCTTCCTCTTCAATTTTGCGGAACTGGCTTAGGGAGAATACTTGGAAACCACCTGAATCTGTTAAAATGGGTCTATCCCAATTCATAAATTTATGCAGTCCGCCTGCTTCCTTAACGATATCATTGCCTGGACGAAGCCATAAATGATACGTGTTGGATAAGATAATACCAGCATTCATTTCTTTTAATTCCTCTGGTGACATTGTTTTAACTGTTGCTTGTGTTCCAACAGGCATAAATGCTGGTGTTTCAAAAGAGCCGTGTGGTGTATGCACAATGCCAAGACGTGCTCCTGTTTGTTTACATGTATGAAGTAATTCATAGCGAATAGCTGGTTGTGTCATAAAAATAAAAATCCTCTCTGATCTGAAGTAAAAACAGTACTCCGATTTTTTCTTTTTTATTCTTTTGGTCGAATAAACATAGCATCACCAAAACTAAAGAAGCGATATTTTTCTTCTACAGCTTGCTGATAAGCACTTAAAATAGTTTCACGAGTGGCTAGCGTACTCACTAGCATAACAAGGGTTGACTTTGGTAAATGGAAGTTTGTAATTAAACCATCTACCACGGTAAAAGTATAGCCTGGATAGATGAAAATAGACGTCCAACCTTGCTCTGCTCGTACCTCACCATCATATTTAGAGCCAATTGTCTCCAATGTACGTGTAGAGGTAGTCCCAACAGCTATTATCTTCCCGCCATTACGCTTTACACGATTAATCGTGTCTGCTGCTTCTTCTGTCACACTATAAAATTCTGCGTGCATTTCATGGTTTTCAATAGAATCTACACTAACTGGACGGAATGTTCCAAGTCCTACATGAAGTGTAATAAAGACAACCTCTACCCCTTTTGCCTTTACTTGTTCTAATAATTCTTCTGTAAAATGGAGCCCGGCCGTTGGAGCAGCAGCTGACCCACGCTCTTTCGCATAGACCGTTTGATAGCGATCTTTGTCTTCTAATTTTTCTCGTATATAAGGCGGTAATGGCATTTCACCAAGCTGCTCTAGTATTTCAAAAAAGATTCCATCATAATGAAATTCAAATGTTCGTCCACCATGGTCAAGCTCACCTGTACAAGTAGCTGTTAACAATCCATCTCCAAATGTAATAACTGTCCCTACTTTTACACGTTTTGCTGGTTTTACAAGTGTTTCCCACTCATCTGTACCTGGCAATTGCTTTAATAATAGTACCTCTATATGGGCACCTGTCTCCTCTTTTACACCCATTAAGCGAGCAGGTAAGACTCTTGTATCGTTTAACACAAGGCAGTCTCCAGTACGTAACTCCTCTAAGACATGAGCAAAATGGTGATGCTCTACTTCATTTGAGCCAGGTGTTACGACCATTAATCGACTAGCTGTCCGATCTACTAAAGGTGTTTGAGCAATAAGCTCCTCTGGTAATTCAAAATCAAAATCTTCTACACGCATGAAAAAAACTTCCTTCTTTATGTTTGTTGGGGATACTCATATCCAAAATGTTCGTAGGCTAAATGTGTCGCTACTCTTCCTCGTGGTGTACGTTGAATAAGCCCAATTTGCATGAGATAGGGTTCATATACATCTTCTATAGTCACCCGTTCCTCACCAATCGATGCTGCAAGCGTATCTAAGCCCACAGGACCTCCTCGAAAGCGCTCAATCATGTTAGTGACAAGTTTATGATCAATGTGATCAAGCCCTCTTGGATCGACTTGTAACAGCTCTAGCGCTTGCTTTGCAAGGCCCTCCGTTATCATACCATCTCCAAGCACTTGTGCATAATCTCGTACTCGTTTCAATAAGCGATTGGCAATTCGAGGTGTGCCACGAGAGCGTTTCGCCATTTCCATTGCTGCTATTTGCTCAATTTCTACCTCAAATAAATGAGCACTGCGAGCAACTATTTCAGCAAGGGAAATATCATCATAGTACTCTAAGCGTAATAAAACACCAAAGCGATCTCTTAGAGGTGCTGATAAGGCACCAGCTCTGGTTGTAGCACCTACAAGGGTAAAGGGAGGTAAATCAAGGCGTACAGAACGTGCTTCAGGACCTTTTCCCACAACAATATCTAAACAGAAGTCCTCCATTGCTGGATATAACACTTCTTCAATGGCACGAGGTAATCGATGAATCTCATCAATAAATAAAACATCACCAGGCTCTAGTGAACTTAAAATCGCTGCTAAATCTCCTGGACGTTCAATTGCAGGACCACTTGTCATGCGTACATTGACACTCATCTCATTTGCAATAACAACAGCTAATGTTGTTTTGCCAAGCCCTGGTGGCCCATATAACAGCACATGATCTAAACTTTCCTGCCGAAGTTTTGCTGCCTCAATGAAAATTTGTAAATTTTCCTTTACTTTATGTTGCCCTATGTATTGGGCTAACCTTTGCGGGCGTAAAGATAATTCAAATTGTTCATCATAGCCACTTGCCTCACTAGCCATCATACGTTCAGACATGCCTCTTCCCTCCTTCCTTATTTTAATTTTAATAATAGTTGTAACGCTTGTTTCATATAGGCATCTGTCGTTTCCAGCTTGTCGTTATCCTCAAGCAGTGGGCGAATTTTTTCGAGCTCCTTTTCAGAGTAACCAAGTGCCGCTAAAGCAAGTATTGCTTCTTCTAATTCGTGTTTATAAGGATGAACGCCAAACAATGGCAGCTCATCTTCTGTACTCGGCAGTTCGATTGTCTCTAATAAAGAGCCTAGCTTGCCTTTTAAATCTAATATCATCTGACGAGCAGTTTTTTTACCTACTCCTGGGAACTTCACTAAAAACGTTTCATCTTCCCGTTCAATCGCACTTATAACCTGCTGTGGGTTGCCAGTCGCTAAGATAGCCAGCGCTCCCTTAGGACCTATTCCAGATACTAAAATTAACTTTCGAAAAAGCTCGCGCTGATCTAGATTTGGGAAACCATAAAGCACTTGTGCATCCTCTCGTACATGCAAATGAACATAAATTTGTTGCTCCATGGCTGATGTTCGAAATGCAAACGGATTGGGCGTATTCAATTGCCAGCCAATACCCTTTTGTTCTAGCACAATATATTCTGGTGTAATACGAGTAATTAGTCCTTTTAAATAATCATACATCTATATTCCCTCACAATCATCGTCTTCGATTATAGCATATAGCGAACGAATGCTCGACAGAAAGTCCTGTTCAAAACGCTGTTCAAGACAAAAATGACCGCCAAATGACGGTCATTTCTTCACAAATCTATCAATATCGTACCACAGTTTTGGCCAATAGGTGAGGGCTCGTTTAGTAAATGGTACTAAATAATCTAAAAATACTAGTTGCTGATCAAGGGGTAAATCCACAGCGAAAAGCCATTCCCTTAATAGTTCATTCGGATATTTTAAACGATGAAGCTTTCTTTTATCAAGCCGTTTCAGTTCTGGTAACTCCGCAAAGACTTTGGCTAAATCATAATCAACTGCAGGTAGCACCCGATGCAACCATAAAATATACTCGTCATCCGCTTCTCCAAGATGTGCCAAATCAAAATCAATTAAACGCAATTGTCCATCCGTGCACCATAAAAAATTATGATGCACGACATCCCCGTGCAATAGTGTAATTTCTTTTTCGGCTACATCTTCCAGCGCAATTAACTGCAGCGATTTATCACTATAATGCAATATTTGATCGATCTCTTCTTTTGTTAAGAAAGCCCGAAACTCATTTCTTCTGCTTTTAAAACGCATATGACGCATTTGCCATTTTAAAAGTTGTGAATAGGTATGCAAGCCAGGCAAGCGTTGCCAAGCAACTTTTTTATATGTGTCATGTAAAGCTATTAGTAGTTGAAGAGATTCCCTGCGATCCTTTTTATGAGCAAAATTGGCACCATGGCTACCTTCTTGCCATTCTTGCACAATTAGCTGCTCATCGTCACTTTGGACTAATGGTAGGATAAGATTAGGTTCAATTCGACCTAGCTGGCGATGAATTGTTCTTACCTTCTCTGCAATTTCTAGTTGTTTTGCTCGTTTGACAAAGTAAGTATTCGATCGATACCTATATTTCCAAATATTTGATTTTACCTCTTCGACAATATACGCTTTTTCACCATCGATAAGGCGTCATCCCGCCTGGGAAATAATGCGGTGACATCCAAGGTCCTACTGATGACGGGCATGGCGGTGGACAATGCGTTGGGCATGGTGGTGGTGGACAATGACACGGATCCATTTGCCATGCAGGCATTGGCATCTGCATTGGTTGTGATTGACAGCCACATGATTGTGCTTCACAGCCACATGATTTGCCCATGTTCATGTCAGGCATCATATTAAATTGTGGCTGCATTTGTTGATTAGGCGTGTGGAAAAATGGTGATGTAGACTCTAAGAAGTCTTCCATCTCGCCCATTTTATTTTCTGGCATCTCAAAGGACATCGGCTGCTGCGGCATCATATACTGCTCGGCCTGTGGCTGCATTGGCATTGGCCACCACATTTGATGATAAATTGGTTGATGGCAGCTTGAGCAATGTGGTACTGGATGTGGCATGATATGCATTGGTGGTGCTGGTTGTGGTACTGGATGTGGCATTGGCTTCGCTACTGGTGGTGGTGGTGGCGGTGGCGGCGCTGGCTGTATTTGTACTGGTGGTGGTGTTGTGACTGTTTGCTCTACTTGTGGCATGACTACCTGTTGGTGCCAATTCATTTCTACAGGCTGTGGAACCCACATCGGTTGTTGTGGCATCTGCATTGGCATTGGCATTGGTATAGGTATTGGAATCATTTGTGGCTCAGGCATTGGCATTGGAGCAGGTGGTACAATTGGTGGTGGCGGTGGCATTGGTCTCTGTACCTCTTTTTTCGGAACTTCCTTAGGTGTCTCCTTATGCATTTGTGATTCCTTTTTTGGCATTTCTTTATGTGGCTCTTTGTTTATTTTTTCAGGCAAAATAATTTCCATGCCCGGGACAATATAATCTGGGTTGGCAAGATGGACATTGAGCCGCTTCAAATCTTCAAACGAAATGCCGTACTCTTTCGCAATCTTCCACAATGTGTCTCCCTTTTGAACAATATGAATACGCAATTTTTTCCTCCCTTCCTCTCTACGTATCATATGTTCAATGTTTCATTTGGATACAAAAATTTCAACAAGTTAGAAATGCTTCATGGTACACTAACCTATAGGGAATACTGTTTCCATTATTACGGGCAGAGGTGATCTCTTATGAAAAAAATGTTAGGCGAGGAACGCCGACTGCAACTATTAGCGCAATTAAAAAAAAGTAAAACACCTATAACAGGGACAGACTTAGCTAAATTCGCCAATGTTTCTAGGCAAGTTATCGTCAATGATATGACTTTATTAAAGGCAAGAAACGAACCCATTATCGCTACGAGTCAGGGTTATCTTTATATGCATCAGGAACAATTACAGCAAACTGTTGAACGCACATTTCCATGCATACACACATCTGAACAAACAGAGGACGAGCTAATGACGATTGTAGATTGTGGTGGCACAGTCAAAAATGTTATGGTTGAACATCCTATTTATGGTGAGTTAACTGCCTCAATCATGGTGTCAAACCGTCATGAGGTAACACAATTTATCGAACGGGTTAATGCCACTCAGGCTAATTACTTATCTGCACTAACGGGTGGCATTCATCTTCATGTCATTACAGCCCCCTCTGTTGAAGTATTAACGTTAATTGAACAAGCCTTACAAAAAAAGGGCTATTTGGTAACAGACCAATAAAATAAAAAAGCACAGTATTTGCTCATACTGTGCTTCAATGTGTGTTTCGAGTATTCCTCTCCCTTTACCCCAACCTATTAGGAAAGAAATCGTTGTCTTTGTGAAGGTGTAGGTAATAGACATTCCTTTTTTGTACCAAATAAACGATAGCGGTGCTTAGCAAACCTTCTATACAACGCATTGCGAATAATTGGAGGCACTAGGATGAAAAGATAATAACAAAGCCAAATCTTCTCCAAATTTCTGCATATTTTTAAGGCTGCTGTCGATTCAACATATGCTTTCCCATTTTCAATGAGGATTACACTATCTATATTCTCAGATATTTTGAACTGTCGGAGCAATGTTTGCCCGACATCACTTTGTAACGAAGCAAATTGAAAATAGCCTGCTTGATCATGTTTGATAATAAATTGAACGCTGCTATCACAAAAGTTACAAATACCATCAAATAAAATAATCCCACGCATTCTATTTCCCCCTTATAGCTATTATGCTTCGTCAGACGTAAGATACGTAAAGTATGTACCGAGTGACTTTACTTTGCAACCTAGTGCAGCTAGTTCTTCCATTGCACCGCGCATCATCGGTACTTTTTCATCCGCTAACACATCTATCATGAAGAAATAATCCCCTAGTCCTGTTTTCAATGGACGCGATTCAATTTTACTTAAATTCAGTTGACGCCATGCAAAGACAGATAGCACTTGATGCAATGCCCCTGAACGGTCAGTCGGCAATGTAATCATTAAAGTTGTTTTCGCTTGCCCATTTGAAAGTTCTTGTGGCAATCGTTGGTTTTGCTTAGACAGAACAAAGAAACGAGTATGGTTAAAATGGAAATCATGGATATTGGACTCTACTATTTCAAGGCCATATTTTTCTGCGGCAGCTGCATTTCCAACCGCTGCTATACATTGTTCTGGGTTTTCAGATACGTATTTTGCGGCAGCTGCTGTTGAAGTTGTTTGTTGTAGTGGTACATGACTGAAACGATAAAATAAATATTTATGGCATTGTGCTAGAGCATGTGGATGGGAATAGACCCCTTCAATGGACTGCCAATTATCTTTTTGTGCTTTATTGACCATTAAATGCTGCTGTATTTTCAGTAATAATTCACCTGTTACATATAGTGATGCTTCATGGAATAAATAATCAAGTGTAAGCGTAACTGAACCTTCTAAGGCATTTTCTAATGGTACAACGGCTAGATCTACCTTTCCCTCTGCTACTGCCTCAATACATTCAGGAATCGTTGCACAGGGTACAAGCCACTCATTTGGAAAAGTAGCCTTTGTTGCTAAGTATGTAAATGATGCTTCCGGTCCTAAATATGCGATTCGATTTCTCCATTGTTGCTTTGTCATTGCAAAAACCTCCTTTATGGAATAAGGAGCAGTCCCTAGCGATGATGTATCACTGAGGGACAGCTCCTTATTTGAGCTTTGGTATCGTATTATTACTCCAGTGCTTCAAGAGCATATGGATTATTAAACACGATAATTGTCATTTTTGTCAAAAATTAAAGGATCGAACACCTTACTATGATTATAAAGCACCAGAACTAATGACTTCCGCTGACTCAACAAAATCTAACCGTTTTAATTGCTGGATTAGGTCATCAAGATCACATGTCATACTTGTTACATCTAGTGATAATGTAACATTGGCACGTCCCTGAATAGGGATTGTTTGATGAATCGTCAATACGTTACAATGTGTAATTGTCACAGTTTCTAGAAGCTTAGCAAGTGTTCCTTTTCTATCTTGAAGCTGTAAAAAGACTGTTAAAATGCGTTCCTGCACGATTGAATGAAAAGGAAAAACCGCATCACGATATTTGTAAAACGCACTTCGCGATAAATCCACCTGCTTTACCGCATCCCAAATGGAAGATACTGAACCACTTGATAATAAGTGTTTCGCCTCCAAAGTTTTTTGCATTGCATCCGTTAAAACATCCTCACGAACTAAATAATATCGCTGATTCGCAACATTCTTCATACGCTTCCCCCTAAAACTCATGTCTTAATCGACAAATTCAAATTCAAACTCTTGTAGGCGAACTGTATCGCCATCCTGTGCTCCACGTTCACGTAGAGCCTCGTCCACACCCATTGCACGCAATTGACGAGCAAAACGACGTATTCCATCTTCACGGCTAAAGTCCGTCATTTTAAATAAACGTTCAATGGCATAGCCACTAATAATAAATGTACCATCATCGTCACGAGTGATTTCAAAATCTTCACCTTTTGCCTCATGCTTGTACATAACCGTTGCGTCTGATTGTTCCTCTACTTCATCATACAGTGGGAATTCAGGCGTTACTTCTAATAGATCCGCAATAGCAAACAATAGCTCTTTTAATCCTTGACGAGAAACAGCAGAAATTGGGAAAATCTGAACGTCTTCCCCTACCTTTTGGCGGAATGCTGTTAAGTTTTCCTCTGCATCTGGCATATCCATTTTATTGGCTACAATAATTTGTGGACGCTCTGTTAACCGAAGATTATATTGTTTTAGTTCTTCATTGATTGTTAAATAATCCTCATATGGATCGCGACCTTCCATTCCTGACATATCAATCACATGGACAATAACGCGTGTACGTTCAATATGTCGTAAAAATTGGTGGCCTAATCCTACCCCTTCATGAGCTCCCTCAATTAGCCCTGGTAAATCTGCCATCGCAAAGCTTCGGTGATCATCTGTTTCAATCATGCCTAAGTTCGGTACAATTGTCGTGAAATGATACGCACCAATTTTTGGCTTAGCAGCAGAAACAACAGATAAAAGTGTTGATTTACCAACACTTGGGAAACCAACTAATCCTACATCTGCTAAAACTTTTAACTCTAATATAACATTTAATTCTTGTCCTGGCTCACCTTTTTCAGAAAGTTCTGGCGCTGGGTTGGCAGGTGTTGCAAAGCGAGAATTTCCACGTCCACCTCGCCCTGCTTTCGCAATAACGGCTCTTTGCCCATGCTCGACTAAGTCAGCAATAACAGCATTTGTTTCTTCATTCATAACCACTGTACCTGGTGGAACTTTAACAATTAAATCTTCCGCATTTTTACCGTGCATGCCTTTACTCATACCATGCTCGCCACGCGGTGCTTTAAAATGGCGTTTATAGCGGAAATCCATTAACGTACGTAAGCCTTCCTCTACTTCAAATACGACATTCCCGCCATGTCCACCATCTCCACCAGCTGGACCACCATTCGGTACATATTTTTCTCGGCGAAAGGCAACCATGCCATCTCCGCCGTCTCCACCTTTAACATAAATCTTTACGTGATCGACAAACATTTAGTTCACTCCCTATTTGCACTCAAGACATATTGCCAGCGTGTATTTGTCTGCTCAATTGTTTGAATGTCGAATTGTTTCAAACCTTTTTCGGTGAATGCATCAGCACTCCATAACCCATTTAGCGTGAATGTCACGGCAAATGTATGATCGTCAACACGTACATCAAGCGTTAGGATCTGCTCTGTAAATGGATCTAATGTATCATAAACATGCATAACTGTTTTGTTTAAGTAATCTACAACTTCCTGATCAATCTCATTGGTCACAGGCTTTTTTATCTCGCCGTTTATTTTCCAAGTGAAGGAAGGGAAACGCCATCCTGCTGTTTGGAGCCATTCAATTGTTTGTGGTAATTGTAGTCGATTGAGGATAGAAAACACTCTTAACTGTTCTGAAAAATGCTGAATAAGTTCCTTTGATTCATCAACTCTACCTAAATCTAAATTCATGCGAATCAATTGCAGTTGATTCACAAAATCATGATTTGCAAAACGTAATACTTCACTAATGGTTAGTGATTGATTGTTCATCCCATTCACTCCAATAAAGTTATCTTTACTAGTATAACAAGTTTTGCTGTATTTTTCCCTTAATTCTTTATTCAATTATCCCTGAGCATATTTGAATAAAGAATCAGTTTGCTTTGGACCAACAAGATGTTGATTAGTCCTTGCCTCAAGGCATGGCTACCATAGACAGAATTCCTTTATTTCGATGGTTTTAACTCTACTGAAATAAAATGAAAACCGTCATCACCTTGAGCTATTGATCCACGTTTAATTCTACAGTCGTCTGTTGAAAGAGGCTGAAATTTAGCCAAAAAAAGGACTGCAATAAATGCAGTCCTCCGCTTTATGATATCTTATAAAAGATTAAGCTTCTTGTGGTGCTGGGTATACAGATACTTGTTTGCGATCGCGACCTAAACGTTCGAATTTAACAACGCCGTCAACTTTAGCAAATAGTGTATCGTCACCACCACGACCTACGTTTGTACCTGGGTAAATTTTTGTACCGCGTTGACGGTAAAGAATTGAACCACCAGTTACGAATTGGCCATCAGCACGTTTAGCACCAAGTCGTTTAGACTCAGAGTCACGTCCGTTTTTAGTAGAACCTACCCCTTTTTTCGATGCAAAAAGTTGAAGGTCTAATGCTAATAATAATTTCATCGAGTTCCACCTCCTACTTGGTTGTAGTTGATTTGGATGTATTGTCCGTAATTCTGCACCATAGAATACACTTGGGCAGTCATTACTTGAACAATTAACTGTAGTTTTGCATCTACTTCAGGCTCTAAATCTGTTGGAAGATCCACCTTAAGATAGCCTCCACCTTCAGCAGCTTGTTCGACTTCTGGTTGAATTTGTAATAATGCATAAATAGCATTTACCGTACCAATGGCAATGGTAGATGCTCCTGCACATACTAAATCTTTCCCAGATTCATCGTACCCAGCATGTCCTGAAAATTCGAATGCTGACACATGTCTATTTTCATCATGATGAATCGTAACTTGTATCATTCGCTACACCTCACTATTAAGCGTTGATTGCTTCAACAACTAATTTTGTGTAAGGTTGACGGTGACCTTGTTTACGACGGTAGTTCTTTTTAGCTTTCAATTTGAAAACAACGATTTTTTTCGCACGGCCTTCTTTAACAACTTTCGCTGTTACAGTAGCACCATCTACGAATGGAGCACCAACTTTAACGTTTTCGCCACCTACGAATAAAACTTTATCAAAAGTTACAACCTCGTCAGCTTCTACGCCTAATTTTTCAACGTAGATTTCTTGACCAGCTTCTACTTTGATTTGTTTACCACCAGTTTCAATAATTGCGTACATTTTACTGCACCTCCTCTTAAACTCAGACTCGCCTGTTTTATAAAGGTGATCTTATAGTAAGATACTTATACCTTCCCAGAGCGGTTGTAGTAGCACGGGTGCTACAAACAATAACATTAAAATATTACCACACGGCTTTTTTTAAGTCAATCTATTCATAACATATTTTTCAAAAGCTATACGATATTTTCGGTAACGCCATTCTTTTAAAACTTGTAACCAAATGAATAAACAAATAATTGCTAAAAAAATAGATTGCGGTAGGAAATTTAAAGTTATCAGAAATAATGTAGTGGCCATTATGAAGGACAGCCAATAATACACTTCCACCACTTGAGCTTTTGGAAAATTTAAGAATAACCACGCTAACAATATCCTACCACCATCTAATGGTAGGATGGGGATCATATTCACTAATAATAGCACAAGTTGAACACTAATAAGCTTACCTGCAATTAGTTCAGGCATAAAAAAAGCGAGGCCAATCCCCAAGATAGTAGCGATTGGTCCTCCTAATGCAATCCATAGGAGTGACGATGCTTGCACAACCGCTGGATTTTCAAATTGTATTTCCCCCCCGTAAGGTGTAATAACACATGATTTCACTCTTACGCCGCACAGTAAAGCTACTAATAAATGACCTGCTTCATGCCACAATAGCGAGAAAAAAATAATAGCGTAATAAGCAAGTTGTCCACTAAAAATCATGACAAATACGAGAGGAATACAAAGAAGATGTAATTTAATCTTCATTAGTCTCCATCGTTTCCAACCATTGTACAATTTGCTCTAAATCGTAATGGCTATCTCCCTTTTCAATGGAAAGATAAAGTTGCCCAGCTTCTTTCATACCAATCAAATCATTTGCCTGTATAGATGTATACGGAAGCTGTGCTAAGCTATCTAGCATGCCATAAGAGACGGTTGTACCATCATCATAACTAATGGTCATAGTCTTACCAGTATATTTGGTATGACCTGTGAACACGACTAAACCATTCTGTCCGGCATAAACTGGTAAACCAACATCGTACTGCAATAAATATCCCTCTTTAAAAACCTGGGCATTAGCAAATGTTAAAAGATCTGCTTGCCCGACATCACTAGATACTGTAATGGTTTCATTTTCTTGGTCGAACCAACTTTGCCCTAGCTCACTTAAGTACGTTAAATCTGCCGAGGTTGTTACCATTTTTCGAATAGGAGTATCAACTACACCCTGATCTTCTAAACGAATTACAAGCATAGTTGCTGCCACAAGTAGTATCGTGATAAACCATTTCCATTTTTTAAACAAGCCCTCATCCTTTTTTCCACACTATATGTGATTGCATGTCCAAACATGCAAAAAACCTTCTCGCACAATTGCACGAAAAGGTTTTAATTTATCTTGAAAATAATGATTTAAGTTTTGAAAACATACCTCTTTGCTCATCTTGAATAGCCATTAATGGAACCGATTCGCCCAGAATACGACGTGCAATATTTCGATAGCCCAAAGATGCTTTATTAGCAGGGTCCATTACGATTGGTTCTCCTTTATTGGAAGATGAAATAACACCTTCACTATCAACAATAATTCCTAATAAATCGATAGACAAATGGGTTGTAATTTCATTAACATCCAAAGTGTCACCGCTCTTCATCATATGTTGTCGAATACGATTGATGATGAGCTTAGGAGCAGTTATGTCTTCCTGTTCTAATAAACCAATAATTCGATCTGCATCTCGAACAGCAGAAATTTCAGGTGTTGTGACAACAATCGCATGATCTGCACCTGCTACGGCATTTCTATAGCCTTGTTCAATACCTGCCGGACAATCTATTAATACATAATCATAGTCCCTTTTTAATTCCTCTACTAAGCTCTTCATTTGCTCAGGGGTAACAGCATTTTTATCTGTCGTTTGAGCAGCAGGTAATAAAAATAGTTTATCATCCACGCGCTTATCTTTAATCAATGCTTGATGTATTTTACAGCGCCCTTCTACTACATCTACTAGGTCATAAATAATACGATTTTCTAGGCCTAAAATAACATCTAAATTACGCAGGCCAATATCTGTATCAACTAAACATACTTTTTTACCTTGTAGAGCCAATGCAGTCCCAAGGTTAGCCGATGTCGTTGTTTTTCCGACACCACCTTTACCCGAAGTTATGACGATCGCTTCTCCCACACTAGCTTCCTCCCTTAGACACATTTAACAATGGTCGAATATTTTTTAAGGCGTGAATTTGATCGTACGTAATGCGTCCATCGTAACCAATAAATGCACAAGTCATTTCTGCTTGATTAATTTCTTTCACATGCTCATCTGACATTGCTTCCACTTGATCAGCAATCATAATATGCGTAGCTTCAAATTGAGAGGCAGCAATGATTGCTTCCTTATTGCCCTGTACACCAGCATGCACGATTCCTTTTAGTTTACCTAAGACATACACATTGCCACCAGCTTCAACCCGACCGTTTGGATTGACATTTCCTACAATGATAATGTCCCCAGACGAACGTAGAATCTGCCCTGATCTGACCACACCTAAATATGTATCTTGTTGACTTTCAATCATTTTCTGGTTGCTTTCATGGACAGTCAGTACTTCGCTTTGTACACTCGCTACAATGAGTTGCTCTGTTTCTTGCACAATATGGATAAGTTCATCGATCTGTTCATCAGTACAGTATCGATAGCCTAAGTATAATTGTACATCTACTTTACCATCGATACCGCCTTCTAACACTTTTTTCTTTAATTCTTCTACTAAATCGCTATAAGCACATTGGTCGTCAAGACGCAGTACAAATCCGTCCTTCGTTCCCTTCATATTAACTAATTGTTTTTTCATGAATGCCTCACCTCACGTTGTTCTTTGTTAAGAAACCTCACGTGCTCTCTGTAAGACACGCGCATTAATTAGATACTTGAAGGCCCAACCAAGAATCATTAAAAATAAAGCATTTGCAATGATTGTTGGCAGTAGTCGTGAACGTAAGAAATCTGCTAAAGGTATTGCTGTAAAATCGATCAAGAAGAAAAATTGATAGAGTATAAATTCTAAAATGGCTACTAACACAACTGAAATAGTTGTTGTTACGACTAAGTGCTGATGTATAACTTTCACGATAGACCCTGCTAAAAAACATATAAGTGGATATAGAACTGAATATAATCCAATAATATCAATGTAAAACACATCATACAAGACACCAAAAAAAAGTCCATACATTACCGCGCGTTGACGGCTGTAATAGATGGAGATAAAAATGAGATATAAGATTAAAAAACGCGGTACTAGAAAATACACTTCCCCCTTAATTTCAATTGGAGAAAGCATCGCAAACTCTGGTTCTAGCAAGAATAGTAAAACCGCCACAGAAGGAATGAGAAAACGAACCATCATTCCGCCTCCTCTTCATTCGTATCTTGCGGGTTTGTTAAATCTTCGTTCGTTGAGCTACCATCTGAACCATCAATAACTGTAGATGTACGCTTAGCAATAACAACATGCTCTAAAATCGAAAAATCAGCAGATGGTCTGACATACGCCATTTTTGTTAAGCCGTGATCATCTGTACTAACCTCTGTAATTTCTCCGATAGGGACACCTTTAGGGAAAATACCTCCGAGTCCTGAAGAAACTACCTGCTCGCCTTCTTTAACCTTAAAACTAGAATCGATTCGCTTCATAATGAGTTCATTACGTTCTTCATCAAAGCCCTCGATTAAACCGTATGCTTCTTTTTCACCTAACACCATTGCAGAAACACGATAGTTAGGATTATTTGTATTTAAAAGCTCTACCTCAGAAGTGAAAGGCGTCACTAGTGTAATTTTCCCAACTAGCCCCTTCGCCGTCATAACTGCCATGTTTTTTTGAACTCCATGAGAAGATCCTTTGTCTAAAATGATTTTCTCTTCCCATTGGTCAGGATTTCTAGCAATCACTGTTGCTTGAATAGGATTATACGCCTTTAAGCTCTCACTTTTATCCAAAAGCTCACGAAGCTTTTTATTCTCTGATTTTAAATCCGTAGCCTCAGCTTGTACAACTGCAAAATCTTCTAAGCGTGCTTTTAAACGTTTATTTTCTTCGTACGTGTTTAAGAGGGAGTCAATACTATTAAAAATACCATTAACATAATTCGCCGGCTTCGCAACAAGCGATTGTGCGACGCCGACAGTATCTTTAATAATTTGCTCTGGTAAAGTAGCATTCGTCCGATCACGTAATGAGAAGCTAATCAATGCCACAAGAAAAACCATGCCTACGAGCAGCAAAATTACTTTCTTATTGAAAAAAAAATGTGGCATTGCCTAAACCTCCTTACCCTTTAACCTGTTGTTGACGAATTAAGTCCATATGATCTAAAGCTTTACCCGTACCAATTGCTACACAGTCTAAAGGATCTTCTGCGATAAATACTGGCATATTTGTTTCTTTACTAATCACTTTATCTAAGTTTGTTAATAGTGCGCCACCGCCAGTTAATACGATACCGCGCTCCATCACGTCCGCAGATAATTCGGGAGGTGTCTGTTCTAATGTTTTTCGAACGCCATCAATAATTGATGCAACTGCTTCGCGTAATGACTCAGAAATTTCTTGTGAAGAGATTTCAATTGTTTTTGGTAAACCTGTTAGAAGGTCACGACCTCTAATTTCCATCTTCTCTTCTGGTCCTTCAGCTAATGCCGTACCAATTTCCATTTTTACCGCTTCTGCAGTACGTTCACCAATTGTTAAATTATACGTTTTACGGATATATGAAATGATAGATTGATCCATTGCGTCCCCACCAACACGTACGGACTCACTTGTTACAATACCGCCTAGTGAAATAACAGCTACTTCTGTTGTACCACCGCCGATGTCAACTACCATTGACCCTGTTGGATCCCATACTGGTAAATTTGATCCGATTGCCGCTGCAAATGGCTCTTCGATTGTGAAAGCCTCTTTTGCGCCCGCTTGTCGAGCTGCATCAATAACCGCACGTTGTTCCACTGAAGTAATACCATAAGGCACACAAATCATAACATTTGGTTTTTTCCAATTGCCGCCAGAATTTTTAGAGGCTTCTCTTAAATAATACTGAATCATTGCTGTCGTAATATCGAAATCAGCGATAACGCCATCTTTCATTGGGCGAATTGCTACGATTGAGCCAGGTGTACGACCAATCATATTTTTAGCATCATTACCAACGGCAACGATATCTCCCGTTTTCGTATTTTTTGCTACTACTGAAGGTTCGCGTAAAACGATTCCCTTTCCTTTAATAAACACTAATGTATTCGCTGTGCCGAGGTCAATCCCGACATCTTTGCTTCCTAGTCCAAACAAATTGTGTACTCCCTTTCTATTTAAGCCATACTTTCATTGACATCCATTATCTTTGACAGTCATGTATAGGAATTTGAATTGTATAAAAATACAATTGACTCCTCCTCAAAACCCATAACACTCCGCCAAAGTTTTTATCTTCATCAGTTAGTGTTTCACACCTTGAAAAAACTACACACTTATTTAGCTCACCATCATTTTCGATGGGAGTCTTTCCTGAATCAAGATAAAATTCATACCCTTCATTATAACGGAAAAGCGCAAGAATTTGTAGTGTCACATACTTTATCTCGCAGAAAAGATACTATTTTAATTCCCTCTTAAACTAAAAATAGTACGTATAGATTAGCATATAATTTTTATTCTCATAAGACAATGTGTATCAAGCTACCAATTTTTGTGAAGATAATATCAGTTTCTAGAATACATTAACGATTTGAATCGAAAAAGGTTCGCCATTAAACCACAAAAAAATACAAAAATTTTAGGAAAATGCCTCTATTGTCATAGCGATAAGATATTCAAATTTGATTGTAAAGCTCTCCTAAGACATCTAATCAAACTAAAAAACTCTGCAAATTTCTTGCAGAGTTAAAAATACCCTTTTTCCTTCAAACTAATGAATTGGTGATCGCCGATAATTACATGATCAATTAATTCAATCCCCATAATATAACCAGCCTCTTCAATTCGCTTTGTGACCTCAATGTCCTCCTCACTTGGAGTTGGTACTCCACTAGGATGATTATGCGCACAAATAATTGAAGCAGCAGATCGCTTCACTGCTTCTCGAAAAATTTCCCGTGGGTGCACGATAGAGGCATTTAAGCTGCCAATGAAAATCGTTTGTCTGTGAATGATTTGGTTTTTGATATTTAAAAAAAGAACAACAAAATGTTCCTGATTAAGAGAAGTCATGTCAGGCATTAAATAAGCAGCCGCATCTTGTGGAGAACGAATTGTAAATTTTTCATCATTTTGTTTTTGAGCGAGTCGTCGACCAAGTTCAATGGCGGCTAATAATTGAATAGCCTTTACCTCACCAATTCCTTTAATAGCGACCATTTCCTCAATGGTAGCGTGTTTTAAATAATGGAGACGTTCGAAAACAGTTAATACTCTATTCGCGAGGACAAGAACGGATTCTTCTTTTGTGCCAGTCCTCAATAAAATAGCAATTAGCTCTTGATTGGATAGACTTTCTGCCCCTTGTCGCATTAGTCTTTCACGCGGGCGATCCTCCAAATGAACATCACGTAACATCAAAGTAGGTAAAGCTTTATCTAGCAAAAATGCTCACTCCTTCGCATATTGGACTATTTGTAGGTTGACCAATTGCGAAAACAACGCTGCAAGTGGTAAACCTACAACATTGTTATAATCTCCTTCAATTCGTTTCACTAAAAGTGTGCCTAACGTCTGAATACCATAGCCTCCTGCTTTATCGAAAGGATCTCCAGAATCGACATAGGCTTCAATCAATACCTTCGATAGAGGATGAAAAACAACTGTGGTTTCTTCCACAAAGAGGTTTTCCTTCCCATTAGGTTCAATAATAGCGACCGCTGTCATCACGACGTGTTTACGGTCTGATAAACGTAATAAATGAGCAATAGCTTCCTCACGAGATTTTGGTTTATGTAGCAGCTCATCATTGTCGACAACAATTGTATCAGCACCAATGATTGTTGCATTGGATACTTTTTTCGCTACATCTCGTGTTTTTAAGAGGGCTACTCCTTTTACATATTCCTGCATGGAACTTGCTTGTACACTTGTTTCTTCAACTTCACTTGTCATGACCTCAAACGGAAGTGCTAACATTTCTAACAATTCCTTTCTTCTTGGTGAAGCAGAGGCAAGTATAAGCTTGTGGTTTGTTTTTAACATGATCCGACCATCCTTCCTTATCCTTATGATACAGAAGAATGTTCGATTTGAAAATTTTCTAAAAATCAAGATAATAATGATTTACTATCTTTTACTTTTAAAATTTCACTTGGAGACAAGTATTTTTCGCCTGATAATGAGCAAAAACTTGCAAACGGATGACGCTGACATCGTTAGAAATAGTAGAGGCAGCCGCTCCAATTGATTGCCAATCCTCAGGTAAAGTTGAATCCTTCCCGTTTTCCTTAAAATTTAATTTTGTAGCTTTTTTGTCTGCTAATGCTGTTGGCAGTTCTACAAGAGTTGGCTCCTTACAGCTTTCACCACTAACACTAAATGCTTTTTTAAAGGTTGCGGGTTCCTGTAAAAATTTAAGCTGACTTTCTTCATTTACCATGCTTGTCCAAACATAAAACTTACCATCAACCTCAATAATGGCGCTCTCTTTTAATGCAGGATACTCAGCAACAAATGCACTTGCACTCTCATAGTTAGAATATACGCCTGCTTGACTAGCATAAAACATAGGTGCATTAGATGTACTGGTTGTCTCACCGGCAGTTGGAATGGTTTCTGATTGTGATTGATTAGTTGCCACATCACTACCCTTATTCTTTATCGGTAACTGGGTACTGGCTTGTAAAACACCTAAAAAAATGGCTACACCTAACAAACCCACAAATCCACCAATAATCATTGCCCGAAATATTTGTTTTTTCATCACATGACTTACAATTTTCATCCATCTATCACCTCATCCTTCCACCTATCCGTACACGTTTCAATAAAACGAGATTTCAATATATAAAAGTATATGTAGAATTAGTGGTGTAAATGCGAATTTAATGAGATTTGATTCATAACAAAAGCGGCATACATTCATAAAAAAACTAGGACTTCCTATTAGGAGCCCTAGTCATTTCATACTTTTAAGCTATTTCGTACTGCCGTTAATAAATATAATGAGCCAGATACAACCGTTCTTCGCTTGCTGTCTGATTGTACCTGTAAAAATTGCACATAATCCACTAAGATATTTTTAGATGTTGCTTTGGAAAGACCCAGCAAATTTTGCGCAGCCATCGCTCTTGGTTTATCAAAATCAACAAAATAAAATTCATCACTAACTTGCTCTAACAGTCGAAGAATTTGTTGAACATCTTTGTCTGCTAGTATGCCCACAACAAATGTGATTTGCTCTCCTGGAAACTCATTTTTTATCGTTTCTACTAATGTTTCAGCACTGGCTGGGTTATGCGCCCCATCGACAATAACAAATGGTATGATTTCTTCAAAACGGCCTAAAATAGCCGCTTTTTTCACAGCCTCTCGAACTGCTGTTTTTTTCACAGGCACATTAAAAAATGCTGCCACTTCAAGGAATGCTGAGATAGCAAGTGCCATATTATTGGCCTGATGAGGCCCTTTCATTGAACGTGTTAGATGGGAGAATTGGACATTTCGTCCGTCATTTAAATAACATTCTCCTTCAGTCGATGAGGATATTGAAAAATGTTGACCTATTTCATATACGTTGGCTTTTTTCTGAGCAGCCTCTGCATAAACAACACGCTTGGCATCTTCTGGCAAATTACCGATAATGACAGGGCGATTTTGTTTAATAATACCTGCTTTATGGCGCGCAATACTGTCAATTGTATTGCCCAAAAATTGGGTGTGCTCTAAAGCTATACTTGGGATAATGGAGACGATGGGTATGACCACATTCGTACTATCCAATAATCCCCCCATACCCGCTTCAATCAATGAAAGATCAACATCATTATTCACAAAATATAAAAATGCTGCCACAGTCAAAAGTTCAAAATCTGTTAGTTTCCCACTTAAACCGGCTGCATGCATTTGTCGAAAAACGGCATCCATATCAGCTTCGGTAATAGGTTGACCATCTATTTGAATTTGGTCGTGCACATCGACTATACAAGGTGACATAAATTTACCCACTCGTAATGTATGTTCTTTGGCGAGAGCCTCAAGAAAGGTTAATGTGGAGCCCTTCCCATTTGTGCCTGCCAAGTGTACAACATGTAAGGCTTGCTGAGGGTTTCCAACTAATAGCAAAGCCTCCTCCATCGCCACAAGACCAGGTTTTATGACATCATCACTGTGGACAGCCCACTTCTCTTTATAGTGATTGAATCCCGGTATCATCGTCCTTCCTCCTGTAGCCACTGGCGAACATTCGCTATGAAATATAAAGAACCGGTAATCACAACAACATCCTCTTCAGCTCTTTCACGTAGTACAGTTTGTACAGATTCCATCCAATCCTCATGGTACGATTTATTGGCATTCGTTGATAATATGGATAAATCTTTAGCAGGCATTGCATTGGGTAGGTTAATTTGTGTAAAAGTAATTGACGTTGCAACATCATCCATTAGTGCAATACTATTTGCGTGATCCTTATCTGCTAATGCTGCATACACAAAACGATAATGGCTTTTTGGAAATACATTTTTAAGTGTTTGGATAAGTGCAGCAGTCCCCTCTGAATTATGGGCACCATCTAAAACAATTTTTTGTGGCCATTGTTCGAAGCGACCAGCCCAATGTGCATATAGAAGTCCATGCCGAATGGATTGGTCTGACAGGGTAATGGCTCCCTCTTCCCGTAATGCGAGGATTGCTGTAATGGCAAGGCTTGCATTATTGATTTGATGGGGACCAGCCATTTTTAAAGCTATATCAGTCATTACAATATTACTCTTTTCATACGTGAATTGCTGAACGTCTGTACCTTGTAAAATATCTGAAACAGTAAAATCTTGTCCTAAAATGAAGCATTGAGCCTGTTGTGCATCTGCTGTTTGTTTTATAACAGCTAATGCTTCTTCATTGCTAACCCCTATAACAACCGGAACACCCTTTTTTATGATGCCAGCCTTTTCAGAGGCAACCTTGGCAAATGTATCACCTAAAAAGGCAGTATGCTCAAGTGAAATTGTCGTAATAATTGCTAGTAGTGGCGACACGACATTGGTTGCATCTAAACGCCCTCCAAGCCCCGTTTCAATAAGCGCTATATCAATTCCCTGATCGGCAAAAAATTGAAACATTACTAGTGTTACTACTTCAAAAAAGCTTGGAAAATCTCCATTATACTGTTCTTCTATAATCTTAGCTAGTTTATTGAAATAGTATAAAAATTGTTCATCAGTTATCGGCTCACCATTAATGGTCATCCTTTCATTAACTCGCTCTAAATGTGGGGAAGTAAATGCCCCTACTTGGTACCCAGCGTGTTGTAGCATTTCTCTAAGGGCATTCACTGTAGAACCCTTTCCATTCGAACCGGCCACATGAATCACGCGTAGTTTATTGTGAGGATTCTCTAAATGTGCTAGTACTTCTTTCATTAGTACAAGCGGTGCACGTTTATGGTCAACGGCTTTTAGGGTAAAAATAAATTCCGTACATTCGTTCATTGTGTTAAACAAAAGAAACACTCCCTCTTACTGCAATATCTCTATTTTAGTACAAGTAACATTTAATAACATAGATTAATGACAAAAAAATAGAAAAAACACACAGCTAGCTACTGCGTGTTTGATAAGTAATTCGGTTAATGTACTTGGTGAGTCCCTAGCAGAGCACCCATATTGTCCAAAATAATTCTTGCATCATTGTTTAATAAAGGTATAACATCAGGACGTTGTACTAATTCAAAAGAATTTTTTAATGTTCTTTTTAACATTGAAATATCAAAATTCGAGCAATACTCATTTATTCTATTGATGATTAACATATCTGCCCGTGATAGTTTTGTACACTCCTGTTGAGTTTGCCTATTTGCTAATACATGTTTAATAAGCACACGCGCACTGGTATTTAATAAACGATAATTTTTCGCTTCTGATAATTTTACTAGATTTGTTTCAATTAATACCCTTGCACTAACAAAATCTAAGTCATCACATGCTTTATTGACTTTCGTAATATAGGTTGTCATATTACCTGTCATTTTCACATCTCCATTCATACCTCAAACCCGCAAAAAAACGTTCAATTGCCATAGCTATTTCATTACAGATCATTTTTCTCGATTACACAACATCATATTAGGTTTTGTTTCCTACTACATTAATAAACACCCTAACCTATTAGACTAATTATTCTAAATAGTACTATATATTTTTACCCATTTCAACGCATAACTTTTGCTCCATATAAAAAAAGCAATGGATGACTTTATTGTCATCCATTGCTCAACTATTACATATTTTTTAGTTCTTCTAAACGTTTTAATACAACCGCGTGCTTACTTTCATAATCTGCTAATTTTTCACGTTCAACATTTACTAATGCCTCAGGTGCTTTCGATACGAACTTTTCATTTGATAGCTTACCTGTCACTAACTTTACTTCTTTCGCCCATTTCTCTAACTCTTTTTCAAGACGAGCGATTTCTTCCTCTAAATTAATTAGCCCAACAAGTGGTAGGAAAACTTGGGCACCTGTAATAACTGCTGTCATCGATTGACCTGGTGCCTCTAAACCTTCACCAATTGTTAACGTATCTGGATTACAGAATTTCTCTAAATAAGCTTTATTCGCTTCAAGTACTGCCACTGTTGCAGCATCTTTCGCAGAGATAAACAACGGCACTTTTTTGCTCATTGGCGTGTTTACTTCCGCACGAATATTACGAACTGAACGTATAATATCCATTAGGAGCTTCATATTATCTGATTCGTCAGCAAAATGAAGATCCGTGCGTACTGTTGGCCATGCAGCTACTGTAATTGATTCTCCATCATGTGGTAAGTGTTGCCAAATTTCTTCTGTAATGAATGGCATAAATGGATGTAATAGACGCATCGTTTGATCGAGTACGTACGCTAAAATAGAACGAGTTGTCTTTTTAGCAGCTTCATCCTCACCATAAAGTGGTAACTTCGCCATTTCAATATACCAAGAACAGAAATCATCCCAAATGAAATTGTAAAGCTCACGACCAACTTCACCAAACTCATAGCGCTCTGCCAGAGATGTTACACGTTCAATTGTTTCATTTAAGCGTGTTAAAATCCATTTGTCAGCAACTGATTTTTCACCTGTTAAATCAATTTCATCATATGTCATTCCATCCATATTCATAAGTGCAAAACGGGATGCATTCCAAATCTTATTCGAAAAATTCCATACAGCCTCTACTTTCTCAGTAGTATAGCGTAAGTCTTGACCAGGTGATGAACCTGTTGCTAAGAAGTAGCGTAATGAGTCTGCACCATACTGCTCAATAACATCCATTGGATCTACACCATTGCCAAGTGACTTACTCATTTTTCGCCCTTCACCATCACGTACTAATCCGTGAATTAATACATCCTTGAATGGGCGTTGTTCTGTAAATTCAAGACCTTGGAAAATCATTCGAGATACCCAGAAGAAAATAATATCATAGCCTGTTACGAGTGTATTTGTTGGGTAATAACGTTTATATTCTTCATTTGCCTCGTCTGGCCAGCCCATTGTAGAAAACGGCCATAGTGCTGAAGAGAACCATGTATCTAGTACATCTTCATCCTGTGTCCAATTTTCTGCATCAACCGGTGCTTCTTTTCCTACGTAAATTTCACCTGTTTCATTATGGTACCAAGCTGGGATTTGATGGCCCCACCATAATTGACGAGAAATACACCAATCACGAATATTTTCCATCCAGCGAGAATAAGTGTTTTCAAAACGAGCTGGAACAAAGTTTACTTTACCTTCTTGGTCTTTTTGAAGCTCTAATGAAGAGTCTGCAAGTGGTTGCATTTTAACGAACCATTGTGCTGAAAGATATGGCTCTACAACAGCACCAGAGCGTTCAGAATGCCCTACTGAATGCATATGTTCTTCGATGCGTATTAACACGCCTGCTTCTTGTAAATCAGCAACAATTTGTTTACGGCATTCAAAGCGGTCCATACCGTTGTATTTGCCAGCAAGTTCGTTCATTGTGCCATCTTCATTCATCACAAGGATACGCTCAAGGTTGTGACGATTACCAACTTCAAAGTCATTTGGATCATGTGCAGGTGTCATTTTTACAACCCCTGTTCCAAATTCCATATCAACATAGTCATCAGCTACAATCGGAATTTCGCGACCTACAATCGGTAAGATAACTGTTTTACCAATTAAATGCTGATAACGTTCATCTTTCGGGTGAACAGCTACTCCAGAGTCGCCAAGCATTGTCTCAGGACGTGTTGTCGCAACCTCTACATATCCTGAGCCATCAGCCAAAGGATATTTCATATGATAGAAGGCACCCTGCACATCCTGGTAAATAACCTCAATATCAGACAATGCCGTTTTAGCAGCCGGATCCCAGTTAATAATGCGTTCACCACGATAGATTAAGCCTTTTTCATATAATTGAACAAATACTGTGTTAACTGCCTCTGAAAGACCTTTATCAAGTGTGAAACGCTCACGTGTGTAGTCTAATCCAAGGCCAAGCTTTGCCCATTGATCACGAATATGTCCAGCATATTCTTCTTTCCATTCCCATGTCTTCTCGAGGAATTTTTCACGTCCTAAATCATAACGTGTAATATTATCCTCACGTAGCTTTGCTTCTACTTTTGCCTGTGTAGCAATACCGGCATGGTCCATACCTGGTAACCAAAGTGCATCATATCCTTGCATACGCTTCATACGAATGAGGATGTCTTGTAAAGTCGTATCCCATGCATGACCAAGGTGTAATTTACCTGTTACGTTCGGTGGTGGAATAACAATTGAATAAGGTTTTTTCCCGCTTTCTGGCTGCGCCTCAAAAAATTTCCCTTGTAGCCACCATTCATAGCGACCGGCTTCAATGGACTGTGGGTCATATTTAGTTGGCATTGAAATGTTTTCTGTCATATTGACTCCTCCTAATGTTTGAAGACTATTGATAAAGCAATCACTTTACCAAATAAAAAAACTCCTCTCGTCTAAAAGGACGAAGGAGTTTTAGTTCGCGGTACCACCTTTAATTCCAGCAGCGGTTAAGAAAATGATCATCGAATACATTTCTCAGCCTTATCTACTGGCTCTTAATTCGGTAACGGTGTTTAACCGGCTTTAACTACTGTTAGTTCACTAAAGCTGCTCAAGGGCTACCTTCAATTAAGTACAAATAGAAACTTCTCAGCTACCGTTTCCTCTCTGAAAATGTAAGCATAATTTACTCTTCCCTATCATAGCATCTGTATTTAATTTTCCTTATTGTACCGCAAAAACGTGTAATTTTTCAAGTGATTTAGTCATCTTTTAATAAGAGTAAAGTAAATAGAAAAGGAAGTGAATTTTCAAATGCGTCGACGCAAGTATAACCCCTGGCTTTTACCACCTTGGATAAGGCAAGTTCGTTTTTACTGTAGAACGATTATCGTGCCGATTTGTTGTTTTCAGTTTATTCGTGTCATTATTGTTCCAACATCCGGTGATTTAATTTTCTTATTACTCTTGCTACTTCTCAGCTATTTACTTTTGAAAGACATCATTTGATACACGAACTTTAAGCGGTGTATATTCTTCTGTTAGATCCCAAATCATAGAAGGCACTTCATGCCAAGAGCTGGACTCACGTACAACAATATGACTTGAGGATTCTCTCAAAATTGTTTTTTGGTCAACTGTTGTAGTCTTCTCTTGGTGTGAAGCCGCTACTACTGCGGTAGTTTGTTTTTTCACTTGCGTGCTTTCTTCCAGCACAGCAAGTGTCTCTTCATGTTCAAAGGCACTGGCAGTAAAGGGCTGATTTTCGATCACATGGTCATTTTCAACAACTGGCTCATATTCGTTAAAAACGCTTGTGACTGTCCACTCGAGCTGACATTTCTGATTCGTCAAGCTCGGTCGAATATCTTTGACCATTATATCCTTCAGGTCTGATTCTTTTGGTAAATCGACATGTAATGGCACGGCATACTCAAAATAACCTGTATCTCCTTGGACATCTAGGGCATCAATTGAAATTAAATCCTCATCGCCTGTAAAAGCTTGCATATTTTGAAAATCGAAGCGTACATGTGCGGTGATATGATATATGCCTATTAGTCGAAGTGAATCCTCTAACTGCATTGCTTGCCACTGTGGCTTAATTTGCACTGCCGCTATTTCTGTTGGGCAACCGTACCCAGGAAAACAAAATGTTTCGCTCATGTTCCATGTTTTGTGTTCGATAATAATCCCTCCCTTTGCATCATATGTCTTATAAGGGGATAGTATGCTAGAAAGCTTCCTATTGAACAGTATAAAAAAGAGGCAATTAGTATAAAAATGGCATGCTAGAACATTACTTCTAGCATGCCATTTTTATGAATGTACTAACATCCGTTAAACATGTACTAATTTAATTTTATTCGCTACACGATCTGTTAATATTTGTGTTGCCTTTGGTACAATCGGCTTGAAAATCGGGTTTAAAACAGGGCCAGCTAACCCACCAGCAATCACTTCTAAGAAGCCTGTCATTTTTGTATTTTCAGCATCGATGCTTTCTGCAAGGAAATAGCCATTTCCTGTAAAATTATCAGAAAGACCTTTTAGTTCAAATGTTACTTTAGATGGGGCTACCCACTCCAAAATAATAATTTCTACTTCTACTGTTTTTTTCAGAACTCCAACATTTCCTTTAAAAGTCCATGTTGAATGTTTGTCATCAATCATTTCATGTGCGTTATAACCTGGGACAAGCTTTGCCCATTTCTCCATATCACTGACGAAATCCCATACATGTTCAATTCCTACGGGTACTTCGACTGTATGTGTGCCTGTTGCCATATTAATTCACTACTTTCTTTTATGAATAGCTATATTATAAACGATATCGTCCACATTTTGGCTATGCTGAAAGATATAATTTTGACAAAAGCAGGTCCTTCATCCAGTATAGATGATTGTCCCTGGTAGTTAATATATGCTATATTTTCTCTTTTGTTCTTTTATTGCTCAAGTACTACAATGACTTCTAACTTATATAAAAAGGGCATGCTAGATTTTTTCTAGCATGCCCTATAAAACTTTACTTAGCCAATTGAGCAAACACTTTATGGAATGCAGCTACTGTTTTAGCAATATGTTCTTCCGTATGAGCTGTCGAAATAAATAACCCTTCAAACTGAGATGGTGGTAGGAAAATTCCTTCCTCAGCCATCAATCGGAAGTATTCAGCAAATAAAGCTAAATCCGATGATTTTGCAGTTGCAAAATCAATTACCTCTTCATTCGTAAAGAAGAAGCCAATCATTGAACCCGCACGATTAACAGTGTGAGGAATATTGTATTTCGTCGCCGCTTCGCGGAAACCAGCCTCTAACTGATCGCCTAGTTGTTTAAAGTATTCATAAGTACTGCGATCTAAACGTGATAACGTTTCATAGCCTGCTGTCATAGCTAATGGATTTCCTGAAAGTGTACCTGCTTGATAAATTGGACCGGCTGGTGCTACTTGCTCCATAATTTCTTTTGTACCGGCAAAGGCTCCTACAGGAAGGCCGCCGCCAATTACTTTCCCTAACGTCGTTATATCAGGTGTAACTCCAAAATAACCTTGTGCACAACCATAATCGACACGGAAGCCCGTCATAACCTCATCAAAGATTAATAACGAACCATGTGTAGATGTTAATTCGCGTAAACCTTCTAAGAAACCTGATTGTGGTGGTACAACACCCATATTCCCTGCAACTGGCTCTACAATAACTGCTGCTAACTCGGCACCAAATTTTTCAAAAACAGCTTTAGCGCCTTCTAAATCATTATAGGCTACCGTTAACGTATTACGAGCAACATCTGCTGGTACTCCAGGGCTATCAGGAAGACCTAATGTGGCAACTCCAGATCCTGCTTTAATTAATAATGAGTCACCATGACCATGATACGATCCTTCAAATTTTAAAATCTTATCACGACCTGTAACACCACGTGCTACACGTAATGCAGACATCGTAGCTTCTGTCCCTGAAGAAACAAAGCGAATCATTTCCATGCCTGGTAATCGATCTAATACTAATTGAGCTAATCGATTTTCTGTATAGGTTGGTGCACCAAAGGAAGAGCCTTTTGCCGCAGTTTCAGCAATTGCTTTGACAACCTCTGGATGAGTATGTCCTAAAATGAGTGGTCCCCAAGATAATACATAATCGATATATTCATTACCATCAATATCTTTAATAATAGCCCCATGGCCAGATTCCATAAAAATAGGGTCCATATTTACTGATTTGAATGCACGTACAGGGCTGTTAACACCTCCTGGCATTAACTGAACAGCTTCAGCATAGGCTTGTTTTGATTTTTCGTAAGAGCGTGTCATTTATTTCTCCTCCAACCAACGTGCAACATCTTTTGCATGATACGTAATAATTAAATCAGAGCCTGCACGTTTCATACCTAATAATGTTTCAAGCACAACTTTTTTCTCTTCAATCCAACCATTAATAGCAGCTGCTTTAATCATCGCATACTCACCTGAAACATTATACGCTACTAGTGGTAATGGATAATTATTTTTCATATCTCGGATAATATCTAAATAACTTAGGGCAGGCTTAACAATTAAGAAATCCGCCCCCTCTTCAATATCAGATTCTGCCTCACGGAATGCCTCTAATCGATTTGATGGGTCCATTTGATATGATTTACGATCACCAAATTGTGGTGCACCATCCGCCGCGTCACGGAATGGGCCATAGTAACTTGACGCATATTTCACCGCGTATGACATGATTGGAATATGTTCAAAGCCGGCTTCATCAAGCCCAGCACGAATCGCCGCAACAAAACCATCCATCATATTAGACGGAGCAATTATATCTGCGCCTGCCTTTACTTGTGATACTGCAGTGCGAGCTAAAACATCTAATGAAGGGTCATTTAAAATTTGATCGCCTTCAATTAGGCCGCAATGACCGTGATCCGTAAACTCACATAAGCATGTATCCGCAATGACCAAAAGCTCAGGGTGACGCGTTTTAATTAAGCGAGTCGCTTCTTGGACAATACCATGATCATGGAATGCACCAGTTCCAACAGCATCTTTTTCAGCTGGTAAACCAAATAAAATGACAGCTGGGATTCCTAATGCAACAACCTCATCAATTTCTGCTTCTAGTTTATCTAATGAAAATTGAAAAACACCAGGCATAGACTGTACTTCATTTTTAATATTTTCGCCCTCTATTACAAAAATAGGATAAATCAGGTCCTCTTTATGTAAGTATGTTTCTTTTACCATTGATCGCATCGTTGCATTGGCACGCAAACGACGATGTCTTTGAAATTGTAGTTTTGTCATGATTTGTCCCCTACTTTCATTAATTCTTCGATGACTGCTTGCATTGTATATACACTCGGCATAATATCCACAGTTGCACCGTATTGTTCAAGAGCCGCTTCCGTAATATGACCGATGGCTGCAACCCTTGTAGCCTGCCATCCAACATGTACCGCTACACTTTTTGCATATACATCTACAGCTGAAGGACTAGCAAAAATCACTGTGACGTCCTCATTGTGCTGAATGCAATTAATAATAGCTAACGTTTGATCTTGTCGTTCTATGGTTTCATAAACTGTCCATTCTTTTAAATTAAAGGGCAGTCCATCCTTCAACGTACTTTTCGCCTTTTCTCCACGAATAAACAGACAACTTGGATGGTCACCAGCTATATTTGGAAATTCCTTGACGAAAATATCAGCACTAAATACGGAAGGCATAAAGCTCACTTGAAATCCTAGATTTTCTAACGCTGTAGTTGTTTTAGTGCCAATGGAAGCAATTTTTGCGCGAAAATTTTTGGCACTTATTTGATGCCGTCCCATTTTATTAGCAAAGGCATCAACAGCATTTTGACTCGTAAAGATAACCCAGTCAAATTGAAGCGCACTATTCATTAGTTTTGCATCATTGTTGTCCATACGTTCGCATGTTTCAATTAATGGGGCAATTACTGCATGGCCACCTAAAGCTGCAATATCATCTACAATAGCTGTTGTTTTAGATGTACCTGTTAAAAGTACCGTTTTACCTCTTAAAGGTAAATCATTTTGCATCTTGCTCTGCCTTCACACGTTGAATTAAATCGAAGGCTCCTTGCTTCGTTAAAATAGTAGCGAGCTCTTCCCCTATTTTTTGTGCGTCCGAACCAACTACTGTTTCTTTATATACAACTGATGCATCAGGTGCAGCAACAAGGCCTGTTAAAGTAATTTCTTCCCCATTTGATGTGGCATAGCCAGCGATTGGTACTTGGCACCCGCCATCCATAGCCGCCAAGAATGCTCGTTCTGCATGTGCCTCTTGCCATGTTAATTGGTCTGTTAATTTAGCTAACTCGTCTAGTAGCTCGGTATCATCTTCACGGCATTCAATACCAAGAGAACCTTGTGCTACGGCTGGCAGGCAATCCTCCACTGATAAAAATTCAGTGACAACATCTTCACTCCAACCAAGTCGTTTTAAACCGGCTGCTGCTAAAATAATCGCGTCATATTCTTCGGTCTCAAGCTTAGCTAAACGTGTATCAACGTTCCCTCTAATCCATTTAATTTCAAGGTCAGGACGTACTGTTAGTAGCTGCGCACTACGACGTAAAGAACTTGTCCCGACTACAGCTCCTGCAGGTAGTTCAGAAAATTTAACATGTCCCTTCGAAATAAATGCGTCACGTGCATCTTCACGTGGAGGAATACAGCCAATTACTAAACCTTCCGGCAATACAGCAGGCATATCTTTCATAGAATGGACAGCAAAATCAATCTCTTTTTCGTAAAGGGCTTGTTCAATTTCTTTAACGAACAATCCTTTTCCGCCTACCTTTGAAAGCTGTACATCTAAAATCTGATCACCTTTTGTCACAATTTCTTTTACTTCAAATTCAAATGGAGCACCAGCAGCCTTTAATTCATTAATGAACCAATTTGTTTGCGTTAGTGCTAGCTTACTTCTCCTAGAACCTACAATAATTTTTCTCAACAGTCTCCAACCTTTCCTCTAATACCATAAATGGAATCGCGATAAACTACTTCCTAAGAAGAAATTCACAACAACTAATAGATAGGCATAAATATGTACCCATGCATAAGTTGTACCTGTCAGCTTGCTTTTGCGATTCACATATAAGATAAAGCAATACAAAATTAAAATAATGAAGGACCCTATGATTTTTGCATCGAAAATCGAAAGACTTTCTAATGTTAATAATGCCCATTCAAACCCTAATATTAAACTTATAAATAGCATTGGGATCCCAATAAAGAATGATACATTCATCCAGTTGCTCGTTTGCTGTAAAGATGGCAGTCTTGTCCATAGATGCGACCACTTTTTCTTCTTCAATAAACGATATAAAACTAGATATAATATGGCAAACACAAATGTTAAAGTGAATGCTGCATATGACAAAATTGCAAATGATATATGAATAAAAAGCATTTCCGAAATTAAAGTATCTCCGACAGTCCCAGTAGGACGTTTAGGCATAAACGTAAATATACTAGCGAACAAAAATCCTAATATATTTATAATAAATACCGGCAAGTCTACTCTTGCAATACAGTGCAGGATAATGGATAACGTCACAAGTAACCAGGAATAAAAGAGGATCCCCTCAGACAAAGATAAGATCGGAAAGCGTTTTGTTTCCACAAACGTTAAAATAATAATGGCACCTTGAATCATCCATACAAATGAAACAAGCCAGAAAGCAATGCGCCTTGCTCGTACTTGCTTATAAAAATAATCAGTAAAGTAAAAAACTAGACTGATTGCATACAAGACGATCATCACCTCATAAAGCCTTGTCATGGTCAAATCCGCCAATAGACATCCCTTCTTTGTAGTGAAATTGTAATGCTGAAATAAGAAAACAAAAAACGTTTTCGTATCCTAAGTTTACCATACAGATACGAAAACGCCTCATGTAATATCAGTAGAGAATCCAATTGCATAAAACCACTTCGTACAGCTTCAGTGTACAAAACGCAATAGATAATTTAGAAAGAATACTTTGGTTCAGCAGAAGTTTGAGTTGCCTGTGCGCGTTCTTTACGCTCAAGCTCTTGCTTCGTCATCTCTTGAACTTCAGCTTCCACAGCTTCTTCTATACCAAAAATTTGTTGGAATAAACGTAACTGTTCATTTGCTTTTGGAGAATTGGCCATTTCTTTAGCCTGTAAGATTGGCTCTTTTAATAATTGATTAATAATTGATTTTGTATGTTTACTTAAAATTTTACGTTCACGTTCCGTTAAATCTGGCATTTTGTTCTCGATACTAGTCATCGTCTCTTCTTGAATACGATTTGCTTTTTTACGTAATGCAGAAATCACAGGTACGACACCAAGTGTTGACACCCAGTCTTTAAATTGAATCACTTCATGCCCAATCATATCCGTAATATCAGCAGCAGCACGTTCGCGCTCAGCTAAATTGGCTTCGACAATTCCTTGTAAATCATCAATATCATACAAGAACACATTTGGTAAATCGCCAACACGTGGATCGATATCACGAGGAACAGCTATATCTACCATAAATAACGGTTTTCCTTTACGCAAACGTTCGACAAATTGCATGAGCTCATAATCAATGACATAATCTGTTGCACCAGTCGATGTAATTAAAATATCTGCTTCTAATAAGGAACATTGTAATTCCTTCATAGATTTAGCTTGACCATGGAATTTTGCGGCTAAGCTTTCCGCTTTTTCAAACGTACGATTAATCACGGTTACTTTTCCTACTCCACTGCCGTAGAGATTTTCAATCGCAAGCTCCCCCATTTTCCCTGCGCCTAGAATAGCTACATGCTTACGTTGTAAAGAGCCAAAAATTTTCTTTGCTAATTCTACTGCTGCATAAGAAACGGATACCGCATTCTCGCCGATAGCTGTCTCATTATGTGCTCGCTTTGCAAATGTTACCGCTTGTTTAAATAGTTGATTGTAAACCGTCCCTGTCGTGCCAATCTCTTGTCCACTTAAAAAGCTTTTTTTTACTTGCCCTAAAATTTGTGTTTCACCTAGAACCATTGAATCGATCCCAGCTGTCACTTTAAATAAATGTTCGACTGCCTCATCCTCTTCACGAATTGTTAAATACGAAGAAAATGTCTCCACAGGCAAGTCAAACCAATCTGCTAAAAATTGTTTCACAAAATGACGTCCAGTATGCAATTGATCCACAACAGCATAAATTTCTGTACGATTACATGTCGAAACAATAACGTTTTCTAATATACTTTTCTGCTTTTGCAGCGCTTCCATTGCCTGAGGTAGTTCACTCTCAATGAATGATAACTTCTCTCTTATTTCAACAGGCGCTGTTTTATAATTCAAGCCTACTACGATGGTATGCATGAATAACACCTCACACGTTCTAATTCACAAATCTCATTATAGCACAGTTCGACAATAGTTCATCTATAATTTGTGAACATGTCATGAAGAACCGCATTCCGTTACCTACATTAGAATTATTATAAACTAAGTGTAACAAATTATACGTTTTGTTTCAAATTAAAAAACTGCCCCTAGATGGCGGCAGTTTTTTCCATTAATTTGTGATGGAAACAGTTTTCATTGAAATAATATTTCCATCTTTATCGTATGCGATTAAGTCAATCTCATTGCTAACTTTAAAGTCCTGCATAGTTTGTACTGTTTTCGTTAACATAAACACATGATCACTACGTTTTAGCAACTCGAATTGTACATCTCCACTAATTGATTTGTAACGTACATTAATCTTCGCAACGTTTGGACAATTACCATCAATACGAGCGCTCATTGTGAGATAGCCTTTTCGTAATGACACATTGGCTTCTTCAAATAAATCATCAGGATTGATACAGCTTGATGCTGGAGTTTTACATAAAATAGCATCAATCAACTTTTGGAACACCTGATGCAATTGTAAATTATCAAGCGCATGATAATAAGCTCCGCCTGTTTCTGTAGACAGTTGCATTAACGTAGCATCATTTATTTGTGATTTCTTGCCCATACTCACGGTATATATTTTTACACCTTGCTTTTTCGCATCATTAATAGCTTTTATCATTTTTGATTTGCTTGTTTTCCCATCAGATACAACCACAATAGCCTTAGCTGTTTTTGTATCGTTTGAGAATTTCGTTAATGCAATATCAATACCTGCAAAAATATCTGTAGCACCTTTATCTTTAGATGCTTTATAGAGGTCCTTCTTCAATACCGCATCTGTTGTACCCTCACCAAGAATTGTTGCCTTTGTGTTGGTTTCGATAACAATGTTATTTTTCGCCTTCAATTGATTGATGAATTCAATCATTTTCTTACCACGATAATTCGTTGGATCAACAGCCTTCATAGAAGAAGAATAATCCACTACATAAGCCATTTCTGTTGCTAATGAGCATGAATTTTTACTGAAGTTCGGATTAGTGAAAATATCTTTCGTCACTGTTTTATCTTTTAAACCCTTCAAAATCGTTGCATAGCGAGGGTCTATTGGATTGACAAGGGTTGCTTCTACTTTGGATTTCCCATAAATAATGGAATCAAAGTATGCAACAGCCGTACCTGGACTACCTGTATTGTTTAATGGATCTGAAGTATTCGTAATAAATGAAGCTGTTTTTTCTACTCCATCAAACTTAATTTTCACTGTTCCTTGATAATCCGTAACAGGTTCTCCACCAGGACGAACTAAAGTCACCATGACTTTTGTATATCGATCCTTGCCAGATGGTCTAGAAGCTGCATCTGCACTTTCTTTCAATGCCTCTACTCGTTTTTTATAGGCCTCTACTTGTCCTAGTAGCTTCCCGCCTTGATATTTTAATAGTACCGTACGATCATAGTTACTTAAGTTTGTAAAGATAGAATAAATTTTCATGACACTATCATAATGTTCTAGTGTCAATTTTTTTTCTTCTGGCATATGGTTCATAAGCTGGATGATGGCTCCAACTGGGTTAATGTTCTCTACCTGAGAGGCGATAGCATCATCAATACCTTGAACACGATAAATCGGACGACCATCTTCAGAAATCATATACATAATTTCTGTTTTAGCTGGGGATGTTACAGAGTTATCCAAACGACGATTTAAAAGTTCCTCAAATAGATAAACAGAAATATTGTAGTTTTCAAATTGTAAAATAGCATTTTCATAGCCTAGGGCTGGATATCTAGAATCTGAGCCTCCGTAACGTAAATAGACATTTTGTACATTACCTAAAGCGTCTGTTACATTAGTTTGCTGCCCAATACTAAATAGCTTTTTATCCCCATCATACTTCAATGGAACTGGTGCGTACACATCAATTAAGTTTTGTGTGAAGAACTCTGGCAATTTCTCATATGGGACATATGGTGGTGTCACATTGCCATTATCATCATCTGTATTTGTAGGATCATATACTTGGTAATCAATACGCAATTCTGGTTGTGGTGAATAACGCACCTCTGCTTTTAATTTTTGCCCAACAAGACACTTCATTGCTGGATCAGTGTTATTAACTAATTCAAAGGAAATAATGTCACGAGCAGATTTCATTAATTTTGGTGCTACAACAATAGCTGACACAGTTGAACCATCAGATTGGACAGTTCTAACTGCTTCACCGGAAGTATCGATAATCGTACCGTAATTTGAAGTCACACGGAATGTATAGGATTTATCATCCGCAATAGGATCACCATTACAAGCCTTTAACGATACCGTCACAAGTGTTGAATCCACTTCATTCGCAATTAAATCAGGTTTTTCCACCACAATACTTTGCAATGCATTATTTACATACTCGGGTCCAGTAAAATCATTGGAATTATCCTTTGGTTCTTCAAAATCAGCACTATTGGAGCCCATAAACCCTGGTGGTAACGTAATGCTATCATTATCACGGCCAGCCGCACTACGTGTTAATCCTTGTACTGCAAAGTTACCATTTTGAACTGCTCTGTATAAGAATGTTGCGACATCACCACGCGTTAATTTTGTTGATGGATTAAAGCTTGCAAATGTCTTTTTGCCTGAACTACTTGTAGATAAATTATTTGAATATAAATATTGAACTGCCTGTGGTTCATCTAAATCCACACCTTTAAAAGCAGCATATATTCGTGCAAATTGACCCCGAGTAATCGCTTTTGATCGATTAGCATTTACGTGCGTTCCATTAAACGGTAAATAAAAGTCACTATAAAAGTTATAAGCCACACTATCGATATAAGATAATGCGTAGTTGCGGTCTAGCTTAGCAAACATAAGGACAAGCTCTCGATCTGTCACTTGCTCATTTGGTAAAAAGTTATTGGCATTGTTCAAAGACATCAATTCATTGTCAACAGCCCAAGAAATGGCTTTATAGTTGCTACTATTTGTCGGAACATCTCTAATTGTTGTTGCTGCTTGTGTAACAACAGGTGTTGCTGTCATCAAGAGAAGCATGAAGCACAGCATAGTAAGCCATGCTTTTTTTATATATGTCATGGTAGTTCAGCCCTTTCTTTAGTTAAAGAACAATATGTCATCACGATAGTTTTGTTTTAAGTCGTCCTCCAAATATTTCAGGAATCGTTCTAGGACAACGGAAGCTTCTGCACGAGATAGCGGCTTATTTGGATTAAAACGTCCGGCAGAATCGCCAATCATCAATCCAAGCTCATTGGCGATATAGATACCATCTCTTGCATAGTTCGGAATTTGATTGTCATCAGTAAATTTCGTTAAATAGCCAGGATTCGGCGCTCTATTTTCTAGTCCTAAGGCACGAACAAAGATAGTAGCAGCCTGTGCTCTTGTGATAGCACCATCAGGCATGAAATAATCGGCAGAAACCCCTTTAATGATTCCTTTATTTAAGGCTGATTCAATATAGGAATAGTCTTTAGTCGATCGTTTTAAATCCTTAAAGACACTTGCAGTAGGAGCCTTTCTTGATTTCTTCTCTTCAAACACGCGTAAGTCAACTGCTTTACCAATAGCTGTAGTAAAATCAATACGTTTCATTGGCGTTTTAGGTGAGAAGAAATTGCTTGAATCCGAATAAATACCTAGAGAATAAAGTTTTTCAATTGCTTCTTTCGCATAATGGTTTGTTAAATCCCGGAATTTAGGAATAATAAGGCGTTCAATAGTTGGCATATATTCTGTATCTAAATCTAGTGTGCCTTTTTGTCCTGAAGCTAAATTATAAGTGTATTCCGATATAACATCCTTTTCACTGACAACAGCATATCCACCTTCGAAGCTGCCTAAAGTACCTAGATTCTCCTCGTAATTCAAGACACGTGATTTACTTGTAGATACACGATTTTTCACATGGCTTGTCTTACCATCACTAAATGTATAAACAGACTCTGAAATTTGTGTTTCAGTTGCACCCCAAAAGTTTTCATAGCCTGCATGTCTGCTATCAGTTTCAATTGTAATCGTGTTTTTAACCGCATTTTTCCCTTTGCCAGTTTCATAAGCATAGGTCTTTCTCGAAATTACATTTCCCGAGTAATAATCAGAAGCTGCGCGATTATCTGTAACAGTTCCTTGGGAAAATTGATAATCGACTAAAGAATAAGTAATCGATCCGATAGTAATTTTTTCAGTATATTTCTTAACCTCTCCATTAGAAGTTTTCTGACCAATACTTGCATAATCCACAACATCTGACTCATAGGCAATGTTTCTTGTTAATGTAGCGCCATTGTTGCCAGTTAACTTCATACTATACGTTTCAGTTAGTTTGCCCTTGGATTCTTTTTGTGAAATTTTAATATCTTTGCTTGTCCCTTTAAAAATAACAGGTGACCCTGAAAGAAATATCGCTTCCTCATATGTATATTCATTTTTCACGGCACCCGTTGTTTCTAATGAAGCAGCAGAAGCACTGAATGGCGTAATCGAATTAATGACAAAAATAGCCAGAACGACTAACACTAATTTTGACCAATGTTTTTGCATGCGTTTATCCTCTCTTTCACTGTACATAAAGTGAATCATGATGCTAGCTTTAAACTCTAAAACAAAAATCTGCTTATCCTTCGAAAGTATTGACAATTTTAGCCTATAAGCCTAAGCGAAGAATTCTTTTTAATCAGGAATACATCGCCTTTTTTGCTAATACTGTTCGCATTAGACTCGCAGATTTTTTAATTTGTTATTTACATTAATCTACTAAAATAAAATGTCCCTTCACAAAGCGATCCGATAATACAACTAAACGATCCGATGGCTGTAAATCAGAGGCCTGAATCACTTTGCCTGCTTTTATCAGTGTCGCTTGGTCAATATTCATATTAATCATCTCACCTGCTTCATACCAACGGCCATTTTGCCATTGACTAACACTCTTAACATTAATGACAGCAGGGTACGTTGATTTCACAGATTGCAACTTCCCTGTAAGCATTAATGGTGCAACAGGCTTCGCATTATCTAAAATATGAAGTGCTTGTACATGGCCATCCTTCACATAGAAGTAACCATAATGGCCCTCGGATAAATAAAGTTCAATATCAGGCATAACACTATAGGTTCTATTTCCGTCATCAACTTTTGCCTTTGTTGAATTACTTACAGAAAGTACAGTACGATCCGTTTTCTTGAAAACATTGGATTCAATTTTCATAGCATCATCAATTTCAATCAGATATCCATCAGCTTGAGATAATCGTCCATAATATAATTCATGACCAGCTAAGTTTGGTGACATAAAGCTATCACTCGTCACTTGCACTACCTGTGCATAATGATCACGGGCAGCACCATCTGCAATCACAAATGCAGTACCATAAGCCATAAGCCCCGTTGGTTCAATTAAACGTCCATTACGAATTAAAATAGTTCCGTTATGGAAATACATTGAACCCGCTGTTTTAAGCTTTAACAGTTTGTAATCTGTATCCACAGATAGCATTGGTTCATAATAAGTGCGTTCATTGTTTTTTAATACTACAATTTTCTCTATAACTTCTTTTCCAAATTGTTTTACAGTCGCGTAGTATGCTTCACTACCAATATAATTTTTAAGTTGACCCTTCTCTACTTTAGTATTTCCAACATATATTGGCACCTTGGAAGTAAAAGGCATCGTTGAAAGGTCTGTAGTAATTTTAGAGCCAAACTGCCAGTTAACAAAAGCATGTTGATTTTTGACAGTTAATTTATTGGCATTAGGGTTTACCGCTTGTATTTCGCCTTTATATAGGTTTTCTACTAGAGTACCCGTTTCACTTATCGCTATTTTAGTAACGATAGAAGTATTTTTATTCTTCAAGCTCAATTTAATTCGATCTCCAACATACAGTGCACTGATATCTGTTGCTGATGAGCTTTTTTGATAAACGGTTTCTTTATTTATATAATAGATAGATTCTGCACCAACATCTGGTTTTACCATAATAAATAATCCATTAGGATCAATACTCGTTACAACACCAGCAATTGTTGTACTGTTGCCTCCAGTCGATGGAACATTCGTTTCTGTTGGTAAATTTGATTTCCCTCGTAGTTCCACCACACTTCTTAAAGATATGTCAGCTTCCACTTCCATACCCAGTTTAAAACCTTCTATAGTTGTGGACGTATTATTAATAAATAATCGAGTGTTCTTATTGATATTGTAGGTTACAGTACGCCCTCGATCATTTTGCAATGTCACTTTACTAAGCTGCTTTTCAATCGTGCCATCTGGTTTTGTATATTCTGAATATGTTACATCGACAAAGGTACCAGTCACTAGTTGGGCTGCCTTAGCTGTTTGGTTAAAGGAAAAAACTAGAACCATTAGTAACATAATCGATAGTATGTATGAATACTTTTTCAAAACTGCTGCCTCCTTGCTAAAATTTAGTCATGAATAGTATATCGTATTATTGGTAGTTTTTCTCATTCATAAAGTTACAATTTCTATCGCTACCCGTTAATTTTTAAAAGTAGAGGTAGCTTTCAATTAAAGCTACCTTTCCTGCTCAGACCTGAACATCAATTGTATGTCCAGCTGTCGGATGTGGAGCATCTAACATTTCAACTAATTGTTCTGTGTTTTGCTGTTGCATCTCCATCGCTTGTTTTGTTACAGCTAAAGATACATTTTGCATAAGTGTTGCTTGATTCATTGCCATCGATAAAGCTGCTATATCCATACAGTCCACCTCCTATCTACCTTATCGGTCAAATATTTAATTTCTCAAGTATATTCTCCAACTTTCTCTCCATACCTTATACAAAAATAAAAAGCATCTACAGTCCTAATCAATAGAACCAATAGATGCTTTTTTTTACATTCTATTTTCGATAGTTCGCCAAGCCTCTTCAAAACCAAGGCCTGATTCTGAAGAAAAGACAATAAGTGGATCATTTTTTTCCATCTCCAATGTCTCTTTGACAATTTTTTTATGCTTATCCCATTTACCTTTTGGAATTTTATCTGCCTTTGTTGCAATCACAATGCAAGGAATATTATAATGCTTTAAAAAATCATACATCATGCGATCATCTGCCGTTGGAGGATGACGCAAATCAACAATTTGTACAACTGCTTTTAATTCTTGGCGCCCTGTAAAGTAACGCTCAATCATTTTTCCCCACGCTTCACGCTCTGATTTCGAAACCTTAGCATAACCATAACCTGGAACGTCTACAAAAAATAATTGTTCTTCGATTTTATAGAAGTTAAGTGTTTGTGTCTTACCTGGTTTTGACGAAATACGCGCTAAAGCTTTACGTCCGATCATTCGATTAATGAAGGAAGATTTCCCTACATTTGAACGACCAGCTAATGCAAATTCTGGCAGTCCATCTTCTGGATATTGGTCTGGTCTTACCGCACTAATGACCATTTCGACATTATGGACTTTCATTTTTCTAAATACCTCCGTCCAGTGCATAGGCTAATACTTCATCTGCCGATGACACTAGTTTAAATGTAAGTTGCTCACGGACACTGTCAGGAATATCTTCTATATCGCGTTCATTATCCTTTGGACAAATAATAGTCGTTAATCCTGCACGATGAGCACTTAATGTTTTTTCTTTCAAACCACCTATAGGTAGTACTCGACCACGTAATGTGATCTCGCCTGTCATCCCTACTTCCCTGCGAATCGGTCGGTTAAGAATTGCAGAGACAATGGCTGTTGCCATTGTAATACCTGCAGATGGTCCATCTTTAGGGACAGCACCTTCTGGAACATGAATATGAATATCATGTGTATCAAAGTATTCTGGATCTACTTGAAGCTGCTCCATTTTTGTTCGAACATAGGATAAAGCAGTTTGAGCTGATTCCTTCATGACATCTCCCAGCTTACCTGTTAGTTGCAATTTGCCTTTTCCAGGGGTTAAGGATACTTCAATTTGTAACGTGTCGCCACCAACTGTTGTGTAAGCAAGACCAGTTGCAACCCCTACTTGATTTTCCTTTTCAGCCTGTCCATAACGGAAACGGTGTTTACCAAGCAATTCTTGTAAGGATTTTGAGCTAACCGTCACTCGTTTTTTCTCACCAGAGACAATTATTTTGGCAATTTTACGACATAGCGTAGCAATTTGACGTTCTAAACCACGTACCCCAGCCTCACGTGTATAATAACGTATTATATCAATTACTGCTTCATCTTTAATAACAACTTGTGTCTTTTTCAAACCGTGTTCTTTCAATTGCTTAGGAATTAAATGATTATTTGTAATTTGCGCTTTTTCAATTTCTGTATAGCCCGCTATAGAAATTACTTCCATACGATCTAACAATGGCCCTGGAATACTACTTAAATCATTGGCAGTGGCAATAAATAGGACATTAGATAAATCATATGTTTCCTCGATATAGTGATCACTAAATGTATTGTTTTGCGCAGGGTCTAAAACTTCTAGCATTGCTGCTGCAGGATCTCCTCTGAAGTCATTAGACATTTTATCAATTTCATCTAATAAAAATACCGGGTTAATGGTACCAGCCTTTTTCATTCCTTGGATAATACGACCTGGCATAGCGCCGACATACGTACGACGGTGCCCACGAATTTCAGATTCATCACGAACCCCACCTAATGAAATACGAATAAATTTACGATCTAAGCTTTCCGCGATGGAGCGAGCTAATGAAGTTTTCCCCACCCCTGGTGGTCCCGCTAAGCAAAGTATTGGGCCACGAAGTGAATTTTTCAACTGACGTACAGCTAAATATTCAAGAACCCTTTCTTTAACTTTTTCTAAGCCAGCATGATCACGATTCAAAATGTTCTCAGCATGATCGATACTCATACGATCCTCAGTTGCATTTGTCCAAGGTAATGAAATGAGCCAATCGATGTAATTTCGGATAACGCCACTCTCGGCACTAGCACTTGGAATTTTTTCATATCTATCTAATTCTTTTAGTGCCACTTCTTTTGTCGACTCTGGCATCCCAGACTCATCAATGGATTTTCGTAATTCGGCTACTTCACCCGTTTTTCCTTCACGATCGCCAAGCTCTGTTTGGATAGCCTTCATCTGTTCACGTAAATAGTACTCTTTTTGCGTGCGCTCCATCGATTGCTTTACTTTTGAATTAATCTTCTTTTCCAGATCGAGTACTTCTTGCTCATCATGCAAACGAATAATTAAGTGATCTAGTCGTTTTTTTACATTTAGCATTTCCAATACTTCTTGCTTATCTGCAATTTTAAAAGGCAAATGTGATGCAATAATATCTGCTAAACGTCCAGGTTCCTCAATATCTGCAACAGTGTTGATGGTTTCGGCTGTTATTTTATTAGATGATTTGGCATATTTTTCAAAATACGTTAAGAGTGTACGCATTAAAGCTTGCGTTTCCACATCCTTATCCAACAAATCCTCTTTTACATCAATATCAACCAATGTATAATTTTCTAGCGCATGATAGTTTTTCCAAGAAGCACGCGCAACTCCTTCAACTAAAATTCGCAACGTACCATTTGGTAATTTTAACATTTGTTTGACATAAGCCATTGTACCAATCGCATATAAATCTTGTTCTTCTGGCTGTTCATCGTGCATTTCCTTTTGTGTTACCAATAAAATCATCTGGTCCTCTAACATTGCCTGTTCTAGCGCCGCTACAGAACGATTTCTACCCACATCAATATGTAACACCATCGATGGGAATACTAAAAGTCCACGTAAAGGTAATAATGGTACATTTGTTGTTTTTTGTATAGTTACCATGCGGGTATTCACCTCCGTCAAAATTTTCATGTTCAATTCCCGCGCTACTAGTATGTGTTTAAAAAACTGATTCACACTAGTTATTGAAACGAGCCAAAAATTTCTACAAGTCAGTTGGCCAATATGTAAGAATGAATAAAAAGCTGACTGTCGATATGTGCGAACATTGCACAATCGAAGTCAGCTAATTACTCTTTATCTCATAACGGTAGACAGCCAATTCTATACGCTATGCTGAAGTTTTTGTGTCGCTACCTTCATCGAGTTCAGTGCCATCTTCAAGAAGCAATTTCGGTTTTTCTTTATCCGTAATTGTTTTTGCAGTAATGATACATTTTTTTACGTCTTCACGTGAAGGCAGTTCGTACATTACATCAAGCATCGTTGACTCAATTATTGAACGAAGACCACGTGCACCTGTTTTACGCTCGATTGCTTCCTTCGCAATTTCCGCAAGCGCACCTTCATCAAACTCAAGCTCAACACCGTCTAGTTCAAGCATTTTCTGATATTGCTTAGCTAGTGCATTTTTAGGCTCCGTCAAAATTTGTACAAGTGCAGCTTCATTTAATTGCTCTAGGCTAGCTAGTACTGGTAATCGACCAATGAACTCTGGTATTAGACCAAATTTCAGTAAATCCTCAGGAATCAGCTTAGACATGATAGAACCTTCATCTACGTCCACTATATTCGGATCTGATCCAAATCCAATTATTTTTTCACCTTGGCGACGTTTAATGATGGATTCAATACCATCGAATGCTCCACCTACAATGAATAGAATATTGGTTGTATCGATTTGTAAAAACTCTTGATGAGGATGTTTTCGGCCACCTTGTGGTGGAACACTTGCAACAGTTCCTTCTAAAATTTTAAGAAGTGCTTGTTGAACACCTTCGCCAGAAACATCACGTGTAATGGATGGGTTTTCTGACTTACGTGCAACTTTATCAATTTCATCAATATAGATAATACCTTTTTCAGCGCGTTCGATATCATAATCTGCTGATTGGATTAGCTTTAATAAAATATTTTCAACGTCCTCACCAACATATCCTGCTTCAGTTAATGAAGTAGCATCCGCGATGGCGAATGGAACATTTAATATACGTGCTAACGTTTGAGCTAATAAAGTTTTACCGCTACCAGTTGGGCCGATTAACACAATGTTCGATTTTGCCAATTCTACATCATCAATTTTACTGTTTGTATTGATGCGTTTATAGTGATTATAAACCGCAACTGCTAATGCTTTTTTAGCACGCTCTTGTCCAATTACATACTCATCTAAAATCGTTAGAATCTCTTTTGGTTTTGGAATATCTTGAAATTCGATTTCCTCTTCTACACCTAGTTCCTCAACAACGATTTCTGAACAAAGCTCAATACACTCATCACAAATATACACACCAGGACCTGCTACTAATTTACGTACTTGTTCTTGTGGTTTTCCACAGAATGAGCATTTTAAATTGCCTTTTTCATCATTAAATTTGAACAATATGTTTCACCCCTATTCAAGCAACAATCTTACAAGATTATTGAACCTTTATCAAATAAATTGTCTGCATCATTTACGCCTTCGCATTCATGCAAGTAGATTATAACGTCATGTTGTTTACTTCCTTCGCCGTCTGCAGCATATTTTTCAGGAACCCATTTGCGTAACCTTTCGTTACCTAAGGTCTCGGTTCTTCACTACTGACACATAAGATTCAAGCTGTCATCAACTACTGATTTCTCGATCAGCTACATAGCTTTTTATTTATAAATCTACTACATTCATCTACAAAGGCTTTGTTCATTCGAAGATATGTTGATTGTTAATGTCCTTATGATCTTACAGAATGAAGTTAAATGAGCATCGTGTAAAAATAAAAACAATACTATGTATGTGAAGTGTAAAGTGAGTCGTACTAAACTTTAAGGGGACTGATTTTTAGTTGATGTGATAAAACAAGGCACGGTTTAATGCCGTACCTTGTTTTTTTTAGCTATCTAATTACATAAAATCTTATTCAGTAATTTTAGCGTTTTCTACTAAAAACTCAACTGTTTTTTGGATTTTGATGTCGTTTTCAAGTACTGCCGTACCACCTAAAGCACCTGTGATTTGCTCTTTAGTCATGTTGAATTGAGCAGCCATTTTTTCTAATTCTGCTTCAATATCAGCTTCAGTTGCTTCAATTTTTTCAGCTTCAGCAATCGCTTCTAGTGTTAAAGATACACGTACACGGCTTTCTGCTTCTTCTTTCATTTGACCACGTAAATCTTCTTCTGATTGACCAGAGAATTGGTAGTATAAATCTAAGTTCATACCTTGTGTTTGTAGACGTTGGCCAAACTCTTGTAACATACGATCAGTTTCAGAGTTAATCATACCTGCTGGTACTTCAAACTCAGCATTTTCAGAAGCTTTTTCTACTAGCTCATCACGAAGAGCTGCATCAGATTCAGCTACCTTTTGTGCTGCAGTTTGTTCTTTAATTTTAGCGCGTAAAGCTTCTACGCTTTCCACTTCTGAATCTAATTCTTTTGCGAATTCATCATTTAATTCAGGAAGAACTTTTGTTTTAACTTCTTTCACTGTTACTTTGAAAGTAGCTTCTTTACCTGCTAATTCAGCCGCATGGTATTCTTCTGGGAATGTAACAACTACATCTTTAGATTCGCCAGCTTTCACACCAGTTAATTGCTCTTCAAAACCAGGAATGAAAGAACCTGAACCGATTTCTAGTGGGTAGTCTTCACCTTTACCACCTTCAAAAGCTTCGTCACCTACGAAACCTTCGAAATCAATTACTGCTGTATCGCCTTCAACGATTGCTTCATCTTCTTTAATTTCTAGTTCAGCTTTACGAGCTAATTGCTCTTGAATTTGAGCATCTACTTCTTCATCAGTTACTTCAACTGGAAGCTTAGCTACTTCTAGACCTTTGTAGTCACCTAGTTTTGGTTCTGGTTTAACTGTTACTTGTGCAGTGAATGAGAAATCTTGACCATGTACAAAGTTTTCTGTACCTGCGATTTCTGGGTAATCAACTGGCATAATTCCAGCTTCATCGATTGCCTTTGCATAAGAATCAGGAACGATAATTTCTAATGCATCTTGGTATAAAGATTCGATACCAAAACGCTGTTCAAACATTTTACGAGGCATTTTACCTTTACGGAAACCTGGTACATTAATTTGTTTTACAACTTTTTTGAACGCTTGGTCCATTGCTGCATCTACTTCTGCAGCTGGTACTTCAATTGTAAGAGTACCGATATTACCTTCTTGTTTTTCCCATTTTGCTGACATGTATAAATACCTCCAAATAAATAATCAAGTTTAGGATGTTAGACAATTCATTCGTAACTACGATTTTGACAACCATTTTAGTATAACATAGATGTGTATAGTTTCAACTTTTTTCATGCCTAATGTAGTTCTGTTAGCTTTTCTAACATTTGTAAAAAGTCTACGATTTCATCATCCATTTCTTTCACATTTCCTAGCATTGATGATACAAAATCTATATAACTATAGGCTACATCCTCTGCCACAAAAGGATGCCATTCAAAGGGAAATGTGACAATAGCATGTTTCGCCATTAAATATTGTACCATTTCTAACGTCGTTGGGTCTTGTGCCAACTTATCTTCAATTATATTTTTTATTTCACCATATTGTGGTAATTGATTAGGTAACGATAGTTGTGCTGGGTTTATCGTTTTTGAATGCCCTAATTTCGAAACCATAATATCCATTGAAACTTCCTGTTCAACTAATAAGATTAAAGCCAAGCTCTGGACAAAAGGATGAACGGTCGAACTTTCAATAATTTCTTGCAATGCCGTTTTTAATTGCCTTACATTGGTATCCATCAGACGATGTAATTTTATAGATTGCTCATTGGCTGTTAGTGCACTGAATTTTTCTAGTTCATATTCCTGCTCCTCAATAAACTGTTGCACATTTTCTTTTTTTTCAAGATTTTTAGATACTTCTCTATTAAGGTTTTTTAATCGTTCAAATTTCTCCACTTGATCACTTGGCAGTACGCTTTCCTCAAGGAGGGTTGTGATTAACGTCTCTACTTGATGGTATTCCTTCAGCTGCATACAAATTGTAATGTACAATTCCATGACTTCCACATACATGGTTGTCCCCATGGCAAAAAGCTGTTCACAAACACCTTTCGCTTTGTCATAATCCTTTAACTCGTATAGAGCAAAGGCATAAGCACTAAGTGCAAATTCATCACCCGTTTCATAAATAAAGGCCTTTTCAAAACTTGCAATAGCTTTCTCATATTGATAATTTTCTGCAAACATATGCCCTTCACGTATTAATGTTTGGACAGCTCCTGGAAAAACAACAATATTGTCATGTTTAATGACATGACGCTTACGTTTTGTCATTCCCCTCACCTCCTCCGTTCTATTCTTCTTTTCAATTATTTACTAAAAATATCCACAAGTTTCTTATTTTTTACAAAAATAATTGTTTTTACATTCATATTTTGTAATAAAATGTATTATAATTACATTAGTCGAAAATCTATTACAACTTGCAGACTTTCTACACGGTTGTCTGCATCCAGAAAATCAAGTTCTTAACAAGGAGTGGAATACATGCAATTACTAGATACAATCACAGAATTTGACCATTGTATCTCACCTGCATTCGAGGCATTATCGATTAAAGTCATTTCATTTTCTACAGCGGACGGACCTACTCAAGATAGTCCGATTGAATTTGAATTTTTAACACGTACAAAAATTGATGTTTACACGCAAGAGGCTAGCACTTATCTTTTACGTATTCTTGGAACAATCCCCGGTTCTATTGCAATTGGACATCAAAATGAAACTCTTTCCATAATTCCTCAAAAAGTAAATATTGAATGTAATGACAAACTGTTACATGTTGACAAAAAAGATATGCATCAAATTTTACAACATCCTGAGCCGAATCGTCATTACAGTGAATGGCTTATTGATGCTATAAAAAATACCAATATTCTCGTTGAGCTGAAGACAAACCAACACTCACTGATTGAGTGGCCAATCGGTATAAAGTCAGCCGCCATAATATAGGTAGAGATAGACATACTTCATCGGTATGTCTTTTTTTGTTACTCCTATTTAAGCATTTCCATTTTGTTGCGTTTCTATCATAACAACTTTCTATAGCTTCTGGAAATAATATTATAGCAACTCTCAACATTAAAGTATTTGTATACTTACCGTCCATCAGGATTGCAAATTGGTCGATTTGCTTAAAAAAAGAGCTATAATAATAGAACAATCCTTATGATGGAGGCACATTTAAATATGAATTTAAAAGAAACACTACAATCTTTTTCTACCATGACACTGCATGAACGTCAGGCAATGATGAAGGACAAAGGAGAATGGCTCTTACAGGAAATGATGATTCATATTGGCTCAACTGATGCTGAATTGCGCGATCATTTAATTTATCGTACGTTTATTAATTTACTGAGTGATAATTTATTAAGCACACAACAATTACAATTTTTATTTGAAACAGCAACTAGTGATAACTCCTTATATTTACATATCGGAGAAGCGCCAACAGACAGTGTCTTTACTAGGTCATTCTCTGCATTGCTTATTGCAGGTTTGCTTGCAAAGGATGCCGAGATGCTTGTTTTAAAGGACGATGAGTTGCAACCGTTTTTTAAAAAAATTGGACGTTATCTATTATTAGAGCAAGATACAAGAGGTTACGTACAGGATAAAGGATGGGCACATAGTATTTCACATGGAGCTGATTTAGCCGCCATGACCATTAAACACCCAAAATTCGATTTGCAATATGCTCCGTCCATTTTACATGCACTAAAGCTTGCCACTTGGAAAGGTACAGTCTATGTTAACGATGAAGAAGAGCGATTAATTAACATCGTAGATGCTTTATTACAACAAAATTACTCGGAGAAAGCTTTGATTGAATTTGTTGAACAAGCCTTTGACAAATTTGAAATGCATTTAATGACTCAAGGTTATAACGAAAGCTTTTTTAGTGGGCGTACTTGTACATTAAACTTCATGAAGACATTATATTTTTCTTTAAAAATGAATAATAAAGCCCCTCAATTACAAAATACAATTTATGGACAAGTAGCCAAATGGCTAAAGCTTGGTGACTGACTAAAAAATGCTGATTCAATACGTTTCTTTCTCAAAAACATGAAAAATTTCTACCATACTAGCAAACTAAGACTTTTCTTAGTTTGCTTTTTGTTTTTCAAACAGAATATGAATATGTAAATTTATGTATAATCAAGAAAACTATTTGTTATATTAACATAATTAATAACACTCCCCATTTATTCCCTTTTCAATCATTCCTTTCATTGATAGTTCATCCTAATGTTTCCATACAAAGACTCTTTAGCTACTCCTTTTATATAAAAAAGGCAAATAAAAAACATTATTATGCCCGATGAGATACTGATTTTATTACAAAACAGCGTCCAAAATGTGAAATGCAATTTTTCATAAAAAAAACTATTTACTTAGTTAAACATGAAGAATCCAGTGTTTTCAACGTTTCCACAGTGTTTAATGAACAAAACCTTAAAATACCAATACTAAAATAACGATTTTTGTTCAAAAAATGTTCAAATTCAATGTATCTTTACTATCTTTTTCATAACAAAATTATGTTTTTTCTTAAAAACTGGGCGTATAATCCAATGTGCAAACAACGACAAGATGTGACAATCGTTATAGACATGTACGTATGTGAAACGATTGCACAAATCATTGATTTTGCTAACGCTTGCATTAGACCAATCAACTTCAAGATTTATGTTTCATATTGAACCATGCCATTGTAAATTCTTAAGTTGTTGATTGGTACGCCAAGATAAAAGAGGTGACCTCAGTATCCACTATTTATAAATGTGAACTGACAAAAAACACATGAATTTTATGAATAGCCGTTCTATAGAAAGGAGTCAAACATGAAGAAAAAATTAAGTTTAATGTTTGTAGCATTGGGTGCTCTTGCACTTCTTTCTGGATGTGAGCCATTAACAGTGTTCAATCCTAAAGGGCCAAATGCCGAAACATTATCAAACACAATTATTTTATCCATTATTACAATGGCCTTTATATTACTAGTCGTGTATGTGCTTTTAGCCTTTATGCTAACTAAATATCGTGCATCTAAAACAGCTGCTGATTATGAGCCACCTCATGAAGAGGGTAGCCATCTTCTAGAAATCACATGGACAGTAATTCCAATTATTATTGTTGCATTCTTGGCCGTTGTAACTGTAAGAACAACATCTACTGTAGAGGCTCAGCCAGCAGGATATGACGATAAAGAACCTTTAGTAATTTATGCTTCATCATCAAACTGGAAATGGCATTTTAGTTACCCTGAAGAAGGTGTTGAAACAGTTAACTATGTCAACATTCCAGTGGATCGTCCAATTGAGTTTAAATTATACTCATTTGGTCCGATCACAAGTTTCTGGATTCCTCAATTAGCAGGTCAAAAATATGCCATGAGTGATATGTTAACAACCATTCACCTTGCTGCAGATGAGGTGGGTTCATTCATGGGACGTAACTCTAACTTCAATGGACGCGGATTTGCAGAAATGGAATTTGAAGCACAATCTATGACACAAGAAGACTTCGACAAATGGGTAGCTGATGTTAAAGCAAAAGAAAAACCATTAACAGAAGAAAAATTTGATGAGCTTTTAAAGGCTGAGCATGTTGGTCGCCAAAGCTTCTCATCTACACACTTAGAATTCAGCCCTGCCCCAATGGAACATGGTAAAAACATGAAAATGGGTGACATGGATCATGGTGACATGTCTGAAGAAGATATGAATAATGAACATTCAGGTCATTAATTTACATTTAACTTGAACGAGTAGAATATTAATTTTTTAATTTTGAAAGGAGCGCATCCAATGAGTATGGAAGAATTATTCCATCCAATGCAAGAACCGATGATTTTAGCGGCAGCTATTAGTATCGTAGTTGGAGCAGTCGTTATCGTAGCTGGCCTTACTTATTTCAAAAAATGGGGCTATTTCTACAAAAACTGGCTATCAACTGTTGACCATAAAAAAATCGGGATTATGTATATCGCTGTAGCATTATTAATGCTATTCCGCGGTGGTATCGATGCACTGTTAATGCGTGCACAAACAGCAGTTCCGGATAACGGACTTCTTGATGCACAACATTATAATGAGATTTTTACAACACACGGTTTATTAATGATTTTATTTATGGCTATGCCATTTGTTATTGGTTTAATGAACATTGTCATCCCCCTTCAAATCGGTGCACGTGACGTTGCTTTCCCACGTCTAAATGCTGTCAGCTTTTGGTTATTTGCAGCAGGTGCGGGTTTATTAAACTTATCATTCATTATCGGTGGTTCGCCAGATGCTGGTTGGACAGCCTACTTCCCACTTGCAAGTACGGATTTTAGTCCGACTGTAGGGAATAACTATTATTCTTTAGCACTTCAATTATCAGGTATTGGTACATTGATGACAGGTGTTAACTTCATCACGACCATTATTAAAATGCGTGCACCTGGTATGAAATTAATGAAAATGCCAATGTTTACGTGGTCGATTTTAATTACAAACGTAATTATTGTATTCGCATTCCCAGTATTAACTGTAGCGCTTGCTCTTATGATGTTAGACCGTCAATTCGGTACAAAATTCTTTGCTATGCAAGACGGCGGTATGGATATGCTTTGGGCCAACCTATTCTGGGTTTGGGGACATCCTGAAGTTTATATCGTTATTCTACCTGCTTTCGGTATTTTCTCAGAAATCATTGCAACATTTGCACGTAAAAACTTGTATGGTTATAAATCAATGGTTATGAGTATGGTTGTCATTTCTTTACTATCATTCTTAGTTTGGGCTCACCACTTCTATACAATGGGTCACGGGGTAATGGTAAACAGCGTATTCTCTATTACGACAATGGCAATCGCCGTTCCTACTGGTGTTAAAATATTTAACTGGCTACTGACGATGAGGCACGGGAAAATTCAATTTACAACACCGATGCTTTATGCACTTGGCTTTATTCCAATTTTCACAATTGGTGGGGTTACAGGGGTAATGTTAGCGATGGCAAGTGCTGACTATCAATATCATAATACGATGTTCCTAGTTGCCCACTTCCACTACGTTTTAATTCCAGGTACAGTATTCGGTGTACTTGCAGGTTATCACTACTGGTGGCCAAAAATGTTCGGTTTCCGTTTAAATGAAAAATTAGGGAAAACTGCGTTCTGGTTTATTGCAATCAGCTTCAATGTAACATTCTTCCCATTATTCATTTTAGGTTTAGATGGCTATGCTCGTCGTATGTACACTTACTCAGAATCAACAGGCTATGGACCATTGAACATGTTATCATTCGTTGGTGCTTTAGGACTTGCAGTCGGCTTTGCGTTGATCGTTTATAATATCTACTACAGCTGGAAACATATGCCTCGCAATGAAAAGGCAGATGTATGGGATGGTCGTACACTTGAATGGGCTACTCATTCTCCAGTACCAGAATACAACTTTGCAGTAGTTCCAACTGTTACTCGCTTAGATGAGTTCTGGTTCGCGAAAAAAGAAGGTCGCGATATTACAGCAGGTAAAATTGAAAAAATTCACATGCCAAATAATACAGGCACACCATTCTGGATGAGTGGATTCTTCTTCCTTGCAGCATTCTTCGCTGTATTTAATCTATGGGTTCCAGCCATCATTAGTATGCTTGGTGTATTTGGCTTCATGATCCATCGTTCTTTCGAAAAAGACCATGGTCGTTATATTTCAGTTGAGGAAGTTATGGCAACTGAGAAAAGCTTGAGAGGTGATAAATAATATGAAAATCGATTCTTCACTTCCATTAGAATATAGTACAGAGGAAAATCGCCTAAAAATCTTTGGTTTCTGGATATTCCTTGGCGCCGAGATCGTGTTATTTGCCACATTGTTTACTGTGTATTTCACACTTCACACACGGACAGGTAATGGCCCGAATGGTGCCGAAATCTTTGAGTTAACACCAGTACTATGGGAAACATTCTTATTATTAACAAGTAGTTTCACCATTGGTCTGGGTGTTCATGCAATGCGTATTGGTCGTAAAAAGGCAATGATGACTTTCTTCATCATTACCCTTTTACTTGGACTAGGTTTCTTAGCTATTGAGATTGATGAGTTCATCACTTATGTACATGAAGGTGCGACAATTCAAACAAGCGCATTCTTGTCATCATTAATGACTTTACTTGGAACACACGGTGCCCACGTAACATTTGGTTTCTTCTGGGGACTAGCTATCATTATCCAAGTAGCTAAACGTGGTTTAAATCCACAAACAGCGAACAAAGCGTTTATCTTCTCATTGTACTGGCATTTCCTAGACGTTGTTTGGATTTTCATCTTCAGCTTCGTCTATTTGAAAGGACTGATTAGCTGATGAAGGAATTATTCCCAAAACAACATGTCATGGGCTTCGGCTTCTCACTATTACTGACACTTGTCGCTTTAGCCGTTGTAACCTTTGATATGAGTTATAAAATGGCATTCGCTATTTTACTTGTCACTGCCCTTGCACAAGCAACTGTACAATTAGTGTTATTTATGCACATCGGTGAATCTGAAGATAAGAAAACGTTATATACAACGATTTTATATTCAGTATTTGTAGGTGTTGTAACAATCATTGGTACATTGTTCGCCATGATCTGGGGTTACTAAGTAATTAATTTCATTTAGATATTTTCGAGCTTGTTGAAGAAAAGCTCCTCTAAAAGCTGTCACGGCCTTTCGCATTATTCGATTGGTCAGTGACAGCTTTTTTAATAATTTTCATGCTTGTCACTGGTCGTTGTTGCAAGATTATTGTTTTATTACTAAGGAATTAGATTCATTTTATAAAATAACGAAACTTTTCCTTTTCTTGGGCGTATACTAGTAGATAGTGTTTTTTACCAAGAATAGGAGATGAAAGTAATGAAGAAGATTTTTAAAGTATTAGCAGTAGGAACACTAGCATTAACGCTTGCTGCTTGTAATTCAAGTGCCACACCTACGAAAGACACAACCGAAAAAAGCAAACTCACTTTAGAACAAGTGTATGACAAAGCAGTGGATCGCCAGGCTGATATTAAAAGTGCTAGTGCTAATATGGACATGACACAGGTAACAAAGGTTGGAGCTGGCGAAGAGGCTATGGAATTCTCTATCAACTCTAAAATGGAAATGGACATTATCGTTGATCCACTTGCTATGCATTTATCAGGCTCAATGTCAATGCCAGATATGATGAGTGAAGGCCAAGAAACAACGGACATGCCTATTGAAATGTATATGAAAAAAGACGCTGGCCTTTTCATGAAAGATGTGACTACAGACAGTTGGTTAAAACTTCCTGATGAGAATTTTGATGCTATTTTAGATCAAACAGCTGCTTCTGCTGATGCAAAGGAACAGTTAGAACAACTTAAAAAGTTCATCAAAGATTTTACATTTGAACAAACTGATAAAGAATATGTCCTTACATTAGAAGCAAAAGGTGATAAATTTAAAGAGCTAATTGATTCTGAGATTAATAAATCAATGCAGGATATGGGATTAGAAGAAAACCCTATGGATCAACTAACAATTGAAAAAATCAACTATGTGCTACACATCGATAAAAAGACTTTCGATACAAACAAAATGGATATGAATTTTGATTTGAAAATGGCAGTAGAAGGTGATGAATTGTTAATGAATACAAAATCAGTCGTTACTTATACTGATTTCAATCACCTTAAAACAATTGATATTCCTCAAAACATAGTAGATAACGCACAAACAATCGAATAAAAAATAAACCTGCTTGTATATAGATGACAAGCAGGTTTGTTGTGTTATTATCCATATAAATATGACGAAGATTTCCGTAAAATTATCGAACGATTAATACATCACAATGAGCATGACGTACTACTTTTTCTGCTACAGACCCTAGCATCATTTTTTCCATTCGATTTAAACCTGTTGCTCCACATACAATCAAATCAACATTCGTAAGCTGTGTCAAAATCCCCTTTGGCGAACCCGTTTCTACAACTGACTCTACGCTTTGAACACCGGTCTGAACCACTTGCTCTTCCAAGCTTGCCATTTTGCTCTTGTTTTCTTTCTTCAATTCCTCTGCATATTTTAAATCATAGGCTGACACCGCACCAAAAGATTTTGTATCAATCACATTCACTAGTTGCAAAGTAGCATTGTGTTGCATCGCTAATTGACTCGCTCTTTCTAAAGCCTTCAATGATTGTTCTGAGAAATCAATTGCTACTGCGATTTTTAGATAATTAGCCATATTAGTCCTCTCCCTTCAACATGGCATTCCATGTTTTCACAAATATTATATCATAACGGTGTTCTGTATAGTTTATCGTCATCGGGTTGTGGATTGCCACGTCCATCCGTATTATTGCTGATAAAGTACAAATAGCTATCATCCATAAAGACATCTCGTATTCTTCCGAAATCTGATAATAGTACATCTTGTTTATGCTTGCTCATATCAAATGTTAGCACCGCTGTCCCCCTTAGTGCCGCAACATATAATCGATCATTCACTACGGTTATGCCAGAGGGTGCCCACGTTTTTGATGGGCCTGAAGTAAATAGAGGTGTAACCATTCGTTGCTGTTTGTCTGTTCCCTCCATGAGCGGCCAACCATAATTCTTCCCTTTTTCAATCACGTTGATTTCGTCATTTGCTGCATTGCCATGTTCGCTTGCGTACATCGTACCATCCGTTGCCCATGCTAATCCCTGCGGATTTCGATGCCCATAGCTATACACATAAGAACGAGGAAAGGGATTATCATTCGGTATGGAACCATCCAAATTGAGACGTAAAATTTTTCCTTCCAACGCATCTAAATCCTGTGCTAAAGATGGCTGGGTTGCATCGCCCACAGTAACATACAATTTGCTATCGGGACCTATTTTTAAACGTCCACCATGATGATATGTACCACTCTGTATTCGATCAATTAGGAGATCCGTTTCCTGCCACTTATTATCGATTAACGTTAATGTCACAACCCGATTAAATTGCGCTGATTCCTCTTCATACGTATAGTACGCATAAGCAATATATGTTGTTGTAAAATCAGGAGCTAACACAAATCCTAGGAGACCTGCTTCTGGAGCTGACGACAAATCCTTCTTTAATAAAACCTGTTGTCTTTCAACTACATCTTCCGTAATCTTCACAATATTCCCTGGTCTTTCTGCTACATATAACGCTGTATCACTCTTTTCAATAGACCATGGTGTATGTAATTGCTCTGCTATTACTTCAACGTTTGGAGTGACTTTTAAGGGTTCCTCTTGTATGACCTTCCGTTCATCCTTCCCCTCTGTAGATGTACAGCCCAAACATAGAAAAATGACTAGCAGTAAAATCGGAATCATTCGCCTCATTTTGTTTCCTCCTTTTCTGTCATAAAAATAATACTATTTTTTGAAATAGAAAAAGACGTCGCCCTAGACGTCTCTTTTACTTACTTTTATACTTTCGAACATAATTATTTCACCAAATGTTTTTGTGTGCTCTAGCACTTTAAGATAAGCTTCTTTTCGATGGATGAGTCGTTCTTGTCGTAATTTTAGATAGGAATAATAAAAGTCATCTATAGCTATTTTATCCATAAACTCACCTCTTATAGTAGTTGTCTGCTACCACTATTATAAGGTTGGTAAATTCTTACGACAATTCTATTTTCTATTTTTGATTATAAGTTCCCAAAAATGGAAGGATAAAAGACATAAGAACGCTCGAAAGAATATACATATTTATCTAATTAGTTGATAAAAAAAGGCAGTACTTTTTCTTCTACAACTTGTTCACCCGCCTGAATCCATCTACTTTTATCATGAATATGCCCATCCTTATCAAGCGGTGTCTGGAACTGGCTAGCTCCTGTAGCATCCAGTAGAGAACCTTCATCATAATCTAAACCAACGTTAGCAACATGTTTAATGACAAACGGCTTTTGAAATCGAATTTGGGCATCTTCATTGTCTAATTCCCCTGCTGTTACGATAAAGGGCACGCGTAAATATATTGTTTCGCCGCCGCCTCTCCATAGTACCGCGTCGAAGCTCCCTTTATGATACTCCCAATTCCCACCAATTGTAAAACCGCGATGAATAATATGATCTCGCAAATAACCATAGCCTATCTCTTTTCCAACTATTTTTGAATCAAACTGTAGCATGTTGAAACCTCCTCCTTTCACTTGATAAAAGTCTATCCTAAAAAGAGGAATTACAAACTATTTAAAGGAACTCAGATTGTTCAATTTAAAACATATTTAGCGGCTTCTACATATTCTGTAACAGCTTTGCGGCAGTTGGCACCAGTCTTTCAAAGACATTATTGAATATTATAATCCTCCCTATAATTCCAATATATAGAAATAAATAAAAAGGTGATTAATACGTTAATCACCTGACGTTCCATAATCCTTGATGGTTATGGAAACTTCACATTTTATAGCTGCTTCACTAAATATTTTATCCCAATCCTTTTTTATCTTTTCCCACTCTTTTGGATACTTTATTCTTAATTTATTGCCGAATCCTGCAACATCTGTTTGATATTCCTGTTGCAGCTTTTCCGACGTTTTCATCACTAATCGTTGAATTTCTTCCTCAATTGTTTTCTCTGCTTTTTTTAAAAATTTATTATTAAATGCTTTGTCTGACAGTACCCAATGTTCAGCAATTCTTCCTTCCGATTGAATGTTCACTGTAAATGAAATACGATCACCATCTATTTTTGGTATGATTTTACTTTTCATAGACATTATTTCATAAACGATAGGTGAATCCGATTCTTTATCAAACCCCTTTACTAACCCCCCTTCCCCTTTCCCCGTGATCCATGCAATGCCCCCTAAGTCGTTTTCATCCAGAAAGCCTCGAAGTTTTTTAGTTTTCCCATCAATGACAGCAGCACCTACAAATTTTACTTCTCCATCTTCTGAAACGACGTTTTGTAATAAAAAGCTTGAATCAGAATATAATTTCCCCTCTAATTTTGCAATGGTCATAGGTGGCAAAATTTTGGTTGTTCTTTCATTCCCCTCCATCATCTCTACCAATTGAAAGGCAGGAATTTTCGTTGGTTCATTTGTTTCAAGTGTCTCACTTGCCCGCCCCTGAGCAATAAGAAGCAATCCGCTTGGCCGTATCTCCAGCTCTCTTAGAAAAAAGTCCAACAGCTGTTGCAGGTTAATGGTGCTGGCAAGTTCTTCGCCAATAATGGTAACCTTGGAATGCTCCGCGAATGAATGTTTGTCAGACTTTAATAGCATATTTCGTAATGTAGGCAAAACAACATCCCCTGTTTCAGAAACATTTTTATATGCCTTTTCTCGTAATGTTCCATCTTTCATTCCTGTAACAGTTGTCTCAGAAGTGACCATTTGATTCGTAACGGTGAGTAACGTTCTATTAGCATATTTAGCCTCTTTTTGTTCCTCAGTGGTAGCCTCTTCTGTTGCTAAATCTAATGAGGTACCAACAATCAATCCTAAATCCTCAATCTCTTTACTACTCCAGCAACCAGTAAGTAGGAGAGATACAATCATTACTAGAGAAATACGTAAAAATGGATAGAGTTTCTTCATGTTTTATCGCCCTTCAATTTTGATATAAGGAGTAAGGTTATGGGTAGTGCACCAAATAAAAATAAAGCAGCATGACCGATCTTATCGCCAAATTTAAAAAGGTCATTTATATTTTTGGGTGTCATCGCGATAATATAAATAATCGGTAATAATCCATATAGAAAAGGGTGCATACTTTTTTTAAAAAGCTGAGCTAACCCTAGAGCGGCAGCATAATAGGTAATGGTAAAGGTGGCGAAAATTTGCATAATCCATATAACAAGTAAAAATGATTCAAAGCGCTCGAAAATTAATCCTGGAATTTCAAAACTCCGCATGAGTTCGATTGTTGGCCATGTTCTTGTCATGACCCCTTCGATGGAAAGAGCGCCAATCACCATTACGACAGTAATAACATAAAAAAGTAATGGAATCGCTATGCCCACTAAGACGACTTTGACTGCTTTCTTTTTATCAGATGGGTACATAAATGCCACTAAGAGCAACATAATCTCAGGACCTAGAAATGCTAATGTCGCCGTTTTTATTCCTTTCAGCATCGGAACGACTCCCAGCCCTAAAACTGGTCGAAGATTATCGATTTCAAAGATTCCTAAGCTTAAAAAAGCGACAAGTAAGAAAATCACAAAGGTAATGGGAAATATAATTTCGAATAAACGACCGATCGAATTAATTCCACCACTCACCAAATAGAGCCCCACCCATAAGAAAGGTAGAATAATAGCCCATGTGGGTGTTCCCTCCAATAAAAAGAGGGAGGTTACTTCAGCCATTATTCGAACCTCAAAAGCAGAAATCGTAAAGAAATAAGTAATGACAAGTGCACTAATCAACCATCCTAGCCATTTTCCAACAATATCTTGATTGTATTGATAAAATGTCTTGTCTGGATATTGTTGACTTAGCTTGACGATAATCACTCCAGCAATCATGGCGATAAGACCACCTAAAAAAACACTAATCCAAACATCTGGCGTTTTTACCTTCTCTACCGAGGCACGAGGCAAGGTGAGGATGCCAGTTGCAAGAATATAATTAATAATAATGACCATTGTTTGGGACGTCGTAATGTTATCTTTTGGACTGGTAATCATGGCTACTGTTTTCCTTTCCTCGTATTTCCCCTTTACGAACAGAATCTTTTGGCTGTAATAATTTTGGTCGGCGTTTCATCATCATTAATGGCATACGTACCATAAAATCTTTCCAATCCCCTGCTCTATATGGGACAGTCGGACTAACATAAGGAACACCAAAACTCTTCAGCTTTACTAAATGACTGCCCAGGAAAAGGAAAAATAGAATGACCCCGTAAAGACCAAATATGGCAGCAAAAAACATAGCAACAAATCGTAGCATTCGTAATGTAATCCCTGCGTTATATTGAGGGATAGCAAAGGACGAAATAGCGGTTAAAGCAACGACGATAACCATAATCGGACTTACAATTCCAGCCTGTACAGCTGCTTCTCCAATAACAAGACCCCCGACGATACCCATTGTGGGACCGATCGGCTTTGGCAAACGAAGTCCAGCTTCTCGTAAAATTTCGATGGCTACCTCCATAATAAGCGCCTCGATTAACGCTGGAAATGGAACTCCTTCCCTTGTGGACATCATGGACAGTGCTAGCTTAGTTGGGATTAATCCCTGATGGAACGACACAAAAGCAATATACATGGATGGACCAAAAAGTGTTATCGCAGCAGCCAAGTATCGTAGAAGCCGAATGAGCGAACTTGCAAACCAGCGTTCATAATAATCTTCCGGAGATTGTAGTAGCATATTAATTGTAACTGGTACAATTAAAGCAAATGGTGTGCCATCTAATATAATGGCAACCCGCCCCTCCATTAATGCCCCATATACTCGATCAGGACGCTCCGTGTTCTGCACTTGTGTAAAAGGGCTCAGAAAATTATCTTCAATTAACTGCTCTATATAGCCCGATTCTAATAGGTTATCAAGGTCGATTGTTTGTATCCGATTTTTTACTTCATCCACCAACTCCGGATCCACTATCTCATCCATATAGGCAATGACTAACTCTTTTTTTACCCTCTTCCCCACTTTCATCTGAATGATAGATAATTGCTGATTTTCACCTTGCTGTCTTAGAAGAGCTGTATTGTCACTTAATCTTTCTGTAAAGCCTACCCTTGGCCCTCTAACAACCGCTTCTGAAATAGGCTCCTCTATATTACGCGTCTTGCCATTTATCGTACAAAGTAATAAAGCATTAGGCATACCATCTACAAATAAAGCTGTATAACCTATTAATACCTTACTTACTATTCCTTGCATCGTTGATTCTTCTAGTACATCCCCGATAGGTATATTATTTTTCATGAGGTTCTGCATGTTGCCGTTTTCTGTTAAAGCAGTGGCGGATGTGTCCGAAAAACGCTCCATCATCGAAGTCAAAATATGCTCTTCGATTTGCCCTTTATCTGCTAGACCTTCAAGATAAACAATAGCCGCACGAATATGAGTATTTCCTATGTGAAATTCTCTAAAGTGGGCATCCCAATTATGCCCAAGTTCTTGTTTTATTCGTTCAAAATCTTTGATAAAATCACCCGTTAGTGAGGCAACTGTTTCTTGGCTAGATGGCTGATCTACTTCCTTTTGATTCGTGTATTCTTTCATGTCGATCTTGCCATTATTCTTTTTTTCAAGTATTAAACCATTAAATAATTTGAAAATCAAAAATGGAATAACGAATGCTAAAAAACCCTGCATAAAAACTTGCCATTGTGGTATATAGGATATTACCCTTTCCCACATGATGATCACCCTCTTTACCAATCCACAAGGAATTAATTACTACATATTTTTATCTAAGCAGTCCTATTTTAAACTTCTAAACATCAACATCCTCCCATGACAAAAAATCATCCTCAATATGCCTGAGTGCTGACATTGGGGTATATTTTTTGTTTTCTAATCCATGAATTTCCAAGTCCTTACATCCCGTTTTATTATTTCTAATCATTGAAATTTAGAAAATAAGATATGGTATACTAGCTACTATGAAAAATTAGAAGGTGAAATAAATGTTAGAAGTTAATGAAAGTAAATTAGCTCACTATAGTATCCATTTTTTGAGCGAGACGACACTAATTTTAGGAGAAGAGGATTATATACAGCCAGAGCTCATGCTAGAAGCAGCCTTTACACAGCTTGCATTTAGTAAAGTAGAGCTTGAGCAGCAATATGAATTTTTCCATGAAACAGATACTGCGCTTAATGAAGTTTTTACCTATTCAAAAAAAATATTCGAACAGGACAGTAGCTTTCTTGAACAATCTCAAAATATGGCGAAGCACTTACACAGTGTATCCCAGCACCCAAATATTAAAAGCGGAGAGCTATTTATTGGCTTGTTTGAAAATTGCTTTCTATTAAATGAAGTTAAAAAGGTCCTTGCCATTGTCAAAATTGATGAAAAAGAGATGTTTTTAGATGTCAAAAATGACAATAATAAGATGATCATTCATGGTGTTGATGGCATAAACGTGAAAAAAATTAATAATATGGCCATCATTGTAGATATGGGGGAAGAGAAACCCCCTGTTGTTTTTATAAAAACGAAGCGAAAAGAGGATATCGTATACTGGCAGGAACGATTTTTAAACATTAAAGCAGCCGATGAACATTATCACAATACAGATTTAGCGCTAAATGAATGCAAAAAGTATATTTTAAAAGAAGAGAATTATTCGAACACAGAGAAGCTAGGCTTTTTAAATAAAACATTGGACTACTTTAGAAACGAAGATGAGTTTCAAGTGGACCATTACATCGAAACCGTATTTGATCAAGCGGATGCTACCCAAAAAGATATCCTCGTCAATGCAGTCAAACCTTATGAAACAGTTATTTCTGATAGTGCACTAGAAAAAGCTGAAAAAAAATACAAACGTAAAATAAAGCTTGATTCCAATATTGAAATTCAAGTCAATATTCAGCATATCGATCAAATAGACGAACTGATTGAAGTTGGCTATGATGAGGCAACAAATCGAAAATTTTATAAGATTTATTTCCAGGATGAAATATAAAGGAGGCTCACTTAAAAATGCCTCAAATTATTGACCAAAACCATCGAAAAGTTCACGCTCGATGGTTTTTATCTTTTTAGAGTGCTACAGCTCGACCGCTGTAGTGAAAATCAACGCTTTTATTTTTTTGTAAAAGAGACATTCCCATTTTAGGAGTTGCTCTTTTGTCTTAAAAAAAACACTATTTCTTTTCAAATTTTTCTTAAAAAGATAAAACTTTTTTGTTTGGTAAAACGTCTAATAATTGGTAACAGAAGTTAACCTAAAGGAGAATGAATAAAGATGAAAAAACCGTTTAAGAAAACATGGATTTTAGCTTCCGCATTAACACTAGGAATGGCCGTAATGACCCCGCTTCAAGCTGGTGCAACTTCAGTAGATACAACTAAACAAGTCACTATACAAGTAGAACAAAAAATAAAAGGTACTATTAAGTACTTTGATGGCGATGGCATCTCAATTAAAGGGTCTGACGGCAAAAATTATTTTATTGGCTTACACAAATTCTCTGACAAGCAAATCGAAAAATTGAAGCTAGTGGAAGGACAGGAAATCGCTGTTGAAGGAAGCATTGTAGAAGATTATTCAGATTTCTATACTTTTGATGTGTATAAAAAAAGCTTACCTAAAGAAGTCACAAAAGAAGAGTTAGTTCAATTAGAAAAACTCTTTACTGACATGAAAAAAGCAGAAAAAGAAGAGAATTATGAAGAAATGGATCGAGTTTATCAGGCCATGAATAACATTACAAGACCTTATGAATTAGCAAATTGGCAGCCTGAGCCTTTTGAAGATTTTATTAACGAAACTGCATTTTCTGAGCAAAACATAGTCATCAAAAAACAAGATAAAGAACAGCTTAAAGCACTTTATAATGACTGGGTAAAATTCACTAAAGAAGATAAAACAGATGAGGCAGGAGAAAAAATAGATAAAATCTTTACTATTTTAGAGCCATACTTCCAAGAGCTATATCCTCCACTAACTTTTGAACAATATATGGCTGATATGGACTTAGACATAACAAAAGAGGATCTCGTAAAGCTTAAGGCGTTCTATGAGGAAGCTCAAAAAGCAGATAAAGATAAAAACGAAGAGCTCTCAATCAAGTTATGGGATCAATTCTATGAAATAATTAATTCATATTACAAACCTGTTTCCTTTGAAGAATATATGTCAGATATCGAATTTGACATTAGCGAATCGGATTACACAAAATTAAAACAGCTCTATGAGGAAGCAAATGCCTTAGATCAAAAAGGTGAAGATGAAAAGGCTGCTGCCCAATGGGAAGCCTTCTATCAAATTTTAGATCCCTATTATTCGGCAAATAGAGACATTCTAATCTCAGCATCGAAGTTAATCATTCACGGTAACGATTTACTTCCAGAACAAACAAAATAATGTTTTTGGGGCTCTCCTATTCACTATAAGGAGTAGCCCTTTTCTAGTACATGACAAAATTGTCATGTACTCCATTGAATAGTCATGTGAATCGATGGTTTGACCATAATTTGCTTGTTATAGTAATCGTTGTTGAAACAAGTAATTTATAAGTTAAGGAGAAATGAGCATGACACAATTTATTAAAAAAACTGTGATGATGACTGTAATGCTAGTATGTTGTACAATGCTACCAGAATTTGCGCATGCAGCATCTGATGACAAAATTCGTAACATTGAACTCTTTATTGAGGAGCAACAAGCCATTAGTAAAATCCCCGGCCTTTCTGTCACTATTGTCGATAAGGGGGTAACCGTATATCAAAAGGGATTTGGGTATGCAAATATAAAAACAAAAACACCCGTCACTTCAGATACTCTTTTTGAGCTAGGCTCCACATCTAAAGCCTTTACAGGCCTTGCCATTCTTCAATTGGAAAAACAAGGGTTACTAAAGCGTTCGGATGATATTCAAACGTATATCCCATGGTTAACATTGACCTATAATGGAAAAAAGGAAATCATAACAATTCAGCAGTTACTGTCGCATACAAGTGGAATTCCTTCTAATTCAATTGTTCAAATTCCAGAAAGCACAGCCAAAAACGCCCTTGAATTAACGGTCAAAACATTACTAGATCAAACATTAAATAGAAAACCAGGAAGTTCTTTTGAGTATGCAACTATTAATTATGATGTGTTAGGACTAATCATAGAGCAAGTAACTAAGCTGCCCTATGATCAATATGTCAAACAGAAGATTTTACAACCTATTGGTATGTATCAATCGTTTGTAGGAATTCATCAAGTAGCATTCCCTCATATGGCTTCTGGTTATAAAATAGGACTTATGAGAGAGTTACCTTTTACACCACCTATTTACCGTGGAAATATCCCTGCTGGCTATATTATCAGTAACGCAAATGATATCGCAAAATGGTTGAAATTACAGTTAGGCAATAGTGAAATTTATTCAATTGATGCTACAACCATTAAAGAATCACATAACCCTGACCAAACGGTAGAACCTTTTGATACAAATACTTATTATGCTACCGGTTGGGCAGTGGTTGAAAAAGAAAACAAGCCATACATTTACCATGCTGGAGAAAATCCAACCTTTACATCGTATTTCATCATGCAGCCCGATGAGCAAATAGGGGTAGCCATCTTAGCCAATATGAATACAAGCTCGACAACTGCTATTGGACAAGGGATTATGGATTTGTGGAAAGGTAAAACAACAACTCCTCTACATACTAACAGCTATCAAAAGTTGGATAAAATCGCCACGATTATAAGTATCATTATTATAGGAATCAGTCTAATCTTTTGCTATTTTGTAATCAAAATGACCTCAAGCATTTATAAAAAACAACGCCAATTGACAAAGCTTGCTTCCAAGAGAATACTATTATTAACTCTCCATTCAATGCTTGTTGCCAGCATGTTAATCGCAATTTTTCTGGCACCAGAAGTTTTACTTGGCGGTTTAAATTGGGCATTTATTAAGGTGTGGGCACCGACCTCTATATCGGTATTATTGTATAGCACTATATGGGCTTGTATTCTATATTTAACATGGGGGATTATACTCATTATGACAAAAAGGAAAGCGCTAGATTAATTGTCTATGGAATGTTTTAGTATGTAGATAATCAGGATGCCCGACTCTTTTTAAGATGAATTTAATAGGATTTTCTACATAGGCCACTCTAAACGAGAACAAGTTTTAACTCAACTTCCTTTTATAGCTTATTCATATAGCCAGTTACTCGAATAGTGAGTAACTGGCTATGACACTTGTGAATACAAAGGCAAACGTTCCAAAAATGAAACTAAATCAAAGCTAGCACGTAAATTTATTTAAATTCGACTATTTTTAGAAAACGAGGTTGTTTGATGAAGGAATGGTGGCAAAGTAAGAAAAGAAAAACAACAAAAAGGAAAGTAAATAATAATTACTCCCTATTTGAATTATTACTTGATGTGCTTTTTTGGTTACCAGAGCTCTTTCTAGTCCCATTCAGATTAGTATTTTGGTTGCTTAGAGGTATAGGTAGATTAATTGCAGATGTATTTGAATATCCGTGAATTCCTTACCCTGTAAAATTAATGTTGAACATTCAAAGTGTTTCGTTATTTCCCCCATGGCTGTTCACCATATCTTTTAAGCTTCACGATTTCACCATCATTATTGACCAAACGATTATATACATAATTAATTTTATATTCATTGTACTTTTCTAATTGTATTTTTTCGTAAAACTTCTTTGATAAAGTCAACTCTCGGTCATCAATTAACAAATAGTATTGACCATTTTTTTCCATAATGTTTTGTTCGTCAAGAAGATAGGTGCTTTCAACTTGTACATTATTAAGAGAATAAACACCTGCTACAAATAAGGCTACAAAAGCAAATAAGACGAACATCACAAAAAGTCTTGTTTTACTCATATCCTCACCTCACTAAACTTAGCCATCATAAGATCATTACATTAGATTTTACAAGTCATTATGTAAAGCTAGAGCAATTCAAATAATCCATTTGGAACTAATACTAATTTATTATTTGAGAAGTCACTAATGGGCTTCCAAAGCAATTTGAAGCGTGTGCCATTATCTTCTTCCCCAAAAAAAGAAGCATTTTCATAAAAGGACATTTCAATAAAATCCGCTTCATAAACAAACACTACTTCATGTCCATTATCACCATTATATGTAAATATATTTTCAATTGTAACTACATGCTTTAGGTTAGTAATACTCGCCTCGATTTCCTCCAATATTTCTCGCCTTATTGCCTTTGAACTCGTCTCACCATATTCAATTTTCCCACCAATTGGTCGATAATAAAATGTCTGCTTTACTTCATCAAAGCCTTCAGAGACAAGTATTGCATCTTCTTTCCTAAATATACAAATAGCTTTTGCTATAATTTGCTCTTTCTTCATCTGATTCCTCCAATCCCATTTCAAGCTGTGCGACAGGTGCATTTTTTATTATATCAATGCACTCACGATAATAAAGAATGTTTTGTACAAATTTAGCTCGTATTTACATATTTCATCTGGCACAATTTCCTTGCCATTCATTAAAATGATAAACTAGTAAGAAGCATGATAGGAAGGAGATGGAATGTGAATGATGGATGCTAAGACCATTTTATTGGACCAACTTCTAGCAAATGCAAATGATCGTAGCTGGTATATTTCATTTCATGAGGCAGTTGAAGGACTATCTGAGGAAGAAGCATTTTGGAAACCCGATAATACCAGTCATAGTATTGCTGAAATTGTCCAACATCTCATTTATTGGAATGAAACTTGGCAAATCAGATACATTGAAAATCATGTTCAAGCTAGTCCACAAGTCCAAAGCAATCATGATACTTTTCTATTGAGAGATAAGGTGACTTTTTTGGAGCTAAAGGATAAATTATTAAAAACGCTACTTCAGTGGCAGGAGCTTCTTGAGGAGGAGCAACTTCTATCTGTTGTAAATGGTTACCCAGTGAAGGCGGAATGGTGGGCTATCATTTCCAATGCCACAACACATAATGCCTACCATATTGGACAATTAGCATATATTCGTAAGATGAAAAGATAGACATTTGATGGATGATTTTGGCCTAAGCCATTCTGTAAAAAAGTTCGAAACTCTATAAAAACCTCACCCAAATGAGCGAGGTTCGTCTGCTTTTCTTTGTTAGAAATTCATCCATTCAAAGATTATCTTGAAATTGTCACTCAACTGAGTGACTTTTTATTTTGAGTCTGCTTGGAGTGCATCTACTGAATCCACAAATGCTGAAGAAAGACCTCGTCTAATTAGGTTTGCAGAAACTGGCTTTCTCCCAATTTCCCTAGACCAAATTGATAATTGTCCTATATGGTGAATTTCATGTGCAATGGTATGACGAATGATTTCACCCCATGTATGCGTTTCAATTGTTCCATCCTCTAATGGAAGATGAAGTAAACGCTCTTCCATACTAGCATCCCATTTGTTTACAAAACTTTCTACTTCTAAATGAAATTCAGCTGTTAATTTTCGAACTTTCTCAAGGCTTTTATAGTCATCAAAATTCTCCTGAAAATCCTCTTTACCTTGTAAAACGCGTATCCAACTCCACTCTACATCCGCTATATGGAAGAGTGTATGTAGTATATTTCCCATACCACCTGTTCGATTTTCTAAAAGTTCTTCTTCACTCAACTCTTCACACCAACGAAACCAATCTTCTCTTACCATCCAATTATATTTAAACAATAATTGCAAAATAATCCCCCTCTAAAAAAATATAATAGCCCTCTACTACTTCTTCCTTTATGGATAGTTTCCCTCCATTTTCTCAGAATTTTTTTAGGTTATTACTGCTGATACTCGTTAGTTTCATTAAAATTGCAGCCCCCTTTCTGCAAAAAAAAGCCTTACAACCGTAATGGCTGTAAGGTTTAACTGATATAGTTTGCTTAATGTTGAATCACCAAACATAAAAAAACAGGTCAAGCTAACGGTAAGATATCATTAGAGTACTTTATATACTCTCCTAGATACCTTACTCATTTTCTTAACCTGCCTAGCAAAGGCTAACCATTAATGCGATTCTACATCGTCTTCTTTGGAGTAATTAAATTGGGAAGGATCAACTGGCGTATAGCCTGTTGGCTTATAAAATCTTAATAAGTCGCCATTCACGACTTTATCAGATAGTTGCAATTTAAGATCTACTTCATTCTTAATTGTTCTCGCAGACTCTAATTGACTATCATCTAGTGGTAAACCTGTTTCATTATCATAAAATTTTTCATTAATTGAATAGATTTTAGGGCTGACAAAATCGCCATTTCTAAAAGGCACAATTTCATGATGCTCTTCTGACAATAGGTCAGAGCCAAATTGAACAAATTGTTGCGAATCAATTCCAAGTAAATGTAATAGCGTTGGAAGAAGGTCTGTTTGCCCACCATACGTATGGTTAGCTCCACCCTCCATACCTGGAACATGTATGAATAATGGAACGCGTTGTAAATTAGCACTTTCATATGGTGTAATATCTTTTCCAATTACTTGGCTCATTGCAGCGTTATGATTATCTGAAATACCATAATGGTCGCCATAAAGAACAATCATCGAATGATCATATAAACCAGATTCTTTTAATTGTTGGAAAACTTGTTCGATTGCTTCATCCGCATAACGAGCAGTTTGGAAATAATTATCAACACTTGCATCTCCAGTATTTGCTTTATCGATTGTTACTAGGTCTTGATTCATTTTATATGGATAGTGATTCCCAACCGTAATTAATTTTGTATAAAACGGTTGTGGTAAAGAACTTAAAAGACTTTGCGATTGTTCAAAGAACGGTTTATCCAATAACCCATATTCAGCCATGTCACCTGAAGTGCCCGTATTATAATAACTAGCATCATAGAATTTATCAAAGCCAAAGGATTTATAAATCACATTTCTGTTCCAGAAGCTTCCGTTATTACCATGGAATACAGCCGATGTATAACCATAATCTTTTAAAATGCTAGGAGCTGCCTGGTACGTATTTTGTGCTTTTGTAATATAAGCAGAACCTTGTGGTAGCCCAAATAAAGAGTTTTCTAGCATAAATTCTGCATCGGATGTTTTACCCTGCCCAGTTTGATGGAAAAAATTATCAAAATACAATGTATTTTGATCTTTTGCTAATGAATTTAAAAATGGTGTAACTTCTTCACCGTTTAATTTATAGTCGATAAGAAAGTTCTGGAATGATTCTAAATGTAAATAAATAACGTTCATTCCTTTTGCTTTACCAAAATAGTTTGCATTTGGCTTTGCATAGTTAGATTTAGTATAGTTAATCACTTCTGTAATATCACTACTATCCGCCAAAGCTCTTTGTGAGGATGCTTTCATCGTTTCGACTGAATCATAAATCGTATAGTTATACATCCCTAAATATTTCACAATATAGTTTCTATCAAAACCTCTTGTTAATAGCTGCGGACGATTAGCCTCAGCTAGCCCTAAATTAAGGATTGAAATAGCTAAAGCACATGTAATGACCGTCATCGCTTTTTTATATCCAAAGCGTGTAGTATCTTTTTGAATTCTTTTTGAGAAGCGTAGATAAAACATTACGAATACATCTACAAAGAATAAGATATCATATGGTTTTAATAAAGAAAGAACACTACCACCTAAATCACCAAAGTTCTGCGTTTGAGAAAGTGTAGGTAATGTAATGAAATCACTAAAAAATCGGTAATAAACAATATTAGCATACAAAAGGATTGACATCAGCATGTACACTACAACGAGTGATGTATATTTTCGTTTTCCTCTAAAGATAAATGAAAATCCTAGAAATAGCATTGCTGAGCCTAATGGATTTAATAGTAAAAGAAATTGTTGAATAACTCCTTCTACGCCTAAGTCAAATTGTGTTTGTTGCGAGATATATGTTTTAATCCATAACATTAAAACAGCTACTACATATATTCCAAAAAAGTTGTTCAATAGGTCGTCTTTTTTACTTATTAGATTTCTCATTTCTTGCACCTACCTTTTACTTATTGAATTGAATCTTGATGTATATTAACTTAGAGATTATAAGTATTAACGTTGCATTTAAAATAATGTTAGGTCACGATAGCTTTTTTCGCGACCAATGTATAGTACTCCCCATTTAGACTTATGTCAAGTTGTTAGGTATCACAATAGACAATTCGTATAATCATTACTAATTAACACAAATGCTGTCATAAAAATATCCAGTAAATGTTAGTTTTTTTAACTATCATTTACCGGATATTTTAAATAATAACTGTATCTTTTTTAATTTCTTTAAGTTCATCTATTTTACATTAAGAGAGGGCCAAGCAACCTTTATTCGAAAACATTGATTTCTAATTTTTTCTGTACAGCCTTTATCATTCGTGCTGACCCATAACAAATTTCTCCATTTTTCATTAATATTTCTTTCCTCTTAAAATCTACTTCCTGAATATTGTCGATATTAACTACAAAAGAATTATGGCAACGTATGAAACCTTCATACTCTTTTTCTACGTCTTTCAGTTTCCCATAAAACTCCACTTGACGATTATCCAAATGTAAAACAACTTTATGTAATGGAGAGGACTCAAAAAACATAATTTCATCAAAGTTGACACTAATAATTTTATCAGCAATTCTTTGAACGAATTTTTTATTGGATGCCTTGTTCGTCACTTGCCTTCTTTCATTCGTCACCTTCAAACAGCTTATAATTTTACTCTGTATAGAATCAACATCATCCTTAATAATAAAATCCATCGCTGCTACTTTATAAATGAAATTTAAATAAGTAAGCTCTGAGTGTGTTGTGATAAAAACAATATCACCTATAGGATCAATTTTTCTGATTTCTGCGCCAAGTGTGATTCCATTCATCTCATGATTTAGGTCGATATCAAGAAAATATAAACCAGATCGTTGACTCTCATTAATATAGTGTAATATCTCTTCTGGATCTGCGGTTGTTAGTACCAGCTGCATATCCAGATTTTCAATCATTATATAATTTGACACATATCTGGCTATTCTTTCTCTTTGTTCCTTTTGATCTTCGCAGATAAAAACATCAATCATCTCAATCCCTCACTTTAAAATTACAATTTCCTGTTTAAAAAAACCATCCTCTATTACTGTATCCAACTGTGTCATATTTTCTTGATCAACCATCTTCTTCAGACTGTTCAGCCCCAATCCGCGATTTTCTCCTTTTGTCGAGAAACCTTCTTCGAAATATTGAAAAAGCTTATGACCGGTATCTCTAAACGTATTCCAAACTACAAAGGACACGGATTGTTCGAGCTCTACAAACCCCACTCGTATCATACCCTTCTCTATCTCTTCTGCTGCTTCAATGGCATTGTCTAAAATAATTCCAATACAGCGACACAACAGTACACTATCCATATTCAAATAATGTATTTCGTTAGGGCATTCAAAAACCACATCTATCCCCTTTTCTTGTGCTGTAATCAGTTTGGAGGAAACCAAACCTTTTACTTCTGGAATTTTAATTTCAGACAAACCCCTCATTTTAAAATCATTATCACGAATCTCTTGACTGACACGCATAATATTGTCATTAAAATAGCTTTCTAAAGCATCCATATCACGATTATTAATATATTCGGACATAGAAGATAGGATATTAATGTAATCATGGCGAAAAGTTCGCATTTCATAATAGTTTTTTTCTAGCTGTTCCGTGTACATTTGTATACTGTTCAGCTCAATTTCCTTCTCCCTCATCTCTAACTGCTTTCTGAAGGTGTATACTAGGAACGACAAGCTAACAGCAAAAATGACGAAATAGATAAATAAGTATAGCGTATTCATCAATACTAGCGTTTTTTGATTTCCTGTTAATCGTACATAAACAATCATTGTAAAATAAATTGTATACGTAAAAAGACCCAAGAAAGCTAAAATACGTTTTGTAATCCTATCTTCTGCATCCTTTTCAAAAATTCTAAAAGTGATTTTTTTCCAAAACTTTATAAATATAATACCAATGATGAGGGTAATAAATTGATGAAGTAATACCGCTGAAAAAATGAGTTCGTTTGTTTCTGAGGAGATTGTATCAATATCTAAAACTTTTCCCAAAATGAAAGTAGTTATATGATCAATGAGGATCATCCCAATCATTATTGTTGATGCGTAGTACAGTGCAGGTATCCACTTTAGATATGTATACTTAAACATACCAAGAACAAACGCAAATATTAAGAGCGAACCAAAAATATCCAGGTATGGATATAGCCAACCCATTATTAGACTAAACAATATGACTGCAAAAATAGTTTCCTTTCGAAAAAAAGGTTTACCTATGACAAAAGCTACTAAAATACACTGAATGGCAACTTGAACAATAGCTAATAGAATCACTCACTAATCCTCATCTCTCTTTAGTCATCTATTATGAATATTATACTATAGATAATGGAATTAGCAAAATTTAGAATTTTTAGTGAAAATCTATCATTTCACACATAAATTACTTCTTCAATTCTTCTGGAATTGTTGGTTCAAAGGAATACAATACACAGAAATTATGAACACTCAACCCTCCTACTACAACAAACAGCTTTGTTAGACCTTCTGCAAACATATGTTGGATTTTTTTCATTTTCTTCTTCCTCCCTTATTTTTTCAATAATTTATATGTCAACGGAAGAATACAAAATACAGCTAGTAGACTTCCAAAAAATACTTGATTGATTACTATTTCTGAGCTTGTACTAATCATTACTGCTACACAAATCGAATAGCCAATAATGGCTCTATTTCTCAGTTTTACTCTCAACGCTTTATCATTAACACGGTTCTTTTCTGTATCTTGAGGGGCATATTTATAAAGACAGATATATACAGCTAGAATGCCAATCCAGAAAATCGATTCTGAAATTGAAATATCTCGTATGATGATCGGTAGTATTCCAAAAAGGAAAATGCTTATCAACGTGCAGGTACTGCTTTTTTTAGCATGAATACCTCTAGCATAGAGCCGTACTAATAAATAAGCACTGTGAAAGATAAATGTTAGCCAAACTGAATGAAGTAGAAATGCAGTTAAATAAACAGGAATGGCCTTCCCGAGATTAATGAGGCAGACTTCAATACCCAATTTACACTTCAGTTCTTGAATCCTGGTTAAATCTTGTCTTGCTTTTAATTTCCTAACCATATATTCTGCCAACACGTCTTCCCTAAATCCTTTTAGCAGTATTTCCATTTTTCCCCCTCCTTGTTTGTCTTTACAATAAAAGTATAGCTTTGTTATCTAGCATTTTTTCAAATGTTTAGTAACTTACTACTCTGATTACTTATATGCAAAAAAAAAAGAGGAAAATACACAGTTACGAGTATTTTCCTTACAATCATGAAATTTATCATACGACAAACTCTACAAAATATTTGGGATAAAGCGTAACCGCTTCACTGTATCCTTGAAGATTCATACGATTGATACAGACTTTGTTTCTTGTTGGGAAAAATTCATTTTGCCGCATTTTATTATACAAATTAAATAACTGAATAAATAGAATTCTTTCTAGGAAGAAACATATCAATAACTCTTCATGATGCATTATGGCTGCATTCTGCTCGCCTTCTATTGAAAATTTTGGGATTTCGAACTTTGTTGTATTAATTAATGGACCAATCTCCAAACTTTTTTCCTGACAACTCAATGCCAGTACATACTTTGAAAAAGACTCCACTGGATTCATTTCTGCGATTTTCTTTTGTGTTCCAATTAGGAGATCAATATTGTCCTGAGGCTTATCATCATAGACAGTTTGTACAAACGGCGATTTTTCCAGAAACTCTTGAACATTTGGGAATTTATCTTCTAATATGACTTGAATGTTAAAGATTTTCCCTGTATCAATAATTTTTTCTGCAAAAATCAAGTATTCAACAATTGCTTCCGTGGAAATGAAATAAGGTGTAAAAAATTCTGTATAGCTCCTAACTAGATTCAAAAGATCTCTGGATTTTTGTTTTTCATAGGAGATAAACAATGTAGGGTCCTTTTCCAAAAGCTGTTTTCCAAGCTTATTCTCCGAAGAGTCTGTTGTTTCATCTATTCCATGATAGATAATCTCTTTTAATTTATTAAACTCAATATCTTTGACTTTAAAGGCCATGACTGTTTCTAATGTTATACAATCCTGAATCATAAAGAAATCGTTCATTTTTTTTACTTGATATTTTAATTTTAAGCAATACATATTCTACCTCAGCTCCTTTCTATCCTATCAGAAATGCATACAAGGATGTTTGATGATCACTCAAAAGTTTTGATAGCTCAATATCATAAAAACCACCCAGGGGAACACTTTCCAATCCAAGGTAATTCGCTACTAATTGGATATTTTGTCCAATATGTCCAGCCTCCTGTTGAACTAGCTTATAGGAGATATCTGTATACTTTCCAGAGATTCCAGACATATCACAGCTCAAAGCAACAGCAAACTGAGCGGTATTAGCCAAATACTTTTGGATAAACGCTTTACTAATTTCATCCCACGACACGTACTGTTTAACTAATAGCTTTTGAGTATCACTATTCAGTAGCATAATATTTCCCTGCTCTATCAAATCCATGTCAACCAATTGCTCATTGAATAAAAAATAAATGTTAACATAGTACTGTGCCCCCCCAGAAGGGTATGTACGATTTTCTTTTTCACCACCAATCATAGCCAATTGAGTAAATTGCGCCATTAACTTTTTATTGACTTTGACATTCGCTTTGAATGGTTCCCTTGCCGTATATCTTGTCCCTAAAATTTTTTCAAATATATTATTTTCGTCTATCGTATACTCTAAATCTATTAACGGATAATGTCCATTTGCCTGTAATTCCCTCGGTCTATGAGCATATACTTGAGTATTGGTAAATTCAGGTTCATTGATTGACATCATATGATAATCCATGAATTTTTTCTCTATATTCCGCTCACCTTTAAAATTCCACAAATTAATGTCCTCCTTTTTAAGAAATCATCCAGCTTTAAGAAAAGCATCTGAAAAAATGAATTCATATTCCGGAGATACTCCTAATCGATTATTCAACATATGGAGATGAGAAATGACAATATAAAAGGCGTACTTTGGCTCCATTGTTGTTTGACATAACTTTATTTGAGCAAGCAAAGATTTGAACACCTTAAGATATGGTTGATAGAATTCAATTGCAAGCTCGCCATTTTTCAATTGATCAATTCTGTTGTTAATCACTTTGAATATATGCTCCGGGGTCTTATTCTGAGAAAATTGCGTCCATATTTCACGATATGCATGAAACATTGTCTCATGCTTCTCGATATACCCTAATTCTTGAGCAATTTTTGTACAGTTGTACATGAGATCAATCGCTAACACATAACGCTGAGTTCGATTAAGGTTTTGAATTATTTGTCCAGCAAATTTTGACGAGTGGACAAATAGTTCTTCGGATAGCGCCATTGCTGTCTCTCCCCCATAACGGTTTAGCTCTGGTACATACTCAATCGTCTGAATTGAAAAATTCGGATATGGAGCAGTTGGTACAATACCTTCTGTCTGAACAATCGCCTCATCATAGGAAATAGCTTGAAATGAATGGCTCTTATGTTTTTGGTGAAAGCTCTCTAATATTTGCTCCAAATCTTTATCAACTTTCTCTGCTATATCTTGTGCAGTTTGGTATCTCAAACGGATGTGGGGACCACCATCCCAATAACGAATGAAAAAATATCGAACCTTTTCTCTTTCTAAAAATGGCAACAAATACTCTTTTAAAAACTCTTCAATTAACACATAATCATGAATGAATAAATGTTTAGATATCCACATAAGGCTCTCCTTTATTTTAAAAATATACTGTGACTTGTATTCCAGCTCTTAAAAAGATTTAATGAGTAGCCAAGCTGTACATTGTTCTCTAAATTGAATTTCTCTTTTATTATTTTGTCATTGTAATTTTTAATCCCTCGAGCAGCCATTCCATACTTCGCAGCAATAATAGATAAATGTTGTGCAAAATGACCAATCCTTAAAAAAATGTCATCATAATCTTGTCTTGTTTTCTCAAAGGTAAAAAATATCCAATAATACATGCCTTCCAAATTAGTGAAATCTTGATATTCTTGCAACATCTTCTTATACATAAGTTTTTCTTTCGGTTGAATAAATTCACATGTTTCTCCAATCCGATAAAATCCACTTTTGAGATCAGCAATATTATCTATAAAGGTCCACAAACCTATTTCAGGATAGTCCTGTGCTGCTACTAGGAATTCCTTTAGGAATTGATGATGTGTAGTAGCTAACATTAACTTTTTTACTATTGAATCGCCTTTAATATTTTGCTCCGATACTCTTCTCCTGAAAAATTCGGTTTCCGGTTGCTCTTTTATATCTACTGTACTCAAATGATATTCTTGGTCTAAAGCTATTTCCAGTACAAGCGGAATTGTTACAAAATCACGAGCCTTTTCAAGTGAAGCTGTTGTTAGTTTTCGGTGACGAATTCGATGGCCCTTTAAAACATAGTCAAGATTATAAAGATAATGACCTGTATTCAATAAACCTAGCATCAAAGAAAATTCACCATAGAATTTTTGGAGCTGACGATTGTCATTTACGATTACTAGATAATCTCTTTCAGCATTCAACCCTTTAAAATACTCTTGGTTATATACATAAATTTTGTCTGTTAATGCTTTGTATACAAACATATGCGTTTTATGAACGAATACCAATTTGAGACTATCTATATTTCTAGCTTTTGGAGAAAAAGAATGGAAATAGTATTTGCTGAAAAAATCTATCCGCTGAATCATTTCTAAATAATAATAGAGATCGTAAATAATGGAACTCCAGCCATCACTTTTACCAAGCTCCTTCAAAAATTTCATGTCAATCACATCTAAATGATTTTTAAATAGCGGTTCATCATCCACTTGTGCGACAGACAATGTTTGCTTATAACGATTCTCTCCGAATCGATCTAAATATTGTTGATCAATCATCCTTATTCCCTCCCGTTCAATTATGGAAATGGATGTGGTGTTTTCTCTATCCAGTTTTTATCTAGCTTCCCTTTCTTCTTATATTGAATAGCCTTTTCAATTCGCTGACTGACAACTCGTCTATTTTGATGCCCAAAAGTCATTGTCAGCATGCCAGGCACTACATATTTCACATTAACAAATCCTGCAGAAAATAAATTCGGGTTTTCCATCGTAGCCCGATACGCTTTACCAGAAATATCGACCAATTGCTTCTCAAGCGTTCGAACAACCTCGGAAAATTTCCCTTGATATGCTGTATATCCTGTTTCCAATTGCTCATAGGCAGACACCATCTCTGTATTTAATGCAAACGAAAATGCATACTTCATCTCCTTATTTGAGTAAAGCAGCAAGTGGTCTTCCAACTTGTGAACCGATTGAGGATTCATCAATAATTGTCTCTTTCTTGTCTGATAATCCTCGTTATTAAATACATTTGTAAATACAGTAATCGCTGTTGTAGCTTCAATTAATGCTCGTTCTATTGACTCTTCCAAATCAAAGGAAGCTGCCGCAGCTGTGTAAAAGGCCATTTCATTTTCCCTAGGCTCCTTTTTTTCTAATAGGACCCAGATAGTCGGAATTTTCACTTCCATAGATATATCAAACAAATGTACACGAATATTTTTTTGCTTTAGGGATTCCAAATAAGCTTGGATTTTTTTAGAATGAATGCTTGATTCATCAATTCTGACAGGTGGAATTTGTCCATACCAAGTAGCTAAAAAGGCATCTCGTTCTATCAGTTCTAGCATCGCATGAAGGCTAGCTTCTGCTTCTGTTGAACCGAGAGCACTGCCATTAGAACTTTCATAAATAAATCTTTTTTCATCAGAAACAACATGAGAGTTATAATAAATTAGCTGCTCGGGAATTAAAACATCTTTTTCACTATGCAATGCCCAAACTTTCTCATAATTCAGTGGCTGATCTTCTGAATAATTTTCTGGATTGCCATAATTGCATTGCGCCATTACTTCACTTAGCGTTAGGTCGATCACTTCTGAATCCTTTTCTCGCATTGACCTTTTTTGCTTTTTATAAGGAAACGCTGTAGCATAGCGCTCTAACGATTCCAAAATAGAAATATATTTTGACTTCTCATACGTCCCTGTCCGACCATAGGAAAGCATTGAAATCCCCTTGTACAATACTTCTGTCTGAACCATTGGTGTACCATAAGAATCTCCAGAACGAGCCAATGCATTCACGATCGACGATGGATGCGCATAGATTAGTTTTTTGTTTCTTTCAATCTTCTCTCTTACCTGTTCAAAGCTCAATTGCCGATTATCCTTTGCATCGAACATCGTATCCAATTCCTGAAGTTTATGTGGAGCAGTATCTTCATTACAGTGACAATCTCCTCGCTTGAAAGTTGCTTTCGCTTGAATTTCCAATGTATCTCGATTTATTTCATAGAGGTACGGTTCATTACTTGTTTGAAGCTTTTGCAAGAGAGTAGCAATTATTGCTGCTTCTAAGTGGCTAGGCTCATCTTCTTGCCAACCAAAATATTGTTGGTAGCTTTTCAGTTCTTTTGTTCGCTCCTTAAAGCAGTTTAGGCAAAAGAATGAATCATTCTTGGATGAATGTACAAAAATATACTTTTGGTTTGTAATAATCGTAGCAACGTTTGTTAGTATGGTCATCACTCCACCTCCAAAAGTTCATATTCAAAACCATGATCATTGAGAATTTTCCCCACAGTTGTCTGCTGTCCACTTACTAGATTTTGTTGATGAGATATGTCCCAATTGAAAGAGCTGCCTTCTTTTAGGTGGAGCTCATTTACGTCTATGGATTGGAAGAATGATTCTTTAATGGATACATCATTCATATGCATACTAATCCAAGTCAGTAAAACTGTTATCAACTGGGCTGCTGTTCTTACGGGTAGCTGAAAAATGAATGCTTCTGAATTATGATTTACAGCATACAAGTAATACCCCCCACTAATACATGCCTGAAGGTAGAAATGAGTAGATAGCTTTTCTTGATTCATTAAATTAATAATAAGCTCTGATTCTTCCAGCTCATTCAGATATAATCTGGACAGTTTCCCTGCTTTATTATGTTGGGTACTATAGATAACTTTTTCCTGTTGCTTCAATAGAAGATCTTTTGAATAGCTATTTTTTAATATTTCGATAAATGCTGCCTCTGAGAGAAACTGTGCGAGTCTTTCATAAGAAATATCTGCAAAGTAATAATTTTCTTTGTCTTCTGTTTGCACGGTAATAATCTGCAACGGTGATTGGTTGTAAGTAAAATACTCTTTATTTTTATTAAAAGATACTATCTTTGAATCATATTTTTTCACAAAATTTTCAAGTGAATTATAATTCTTGATAGCATCTTGAGGCGCTCGTCCTGAAATTTGATAATCCACCTTTTTAATTCCGTCAAACGCCAATTTCCTCTCAACTTCCATAAGAGAATTAATATTGAATACCGGGGCACTTTCCGCAACAATAGATATAATGACGCCATAATAAAGGAAGCCTGCAAGAAGTTTCTCTGAAATATCCTCAGCGGATACGGACTCAAAATTTGTATGCTTTCTTGTGGTAATCCATATTCTCTCTTCTTTTTTCCCAATATAATAATTTACAACGGTTTTCCCGTCTGCAAAAACTTCTATATTCTCAACTTCTACAATTTCATGTTGAATATGATTTTCTGCCAATAATTCACTGAGACAAATTGCACCAAAATAGGATGTGGGAATTTTTACATAAATTTTCTCAATGTCTCTCAAACCTTTTTCTACTGATAGACATTGCTCTTCTACCCATGGTAAATAGAGGCTGCTTTTGTGAAGATCATAGACCTTCGGATCAATTAAATAAAAAACATGTTTCTTTATAAGAAATTGAATAAGTTTTGTGTAGCGGCTAAACTCTTCAAAAAGTGCTGTTTCTTCACTTCCCTGATAGGCATTACTAATCAAGGAAGTGATATCTTCATATTCTGAAACACTTAGTTTTAATTTTATTAGTTCGTTTGGCCCATATATAAATAAGTCTGGTTCATTATAATGATAACGAATATTTCTTCGAGCCTTTATTAGCATATTACTCACTCCTTCTTATTGTTGAACTTAATGACAACTAATGAAATAATCAGAAGAGCTGACGTGTACCCGATTGAAATCAACATATCTTGATTGAATTCAAATGTCTCATTCCAAATTGAAATATAAATATTATTTAAATGATAGAACGGATTCACATAAGATACATACTTCACAAAATTCGGGAGACTTTCCACTGGAACAGAGAAGCCACCAGTGAACATAACAATTTGGAATAACACAATAGACAAAATAAGTGCTGTTTTAACTTCCTTAAAGTTTGAATAAATTGCGTGAGAATAAACCAGCATCACCGCATTAATGAGTAATAAGCTTAAATATGAAACCAAGAAATTAACAATGGAAAGCTGCAAATCATAAACAAGTAAGCCGATTAAAGTTATTAAGAAAAATCCTACAGTAGCAATAATGAATGACTTAGCAATGCTGGACATGAGAAGAATTTTATCAGTGATGGGCGTAATGAAAAGTCTTTTTTCAATTCCAGCTGCACGATTCATTACCTGATCAAAACCAAAGGCAAAAAATACGACTGAAAAACTAATCAGGACAATAAACGAAGGTGTATACATTTGAACATAGTTCATCCCTCCGCTATAGGTTGCATTACTAAACATTTGTCCCATTAAAATATATGTGACAGGCGGTACAACAACCGTGAAGACTAAATAAAATAACTCTCTAAAGAACATTTTTAAGTCATATTTAATTTGTGTTAATAACATATTTACTCCCCCTTATTTGGCAATTTTATCAAGATAGAAGCTATTAATAGATTTATGACCGGATTTTAGTATATTTTCTGGCGTATCAAATACTTCGGTTACACCGTCATTAATGAAAAGAACTTTATCACAATAGAGTTCGATTTCGTCCATATAATGCGTCGATAAAATCACTGTACTATCATTTTTTTTAATATATCCTGTGATGCTTTCCCATAATATATTTCGCATATGAGGATCCAGGCCAGTAGTCGGTTCATCCAAAATAATCAAACGCGGTTTAGAAGAAAAAGCAATTGCTAGGCTAACCTTTTGCTTCCAGCCCCCAGATAAATTATCAAAGAATGTATTGAGATGCTCCTGCAATTCAAACTCTTCAATAATTTCATTCAGATCTACTTTGCTACCATAATAGGATCTAAAAAGATCTAGTAATTCTTTTACTTTTAATTTTTTATAAAACTGTGTAGGTTGCAGAACCGCGGATATATTGCTTTTAATTTTTCCGAGCTGGGCTTGATCAATTTCCTTTAAATTATTACCAAAGACAACAACCTTCCCATCATTGAAGTCCTTAATGGTCATTAAAATTTCTAAGAATGTCGATTTCCCCGCACCATTTTTTCCAATAACACCAATAATTTCACCTTTTTCAGCAATAAAATCTATTCCTTTCAGAACAGCTTTTTTTCCATAGTTCTTTGTTAGTTTTTCTACCTTTACATTAAAATTCTGCATTGTTCACCCTCCTAATTGTCAATCGTATATTCCACAACATATTCCCTAAGGTCATTCTTAAATTCAGGTAACACCTCTTCGATAAAGAACGTAGGATCTTGACTTTCTTCATTGGTAATTTCATTCATAAAATGTTTGAATAGTATTGGTACTGTAATATCAATAAACAATGGCTTCATCGCAGAAATTTCTTCACCCATACGATATTTCTTTAAAAAGAAAGTTTCAGGTAAATGCCGATCTTTAAAATAGTTATTAATGCATGAATATAGCTCTACTTCATCTGCGGCTTCTTTACTGATACACTTTAAATCTTCGTGTTTGATAGTCCACTTCTTTCTATACATCACAATATTTTCAAAAATAATTCTTGGCATATCACTTCTTTTTTTCAAAAAGTAATTTATATCAAAGTTGATTCTTCCGCTTTGAAACAAAAGTAGCAATACAGATAAAACTCCCGGGAGAAACACTGGAACTAATGATGATTTATAGGCTACTCTCGCTTCATTCTTCTGATGGTCAAGCACTATCAATTTTTTCTTTTTCTCATCATATTTAACCGAAAAATCTGATATATGAGGATGCCCAACATCATGGAATCTCTGATATCCAAATTCCAGATTTAATTTTTGACTATAATTTCTATCATGAATGCCGCCATTAAATCCAAACAGCTCTGTTACTTCGTAATAATTTTTGTCATAATAATTTTTCCCTATATATTCTTGATACTGTGTATCTCTATTTAAGTCCTCGAAGAAGTCTTTAAATCTAGATAAAAATTTCTCCTGACCATCATAAATATCGTTTAAAATTACTTTCTCCTGAAAAAGCTGATAAAAAAAGGTCATACTAAATTCATTGCCGTATTTAATATATTTAGGAATTTTTTTAGAAAAAGGTTGTATTAGTTCCTGAAAGTCTATTTCTCCAGCTTGATTTTCATCTAAGTATTGAGAAAAGAATGCCTTAAATTCATCTCTAAGATCATCCAAAATCTTTACTTCAGGTGCAATCGCTTCATCATATCGGTAATCCATGTCCTGGAAATAAGGGAAGAAGTATCTCAATTTTTCGAAGAATACATTGTTTAATAAATTGCTGTCAGACAAACTGATTTCCGAATGGCCATATAATTTTTTATATAGCGCTGCCACTTCGTATTGCACACGAATATTCACATCAAATAACAGTAAAAATGCCGTAATTTCTTCAAAAAAACGATTAGAAAACTTATTTTCAATATCTTTGAGACTGCTCTTATTGCTCTGAGCATCAAACAAGATATCTTCATATAGAATTTCCGTACCAAAATTCGGAATGGTTTCACTCAAACTTTTAATCATATCCTCAATCTTTCTCCAAAGGACTAACCGCTCATTTGTATCTGCCTGCTCAAACTCCTTTTGCATTTCATTCATTAATTGAAGCTGGCGTGATAGCTCTTCGCAAATACCATGTTCGTTTAAAAAGGAAATCATTTCTTTTACAAGATTTCTTTTAGCATTTACTGAAATTTTTTGTACTACTATTTTTGTGGAAACAAGTTTTTTAAATACATCCAACTCATGCCCCGAATAAAGTTCTTTTTCCCTTAGAAATTGAGCAAATTCTTTATAAAATATAGTTTGCCCTTGTTTTTTCTTTAGAAATTGAATTACTTCTTCCGCAATCCCCATTTCAACCAGCTTATCTCTTGTTTCATATATTTTCTTAGATTGTGGAACATTCTCTTGCGTGACAAAGAAAATCTTAGAATTCCTTTGCCCAAATTTAGAAACATGGACAGGGATTTTTTCTAATGATTCCTCGTCGGTACGAATAGCTTCCAAAAATATTCTAAAAAGTAGAGCATGATTTAATTCGATGTTTGCCTTCTTTTTTATTAAAAATCGATTACCAGAAGAGCCCGTTTGGGTAAGGTAAGAAAACGGACTAGTTTTCATAGAGCTGCGCATTAATAAATTGATAATAAAATTGTCCAACTTTTTTTCTTTTTTATTATGTGTTTGTACCGGTTTGGATAAATACTTTTCAATGTTCTTATAAATAGTTTGATTAAAAAATAAAACGGTCTTTTGCAGTTGTTCATCCGCTATTTCTCTTTGAAGAATCTCCCTCGATTTCAATACGGCTTCCTCATAACGTCGATGCAGTGCTTCTTGGTACAACTCTAATTGATCTAAAAGGTCTACTAGTTGCTTCAACAAAATTGGCCCTGAGTATTTTCTTAAACGAATGCTACGTAAATTATGAACATCCCGTTTCAGATTCAATAGCTTAGGATCCTTTTGTAGAGAGAACTCTTCTTCAATTTGACTGACTACAATTTCTTTCTCTCTTTCAATTTGTTCATGAACATTGTCAATCTCGTCTTTAGCAGACTGAATTTCCTTCGCTTTTTCTCGCATTTCAAAGTACCAATAATCAGAGGTATTGGTTCCTCGATAAATACTAAATGGATTTTGAGTAACTGTTATAGTCAAGTCCTAACTCCTCCCTCCAAGTCATCCCTTTTTTACTTTCCACTACTCTGTAAGCCATATAAATATACTTTTGCTTCTTCAAGGCACTTATATTAAAGTAAGGTAATAGTAAATACAGCAGATTGACTGTAAATCTATAGGCCGTTGCTTCAGGTTTTTCCATAAAGTTATTTTTCTTTGAATAGGCAACAAAATTCCTATGAAAATCATTTTTAAAATTTTTTTCTAATTCCTCTATAGTACGAGCCAATTCAGCTTTATAATGATCGTCTAATAATTCGTCCACCTGACTTAAACAACATCCATAAAACTCTGAAAAATATTTATACCATCTATTAATTAGCTGAGAATGTGCTTTCTCTGCAATTTCAAAACCTAATTGCCTTTCTACATAAAGTGTCTCAAATAAATTTTCGTTGTAGGGTTTCTCTTGCTTGGCAGAAAGCTCAAAGAAGCCATGAACATGCGAGACAAATGAAAAGTAACCTTTATTATTATTTTTTTCATGATAGACATCTGAAATTCTTGAAAAAATAAGTGGAAACAGCTCATCTAGCTTAATATTCTGCGCTTCTATATATTTTCTAGTATCCAGTAGCAATTGGTAATGTCTGAATCGTTCGTTCATAAATAAATTAGTTAATCGTTCATTATGAAATTGCAAAAAATAAGGATGTATGTCTATTTCTCCGTGTTCTCGAATTGCACGTTCACTTTTCTTATTTTCCAAATTAGAAATCAATAGGGAACTTTGTTCATATTTTTTCTTCACTTGATCCATATAGGATTTATCCAATGGTCTCTCTTCGATTAGCTGGTGCACTCTCTTTTTCAGAGTTTTATATTCAGATTGCGATATTTTATTTTTTGTAACTAACTGAATATGAGGTCCACCCTCCCACCCCTTTGACACAAAATATTGATTTGTATTCCACATATCATCAATAAGTAATAGCAATGATTGTTCTAATGAACTGTCATAGTTATAAATACAGGTTTGATACATTGCAACACACCCTTATGTATTTTTTTTACCCTGTTGGATTCTCCAAATACAACTCTTAGATAGAAGATAATCGGGCGGTTGTCACAATAGTTTGTTTCAACCGCTCCATTATTTTTCAAGTCATTAACAAGAACCACAGCATGACGTTGAGCCACATGTTGATGATGCTGAACAGCTTGTCGAGCCACTGCTTGCTGTTGTTTCCGGAATTGCTGACACCTCGTCTAAATCTAGTAATTCCACTTCTAAATCGAATTCATTTGTATTTACTTCCTGAGTATGCATCTCTTTTTTCATCCTTAGTTCCTCCCATAAATAGTAATTAGTTGTTTATACTATTTTCGAAACCGACTCTACATCTTCCAAACAATTTATTAACAAGAACCACAGCATGATGTTGAACCGCATGTTGATGATGCTGAACAACTTGTTGAGCCACTGCTAGCTGTAGTTTCTGGGATCGCTGACACTTCATCCAAATCTAATAATTCTACTTCTAAATCAAATTCTTTTGCATTTACTGTTTGAGTATTCATCTCTTTTTTCATCTTTAGTTCCTCCTATAAATAGTGATTATTTGGCTACTACAATAAAAACTTACACCAATTCCTCTAAATGATTTAACAAGAACCGCAGCATGATGTTGAGCCACATGTCGATGATGCCGAACAGCTTGTCGAGCCACTGCTTGCTGTTGTTTCTGGAATCGCTGACACTTCATCCAAATCTAATAATTCTACTTCTAAATCGAATTCATTTGCATTCCGTTCTTTTTCCATTTTTCTTTTCTCCTTTCATTTATTTACATACACACTATAACTCGAGAAATCTACAGTTATTCATTCTTTTCATACAAACCGCTCCTCTATACTTAGGTGTCCTAGTTAACTAAAATAGGTGTTCTAATTTCCATCTTAACTGTCAATAAAATGGGGTGTATCTGCTGATTCATACCAACGTAAACCTGATTGTTTTTTATAAAAAAAACCGCTTAAGCACTATTCTTAAGCGGGTCTTTTTCATTTAATTAAGGGATGAACGGGACAATCGTGTAATGTTAGAATAAGTAAAAATAAAAATTCAACAATAAGATTATCTTGACTCAACATTGACATTTATTTATTTTTGTAAGTAATACAAATCCCTTAACAACACGAAAAGAAATTGGCATAAAGAGTAATTTTTAGAGATGCAAATCTTTTAAATTCACTTTCTACCCTAAAATAACTTAACCTTACATTGGAGGAATATATACTGAAAATAAATACTTTAGAAAATTTACAGGGAAGGCATGATGTTTTTGAATTTATGCAAGGTCCTTTTAAAAATAAACATTGGCATGATACTTCTATTTATCTAACAACAGAAGCCTTTGATTTTTTACATTTATTTATAGAAGATGTATTACCTGCTTTCAATTACTTTGGTCCCAACTGCGTTAATCAAGAACAATGGAATCAAATCGCTTTCAATGCATGTTCACTAAATAATACAGCGGATATCCAATTCTTACGACTTTTCAATAAAATTGATTATTGGGTGAATGAAAATTTCAAGGAGCACAATTGTTTCTCAATTTGTGGACCATAAAAAATTTTTTAAAATGAATTTAACTATTCGTCAACATAAAAGGATCAGCCTCACTATTAATTGAGTAGCTGATCTTTTGTTGTTCATTAGCCAATACTTAATATGTTTTTAGTTTGTGTAGCTATATATAAAATACTTAGCAATTATCACGGGCTCCTATTAATCCACTTAGATAAACTGACCGCCCCACCTTATCTCCAAACTGCCATTGCTAAAACCTCCGTAACTCCTGCCAATCTTCAGGTTAGGTGCATCAATAAATTTACATCATTATATTAAATTTTCTTATATTACCATATACATTATTATTCATTTAGGTTTTATAAGCGAAAGGTCAAAGTGTGAAAAAAGAAAGGATGATTCGTATGAAAAAGAAAAAATTTATAAGCAAGATGACCCCTATCATGGTGGTTTCTGGAATTATATTTTCAAGCATTCCTGCCTTTGCCACAGAATTGCCAGAGTCAAATACTATGGTAGAATTGCCAGAATCAATTACTATGGATGGGAAAGTGTTGGTAATGGATAAGTCCGCTGGCGGTGGAAGTGATAGTGCGTCACAAGACAACAACACTATGAGTATCTCTAGAAATTCTTATAAAGTTACAGGTAGTGATGTTCGGTTGTATGTGGATTCTTCACATGGGCATGGCGGTGACCATTTTGCATCTGGCTGGGTAGCCACGATTTACTGCACGTGCAGAAGTTTGGTCCAATGGTCGACTTAACACTACTGGTAATAACCATTTGAATAGTGGGATTAGAGCCAATGCAACTTCTTATCTAGCTACAGGCCTAGTTCCAGATGCGACACCTCGTATTTTCTATAATTGGTAATGAAGAGAAAAAACTTATTGCTACGCTTGATAAGACCTATTTATACAATTGTCGAAATTCTATTCCTCGTCGTTTTAACTGCATGTAGCGCAACAGATGAAGTAAGTATACCAGATGTACAACAACCTCAAACCAACACAGTTGAACCAGAAAAATCACAAACGACGACACCTAAGCCTGAGTCATTTGATGATTACGAGGATTATATTAATTACGTCTCCGATATACCTGAATTTGAACCGTACTATAAAACCGTTTTTGCTTTTGAAGAACTTCCAGATGGCATCAAATCTGTGCCAATTGAAGAAGTAAAGGCTATGTATAACGAAATAAAAACAGCTTTTGATTATATTCTTGTGAATGAATACCCCTTAGTTTATTGAGGACATTATGAAGGCGAAACAAGTTTTGTAGAAGGATATGAAGAGTATCAAGCCGCTGGCAACGATAAAATTATTTCAAACCCAGTGAATGTTGTTTCGCTTGATCAGGAAGGTAATGAAGTGTTGACAACCCCATTAAAAACAATTTTATTAGGTGAAGGCACTTTTAATCACTTCGATAATAGTATTGAAGAAGGCAGAAACCTTCAAAAGTCTGATTTTTCGCTTGAGGCACCCAACAAACCTATTAGTGTTGTGTTGGGGAATGCGTATAAGGATATTTATAAAATTGGCGATATATTTTCCTTGGAATTAATTTCTGAAGTAATGGATTTTCAAGTCGTTGGTTTTTATCATTCAGGTGTTGGTTTTTCAATGAACGTTGGTGCCCTACAAGATGTGAACTTGGATCACACCATCGTTATACCTCATTTTATACCTCATTACAAACCTGTTGGAGAAGCAGCTGTTTTTCAACATGCTTACCATATCGGTGAATTGCTATCAGGCTATATCCGTATTCCAGAGTCGGTCGAGAAAATAAACGAAGATACCTATGCTTATACAATGGACAAAATGGAAGAAATGGCGGAAAGGCATGATATTTCCGGCCTCTATAAAATGCCATATTGGCCAGTCGGATTTGTTTGGTAAGGGGAAATTACTACTAATAATTTCAACAGATAGTGCTCCTCGCTTTGAATAGTTTGGTTGTAGTAAACCTTGTTCTACTAAAAGTGAGGAGTACTTTTACTCTCTTGGCTATTGAAATAAAAAAGAACAGTATAATTTCTATTTACCTAATTATTTGTTCATACTTTTTCCCTTTTACTGTAATGATTGCTTTTAATGGTTTCCCATCCTTCTCCACTTGTTCTGGTACAGAAGCTATAAAATGTAGAGTACCCGTTTTCAAAGGCTCGATCGATGTAATATTGGTAAACGTGAAATCTGCTCCACCTCGATCTTCTATTGTTGAGAAAGTTGTATATTCATATTTTCCATCATAAATAATTTTCACATTTAAAAATTCATCAGATGATTGACCTGTTGTTAGTAAACTTTTTACCGAAATAATAGTATCTAAGTACACTTCACCCTCCTCTTCATTTTTGTAATATGTATACATAGAGTTTGGATTTGGCGGTGAAATTTGTTTACCGAAAACATTGTTGTTAATAGTGATTTCTGCGTAATTATCAACTACCAATGCGTTTCCTTTAGTAATCGTCAGAACTTCCTCTACCTCTGTTTCATTTTCATTATTATTTTCAGATACTTCTTCTTCTGCATTTTTTCCAACAGATTCTTTTGGATTACTATCTGAATTGTTATTTTTATCGCTTTGACCACAAGCCACCAATAACATAGACACCCATAATAATAATGCTAATTTTTTCATGAAAACCCCTCCTATATTATAGGTGCTCTTCAACTTACTTATTGTTATTTTCATTTAAGGAATCTGGATAAACCATCGTGTCAAATATCTCTCCATTTGTTTCATCTTTTAAATTTACTGTGACTTTATAATCTTCAATGTCTGCACCGTTAAATAGCTGGTAGTACATGCCTGCTAAAGCTAGTCCAAAAGATGCAATTGCATCGAAACTACCTTCAAACTTTTCTTTATTTACTGTCAGTGTAAACTCAGAAAAAGATTTATTATAAGTTACATCATTTATGGAAACAAAATCTTCGCTTGTTTTAAGTTCTTCTACACTTTTTACAATTCTTTCTTTTAATTCCTTCATCATCTTTTTGTGCTCGGATTTAGACATTTTATAAGTTAAAGATCCGTCTTCATTCTTAATAACTTCCTTAATGCCACTATTTTTTGCCTCAGAAATAATAGAATCTATGTCTTGCCCCTTGTATAATGTAGCTGGTATTGTGACTTCAACATTTATAAGACCTTTATCAACTTTTAATGGTTCTTCGGATGCTTTATCAGCACCATCTGTTTTCTTCCCACTATCATCATCCTGATTACAAGCTATTAACAAAATACTTAATAGCAATGTAAGTGGTAAAATAAGAAATTTTTTCATTTTTTTCAATCTCCCTTCTCCACAAATATACATGGATAATGAAGGAATATCTATTACTATTTTCATATTTCTACATATTTTACGCTTTACAATAAAAAACACCCGTTCCGAAATGGAGGAAGCTGTATCTATATGGCTAAGTAATTATTAGCAGGTTTCTTATATGGAATGGACGAAGATTGAGAAGGAATTCCTAACCCTTCGATCCATGCAGCATTAAAATACTTCAGCGTTTAGGTATCATTAACAAACAGCAATAAAAACAAAAAAGTGACCAGATACTCATTTTTAATTGAGCGCCTGGTTACTTTTGTTTAGAATTTTTGTATAAATAAACTTCCATCAGATTGAATTTCAGCATAAAACACTTCTTTGACCTCTTTTATATTTGCCCTGCTTAATTCGTTTTCTAACCAATCTCTACTTTTACCAACCTCCAATAAATTTTTCGGTAATAATTTTCCATCAGCAATTATTTCAATAGGTAAATAAGTCGGCGGCGAAGGATATATTTGTAAGTCGCTTTTTTGTGTTCCTTGATATTCAGGTTTTTTGAGAATACTAAGTCTACCATTTGGTTCTAGAATGGCGAAATCTATTTCTGCTATTGAAAAGATTTGATATTGCCTAATCAACATCGTCAGGTCATCGATATTAACACCTGTTCTTTTTAATGCTTTTCTGTCTATCTTTCCATGTTTTATAATAATGGTAGGTTGACCATCAAAGATCACTCTAATTTTTCCAGACTTAAGACTTATATAACTGACTATTATAGTAAGTGAACACCAAATTACTAGGCTGAGTAAATCCTTTGTGTAATCTTTTGTACTAAGAACAACCATATTTGCAGCCATTGATCCTATTGTTATTCCTGTTACATAGTTAAAAAAAGTTAAATGACTTAATTGTTTTTTTCCTAAAAGACGTGTAAGAGCTAGAAGGACAAAAAAAGTAATAACTGTTTCACTCGCTATCTGTAAGTAGCTTACATCGTTCATTGTTTCACCCCTATCTATAATAGAATGGTCAAGTATTTAAGAAATTACACAAATAGCCTAGGCTCAACAAAGATAAAATGGCAAAGGAATTAACAAGGAAAGTTTTTTAGAATATGGTCTAAGGGTAATCGTTTTGCCTCCTAGTAGTGATATCTAACACGAATATTCCTCCCGCCTATTTTTTATAAGAATCAAAACTTTTAAGTTTTGCACTGTATAAATAAAAAAAAACCACCTCGTATGAGATGGATACATCATTCTAGCTATTCAATTAAAGCACCACGTTTGTTGAACAAGTTATTTTGTTTACCCTTCAACAATTGCAAGATATTTTTTGATTTCTCCTTTAGATTCTACAATTAAAATCTCTCCTCGTTCTTTGGTGGAAAAAATCTTTGTACCAACAGGAAGTTTATTCGACATCCCATCTCTAAAATCTGTATTAGCATCATTTTTTGTTTTTATTTCACCGATTTGAACATCTTTTGTTAAAGACAATTCTTCAACCCAATCAATATTAGCTTTGTAGATAACTCCATCATACTGAAAAATATCAGCATCAGAATCTAATGTTAAAACTTCTTCGGCATTTATCCTGTCAATTGATACGGTTGTAGTTCCCCCTTGAATATTGCATCCTGTAACCATGAATAAAGCTAATGCGACCAAACCATAGAATAATTTTTTTATTTTCAATCCACCCACCTCTTTTATATAGACACCAATTGTCTACCAAAAGTTACATATTCAACTACATGTGGATTCGACTAAAAAGAATCTCAAAAAAAATTACATTAAAATGTAAATAAAAAACTACACTTATTACAACTAATAAGTGTAGTTTGAACTTAACAGTGTTCTGTTTGGGCAATTGTGAGAAATGTAGATTCAAGAATTTTTTTAATTTTATCAAATTATTAAATTATTCTATTGATGGTATATTGTTGTAGAAGTTATATACCCCTTTATATGTGCTGTATTCATAAAAAGTTACTTCTAATTTATAGTTTTTGTATACTAGTGGCCAGTTTTAGTCTGGTTGCCAATATCTTCTTCAATACAATATATAGTTTTCTTCTCGTTGTTTGTCATTGTAGCTATTAGTGCTGTAGCAATTGTGGCTAGAATTCCTATAACAACAGAAGTAGTAATACTTGTTAAATTAAAAGAACCGGGATTTGTATACTCATAAATCCATGAGACCCCTACACCACCACCTTGATTATTGGAAACAGTCGATAGCCTATCTTTAACTTCAAAGAAACAGTTTCTTCATCGTCAGTTACTTCTACACTTTCAATTTAACAAAATCATTTGAAATTTTCTCACCATTTACATAAGTAACAGTTAATGACATGTATCGCAGTATCTGTTGTATGACCATCAGTTACTGTAATCATTTTAAAATTACCTGCGATATTTATGCTTACACCATAAGTTACTCCTTAACTATTGTTTAGTATTGGCATGACAAATGTTAATATAAATCATTGTAAACATCGTTGTATATGAAAAGGAGAGAATAATGGTGCCTGATAACAAAACATCTGAAGCACAAAAACGACCTACACAGGCTTATCAAGAAAAATAAAGAGATAAAACAAGGAAACAATCAGCGAAGAGTTCTGCTAAGACGAATATTAATAAGTACTGTGATTTAATGACTTGGCTGAATTAAAAGAGATCATTGCGGCTCGTGAACAGGAATTAAAAGGAGTAAATTAATAAAGACCAGGTACTCTCTTTCAATTGAGCGCCTGGTCATTTTTGAGAAATCTCTAATCGGAAAAATCCTTCTTTTCATTCTTATTCAATAAATATATTCCTGTGTCTGTTTGAATAACAAATTGATTTTTATATTTTAAAAACTCAAACGGTTTAGAATTCAGAGCTATATACTGTTCAATTTTTCCACTGTTTGGATTCAACGTTACAATTCGTTTATTTTCCATATCACAAATATATAATTGCTCATCAATATAAGAAATATATTCTGGGTAATTTAAACCTGTTAGTTCATTTTCACAATAAATTACATTGATTTCATTACTTATACCTTCTGTCTTTCGTGAGAGTTCTTCATCAGGCATATAGTGGTAGATTTTTTCTATTTCAAAACTCGGAAATTTATATTTTACAACAGAATTCAAAGTGGGAGATACGCCCCAGACTGCTTGTCCATCTGAACAAATTTTATACAATGTATCATAATAGTCAGAGGTTTCCAACAAAATATATTGAACAAGCTTATCATCCTCATTAAAGTGCAGTATGATATTATGAGGCCACAGAAGACAAATTGTTTCATTTCTTATAACACATGTCATAAAATTAGTAACATCAGAAAAAATATGATTAGGTATGATATTAAAACCATAGTTATCTCCCCAATTTTCTCCAAATGTATTATTATAGTATTCACTAAGACTAATTAATTTTCTTTTTCCTTTTTCATTTATCCAGCATTTCGCTATACTTTCGATGTATGAATAATTTGACTCCTCTAATTGACTAGATATATTGCCCCATTTATCACCAAATTTACTTTCCACATACGTTATTTTTGATATTTCTCTTAGATTTTCACCATTATATTGATAATAGTAAGTCTTATCCTCTTCTTCAGAAAAACTTGCGAAAGATAGTGTATTTTCATTTTGTATAAGTGAATGTCCGTTCGAATGCAATTTTTCCATGAAATTTTTCATCCTCGCCTCTTAATCAATAATCAAATTTGCACCTGGTTTAGGTGTACTTACCGCACGAAAAATATTCACTATGACTAGTATACTTTTTTACCCACCTTTTTAAAACTGAGGTACTACTAATCTCGTATTTCGCTAACACTTCCATCTGTGAATAATTCCGTTGAACGTAGTCCTCCATGGCCGCTAACTTTAACTCTTTTGAATAGAATTTACATGAAGTAGCTTTGTGTAATCCATCACGTCCACTTGCCTCGTATTTCATTTTCTAGCTATATAAAGTTTGATGATTTAATGAAAATTTTTCACACAATTCGTTGATAGAATAGTTACCTTCTTCAAACAATTGAAGGATATGTCATTTTAACTCGAGTGGATGTTTGCTTCGCCCCCAAAAAAAGACTCCCCTTAGATAAACAGATTTTATTTTTTCATCTGTCTACCTAATAGGGAGCATATCAATTAATTGAGTACCTGAGCTTTTTGTCTATACTCCGAATTAATTACTGAGTATCATTTTTTTTGATTTGATAAGTGACACCTGTAATAAGATTAAATATAAAAAGTAAATTTAAAGGATTAAAAATAATCCATTTTAAATCTGCTTCTAATGCAAATTGTAAAAATATAAACAGAATCCATATTACAAGATAGCTCAATATCATCGGTCTAGAAAACCATTCATTCAAAAATCATCACCTCATTAATCAGTACAGAATGTAGCAAATCCAGCCATACCGCCACCTATAGCACCAACTATAGCACCTCCAACACCTGTTACAGCTTTACCATTTGCACCCGATTTTTCGCCTATAGCAGCACCAGTACCTGCACCAGCAACTCCTCCACTTATCCAGGCTCCTGCAGTTCCAAGTGCGCATTTTACTGGATTAAAACTCCTTTTGCTTCTTGATAACGATACTTGATTTGTTTCAGTATCATTTTGTAATTCAACTAATAACCCATTTTCAATTTCATTATAGACTAAATTAACAGTATTTCCATTTACATCAATTGCAGTTGTCGGTAAAACTTCTGAATTTTCACCGTTAGTTAATGTCACTACTCCATTTTCATTGAAGTCAACGTTTACATTTTCATTAGTGATATTAATCTGTAATGAACTATTATTTAACTTTATTATATCAACATCATTTGCACTTGTATTTGTTTCTACTGTATTAGAAAAAAATTCTTGGTCTGCAAAATTTGATGGATTACTTATTTCATATGCTGATGCATCCTGTATGTTAGAAAAAGAAATCATTGATAGAGTTAAAGTCGATGCTAAGATTATATTTTTAAATTTCATAATGAACCACCTTATTTTCAGATAATAATATTTTGAATAGCTATAGCTAAACTTACCTCGAGTAATTATTATCCTATAATTGCCAACAACGCCACTTCAAGGGTGTATTACCACCGAATTCTTGGTGGTCATATTCCAATTATATGGCGTGCATTTCATATCACGCCAGTTCACGCCAATTATTTCTTCATTTACTGGCGTGAATTGGCGTTGTTTTATCCCTTCATAAGCCAAAAGATACATTTTTGCTCCAAAGTAAAAACTTAAAATTATTTCTTGAAATTTCTTGTTTTAAAATGATAATAATATTTTATTTCAGGATAGCTAGTTATTTCGCTATTTAATGATAACCTTCAAAACTTTCAAAATTACCACTTTTCATTGCACCTGAATCGAATTTTTCTAACCATTATTTATCTATCCTTCCTTTTCCTGTAAATTTTTTAATATAATCATGTACCTAAGTCTTAGTTGTTAAGTTTGTAAATTTCATAGTATCCTCATCCTTTTCTGTTGGTTTTTTTATTTCCATCGGCTTCATTGCTTCTGCAATACGTTTCAAGAAACTATTCCAACGATTTTCTGCCAATATACGGTGCGGACAATATTTGCCGTTCCAATCCTGATGCTTCTTAACTCGCTCAATGACCCAACCAAGTTGCTTTAATAGCTCAGATATATATTGAACAGCGTTTTCCTCTGCAATCCTATAGCGACATCACCACTTTTGCTGTAACAAATTTCTACACCAGTAGAAACACGATTACCTTTCATTCGAAAAAGATGAGATACATGCATCTAACCTCCTGGATGATATCAGCACTTTGAATTTTGAAAAATCGAAGGAAATCAAAACATAATGATTTTGGGGTACATGCCTTTTCCTACTTCCCCCTCTCCCTATTACATTCAGCATTAATAATTTAATGAACTAACACAAACATTGATATATCAACGTTTTCCCACAAAAAAACACCCGTTTTGTAAACGAGTGTTTCGAATCTTTTATGACAACCACTTCGGTGGTGATATTATCCCCTTTACGTATAATGTTATCTACAGCGTACTGTAGTTTTTTTAACATTGTCTACCTAAAGGGGATGATATCAGACAACAATTAAGTTATCTTAGTTTTTATTTTGGTTCGTATTTTATCAAGTGAAATCTGTGGTAATAAAATCTATATATTATTGCATGCAACACGAAATGGCTTTGTCCATAACTTTTATGTTTACAAACACAGATCCTTGATTATCAATTACATAATCTATATTATTGTCATCTAAATTCTCTAATAATGCTTTTTGCGACTTTTTTGTTAAATTTTCATACTTAGCCAATAAGGTTACGCCTTCTTCAGTGACGGTTGCTTTTCCTTTTTCTAACTCATCATGCTTGCTACATCCATTCAATATACTCAAACTTAAAATAATATATAAGAAGTATTTACATTTCATAAATTCACATCCTTAATTTCCCTTTAATACCTATATTATACCATCTTATAAGTAATAAAAAAAAGCCAATTACCAATTAAGGTAACAGGCATCTGCTGTTAAGCGCTACGTTGTGAAAATGATAATCTTCAATCCTTCAAAATCACCACTAGTCATAGTTCCATTATCGAATTTCTCCAACCAAGATTCATTAATCAATCCTTTATCGACTGCTTGTTGAATATAATCATGTACTGCAGCTTTTGCGGTTGTGCTTGTGAATTTCATCGTATCATCATCCTTTTCTGTATGTTGTTCAGAAATTTTAGGAGTATCAAAAAGCGCGCCGAATATTTGCTAACAAAATTACAAAAAAACACGTTCGCTTGTCCGTATATATCGGAAACAAGTGGTAGGTCACGCTCAATGTGAGTCGTGACTTTTTTGCTAGAACACTAGTGAATTAACTTATAACTAAACAATTGAATTTATTACCAAGAATGTGGTATTAAGATCCGATCCATACAATTAAACAACATTTATTACATAATTTAGTGTATAATTAATTGGGTATTTATTATATTAAAATGAGGTGATTTTTAGTTGAGCTCTATAAAAAGTATAATAAAAAATAAAGTGTTTTGGGCATCTGTTTTTTTCTTTGTAGCATTATTACTTATTATGCAGCTACAAACAAATATAAATTTGTTTATACAAATTATTATTACAATAATGTTGTCTACACTATTTTTCTTATTTAATTATTCATTGAATATAAAAAAATGAAATGGTATTATATACAACAATAGGTATAATATGACATTTATAATAAAAGATGGATTGTTCGAAATTATTATGGTAGTAGCAATCGCTATGTTTTCAATCCTAGGGGTATTTAGTGAAAACACTAATGCAAGAGAAAATGAGAATTTAGAAGAGATTGCATTAATGGAAGATTCCTTAGGGTTAATTTATGAGAAAGGTGTAGTTACTAACGAAAAAGGTTATTTCTTGGGGTATGATAGAGAAGTTTTGAAACAGTATTTAAAACACCCAATTTTATTTTTCTATATTTGAAAGGATCATTTTTTTCTTCTGCTTTTATTTCAATAAAATCAACAAATGTTAGTAGAAGTGCAGAAAAAGAAAACCCAAGTAAAAACAAAGGTTTGAAATTCGTAATTTCCAATACTTCCAAAACAGCTAGTGCAATTATTGCGAATCCGATATATCTTGTTATTGGGTAATCATGCAATATTTATCAACCTTCACTACAAAATTATATACTAGAAGGTTGAATAAATTAACAATTTTAGTTAAAGAAAAAGACTACCAATTTAGTAGTCTCCATCTTTTACATTCTATTTTGCCACACTATCTTACTCACAATTACTTTTCCCTGGGAATTTTTTATCCATTTCTGCTGCACACTCTACCTGAATTATTGTAAGGGTAGTTATAACTCCCCAAATATTTGACTTTAAACCTAATTTAACTATTTTCTTGTACAGTATCTGATTATCTAACCCTCAGAATGTATTAATCAGATTTTTCATTTCATCTAAATCATTCATTTTATGTGCTAATTCACGTTCAGCAGCTTCAATGATTTCATCTAATTGAGCACCATGGCTTTCTGAAGTTAATTTAACTTTTGTTAAGTCGCCCTCCACCCAACGTTTCAATTCATTTTTACTACATTCTAAATTAAATTCGATATCTGCAATTTCATCCTCTAATCATTCCTTGCTACACTTTTAGTATTATAATCTTATCCATTCAACTTTAAATGCATCTTGATCACCATCTTCATCAATAAAACAATATTCAACGTAGCCAACTCGATCTATAACTTTGCCTTCTATATCATAAAGTACATAAACATAAGTTATGATAATGTCACATTCTAGGCTATTTTTCTCGATGGTTTCTTCTTCTATATAACCTGCTTCAAATAAATACTTTTCAGCACCCGAAAGTGATAAACCTTGTAAAATAAATAAACTTACCATTATATCCTCCAAATACTTTAATTAAATTACCTAAGATATATTTTAAATTATTCGAGGTTATTAGCCAGCTAAGAAATGTATTTTTTATCATAAATCCTCGTTCTCATTCCACATGTTCATGATAGTTAGAACACCTCTCTCTTTAGGTAGTTCTTCATTTGGTAATAGAAATGGTAGTAAATAAAATTCCCACTAAACTTATTATTTAAGTACGTAATTCCAAAGCCGTAACGAGCTTTGAAAGTATTCAATGAGCAAAGTAATGCAAGTCGATCGTATTTACTTCTGTAGGTCCCATTTAGAATTTTTTTATATCCTTCTGGATCTTCAAGTAAGATTGTGAATGGCATATTCTGAGTTAGAATTAATTCATTTTCAAAGCATGTACGCTCGTCCTTACCTAAGTTTCCTACTATCTCGTCTACACTAGCTTTCCGTTCAACTCTCTACTGTTTAAATAAATATCTCGCATGATACCAAGTTCCTCATTTTTCGGCAGCATAGCTGTGTAATCGCCAGGCAGGGTAGAGTTTTTTTAATTTAATAGATACATCCTTGCTGCGTAAATATTCAAGAATATGGCCGTTTACTTGTTCGCGAGTATCAACCACTATCGTCATGGTTTTCATGATTTTGTTTAACTCTGTATCGGTGTAAGCATAATGAATCATTCAAAAGGTGGTTTTGCGACTAAAGGAGAAGCACAAAGAGAAGCTGCAGAAAAAGTATTATTATTAAAAAGGTAATCAAGTAATTGTTAAAGAAAAAACATTTGCGAATTATTTTGAAGAATGGATTGAATTGTATAAATCCAACAAACATATTAACACCTATAACCGGTATTCAAATTCTGTTGAACGGGTCAAGGAACATTTTAAAGATAAACCGATTCAAAAAATTACTCGAGCTGATTACCAAATGTTTTTAAATGAATGGTAAAGGTAAATCAAAGGAGACTTTTAGAAAGCTCAATACACATATAAGAGCGTATGTAAGGGATGCAATTGAGGAAGGATATTAGAATTAAACGCTACTAATAACGCTAAAAAGAGTGAAGATAAACATTTGAATTACAATGATTGCGCAAAATTATACAAAGAACTTTTTTTTATCGCCTTTCGCCTTCCACAAGCACATACCATTTAATTTTATTGGGGCTTGTATCATGATTGCGGTTTGGGGAGTTAACAGGACTCACTTCAGATGTTTGGATTTTAAACTAAACCAATTAAAAGTTTACCGAGGATAGGACTATAAAAGAGGAACTGGTTTTGGACCATTAAAAAATGAACAATCCGAAAGAAAAACATCTATAAATAAGAAAGTTATGAATGAATTTAAGAAACTAATATTGGCGGTACCTGAAAATGAAAACAACTTGGTTTTCTATAGACAATCTTCCATAAAAACAGTAAAAAATGAAGGAGCTAATAAATTATTACGAAAAACATTAGATGCATTAGGAATCGAACATATCTCCATTCATGGTTTACGACACACGCATGCCAGTGCCTTAATCTATAAAAGAGCTAATAATCATTCTGTTTCTAAATGATTAGGACATTCAGATATTCAAACAACCCTTGATCACTATTCGCACGTATTAAAAGAAATGGAAGAACGAGATGAAGCAATAGCGATTAATGTTTATTCATCTTAATTTCTTTGTTCACCATGTTTACATTTTGTTTACCAAATTTATTTTTTATATGTCATTCAATACGATTCTTATAAATATCCATACAAACAAAAAACGCTCAAAACCCAATTTTCATAAGGTTTCAAGCGCTTTTTATTTCGGTTAAACATCAACCTTTGATTTGTTATTGACGTCCCAGGAGGGATTCGAACCCCCGACCGACGGCTTAGAAGGCTGTGGTAATAGGTTTTTAAACTTTTATACATTACTATAAAACCTGTATTTATAGCTTTTTATCAACCGATATATTAAAAACTTATTGAATATTTCCTTCTATTTATACGTTTTGGTATTTGTTTGGGCACCCCTTGGGCACCTACCTTTAATCCTCCAATGATACATTTGACCAGATGCAATATGCAGTACTTCAACCTGATTCACATTCATTGAAACAGCCTTGTACATTACTGGTTCAAACGATCTTTGATGTGGAATAGCTGTGTGAATATCGAGATAATAAAAAGCATCCTATCTTTAATTAAAGGATGCTTTAATCAATGAAAAAACTCCATCAAATGAAAGCGTATTTCAACCACAAAAAAAACATTTAAAAGACTCTACTATATAATCATAGCCAGTGAATCCTCAAGGTGTCCCTGTAGGTATAATTAAAATATCTTTTAAAATTTAGTTTTTATTTATTAAAGCTTGTTTAGCATTAACCCTAGTATTTGTTAATTAATAAGTGCGGAAAAGTTCTTAGGTGACTCAATAAAGTAATAGCAAGTTACTATTTCTTCATATCAAGTTAGGAGTCCTTCTCGTTATTTCTTTCAACCAAATGAGGAGATTTCTTATAAATTAGGAGTTTTAATCTAATAGTTACAAAAATAAAGGGTAAATGGTAATATTATCTTAAATTAGAAATATACTTTATTTTAAATGAAAGTTATAAACGGAGGATCTGTTTTGATTATTAGACACAACATCTCATCTCTAAATGCAAATAATAGATTAACTCAAAATAATAAAAAGACTAATAGTGTATTAGAAAAACTGTCTTCTGGATATAAAATTAATAAAGCTGGAGACGATGCTGCTGGTTTAGCAATCTCTGAAAAAATGCGTGGTCAAATTCGCGGTCTTAATATGGCAGGTAAAAACATTCAGGATGGTATTTCACTCTTACAAACTGCTGAAGGTGCATTAAACGAGGTGCATTCTTTGCTTCAAAGAATGAGAGAATTGGCAATACAAGCAGCAAACGATACTTCGGTCTATGAAGATCGTTTAAAAATTCAACATGAAATAAATCATTTGAAAAACGGAATCGACGAAATAGCAAATAACACACATTTCAATACAATAAATCTTTTAAATCAAAAGGTGAGTGATATTACCTCCCCAGAAAATCCTAGCGATGAAGTAGCTACTAAAATAATTTCTTCACTAACTTATAAACCAATATACACTGTTCTAGCTAACGTTAATGACACTTTAGAAGTAGAAATAAATGGTGTATCTAAAGTAGTTCAAATACCTGCAAATACTTATTCTGCAAATAACTTTATACAAGAACTTAATAATGTATTTAACAATAATCAGATAGACTTAACAGCTAAATTCTCAGATAAAACTAATAACATTGAATTTGTTAGTTCAAACAAAAATCTAATCTTTAATAGTATCAAAGGGAATATCGGAGCTAATTTTTTATCACCTATAATTTCAGCTTCCAATAGAACTGGCAATATCAAAATAGATGGATACCCTACTCTAAACCCAGGTATTACTATAACCTCTGGAGTGAATGATACTTTAACATTTGATATAGATTCACAAACATATTCAATTACTTTAAGCCCAGGCGCATACACAATTTACGGACCTAATCAAAGTGGCCAAAATATAAACTCTCAATTTATAAACGAATTAAATAAACAATTTACTGCTGCTGGTGCTCCAGTAAAAGCACAGTTTTTATATCTAAGAGATTCTCCTCCTCTAGATGGAACTGTACTTACATTAATCGCTTCATCAGATCAAGATGGGTTATACCAACTTACTGATGGCAATCATACGTTTGGAAATTTCGGTGGAAATGCTAAAGATACTCTTTTTCAAAACATTTTAGATGGGTGGACACTTATTGATTCCTCTTCATTAGTGAATGGTAGTATTACTTCTTCGAATACTACAGTTCAAGGTAGAGTAGACCTATCAAACGGGATGAATATCCTATCTGGTGAAAACGACACGCTTAATTTTGATATTAACGGAGTCACTCACTCAATTGTTCTTTCTATAGGTAGTTATAGTCCAAACCAATTAATAAATGAGATTAATAACCAGTTAATTAATAAGGGTATTGACTTATTCGCTGAATTCGACACTTCAAACCATCTGGTATTTACTAAACATGGTGATGGTATCATTAACAATTTCTCTGGTAATGCCGTAGGAGAATTACTGTTCGAGACAAAGAATTTATCTTTTAGTATAGAAAAAAATCCGGATGAATCAAACCAAAGCAGTTCACCTAATGGAATTTTACATTTTCAGTTAGGTGCTAATAGTAATCAGAATATGAAAATTAATCTATGTGATGTTAGAATTTCAAATTTAAAATTGAGTGATTTAGATTTAACTTCACAAACAAGCGCAGGTTCAGCAATATCTATAATAAATAAAGCAATTGAAACTGTATCCTTTCATCGAAGTGAATTTGGGGCTTATAATAATAAGCTAGAACAAGCAATGAATAATCTTAGTAATACATCCAATAATTTAACTCAAGCTGAATCACGTATTCGTGACACTGATATGGCTAAAGAAATGATGATATTCACAAAAAATAATATTTTACTACAAGCTATTCAATCAATGCTGGCTCAATCAAATAAACAACCAGAAGGAATTTTACAACTTCTACAGTGATCTACCTTGGAAATATAATTGTACATTAATAATGACTATAATTTCTCATTATATAACAGTGACCTTTACAAATAAAAAAGACTAGCCTGGCAAATTGCTTGGCTAGTCTTTAATCTTATTAAAATATCTTTTAGTTCTAGTTTTTAGTTACTAATACATGATTAACATTAACCCATGTATTTGTTAAATAATAAGTGCTGAAAAATCCCCTCTTATATCAAGTAATAATATAAGCAGATTACTATGTCTTCATATTAAAATTAGGATCTCTTACTTTCTCTACTATGCTAGCTCTCAATTTAACAATCGTAACAGCTTATTAATATTGAAAAACACAATAAAATGTGTGTCATTTAATTGTAGATCAGCTAACTTTTTCACTGTACTCAAATAAACTTATTAATTTAGAAAAGCTCGGCATATTCTTAAATTTAATCTTTTCCATTGAAGTTATAATTAACAAATTTAACTCTTGTTCCAAATCTTCTCTATTGTCAATAGACGTTTGATATAACAGTTTCTTAATTTTTGGTTGCATCATTTCGATTACTTCTAATGAATCTATTTTATTTTCCATGGTGATACTCCTTATTTACTAGCATTTAGTCTAATTTCATCAATAGCTTTATTTTTTGCCTTGTTGACTGCTTGTTGAGATATATTCATTGCTTTTGCAATATAAAATTATGCTCGATTGGAATAATACTTTATCACTAACTATGAGATGATTTAGAAAGAAGGATAATTTAATATAATAGGTTATTTTATTAACATAACGTTGTACTCTGTTTCGAAGGAGCTGTTAGCAATGGGATATGTACAAAAAATCAGTAAGAATAAATTCAAACTTATCGCAGATTTAGGTTATCGAGGTAATCGCCGTATTCGTAAAACTAAAAATGTAGAAGCCAAAAGCGAAAAAGAAGCGATGCGCCAACTAATACTGTTTGAAGAAGAAATGAAGCAAAATAAGGATGTTTATTTTAGTGATATTGAATCAATTACATTAAATCATCTTTTTCCACGATGGAAAGATAATTATGCTAAACAACATTATAGTGCACGATCATTTCATGATAATTGTACGCATTTAGAAAAACGCATCCTCCCTATTTTCGGTGATATCAAATTAAAGGATATTAAAAAAGTAGATGTAGTATTTTTTGTAGGTGATTTACAGAAGAAAAAACGAAGATTAGACGGCAAAGAAAGCGAGTTAGCCCCTTCCACTATTCATAATATTTACAAGGCGTTCGCTAGTATTATGAATGTAGCAGTTGAGTGGAATTTAATCGAGGAGAGTCCTTGTAAAAATATAAAGCTACCAAAACTCAAATATGAAGAAGGTAAGGCCTACAGCGAGGAACAAGTTAAATTATTGTTTGAACGATTAAATAATAGAGAGACTGCTGAAAAATGGTTGTTAGTTGAACTAGCCGTGGTAAGTGCTGCTCGACAAGGTGAACTAGTTGCCATTGAAGAAAAACATTTAAACGTCGAAAACAATACCTTATTAATAGAACAAGCTTTAGTTAATTTAACTGGGGATGGAATTATCGTAAAAGAAACAAAAGGTAAAAGAAAACGAGTAGTTACTATTCCTTCAAATATTATGAATGATTTAGTAACGCTGGCTGCAGTGAAAAAATATCAACTAGAAGAGGCTGGCGATGAACGAGTATGGGAAGGACATACTTTTCTTTTTTCAAATGATTTTGGTAAACCTTATCGACCAGATTCAATAAGTCAGTGGTGGGATCGTTTTATGAAAAAGAATCCTGATTTACCTAGAATTCGTTTTCACGATTTAAGACATACTTCTGCTACCCTCTTGATTCATGCTGGTGAACATCCAAAAGTTATTCAGTCGAGATTAGGTCATTCTAATATCACAACTACCATGAATACTTATGGACATCTTTTACAAGAAACGGATCAGCGAGCCAGTTCCCACTTTGATAAACTTTTTGATGATAAAGATTGATTTGGGCACCTCTTGGGCACCAAACAAAGAATTATACATTCTTGCATAAAAATAAAAAGCCTTACAACCGTTGTGGCTGTAAGGCTTTTATTGACGTCCCAGGAGGGATTCGAACCCCCGACCGACGGCTTAGAAGGCCGTTGCTCTATCCTGCTGAGCTACTGAGACATGATGTCGTTTCTTATGTATTCCATAGGAAGGACAATATTTATTATATGTATTTTATGGCGTAATGTCAACAATAATTTTACTATGTAGGCAAGGTTTCCCTCATCTATGTTTTATCATATGTTTTCGCCATATAAATTATACCACGTCTTTGCCTTATCGATAGCAAGAACATAAAAATTTTTGTTAGAATATTGGCTAGAAATCAATAGGAGGTATATAGATGTTTAAGGATTCTGTTGTAGTTGTTACTGGTGGTGCACAAGGGATTGGTAAGGGGATTGTGCTAGCATATGCACGACAGGGTGCGAATGTGGTGATTGCTGATATCAATAAGGGCTTAGGTGAGCAATTAGAGAGAGAGTTGCTCGAGCAGGGCTTCTCTGTCATCTTTGTTCATACGGATGTGGCGAAGGAACAGGATATTGTTTCATTAATGAAACAAGCAGTCGAACAGTATGGGTCGATTCATATATTAATTAATAATGCTGGAAAGTTACAACATACATCTCCTTATGATATTACGTTGGAGGCATGGAATGATCTTTTGCAAACGAATTTAACGAGTGCCTTTTTCTGTGCAAGAGAGGCTGCGAAGGTGATGAGGCACAATGTCAAAGGTGGCTCGATTGTATCTCTAGCGTCTACACGGGCTGAGATGTCTGAGCCTTTTACTGAAGCCTATGCTGCTACAAAAGGAGGGATTGTGGCATTAACTCATGCTTTAGCACGATCGTTTGGTCCTGATCAGATCACTGTAAATTGTATTTCGCCCGGGTGGATTGAGACTGGCAATTATGAGGAGCTTCGTCCGATAGATCATGCGCAGCATTTGTCAGGGAGAGTGGGTGTACCGGAGGATATTGCTCAAGCATGTCTCTATTTAACAAATCCGCTGAATGATTTCGTTACAGGTATTAATTTAACGGTCGACGGTGGGATGACAAAGAAAATGATGTACGAGGATTAATGTCATACCTTCCCTTTGTCTTCATTGCTTTCATACATAGAGCTGCTTAGGAGTATGCTAATGTAGGAGAACAAATGAAAAGGAGCGAGGTTTTGTACCCTTATTCAAGTAGGTTTTCATTAAGCCAGTTGTACCAATCACCCTCTACACAATATACAGCACCGATTCGTCATTTTTTACGTTCAACTGATCATCGACACTGCATTAGTAAAACTGAGGCAGATTATATGGCGATGAATCAATTACTATGGATGGAGCATGTGAATTGGACACGGATGACGATTATTAGCATCGTTTTCAATTTGCCAGATTTACCTTTTGTGCAGCAGCGTTTGTTAAGAAATGCGACTGATTTGGGCAATTGCCTTCGCCCTTTTTATGGCGACTCTATAGCAGATCGTTATGCGGCTTTAATTAAAGAGCATCTTGTTATTGCTGCTCAGTTAGTGACTGCTGCGACTAAAGGGGATACTGCCACGGCTGAGGCAAAAGAGAGAGATTGGTATCGTAATGCAGACGATATTGCACAATTTTTGCATACGATTAATCCATACTTAAGTATGGAGGCCGTACAAAAGATGTTTTATATGCATTTGTCTTTAACAAAAAACGAAGCTGTGACCATGATTCAAAAAAATTATCAAGCCGACGTGGACATATTTGATGAAATAGAGGCAGAGGCGCTTGCCATGTCAGATATGATAGCGGGCGCTATCGTCATGCAATTTTGTTATCTCTTTTAATGCTCTCACTTACAATATTTTTTATCATTCAATCACTGGAAGAAAAATCTTTGTCTCCTTTTTCTTTGCATAATGCGCAATGGGTTGAATTCCCTGAAAGGTTCCCTTCATAAAAGAAGCTAACGTATTACTTTGAATTTTCACATCAGCCTGTTGTAAATCCCACGGTGTATGTTGAATATCAATACGAAATAATGTATGGTTCCATTTTGCCCATGAATGATAACGTTCGACTAGCCATTGATCAAAATTAGTTTGAGTGTTATCCCCTATTGTATAGGACACCCTTAATCTTTCGTCCAACGTTTTGTAATAGCTGGTATAGGTATTGTCATTGTTCCTTTGCGTTCCTATAATTTTTGAGTATCGATATGGTAAACTGCCCAATGCTGTTATTTTTGAGAAGATAAAATTGGTCACATCTAAATGAAAAAAATAGATGCCTTTCTTGCCCTCATACTCAATATATGTTCGTACGTTCAATTGTAAGGAGGTATTCAAGCCCGGAATAGGTGGCAGAAATCGCAAGCGATGCCCATGCACTTTAAAAAGAACCGCACTCACCCAGGCATCATGTGCAAATAAATCTAGCTCTACTTCTGGAGGTAAATGCTTTTCTAATTCTAGGGGTGATACCGGCCAATGTAAAAATAGTACATCCTGCCATGTCTGTGCTATCATCCACATAGTAAAACTCCTTTCTACCCTCATTTTTTCCTAGAAAGGAGTTATTCAAACCATAAAGGCTATTTTTGTTCCTGCTCTGTCGTTTCTATTTCTACATAGCGATAATATAGATTTCGTAATTCAGATTCTTTAAATAACCCTAAATGACTTTTAAGTTGTGGATGTACTAGAATGCCATATGCTCGTAACTCTTTTACAAACCAACCTTTTGAATATTTGTGCATCGAATCCATTCCCCTTTACCTTTATTCATACATAGGGTATGCGCCTGGTTTGGGTATGGTGTCATGGCATAATAAAAAAACGAGAGGAGCATTCCCTCTCGTTGTCTTCTTATGTGCCGCAAAAAGTACGGTATGGTTGACTAGACGTCTCTGGTAATGAAGCATATTCCTGTTGTTCATTTGTGTGGGCAAAGGGCTGGGACAGGGCTGTTACTAATTTATTCATCACACTAAAGTCTTCCCGCTCTACAGCCGCTTCCAATGCCTCCTCTACCCTATGATTACGTGCAATAACAGCAGGATTATGCTGGCGCATCAATTGTTGGGACATGTCTTTTGTTTGTGGCTGTCTCGCTAATCGTGCGAGCCATTTTTGATGCCACTCTTTAAATGCTGAAGTCCGCCATAATGAGGTTTTGTCGATATGGTCAAAACTTAGGGCGATAAACGTATTTGTATAGTCTGCTTTGTCTTGTTGCATAAGCTGCAGAAGTTCTTCTATAAGCTTCATATCGTCTTGCTCTTCATCAAATAATCCTAATTTTGCTCGCATTCCTTTTAGCCAGTTTTGAACGTACAACTGAGGGTATTGTTCTAGGGCAGCTTGAGCAAGTTCAATGGCCTGCTCTTGATTTTCATGAATTAAAGGAAGTAACGCCTCTGCCAACCGTGTTAAGTTCCAGCCCCCCATGCTTGGCTGGTTACCATATGCATAACGTCCTTGTCGGTCAATGGAACTGAACACGGTTGCTGGGTCGTAGGCATCCATAAACGCACATGGTCCATAATCAATGGTTTCCCCACTGATGGTCATGTTATCTGTGTTCATGACCCCATGAATAAAGCCCACTAACTGCCACTTTGCTATAAGGGATGCTTGTTTTTTTATGACTTCCTGTAGTAAATAAAGATAGGGATTCGTGTTCCCAAGATAATTGGGGAAATGTCGTTCTAATGTATAATCTGCTAAGGTCTGGAGCTCCTCGTCTGTTCCCCATTGTGCAGCATATTGAAAGGTCCCTACCCGTAAATGACTGCTGGCAATTCTCGTAAGGATAGCACCAGGTAGGTCAGTTTCACGGATAATCGTTTCACCTGTGCTCACTACCGCTAAACTTCGAGAAGTAGGAATCCCCAACCCAAACATCGCTTCACTAATAATGTACTCCCTAAGCATAGGTCCCAATGCGGCTCTTCCATCCCCACCACGGGAATAAGGTGTTCTTCCAGATCCTTTTAACGCGATATCCATGCGTTCGTTTGAGGGTGTTATTTGTTCACCATATAAAAGGGCCCTTCCATCGCCTAACATATTAAAATGCCCAAACTGGTGACCTGCATACGCTTGCGCAATAGGATTACTACCACTAGGTGCTTTATTACCCGCTAATACAGCTATGCCCTCTTCTCTTTTTAAAGCTTGACTATTTAATCCCAATGACGCAACAACCGTTTCATTTAACAGGACTAATTTAGGTGAAGGAACGGGGTTTAATGTCATTTCGGAATAAAAAATACTTGGTAATTGTACATAACTATTGTCTAGATTCCAGCCAATTGTCTTTTCCATATTTTCTCCTTTGTTACCTTTTCCATTTATTTTTTCTATTTCAACATCATTCATTCCTAGTCAATTTTACCATCCAACCTAAAAATCCGCTTACTTTAAGAGTAAGGCGGATTTTTAGGTCGTATTAATTTCGTTGGAAAGTATGACGTGACATACACTGCTGATCATCCGTCCAAAATTCCACTGTAAAAGTCGAATCTTCTATTTTTAGCATAGCAAAGCTTTTTTCTTTGCGACCCCTAGGCTTTAGTAGGCTTCCTGGATTGATAAATAAAATATTATCCAACATTTCAGCACCGAGAATATGAGAGTGCCCAAAACAAACAATTTGGGCATTCAATTCTTTTGCACGATAGGCTAATGACAACATGGAACTTTTTACATTAAATAAATGGCCATGAGTCACCAAAATTTTTACATCCTCGATCGTAAAAAATTCTTCCTCAGGAAAAGCTTCCTCCCGATCACAGTTCCCTCGTACTTTTTTCATTCCCTTTAATGCATCATGCACATAAGGAAGCTCACTATCTCCACAATGTATCCGAACATCTATTTCAGGATAAAAATTTCTGACCTTGTCGATCACATGACTGTCGCCATGTGTATCGCTCATGATTAGTATTTCCATGTATACCACCTCTTATTTCATAAGATTCGGCAATTGCTCCTTCAGCTTACGAATAGCATTACCTCGGTGAGAAATGGCGCCCTTTTCTTCTGGCGTAAGCTCAGCCATCATACGATTTAGACTTGGGACAAAGAAAATGGGATCATAGCCAAACCCATTCGTGCCACGTTTTTCATGTGCAATGACGCCCTCGCATGTGCCAAATACTGTTGTCGTGTTAAAATCTGGACCTGCAATGGCAATACAGCAGCAGAATCGAGCTGTACGTTTGTCATCTTCAACACCTTGTAGATTTTCTAACAGCTTCACCATATTAGCCTCATCATCATGATCACCAGCGTAACGCGCAGAGTAGACCCCTGGCTCACCATTTAATGCATCCACTGCTAAACCACTATCGTCAGCAATAACAATGGTGCCAAGATTTTTCGCTAAGGCTTCTGCCTTTAAGATTGCATTTTCTTCAAATGTTGTACCTGTTTCCTCTATTTCCATATCTGGTGCTACTTCAAACATTGTGACAACTTCATAACCTAGTGGGCCAAATAATGCTTCGAAATCTTTTGCTTTCCCTTTATTTTTGGTTGCAATGACTACCTGTTTCATATTATTTCCCTCCGACCATGTTTGCTTGTTCAGCAAGCGCTGTTTTTTGGAGCTCAACTAATTGCTGGATGCCTTTTTCACCTAAAGCTAATAATTCATTCAATTCTTCCCGAGAGAATGTTGCTTCCTCGCCAGTGCCTTGTAATTCTACAAAGCGACCTGCACCTGTCATAACAATATTCATATCAACAGCAGCAGCCACATCTTCTACATAATTTAAATCTAAAACGGCACCTTGCTCTTCTACAATCCCTACACTAGTTGCGGCTAAAAAATCTGTTACAGGGAACTTAACGAACGGCTTTTCTTCTGCAAATTTAGCAATTGCCTGTGTCATTGCTACAAATGCTCCCGTAATGGAAGCTGTACGAGTGCCACCATCTGCTTGAATCACATCACAATCGATCCATACTGTACGCTCTCCTAGTGCCTCTAAATCGACCACAGCACGTAATGCACGCCCAATTAATCGTTGAATTTCCATCGTCCGTCCATTAACCTTCCCACGAGATGATTCACGTGGTGTACGTTGAGCGGTTGCACGAGGTAGCATCGAATATTCTGCTGTGATCCAGCCTTTCCCTTGCCCACGTAAAAAGCCAGGAACTTTATCTTCAATTGTTGCTGTACAAATTACTTTTGTATTTCCTACTTGAATTAAAACCGAGCCTTCTGGGTGTATTAGGTATTCACTATCCATTTTTACAGATCGCAGTTCATCTGCCATTCTTCCATCAAATCTTGTCATATTTATTGTTCCTCCTAAAAACTTTCGCGCCCTCATCTTATCATAATTTATTTCTTCAAAAAAGTACTCAACGTTTATGTAAAATGCTGAAAACGGCAAAAATCAGCCTAGCCCATTGCTAAGCTGATTTTTTATTTTAATGTAATGCGTTTTATGTCGAGAGTACCTTGCTCCAACCAATTTTCAGCGATTGAACGGAAAATTGGAACAGAACCAGTTGCAAAAAATTTATGAGCAGGCACTGTATTTGTATTTGCTAAAGTGCCATTATAAGCTAGCATTTCTTGAGCATCCTTTGCTGTTTCCTCCGCAGAAGATAAAACATTCACTTCTTCTCCTACGACAGCTTCAATTTGTTTTTGTAAAATAGGGTAATGTGTACACCCTAAAATAACCGTGTCAAATTGTTGATTTTTCAACGGCTTTAAGCCTTCTGCTATTAACTTCGTTGCAAATTCACCTTTATATTCGCCACTTTCTACAAGTGGAACGAAGGTTGGACAGGCTAGTGGAATAATATGTGTTGACGTATTAAGTGACAGTAAGGCCTCTTCATATGCACCACTTTTTATTGTTCCTTCTGTTGCAAGCACAACGACTTCATGTCGCTTCGTTTTCTTTACAGCTGCACGTGCGCCAGCATTTATAACGCCTAGTACCGGAAAAGGCATATTTCTTTGTAAACTTTCGAGTGCTACTGCAGTCGCTGTATTACAAGCAATAACGAGCATCTTAATATTCATTTTTTCTAGCGCTTTCGCCATTTGCCAAGTGAAGTTCCGTACTTCCTGACGGCTTCTTGGACCATATGGACATCTTGCTGTATCGCCAATGTAATAAATCGTTTCGTTTGGCAATCGCTTTATAATTTCTTTTGCTACGGTTAACCCGCCTACTCCTGAATCAATAACGCCTATCGGGGCATTCATACTTTCCGCCTCAATCCTGTTTCATGTGTACATGTAGTTTTTCTAGGTAGCTTGATAATTGCGCGACTTCTTGCTCATTAAAACCAACAAGCATCTCTTGCAAATATTGCTGTCTTTTTTCTATAACCTCTTGAATAATACGTTCGCCCTTTTCGAGAAGATGAACAACAACGACACGGCGGTCATTTTCATCACGCATACGCTTGACTAATTCATTTTTCTCCATCCGGTCCACTAAATCTGTTGTCGTGCTAAAAGCTAAATATAAACGGTTTGATAATTCGCCAATTGTAATATCACCAAGCTCTTCTAACCACTGTAACGCAACAAATTGTGGCGGCGTAATCGCATAGTCGGAAACAATTTCTCTTCCCTTTTGCTTCACGATGGCCGCTATATAGCGTAATTCCTTTTCAACCGTTGCAACGGTTTCAGGTGAGTGTTTTGTTACTTCATCCGACATATAACTATTTCACTCCTAAAGATACGTTGAATAGTTCTATTTTGTCGTTTTTTTCACGAAATAGCAAGTGTCCATTAGTCTAATTTAAATTCTTCTAAGCGTAACAGCTCAATTAACGCCTGAGATCGATTCGTTACACCTAGCTTTTGAATTGTATTGGAAATGTGATTTCGCACTGTTTTTTCACTAATACCAAGCTGCTCTGCAATATCTCTCGTTGTTTTTTCAGCTAATAAAAGCGCAAATATTTCACGTTCTCGGTTTGTCAATAGAGAACGATGATGAGAGCCATTCATTCAGTTACACCCTCCTCCCCCGCACGTATTGTAACTTATGTTAAGGGGCTTGAAGCGGTGACGGCTATTTGCATGATTATTACATGTTTCCTTAAAAATTTCGGAAATTGCTTCGACATTTTCAACAATTTTATGTAAAACAATATTCCTACTATGTTCATAATTTTTTACGTTGTAACGCAACTCACTAATTGGGTATAATCCCCAAATCAATCAAGTGCGCTCTTTCTTCTTTAGAAATCGGTACACTCTTGCCTGTTCGAGGGTCCATTTGCACAATTGTCCCACGACCTGTGAAGCAAACTTCGTCCTTTTGATTTTTTGCTAGATAATGAAGGTCCATTGATGAACTTCCAACTTTCGCTACCTTTGTATAAATTCTTAGTAGGTCATCAAAGAAAACCTGCTTTACATAATCACATTGTAAATCAGCTACAATCGGTATACTCCTCACATTCTCATCAGCTACTGATGGCATTAAAATACCTATATGTCGAAAATAATCAATTCTCGCCTGTTCAAAATAAGTAAAGCTTACAGTATTGTTCATATGCCCATACATATCTGTTTCTGAGAATCGTACACGTGCCTCACTATAAAAGGAAAACCCCTTTTCCCACTCTTGTAAATTTCCAATATAGCTTGCTTTCATAATAACGCCATCCCCTATCATTTATTTACCATCCTTTTCAGTCAGTTTAGACTGTCAATCAGCAATGAATACTTATTCATTATATAAGAAAACACTATATTATCATAGGAAAAACCGAATTCCCCTTATTTTATTACTAAAATCCCTTTTTCTTTAAATAGTATGGTTTTTTCTTGAAACATGTTAACTATGTTTATATCACTATAAAAAAACTCCCTCACACTAAGTGTAAGGGAGTTCAGCTTGTCCGATATTAATCTACGTAGTGGTCAGAACCGAAGAAGTTACGGAACATTTGCACTGTAGTAGCACGGTTTAATGAAGCGATTGATGTTGTTAAAGGAATACCTTTTGGACATGCAGCAACACAGTTTTGAGAGTTACCACAGTTCGCTAGGCCACCATCGCCCATAATAGCATTTAAACGTTCGTCTTTAATCATTGCACCAGTTGGGTGAGTGTTGAAAAGACGTACTTGTGATAATGGAGCTGGCCCGATGAATGAAGCTTTTTCAGACACGTTTGGACATGCTTCCATACATACACCACAAGTCATACATTTAGATAATTCATAAGCCCATTGACGTTTACCTTCTGGCATACGAGGACCTTCACCTAAATCATACGTACCATCGATTGGTACCCATGCTTTCACTTTTTTAAGCGCGTTGAACATACGTTCACGGTCAACCTGTAAGTCACGAATAACAGGGAATGTTTTCATTGGCTCCAATTTAATAGGCTCAGTCAATTGGTCAACAAGTGTTGAACATGATTGACGTGGACGGCCATTAATAACCATTGAACATGCACCACAAACTTCTTCTAAACAGTTCATATCCCATGAAACTGGTGATGTATTTTCACCATTTTCAGTAACAGGATTTTTTTGAATTTCCATTAAAATAGAAATTACGTTCATACCATGACGGTAAGGCACTTGGAATTTTTGCCAGTAGCTATTGCCGCCCTGTGTATCTTGACGTAAGATTTCTACTTTAACCATTCTTCCAGTATTAGCTGCGATTTGCATAACTTTTAGTCTCCTTTCGCAGAGTAGTCGCGTTTACGTGGTGGGATTAAAGAAACGTCGACTTCTTGGTACGTGATGATTGGATTACCACTAGTTGGGTCAAACTTCGCCATTGTTGTTTTCAAGAATTGCTCGTCATCACGATTAGGGAAATCAGGTTTATAGTGCGCACCACGAGATTCATTACGTAATAATGCGCCTTTTGTCATTACTTTCGCAAGCACTAACATATTTTTAAGCTGACGTGTAAAGTGTGCGCCTTGATTACTCCATTTTTGCGTATCGTTAATGTTGATGTTGTTCCAACGCTCAGTAAGGTCATCAAGTTTTTTCAATGTATCTTCAAGCTGATCATTGTAACGTACTACAGTCATTGTAGCAGTCATCATTTCACCAAGCTCTTTATGCAGTAAGTAAGCGTTTTCTGTGCCTTCCATTTTCATGATAGCATCCCATTTCGCTTGTTCTTCTGTTACGCGAGCATCGTAAATCTCTTGTGGAATATCTTCTGCATGCTTTTTAAGATGTTTTACATAATCTACTGCGTTTGGTCCTGCAACCATACCGCCATAGATAGCAGATAATAATGAGTTCGCACCAAGACGGTTGGCACCGTGTTGAGAGTAATCACACTCACCTGCTGCAAATAGACCAGGAATTTCAGTCATTTGGTTGTAGTCAACCCATAATCCACCCATTGAATAGTGAACTGCTGGGAAAATCTTCATAGGTAATTTACGTGGGTCATCTCCTACGAATTTTTCGTAGATTTCAATGATACCACCAAGTTTAACGTCTAACTCATGTGGATCTTTATGTGAAAGATCTAGGTATACCATGTTTTCGCCATTGATACCAAGTTTTTGGTTTACACAAACGTCGAAAATTTCACGTGTTGCAATATCACGTGGTACTAAGTTACCATAAGCTGGGTATTTCTCTTCTAAGAAGTACCAAGGTTTACCGTCTTTATAAGTCCAAATACGACCACCTTCACCACGAGCTGATTCTGACATTAGACGGTTTTTGTCATCTCCAGGAATCGCTGTTGGGTGAATTTGGATGAACTCACCATTCGCATATGAAGCACCTTGTTGGTAAACGATAGAAGCAGCAGAACCTGTGTTAATAACAGAGTTTGTTGTTTTACCGAAAATAATACCAGGGCCACCAGTCGCCATAATAACAGCGTCTGCACGGAATGATTTAATTTCTTCTGTACGCATATCTTGCGCTACGATACCACGGCACACGCCGTCTTCATCGATAATAACACCAAGGAATTCCCAGTGCTCATATTTATTTACTAAACCAGCTACTTCATGAGAACGAACTTGCTCATCAAGCGCATATAGTAATTGTTGACCAGTTGTTGCACCAGAGAAAGCTGTACGGTGCATTAAAGTACCACCAAAACGACGGAAATCTAATAATCCTTCTGGTGTACGGTTGAACATAACACCCATACGGTCCATTAAATGGATAATCCCAGGGGCTGCATCACACATACCCTTAACTGGTGGTTGGTTCGCTAAGAAGTCACCACCATATACTGTATCATCAAAGTGGATCCATGGAGAATCCCCTTCACCTTTAGTATTTACCGCACCATTAATTCCGCCCTGCGCACAAACAGAGTGTGAGCGTTTTACAGGAACTAATGAGAATAAATCAACTTCAGTACCAACTTCAGCTGCTTTAATCGTTGCCATCAGACCGGCAAGACCACCGCCGACAACAATTATTTTGCTTTTCGCCATGATTATTTCTCACTCCTCTTAAAAAATTGCATTGATTGCATTTGCTCTATCGTAGCTTTCTATGGAATTATACAAAAGCTAAAATAGCAGCAATACCAACTACACTTAGAATTACGAAAATGATGTTTGTTACGTAAGTAGCAATCTTTTGAGCCTGTGGAGATTGTGTAATACCCCAGCTTACTAGGAATGCCCATAAACCGTTAGATAAGTGGAAAGTTGCTGATAAAATACCAACAATGTAGAATCCAAGCATGAATGGATTAGCAACGATATTCGCCATCATGTCGTAATCAACGTGTGTGCCAAGTGCTTTTTGAATACGAGTTTGGAAAATATGCCATGCAATGAAAATCACTAGGAATACACCTGTGAAACGTTGTAATGAGAACATCCAGTTACGGTATGTGCTGAAACGTCCTGTGTTTGGTGTAGCAGTGAATGCAATGAACACTCCATAAAATGCATGGAACATCAATGGAATATAGATGACAATCCATTCAACTAGGATAAGGAATGGAATCTTCTCCATTACTGCGGTAGCATCGTTATAACTATCTGCCCCGCCTGTTGCTGTAAAGTTAATGAACAGGTGCATCGTTAAAAACAGACCTACTGGAATGATCCCAAGTAGAGAATGTAAGCGACGCCATAAAAACTCTCGATCTTTCGACAAGACTGTTACCCCCCTTAGTACTTAAAATAGCACAACAAAAGAAGTCATCATTTTGTAAATGATACTTCATTGACTGTGTATTTCATCATGGTACAATATTATGACATGTTTATTGTACTCTCAAGAGCTACGAGCGTCAAGGCAACTCGAAGTTTTTCATAGAGCTTATTAAAGAACTAATCTAGTGCATAATGCGTCGTTTTTTCTCGAAAAATCTACCATTACTTTATTAACGTTAAATTTTAAGAAAATTCTAAGAAAGAAGGATAACAATGTTAAACACTCCATCTCCTACAATCTCTTCCTTTGGTTATGAGATCATTCGCGATCATATTCTATCTTCTATACTCGGTAAACATGAGAATGATGTCCTTTATTGGGCAGGCAAAGAGCTTGCGCGTAAGTTTCCATGTAAAAGTCAAGACGAACTTATCGCATTTTTCGCAGATGCCTGTTGGGGTACATTAGAGCTCATGAAAGAATCGAAAGACGGACGCATTTTCCAGTTGACAAACGACCCTGAAATATTACAAATCAAACAACGTAGCTTTAGACTTGAGGCAGGATTTATAGCTGAACAAATTCAGCTAGCTAAAGGCTATTTAACAGAATGCTATGATGAAAAACGTGAAAAGCAACATTACGTTATGTTTACAGTCAAATGGGACGTAAAGGAACGGATCATGCATACGATCCCAACAGAGTAACAAAAAAGGATTGTCTCCCCAATCAATAAACGGGATGACAATCCTTCCTTTTATTTCGGACAATGACAGAAAATGCTGTTTCTTCTATTATTATATGTAAAGAGCCTGCTCTAAATTAAATTCATCATGTAATGCATTTGCCGCACGAATCATTTCATCCTGCGGAACTACAACAGACACTTTAATTTCCGAGGTGCTGACCATCTTCACAGGGATATTTTCACGACGTAACCGGTCGAACATACGGGCAGCGACACCTGGATTAGAAACCATACCAGAGCCAACAATAGAAACTTTTGCTAATCCAATTTCGAAATCAGCAAAGCTAAAGCCAAGCGATACTTTACTGTCCTCTAAAACACGTAATGCTTCCGCAAATTCTTCTTTCAAAATTGAAAAGGACACAGTTGGTTTTAATCCATCAATAATGGCTTGAACAATAATATCCACGTTGATGCGATTTTCAGCAAGAGTTGAAAATATATCCGCTAATGAAGCACCCGAATATGCATCATAGCCAATTGTTAAACGAATAACATCTGATTCAAAGGCAACACCACGAACTATTAAATTTTTCTCCATCTCTACTTCCTCCTTCAATAAAGTACCTACTGACTCCACTAAACTAGAGCGTATGATAACTGGTATTTGAAACTTTTTAGCTAACTCAACTGCACGTGGATGTATGACCTGTGATCCTAAATGAGCTATCTCTAACATTTCATCATAGGAAATTTCCTGTAGTTTTTGTGCCTGTACAACAAAGCGTGGATCTGCTGTATACACACCGTCAACATTCGTATATATGTCTGTCCGCTCGGCATCTAATGCAACAGCAAGTGCGACGGCTGTCGTTTCGGTCCCACCTTTCCCAAGCGTTGTTATATTGTGGTCATTGTCAATGCCTTGATCTCCAGCAATAACGACGATTTGTCCTTGCATTAAATGTTCTTCGATACGACTAACATCGATATGATCTATCCGTGCATGACTATACATATGATCCGTGTAAATACCAGCCTGCCAGCCTGTTAATGACACCGCATTATAGCCAGCTTCTTGTAACGCAATGGCAAAGACTGAGCTTGATAGCTGAGAGCATGAAGACACAACTGCATCTAATTCACGTTTTGACACATCATCTGTGAAATGAAGTACGCTCATTTTCACGTCTTGTATCGTTTGTCTCATTGCAGCTACTACTACTACCACATCGAAACCTCTATCTTTTTCAGCAATCGCTTTTCGTACAGCCTCTTGAATTTGTTCGGGTGATGCTAATGCAGCCCCTCCAAATTTCATCACTATTCTAGACATTTCTTTTGTTCTCCTTTCCAGTCTGGTAATTCACCTAATATAAGGTGTAAAACAGCCTCTAGAAAACTAAAAGGCAGCCTTCACAAAACGTGAAAGCTGCCTCTAACATGTACAATAAATGAAACTTGCGCATGTGTGATAGCTCTCCGAAACTAGTAGAATCGACAGTCTTACATTTCTTAAATGCAAAACCAGTACAACAGTGGAAACAACATTACTGTACTTCGGCAAGCTCCCCTTTCACGCAATGTCTTAGGATTTGTTCATCCTCTATTGCGCTACTTTTGAATCTTGCACCTCTATCATCACCTTAAAAGTGAATGTATTAAATTTATGTTCGCCCTCATTAAAACAAGTGGGCTGTTAACATTGGACAACAATGTTATTTATAACCTTAGCATATGTCTATTCCTTTGACAATGACTCCTGCTGAAAATAGGCATAAATATGACTTGCTAAATTAGCTGGCATCCCGGCTTCCTGTAAAGCCAGCTCACTAGCCTCACGTATTTTCTTAACGGACCCAAAGTGTTTAAGTAGCTGCTGTTTTCGTTTTGGACCGACACCCTCAATTTGATCCAGCACAGATTGGATAGCATGCTTTTCATGCTGTTGACGTAAAAAGGTAATCGCAAAACGGTGGACTTCATCTTGAATTCGTTGTAATAAATAAAAACCGTCACTTGTACGTTTTAAGGCAATGACCTCGGGCGGATCACCAAACAATAGTTGCGATGTATTATGCTTGTCATCCTTTGCTAAACCAGCAATAGGTATAACAAGTCCTAGCTCATCCTCTAATACTTCTCGTGCTACTTCCATTTGACCTTTACCACCATCTATTAGCACTAAATCTGGTAGTGGAAGACCTTCCTTCAAAACACGAATATAGCGCCGGCGAATGACCTCTTGCATAGCACCATAATCATCATGCTTAGCTGCTGTCCGAGTTTTATATTTGCGATATTCCTTTTTGGCAGGCTTGCCATCAATGAAAACAACCATTGCAGATACTGCGTCCGTTCCATGCATATGACTATTATCAAAAGCTTCAATTCGTAATGGTGTCGTTATACCCATTGCATCGCCTAGTGCCTCACATGCACCAATAGTACGTTCTTCCTGCCGTTCGATAAGCTGGAATTTAGCGGCAACTGCAATTTCAGCATTTTTCGTCGCTAAATCCACCAACTCCTTCTTTTGACCTCTTTTTGGTGTAAGAACTTTAATGCCTAATAATTCCGTTAAAATCGCACCATCAATTGCTTGTGGAATAAAGACTTCTTTTGGCTTAATATGTTCTGGTTTTTCATAAAACCGTCCTACAAAGGTTAGGAACTCTTCCTCTGGATCTTGATAGATGGGGAAAATAGAAACATCCCGTTCGATCAGCTTCCCTTGGCGAACGAAGAAAACCTGTACACACATCCATCCTTTTTCCACAGCATAGCCAAAGACATCGCGGTTGGTCGTATCACTTGATACTATTTTTTGCTTTTGCATAACCGTATCTATATGAGCAATTTGATCACGAAACTCCTTAGCTCGTTCAAACTCCAAGTTTTCAGCAGCCGCAAGCATTTTTACTTCAAGCTCCTTTTTGACTGCCTCAACTCCACCGTTAAGAAACTTCGTCATATCCTCAATCATTTCCTGATAAACGTGACCTTCAATTTCTTTCACACATGGTGCTATACATTGGCCCATATGATAATACAAACAAACTTTTGAAGGTAGTTGCACACATTTTCGTAGTGGATATAAGCGATCCAACAGCTTCTTTGTTTCACTTGCCGCATAGGCATTAGGATACGGTCCAAAATATTTAGCTTTGTCCTTTTTTACTTTACGTGTCGTAATTAGACGAGGATGTTTTTCATTCGTAATTTTTAAATACGGATACGTCTTATCATCGGTCAACATGACATTGTATTTTGGGTCATGCAGTTTAATGAGATTCAGCTCTAAAATAAGTGCTTCTATATTTGATGATGTCACGATATACTCAAAATCTTCTATTTCGCTTACAAGTCTTTGCGTTTTACCTTCATGTGTTCCTGTAAAGTATGAACGGACACGATTTTTCAGTACCTTCGCTTTCCCGACATATATAATGGTCCCCTGTCGATCCTTCATCAAATAGCAGCCAGGCTGATCTGGTAGAATATCCAGTTTACGCTTGATTAAATCGTTCATTACCTACCTGCCTCCTACTTAAAATTCCCCTCAATAAATCATTTTATCTTTCTATAGTATATAACGAAAAAAAGCCGAACACATCAATTGATGGTCCGGCTTTTGTGAACTTCATTCATTACGCATGTTTTGCGATAAATGCTTCTAAAGCTTCTTTTGGTTGGAAGCCTACAGTTTTGTCAACTAATTCTCCATCTTTAAATAATAATAATGATGGGATTGACATGATTTGATACTCAGCTGCAGTACCTTGGTTATTATCTACGTCAACTTTTACAATTTTAGCCGCGCTACCTGCAGCATCCATTTCCTCAAGAACTGGCCCGATCATTTTACAAGGTCCGCACCAAGCAGCCCAAAAGTCCACTAATACTAACCCTTCTTTAATATCACTTTGGAACGTAGCATCTGTTGCATGTACAATTGCCATTTGAAATCCTCCTTAAACTTACTATGATTGTAGTATAGCATGGATAAATTCACTTGAGCGAACAATCTGCCTGTAATGTATTTTTTATGAAAATCCTTGTCGAAAATTAAACGTACCGATTAATTTTGTTGATAACGGCCTTTCCATAAATAAGTTAACGTAATAAAAATGTAGATGGCTAATGTAATACCCGTCACGATTATTGAAGTGGTAAAAATAATACCAATTAAGATCGTACTCAGTGCAATAATCGCAATCCATGTAGTATAAGGGTACCATTTCACTTCATACACACTTGAGTTTGCTGATTGTTTTTTTCTTGATTTCAGATGAGCTATGGCAATAATTAACCAAATAAATAGCACAGTATATCCAAGTGATCCCATCAGAAAATCAAATGTCTTGCTTCCAGCATATAACGAAACGATGACACCTAAATATAACGCTAATGTACACATCAAAATCGCATATACGGGAACATTTCTTTTGGATAATTGAGCAAAAATTTTAGGAACACGCCCGTCTACTGCTTGTGTATAAAGTACACGTGACGAACCATAAAGGCCCGAATTCATAGAAGAAATAATAGCAAGTAACACTACAGCATTCATTATATGATCCGCACCAGGAATTCCGATCATTTTAAATACCATTACAAATGGACTTTCTGGTACTCCATTCACTTCATTCCAAGGAATCAAACTAACGATAATAAAGAATGGCAGTAAATAGAAAGTAACAATCCGTACTAATGTACTGCGCACAGCTTTTGGTACTACCTTTTCAGGATTTTTTGTTTCAGCTAATGTAATCCCAATGATTTCAGTTCCACCATAGGAATAGATCACCACAAGCATAGCTGCAATTAATCCCATTGATCCATTTGGGAAAAAACCGCCGTGCGAGGTTAAGTTAGAAAAACCTACAGCACTATGTTGACCAAATGAGACAAGCAATAAAATGATTCCTGCAATAATAAATACAATAATAACCGTAATTTTAATCAATGCTAGCCAGTATTCCGTTTCAGCAAAAATCTTCACGGATAACAGATTAATAGCTGTCACTAGCACCGAAACAGATAACGCCAATATCCAAATTGGGTATTCAGGCAACCAATATTGTATAAAAATAGCGGCGACAACAGATTCTGCTGCAATATTTAATACCCACATCTTCCAATAAATCCAGTCTAAAAAATAAGCAGGATATTTGCCTAAAACGGATTCGACTAAATCTCTAAACGTTCTTGCTTCCTTATTGCGGACTGCCATTTCTGCGAGACCTTGCATAACAAATAATAAAATAATGCCCCCTAATAAATAGGCTATAAGCACCGATGGACCTGCCATATCAATGGCTGCACTACTTCCTTTAAATAATCCTGCGCCAATGGCACCACCTAATGCCATCATCGTAATGTGACGCGAGGTCATTGTTCTTTTTAATTGTTGTTGATTGTTCTTTTCCACTTTCTTACCTCCTAAAAATCAAAAAAGGCATACCGTCTGTTCCTTCATCATCAAATGAAAGAAGAGACGATATGCCATAAGCAAACCGCGGTACCACTCTAATTGGTTCTTTATGAACCCAACTTAAAACCTTGTAACGAAGGTCAATCGTCAAACAAATAGAATAATCCGACAATTCTATTTATCTTACCACTCCTAGGCAAGTTCAAAGTCTTATTGGTCTGCGTTGCACCAACCCGCAGCTCTCTTTACCGAATAATGAGCTTTTACTACTCCTAATCTTTGCGTTTAAAAACATTATTTGAATATTTAATGATATTCAACACTATAATCGTATCTGTTAATTATGTCAATATTTTATTTTGCAATAATTTTCAAATAGCAGCTACTTTCTTAGAAAATTAAAAAAGCAGGAAGGATCATCCCTCCCTGCAATAACGTTTATGCATTCACTTTTAGAGCCTTAAATTCCTCAATTAATAACGGAACTACTTCAAATAAATCTCCAACAATTCCATAGTCTGCTACTTTGAAAATATTTGCTTCAGGATCTTTATTAATAGCAACAATTACTTTAGAATTTGACATTCCTGCTAAATGCTGAATTGCCCCTGAAATACCAGCTGCAATATAAAGGTCTGGAGTTACAACCTTACCAGTTTGACCAATTTGAAGTGAATAGTCACAATACTCAGCATCACATGCACCACGAGATGCTCCAACCGCACCGCCTAATAAGTCAGCAAGCTCTTTCAGTGGCTCAAATCCTTCTTCAGATTTCACACCGCGACCACCAGCAACAACAACTTTTGCCTCTGATAAGTCAACACCTTCTGAAGATTTACGAACAACCTCTTTAATAATTGTGCGAAGGTTTGTAATTTCTACAGTTACTGCCGAAACATCTCCTGTTTTACCATCAACTTTTTCTAAAGGTGCAATGTTATTTGGACGAATAGATACTAATACGATACCGTCTTTTACCTTCACCTTTTCAAAAGCTTTACCAGAGTAGATTGGTCGAATGAATACAACATCATCGCCTGCGCCTTCAATTGTAGTAACATCAGATACAAGACCTGCCTGTAATTTACTTGCGATTTTTGGCGATAAATCTTTTCCATTTGCCGTATGGCCAAAGACAATGCCAGCTGGCTTTTCTTGCTCAATAATAGCTAGTAGTGCTTGACTATAGCCATCAGATGTATATTGTTTTAAATGTGGGTGTTCCACCGTTACAACACGATCAGCACCATATTCAAATAATGGACCTGTTAAATTTGCTACAGCATCCCCTAAAAGTACCCCTACAACCTCGCCACCATCAGCAATTTGTTTTGCAGCTGCAATTGCTTCGAAAGAAACATTACGTAAGCTTCCTTCACGAACTTCACTTAATACTAATACTTTTTTTGACATAGCATATTCCCTCCGTTACCCTTTAAGATTCGATTTTTTAAACTACTTTTGCTTCCGTATGAAGTAGATTTACCAGTTCTTTTACTTGTACAGAAAGGTCGCCTTCAAGCACACGGCCTGCTGCTTTTTGAGCTGGTAAGAAGATATCAATCGTTTCAATCTTCACTTCTACATCGTCTTCATCGATATCTAAATCATCTAACTCAAGTTCTGCAAGCGGTTTCTTCTTCGCTTTCATAATACCTGGTAGGGATGGATAACGTGGCTCATTTAAACCTTGTTGAGCTGTTACTAACAGTGGTAAAGAAGTTTCAATTACTTCTGAATCCCCTTCTATATCACGAACAATTTTCGCAGAAGTTCCATCAATTTCAAGTTTTGTAATCGTTGTTACATAATTAATATCTAGTAAGTCTGCAACACGTGGACCCACTTGACCTGAACCACCATCAATCGCAACATTTCCTGTTAAAATTAAATCAGCATCTTTATCTTTTAAGTATTCTGCTAATAAATAAGCAGCAGCATTTTGGTCTAATTCGTCTAAATCATCTTCCGTATTGATGAGCACTGCCTCATCTGCGCCCATTGCTAAAGCTGTACGTAATTGCTTCTCAGCATCCTCGCCGCCAATTGTCACTACTGTCACTTTTCCACCTGCAGCGTCACGCACTTGGATTGCTTCTTCGATGGCATATTCATCGTAAGGGTTAATGATGAATTCTGCGCCGTCCTCTTGGATTTTACCACCCGACACAACGATTTTTTCTTCTGTATCAAACGTACGTTTAATTAATGCAAAAATATTCATATATCCATACCTCCTGGAACGTTTTATAATTCTAAGTAAACTTATAAATATTATATATATTTAGTTTCAATAACATCGATAACATACTTGTTTGTTGCTATCGACATATGGGAAAATTATTTGCCAGTAAACATAGGCTCACGCTTTTCAATGAATGCTTGAATTCCTTCTTTTGCATCTTCTGTGACGAACACTGTACCAAAGGATTTTGCTTCCGCATCAATACCTTCATAAAATGAAGCATGCTTTGCATATTGCAATGTTTGAATAGCTGCCTTCAAAGCAATTGGACTCTTCTTTGCAATATTCTTTGCAATTTTTAGCGTTTCCTCTAAAAGTGTCTCTTCTGAGAATGCACGGTTTGCTAAGCCCCATTGCACAGCTTCTGTACCAGAAATCGGTTCGCTCGTAAACATCATTTCAGCAGCCTTTGCTACACCAACATAACGTGGTAATCGCTGTGTACCGCCAAAGCCAGGAATAAGACCTAATTGTAACTCTGGTAAACCTAGTTTCGCTGATTCCGTAACAAAGCGCATATGACAGCTCATTGCTAGCTCAAGCCCACCGCCTAATGCTGCACCATGAATAGCTGCGATAACTGGCTTAGGGAACGATTCCACACGCTCAAATACTTGCTGTCCATTGCTAGCTAGCTTCGTGAACTCTTCTCCAGATTCTACCCCAATAAATTCTTTAATATCTGCACCTGCAGAGAAGAAACGGCCTTCACCATGAAGTACAAGGACTCTTACAGCATCATCATGTTCTACAGCATCTAGCACAGAATTTACTTCTGCAATAATACCGCGTGATAACGCATTTGCTGGCGGACGTGCAATTGTAATATTTGCTACCCCATCTTCCACTTTCCAACTTAGAAATTCCATTTCTCCACATCCTTTTAACCTTTTATGGCGTTCAGGATTAATGCCTGAACCTTCGGAACCTGTTCCATCAAATCATATCGATAGTCATTCATAACCCACGACGTAATAGTTTCATCGATTGTTCCAAAAACCATTTGACGTGCCAAGCGTACATCCATCGTTTGATTGAACTCACCTGAAAGCATACCTTCGATTAAAATTTGATCAAGTAAATGTAAATACTCACGTAATACCGAATTAATTTTTAGTCGTAAGTCTTTGTTTGATTGGCGAAGCTCTAATTGCGTGACGGTTGCTAGGTATCGATCTGTCGCTAGAACATTAAAATGATTTTCAATCATTCGGGAAAGTTTGTCTTTAGACGTATTCCCATTTTCTATTATATCTTGTAATGACTCTACAAAAACAGCCATTTTTTCATTAAAGACAGAAATTAATATATCTTCTTTATTTTTAAAATATAAATAGATAGTTCCATCGGCCACCCCAGCCTGTTTGGCGATTTTCGATACTTGCGCTTGGTGATACCCATTCTCCGCAATAACGATGACAGCTGCATCAATAATTTGCTTATATTTTGGCTTATCTCGTTTCACTTTTATATCACCACCTAAAAAACATGCGCACGTCAACATAATCACGTATGACGTGAGAACCTAAAAAAATATGAAAATATGAATGGTCATTCATTCATATTTTCATATTATATTTTACACCATTGCTTGTCAATACTTTAACACGTATTTATTTCGCTTCTTTATTCGCCATTTTCGTTTTTTCTTCTTCCACTAATGTACGACGCAAAATTTTACCTACGGCTGTTTTTGGCAACTCCTGTTTAAATTCATAATACCGTGGAACTTTAAATGCCGCTAGATGCTGACGGCAATATTTATTTAATTCGTCTTCTGTAATCGAATACCCTTCTTTTAAAACAATATAAGCTTTTACCGTTTCACCTCGATAAGGGTCAGGTATACCTGCTACAACGCATTCTTGGATTTCCTCTCGTTCGTATAGCACTTCCTCAACCTCTCGAGGATAGATGTTAAAGCCTCCAGCAATGATCAAATCTTTTTTACGATCCACTACATAGAAAAAGCCTTGCTCATCCATATAGCCAAGATCTCCTGTTAAAAACCAGTCATCTGCAAATGTAGCGGCAGTATCCTCTGGACGATTCCAATAGCCCTTCATCACTTGTGGCCCTTTTACTGCAATTTCACCAACTTCTCCAACTGGCAATTCTTCAGTATCCCCTGTCCGCAAAATAACTGCTTCTGTATTAGGCCAAGGTAATCCAATCGAGCCAATCACCCGCTTGCCCCAAATGGGAGTAGCATGTGTCACTGGCGATGTTTCAGTTAATCCATAACCTTCTACTAATTTTCCACCTGTTACTTCTTCAAATTTCTCTTGCACTTCAATTGGCAAAGAAGCTGAACCACTTAGGCAGGCCTTTATAGATGATAAGTCATAATTAGCAATGTCTGGATGATTTAATAAACCAATGTATAGGGTTGGCGCACCAGGGAAAAGGGTCGGCTTTTGCTTATCGATTGTCTTTAATGCTGTTTCCGCATCAAATTTCGGTAAAAGCACCATTTTATTTTGAGTGAAAACTGATAAAAGCATAACCGTTGTCATACCATAGACGTGGAAGAATGGTAGGATACCCATAATAACCTCTTCACCGTGTACACATTTATACATCCATGCATCACACATTGTCGTATTGGCTATTAAATTTTTATGGGTAAGCATGACTCCTTTCGGGAATCCGGTTGTACCACCTGTGTATTGAAGTAATGCTAGGTCTTCTTCAAAATCAAAAGGAATATGATCCATTACCTTGATTGGTGCAGAGCGCATTATTTCTGAAAACAAATGATTTTGTCCACTATGTTCAACCTTGACACTAAAGCCATATTGCTTTTTTTGAATAAATGGATAGACTAAATTTTTTGGGAATGGTAAATAGTCTTTGATGGCTGTCACAATGACATTTTCTAGGGCAGTGTCTTTGATAATTTTCATAACTCTTGGGTACAAAATATCCATCACAAGTATAACTTTTGCACCCGAATCTGCCATTTGATATTGAAGCTCACGTTCAGTATAAAGTGGATTTGTTTGTACGACAACAGCACCCGCATACATGGCACCGTAGTAAGCGATTACACTTTGAGGCGAGTTAGGTAACATAATGGCCACCCGGTCTCCCTTTTCCACACCTAATGATTGTAAATAGTTTGCGAATCTTAAAGCAGATTCATATAGTTCGGTGTACGTCAAATCCTTCCCCATAAAATGAATCGCTATTTTTGATGGATTCTTTTTATAGGCGCGTGTCAAAAACTCTTGCACTGGAATTTCCTCAAACGTTAAAGACGATGGTACTTCTTCAGGATAATTTGCTAGCCATGGTTTTGCTGTCATACGTCCTCTCCCCTTTGTCCCAAACTTTGTCAATTCTTAATTTTATTATAATGAAAAAGAAATGCACTTTCAAACAGAAAATAGAAAATAAACGTATTTTCGATTAATTATTATGCATTTAACAACATTATTATGACTTATTCTATATAGTATTTGTGCGGTTAGATACGATGAACACTCATTCATTCTCAAGTCTTTCAGATTAAAAATAACCTACGTATTTCTATATTTGAAAAATATTTTTTCTCTCAAGTCTTTCGTAAATTTAGTTGAGGCTACCTGCAATAAGCTAGCTCAATAAAAAACGCACCCTTTAAAAGGATGCGTTCAAATGTTTAAATAGTCATCATATAATAGACGCCCACTGCCAAAAATGCGATACAGACAATGATTAGTACCTTTGCTAATTTTTCCATGTCATGACACTCCTATGCAATACTTGCCCCAATTACAAACGATAGACCAACTGAAATGGTAAAGGAAATGAAACCAACTGAGCGATTATCATTGGCAATCTCTTGATCAACATTAAAACGAGGTGTCATAAATTCAAATAAGAAATAGGCAACAATTAACAGCGTAAAACCAAAAAGACCCCAGCCAATCATTTCACTTAATGTACTATGACGAGCAATGGAAAAACGAAAAATATTACAAATTCCTAGTATTTTTCCGCCTGTTGCAAGTGCCACAGCTACATTACCTTTTTTAATTTCTTCCCAATTTTTATACTTCGTCACGACTTCGAACAATGCCATCGACACGACTAAACATAACACAACAACACTAAAGTATCCTGCCGTTTCGATAATTGGATATCGCCAAAAGCCAGAATTCAGCATCTTTCTCCGTCCCCTTTATAGCTTATTTCAATTCAACAACTGTGACGCCTAAGCCCCCTTCGCCGGCTTCACCAAAACGGAAGGATTTCACACGCTTATTGTTTTTCAAATAGCTTTGAATACCTTGGCGTAAAGCCCCAGTACCAACACCATGGATAATAGATACACGACCATAATTCGCGAGTAAAGCATCATCAATATACTTTTCTGTCCTTAAAATTGCATCTTCATAGCGCTCTCCACGCAAATCCAATTCTAATTTCACATGGCCATTTCGATTTTTTACACCAGCTGTTCGTACAATAGGCTCTTTTTCAGGTTTAATATACTCCAAATCACTATCAGAGATTTTCATTTTTAAAATCCCCATTTGGACAACCCATTCAGTATTCGAAACTTTTTCTAACAAAGTACCTCTTTGACCATAGCTTAACACCTTTACCTCATCCCCGACAACTAAGTTTTGTGCACGGGCTTTTACTTGTGCAGCTTTTTTTAGTACTTTATTATTTTCAAGCGGTGTTGCTTCTTCCAAACGTTTACGTGCTTCAATCAGTTCGTGCTCTTTAACAACTTGGTCGGCATTTTTACGCATTTCTCTCAGCTCAGCAATAATACCTTCCGCTTCACGTTTCGCTTCTTCTACAATTTTACGAGCTTTTTCTTTAGCTTTCTTATCAAGTGCCTCTTTACGCTCTTCATAGGCTTGCAATTTATCTTGTAGCTCTTTACGTAAGCTCTCTGACTCTAACAATAATGCATGGGAACGCTCTGCATCATCCTCCGATTGACGACGTGTTTCCTCTAATGAAGCAATCATCGATTCAACCTCATGTCGATCTGTTCCTGTAAAGCCTTTAGCACGCTCAATAATGGACTCTGGGAGACCAAGGCGACTGGATATTTCAAATGCATTTGAACGTCCAGGAACACCAATTAATAAACGATAGGTAGGACTCAATGTTTCAATATCAAATTCTACACTGGCATTGGCAACACCAGGTCGATTATAACCGTATGCTTTGAGTTCAGGATAGTGAGTTGTAGCCATCACACGAGCACTACGACCATGCACCTCATCTAAAATAGAAATGGCTAAAGCTGCCCCTTCTTGTGGGTCCGTCCCTGCTCCTAACTCATCAAATAGAACAAGTGACTCATGATCAAATTTTTGTAAGATGTCGACAATATTGACCATATGAGATGAGAATGTGGAAAGCGATTGCTCTATAGATTGCTCATCTCCAATATCAGCAAACAATTGTTTAAACACAGCAAGCTGAGATCCATCCAATGCTGGTACCGGTAACCCTGCTTGAGCCATTAATGTACACAAGCCAACTGTTTTTAAAGTGACCGTTTTACCACCTGTATTTGGACCCGTAATGACTATTGCTGTTATGTCTTTCCCAAACTCAATATCGTTTGGCACAGCTATATCTATTGGTAACAGAGGGTGGCGTGCACGAACAAGGCGGATATAGCCGTCCTGATTCATTTTAGGCATTGTACACTTATTGGCTTGGCCATACTTGCCTTTAGCTAAAATGACATCGATATCCCCTAATACCTTTACTAAGTTAAATAAATCTGGTGCTACATCTTGCACCATTGCACTTAAAGCTAGTAAAATTCTTTCAACCTCAGCCTGTTCTTTCATTTTCAAACGATGAATTTCATTATTCGCTTGGACGATAGAATCTGGCTCAATGAATAATGTTTGTCCAGAAGAGGATTGGTCATGGACGATTCCACCGTAATGATGACGATATTCTTGCTTGACAGGAATGACAAAGCGATCATTCCGAATTGTAACAAGTGTATCAGATAGCATTTTCGATGCATTACTGCCACGGATTAAGCTCTCCAATTTAGAACGCACCTTGGCTTCTTCCGAGCGTAAGGATTGGCGAATAGTTCGTAAAGTTGTACTAGCCGAATCTAAAACGGCTCCGTTATCATCAATACAGTTATTAATTTCATGCTGTAATCCCGTTAATACAGGCATTGTTTCCTTTTTAGCGATGAAATGTGGAATCTCAATTACTTCATCGGCTTCTAAATCCTCGATAAAATTGCGGAGAATTCTACTAGCTCGAATTGTACTAGAAATTTCCATTAGCTCTATCGCTGCTAACATGCCCCCTATTTGTGCTCTTCTTGCAGATGGTCGAACATCAAATATCCCACCCATCGGTACATTACCTTTTACACGTAAAATGGATAAACCCTCATCCATTTCTTCTAATAGTTGTACTACTTTATCATAATCAGTCTGTGGTACAAGCTCCTCGATGGCTGATTTCCCAATTGAAGAAGTACAATAGGTAGCCACTTGTTGCCGTACTTTATCGTATTCTAGTGTTTTCAATGCGCGTTCTGCAATCACTGAGAACACCTCCTCAACCTATTTATTTCGTCGTATGAACGCTTCAAATTGATCACGCGTCCATGTATTCACAATCAAATCTTTTGGTATCCATGCTCTATTGGCATAGCGAACTCCAATATCCATAAAACGTAAATGTGTCGAATCATGGGCATCCGTATTAATTGCTATTGGTACACCTGCTGCTAAAGCCATTTCTAAATGTTCAACACATAAATCAAGACGGTAAGGGTTGGCATTTAACTCTAAAATTTTACCATATTCCTTCGCCCAGGCAATTAACTGTTTCATATTAGGATTATAGCCATCACGATCTTCAATAATTCGCCCTGTAGGATGGGCAATCATATGGACATAAGGATTTTGCATAGCTGTCAGTAGGCGTGCCATAATTTTTTCCTGTGATTGTGTAAAACTTGAATGGATAGAAGCAATCACAAAATCTAATTCCCGCAATACTTGATCATCAAAATCTAAGGTTCCATCCGGTAAAATATCCATTTCTGTACCTGTAAATAAATGAAATTCTGGGTGAGCTTCATTAAAAGCTTCAATTTCCACTCGCTGTTTTTTTAAACGCTCTGGTGTTAAACCATTTGCGACTTTTAGAAATTGAGAATGATCCGTAATAACGCCATATTGATAGCCATGTGCTAGTAATGCCTTGCCCATTTCTGCAACAGAATATGCACCATCCGACCACGTCGTATGCATATGCAAATCAGCCTTAATATCCTCAAGTCGAACTAATTTTTGTATTTCCTCTGTTTTGTCAAACTCCTTTGTCCCTGAACGTAAGCTAGGTGGAATCCAAGGTAAATCAAAATGAGCAAAAAATGCCGCTTCATCTTGAAATGTTAGAACCGTACCATCTTCCTGCTCAACACCATATTCACTAATTTTTTCTCCTCGCGCTTTTGCAAGTTGGCGCATGCGTACATTATGGTCCTTAGAGCCGGTAAAATGATGCAAGGCAGTTGCATATTCCTTGTCCTTCACTAAGCGAAAATCAACGCTGACTGGCTCATCTAAATCCAAAATCACCGAGATTTTTGTATCTCCTGCTGCAACAACCTCTTGAATGGCTAATGTATTTATTAAATTTTCACGGACTACCTCAACCGCTTCTGTTACAACAATAAAATCAATATCTTTACTAGTCTCCACTGCCCGCCGGAAACTTCCAGCTACTGAAAAACGTTCCACTTCCTCCATACTATCTAGAAGGGCCTCTATTTGTAAAACCACAGGCTCTAGCTGCCAAATGGGTAAACGCTCAGAACGATTAGCTAAATTGGCAAGCTCCTTTAAAATTTTCTCTTCTGTTTTGGCAGCAAAGCCGGCTAATTCACGAACCTTGCCTGCTTCACAAGCCTCCTTTAAGCTTTCCGCTGAATCGATGCCTAGCTCTTGGTGAAGCTTGGCTATCTTTTTTCCACCTAAACCTGGCAACTTTAACAATGGCAATATTCCTTTAGGTACAATCTCTTCTAGGTCTTTTAGCAAACTCGATTCACCCGTTACCATCAAATCCTCAATAACAGCAGCCGTCCCCTTGCCAATACCTTTAAGTTTGGTTACATCATCCATTTCACTTAATGAACGCTCGTCTCCTTCAAGTGCTGCGGCTGCTTTTCGAAAAGCAGATACCTTGAATGGATTTTCACCTTGCAATTCCATGTACAGAGCAATTTTTTCGAGTGTACGAATAATGGTTTTTTTATTCACCAATAATTCCTCCTATCGTAAAAACACTTCTCTCAAAACAGAGAGAAGTGCATAGTTGACTATTGCATATAAATATACCACCAGTTTTGGAACATCTTTGTAATGACCGGTGTATGCTCTAAAATAAGACCACTTAACAATGACTTCGACATTAAATTTTGTATGCTATCAATCGGTAGTAAAGCGCATACGTATAGCAAAATAAACATAATTAAATAGTTTTCAATCATGCCGAACAGCGCTCCTAGCCAACGATTTACTGTGTTCAGTACAGGTAAATAAGCGATAAAGTCAAAAATCGATGCCACAATTTGCAATGTTATTTTTACGGCGAAGAAAATTACCGCAAAAGCAATTACACGATAGAATGTGCGGTCTAAATCTAGACTGTCTATCACGACACCAAGACTACCTGTATCAGTAACTCCTGGATATGGAACCCAAAATACAAATTTTTGTGCTAATGGCTTATAATAAATATACGCAACAATTAGGGCTACTATAAAGCTGACAATGTGCATCATTTGTACAATAAAACCACGTTTTGCACCGACACCAATTCCAGCTAACAGTACCACTAATATGATTAAATCTAACATTCTCTTCAACCCTTTAATTTTTTCAATTCTTCTTCCAGTTGCTCCAGCCGCTCTTTTAATAGTAAATTATCATGTACTGTATTTACTGCTGTCAGAACAGCAAGTTTTGTGCTATCAAGTGAGGGATTATGTACGTTCATCTCGCGCATACGGTCATCAACAATCGAAGCAACAAGTCGCATATGGCCAATGGATTCCAAGCCGACCATTTTATATGTATGACCATATATTTCCACAGAAATTTTATTCTTTTCTTGTTTTTCCATAGTCGCACCCTCCTATAAATTCGATACTCGCAAGATTTTTTTCGCTTGCTAGCACCATCACACAAAAAAGCTATTTATTATCATACCATGAAAGGTATAAAATTGTGAACAATGAGGACAGAAAGGATCGATTAAATGTCAAATATTGTGCTTTCCATTTCAACAAATATTCAAAAAGAGGTGATGGCATACTATGCAGCCAACTATATTGAACGTAAGGCTGCTGGTGTAATCTTCGCCGCAAAACTACCAGATACCTCCATAACAATGTATAAATCAGGAAAATTAATGTTTCAAGGTGGTGGCGCTGAGCGTGAAGCTGCCCGCTGGGGGACAATTGAAAAAACACCGAATTCGAAATCAGCTATTATTGGGGCAAAGGGGGATACACTACCAGACCAATTTGCATCGATGTCCGTATTAGGCTCAGATGAAACAGGCACAGGGGATTATTTTGGCCCCATGACAGTAGCTGCCGTGTATGTACCTTCATCCAAAATTGAACTAATCAATGAGCTTGGTGTCAAAGACTCAAAAATGTTATCGGATGATTATATGCGGAAAATTGCTCCTGATTTACGAGCAGCCTGCGTTCATAGTGTTCTCATCTTACGCAATGAAAAATATAACAGCCTACAAGCAAAAGGCTATTCACAAGGGAAAATGAAAGCCATGATGCACAACAAGGCACTGCACAACACCCTGGCAAAAATGGCTCCCGAAACACCTGAATATATCTTAATTGATCAGTTTGCAGAACGGGGTGTTTATTACAATTACTTAAAAAACGAACGAGAAATTGTACAGGAAAGCGTGTACTTTTCTACTAAAGCCGAGCAATTGCATGTAGCCGTGGCCACAGCATCCATTCTAGCTCGTGCTGCGTTTTTAAAGGAAATGGATCGTCTAAGTGATATAGCAGGTCTAGAGTTAATGAAAGGGGCCTCAAACAAGGTAGATGTGCAAGCTGCACGTATTTGGCGTAAACAAGGCGAAGAATTTCTACGCTCCATTACAAAATGGCATTTTGCTAATACAGAAAAAGCGAGAAAGATGATTTAAAAAACTACTATATATAAATTAACCACTAAAAAAGATTGTCTATATGACAGTCTTTTTTCTTTTACAATGAAATAAAGTAAAGCCGTTGATTTCCACTACGGGCGGATGCTTTCCGCGGGCGGGGTCGAGCTGCTTCCCTCGCTTCGCTCAGTCCAGGATCTCGACTTTCCCGCTTTTCCCACAGGAGTCGCTGCCCTTCGTTCCAATCAACTTCTACATAAAGTACTCCATCTACATAGGGTGTTGAAAAGTAAATTTTTGAGGTGATAAACGATGATGACGAAGAATCCATCCAATGAACGAGAACAATTAGAAATGTTAACGATTGATCCATTAGTTCCCAACAATCATTTAGTGCGAAAACTAGAGGCTGCTATTGATTTTTCATTTATCTATCCTTTAGAAGGCTTTGTCTTAGGTGCCATTGTGACTCTGGAAAATGTGCACGATAGCCATGTATTGTAGCCACTTGTGGAAAGGGTCATTCAAAACGTTCAAAAACCATTAGCTGTTGCTGCAGACGCAGCCTATAAAACACCAGCGATTACGATCTTTTTGTTAGAGAATCAAATGTTGCCTGTTCTTCCATATACACGCCCTAAAACGAAAGATGGATTCTTCCGAAAGCATGAGTATATATATGACGAGCACTATAATTGTTATCTTTGCCCACAAGGGCAGATATTGAAGTATGCGACAACGACGAAGGAAGGATATCGCCAATATAAATCGAATCCTTTGATTTGTGCGAAGTGTCCATGCCTTTCCCAATGTACAGAAAGTAAGCATCATCAAAAACTCATTCAACGTCATATTTGGGCGTCGTATGTGGAGGAAGCTGAACATTTACGCCATTCCTATGACATCAAACAAATTTATGCCAAGCGCAAAGAAACGATTGAGCGTGTCTTTGCGGATGCAAAAGAAAAGCATGGTAAGCGATGGACAACCTTAAGATGTCTAAAAAAATGGTCCATGCAGGCGATGCTTACTTTTGCTGCCATGAATTTAAAGAAACTAGCTATTTGGACGTGGCAGACAGCTTAAGAGAGCATCTATGCTCGAAGAGAATGTTGGATAGCAATGATTTACTAAATATTGAAAATAAAAGAGAAAGAAAAATGACAAAAGTCATCGAGAGTAAACTTCTCGATGACTTTTGACTAAGTTTAAGACCATCTAAAACGACAGTCTTTATTATAAATTTTAGCGTACCTCTGTACCGTCGATTGTAGCAATTGCTTTTAGTACTTTATTGTGTGCAGCTACTACTTCTTCATCTGTTAACGTACGTTCTGGGTCGAAGTATGTGAGTGAGAATGCTACAGATTTTTTCCCTTGCTCCATTTTCTCACCTTCGTAAACGTCAAATACACGGATATCCTTCAATAATTTCACGCCGGCTTCATTAATAGCTTTAACGACTTCACCTGCAGTTGTTATACGGTCCATAATGAGCGCAATATCACGAGACATTGCAGGGAAACGAGGTACTGGTGTATAAGCAAGTGGCGCTTCTTGATTTGTTGCATTTAATAGAGCAACGAGATTCATTTCCATGATATAAGTATCTTTTACACCCCATGCTTTTTCCTCTGCAGGATGTAGTCCACCTATGATCCCAACTTGCTCGCCATCTAATAATATGCTAGCTGTACGACCTGGATGTAATCCATCAATTTGTGCTTTTTCAAATGAAATACGATTTCCTAGACCAAGCTTGCCAATGACACCCTCGATAACACCTTTTAAGACGAAGAAATCTACAGCCTTTTTCTCACCTTGCCATGCGTGATCTAGCCATTTCCCTGTAAGGACTGCTGCTAGATGCTCTTCTTCGAAAGGCTGTCCTTCCTCCGATTGACCAAGAAATACTGAGCCAATTTCATATAGTGCTACACTGTCTGCTTGGCGGGCAACATTATAGGCTGCTGCTTCGATTAAGTGTGGAACTAGGCTTTGTCGTAGTGTAGAGCGATCTTCGCTCATAGGCATTAGTAAACGAGTTACTGGCTCGGCTTTCAATGCAAATCGTTGTGACAGCGCATCAGATGTTAATGAATACGTCACAGCTTGATACAGACCAGCACCCTCCATATAGCTACGAACAACACGACGATTAGCTTGATAAGATGTCAAACTACCTACTTGTGTTGCACCTTCTGGTAATGTCATTGGAATCTCATCATAGCCATAAAGTCGAGCAATTTCCTCTACGATATCCTCTTCGATTTTAATATCCTGACGACGTGTTGGTGCATCAATAATTAATAAACCATTTGCAGCTTCTACTCCGAATTTTAGGCGCTCTAAAATAGAAAGCATATCCTCTAATGCGATCTTCATGCCTAAACGTTCGTTAATAAAATCTGGTGAAACGACAACACGTGCTGGTGTTTTGTCTAACTCGTCTACTATACATGTTCCTTCCAATACTTCACCACCAGCTAATGCAGCAAGTAATGTTGCAGCACGTTCGGCAGCAGGTAAAACACGGTTAGGGTCCACCCCTTTTTCAAAGCGAGCAGATGCATCTGATCGAAGGCCAAGATGACGAGATGTTTGACGCACTGTTAAGCCATCGAAATAAGCTGATTCAATGACAACAGTCGTTGTAGAATCCGTTACCTCAGAATTAGCACCACCCATTACACCAGCTATAGCAACTGGCTCTTTGCCATTCGTAATAACTAAATCTGACGCTCTTAATGTACGTTCTTGATCATCCAAAGTTGTGATTTTCTCACCATCTGTCGCTTTACGAACAACGATTTCACCCGTTGCTAGGCTATCATAGTCGAAGGCATGAAGTGGTTGACCATATTCCATTAACACATAATTCGTCACATCCACTACGTTATTATGCGGGCGCACACCTGCTGCCATCAAACGATTTTGAAGCCACATTGGAGACTCACCAATTTTGACATTTTTCACAACTTTTGCGACGTACATTGGATTTGCTTGCATATCTTCCACGCGAAGCTTTAGTAAATCCTCTGCTTTTTCATTGGCAGCTTGATAAGCGATATTTGGATACTTTACTTCCTCTGACAGGATAGCACCCACCTCATACGCTACACCCAGCATTGAAAGTGCATCTGAGCGATTTGGTGTTAAACCAAGCTCTAGCACCGTATCGCGTAAGCCTAGAATGGCTAGCGCGTCAGTTCCTACTTCCGCATCCTCCGGAAGCACGTAAATGCCCTCAGAATAAGCTTTAGGAACAAGCTTTCCTTCAATACCAAGCTCTTGTAATGAACAGATCATGCCATTTGATTCATGTCCTCGGAGTTTAGCCTTTTTAATTTTAATACCGCCTGGCAAATGGGCACCTGGGCGAGCCACAATTACTTTTTGACCAGCATCTACATTGGGAGCACCACAAATAATTTGTTGAGGCTCTTCTTCTCCAACATCAACTTGACAAATATTTAATTTATCGGCTTCTGGATGTTTATCCTTTGATACAACATATCCGACTACAACTTTATCCATTGCATTCGCACGATCAATGACTGCGTCTACTTCAATCCCTGAGCGTGTAATTTTTTCTGCTAATAGCTCAGGTGCTAAGTCCTGTGTATTGACATATTCTTTTAACCATTCTAATGATACTAACATATTTTATCCCCCTTACGCCTCTGTTCGCTCGAATTGTGATAAGAAACGAGTGTCACTTGTATAGAAATGTCGAATATCGTCGACACCATATTTCAACATGGCAATACGCTCTGCACCAATACCAAATGCGAAACCAGAAACTTTCTTCGGATCATAGCCAGCCATTTCTAAGACGTTTGGATGAACCATACCTGCTCCTAGTATCTCAATCCAGCCAGTGCTCTTACATACGTTACATCCTGCACCACCGCATTTAAAGCATGAGATATCCATTTCAACAGATGGTTCTGTGAATGGGAAGAAGCTCGGACGAAGTCGAATTTCACGTTCAGCACCAAACATTTTTTTTGCTAAGGTATCTAAAGTTCCTTTTAAATCACTCATACGAATATTTTCCCCAATTACTAAACCTTCAATTTGCATAAATTGATGTGAGTGAGTGGCATCATCATTATCACGACGGAATACTTTTCCTGGACAGATGATACGAATAGATTCACCTTTTTTAGCTTCCATAGTACGAGCCTGTACAGGTGATGTATGGGTACGTAATAATATTTCCTCGGAAATATAGAACGAGTCTTGCATGTCACGAGCAGGATGACCCTTTGGTAAATTTAATGCTTCAAAGTTATAGTAGTCCTTCTCTACTTCAGGACCCTCTGCAATTTCATAGCCCATGCCAATAAATAAATCTTCAATTTCTTCAATAACACGTGTCAATGGATGACGATTCCCGACTTTTATTGCACGTCCAGGTAAAGTAACATCAATCGACTCACTTGCTAATTTTTCAGCAATAGCCGCTTCTTCAAGTACAGCAGCCTTTGACTCTAATACTGCCGTTACGTTTTCACGAACATTATTCACTAAAGCACCCATTTTTGGTCGCTCTTCAGCTGATAATTTACCCATACCTTTTAATAAATCAGTAATGGGCCCTTTTTTCCCTAAATATGCAACACGTACTTCATTTAATTCTTTTAGACTTGCTGCCGCTTCAATTTTAGCAAGTGCTTCTTGCTCTAATTGCTTTAATTGCTCTTCCATGTTAAAACCTCCCTAGAAAATTAACGCCTGTTTTTAGGCATAAAAAAACTCGCCCCTAAAAAAGGGACGAGGACATATTCGCGGTACCACCCTAGTTATTGCAAGGCCCAATATCCTTACAATCACTTCATTGACATAACGACTTGATAAAGCCGGCTTACCTTTACAGCATTAGACTGGTCCCGGTAGCTGCTCACGGGCTGAATTCAAAATTGCATCGGTACGGCGTTGGCTCTCAATCTCCGGCCACACGCTCCCTGTCGTCCATTCACAATTTTTACTACTTCCCGGTCATAGCATTTCATATTTAAACTTACATTTTAGAGTTAATTATACAATAATAAACTGTTGCAAATCAAGGGACAACTAGCAACAAGCATGAATCACATAATTATCTCACAAAACCATATAGAACTATACCGGTTGCAACAGCTACGTTTAGTGATTCTGCCTGACCCAAAATAGGAATGATTATATTTTGGTCTGTCATTGCTAAAAGCTGTGGCTGAATACCACTTCCTTCATTCCCCATTATAATCGCAAATGCACCAGTATGATGAATGTCGCTATAAGGCACCGCGTCTTCATCCAATGCCGTACCAAATACAGGTACTCCTTGATCCTGTAAAAAGTCGACACATTCTGTTAATTCTTCACGTACTACAGGGATGTGGAAATGTGAGCCTTGTGCAGCTCGTAATGTTTTAGGATTGTAGATATCGGCACAACCCTTCCCTAAAATAACAGCGTCTAACCCAGCAGCATCAGCTGTACGTATCATTGTCCCAATATTACCTGGATCTTGAACAGCATCGATCAATAGCACTTTACGCCAAGATGTCTTCGCTTCCTCCTCTAAAACAGGTTGTTTACAAATAGCAAAAACACCTTGTGACGTTTCTGTTTCAGCAAATTCCTTCGCTACTACTGACGTCACCTCTACAATAGCGATTCCATCAATTGGCCATAGCATCGGTAAATCTACACCTTCACGCACAATAATCTGTAGGACTTGCTCCTTATGTTTTAATGCTTCTTCTATGAGGTGAAAGCCTTCGACTATGAATTCACCTGATCGTTCCCGCTCTTTTCTTGTTGTTGCCAATTTTTTCCAATATTTCACTAACGCATTTTGCGTAGATTCGATTCTCTTCATTGCTACCTATTACCGCCTTTTTCCTATATATTGACCATTATTATACCTTAGGAAATACCAAATTTCATAGCTATGTGAGAAAACTGTTATTTTTCTAAGACAAGTATAATTTTAGTACAGCTCTAATAAATCCATTATGCTATAATCATACATATTTCTCAGTAATTTTACAGTATCAAAAAAGGGGATGCGGATGAAAAAAACAATCCATGTAGTTGGTGCCATAATTGAAAATGATCGACAAGAAATTTTTTGTGCTTTAAGAAATACCCATATGGTGCTCGCTAATTATTGGGAATTCCCTGGTGGTAAAATTGAATCCGGCGAAACTCCTCAGCAAGCACTTTATCGAGAAATCCTTGAAGAATTCAACTGCATCATTCAAGTTGGTGATCCAGTAACGCAAACTCTTTATGAATATGAACCATTTTTCGTTCACCTAGAAACTTATCTAGCCACTATTGTCGAAGGTACTCCACAAATATTGGAACACGCTGAAGCAAAATGGGTTCCTCGTCAGCAATTGCTTGAGCTTTCTTTCGCTCCTGCAGATTTACCTTCCATTCAAAAATTATTAGCGGAACAATAAAACACATTTACTTCATATCATAAAAATGGGTCACTTGGTTACGACCATTTTTTTTCGATGCATACAAGGCGTCATCCGCATTCTTTAGCAAGGTCGTACCAGTATCTTTAGATGTGACGGTTGCCAAACCAATACTTATGGTCACTTGACCAGCTGGCCAATGATCTAACGCAACGGTTTTTCTTATTTGCTCCCCTATCTCTTTTGCTGCGGCAATCTCGGTTTCCGGTAAAATCATAACAAATTCCTCACCACCATAACGAACGACGGTATCTTCTTTACGCGCTCGTTGTGTTAATAGCTGTGCCAATTGAGCAAGAACATCGTCACCTACTTGATGTCCAAACGTATCATTAACCTTTTTAAAGTGGTCAATATCAAGAATGCATAGAGAGAAAGGCTTAGCTGATTCATAATAACTATTGAGCTGTTGTTCAAGTTTTTCTTGGAAGAATCTCCTATTTTTTAAACCCGTCAGTTTGTCTGTCTCTGATAATTCAACTAAGGAAGCATTCACGGTTAATAATTTTGCCTGTTGTTGTTCGATTTCTACATATATTTGCTCCAAATTGGCTAACGCCTGTTCTTTTTCTTGGTAGGCTGCCTCTAGTAGCTTCTTAGCTGAACGTAACTCTTGTTCATAATCAATACGCTTTTGCATTTTGACTAAAATACAATCAATTCGCTCTACCGTATCTTCCGTATACAATCTAGCATTCATTAGAAAAGGTATGGCCATACCTTCCTTATGTTTGAGATGAATAAACAATTCCTCTACTTGCTGTTCTAAATTTATCGCCGGATAAAAATAGGAGTGAAAAATTAATTTATTAGGAGTAGATAGAAGTATTTCTAAATGTTGTTGTAGCAAATCCACCTGTTCAAAGCCTATCCATTTTAGTAAGGTGTGATTGACCTCAGCAATCACTCCTTCATGAGTGATGGAAAGAAAACCACAGGGCGCATCATTAAGTCGTTGTTCCATTTACAATAATCCTTTCATTATCTTCTCTACAAAAAATCCATAATACACTGAATGGTTTCATTTGGGTGACTAATGTGAGGGTAATGTCCTTTCGCTTCCATTAAGCTAAAAGTACTGTCTTTAATATGTTTATGTAAATAATCTCCTACACTTATGGGCACAATACTGTCCTCGGAGCATTGTATAATTAAAACAGGGACTGTTACCTGTGATAATTCATTTCGATAATCCGATAAAAATGTTACCTCGGCAAATTCTCTCGCAATGACAGGATCTGCAGATTTAAATGTTTGTTTGAGTTCATCCGTTAATGCTGGATTTTCAGGATTGCTCATTGCGATAGGGGCCATATAACTTGCCCAACCCGCAAAGTTCATTTCCATCATCTCTAATAATTCCGAAATATCACTACGCTCAAATCCACCAATATATTCACCATCATTTAAATAACATGGAGAAGGACCAATCATAATTAATTTTTTAAAGTATTCCGGTCTTTTGATGGATGCAAGTAATCCAATCATGGAACTAATAGAATGTCCTACAAAAACACTTTGCTGTAATTTTAAAGATTCAATAATATCCAATAAATCTTGCATGTAGCCTTCCAAATTTTTATATTTCTCTGATATATAGGCATTTTTATCTGATCTTCCAGAGCCGGCATAATCGAATAAGATAATTTTATATTTGTCTATAAATGCAGGCGTAATATAACGCCACATGTTTTGATCACAGCCAAAACCATGTCCAAAAATAATCGATTGATCTCCTTGTCCAACTATTTTCACATGATTACGAACAACAATATTTTCCATCCAACTAACTCCTTTTAGAAATATATGTAATAGTTTTATTGTGAACTTTGGTACGGTAATTATCAAGATTAATTTCCACTTGTAGATTGGACATACTTTGATCATTAAAAAGAGCAGCAATGCGTCCGCATACTGCTCATCATATTGTCTATAACCATTTTCTAATTGGCGGAATACTTTGCGGAAAGTGAAAAACATTAAATGGATCATATTTTGTTTTCACTTCTCTCAGCCTTCTAAAATTACGACCATAATAGGCTGTTGGCCAATCCTGAATAAATCGATCTGGGAAATTGACATAATCACCAGTGGTATATGGAGATAAAGCTCTTCGTATGTTCTCCACCCATTCGATATTTTTCTTTTCTTCAGCTGGCTTTTTCCAAGAAGTATTGTATTCTTGAGCCATTATTGCATTTCGGTAATAATAGGCTGTGCGAGTTGGCGAAATTTCACTGACTGCTCCTCTTAAGGATTGTTGCCAAATTGTCGTATTTTGATTAGGGGCAAGCGTTAAAAAATCCTTCATTCTTTTAATGGCCTCAAAAGGAAGTGGTCTCTCTATAAAGGAACCTGATCTTTTATAGAGAACTGGTTGATTACCACTCGGTAGATCAAAAAATTCTACAGCCTTGATATAGGGTACTTCCTTTATCCATATATTTGTTGGTGAACCTGCCTTCCTTAGAGGTCGAAGAAGTTTTTTTAACTCAGCTGTAGGACCCACAAATTCCCCTTGTGCTACAACCTCTCCAACTTCCTTAGTCTTTAACTCAATTTGCGATGTCAAACGCTTATCGGTAAAGGGAGCCCATTTTTGCCAAGTATTAAAAGCAAGCTCAAAATCGTCCCATCCCCATGTGATAGAAAAGAGCGAAACTTCACTGATAGCATGAAGCTTGAATGTTAATGAAGTAACAATCCCAAAATTACCGCCGCCGCCACCACAACTTGCCCAAAAGAGGTCATTATGATTTTGCCTATTTGCTTGGATGATTCTAGCCCCATCCTGTCCACTTGCCGTCACTATCTCTACTTCGAGGAGATTATCACAAGTTAGCCCAAAAGGTCGTGACAGCATGCCAATCCCCCCACCAAGAGTTAAGCCAACTACACCAACGCTACTTTCTGTGCCAGCAGGTATCGTTACACCATTTTCCCATAATTCTCTGTACACCTTTCCTAAATTGGCTCCAGCATCGATTTTGACCGACATATCTTGCAAATTAATAGCCATGTGATTCATATCACTTATATCAATGACAAGTCCTTTATTTAATATCGAATAATTTTCATAGCTATGGCGGCCACTGCGAACCCTGAAAGGTTCATTGTTTTCTCTTGCCCATCTCAAGGCATTCACCACATCTTTTGTTCTTTGACAAAATACAATTATTCTCGGATATTTTGGATTACTTAAATTATTATTCGTCCTGGCTTGTTCATAATTCGGATCTTCAGGAGTAACGATTCTGCCTGTAAGTTTCGCTTTTTTCACCTCAAACCCCTTTCCTATCATACCTAACTTATGTCATATCCTATGCTAGGTATCATAGGGAAAGAATTTGAAGTTTTAAGCATTTTACTTTTCTCTTATAAAAATACTCATTTCTTCATTTGAATCATATGATGCAGTAATGAACTATCATGTAGGAGGTGTTCTATGATTATTCATGTAGTAAGTGCTGGGGAAACGCTATGGCATATTGCCAATCGTTATGGGGTATCTGTGCAATCTATTACCTTATTAAATGCGTTAGCCACACCAGATCAATTAGCCATCGGACAATCACTTGTTATACCGTCACCCTATACCACCTATACCGTTAAAAGCGGAGATACATTATGGGCAATTGCACAGCAATTTGGCGTTCCGCTAGAAGCCATCATTGCAGACAATCATCTAACTAACCCTGATATGTTAACCCCTGGCACTAAATTAATTATTCCACCAATCATTCATATTGTGGAGCCTGGAGAAACTTTATGGCAAATAGCTCAAGAGTATGAGACGACCATCCAAGCAATTGTTGCTGTAAATCATATAAACAACCCTAATATGATTTATGTCGGCGCTCAGTTAATCATCCCTAGAAAATTACCCCTCATTGAAGTAAATGCTTATTCTTACCAACCATCTGAGGAAGCGATTGATTCCATTAATGCCGTTGGTCATCTACTTACTTATTTTAGTCCTTTTGCATATATGATGAAGGAAGACGGTACACTACAGCCTATAAACGACGAAAAAATGATAGCAGCTGCACAGGCTAAAAACATCATTCCTATGCTAACGCTCACTAATTTTACTTCTACAGAGGGTGGCTCTAATTTAGCACATGTTGTCTTGTCCAATGAAGATTTACGTGTCAAGGTGATGAATAATGTTTTGCAGGTAATGCAAGAGAAGGGCTATCAAGTTTTGAATATTGATTTTGAAAATGTTTTACCAGCAGATCGAGAAAATTACAATGCGTTTATACAATTAGCTGCGGATACGCTTCATCCAATGGGCTATCTCGTGTCAACTGCACTCGCACCTAAAACAAGTGCAACGCAAGCTGGAACGTTATATGAAGCACACGATTACGCGGCGCACGGTCGAATAGCAGATTTTGTGGTTTTGATGACCTATGAATGGGGGTATCGCTTTGGTTCTCCTCAAGCGATTTCCCCTATTAATGAGATGAGAAGAGTTGTGGAATATGCACTGACAGAAATACCAGCAAATAAAATTTTATTAGGCTTTGAGCTATATGCTCGTGATTGGCTATTACCCCATGTCAAAGGCCAAGAAGCCGAAACTTTTAGTCCACAGCAGGCTCTTAATCGAGCCATTGAATATGGCGCTACTATCCAATTTGACCAAACAGCACAATCCCCATTCTATCGTTATGTCGATGAACAAGGGAGAAATCACGAGGTATGGTTTGAAGATGCAAGAAGTGCCCAAGCTAAATTTGACTTAGTCAAACAATATAACCTTCGAGGAATTAGTTATTGGGCTTTAGGTTTCCCATTTCCACAAAATTGGGTACTTTTAAATGAAAATTTTTCTATAATAAAACCTTAGCTTTTTCTTATTGTGTACTCAACTAATAAAGATATGCTACATTTTCCCGATTTTTTCCCATGATAAAAAGCTCATTTCAAAGCCATATTAAGATATATCAATTTGAAAGGAGCAACTCACATGGGAAGAGACAATAAACAAGGTCAAAGTAACAATAAAGGTTCATTACCTCAAACACCAAAAAATCAGAAGATCGCCCCTAATAAGGTTAGCGAGGAATTTTCTCAAGAGTTCATGGAGCTGATTAATTCAGTAACCCAAAATCAGCACAATAAGAAGAAAAAATAAGGGGGGCTTCTGTTGGATTATCAACGTGCACATGAAATTGTCGCCTCACCGTTAGAATATGAAGTGAGCTATAATGGTGTATCCGTTTGGATTGATAAACTCCATGATGATGAGAAAACAGCGACTGTTCACCTACGACGCTCTTTAGAGGAGCGTTCTGAAGTAGATATATCCGAACTGAAGGAAGAATATCTCGTTCACTAGAAAAGAAAGAACCTGCTTCATCACTAAGCAGGTTCTTTGCATTGCTTACACACTATAATTTTCTTTATATTGAAGCTGCATCAAGACGTCATTTACATGGTGGTGCAAATCATGAAAGGTTTCCGAAATTTGCTGAGGTGAAATCGGTTTACTAAATAAGTAACCTTGAATATAATCACATCCACCTTCCATCAGAAACGAAAGCTGTTCAACCTCTTCAATCCCCTCCGCCACAACCTTCAAGCGTAAATGCTTGGCCATCGAAATAATCATCGATACAAGTGCTTCATCATTTGGATTATGTGGAACATTTCTAATAAAAGTGCGGTCAATTTTTAGACAATCTATTGGAAAATCCTTTAAATAGGATAAAGATGAATATCCTGTTCCAAAATCATCTACTGCTATTTGAATGCCAAGCGCCTTTAATTCATGCAGTAGCTGTGTCATTTGATCAATATTCATTGTCATACTTTCTGTAATTTCTAATTGTAGATAATGAGCATCCAATTTTGAACGTTGTAATATTCCAGCCACCATTTCAACTAAATCCTGTTGAAATAATTGTCCAAGTGAAAGATTAACAGCTACTTTGATTGGAGGTAACCCTTGTTCCTCCCATTGTTTCGCTTGCTGACAGGCTGTTTCTAATATCCATTTTCCAAGAGGAATAATAAGACCACATTCTTCAGCAATCGGAATAAATAATTCAGGTGACACAAACCCCCGACTTGGATGTCGCCAGCGTACTAATGCTTCAACAGATTCAATCGCACCACTCTTTAAATTTACCTGTGGTTGATAATCTAAATAAAATTCATTATTGGCTAATGCATTATGTAAATCTTGCTCAAGCAATATACGATCTGCAATTCCTTTAGACATGTATGGCTTATAAAAAAGAAATCTTTGAGGTATTTGTCTAGACTCTCGCATGGCTAGTTGGGCATGCATCAATAGCTCTTCCCCCGACCACTTTTCCTCTTGTAGGGCAATTCCCATATTCAAATTGCCATTTAACGAAAATAATTGTACCTGTAAAGGTTTTTTCATGGCACTTTTTAGATTTAAGCAAAATTGTAATAGCTCCTCAACAGTCTTTACATGGTGAATGTAAATGACAAATTGGCCCTCTTGTAGTTTGGTCGCAAAATAGTGCGGTGGTAAAATCGTTTGAATACGGTCTGCCACTAACTTCATCATTTTATTAGAATGACTGATTCCTATGGAAGAACGAATGGCTGCAAACCGATCAATTTCTATCGCAATGATTGCCTTTTGAAGTTCGTTTTCATGTAATTTTTCCTTTAATGTTTTAAGTAATAAATGCTCATTTGGCAATAGTGTAATATCATCATGATAGGCTTGAAATTGAAGCTCCCGTTGTGATTGTTCAAGATCTTTTTTGATTTTCAACAGTTGTTGAAACGGCTTTTCAACCGATGTATAATAAATTGCCTTTAAGAAAAAGTAAAATGCTAAAAATTGATAAATAAGGGCGGAGAAATCCCAAATAGCATGTGTATCTTGGCTTATTATAAAAAGCGTATCACTTACAATAAGCGATATAGCCGCACTGATGAGCCACATGGAACGCTTTGGCATTTTCTTAAAAAACCTACTAATAATATTTATTGTGATCAGTTGAAGAACAATAGAAAATAGGTGTACCATATTATCAATAGGATCTATCCATTGTACTGGCAAAAATTTTGGTGAAATAAATACTAGGAGAATACTTGCTATAACAAAAAGTAGAGAACCGCTATAACTAAGGATTCTATACTTTATTGTTAATTGTTTTTTAGGATATAAAATAATGAATAAAAAACCAAGTGATAAGTAAAAACGTATTAAGATATGTAAAGTGCCATCTATATAGTCCCATTTAATATAATGGTTATGGCTAAAAAATAAACTTACTAATTCAAGTAATGCTAAAATAAAAAACACATTTCCTATGTATAAAGTCTGATTGGATAGTAAGTGAGAAAATACTAAATAGGATTGTATGGCTATTGCCATTGTAAACACAATAATCAATACTTGTATAATCAATTTTAAATTTGTATAAATTTCACCTTGAAAAACATCATATACTTGATTGCTAAAAATTAATAATGGTATGACCAGTAGTAATGGTAATACCATGTACCAAACCTCTTTTTTATCGATCTGATTAAACCATTTGCCCAACACAAACCCTCCATACTACTATGTAAAATCACTAGGTATTTTTAACCACTGAAACTGAATAATTTATGTAAAATTGTATTTTTCTTTGACTACTTACAAATCATAACACTTTTATCGTAATTTGTATGCAGTCAAGAGAAGCATGCTAATATTCATTTTGTTACAATATTAGCATACTTTTGATATATTATTGCTTTTTTTCCACTCTAGAATCCTTATTTCTTAACTTCTTAATGATTCTTTCCCTTCTTTTTTTACTGGCTGCTACGGAAAAACCTAGTATATTAGCGATGTCTTGATCACTGCGATCTTCTACATAATATAAATATAAGATGCTTCTTTCTACCTGTTTTAACTGTCCTATCAAATTCTCTAGAAAGTTGGAACTTTGTGGATGGTTATATTCCTCTCGCTCGAACTCACTACGAAGATAATCAAGTGTTTCATCATCAACTGTTGCTATTTTCTCTAAATAGTTTTTTTCCTTTATTAATTCATTTAATATTTCTCCTTTTATGTTGGAATAAATATAACCAGATAATTGTCCTTTTGCTGGATCTGCTTTTAACCATGCCCTCCAAACAGCAATAGTCGCTACTTGGCGATAATAATCATAATCTTTATAAATTCTAAAGCTTGTAAGAATAGAACTAATCATCGGTTGCACACTTTCCAATATTTCTTCAAATGATTGGGTAGTTGTGGGCTTTCGATTGTTATGGATAGTCATTTGTCTCTTCCTGTCAACTATGCACAGTCTGATATTCCTAGGTGATGTTATCTTAAAATGGATATATATATAAATCGAATGTTCACTTTTATCATTTAATCGCTCAATATGATTCAAATTACTAGCAGTATTCATCATAATTACACCTTGTTTTTGTAAATTTGAACTATTTTCTTTGGTATTTCGTACATATTAAAACGATACTTGGACAAATTACTATTAAGGAGGCGAAATAGATGAATTTTCAAATTAGAGATGCGATTACAGCCAATGTACACGGTCAATCTGCAGCAGAAATTAAAGATATTGTTGAAGATGCCATTAGCCGTGGAGAAGAGCATTTACTCCCAGGACTTGGGGTATTTTTTGAAAAATGGTGGAAGCAATCAAGCTCTACTGAACAAGAAGCATTCGTTCAAAAGTTAGAAAAAGCATTTGCAAACTGATTTTTTATAAGCAATGCATTCCCTTTCCAATAAATGCATGATAATGTTTTACTTATCAGAAAATTTGGAGGGATTGGAATGACTGTTGTAGTAGAATTTATTGTCAATCAACTCAAACAGGTATTATTAGAAGAGCAAGTGTCAACAAACGAAACGGTACGACAGCTACATGGTAAGGATGAATCCCATCATGCGATGAGCTTACCTGATATCGTTGTTTTTCCACGTTCCACCGCTGATGTCAGTGCCATCTTAAAAGTCGCGCATGCACAACGTGTTCCGGTTGTACCATTCGGTGTTGGCTCAAGTCTAGAAGGAAATGCAATTCCCATTGCAAATGGTATTTCAATCGATTTCTCTGAAATGAATGCTATTTTAGAAGTTAGACCTGAAGACCTTCTTGTAAAAGTACAGCCAGGCGTCACACGTTCACAATTGAATAAAGAATTAAAAAAGCATGGGCTACAATTTACAGTGGACCCGGGTGCTGATGCCACACTAGGTGGTATGGCAGCTACTAATGCTAGTGGCACTACTGCTGTTCGCTACGGTGTTATGCGCGATCAAGTTCGTGATTTAGAGGTAGTATTGGCAGATGGCTCTGTGATTCATACTGGAAATTTAGCAGCGAAGTCCTCTTCTGGCTATCATTTAAACGGTTTATTCGTTGGCTCAGAAGGTACGCTTGGTTGCTTTACTGAGCTTACACTGAAAGTATATGGAATACCTGAATTTGTGACCGCAGGACGGGCTGTTTTTAATACAGTGGGCGATGCTGTCAGTTCCGTCACTGCATTATTACAAACAGGAATAATGGTTGGTCGGGTGGAGTTAGTTGATGAAGCCTCCATTCAACAAGTCAATACTTATCATGACATATCCTTTAACGAAAAGCCGACACTATTTTTAGAGTTCCAGGGAAATGAGGCAGGTATGCATGCAGATATAGCATTTGCCACAGAAATTTTTAAGGATTTTCATTGCCTATCTGTTGAATTTGAACAGGATAATGCTGGACGTAATAAACTTTGGGAAGCACGCCATTCATTGGCCTATGCCTATATGCATGCTCATCCTGGTAAAAAGCTTATGTCAACAGATGTTTGTGTTCCTATTTCCATGCTTGCCGAAACCATTTTATATGCAAGGGAGCAGCTAAATAATGTGGGACTAGTAGGAGGAATTGTCGGGCATGTAGGAGACGGTAACTTTCATGCGCTATTAATGTTAAACCCCGATGATGCGGAGGAGCAGACAAAAGCCGATCGCTTCAACGAGCAAATTGTTCAATATGCTCTGCTTCGAGGTGGCACATGTACAGGAGAACATGGTGTTGGCATTGGTAAGATGAAATATCAAGCTACTGAACATGGTACCTCTCTTGCAGTGATGAAAAGTATTAAGATAGCACTTGACCCCCTTAACATAATGAATCCCGGGAAAGTCTTCTCCCTATAACCATAAACAAACCGCCGATTCCAACAATCAGCGGTTTTTATTTATAAATCATAGCGGAAGCTCTTTACTAATATATCTCCCTTATAAAATTCCTTTGACTCGTCTCTTACAAAACCTAAAGATAAATAAAGATTAATAGCAGCCTGCATAATATCTCCTGAATGCAAGTATAGTGCCTGATCCTGTCTCTTTCTTGCAAAGGCAAAGCTTTCATGCAATAATTTCTTAGCAACTCCCTGCCCTCTTCCTTTTGGATGAACCCCCAATAAACGAACGATGGTCGATTGTATATTAAGCTCTGGCAGCCCATATGCTTTCTCTGCATCGGTAAATAATTGCAGTCCCCCTAAAATCTCATCCCCTCTCCTTGCTATTAGAATAGTTTCGGCGTTTGGATTGCCAACGGATGCTCGAATATCATTTAAATAGGACGCCCATTGCTCTGGGTCCTTATAATCCTTTTCATATTGCCCATAGCTTTCTACTAAAACCTTACGATAATCTGCATACTCTTCCTCTTGTAAATGTTCAATAACAATTTCCGCTGTTGTCATATATTTTCCCCTTTCAACTAAAGCCCACTTTTACTATAGGCCATTACTCTTTTTTCAATACGATGTGAGATCGATTCTGTAATAATCGAAATCCCCCAATAAATGATACCAACCGCAATGAAAGCCTCTAAAAATTTCAAGTTCACAGAAGCAACAATGTTCGCCACTCCTGTCAATTCTTTGATGGACAGAAAAAAAGCTAATGATGTGGCATGTAAAAAACCAATAAAGACATTAGTAAAGTTAGGAATTGACTTACCAAATGCTTGTGGTAAAACATAACGTCGCATTGCTTGTGTAAATGTTAAACCTATTGCATATGCCGCTTCTAATTGCCCTTTGGGGACACTTAAAATACCAGAGCGAATAATTTCCGATGCATATGCCCCTGCACTGAATGTGAGTGCAAGTATTACAAAAAATAATATAGGAATTGAACTGGATTGAAATGATAAGTGAAAAGTATTTACCACACCATCCACTAGCATGGGTAATCCAAAATAAACAAGCATGATATGCATAATAATAGGTGTGCCTCTGAAAAAGGAAACATAAAAATTTAAGAAGGGCGTCAAAAATCTTATTTGTTTTATCCGTACAAAGGCTACCATAATTCCAATTACAATACCCAAAAAAACTGGGATAAATGTCATGAATAGTGTTAGCGGTATTACTTTACTAATTTCTCGTAAAGCCTCCATCACAAATACAATATCAATGGTCATAGCACATCCCCCTAATAAGTTTCAACTTCTTTTGGCATATAGCGATTGAAATAACGTTCATTGAATTTGAATATTTTTTCAAGAATTATGACAATCGCAAAGTAAACGATCGATAATGCCACATATATTTCAAAAGCCCGTGTTGTGGACGCAATTAAAGTCTCTCCGCGCCCAACCATATCCATTACACCTATAGAAAAAGCGAGTGAGGTATCTTTTAATGAACTAATCATGGTGTTCGCTATATTTGGAAAAGCAACGCGGATTGCTTGAGGGAAAACAATTCGCAAAAAGGCTTGAGGCCCGTTTAAGCCCACGGAAAAGGCTGCTTCTATTTGCCCACGATCAACAGTTAATATGGCTGCACGAAATATTTCAGCAAAGGCTGCCGCATTGCTCAGTGTATACGTAATAATGACAAAATACATAGCATCCAATCGAGTAACATCAATATGAATGAGCTTTAGGAGTGCTGGTACTCCATAAAACACTAAAAACAATTGCACTACGATTGGTGTGCCACGAATAAATGAAATATAAATTGTAATAATTTGCTTTAATAGCGCTACGTTTAAAAGCTTTGGTATTGCTAGCATAATTCCTAGCACTATACCAAAAATTATGGAGAACACTAGTATTTCTGCAGTTACTGGTAAATACTGAAGCAATGTTGGAAGTACTTTCGCAATGAGTACAAAATCAAGATTATTATCCATGCCTCTTTCTTCCTTCCTTGATTGTTAGAAGTCTACTGTATAATCATCACCTAACCATTTTTTACTTAGTTTGCTAATAACCCCCTCTTTCTTCAGCTCAACAATAGCCTCATCTAAACGCTCTTGTAACTTCACCTCATCCTTATTTAATAAGAAATAAACCTTCGAATTTAATAATGCATCCCCAACAACCTTTTGCTGTGCTTCATTGCTTTCGTTATAGTATTTCACGGCAAAGGGTGTCGTAATAATGGCATCAATACGGCCACTTGCTAGTTGATTATTGACATCGACTGAACCTGAAGAATACACGATATTCGCGCCTAAATGATGGTCCTTATTATATTTTTCAAGAAAGACAGCGGAGTTACTTGTTGGCGAAACACTTACGTTTTTCCCTTTCAAATCTTCAATAGATTGGATCTCATTATTTTTTTCATTTACTGTCACCTTTAATGGGAAAACATTATACGGTTCTTTATTAAATAAAAACTTTTCCTCTCGTTCACTATTAACTTCCATTTGATGGGCGATGAAATCTATTTTTCTTGTTTCTAAACTTAGTAATAAATTTGAAAATTCCATTGTTTTCAAGTCAAATTCATACTCAGGTAACTTTTCATCAATTGCTCGAACTAGCTCCACATCATAGCCGGTTAAGTTGCCTTTTTCATCGATAAAACAAATATTTGGAAACTGTGTACCTGTACCAACGATAATTTTTTGGACATCTTCTCCTCCTTGCGCTGTTTTTTGTTCATTCGAATCTCCGTCCGATTTTTCTACACATGCTGTTAAAAGCGCCGTCAGCAAAAGTAGCATATAAAATAATATTTTTTTCATATAATTCCCTCTCCTTCTTCTATGTTTGTGAGGGTAAGCTCACGGCAAGTGCATTCTTTACGTGTTCTAAACCAATTTCTGTTATGGCTCTATAGACACCACTTTCTCTCGAGCCAATTTCTACAATGGGCACGTAACGAACACCATATTTTAAGTCAAGAATATCTCTAAATGAATCATGATTTGTTACATCTACCGTTTTATAAGGAAGGTGCTGTTCTTGTAAATACGCTTTTATATCATCGCAATAGCTGCATCCCTGCTTTGACCAAACAATTATATCTCTAGTCACACTCATTATTTTTCCTCCTTATTTTACTGTTACTTGTTGCTGCAACTTTAAATGAATAGGACTTAAAAGTTCAAAGGAGCGTTGCCGTTCAAATTCCTTTCGTACAGGCGTGTGCAAAATGAACTCATCTATTTGGTATTGAACGTGAAAATGATCAAGTAGATTTTTAATTTCTTCTGGTGATCCATAAACAATATCCGCATCATATTGTTTGACCGTATATTCCTCTCCAGATTCCTGCCCAAATTTTTCTGCTAGCTCTACGGATTGTAGAGTCAACGTCCTACCGCTTGCTAAATGAACTTTTGTAATTTTTTGGTCTTCTATCAGTCCCTTTGCTTCTTTATTTGTAGGTGCTGCAACAGCTGCGATTGAGACCACAAAGTGGCCTTTAGGATGATGTTCACGATAAATACTAGACGCCTGTGCTAGTAATTCATTGTCACTATTAATAAATCGTGCAAAGACGAATGCAATACCAAGTCTTCCAGCAAGTTCTGCACTTTGTGGACTTGCCCCTAATAAGAATAGTGCCGGACTTACTTTTGGGATAGGTGTGGCTTGCACACCATGAAGATCATGATCCGTAGGTACATTTTGTTCAATTAATTGCTGTAAAAATGTGAGTCTCTTTTCAAAATCCTCGCCTTGATTGAGCGTGCCATATTGTAAGGCTTTTGTAGAAAGCGGTAAACCACCTGGTGCCTTCCCAACACCTAAATCAACACGCCCCGGCTCTAAGGATGAAAGGACATGAAAATTTTCAGCTACTTTGTATGGACTGTAATGCTGGAGCATGACTCCTCCAGAACCAATACGAATAGATGCGGTTTTTGCAAGTAAATAGGACACTAATACTTCGGGAGATGACCCTGCTAGTGCATCCGAATGATGATGTTCCGATACCCAAAAACGAGAGTAGCCTAACTGCTCTGCATTCTGTGCCAATGCGACAGTTTTTTGTAATGTTTGCTCATTTGTAGCTCCATCCATAATTGGACTTTGATCTAATATGCCTAATGTATAACTCATACACAGCCTCCTTAATTTCACTTATTCAAATAAATTTACTAGGTTTTTAAACAGACTGTTTGATATACCTACTTTTCTTAAATGGCAATCCTAAATTTCCACGCAATGTATCAGCTTCATAGTCTTCTCGATAAAGCCCTCTAGCTTGTAATATCGGTACTACTTTATCAACAAAATCCTCTAAGGCACCTGGTACCGTTACACCGATTATGAAGCCATCTGCTGCCTCCTGCTCAAACCATTCCTGTACAAGATCAGCCACTTGCTCTGCCGTCCCAAAAAATGCCGTTTTCGGAGTCGCCTCACGTAAAGCAACTTGACGTAATGTAAGCCCCTCCTGCTTAGCATAGCGTTTAATATAATCAGTCGTACTTCTAAAGCTATTTGACCCAATTTCTCCCAGCTCTGGAAACGGCGCATTCACATCATACTGTGTAAAATCATGATGATCGAAGTAACGACCAAGATAAGCCAAAGCACGGTGAATGGAAACTAATTCAACGATTTCCTGATACTTTGCCTCTGCCTCCTCTACTGTATCGCCAATGATTGGAGAAATACCCGGAAAAATCTTTACTTCATCTGGATTTCGCTTAAATGCTGCAACCTCAGTCTTTACTCTTTTATAAAACTTTTGTGATTCTTCTATAGATGTCCCATGTGTAAAAATGGCATCTGCATCCTTAGCAGCCAATCGAATCCCAGCATCAGATGCACCCGCTTGGAATATAACTGGCTGGCCTTGCCTTGTTCGCCCAATATTTAGTGGACCTTGGACTGAAAAATACTGCCCTTTATGATGTAACGTGTGTAATTTTTCTGGATCAAAAAATTGGTCATTTTCGACATCTGCAATAAAGGCATCATCTTCCCAGGAGTCCCATAATCCTTTAACAACCTCTAAATATTCTTCGGCGATTTGATAACGTTCTGCATGACTAGGATGTTGATCTATTGTTTTATTGTAGTTCAAAGCTGTACTTTCTAAAGGAGTAGTTACCACATTCCAGCCTGCACGCCCTGCACTAATATGATCTAAAGAGGCAAATTGACGTGCCACTGTGAATGGTTCGCTATAGGATGTCGATACCGTTCCAACTAGCCCTATATTATTGGTTGCTAATGCTAATGCCGATAATATCGTAATAGGCTCAAAACGATTTAAAAAATGAGGAATCGATTTTTCATTAATAAATAAGCCGTCCGCAATAAAAGCAACATCAAATTTCCCTTCCTCTGCTTTTTGAGCCTGCTGAATATAAAAAGGCAAGTTGACACTTTGATTGCTCGCTACCTTTGGATGACGCCAGCTTGAAATATTACCACCTACTCCGTGAATAATTGCTCCCAAACGAATTTTGTCTTGTCTAGCCATATCAATTCCTCCTTATTTTTATTTTTTACTAAACATAGTGGTTAAGTATGTTTTCGAGTTAAAAAAATATTTATTTACGATCATTCATAAATAAATTTGGATTGAGAATGATATTACAGTTCATTCAGACAATATGCAATAGGTTAAGTAATAGAAAAAATTTATCGGCTACATAAAAAATTTTATCACTCCATCATTTGTCCCCTTTCAAAATCCTTCGCTGTATGACAAATTGTCTCCCAAAAATCTGAAATCAATGTATCTTTATTTTTATAAGTTAGGAATATATGTTGATTCATATCCAGTAAATGCTTCACATCTACCTCAACAAATTCGCCGCTTTCAAGCTCATTTTTGACACAAAGCTGTGGTAAAAAGCTAATATAGTTTTTTGTGCGAATGAAGGCCTTAGCGATTTCTAAATGATCTGTTCGAACCTCTATATTGGCTGCTACACCCTCTACCTCGAACATTTTATGCACATAATTCCAATCAAACGCTCCACACTCAAAAAACACCATTTTCTGTTGTACCAATTCTTTCGCCTCGATGCATTCATATTGTGGTAAAGGATGTTCACAATGCTTCACAAGTTTCACTGCATTTTTTAATAATAACTCGTTGAATATTCCTTCTCTGTGCACATACTGAATGAAAGCTACATGTATTTGGTGACTCTCCAATTTTTCTAATAGCATAGCTGTTGAGCCTGTCACCAATTGAAAACGCAAATTAGGAAATTGTTCTTTCCATTTAGGTAACGCATCCGCTAAAAAATACTGAGCTGTTACGCCATTTGCACCAATACATACATCGTCTGTTTCCTGTGTCTTTTCCAATTGCTTCTTTCCTTGCTGAAATGTTTGCACGATTTGAGTGGCGAAAGGTAAGAAATCTTTGCCTTTATCTGATAAGGTTACACTTCGTCCCTCTCGATAAAATAATTCAACCCCTAGCTCCCTCTCCAATGATTTGATGCGTGCAGTCACCGTCGGTTGAGAAAGAAACAAAGCGTTGGCTGCCTTATGCGTACTCTTGTAATGGACAACATATAAAAAAGCCTCTATATGGTCTATATTCATGTGAGTTCCATCCCTTCACTCCTTATTTAAATCTATTATATAAATAATTTTTTATATTCTCTATACTTTATAGGAAAACTTAGTTTTTAGTCCTCTATCACTCCATACAAAAGAAAAAAGTAACCCAGCGTCTCCCAGGTTACTTGACTATGTAGCGATGTAGCCATCCATCTTGACAACAAGCATCGCGCGTGGTGATCATCCCTCTGTCTGTCAGCCACTTGTAGGTTATTCATATGGGCACCCTCTGTTGCGCATATAAACTCTATTTATTGTACTTTTCAACTCGAAAAGTATAGTTCAAATCTTACGCTAGAATTGATGCAAGAACTGCTTTCTGTGCATGAAGTCTGTTCTCAGCTTGCTCAAAAATGTAAGAATTAGGGCCATCAATAACAGATGTTGCCACTTCTTCCTCACGATGTGCTGGCAAGCAATGCAGGAACATGTAGTTCGGTTTCGCATATGCTACAAGCTCATCATTGATTTGGTAATCTGCAAAATCTTGCAAACGTTTTGCTGCTTCTTCCTCTTGGCCCATCGAAGTCCAAACATCTGCATAAACAACATCTGCCTGTAATACAGCTTCCACAGGGTCATGTGTCACCATAATTGTACTGCCATTTGCCGCGGCAATTGCTTGTGCGTTAGCGATCACTTCCGCATCACATTCATAGCCTGCTGGTGTCGCCACAGCTACATTCATCCCAACATGTGCTGAAGCCACTATTAAAGAATGTGCTACATTGTTGCCATCTCCTACATAGGCAATTTTAAGTCCCTTTAAAAAACCTTTGTTTTCTGCAATTGTTTCTAAGTCCGCTAAAGCTTGGCATGGATGATAAATATCTGTTAATCCATTGATGACGGGAATAGCCGCATGCTCTGCTAGTTCCTTCACCATTGCGTGGGAATTTGCTCGGATCATAATCCCATCCAAATAGCCTGATAAGACATGTGCTGTATCGTAAATGGATTCACCACGGCCTATTTGTAAGTCACGTGCATGCATAAACATACTTTTTCCACCTAGCTGATTCATACCAACTTCAAAGGAAATACGAGTACGCGTTGAATGTTTTTCAAAGATCATACCAAGTGTTTTGCCTTCTAGTAATCTTGGACATTTCCCCTCTTTGGTAATCATTTTAAGCTGAGTTGCTAATTCAATAAGTTCTTTAACTTCTTGACTTGTATAGTCAAGCAACGTTAATAGGTCTTTTCCTTTTAAACTAGAAACTAACTTTAGCTGTACTTCTTCGAGTAATTTCATGGCCTTCGCTCCTTGTTTCATTGCTGTTGAAATCAGTATATCATGCATAAATATAAAATCAACTGAATTTTTATAATTTTTTTCGATAAATATTAAATGTGACAAAAATTCGTCATATTGAATATTTATGCATAATAACATTTTTTAAGATTGAATCCTTTGTAGTTTAATTATAGAAAGGGGTATGAATAAAGAAGGAACATGGGGCAGTTATTGAAAGAACTTGAAAACGTAAAAACCTCCTAACATTAATTTGTTAGGAGGTAAAAATTCTTTATCTTTATATACGGCTACTTACTCGATACTGCCTGTTGGGTATAATGTAGTTCCTCCAATGGAGACTTTGATTTCATTAGACAATGGAACATTATATTCATCAATAACCGTTCTCCACCATTCCCAAGCAAGACCTGTACATTCTCTTGCATAAATTCTTATATTTTTCGAATTAGCCGGAAGCGGTATGACTGTAGAAAAATGAGCTGTTTTATCTCTCCAGTTTCCATCCCACGTTTTATGAGTTAATACTTCATTTCCATTCTCATCATAGGAAAATTCGTCCCATGCTATTTCAAATTGAGCAACGTATGCACCATAATGATCAAGGATGATCTTGCCTTTAGAATATTCTGTAGCTGTCGTCTCAATATAATCTGTATTATTATGAACAGCAGCAATTGAATGATCCTTTAAGAAAACACTTGTATAGGAAATTGGATAAGCTGGATTTTTAAGACTAAATTCTCCATTATCTTTAATGACTTCTCTAATATCATTAAAGTCCTTTGAGACAATTTGATTATGCTTTTGTGAATCTCCGCCTAATACTACAGCGGTAAAGGAACTTTCCTCAAAAATATCCTTGTATTGTGCACTAGTTTCTACATTCGTGTTAACATTCTTCAGTAATGCTTTAAATGCTGCTTGTACATCCTTACTCTTAGAGCTTGTTTCTAATTTCACATAAATTGTTCTACCATAAGCTACATTCGACACCATTACAGGAGGAGCATCATTGCTTACCCCTTTACGAGTTAGCTCTGCAAAATCAACACTATCATCGAAAAGATCTGATGGATTGTTAGGCAGTTCTGCACTTACCGTATAAAAAATTTGTTTATATGCGGCAACCATCACTTTTTTCTCTCCATTCGCAATCGCATTAAAGTCAATTCCCAGTGAATTGTCGAGAACTTGGGCGTTTACATTCAAAGCGCTTGCTATTTGAGATTTGCTATAAACCATTGATTCTGAATATTGTAGTCTTGCAGGTAAAGTATGTGTAGAGGAATATTTCTCGCTCCAAGTAGATACTAACTCATCCACGGCTCCAGATACATTACCATATGTTGGATTATCAACAGTCAAAGTATTTTCTCTTTTCATACCAGGTAAATCAATGCTAATATTTAGGGGTTTTCTTTTAGCCACCAATAAGTTGGGTTGATTGTCTACAAAAGCTTGGTTGGCAAGTTGTAGGGCTCCTGGATATGTACGATTCGCCATCGAATCAATAATTGATATATCCACTGGTGAAGTTGTCAGTGATTTCTTATTGCGCTCCACCACTATAAATTTATCATTGGAGTTAAGCCCTTCTTTTGGAACAAAGCTATCAACTCTGTCACCATTCACTGCTAGTACTTCCCTGTTGTTGTAGTTCAAGTTTGCTATACCCGTATCAATGTCAGATTTGCTTTTTACACTAGAACTATTAGTATCAAGTGTTTCAGCAAATGAAATACTTGGATAATTTAGAATGCATAAACTAATAGATAAACATAATATAAACTTGATTGTTTTTTTAATTCCCAAATAAATCCACTCCTTTTATAGGAAATTATACCATATAAAAATAATTTTCAAATATAGTATTTTCGTTTCATTTTTTATTGTGCAAATAATATGTACTTATGATTATTATGATAACTATTATGTTAATTTTGTGCGATATGTCTACTATCTTTTTTCATTAACAAAAAAGCCTTCTAACATTTTAGTTAGAAGGCAAAACTACTGTTTATCTATTTAGTTTCTCTCCATTCAATCAGTCGAATGTAATTTTATTGACTGCATCACGGTCTAATTTTTTAATGACTTCAACCATTAATTTAACAGCGTTATCATAATCATCACGATGTAGGATACCTGCATGTGAATGGATATAACGTGTCGCAATACCGATGGATAATGCTGGTACACCATTTGCTGTTACATGGATGGAGCCAGCATCTGTACCGCCGCCAGCCATTGCCTCAAATTGGTATGGAATATTGTTTTCGTCTGCTACGTCTAATACGAATTCACGTAAGCCACGGTGTGAAACCATAGATGCATCATACACAACGATTTGAGGACCTGCCCCCATTTTACTCGTTGATTCTTTAGCTGTTACTCCTGGAGTATCTCCTGCTACACCTACATCAACGGCAAATCCAATATCCGGTTGGATTTTATGTGTAGCTGTTTTAGCACCACGAAGTCCAACTTCTTCTTGCACATTTCCTACAGAGTAAAGAATATTAGGGTGTTTTTCATTTTGTAAAGCTTTCATTACATCAATAGCAATGGCACAACCAATACGATTATCCCAAGCTTTGGCCAATAAATATTTTTCATTTTTCATAACATTAAACTCGAAATATGGTGTTACCATATCGCCAGGACGTACGCCCCATTCAAGCACTTCATCTTTAGAAGCTGCACCAATATCAATAAACATATCTTTAATGTCTACTACTTTATTGCGGACATCAGCAGGTAAAATATGAGGTGGCTTTGAACCGATAACCCCTATTACTTCATCACCTTTACGTGTTGTAATTGTCACGCGCTGTGCCAGCATAACTTGGCTCCACCAGCCACCTACTGTTTGGAATTTGATAAAGCCTTTGTCATCAATTTGTGTAACCATGAAACCTACTTCATCTAAATGTCCTGCCACGACGATTTTAGGTCCGTTTTCATCGCCTACTTTTTTAGCGATTACACTACCTAGGTTATCTGTTTCTACAGTATCTGCATACGGTGCAATATATTTTTTCATGACCTCACGCGGTGCACGTTCATTACCTGCAATACCATTTGCATCTGTTAAATCTTTAAACATTTGTAATGTTGGATCTAGTTGTGTCATTCTTTTGCCTCCTACTTCTTATATCTATTTTATTATACTTCGTTTACCGAAATATTCCTAGCTTAATCGTCTGAAAATTGGTGTATTTCTTAATTATTTAATATCCTGTACGCTGACGATTATAATTTTCTTGGTTTTTTTCAATATAAGCATGAACTACATCTTCGAAAGTAAAACCAAGATTGTATGCAAGTAAACCATAGCATTGCCAAATTGCTAGATATCGATCCTCTGTCGGTAGCTCGATAAAAGCTAAAATAGCACTTTGTGTCTCTATAAATGTTGCTGTTAAATGTCTCTGTTCTTCTATCACAGGCCATTTTTCGATGGTTGTATAGTTCTTTAATAAGCCTAAGGAAAGGATAAAATGAATAGAATCCACATATTCTTCTAGAATGACTTCTCGTGCTGAAGGCCCTTTTGTACTCCAAAATTTAAAGCAGCGCGTTTCATTGGCTAGCTCAGCTAGCTCTACCAATAATGCTAGTCCTTTTTCTTGAAATACATCTTGCTGAATATTTTGAGTTTGCTCAATGAAATCATCCAGCTCTTTTTGCATCATAAACAATTGTTGTATATTCATTTTTTTCTCCTAAATTTCTAAAAAATATTTAAATAAAAGTGAAACTATTTGACCTCCCCAATCGTATAGGAAAGAATAACCTTTCTTCAAGGGGGAAATTTAAACATGTTGCCGTTACTAATTCGACTTGCTGTAATAGCGCTTATTATTTATGTATTTTATAAAGCGATTCGTTATATAACTGATCCTAAACGCAAACTTGACGAAGCCTATGAAAAAGGCCAATATTACTTTTATGATGACGTTAAAAATGTCCGGAAAAATTTCTTTATTTCCTATAAGGGTGCTCTTTTTGAAGGCGAAAAATACTTAGGTACAACAGAGGATGCCTTCGAGGTTGTCACTATTTTTGTCGGCGCACGTGATACTGCAACATTGCAGGGCTTTACAAAAGGCGACTTTGAATATTTACAGCAAGAAATACTATTGAATTATCCAAGTGCGAAAATCAATTGGAAGCAGCCCATTGAACAGCTTATGCGTAACACATCCTCTTGATGAGGATGTGTGTTTTAAAATGTTTTTATTTATATCCAAAGCTGTACGATAATAAAAATTTGGATGGCTGCCAGTAGAGGAAATCCAAAGGCAAAACTATTATGGCGTGTTTTGTGACGGAATAAATACATGCCAAGCACTCCACCTACTGCCCCTCCTACGATGGCTAGTGTGAACAAAGTACGCTCTGCAATACGCCATTCATGCTTTTTAGCACGCGATTTGTCCATCCCCATTAAAATGAGCAACACAATCGATATAATACTCATATAAGCTAATACTGCTTGTCCCATTTTCTACTCCTTTATCAAAAAACGTATATGATTAATCTAACACAAAAAAGACTGATGGAAAAATCCATCAGTCTTTTTCTTCACCTATCGCATTCGCTTTCGGTGCAGAAATAATATTTAACTGAGTCAAATATTATTTAGCTACTGCTTTTTTAGCAGCGTCTGCTAATTGAGTGAATGCAGCAGCATCAGTTACAGCAAGGTCAGCTAACATTTTACGGTTAACTTCGATACCAGCAACTTTTAAACCGTGCATTAAACGGCTGTAAGAAAGACCGTTCATACGAGCAGCTGCGTTGATACGAGTGATCCATAATTTACGGAAATCACGTTTTTTCTGACGACGGTCACGGTATGCATATTGACCTGACTTCATTACTGCTTGGTTAGCAACTTTATATAATGTATGTTTTGAACCATAGTAACCTTTAGCTAATTTTAATACTTTTTTACGACGTTTGCGCGTCACTGTTCCGCCTTTTACGCGTGGCATATGAATTACCTCCTGCTTTTCATTAAAAAATGAATGTTAGTATTTTTGTAGTCAATTATTTCATGTAAACAAGTAAAGATTTGATGCGTTTGAAGTCACCAGATGAAACGATGTTTGCTTTACGTAAGTGACGTTTTTGTTTCGTAGATTTGTTTGCGAATAAGTGGCTTCCATAAGCACGGTCATATTTTAATTTACCTGAACCCGTTTTTTTGAAACGTTTCGCAGCTCCACGGTGAGTTTTCATTTTTGGCATGTCGAATTCCTCCTAAACTGTTCGTCTAATATTATTTCTCGTTCTTTGGTTGAAGAACTAAGAACATGCTTCGGCCTTCCATCTTCGGTTTTTGTTCTACCGTTGATACTTCAGCACAAGCTTCAGCAAAACGATCTAACACACGTTGACCAATATCTTTGTGTGTAATCGCACGACCTTTGAAACGTAGGCTACATTTTACTTTATCGCCTTTTTCAAGGAATTTAATCGCATTACGTAGCTTCGTTTGGAAATCATGTTCATCGATTGTCGGGCTCAGACGAACCTCTTTCATTACGATGACTTTTTGATTTTTACGAATTTCACGGTCTTTCTTTTGCTGTTCAAACTTAAATTTACCATAGTCCATGATACGAGCGACTGGCGGCTTGGCTTGAGGGGCCACAAGGACAAGATCCAAGTTTACACGAGCGGCGATTTCTAGCGCTTCATTACGTGTCTTTACACCAAGCTGGTCACCATTGTGATCGATTAATCGAAGTTCACGTGCGCGAATGCCTTCGTTTACATACATGTCTTTGCTAATAGTAATCCACCTCCAAGTAGTTGTCGCGAATACATGGTTTGGGCAAAGCCTTGCCCGGTTGAACGGTACATCCTCTTGTCATGTCCATAAAAAAAGGACGGACATTTTGAAGATGTCCGCCCGCTATATGTGCATGCGCAAGTCTACGCAAAACAATTCAACGTGTCATACCTGTTCACAGCCTTTAAAGCGTTGTATCAGGTGAGAAGCGGGCAGCCTCTACTTCAACCACAAACTTTGTATTCATTAACCTTAATTATATTAGCATGTATATGATAAGCTGTCAAATACTAATTTTCTTATCATTTCTAGATTGACCTACTATTAAATAATTTATACAACAGCAAGATTCATTTTATACAAAAAACCTCACTTATGCAAGTGAGGTTTTTTAAGAAAGATTATTTTGTAATTTCTGCTTTTATAGCTGCTAGGAAATTCTCAAAGCTAATTGTTTCGGAATCTTTTGAGCCATAGCGACGAACATTAACACCATTAGCTTCAACTTCTTTATCACCAATGACAAGCATATACGGAATCTTTTTCATTTGTGCTTCACGAATTTTATAGCCTAATTTCTCTTCACGATCATCCATTTCCACACGTAAGCCCGCTGCTGTTAATTGCTCTTCGATTTGTTTTGCATAATCGAAGTGTGCTTCATTCGATACTGGAATGACTTCTACTTGGACAGGAGCTAACCAAGTTGGGAATGCACCTTTATATTCTTCAATTAAGAAGGCAACGAAACGCTCCATTGTTGATACAACGCCACGGTGAATAACGACTGGACGATGTGGTTTGCCATCCTCCCCAACGTAGCTTAGGTCGAAACGTTCTGGTAATAAGAAGTCTAGCTGAACTGTTGATAAAGTTTCTTCTTTACCAATCGCTGTTTTTACTTGCACATCCAGTTTAGGACCATAGAATGCTGCTTCACCCTCAGCCTCGAAGTAATCTAAGCCAAGCTCATCCATTGCTTCTTTTAACATACTTTGTGCTTTTTCCCACATAGCATCATCATTAAAGTATTTTTCAGTATCAGCAGGGTCGCGATATGATAAACGGAATGAATAATCATTTAAATCGAAATCTTTATACACCTCTAAGATTAACTGCACGACTTTTTGGAATTCTGCTTTAATTTGGTCTGGACGAACAAAGATATGTGCATCATTTAAAGTCATCCCACGTACGCGCTGCAGGCCAGAAACTGCTCCCGACATTTCATAGCGGTGCATTGTTCCAAGCTCAGCAATACGTAATGGTAAGCTACGATAAGAATGCATGCTATTTTTGTAAACCATCATATGGTGAGGACAGTTCATTGGACGCATAATTAATGTCTCATTGTCCATTTCCATTGGTGGGAAAATAGAATCTTGGTAATGATCCCAGTGACCTGAAGTTTGATAAAGCTCTTTTGAACCTAATACAGGTGTATAAACATGCTTATATCCAAGAGATAATTCTTTATCGACAATATAACGCTCAATAACACGACGAATTGTTGCACCATTTGGTAACCAAAGTGGTAAACCTTGGCCGACCTTTTGAGAAGTTGTAAATAGCTCTAATTCCTTCCCGATTTTACGGTGATCACGTTCTTTTGCTTCTTCTAGCATTTGTAGGTGATGTTTTAATTCTTCTTTTTTGAAGAACGCTGTACCATAAATACGTTGTAGCATTTTGTTATCAGAGTTCCCTCTCCAATAGGCACCTGCTAATGATAGCAGCTTGAATTCGCGAAGTTTACCAGTAGATGGTACGTGAATACCACGGCAAAGATCGAAAAATTCCCCTTGATAATAAATGGACACTTGCTCATCTGCAGGGATTGCCTCTAGTAATTCTAATTTATATTCATCGCCAATTTCTTCATACATTGCTTGTGCTTCCGCACGACTTACATTTTTACGTTCTACCTCTAGATTTTCAGCAATAATTTTTTTCATTTCCTTTTCAATTGCTGGTAAATCCTCGGCAGTGATGGGTGTAGGAGAATCAATATCGTAGTAGAATCCACCATCAATGACAGGACCAATACCAAGCTTTACATCTGGGAATAAACGTTTAATTGCCTGTGCTGTTAAATGAGCTGTTGAGTGACGTAAAATCTCAAGTGCTTCTTCATCATCTTGTGTAATAATGGCAATTGTAGCATCTTCTTCGATTGGTGTTTTTAAATCTACCAATACACCATTAATTTTACCTGCATAAGCTTTTTTTCGTAAGCCAGGGCTAATTGATAAGGCTACGTCATCTGTTGATGTACCTTTTACAAATTCCTTTACAGCGCCATCTGGGAAAGTTAATTTAATCATTTCTGACATATTCTTTGCACTCCTTTGTTAAGTTGAATACATAATGATTGATTGTAGACTAATAAAGTGATTCAGCTGCCTATATGAGCGCTCTCCACAATTGGTCTAAGCGAAGTCTCCACATCTAAAATAATAAAAAAAGCCCCGTCCCTCACAAAAGGGACGAAGCGTATGCTCGTGGTTCCACCCTTCTTCCTTCCGACTTATCAAGTCAGACGAAGCTCAAGGCTAGCTAACGGGCTAGGGACCGGCGAAAGATTATCCCTTTCGCTGCTCAGCAGGTAGTAAATGATGCGTTCAAACTAGGAAGCTTTCAGCCGTTGACTTCCCTCTCTAGAAGCTGATACACAAAATTCATGTCCTCATCAATGCATATTGATATTTAGTATATGAGTCAGTATACGCTCGATTGTCGAAAAATGCAACTACCAATGTTACATCCTACGGTTATTGCCACGCATTTCAATTGGCTCTGTCAAGGCTTTAATACGCTCCATTATACGGCCTGCCTTAACAACCTCAATATCACCTTTTTGTGATTGAGCTAAATGGTGCTCTAATTCTCCATAATTAAAATTTGATGTAATAAACGTTGGCAATTGTTCCGCCATACGATAATGGAAAATAGTCCCTAAAATTTCATCCCGTGTCCAGGCGGTCATTGTTTCTGCACCTAAATCATCGAGCATTAAAACAGGTGCCTTTTTAATATAATCTATTTTTTCATTCAATGTATTATCGCCAATAGCATTTTTCATTTCCCGTAAAAATTCTGGCACGAAGACAACCACTGAACGTATTTTAATAGACGCTAGCTCATTGGCGATTGCACCAAGCACAAAAGACTTCCCCACGCCGAATTTACCGTATAAGTAAAAACCCTTTGATGGTAAATGACCTGATTCTTTTGTCGCTTTTACAAATTGTGCTGCTTTTTGGGCAATCATCACCCGAGACTCATCATCGATACTTAAATCTTGAATAGTTGCTTGAAGCACATCTTTTGGCATATGCATACTTGCAATCATATTCGCGACATCCCGACGCTCTTCTTCCCTGATCTTTTGCTCACAGCGTACATAATCAATTTCAACTGTATTCCGAACTACCCTTAGAGTAGGGAGGAAGCCTTTTAAATAGTTTGTACAATGTTCTGTGTTATCACAACCACAACATTCCGTAGATTGACTAATAAATTCATGCAGCTTAGGTAAATTTCGTTCGATATTATCATAGCTTAATTCATCTGCATGACGTGCAAGAAATTCCTGTACTCGGGGATTATCTAAAATTTCACGTCGCATAGCTTCATAGCGTTCTTGAAACGAGGGTACATTAATAGCTCGTTTTAATGGTCCATTTATTGGTTCGATTGTTGTTCACCTTCTTTACTATTCACTTTTCCCTAGCATTTCTAATATTTTTTGACGTTCTTTTTCAAAATCTATCGTGCTAGAAGTACTTTCCTCTTGTTTCTCATCACGTTTATAAAACCACTCAGGAACTTTTTCTTCTCGTTGATGTCCTGAACGTCCCTTAACACGCTGACTCGTTTTAGTGGTCGTTTGAGGTTTATTTTTCCAAGTTGTATATTTATCATGCTCTTGGCGTGCAAGTTCCATTGCTTCTTTAGCGGTTTGAATATTTTTACGAACCCAATGATCCGCAATCGTTTCCACATATTTTTTAGGTAACTTCATATCCGTTGTTAACATAACATACTCTAGCAAAGCATTGACTACCCCAACCGGCATGCCATGCTGTACAATCAAACTTTCCGCAAGTTGTACAGAGGTTTGCAAAGGTTCTTTTCCATTATTAATGTCACGTAACACTTGAATAGGAGCTGTAGTCTCTAAATAGTGTTGTAGCTCCTGATCCTTCGTTTTTTGTCCCGTTTCTTCTAATGGCAACTGTTCGCTAACTCTCGCTATTTTGGGCGGCTCTTTTGACACAGTTAACTTATAGAAATCAGCAGCTGCCTTGCGTAAGCGCTCTTGAGAAATTCCTAAATCATCGTCTAAAGCAAGAATCACCACTTTTTGCATATCGAGCGCTGTTAAATGATATAAAAATGCTAGCTTTGCGATAGCCTCACGAACTTCTAATGTCAGTAAACTAGACGGTACCAATTGCTCGGATAACCCTGCTTGTAACAAATCGAAGTCAAATTGCTCCAAATAAAAAGGATACACCCTTTGTTGTTTATCCTTACGATTCGTATCCACTTGTAAATCTGATGGAATATTGGAATGAACGGGCTTATAGACATCTATAAAGGCACGAGATACATCCTTTAACTCCGCGTCCCTTACAGGGGATATAAAACGTTGACGCAAATTACGATATGCCTGCTCTCCAATTTTGCTAAATAAAAACATCGACAACAACGGGTCTTTCATAAAGCTTTCTGCATCTAATGGACGCTGTAGCTCATATAAAAAACTCCGCTCACCAGCATTTTCTTTTTTCCATGTACGTAGTAAACCAATCGCTTCAAGGGCTATTCGTGCCTCAAACACTTTACCAATGGGCAGACCAAGCACATTCATTAAATAATAATGTGTCATTTGCTGCTTTGGTATCTGCTCTGCTTCAGCCCATAAAGTTAAGTATAGGCTGATGGGGTCTGAGCCCGTTAACGGTTGATAGAATAATGTTACTAATTGACGCTCTTGAGTAGAAAATGCATGAGGTAGACGAATGTCAAAAGGATCGCCAGGCTGCAATTCCTTATATAAATGAATCAACGTCATTCATCCTCTCTATTTTCTATGATTTCTGCTCCGTTTGACGTTGAATAATATCTTTAATTTCCTCGATAAAGACATTGATATCTTTAAACTGTCGGTAGACCGATGCAAAACGGACATACGCCACCTCATCAATTTTGGCTAAGCGATCCATGACCAATTCACCGACATCTTCTGAACGTACCTCCGAATTTCCAATACGACGAAGATCTTTTTCAATTGATAGGACAAGTTGCTCCAGTATATCAAGCGCAACTGGGCGTTTCTCACAGGCACGAATAAGGCCACGAAGTACCTTTTCACGGCTAAATTCCTCTCGTGAACCTTCTTTTTTCACTACAACTAATGGGGTCTCTTCAATTTTTTCAAACGTTGTAAAACGGAAGCCACATGACTCACATTCACGACGTCTACGAATTTCTTTGTTATCATCTACTGGCCTCGAATCCACAACACGCGTTCCGTTAAATTGGCAAGATGGACATCTCATATAATTACTCTCCTGGTTTACAACAATTTAATATTTCTATTATAACAAATTTCCTACATATAAGAAAAGTGCATTCACGTAGTGAGCTCATGATAAACCTAAAGCACCTAAAGTACAAGGAAAGTTTTTTAAAAAAAGCACATTGAAACCCGTTAGATTTCAATGTGCTCAAGATAAAAATATTATTATGCGTTAACTGTTTCTAATGCATTAGCTACTTTTTTCACTAGGTCCACAACACGCGCAGAGTAACCCCATTCATTGTCATACCAAGCAAGTACTTTCACTTTACGGTTACCTAATACCATTGTGGAAAGCCCATCAACTGTTGATGAGTAAGTCGTTGTGTTGTAATCAGAAGATACTAGTGGTTCAACTGAGAAATTTAAAATACCTTTCATTGGACCTTCTGTTGCAGCTTTTACAAAAGCTGCATTAACAGCATCAACTGTTACATCTGTATTTAAATCTACTACAAGGTCCACTAAAGAAACATTTGGTGTTGGAACGCGAAGTGCCATACCATGAATTTTACCTTCTAATTCAGGTAGAACTAATTTTAATGCTTTGGCAGCACCTGTAGATGTAGGAATAATTGATTGTGCGCACCCACGTGCACGACGTAAATCTTTATGTGGATTATCTAAGTTCTTTTGATCGTTTGTATAAGCATGAACAGTTGTCATCAAACCATTTTCAATACCAAATGTATCATTTAATACTTTTGCTACTGGTGCTAAGCAGTTTGTTGTACAAGAAGCGTTTGAAATTACATCATGTTTAGCAATATCAAGTTTGTCATCATTAACACCTAAAACAATTGTTACATCTTCGTTTTTACCAGGTGCTGTTAAGATAACTTTTTTCGCGCCAGCCTCTAAGTGCATTGCTGCTTTGTCACGTTCATTAAATTTACCTGTAGCTTCTATAACGATATCAACACCCATTGTAGCCCAAGGTAATTTTAATGGGTCGCGTTCGCTAATAATTTGAACTCGTTTGCCATTTACAACTAAAGCATCGCCTGCTGGTTCTACTGTACCTTCAAATGTTCCGTGATTTGTGTCATACTTAATCAAATGTGCTAACGTTTCTGCTGGATAGCTAGCGTTAATAGCAACAATATTTAAATTTTCTTGTACGATCGCTTGGCGGAAAACCATACGTCCGATACGTCCGAAACCATTAATAGCAATTGATACTGTCATTTAAAAATCCTCCTGTGAGTACATACTCAGATTAATTATATACTTTATGGTGATTAGTATAACACAATTTTAAAAAAGATGAACATTATATACTCATATTATTAAAGTTCTTATTTTCTGAAAAATTATCTCTTATTATGGCATTCACCCATAAAAAATGTGTAGCAAGATGTACTTGCTACACATTTTTAGTCTGAAGCCATTTAAATTACACCCCAGAAAGCTAGAATTTTCTTTAATTGTTCCTCTGTATTTTCCAGATTCTCATTATTATAAATGACTGCATGAGCTCCCTTTTCTTTCACAGACATAGGCAACTGTGAATGCATGCGCGCCAAGGCATCCTCTTTTGTTAAATGATTGCGTTCCATTAAACGTCGAAGCTGAACCTCTTCACTTACCGACACTACAATGATACGCTCTACAAAATGCTGAAGCTTACTTTCAAATAACAGGGGAATATCCATGACAACATGTTCATGACCGCCCTCTAAATAGGCATCCCGTTGACGTAGCATTTCCTTTCTAATGGCCGGATGCATAATATCATTTAAAATTTTTCGTTTGGCTGGCTCATGAAAAATAATATTTCCAAGCATTGTCCGATTCAAATTGCCATCCTCTAGTAAAATATCTTGGCCGAAGTTTTCTGCAATAAATGCCAATGTCTCCGTTCCTGGTTCGACAACATCTCGCGCTACAATGTCTGCATCCACAATCGGTAATCCTAGTTCGAGCATCATTTTTGCTACTGTACTTTTTCCGCTTGCAATACTTCCTGTAAGTCCGATAATCATTGTTAAATCCCCTTTAATGTTGACAATTTGGGCAAAAAGACGACGTCCGCCCACCAATCGTCATTTGACTTGTTGCTGTTTCACAGGCGGGGCATATTTTTTTCCCATACATTTTCAAACGATTCTGCATGCTCCCAGCTTCCCCATTAATATTTCGATAATCAGAGATAGTTGAACCACCTGCTTCAATACTTTGACGTAAAACAGCAACGATCTCCTCAAATAATGCTCGTTTGCGCTTCTCACTTATGCGGTTCATTTTTCGTGCAGGATGAATTTTCTGAGCGAATAGCGCCTCCGTTGCATAAATATTGCCACAACCCGAAATGACTTGACCATCCATAATCACTTCTTTTACGGCCTTATTCGCATATTTCGGTAATGTAGATTTTGTTATAAAAAATTCACACGCTAATTCATCAAAGGGCTCTGGTGCCATTTTTGTTAATGGTATATGATCTTCAATTTTTGCCAAAAATCGTAGTTCACCAAAACGTCGTATATCTGAATAAATTAAGTAACCACCATCAGCCATCTTAAATGTTGCATGTATATGCTTTTGGAATTTGGCTTCGTTGATGTCTTCTGGTGAATTTACAACAAACCATGCACCTGTCATTCCTAAGTGACTAACAAGAACATAAGGAACCTCATCTTTCAATAAATGAAAGAAAATATATTTCGCACGTCGTTCAATTTTTGTAATCGTCATTTCAGACAATGTTAATTCAAATGCATCAGGCTCCGCTTGTTTAACAATACATTGTTTCCCCTCACTAAAAGAAAAGTGTACCCTTTCAGATAGCTGAACATCTTGAATTGTACGTCCTTCAACCTTTGGCTTCAATGCCTGGACGACACCTTCTACCTCTGGTAACTCAGGCATTTGAACCCCTCCTTATTTTGCTTCATACCATGTCGAACCATGGTTAAAATCTACTTTTAGCGGTACGGAAAGCTCAATCGCATTTTCCATTACCTCTGGTACAATTTTTTCTAACATCGCAATCTCTTCCTTAGGTGCTTCAAAGATTAATTCATCATGCACTTGTAAGAGTAGCTTTGCCTGCATATTTTCCTTTTTTAGTCGAGCATCCATATCAATCATTGCTTTTTTAATAATATCCGCAGCACTTCCCTGAATCGGGGTATTCATAGCCGTACGCTCAGCAAAACTTCTTAAATTAAAGTTCGAGCTTGTGATATCTGGTAAATACCGACGTCTATTTAAAATCGTTGTGACATAGCCATTGAACTTCGCATTTTGCACAATATCATCCATATACTGTTTGACGCCTGGGAAACTAGCGAAATATTTCTCAATAAAAGTTGCCGCTTCCTTACGGGTAATATCTAGATTTTGTGATAGACCATAATCACTGATCCCATAAACAATCCCAAAGTTCACAGCCTTTGCTGCACGACGCATATTACTATCAACTTCTTCTTCGGATACATGGAATACATCCATCGCTGTTCGTGTATGAACATCCATCCCTTCACGGAAGGCCTCTACAAGGTTTTTATCTTCCGACATATGAGCGAGTACACGTAATTCGATTTGCGAATAATCCGCAGAAAACAGGATCCAATCCTCTTTTGAAGGGACAAATGCTTGACGGATTTTACGTCCCTCCTCTAAACGGATAGGGATGTTTTGTAAATTTGGATCTGTCGAGCTTAGTCGTCCTGTAGCGGTTAGAGCTTGTTGGAAACGAGTATGCACCTTGCTATCCTTTTCATGTATTTCCTTTAGCAACCCTTCAATATAAGTAGATTGTAATTTACCAAGCTGACGATATAACAGAATATATTCAATAATGGCATGCTCTGATTTTAATTTTTCTAATACATCAGCAGCCGTCGAATAGCCCGTCTTCGTTTTTTTAATAACAGGTAAGCCCAATTTATCGAATAAAATAACACCTAATTGTTTTGGTGAATTAATATTGAAGGTTTCTCCTGCCTCCGCATAAATTTCTTGTTCAAGTACGACAAGCTTATCGTTAAGCTCTTGTCCCATTTTTTCTAGCGTGGAACGGTTAACAGTAATGCCTTCACTTTCCATCTCACCTAAAATGGCTGCCAGAGGCAATTCCAACTCTTTATAAAGGTCAAATTGTTCATTTTCTTTTAATAATGCCTCTAGCTTCGGCTGTAATGACCATACAGCATAGGCTTTTCGGCTAACATGCTGAGCAAGCTTATCTATTTCAGGTACAGCACGTTTAGCTCCCTTTCCATAGACCGTTTCATCTGCTTGTACATCATAATACCCAAGCTCTCTTGCAAGAGTGGCAACATCATCTCCACTAAGTCCGGGATTATTAATATACGAAGCAAGCACTAAATCAAAATCAACGCCAGCTAATTGAATACCTGCTCGTTTTAATGCCGCTTTAGACGCTTTGGAATCAGACATATATTTTATTTTTGATGAATCCTCTAACCAGCGACGTAGTATATCTGATTTTGCCGCAATCTCAAAAGGAATGTATTGAGTCTTTGTTCCATCAGATAATGCCATCCCTAGTAGCGCACAAGTGTGGTAATGTTCATTCTCTAGCTCCACATGCACAGCCATCACATCTTGTAAGTCTTCTTGGCGTACTTCTTGAACTTGTTCAAAATCAAAAGGTGCTTGCTCTTGCTCTTGCACAGTAAAATCACTTTTCTCGAGCAGTGATTTAAAGCCCAGCTCACGCCATACATTCATTAATTCTTCTTCATTTGGTCCGTTGTAAGCGAGATCAGTTAGTGAAATGGTAATTGGTGCATCTGTATAAATCGTTGCCAGTTTCTTACTCATAATAGCCTGCTCTTCATTGGCTACCAGCTTTTCTTTCATTTTAGAAGCTTTCAATGTATCCATCGCCTCATAAAGTGCCTCAACGGAGCCATGCTCTTTTAATAGTTTGACGGCAGTCTTTTCACCAACACCTGGCACACCAGGAATATTATCTGAAGAATCACCCATTAAGCCTTTCATATCAATAATCTGTAGCGGCGTTAAACCGTACTTTTCTGCAATAAAGGCCGGAGTATTTCTCTCAATTTCTGTAATCCCCTTTTTCGTTATATAAACTGTTACTTGCTCCGTCGCAAGCTGTGTTAAATCACGGTCACCAGAAACGATAATCACATCCATATCCTGTGATGAAGCTTCTTTCGCCAGCGTCCCGATAATATCATCCGCTTCATATAAATCTTGCTCGTATTGTTTTATTCCATAAGCATCAATTAGCTTTCGTATATAAGGGAATTGCTCCGATAATTCTGGTGGAGTCTTTTGTCGTCCACCTTTATATTCTGTAAAGGTTTCATGACGGAAAGTTGTTTTTCCTGCATCAAAAGCCACTAAAATTTTCGTTGGTTGTTCTTCCTCTAATATTCTTTGTAGCATTGTTGTAAAGCCGTATACAGCATTTGTATGAATACCACTATCATTCGTCAACAATGGCAACGCAAAAAACGCGCGATATGCTAAACTATTACCGTCCAATAATAGTAATTTTTCTTTTGTCATAATATGATCCTCCTGCGTTGTCTTCTACTTCCTTCTACTTTATCATAACAATACATTTCAAGTAAAAAAAAGCAGACGGTCATCCCCTTGGATATTCGCTACTTTCGAGTCGCTATCCATTATTCTCTTGGTTTTACCCGTCACTTTTAAAATCCTATCCATTACTTCTGTATTTCAATCTATAGCGACAAGCCAATCAGTGAAATTTTACTGATCATACAAAATAGAATGCGTTCAGTTATCGACCTTCTCTGAACAGTAAAGAAAGTTAATTATTTCCATATTAACAGGGTAGATGATTCTACGTATTCAATGCAAAAAACGTAAAAAACTTTCATTCGTGGAGAAAACTCCTGTGAATGAAAGTTCTATAATGGATTTATTGATTAGCTGTTCGATAAAAAATTTCTTCATATATAATCGTTAAGATAAATGCATTCATAAAGGCAAATACTAAAAATAATGGCATTCCACCCAGCTGTGGCTGTGTTAACTCTTTACTAAATACCATCACAGCACTAATTTGTGCTAAAAAGAAAATAAAGCCAATACCGACTTGCCATATAGGACGCTTGACCTTCCGTTTTTCATACCAAAACAACTTTTTAAACAGATTTCTTACATCATTCGCAATAATAATACTCACTAAAAAGATACTGACAAAAAATACAGGTATATGATAAACACTCTTTGTCATCCATGCAAAATCAGATAGGCGGAAAAAAAGAGTCAATAACGACGCTATACTACAAGCAATTCCTACATTTTGGAGCCATGTGCTAATTCTTAATTTCACAACTATTACCCCCAACAGTTCTTTTTTAAACATTATTATTCTATCAAATTATAGGCGGTTGGGGAATAGAAATTTGTAAGTTTCTATTATTTTCACAATATAACAACCCAATTGTATGGATACTTATAATTTTCATATTTTAAAAAAGTCGCCCTCCTAATAGGAGAGACGACTTTACTATCTATTATTTTAAATAACCAGATAAAATTTTCGCATAAGGTGATGACGCTGGCAAAATAATGACCGTATCCTCTCCAACCGTTTTCTTATAGGATTCTAGCGTGCGGTATAGGGAGTAAAATTCAGGATCTTGAGAAAATGATTTATTGTATATTTTTGCAGCTTCTGCTTCTCCCTCAGCTTGAATAATGGATGCCTCCTTATTCGCTGTAGCTAACATTGCCTGCACCTGTTGATCAGTTTGCGCTTCGATACGTCGTTTATCTGCATCCCCCTCAGAAAGATATAATTGAGCCGTTGATTCACGCTCTGAAATCATACGGGTAAATACAGATTGTTCATTTTCAGCGGGTAAGTCTGTACGACGAATACGTACATCCACTACTTCTACGCCATATTTGTCGTTTTGTAACAATTCATTAACTCGCTCTGTTACACGATCGTTGATGCTTCCTCGTGAGGAATTTTCATCATTAATAATTTCATCGTATCGTAGTTGCCCTAGCTCTGTTCTAATTACTGAGTAAATAAACTCCTCCATTCGAGTCTCTGCCTTACTAAGTGTACCTGCATTCGATATTAAAGCTTTTGGATCCGTAATACGCCAAACAGCATAGTTATCGATGATAATTCGTTTCTTATCCTTTGTATTAATTTCTTCTTCTGAAATATTATAGGTCATCTGATTTTTTGGTAATCGTGTAACACTTTGAATAAAAGGAATTTTCATTTTTAAGCCTGGATCTCGTTCAAATTTTACTACCTCTCCAAACTGGCGAACAACGGCATACTCAGATTCCTTTACAATATAAACATTAGCAAAGATAGTAAGGGCTGCCGCAAAGACAATTGTTAATGTAATGGCAAGAGACAGATATTTTTTAGGATTGAGCGTGCCTTTTTTCTCCATTTTCACGACATTGTCTCCCGAGTTACCGTCTGTTGGAGCCTTTTTTTTACTTTTTCCTGATAAAAAATTGAGGAATTTGTCAAGGTCCTTATTTTTTTGGTCCATTAATTCCCACTCCCTTCTTTTTTATCTGTTTGTGGCTGCTGAGGCTGTAATGGCTGTAGCGGTAAGTACTTCATTGTACTACCATCATCATTCATAATATATATTTGCGCCTTCGGTAAAACATTTTCAAGTGTCTCTAAAATTAATCGTTCTCGTGTAATTTGTTGATTCCCCTTATATTGCTCATACATCTTATTAAAGACAGCTACATCACCTTGAGCTTGCTCAATACGGGCTGTTTTTGCACCTTGTGCCTTGGAAATAATAGCATCTTTTTCACCCTCAGCTTCACTTTTACGCTGATTCATATACTTTTGTGCCTCATTCGTTTTTGTATTCTTTGTTTCACGTGCATCTGTTACTGCTGTAAAGGCAGCTCGCACTTCCTTGTTCGGTAATTCAACATCTTGCAACTTCACACCTAATACGCCAATACCAATATCATATTTTTCGATTAAGGACACTAGTAAATCGCGTGTTTTTGCTTCAATTTCAGCCTTCCCATCTGTTAATGCTGCATCAATTGTAGAGCTACCAATAATTGAACGAATGGCGCTTGATGTGGCGCTATGTAAAATTTCTTCGGGGCTTTGCGCGTTAAATAAAAATTTACGAGGATCAGTAATTTTCCATTGTACAACAAGGTCAGTTAATACAATATATTCATCGCCTGTAATCATCTTTGTCTCAGCATCATAGGCCTCTAGCTCTCCTGCCTTATTTTGCTTATAGCCAAACTGTAAACTGAACGTTTCTTTCGATAAAATTTCAACTGATTGAACTGGCCAAGGTAATTTAAAATGTAGTCCTGGGTTTGTAACCATTTCATCGGCACGACCAAATGTAATGACAACCGCTTGTTCTGATTCATCTACAGTGTACCAAGATGTAAATACGGTAATAAGTGCAATAACTCCAAAAATCCCAAGTCCAACCATCATTAGTGTCCTTTTCACACTCATGTCTATTCCTCCCTTTTATTATTTACTTATGTTTACGGGAAAGTCTTATAAAAAGTTTCAAAATATAGTGAATTTAGCATAAAAAAATCCTGCTACCTTTTATGGTAACAGGATATTAATAACTAGATGTTCAAAGACTGGGAAAATGGTTGTGGTTAATACAATGCTAATTAAAGCAGCCACAATCATTGCTAAGCTGGCAAATGTTCCTTCTAGTTCACCAAATTCAAAAGCTCTTGATGTACCTGCCCCATGTGCGCCCATTCCTAACATTAAGCCTCTAGACGATGGGTTGTGGAATCGACATATTTTAATAACGATAGGTGCTAATAGGCTTCCTAAAATGCCTGTCGTCATAACAAAGACAGCTGTTAGAGTAGGGGAGCCCCCAATCATATTTGAAATGTCCATTGCAATAGGTGTTGTCACTGAACGTGGCACTAAACTATGCACAAGCTCATTGTTTAACCCTACTACTATGGCCATAATAAAAGATGAAATAATAGCAACTGTTGAACCAACCGCAATACTTATAAATATTTCGAAGGCATGTTTTTTTAATAAATTGATGTTTTTATAGATAGGAACCGCAAAAGCAACTGTTGCTGGTCCTAGTAAATTTGTTAAAACACTGGCTCCTGCATTATAAGATTTATATGGTATACCTGTTAGTAATAATAAGATAATAATGACAATTGGCGTCACCAGCATCGGTGTCAGCCATTCTTTTTTATATTTCTTATAAATCATTTTACAAATATAAAAAATAATAATTGTTCCAAGTAAGCTAATACCGGCTATCCCAAAACTCATACCGTATCACCCTTCTTTCGATGTTCTAGCCATTGTGCCGTATAGCCCGTTACAAACATCACAATAATCGCGCTTCCAACAATGACCAATACAACCTTCATGCCTTGGACACCGAATAATGCATCATAATCGATGACACCAATAGCAGATGGGATGAAGAAGAGTAAAAGTTCACTTAGTAATAATGCTGCCCCTAGCTCAATCCATTCAAGCTTGATAATATGAAACTGTAAAAGTAAAAATAATAGAACGAGTCCTATTATGCTCCCTGGAATCGGCAAGTGAAGTAGGCGTGCAATACTATTTCCAATCAATAAAAGGAAATAAAGAAAGCCAATTTGCACGATACTTTTGACGATTTTCATGGTCATCCTTCTCTCATTTTTTTCTCTGCTTCAACAGTCAGAAAACACGATTCAAATGAAAAGAAGTTATGCTTTCACTGACTGTTCAAGCTGTAATTTGACAAACAATCTACAATGGATTGATGTTAAACTTTTATGCTACTATACTTTACACCTATTTACCCTCTCTGTAAAACAGAAAAAAGAATCTAGTGCCTAATCATTAGACAATAGATTCTCCTGTAGTGAAAAATAAAGCAGTTATTAAAAAATCCCCCAACACAAAGATGGTGAGTGATTTTTTAGGTTATAGTCTTAACAATCATATAAGGGGGTTTCTACTGACAAGTATAGTCCCCAAATATGAATGTAACATTTTGTTCATGTAAAGGATTTGTTAATTTTTCGGAATCATCACAATCATTGTTGTCCCTACTCCAACTTCACTTTCTACTTGAATACGTCCATGATGGGCCTCAACAAGATGCTTTACAATCGCTAAGCCTAGACCTGTGCCGCCTGAATTTCTGCTTCTCGCGCGATCAACACGATAAAAGCGCTCAAACACGCGGGCAATTTCATGCTTTTCAATGCCGATTCCTTGATCTTCAATTTCAATAATCCCATATGTTTCATTTTCCTTTAAACGAATAGACACCGTTGTATTTTCTGGGGAATAGGTGATCGCATTGGTAATTAAATTCGTCACTATTTGAATAATACGATTGGCATCTCCCATTACTTGTACGTCACCGTCAATATCCACTTGAAAGCTCATATTTTTTTCATCTAAGCGTGGCGCTGTTAGCTCTGCTCCACGAATCAGCACATCCTGCAAGCCCATTGGCATAATGTTAACCGTGAAGCCATGCTGCTCAATCTTAGAAAGCTCTAATAAATCCTGAATGAGCATTTGAAGACGATTACTTTCTTTATAAATAATTTCTAAGAAAGATATTAACATTTTTTCGTCTTTATAGGCTCCATCCAATAAAGTTTCGGAAAAACCTTTAATAGAGGTAATCGGCGTTCGCAATTCATGAGATACATTGGCAACAAAGTCTTTGCGAATTTGCTCTAAACGGACAAGCTCCGTTATATCATGCATAACGATAACAACGCCTAGCCATCGTCCATGGTCCCCTATTACAGGTGCTCCATATACTTCTTTATTATATAGCTCCTGCTTTATCTCCATTTTAATCTGCTGTCGATAAGGCATCTCTGTAAGAAATACGTGATCGATAAACTGCTCTAATGATTTGGGTAAACCAATTGTCCGGAAGACCTTTCCCTGAACTTCATCAATCTGCATACCAAATCGCTCTAAAAAAACGCGATTTACGATTGAAATATTGCCTTCACGCCCAATCATCATGAGAGAGCTGCCCATATTTTCGATTAACGTTTTCAGCCTCTCTTCCTCTACTTCACGGACAGTCGTAATATCCTGTAAATTACGAGCTAAAATATTAATCGAATGACTTAATGGTATCATGCGTTCATATTCATTTTCCTGTGCACGTGCACGATAGTTCCCCTTTGCAAGTTCAAGAGCCGTTTCCGTAACATTATCGATTGGTGCTGTAAAATTTCGAATCATATAGCGACTGACAATTCCGATTAAAATCAGTGTGATAGTGAAGAGAATTGCCAATATGATATAGAGCCTCGCCCGCACAAAGGTCAAAGAATCCTCTTGATCCAAGCTCAGTGATGCAATTAATGCTTCTTGATCTTCCTGTGAAAGTTGAATCTTGCGTTCATCTATTATTTGAGTCATTAATGCTTGTTTATGAGTATTTGCTTCCTCATTGTGTTGCTTAATATAAACAGGAAAAAGCTGACCTATAACAATCATTAGGACAGCTAGTATCGTTCCAAGTAAAAACATGAATGTCAAAAATAAGCGGTTGCTCATTGATTTCATGACGTTTTCGGCTCCTCAAATTTATAGCCCAGCCCTCTAATTGTTTTAATAAACATTGGCTTACGACTATTTTCCTCTATTTTATCGCGAAGGTGGCTAATATGAACATCCACAATTCGAGTATCGCCAGCAAAATCGTATTTCCATACAGCGCTTAATAGCTGATCACGTGTTAATACACGATTTTTATTTTCTAGTAAGTAAATGAGTAATTCAAATTCCTTTGGTGTAAACTCCAATGCTTCATCTTGTAAAAAGACTTCAAAGCGCTCTGGAAATACACGCAATTGCCCAAACTCAAACATTTTCTCTTGAGGCTCATCTTTCTCATCTGATACAACATTTTGTGTAAAACGTCTTAAAACAGCCTTAACTCGTGCTAATACTTCCCGCGGACTAAAGGGTTTAGTCATATAATCATCTGCACCTAATTCTAGACCAAGTACTTTATCAAATTCATCATCTTTTGCTGTTAACATAATAATGGGCGTATTCATACGCTGCTGACGTATTTGTTTGCATACTTCCATACCATCTAGTTTTGGTAGCATCAAATCTAACAGGATTAAATTAGGCTGTATGTCAATTGCTTTTTCCAGACCTTCTTGTCCATCCGCAGCTGTTTCCACTAAATAGCCAGCCTGTTCTAAATTATATTTCAATAATGTTGCGATTGAAAATTCATCTTCAATAACTAATATCGTTTTTGTCATAATATAATGCCTCCGTTAGTGATTTGAAACCCCCATTTCAAATCTCAAGACGTCTATAATGCAAGTGGTGGTGTCACCAACAACATACCTTCAATCACAAGCTGCTTTTGCTCATTATAAGAGTGAACAGACACAGTAATCGTATTTTCGTATTTATTAACTGCTGTTACCTCTAAAAGCGTATCAAACAATTCATAATGATAGAGAGGACCTAAATATTTTAAATGTTGCTCAATAATTCGTGCACCTGGTCCAGGAATATACTTTGACACAGCTGATGTAATAATACCATTTAACATGATGGTCGGGACAATCGGTTTTTCAAAAGGTGTCATCGCCGCATAATCATGTTGAATGTATAGTGGATTACTATCATTCGTGAGCCCCAAATACAACAACAGATCCCTATCCTCAATCTTTTCAGTGATATGGATCTTTTCGCCAACTGTAATTTCATCAATTGTCAGACCAAGTTTACTATTTTTTTGAAGCAAAGATACGCCAACCCCTTTTCTATCATACTACATTCATAGTATCAATTTTATGCCAAAAGTACAACGAAAAGCCGAAGTACCCTAAGTCTCACAACACGTATACATAAAAAAACGAGCAGGAGTTACCTACTCGTTTTCTTAATCCAGCAAATACTCATGTACCACTGTTGAACTTCAGATACAGAGACACTGCTATATATTTTTTCAATAGCTGAAATAAAGAGAGATCGATATGCTCCCCTAAAGTTTCTGACGGACAGCACCTTGAGTCGGACATTATTAACCTAAACTAGAATTTTCATCACGCTGCGTACTGCATCTGCCGATTGGTCTAAAGCTTCTTTTTCTTTGTCTGTTAACTCAAGCTCAAAGATTTTTTCAATACCATTTTCGCCAAGTAATGTAGGAACACCCAGATATAAATCGCTATAGCCATATTCACCTTCTAAATAAGCAATAGATGGAAGAATACGCTTCTGATCTTTTATAATAGCTTCTGCCATTTCAATCAATGCTGCAGCAGGTGCATAGTACGCTGAACCGTTACCAAGTAAGTTAACGATTTCAGCACCACCATTACGTGTGCGATCTACAATTGCTTCTAGACGTTCAGCAGAGATTAATGATTCTAATGGAATACCACCTGCAAACGAATAACGTGTTAAAGGCACCATCGTATCTCCATGACCACCTAATACAAAACCAGTAATGTCTTTCACTGACACATTCAACTCTTCTGCGACAAATGCACAGAAACGCGCCGTATCAAGAACACCGGATTGTCCGATCACACGATTTTTTGGGAAACCAGTTTCTTTATAGACTGTATAGGTCATGGCATCCACTGGATTGGTAAGTACGATAATTGTGGCATTTGGTGAATGTTTGGCAATCTCTTTGGACACCGTTTTCATGACGCCTTGGTTGATTTGTACAAGATCATCACGACTCATACCTGGTTTACGGGCTACTCCAGCTGTAATAATGACTACGTCAGAATCCGCTGTATCCGCATAATCGGAAGTACCTTTTACATACGCATCATACCCTTGTATAGGCGCTGCTTCCCACATATCTAAAGCTTTTCCCTTTGTAGGATTTTCTGCTTGAGGGATATCTACTAATACAACGTCACCAAGTTCTTTCTGAGCTGCTAAGAACGCTGCTGTAGCACCTGTAAATCCTCCACCGATTACTGATAATTTTTTACGTTTCAGAGACATTTGAATACGCTCCTTTAAAATGGGGTTATATATTTTAAAAGAGGGAGGAGAAATACATCTCACTCCCTCGATTAAACAAGTTCATCGTAAATATTTTATTTAACGAAAATTCACTTTTACCCTAATTATATCGGCATTTATAAGCACACTTTTACGTGAAAATTTCTATATCAGAATAGAAAATTATAAGTTTTTGATTAACTCATTAGCGAATTCTGAACATTTCACTTCTGTAGCGCCATCCATTAAACGAGCAAAGTCATAAGTTACAACTTTAGAAGAAATTGTTTGCTCAACAGATTTAGTGATCATGTCAGCAGCCTCTTGCCATCCTAAGTGTTCAAGCATTAATACACCTGAAAGTAATACTGAAGATGGGTTTACTTTATCTAAACCAGCATATTTTGGAGCTGTACCGTGAGTAGCTTCGAAGATCGCATGTCCAGTTACATAGTTAATGTTAGCTCCTGGAGCGATACCGATACCACCAACTTGTGCAGCAAGTGCATCAGAAATATAGTCACCATTTAAGTTCATTGTAGCTACTACATCGAACTCAGTTGGACGAGTTAAGATTTGTTGTAAGAAGATATCTGCGATAGAATCTTTTACTAAGATTTTACCTGCTGCTAAAGCATCAGATTGTGCTTTGTTTGCTGCTTCTTCACCTTGTTCAGCTTTGATTGCATCGTATTGATTCCAAGTGAAAGTTTGATCAGCAAATTCTTTTTCTGCTAATTCATAACCCCATTTTTTGAATCCACCTTCAGTGAATTTCATGATGTTACCTTTATGAACTAAAGTAACAGATGGGCGTTTATGTTTAATTGCATATTCAATAGCAGAACGTACTAAACGCTCAGTACCTTCTTTAGATACAGGTTTTACACCGATACCAGAAGTTTCTGGGAAGCGGATTTGATTTACACCAAATTCAGATTGTAGGAAGTTGATGATTTTTTGAGCTTGTTCTGAACCAGATTCGAATTCAATACCAGCGTAGATGTCTTCTGTGTTTTCGCGGAAGATAACCATATCAACGTCTTCTGGGCGTTTAACTGGAGAAGGCACTCCATCAAAGTGACGTACTGGGCGTAAGCATACATATAAGTCAAGTTGTTGACGTAATGCTACGTTAAGAGAGCGGATACCACCACCGATTGGTGTAGTAAGAGGACCTTTGATTGCAATTAAGTATTCATTAATTTTGTCTAAAGTTTCTTGTGGTAACCATTCACCAGTTTGGTTAAATGCTTTTTCACCAGCTAAAACTTCTAACCATTCAATTTTCTTTTCACCGTTATAAGCTTTTTCTACTGCTGCGTCGATTACGCGTGATGCTGCTGCCCAGATATCTGGACCAATTCCATCACCTTCGATGAAAGGAATTACTGGATTATTTGGTACATTAAGTACGCCATTTTCAACTACAATTTTGTTTGACATTCTGTTGCCTCCTAAATTCATAATCATAGGACTGTGTTAGTGATAACACAGTCCCAAACATTCTAGCATATTTTCCAAATTAGCGCTCGCTGATTGGAACATATTTTTGCATGCCTGGTCCAACATACTCAGCACGTGGACGGATTAGGCGGTTATTTGCATATTGCTCAAGGATGTGTGCCACCCAACCTGAAGTACGTGATACTGCGAAAATTGGTGTGAACAGGTCATGATCAATACCTAAAGAATCATACACTGACGCAGAGAAGAAATCTACGTTAGCTGGTAATTTCTTTTGTTCTACGATCATGTCATGGATTTTAACTGACATTTCATAAAGCTCTGGTTTACCAGTTAGTTCAGTTAATTTTTTAGACATTACGCGTAAATGTGGTGCACGAGGGTCGCCTTTGCGATATACACGGTGACCGAAGCCCATGATTTTTTCTTTGTTGTCTAATTTATTTTGAATGTAAGATTCAACATTTTCAAGTGAGCCAATTTCAGTTAACATTTTCATAACTTGCTCATTTGCTCCACCATGAAGTGGCCCTTTTAACGCGCCGATTGCCGCAGTTACCCCTGAATAAACATCTGATAATGTAGCTACACATACACGTGCAGTGAATGTAGATGCATTTAACTCATGGTCAGCATGCAATACTAATGCTTTGTCGAAAGCTTCAATTTCAATATCTGCTGGCTCTTCGCCTTTAAGCATGTATAAGAAGTTTGCCGCATATCCTAGTTCAGGTTTTGGTGAAACTGGTTCTAAACCTTTACGAACACGCGCAAATGCAGTCACTACTGTAGCAATTTTAGCTTGAAGACGAATTGCTTTACGGTAGTTTGCTTCTGGGTCCATAACATCCGCTTCTTCATCGAATACACCAAGTAAAGATACTGCAGTACGTAGTGCAGCCATTGGATGTACAGTTGAAAGTGGGTATGTTTTGAATTGGTCGACAATCGCTTGCGGAATTGACATATTGTCTGCCAATTGTTGTTTTAATTCAGCTAGCTCGTCCGCTTTTGGTAAACGAGTATGCCATAACAAGTAAATTACCTCTTCAAATGACGCATTTTGTGCTAAATCATCAATGTTGTAACCAACATATGTAAGTGTGTCATCGATAATTGAACTGATTTTAGATTCCGCTGCTACGATACCTTCTAAACCTTTAGTTGCTGACATAAATTATCGCTCCCTCATATTTATATTTTGTTGTAAATGCGTTTTTTTCTTGCATTTACGGATTTTGCTCATATGAACCATTAAGTAAATCGCTTACATTGCTATTATAATCATTTTTGACAGCTTTGTGAATGAAAATCCTCCAAATAAAGAAAAAGACGTCCGAACGACTATATATATGCCCTAAAGAGTTTTTTTTGTATTTTTTGACATTATGATTTGAGGTGATTTTGTTAAAATGAGGAATTTAAAGTATTTTTCATACGAAAGAACCACAAGTATTTTACTGTTTATCTTTTATTTAGTCATACTTTGGTTCGTGCTGCCAGTTTCACTCGCGATTTTTTTATCATTTTCGACGTATCCTATCATAAATTTTTTGCATAAATATTGTAGGATCGCCTATTGGATAGCAGCAATAATTGTGGAGGTATTGATTTTAACTTGTATTTTTTTGCTTGTCGTCATATCCATCAACAGTGTAATTGTCATCTTTCCGGAGATACGTAATACATTACAAAACTTCCCACTTTTCAGTGAATATGAATCGATGTTTATACAAGTTTTAAAGGAGAAATCACTTTCTATTTTTGATTCGATCATTATATATACAGCTGATCTTTTCCAATTATTAATGAAACATGTCATTGAGGTATTCATTTTCTTGGTAGCTTATTATTTCGCTTTACTTGAAACACGTAAATCACGCTATTGGTTTTTTCAATATGTGCCAAAGAAATATCGTCATGAGTGGCAATCACATTTTGCGAAAATCATGCAACTTTTTCATTATTTTATATTTGTGGAATTTCAATTATTTACAATTACCTTACTTATTCTTTGTGGAGGCTTTATGATCCTTCAGTTTGAACAAGCTATTATTAAAGCTTTTATTGTCGCATTTGCAGATGTACTGCCATTTTTCGGTATTGGTGTATTTCTTGTACCGATGAGTATTTATTTTTATTTCAATGGTAATACATTTTTATGTGTAGCCATTTTACTATTGTATTTATTTGTACAATTAACAAGGCAGCTAGCTGACTCCATGCTTTGGTCCAACACGCTTCAATTACGTACATTCCATACATTTTTCATCAGCGCCGCCTCTATTCTATTATTTGGCTTTTATGGAATATTACTTAGCCCAATCTTTTTATTTTTAGCAGTTAAGCTAAAAGAAAACTCTATCTTTGAACGATAATAAATTGACCTTTTTTCATTTTTTTACGCATCCAATAATAGACAACTGGTTGGAACATTTTTCGTGAAAAAGGCAGAAGCAGTAGTAAGCCAATAATATCTGTAATAAACCCTGGTAATGCTAAAAGTAGCCCACCACTAAAAGTTAATAATGTATCTACCAACGCAGATCCCGGAGCCTCTCCACGTGCTAATGTATTTTTTACACTTTGGACAGAATTCATACCTTTATTTTTCATTACATAAATCCCAAGTACACTAGTGACAATAATGAGTAATAATGTACTTAAAACACCAATGTTTTGTCCAATAACTATTAATAACGCTAATTCGGCTAATGCGTAGACAATGAAACCAAGAAAAATTTTTCGCATATTTTTCTCCTTTCTACTTGAAAAGGTATACCTTATATACGTTATTATAGCCCATTTAGTTTCATAAAAAAATGAATGCCTCTCATCAAATAATACCAAATCACTTTTGTTTATTAATGGAGATATAATAAGAAGATTTCCATATAGCACTTAATATAGTTAATTTGTACAACCCTTATTAAAAAGCTCTAGTACAACAAATCACACTAGAGCTTTTTGTTTATTATTAAAGAACGCTAGCATGTCCTTTATAGATAACGCCTGTTTCAGCATCCATCGTAATTTCTTGACCATGGCGTAATAATGTTGTTGCTTCTTTTACACCAACAATTACAGGGATACCAAGACTTAGTCCAACTACTGCAGCATGACTCGTTAGTCCACCTTCTTCAGTAATTAGCCCTATACAATTTTCTATTGCTGGCATCATTTCACGGTCTGAACCCACTGTTACAAGAATACTTCCTTCTGTATCATAAGCAAGTGCTTCAGCTGCATTTTTAGCGATTACCGTTTTACCTACAACGGATGCCTTGCCAATTCCTTGACCACGAGCAAGTAAATCGCCAATAATGTGTACTTTCATTAGGTTTGTTGTTCCTGCTTCTCCAACAGGCACACCTGCTGTAATTACAACAGCATCACCATGTGTGACGAAACCATGCTTCAAGCTTTCATCCACAGCTAATTCTAAAATCTCATCTGTTGTTGTAACACGTTGGCAAACAATTGGATGCACACCCCATACTAAAGTTAATGTTTGGGCTGTATTTGTTGAGCCTGTTACTGCAACAATTGGTACACCAGGTCGATATTTGGCAATCATTCTAGCTGTATTACCACTTTCTGTTGGTGCTAATACGGCTTTAACACCTAAATTAATGGATGTATACGCGACTGCTTGTGAAATAGCTTCTGTCATATTGGCTTCTTTTTCACGACTACGTGTAGAAACAATCGATTTATAATCTAACGAATTTTCAGTACGTTGAGCAATTTTATTCATGGTTTGTACTGACTCCACTGGATATAGACCTGCAGCAGTTTCTCCTGACAACATAATCGCATCTGTACCATCAATGATTGCATTCGCTACATCACTTGCTTCTGCACGTGTTGGACGTGGGTTACGTTGCATTGAATCCAACATTTGAGTGGCCGTAATAACGGGTTTCCCTACTTGATTACATTTTAAAATTAATTTCTTTTGTACAAGTGGTACTTCTTCTGCTGGAATTTCAACACCAAGATCTCCACGTGCTACCATTAATCCATCAGACACAAGGATAATCTCATCTATATTATCGACACCCTCTTGGTTTTCAATTTTAGGAATGATTTGGATATGCCCACCGCCATTTTGCTCAAGCAACTCACGAATTTCTAGTACATCTTTGGCGCGACGAACGAATGAAGCAGCAATGAAGTCAACGCCTTGCTCAATACCAAATAAAATATCCTGTGCATCCTTTTCTGTAATACCTGGAAGCTGTACAGATACACCTGGTACGTTAACACCCTTTTTATTTTTTAATACACCAGCATTTTCTACAATCGTATGAATTAAACCTTTTTCAACATCTGTAGCTAATACACGTAATTGAATAAGACCATCATCAAGTAAAATAATGGAGTTTTGTTCAACATCTTCTACTAATTGCTCATACGTAACAGAAAAGCTTGTCTCCGTGCCTTCCACTTCAGTCATTGAAATATCAATCACTTGACCAGCTGTTAAATGAAGCTCACCATTTTTCATGTTATGCGTACGAATTTCAGGACCTTTTGTGTCTAATAAAATTCCTACTGGTTTATTTAACTTTTGTGCCACTTCACGAATTAAATGAATTCGCCCCGCATGCTCTTCATGAGAGCCATGTGAAAAATTCAAGCGGGCTACATTCATACCTGCTTCAATTAATTTTTCTAATGTTTCTGATGACTCACTTGCAGGTCCAATTGTACATACGATTTTTGTTTTTCTCATTTTTTGCCCACTCCGTTTATAACAAATTATATTGATAGTTCTTTCATAAGCGTGTATAGACTTACATCTGCCTCATGATTCTTTTCAAAGGCCTCAGGCATATCATAATCAATAACTTGATGATTGCGAATACCTACTGCTCGGCCATACTTGCCTTCCATTAGTAACTCCACTGCATGTGCGCCAAACTGACTTGCCAATACGCGATCACGTGCAGTTGGTGAACCGCCACGCTGAATATGACCTAACACCGAAACTCTAGTTTCTTTTCCAGTCTTTTCTTTTATCAGCTTAGCTAGTTCATTTCCAGACATAACACCTTCTGCCACAATAATAATACTATGCTTCTTCCCACGTGCTGCACCACGATCTAAGCGTGCCACAATATCATCTAAATCATAATCCTCTTCTGGAATTAAAACTGTTTCAGCACCCGCAGCAAGCCCTGCCCATAAAGCAATATCCCCTGCATCACGACCCATAACCTCAACTATGAAGGAATTTTCATGTGAAGTAGCTGTGTCTCGGATTTTATCGATGGATTCTACTACTGTATTGAGTGCCGTATCAAAGCCTATCGTATATTCCGTCCCTGGAACATCATTATCGATAGTCCCTGGTACACCTACAGCAGGGAAGCCTTTTTTCACTAGATCCATAGCCCCTCTATAAGAACCATCACCACCAATGACAACAAGACCTTCTATTCCGGCAGCTCGTAAGTTTTCAATTCCTTGTTGTTGCACGGCATCTTCTTTAAATTCTGGACATCTGGCAGAATTTAAATGGGTACCACCACGCTGAATAATACCACCAACTGAGCCTAGATCAAGTTCTTCTAAATAACCTTTTACTAAGCCCTCATAACCATGTTTAATTCCGACAACATCAATTCCATGGAATGCTGCCTTACGAACAACCGCTCGAATAGCTGCGTTCATTCCAGGCGCATCTCCACCACTAGTTAATACAGCAATTTTTTTCATTGTCGAACCTCCTGCAGTTACTATTATTATTCACATTAACATGAAAAAACAAACTATGTAAGGGTTCTGATGATACAAAAACATAACTTTTACATAAAAAATGAAAAGAATGCGCTTTCACACACTCTTTCCATCCAAAAACATCCTAAATCTAACATTTTTTCAAGAAGTCTGACGTTCAGATTGCGTACCTAGCTTCTTTATTTTTTATAGCTTTTTAATAGGTTAAGAAACAATTTTTGTCTCTTAACGAGCAAATTCATATCCCCATAATTGTTGATGCTATCAAAAGAAAGCCTTAAAAAATGGTTTTATACTTCTGTATATTGTCCGATTTTTTTGAACTTTTCATAACGATCGTTAATTAATTGTTCTCCATTTAGAGAATTTAATGCATGAAGTGTAGTGCTAATGCATTCTTTAATATAAAGTGCCTGTTTTGCTACATTGCGATGCGCACCACCAATAATCTCAGGGATGATACCATCTATAACACCAAGCTCTTTTAAATCCGGTGCTGTTATTCGCATTGCTTCAGCCGCTTGCTTAGCAAGGCTACCATCACGCCATAAAATCGACGCTGCTCCTTCTGGAGAAATAACGGAATATGTTGAGTTTTCAAGCATAAAGACACGGTTTGCTACACCTAATGCTAAGGCACCGCCACTTCCTCCTTCTCCAATCACAATACTGATGACTGGAACTGTTAAGCCTGCCATTTCAACAAGGTTTCTAGCAATTGCTTCACTTTGCCCTCGTTCTTCTGCAGCTTTACCTGGATAAGCACCTTTTGTATCGATAAAACAAATAATTGGCCGTTTGAATTTTTCTGCTTGCTTCATCAAACGTAAGGCTTTACGATACCCTTCTGGGTGAGGCATACCAAAATTACGTCGTATATTTTCTTTTGTAGATTTCCCACGTTGGTGTCCGATTATTGTTACAGGTTGCCCTTCAAAAATACCAATTCCACCAAGGATTGCAGCATCATCACCAAAAGTACGATCTCCATGCAACTCAATAAAATTCTCACATATCGCTTCAATATATTGTAAAGTAGTAGGTCTTTCTGGATGTCTTGCTACTTGCACACGATCCCACGGCTTCATATTCGCATAAATAGATTGCTCTAATTGTGATAACCGTGTTTCTAATTTCTCAATCTCACCTGTCATATCTACATCTGCTTCAGTAGCAATTGTTTTTAATTCATCAATTTTTTCTCGTAGTTGGATAACTGGTTCTTCAAAAGCTAAATTTTTAGACATGTTGCACGCCGCCTTTCGTATGCATTTTTACAAGTAATGAAACTTGTTTACGTAAATCTTTGCGAGGGAAAATGGCATCCAATTGGCCATGCTCTAATAAAAATTCGGCTGTTTGGAAATCATTCGGTAGTTTTTCTCTTACAGTTTCTTCAATGACACGACGACCAGCAAAGCCAATCAATGCTTGTGGTTCTGCAATATTTATATCACCTACAGAGGCAAAGCTTGCTGAAACCCCACCAGTTGTAGGATGCGTTAAAATAGAAATAAACAATAAGCCTTGATCACTATGACGCTTTAAAGCAACACTTGTTTTTGCCATTTGCATTAAAGATAGTACACCTTCTTGCATACGTGCACCACCACTAGCCGTAAAGATAATAAAAGGCACACCTAACTCAGTTGCTTTTTCTACTGCACGAGTAATTTTTTCGCCCACAACTGAACCCATGGAACCCATACGGAAGTGAGAATCCATAATGGCCACAACAATTTCCTCTCCGTCTAATGTACCAACACCCGTTAGCACAGCTTCATTCAAGCCCGTTTTTTCTTGGTCAGCTGAAATTTTCTCCACATATGCTGGGAAGTTTAATGGATTGCTTGTTTGTAAATGGTCATCCATCGAAACAAATGAACCTTCATCCAAGAAGTAGTCTACACGTTCTTGTGCAGTCATTTTGAAATGATGACTACATTTCGTACACACTTTATGATTTTTTTCTAGTTCTTTCGTTAATTGAATATGGCGGCATTCAGGACATTTTGTCATTAATCCTTCTGGAAATGCTTTTTCCTGTCCATCCTCTTTCTTTTTTCGGTTACCACTAAATAAGCTACGTATTGCCATGTTTGACTCCCCCTTTGTTGTTGTCTAAGTGCTTTGTACAGTACTCATCCACTGCTCATAAGCTTTTAGTGCTTCTTTTTCGTACCCTAGCTGCATCGATTTCAACATGGTTTGAATGATTATTTTTTCATCTTCTGTTGAGTTTCGATTTAAACGGTCGCCATCGTAAGCTGCCAACTGAAACCAGATTTTTAATGATAAACGATTGCCTGTTGTGATTAGAAGTTCTCGCAATATATCACGACAATTAATCATACCTTCTAATTCTAGTTTCACAAAAAAACTATCCCACACAGGTAGTGTGCGAAGAATCTCTGTACAACTTATTACGCGAATAGCTTCCTTTTCATGAATTTGTCGCGTAAATTCGACATCTTTTTTCGATTTTTCATCTTCTAATATAAACATCGACAGTATTTCTACAAGCTGATGCTTATGTGTGGAAGCAAGAAAAGTACCACCACCATGCCTCGTTTCAATAAGACCTAGTAATTCTAGACTTCGCAATGCCTCTCTGACAGAGGATCGCCCGACACCTAGACGCTCCGATAAGACTCGTTCGGAGGGAAGCTTTTCACCTGCTTGTATTTTTTCCATTTTAATGAGTTGACGTAGTTGTTGGACGATTTCTAAAAACACTTTTTTTTGTTCGGTTTTTTTATCCATACGACTAACTCCCCTTATCAAAAAAGTGGTCTGACCACTTTTTAACGTTGACTCTAGCTTACAGAATAACTGTTAAAAAGTAAAGAAAAAACTGCATAAAATTCAATGCAGTTTCTTAATTCTTGTTTCATTTCATATCTTTTTCGTCGCTTGCGCATGTTTTACTTTAATTTGTGGTTTTCCAAAACGTCTTTCTAGATTCCCTTCTACAACCAGAATTTCATCTTCTACTAACAAATCTTGAACGAATTGAAAAACTTGTGGAAATAATGTAGCAGAAACAGATCCATGCTCATCCTGTAACTGGACAAAGGCCATCTGCTCCCCTTTTTTGGTACGAATTTTTTTTACTTCTTCCATGACACCAATCATTTTCACATACGTACCATCTCGCATTTGCTTTAACTCACGACTTGTACAATTCACATCAGCCCAATATGGTCTTTCTTGCGTAACCGGATGGGCAGAAATGTAAAAGCCTAAACTTTCCTTCTCATGTATCAATTTTTCCTTTTGTGGCATATCATCAACTTGCATATATTTTGGCTTTCCAAAGTTAAATTCTGTAGCAGTTGATATATCAATATCCTCATTTGGCCGTAGTAGTTCAGCGTGTTTTAAGGCAGCATCTATTGTCATGATTAGTACTGCACGGTCCTTTTCTAGATAATCTAGGGCTCCAGCATAAATTAATGATTCTATTACTTTCGGTTTAAAATGCTGTGCACTTAATGCCACAGCTAAATCAAAAAGGTTATATAATGCCTGAGGGTTCGTTTGGCGCAATGTATTGATACTTTCAATAAAAGTATGAGGGACGCCTTTAATCCCTGCTAAACTATAACGGATCCCCTCCTGCTCAACCGTAAAATATTTTGTACTGTCCTTTAATGAAGGTGGATAAAACGGGATACCTTTGTCTTTGGCCTCTTGTACTAGCTGTTGAATTTTATCTACATTTCCCGTTGCATTAGATAATAATGCAGCATAAAAGCTTTGAGGGAAATGTGCCTTTAAATAAGCCATTTGATAAGAAATAATACTATAAGCTACAGCATGACTTTTAGGAAATCCGTAATCAGCAAAGCGGACAATTAATTCATACACCTCTGTCGCCACATGCTGATCATAGCCTTGTTTTAATGCCCCTTGTACAAAGGTAACCTGTTGCTCCTCCAGGACTTGACGATTTTTTTTGCTAACGGCACGGCGAAGTAAATCTGCTTGACCCATTGAAAATCCTGCTAGCACAGAGGCAATCTTGATAATCTGCTCTTGATAGACAATAACACCAAAAGTCTCTTGTAGAATTGGCTCTAACACAGGGTGAGGCATAACCACTAATTCTTTACCGGCTTTTCGTCTAGCATAGACAGGTATAAATTCCATTGGACCCGGACGATAAAGTGCGTTCACAGCCACAATATCTAAAAATTGAGTAGGATGAATGTCTCGTAATGCTTGTTTCATTCCTTCCGATTCTAATTGGAAAATACCTGATGTATCACCACTTTGCAATAATTGAAAAGTTTTTTCATCATGCATAGGAATTCGTTCAAAATCAATCCAAGGTCCACCCGCTTTATAAATGGACCAACGAATTTGCTCTAAAATAGTTAGATTGCGTAAACCTAAAAAATCCATTTTGACAAGCCCGCTCGCCTCTACATCACCCATCGGCCATTGTGTGCAATATATGCCTTCATGTCCATCCTCAATAGGGACTGTATTGACTAAGGAGGAAGGAGCAATAACGATGCCTGCCGCATGGGTAGAGGAATTTCTAGGCAGACCTTCTAATTTTTGCGCTACTTCGAACCAACGCTGATGCTGGTGATCCTCAGAGAGCCACCCCTGTAAATCATATGATTCTTCTAAAGCCTTTTGCAATGTAATCCCCGGTTTATTCGGAATCATTTTTGAAATTTTCTCTAATACCTCTGCACCAAAACCAAATACTCTTGCGACATCTCGAGCCACTGCTTTGGCAGACAATGTACCGAATGTAATGATTTGGGCGACATTGCCTTTACCATATTTTTGTGCAACGTACTGAATCACTTGATGTCGTTTACTATCGACAAAATCAATATCAATATCAGGTAAGGATATCCGTTCAGGGTTTAAAAATCGTTCAAATAATAAACCATAGGCTAGTGGATCTACTTGCGTAATAGCTAGACTATAGGCAACTAGTGACCCAGCGGAGGAACCACGACCTGGTCCAGTTAAAATGCGATTGTCTTTGGCAAAGCGCATAAAATCAGCTACAACTAAAAAATAATCAGCGAAGCCCATTGAACATATTATTTCAAGCTCATATTGTAGTCTTTCTCGGTAACCATACGGAATGTCCAGCTGGTTAAATCGTTCCTCTAATCCAGAAAATGCTTCTTTAACAAGTAAACTCTCAGCTGTTTCACCTACTGGCACAGGAAATTTAGGCATTTGTACAGACATTTCAGGAATGATAGCACGACAGCTAGCAAGCATTTGTCCACAGGTCTCAAGCCATTCTGGTCGATCAGTAAACCAACTTTGCCACTCTTGTGCTGTTGGTGCAAAATAACCCTGTAATTTAGCTGTTAGCATCGTATCTCCAAGCTTGTCTCCCGTATCGATTGCTCTTGCTACTTCGTATGCAAAATGATCTTCAGGTCGTAAAAAATAACAGCTCTGAACAGCTACAAGTGGAATCCTCTGTCCCTCACACCACTCTACAAGCTCATTCTCATTAGCTAGCGCCACCCCTCCAGGTCTGGTAATTCCCATATAAAAGTGATGCTGAAAGAGATGAGCTAAGGCAGATACTACTCCATGCCAATCTTTTAATTCGGCTAAATCATCGGATGAAAGCAATGCCAAGCAGCCTGCTGCATAGCCCTCTAGCCATTTCCAAGGTAGCACTCCGTCTTCCCTAATTGAAGCCGCACTGCTAATTTTCAATAACTGTTGATAGCCCTCCTGAGACTGTGCATACAGTACAAGAGGAAGCGTTGTGTCATGCCATTGCACATTAACAGAAAGCCCCATGACGGCATGTATTTTTGCTTGCTGCATGGCTTTACAAAAAGGCAAAAGCCCGTACAATTTCGTATTTACGATTGCACAGGCCTGCGTCTTTTGTTCTAGTAAAAAAGGAATCAATTGCTCAAGCCGAATTGTGCTTTTCAATAAATCCGCGCTCGTATGCATCTTTGTGTATACATGTGTCAAATGAATCCCTTCCTTTTCTTTTTAATGATACGCTTTACAAATCTCTTGTAATCTTGTGATGACGTTATCTGCTTCTTTCCATGAATAAGCCGTAGCTCCAGAAGCCAGCGGATGTCCACCACCATTAAACTCTTTTGCTAATGTATTAATAATAGGACCCTTCGAACGTAAACGTACACGAATTTGATCTACCTCTTCAATGAATACAACCCACGAGCAAATCCCCTTAACACTACCTAGGCAACCTACTAGCAGTGATGCTTCTGACGGTACAATATCATGTTCTGCTAATAATTCTTTTGTTAGCTTCACATGAGCTGCTCCATATTCATCCATTTTAAAGTTTTGATAAATATAACCTTGTAAATTAAGCAGTTTTTGCTCCATTTCATACATACCATCAAAAATTTGATTTCGATCAAAATCATATGTAATCAGGTCTGCAGCCACTTTAAATGTTTTAGCCGTAGTACTTGGGAATTGGAATCTACCTGTATCTCCTACAATTCCAGCAAATAATAATCGTGCAGCAGTATCAGACATTTGCCAGTTAGCCACTTCCTTACCTTCCTCATACAGTTCGTAAATCATTTCACTGCAAGAACTTGCTGTCGTATCGACCCATAAAAGGTCACCATAGGCATCATCATTAGGGTGATGATCAATTTTAATAATCATTTTCCCCTTAGTATAGCGTGGATCGTCAACACGTTCGGTATTGGCCGTGTCAGTCACAATTACTAAAGCATGGTCATAAACATCATCAGCTACTTGATCAGGCTGTGCCATAAATGTTAAGGAAGTATCATGCTCACCTACAGCAAAAACCTTTTTATCTGGATAATTTGTTAAAATCAATTCTTTTAATCCTTGTTGTGAGCCATAAGCATCTGGATCTGGTCGTACATGACGATGAATAATGATTGTTTCATAGGCAGCAATTGTGTCGATGATTTGTCTTTTCACAATAAATTCCTCCAAAATGATAGTAAGAACCGTTAGCATTTTTCCAGAATTATCGTTACAATAATGTCTAGTTATGCTAGGAGGTTTACTATGCTCAATTTAATATTTGTGTTTGCGATAATTATATCTTTTGTCTTTTATTTTTATTTTAAAACAAAACAGTTCCGTTCATCATTACCAATCGCTAAAAATTGGTATAAAAGTAAGGCGAATATCGGCTTCGGTTCCTTCCTACTGTTTTTCGGATTTAATCAAGCCTATTTATTCCCTAGCTTATATACATTTGTAATTGTAGCAATTCTTGTCGTGCTAGGCATCTTTGTCGTAGTAGAAAATACGAAAAAAGCGCGTCATTATGGTCAATTTGTTGAAGAAGAATTCCGCATTAATCGATAATATGTAACAAAGGGATGACCAAGCAATTGCGCTAGGCCATCCCTTTTAATACTTAACGTTCTAAAAGCTGGAACATCATCATTGCCTTACCAACAAGTATTTGTTGATTATACACTTCAAAATCCATTTTCACAAACTTACGACTCATGTCTAAAATTCGTGGCTTGACTGTAAGTGTACTTTCCATCTGTACCGGTTTAATAAAATAAATGGTCATATTCTCAGCTACTGCATCCCCTCGTTTGCGACGCTTTAATGCAAATGAACCCACTTCAGCAAGTAGAGTGGTGAAAGCACCGTAAGAAATTGCCCCGTATTGATTTGTCATTTGAGGTGTAACTTTAAATTCCACGACCAGCTCATCATCACCAAGTACCTTCATCTCATTTTTCACTAAATCATCTATAGTTTCACCATGCTGTGGCTGCCTTTGAGCTAGCTGCAATGCTTTAAGCACGTCCTGACGACTAATGACACCCTGTAAAATGTTGTCGTCATCTACGATAGGTAACAGATCAATCCCTTCCCAAATCATACGATGCCCAGCTGAAGCAACACTCATTTTCATGGAACCAGCAATTGGATTCTTCGTCATAACCTTTTCAACTAACTCATTTTCTTCTCGACCAATAACGTCTTTTACAGTAATCATTCCGACAAGTTTATTTTGATGAGTGACAACTGGAAATGCACCATGTGTGGTGCGTTCATTTAACTTCTGGAAATGACGGATGGTCTCATCATTTTTTAACGCTGCTGTGTCAGTCATTGGAACATAAATATCTTCAATAAATAAAATATCCTTTTTGATGAGCTGATCATAAATAGCTCGGTTAATCATCGTTGCTACAGTAAACGTATCATAGCTAGTTGAAATTATAGGTAAATCTAATGAATCAGCCAGTTGTTTATTGGCATCTGTTGTATCAAAACCCCCTGTAATTAAAACAGCAGCACCTGCTCGAAGTGCATTTTCATGGGCTTTAAAACGATTCCCTACAATCAATAAGCTACCCGCATCTGTATACCGCATCATATCTTCTAATTGCATTGCCCCTATAACAAATTTCGTTAACGTTTTATGTAGACCTGATTTTCCACCTAAAACTTGACCATCTACGATGTTGACAATTTCTGCAAAAGTTAAACGTTCAATGTTTTCTTTCTTTTTCTTTTCAATACGAATTGTTCCAACACGTTCAATTGAACTTACTAAGCGACGGTTTTCTGCTTCTTTTATAGCACGATATGCAGTCCCTTCACTCACTTGCATTTCTTTCGCAATTTGACGTACTGAAATTTTATCGCCCACAGGTAGTGACTCGATGTATTGTAAAATTTTCTCATGTTTTGTAGACAAAATATCACCTATTTCCTAAGCTTCAATTCTGCTCTTAGTGTACCATATTTTTTATAAAAATATTTAATATAAAGTGATCAAATTGTTTAAAAAACCCTATCATTCCAACTACCAGCGTGGTGTCAATTCATATAGTACAGCATAATCAACGATTAGAAACAGTTTACTTTCTCACCAGCTTTTAAAATTTGAACCTCTGAGTTTTGTACTAAATCAGCAAAAATCTGTGGATCTTGCTCGATAGGTGGGAATGTATTGTAATGAATAGGTACAACTATTTTAGGCTGTAAGAATGAAACTGCGCATGCAGCGTCTTCTGGACCCATTGTAAAATTATCACCAATTGGTAGGAATGCTATATCTATTGGATGTCGCTCCCCAATTAATTTCATATCACTAAATAGAGCTGTGTCACCTGCATGATAAATCGTTAGCCCTTCAACAAATAGTAATATCCCAGCTGGCATTCCCATATAAATAATTTCTTTTGTATCTGTTACATAAGAAGAGCCATGGAAAGCCTGCGTAAACTTTACCTTCCCAAAATCGAATTCCTTAGCCCCTCCAATATGCATTGGGTGTGTTTTAACTCCTTGCCAGGAAATCCAATTGGCTAATTCATTTGGAGCAATGACTAGCGCATCTTTTTTCTTCGCTAGTTCTATGGTGTCTCCAACATGATCATTATGACCATGTGTTAATAAAATAATATCTGGTGCTTCTTTAGCAACCTTTAAATCTGTTTGTCCATTACCGTTAATAAAAGGATCAATTAAAATTGTTTTCCCATTTGTTTGAATTTTGACAATTGAATGTCCATGATAGCTTATTTCCATCTTAATGTCCTCCTCGTTTATAAATGACAACCCCTCCATTTTAATTCGCTACCCATGCGCTTTTTTCCTTTTTTTGATATGCTTGTACAGAGAATAATCGTATCACTCTCTAACAATTTTATACTTTGTTAGATCACAATTATTCAGTGATAAAAAGGAACAGCCCTTTTCTTTAGAAAGTCGAAGGTTCCTCATTAAAATTTTCCATGTACTAAAAAGGAGGACATATTTATGTCAAAGGTTGAAGAAATCCAAAGTTATTTACAGCAAAATCACATTGATGCAGCATTTATCACTACACCTGACAATGTTTTTTACGTTTCAGGTTTTAAAAGTAATCCACATGAGAGATTACTAGGTGTCATGATTTTTAAAGATGCTGAACCTTTTCTAATTTGTCCGCAAATGGAGATTCCAGATGCAAAAGCGGCTGGTTGGTCTTATGAGGTTATTGGTCACCAAGATACTGACAATTCGATGGAAGTGCTTGCACAAGCCATTACATCACGTGAAATTCAACCAACTACGTTTGCCATTGAAAAAGCACAGCTCATTGTGGAACGCTTAGAGGCACTACAGCAATCCTTCCCACAAGCAAATTTTGTACGTTTAGACGAAAAAATTAATGCAATGCGCGTAATTAAGGATGAAAGTGAATTAGACAAATTACGCAAAGCTGCGGAGTTAGCTGATTATGCTATTGAAATCGGTTGCAAGGAAATTGCTGAAGGTAAAACAGAAATGGAAATTTTAACAGCCATTGAAAATGCTATTCAAGATAAAGGCTGTAAAATGTCCTTTGAAACAATGGTACTAAGTGGACCAAAAACAGCCTCTCCTCATGGTCATCCAGGCGCACGTAAAATAGAAAAAGGGGATATGGTGCTATTTGACCTTGGTGTCATTTATGATGGCTATTGCTCTGATATTACGCGTACAGTTGCCTTTGGTGAGCCAAGTGAAGCACAAAAAGAAATATATCACGCTGTGTTAGCGGCCAACCAAAATGCTGTTTCAGCTGTGAAGCCTGGTGTTCGTGCCATGGACTTAGATAAAATTGCACGCGATACGATTACAGAAGCAGGTTTCGGAGAGTATTTCACACATCGTCTTGGACATGGTCTCGGCATCTCTGTACATGAATTCCCATCCGTTACAGGAACAAATGATATGACAATGGAAGAAGGCATGGTCTTTACGATTGAGCCTGGTATTTATAAATCAGATGTAACAGGTGTACGTATTGAGGATGATGTTGTTGTAACAAAAGATGGTGTGGAAGTACTAACAAAATTCCCGAAAGATTTAATCATTCTATAATATAAAAAAGGAAGCATCGAATTTGTCTTCCTACAGACTGTAGACAAACACAAAATTTTTGAGAGCTTGCCTATAAAAGCGTCGTTGATCTTTACTTGGGAAATGTTTGTAAGAAAAATAACAAAATCCTTCGAGAGTGAATTTCTCGAAGGATTTTTCATTTTTACAGGAAATTATTGAATAAGCTCATCCACATTGACATATGGAATTCCTTGTGAATCTGCTACAGCTTTATATACTAGTTGTCCATCTAATGTATTCACACCTTTTTTTAGTGCAGCATTGTCTAGGCAAGCTTGTTTATAGCCTTTATTTGCAATTTGAAGTGCGTAAGGAATTGTATTATTTGTTAAAGCAATTGTTGATGTACGTGGTACAGCTCCCGGCATATTCGCAACTGCATAATGGACAACGCCGTGTTTTACGTAAGTTGGATCATCATGTGTTGTGACACGATCTGAAGAAGCAAAAATACCACCTTGGTCAATAGCGATATCCACTACTACAGAGCCAGCTTGCATTGATTGAATCATTTCTTCAGACACAAGCTTCGGTGCTTTTGCGCCTGGAATTAACACGGCACCAATTACTAAATCGGAAGTTTTCACAGATTCTGCAATATTATAAGGATTAGAAATCAAAGTTTGAACATCACGGCCAAACATATCTTCTAATTGGCGTAAACGCTCAGGACTTAAATCGATAACTGTTACGTCTGCTCCCATGCCAACAGCGATTTTCGCAGCGTTCGTTCCCGCGATACCACCACCGATGACTGTCACTTTACCGCGTTGTACACCTGATACACCGCCAAGTAAAATCCCTTTACCAGCATGATTTCTCTCTAAGAACTGTGCACCAATTTGTGTAGCCATTTTACCTGCTACTTCACTCATTGGTGTTAATAACGGTAGTGAACCATTTGCTAATTGAACGGTTTCGTAGGCAATCCCTACAACTTTTTTATTTAAAAGTGCCTGAGTCAATTCAACTTCTGGCGCTAAGTGTAAGTAAGTGAATAGGATTTGACCTTCATAAAAGTAATTATACTCAGAAGCTACAGGCTCTTTCACCTTCATAATCATCTCTTGTGACCAAGCTTCCTTAGCAGTATTCACAATATGAGCACCAGCTGCAATATAATCAGCATCCGTAAAGCTTGATCCTAAGCCTGCTCCAGTTTCAATGTACACCTCATGGCCTGCATGTGTTAAAGTAACAACTCCTGCTGGTGTCATCGCTACACGATTTTCATTGTTTTTAATTTCCTTTGGAATACCAATTTTCATAGTTCCCTATCCCCTTCCATTACGAAAAAAATCAGCATCATTTATGTAATTAAAAATAGATGCACCCCTTGCAATTCCATATTACCAAACAAATAAAAAAAAAGCTTTAATTAAAGTAAATACAAATAAAATTTCTAACATTTCCAAAATACAAAATATTTAAACGGTAATTCCAGCTAATAAATTACTATATTTAAAAAATAAAAAGGAAGCTTATAGCAATAGGAACTAGCCATTCCGAAAGCCAAAAATACGTTTGCACGCTGCAAATAGTGGGAATGAAGTAATTATATTTTCTTCATGAAATGCCTTCACTTTTTCATAATTTTTCTTCCGGAAAGTATTTCCTTTAGAAAATCATTTGGTATAATCAACATATACAAATCAGGGAGGTTTTTCAAATGGCTAATCATTATAAAAGCATTGTGGTTGCAGTAGACGGTTCTAAGGAAGCTGAATACGCCTTTCGTAAATCAATTGACGTGGCGAAGCGTAATGAAGGTTCGGTATTAAATTTAGTAAATGTTATTGATACACGTTCATTCGCTGCAATCGAAGCATACGACCGTTCTATTGCAGAACGTGCACAAGCATTCTCTGAAGAACTATTAAATGGTTACAAAAAGCAAGCTGAAGATGAAGGTATCGCAAACGTTAACCTAATCATCGAATATGGTTCTCCAAAAAATATTATTACTAAAGAGCTTTCTAAAATCGTAGACGCAGATCTAATCATTTGTGGTGCCACAGGTCTAAATGCAGTAGAACGTTTCCTAATTGGTTCAGTATCTGAAGCAATTGTACGTTCAGCTAATTGTGACGTTCTTGTAATCCGCACACCTGAAAACTAATCAGCAATACATAAAAAGGTATCCTACAGTAGGATACCTTTTTGAATTCTATGAGCAATTACTTGCCTTCTTTCCACATTTTCACTTTTTCAAAGAATAAGGCAAGTGCTTGTTTATTTTGCATATTTGGTACCTTTGCTAAAAGCACTTCTTTAGGTGATTGACATTCCTTCGATTGCTTTTGCAAAATGACAATGCTCTTTTCTAATGATTTATTAGCAAACATGGAATCAGGTAGCTGAATAATTGCTTGAATCCAAGCGTGCTTTTGAATGTACTTGTGAAGTTGCTTAGACTGCTCTGAATCAAACAGATGTGATGGCGCAAGGAAAAATAAGTAGCCACCTTCCTTTGTATAATTCATAGATTGCTCCATAAATAAATGGTGGGCATAGCTCATTCCCTCTGACGAGCACAATTCATACTCAAGGGCAATTTCTTCATTTGGATAATAACCAACAGGTAAATCACAAACAACTGCATCAACTGGATTTGCTAGTAAATCTTGCAAGGCATCCTGTCGATATAAAGAAATTGGCTGCTCTGTTAAATCAGCTGTAGCTGCCGCTAAACGTATAAGTAGCTCATCTACTTCTACACCTGTAGCCTCGACTTTTCCATCTAATAAATTCATAACTGTTAGCAATAAATTTCCCGTACCTACTGCTGGATCCATAATCGATATTTTTTCTTGCTCAAGACGTTCAGCAAAGATTTGCTCAACAAAATAGCCCACTAATAACCCTAACGTATCAGGTGTCATTTGATGGTTTGGTTGAGAGCTTTTACGCATTCCTTTTAGAATGGCAATTTGTATAGCCTTGCGAATATCCTCTTTCGTTGCATCTTTTTGTGAGAAATCAACCTCGCCATCAAGCCATGCCTCTAGCCCATCTAGCAACCCCTCTAACAAAGTTGTATTGTGCTCTTTTTCGATTTTTTCAGCATGCTCATTTAACATACCAAATAATTTCTCGATATTTTCCATAGATAACTTCCTTTCAAGCAGAAAAGAGCCGTGACAAACACTCGTCACAGCCCCTTTGTCTAGTATTATCTTAGCCTAAAAGCAGGCCATTATGCTAGTGCTTTGACAGCTGCAATAGCCGCTTCATAGTTTGGATGATCTGTTGCCTCAGGTACATACTCAACATATGTTACTTTATTGTTTTCATCCACAACAAACACAGCACGTGTCAGAAGACGTAATTCTTGAATATACACGCCATAAGCCTCACCAAATGAAAGGTCGCGGTGATCAGAAACCGTTTGAACCGCATCAATACCTGCTGCCCCACACCAACGTTTTTGAGCGAATGGAAGATCTACAGATACTGTGTAAATCACTACATTATCACCTAAGTTAGCTGCTTCTTCATTGAAACGACGTGTTTGAGCATCACATACACCAGTATCTAATGATGGTACAACACTAAATAAACGAATTTTCCCCTCTGAATCTTTTAATGTTACAGGTGAAAGGTCATTCGCTAATACTGTAAAAGCTGGTGCTAAATCGCCCACCTTTACTTCATTACCTACTAGTGTCACTGGACCATTTTTAAATGTTACTTGTGCCATATAAACGCCTCCTAATCATCATATGTACATAATATTACTAAATGAAGGGAATTAATTGCAACTAAGATAGCTTACTTTATTCAAAGTGTTAGCTAGCAATAGAAAAGACTGTCTCATCGTTTGAGACAGTCTCTTGTTTATTGTTCATTTTTTTCTTCTAGTTTTTCTAGCTCAGGTTTTCCCTCTTGTTCAATAGAAGCTATCTTTTCATCTTTTTTCTCTATAGAAAGTGGCACTAAATTCTTTTCAATATAGACTTTCTCATGCACCACTGTTGTATCGGCGAAATAGTCATGCAGCCCTTGATTGTCTGGTAAAATAACTACCAAAATATAAAGAGGCATCACAATATTATTAATAATACGCCCAATCCATTCACGGAATAATACATCTGACCAAGTAAGGTTACCATGCTTTAATGAAATGACACGTAATCCAAATACCATCTTCCCTAGCGTTTGACCAAAGAATTTTGTCATAAGGACAAAATAACTATAATAAAGAACCGCTGAAATAATGGAGATTGGAGCATACCAAACTGATTCTGATAAGGACCAATCCATTAAATAAAAGATAGGATTAAAGAGTATTCCAACTACAGCAGACACAATAAACCCATCCAATAAAAATGCCCACAATCGAATCCAAAAGCCTGCTGTTTTTAATGTGTAGTTTTTTTGCCTTGCTAAATCTTCCGTGCCATTGTTAAAAAAGTTATTTTCCATTGAGGGTGAACCTTGCATAACAACTTCATTGTTTGTCATTGAACTCCCTCCTTAGTATTCCCCGTATAAATACATCATTTTAGGTGCATTGTAATCTGTCATAATTTTCATTAGCATTTTTTCCTCTGCTGAAGGACCGAACATGGAGCCAATTTTCATCCCAACATATGATTGCCATCCGCCCATATCATAAGCATATTCAAATAATACAGCATCTTCTAGTCCAAAATCGGCGCGTAAGGCTGCAATGGCAGCTTCTTCGTCGCCAATTTCATCGACTAAACCAGCTTCAAGTGCTTTTGTACCACCAAGAATACGGCCATCCGCCACTTTCTTCACATCGGCTTCTGACATATTACGTCCTTGTTCAACGATATCCACAAATTCTTCATATGTTTCATTGATCATATCCTGCATCATTGCACGTTCCTCTGGTGTCACATCACGCATTGGACTTAGCATATCCTTATGCTCACCAGATTTAAACGTTTCGAATTTGACACCGACTTTTTCAGCCAATGCTTGATAATTAATAGATTGCATGATAACACCAATTGAGCCTGTTATTGTATCACGATGTGCAAATATTTTGTCTGCTGGAGCTGAAATATAATAACCACCAGATGCTGCCATTGAATCCATTGATACATAAATTGGAATTTGTCTTTCTTCTTTAATTTTTAACAGCTTTTTATAAATTTCAGCAGATTCTTTTACCCCTCCACCAGGAGAGTTAACACTTAAAACAATTCCTTCAATCGTATCATCGTACAAAATACTATCCAATTGTTCTAGGAAAAATTGATGATCATATGCAACAGGCTGCCATAGTGAACTTGAGCCAATATCTTGGATCGTGCCATCCACCTTTAAATAGGCAATCCTTTTATCAAAATTATCCCCTTCGATTACATTTTCATATACATCTAAGTTATTTCCTGCCATTAAACTATCAAAATTACCTAGGAAATCTGCTTTAAATAGCGCAAAAATGGTATTAATCCCCAATGAAAACAGTAAAAGAACACCTGCTACTATTAATGCAACCCACCTTTTAACATTCATCTCTTTCCGCCTCCTTATGACGTAATACGTATGACTTGCTCATTAGTTTCATTTTTTTGCAATAATATGCAATTAGTTTTATTCTATTTATTTCCTCATAATACCTTACCTAAAATTACAAAAAAAATCAAAGTTCATTTCTTTGATGAACTCTGATTTTCGACATTATTTCCTAGGAAATGATTATTGTATACATTTTTTTATTTCTTGTTGCCTTAATTCGACACGTCTAATTTTACCAGATGCAGTTTTGGGTAACTCTGTAACAAATTCAATAGCACGTGGATATTTATAAGGTGCTGTTAATGATTTCACATGATTTTGAAGGGTTTGAATAAGCCCTTGATCACCATTAACACCATACTGCAGGATAATAAATGCTTTAACGATGTTCCCGCGAACTCTATCAGGGCTTGCAATGACAGCAACCTCTTTCACAGTCGGATGCTTCATCAACGCATCCTCCACTTCAAAGGGTCCAATTGTGTAACCTGAGGAAATAATGACATCATCCCCGCGTCCTTCAAACCAAAAGTAGCCGTCCGCATCTTTATAAGCTCGATCCCCTGTTATATACCAATCACCACGAAATTGTAAATTTGTACGTTCTGGATCATTTAAATATCTTTTAAAGAGTGCAGGTGTTTCTCGATGAACGGCAATATCACCTACTTCTCCTATAGCTACTGGCTCACCAAAATCGTCTATAATTTCAACGGTGTTGCCAGGGGTAGGCTTCCCCATCGAACCAACTCTTGCCTCCATACCTACCATAGTCCCTACCAGTAAGGTATTTTCTGTTTGACCATAACCATCTCGCACCTGTAGATGAAAAGTATCCGCGAATTTTTTTATAACTTCACTGTTCAAGGGCTCACCTGCTGAAACAGCTTGTCGAATTGAACTGATATCATACTCCTGTAAATTGTCAAGTGCTGCCATAAAACGATATTCAGTCGGTGTACAACATAAGATATTCATTTTAAATTTTTCAAGCAATGTTAAATAGGTTGCCGCATCAAACTTTCCTTTATAGACAAAAGCAGTGGCACCACTGCCTAAAATGGCGAGAAACGGGCTCCAAATCCATTTTTGCCATCCTGGTGCTGCGGTTGCCCATACAATATCATTTTCTTGTACTCCTAGCCAATGAGGAGCTGTTGTCCGTAAATGTGCATAGCCCCAGCTATGCGTATGCACTGCAGCTTTCGGATTTCCTGTTGTGCCACTTGTATAAGCTAAAAATGCATGGTCTGTACTTTTTGTTGGTGTAGAACTTATGTAAGTTGTTGGTTGCTTTCGCATTATATCTAACAATGGCTGCCATGGCTCATGAGCATTTCCAATAACAAATAGCTGCACCTCTTGTAAATTTTCTACTTGATCAAATTGCTGAATGTAAGGCTCAAAGGCCACAATTGCTTTAGCATCGGCATGATGAATACGATACTCAATATCTTTTGTTCTTAGCATTTCAGAGCTTGGAATGATTGTTAAACCCGCTTTTAATGCAGCAATATAGACAATGTATGCTTCTACTGAGCGTGGTACCATCACTAAAATGACATCACCTTTAGTTAATCCATTTTTTGTAAAGACATGTGCCGCCTGATTCGCTCTTTCAAGTAAATGTGCGTAGGTGATAAATTGTACATCAGAATGCTCTTCATAAATTATCAATGCATTTTTAGTTGAATCCTTAGCATATTTTTCAAATTCATCAGTTATGTTATACCATTCTGGTGCTACTAATTCTTGTCTTTTCATGGCAAATGCCCCCTTTTGATAAGACACATTATACTCCTTTCTTAGAATTTTCAATGGTTTACACTTGATTTGAGTAAAGTCATGACAACTATCATACTTACCTATATGGCATCAGTCACGTTTTGTTGATAGGAAAACTTGCTATTGAATACATATGAAAAGTATGGTACATTTTGGTCAACTAAAAGCAAGATTGCAGGGGGACTCATAAAGAGTTGAGAAGGTAAAACCTGACCCTTTGAACCTGTTAGTTAATACTGACGTAGGGAGCAATGAACATCTTTTTTTCAGATGAAAGGCTCTTTTTCGTGCATTTTTACACAAAAGAGCCTTTTTTGCGTGCTTACGTCCACCCATGAAGGAGGACTAAAATGATTTTTCAAACGATTCGTCAACAACAACCGCTTATACACTGTATAACTAATTATGTTGTGGCTAATTTCCAAGCAAATGGCTTATTGGCATTAGGTGCCTCTCCTGTCATGGCTGATGACAGCCATGAGGTAGAAGAAATGGTCGCCATTGCAGAAGCTCTTTTAATCAATATTGGTACACTGAATGATCGAACAAAGGAAGCGATGCTGTTAGCAGGAAAAAAGGCAAATACCCTTAGTATTCCTGTTATATTAGATCCAGTTGGCGCAGGTGCCACAGTTTATCGCAAGGAAACCGTACACCTATTACTTACAGACATACAATTTGCGGTCATACGCTGTAACAAGGGAGAACTTGCGGCATTAGTGAATGTGGAATGGCAACAAAAAGGTGTTGATAGTGGTGATGGATTTATTGACATAGAAACAGAAGCAACATTATTGGCTCAACGCTACAACTGTATAGTCATTGTTACAGGCGAACATGATTTTATGACAGACGGTGTGCAGAGCCAATGGATAACTGGTGGAAATTCACAAATGACAGAAGTCACTGGTACAGGCTGTTTACTTAGTGCTATATGTGGAGCCGCCTACTGTTCAGGAGAAGATCCATACAGTCAATTAGTGGAAACCCTCACTTACTACAAAAAAGCAGCTGAGCTAGCATCAGCCTTTACAGAGGATATCGGGGATATTCAAATTGCTTTGCTAAATGCCCTTCATCGTCTTTCAAAGGAGGGTGAGGCTTCATGCATATTGTAACGACAATTGCAGGCTCAGATAGTGGTGGTGGCGCTGGTATTCAGGCTGATTTAAAAACATTCCAGGAATTAGGGGTTTTCGGTACCTCAGTTATTACAGCTTTAACTGCTCAAAACACACGAGGTGTAACAGGGGTTTTCCCAATTGAAGTTGATTTTGTTGAAAAACAATTTCATGCATTACTAGAAGATTTTTCGATTGCTGCGATTAAAACGGGGATGCTTTATTCCTCGGATATTATTCAGACAATCGCACACATTTTACAGGATTTAAAAATCCCACTAATTGTTGATCCAGTTATGATTGCAAAAGGTGGAGAAAACTTATTGCAGCAAGAGGCTATTGAAGCCATGCGCATTTCTTTACTACCACTTGCTACAATTGTGACACCAAATATACCAGAAGCAGAGGCACTTACTGGAAGAAAAATAAATCAATTCTCTGATATGGAGAAGGTCGCTCAATGCTTTTTCCAACTAGGTGTTCACTGTGTCATCATTAAAGGTGGGCATCTCCCCAATTCGTTATATGCGATTGATTATGTATTTATAAAAAATGACAAATATTTTTCCATGCAGTCTCCTCGTATTCCAACGAAAAACACACATGGTACAGGTTGTACATTTTCAGCAGCTCTCACTGCTTTTATTGCTCAAGGTTTGACAATTGAAAAAGCTGTTATTGAAGCTAAAAAATTTATACAATTAGCTATTATGCATGATTTAGCCATTGGTAATGGTCATGGCCCTACAAATCATTTTGCTTATCGGCTGCATAATGGTGCCTGCGAGGTGAAGTTAGTTGAAACGTGAGGATTTACAGCTTTATTTTATTATGGGTACAAGCAATGTTTCCCATCAAGAGCCGTTAGTTGTTCTCGAAAAAGCGCTGAGGGCTGGCATAACCATGTTTCAATTACGTGAAAAAGGTCCTTACGCATTAACAGGACTAGCTTATGAGCAATTTGCCCGCCAGTGTCAACAATTATGTCAACATTACCATGTGCCGTTTATTGTTAACGATGACGTGGATCTAGCAGTACGACTTGGTGCTGATGGTGTCCATATTGGACAAGATGATGAACAGATTGCCATTGCACGGAAAAAAATGGCGAACCGGATTCTTGGCGTTTCCGTACATTCGCAGGAGGAACTACAAATAGCTATTGATCATCATGCTGATTATGTAGGTATCGGCCCTATTTTTGCCACAACATCTAAAAGTGATGCACAGCCACCATGTGGCACCAATTTTTTACAGAAGGCTTCCAAATTACAGCCTAACTTACCTATCGTGGCTATAGGTGGTATAAATGGGATAAATGCTGATATTGTTTTTCAAGCTGGTGCTGATGGAGTTGCTGTTATCTCTGCTCTCTGTGAAAGTGAGGATATTGAACAAACAGTATCCATATTTAAGTCTTTAAATCGCATAAAAAGATGATCTTTAAACAAACTAAAACCAGTGCCTTTTACGGTCACTGGTTTTAAGTTTATAAATGCTTATTTAGCATTTATTGGTTGTTGTTTGGCATACCCTTTAATTGAGATTCTGCCATTTGTACAAGACGTTTAGTGATTTCACCACCAACGGAACCGTTAGCACGAGCTGAAGCGTCAGCCCCTAATTGAACACCAAATTCTTGTGCAATTTCGTATTTCATTTGATCAAGTGCTTGTTGTACACCAGGTACTGCAAGCTGGTTTGAACTGCGGTTGTTGTTTGAAGCCATGTTTCTCACCTCCTTGTGAATATAGAATGTGCGTTATTAGATTTTTAATACAAAAAAAATAAAGGTAAATTGTACCTCTATTGGCATCTGCCGAACTATACAAAAAAAACCGTCTCAAATAGGCTATTTGAGACGGTTTTTGAACTTTTGATTTATAAAAGATCAGCAAACTTATCTTGCTGTTGCTCTTCTTCTTTCTTAGGGAAAATATAGACCTCACGATTTTTGACAGCACGTGCTATAAGTTCATCAAAATCAGAAAAGCTTTCGTAATGCTCAACCTTTTCGAGCTTAGGCTTTGTTTTAGGACTAGCAGGCGTAAAGATTGTACAGCAGTCCTCGAAAGGCTGAATAGATGTTTCATAGGTGCCAATTTGTTCAGCTAACTCAATGATTTCTAATTTATCTGATGAAATTAATGGTCGTAAAATAGGCGTATTCGTTACTGCATTTATAGCCGTTAAGCTTTCAAGTGTTTGACTCGCTACTTGTCCAAGGCTTTCTCCCGTGACAATCGCAAGAGCTCCGATTTCCTCACGTACTTGATCAGCAACCTTTAACATCATACGACGAGTTGTTGTCATTGATACATTAGATGGTACTTTCTCTTTAATCAATACTTGTATTTCAGTAAAAGGAATAACGTGCAAACGAATATTAGCACCAAATTTCGTTAACTCATTTGCAAGCACTTTTACTTTTTCTAATGAATTTTGGCTTGTATAGGGTGGACTAAAAAAGTGAATAGCTTCTAAACGGACTCCGCGTTTCATCATTAAATAACCTGCAACAGGACTATCAATACCACCTGAAAGCATTAACAATGACTTCCCATTTGATCCTACAGGCATTCCTCCTGCACCTGGAATGACTTGCGCCATCATATAGGTTGCATCATGACGGACTTCTACACGTAACTCGATATCTGGTTGCTTCACTTTCACCGATAAATTGTTAAATTGAGGTAAAACATATCCACCAATTTCCCGCTGAATCGCATGTGATTCTAATGGGAAGGTTTTATCAGTACGTTTCACTTCCACTTTAAACGTATATGGCTGGTCTTTAAATGTTTCCATTATCGTAATCGCAAGTTTTTTCATACTTTCCATATCTTTTTCACACGCTGCAACAGGGCTAAATGATTGGATACCAAAAATTTTAGGCAAACCTGTTACAAGTGTTTGCATTTGTGCGTCATTCTCTATTGCAATAAACATTCGATCACGTTCGGTACGAATATGAAGATGTCCTAAATCTGCAAAAGCATGACGGATATTCTCACGTAAACGGCGGATAAAATCCATCTTATTGCGACCTTTTGTAGAAAGTTCACCATATCGAATTAAAATTTCTTTCCAAATCATTACTTTATTTCTCCTTTAAGCTCTAGCATTACTTCTGCTAATACTTGTTTAAACTTTTTAATATCTTCGGCTGTGTTATGTGCACCAAAACTAATACGGATGACACCTTTTTTATAATGCTCATCTAGATGCAATGCTTCGACAACATGACTTGTTTTAGTTTGCTTCGAAGAACAAGCACTGGATGTTGATACAATCACACCTCGTTTTTGCATCGCATTAATGATGACTTCTCCTTTTAAATCGCGAACACTGAAAGATATAATATGTGACGCTCCCTGTGGAGTCGACAAAATATGAATAGCCTCTCCATATTCGTTTAGCTGTGCAAGAATTTCATCATGCCATTGACGGTATTTTTTTGCATGGTCATGCATGGTTTCAACCGCAATACGAGCTGCCTTAGATAAAGCCACAGCTTGTGGAACAGCTACAGTCCCACTACGCAATCCAAATTCTTGGCCACCTCCAAGTGCATAGGGCTGCCATCTTATCGCTTTACGAAATGCTAATACGCCAGAGCCTTTAAAGCCATGAATTTTATGGCCAGAGATCGAAATACAATCCGGTCCCTCTTCACCCTTAAAGGATACAGCTAATTTCCCGAAGCTTTGTACAGCATCCACATGTAAGGCTGCACGACTCATTTCATGGATTAATTTAGCTGCTTCATCAATCGGTTGGATAGCACCCATCTCATTGTTTACATGCATCATACTTACTAAAATTGTATCTTTACGTATTTTTGCACGAAGTTCATCCAATGAAATAATACCACGATGATCAACCTTTAAATATTCCACTTCAAAGCCCTCTTTTGCGAGCTGTTTCACAGTCTCTAAAACAGAAGGATGCTCAATTTCAGTTGTTAAAATATGCTTTCCTATATGTGTATTGCTACGCGCTATTCCAAAAATAGCCGCATTATTCGATTCCGTACCACCTGAAGTAAATAGCACATTTTTTGCTTCTGTTTGCAAAATATCTGCTACTTGCTCACGTGCCCGCATTAATAAATCATTTGCTTCAACACCCATAGCATGGATGGATGCAGGATTGGCATAATACTGCTCATTTACAACCATAAACGCCTGAAGAACTTCTTTTAATGGTTTAGTTGTGGCACTATTATCTAAATAAATTGTATCATTCATTATTTTTCACACACTTTCAAAACGTTGATGTAACGGTATTTATCATAACGCAATCTTTAGCGATTGACCACTAACTTTAACGATAATTCATATTTTAATCTCAAGAGTGATGGAACTCACAATTTTTTTAACATCGTAATAAATTCCGTTGGCGTACTAAATTCGAGCTCTTTCACAAATCCTAATTTTTCATATAGGAATATAGCTCGCTTATTGAATAGGGCGACTGTTAAACGGAGTGGCAGAGGATATTCTTCCTCCATATTCTTGATGATAAATGAAAAGAACTTTGTGCCAAAACCTTTTCCTGTTAGCGTTGGTTTCATGCCAATACCAATATCTATATAATCTTCTGAATAAGCATTATAATCATGTCCTTTTGGCACTTGCGCAGCTGACCCCGTGCAATAAAAACCGATTAAGTCCTCTTGCTCATTAATTATGGCAAAGTAAGGATTATCAAGAAACTCCCGCAAGGATTCCTCGGATAATTCATTATTATAAAAATCATAGGGCTCTTCATATTGCCAACATATAATTTCCTGAGCATACTTTTCATTCATTTTTCGAATGAACAATCCCATCCGTCTCACACCCTTATCCAAATTTAAAAAGAAAGCTGTCTAAAAAGTAATTTCTAAACTTTTTAGACAGCATAAATGTAGTTTTAATTGTTAGTCATAGTCTGCTCTGCTACCATTTCTTGAATACGTTTTAATGCACCTGGCTCCATTTCTTCCACAGCTGTCCCTGCTTCCTCTAATGCTTTGGAATAACGGAATTGATGGAATGCTTCCTCCGCCTCTTTTAAACGCGCATTTAATGTTGGATTGGATGCACGATGACGATTACCATACTGAATAATACGTTCTATGAGCATTACATTCTCTATTAACTCATGAGCTTTTGCTCTAACATCCTCTACACAAAGTGTTGCAGCATTTAAATTATTATGAACCGTTCCCATATTAAGCGGAACTTCCTGCAGACTTTGCATAACTACATATATATGCTCTGCCGCTTCATCAAGTCGTGCGTCCATCTCCTCTGGGACTCCTGGAATATTCGCCTTATTTAGTAGACGATCTGTATCTTGTAATATTTTCTTTAAGTTTTCAACTTGAGCGCGGGCCTTGTTTTCATCAATACGAAGTTTCTTCATTGTATTAGACAGATGACCTTGCTCTTCATGAATTCGTTCAAGCTCTTCACTTATTTCAATTAATTCTTCTTGTAAGCTTGAATACGCAGACTTTTCTTCTTTGACCCGCATGGCTAATAAATCGTAACGACGTTGCAGTGCTTCCAATTGCTTTAATGCTGCTTTTGGAATTTCAGCATCCTTTTCATTTAAGTGATAGCTTTGTTGTACATAGGTTGCCTCATCACTCACTGATTTTGTAGACGTAATAACATTTGTAATTGAGCTTAATAAACGATCACAATTTTGATCCACATAATTTTTGGCAATAACCTCTTTTTCCAGTAAATCATAAAAATGATCGATTTCTTCATTGATTTCTGTTACACGAGGTTTAACCACCATTAAATTTAGCTCTGCTAGGTCATTTTTTAACTTAGCAAATTCTTTTTCATAATTATTTAATGCCTCTGCTAATTCTAAATGCTGCAGATAGTAGGATTGGTCTTCCATTTCACGTTGACCATTACGCAATTCTTGAACGGCTCCCGGCAGCTTAACTTGTAATTCCGTCAAAATTGTTGGGACATCATTAATATATTCGAATGTCTGCTGGGATTCTTGATTTAAGCTAATCACAATTTCTCTCGCCTGCAAGTAATTACCTTCATTCGTCAGAACATCAAATTTTTCAAACTGCTCAACAAATTCCTCTAGCTTTTTCTCCAGTGCAGGTAATGCTACACCAAAGGAATGCTGGTGTGCTAGCAATGTTTTTCTTGCAGAACGGTAATATTCCTTTAACTGTTCAATTTCAATTCTATTTTTTTCTTCGCTGCCAATTAATTCATTTAATTCCTCTAAAATTTTATCTTTATCTTGGTCACATTTTTTGATATAGTCTTCGATTTCACGTTCAATTAATGTCGCTTTTTTAAAACGAAGTCGATTAATTTGATCTTCTGCATCAAATAAAAGTGAATCGATTTTAGTCATATGTACATCGATGACTTCATCCCAAATATTGCGCCATCGTTCAAACATTTCTTCCGTTTCACCGTTCATGTTCAAAGATTTTACTTTTGAAATTTCTTCATTTATAGGTTTATGTTGTATTTGTAATTTTTCATTTTCAAGTTTTGCAATAATTGCAACATGTTTTCTTCGCATCATAAATCCTACTATGGCTAAAATTAATAGTAGGATAATCGGAATGATGATATACTCCATCGTAAGCCTCCTATTCTACAATAAACGAATTGGCTAGTTGTATTTATTATATACTATGTTTTCGCCTTTTGTACTAAAATTTAAGTGATTTTCAGAAAACTGTATTTTTGCTATTGTAAAATATTAAGATAGCAGTCTATAGATCTAAAGGAGTGGTACATTTTGAAACGTGATGGGCATATACATAGTCCTTATTGTCCACATGGCAGTTCGGACACGTTCATTCAATATATTGAAAAAGCAATTTCTCATAATTTCACAGATATAACGTTTACAGAACACGCCCCATTACCAGCAGGGTTTATTGATCCTACCCCACTCCAAGATAGTGGGATGAAACCCGAGTATCTCATGCCATACATTGAAGAATTACAATGCCTGCAAAAACAATATGCAAAAGACATTCGAATTCGTATCGGATTAGAAGTTGATTATATCAAAGGTTTTGAACAAGAAACTCGTCATTTTCTTGATACATATGGACATTTTTTAGATGATGCCATCTTGTCAGTCCATTTTTTACAGTGGCAGGACACCTTTGAATGTATCGACTTCTCTCCTAAATGCTTTATTGATTTCTCTAAGAAAGTTGGCTCTATTGAACAGGTATATCATTTATATTATGATACAGTCCTACACTCTATAAAAGCAGACCTTGGTTCTTATAAGCCAAAAAGGATTGGGCACCCATCACTGATTCATAAATTTCAGCTAGCTCATCATGAGAAAATTAATGACGACATTCGACTTTACCAAGTTTTGGACAGTATGAAGCAAAATGGCTATGAATTAGATGTAAATAGTGCTGGTATAAGTAAACCATTTTGTCAGGAGCCCTATCCACCATTTGCCTTTATCAATTATTGTCAGGCGATTGAATTACCTTATGTATTTGGTTCCGATGCCCATAGTGTGACTGATTTACATCAACATTATAATGTTATATTACCGATCTAAATAACTTTTAAACGAGGTGCTTGTATGTTTACACAAATTAATTATGAAGGATCCATTGCTGACCAGTATCTTACACTATCTAAGCAATTAGACGCACTACTAACTGGTGAAAAGGATCAGATTGCAAATTTAAGCAATGCTTCTGCACTCCTCCATCAATTTTTAACAAATATTAACTGGGTGGGGTTCTATCTCTTACAGGAAAATGAGCTTGTACTCGGTCCATTTCAAGGTCTGCCTGCCTGTGTTAGAATACCAATTGGCCGTGGGGTTTGCGGAACAGCTGTGGCAACAAAAGAAACGATTGTTGTCAAAGATGTTCACGAATTCCCAGGACATATTGCGTGCGATGCTGCCTCCCAATCTGAAATTGTCATACCATTAATGAAACAAGGTGAGGTCATGGGTGTACTTGATATCGATAGCCCTACTGTGAATCGCTTCTCCAAGGAAGATCAAGCTGGTTTAGAGCATTTTGTTCAAACACTACTACTTCATATATAAGATGTTAAAAAATTGCCCTGAAATGCATTGTCATTTCAGGGCAATTTATTTTATAGAACCATTTACAAGAACTCCATCCATATTATTGGTTTTGAAAAGAACCATCATGGATGCAAAAACGATTTTTACCACTATTTTTTGCTTCATATAGAGCGGTATCAGCATGTAAGAAAACAGATTGGAATGCTGGTCGGTCTTGATCATTCCATGTAATGAGTCCTGCTGAAATTGTTACTTGAGGATCGGTGGCACTTGGAATTACTTCAACGATGGCTGATGCTAATTCCAAAGCTTCTTTTTCACTAATGTTAGGTACATATATGGACATCTCTTCGCCGCCCCATCTTGCACAAATTCCTCGACTACCTATTGTTTCCTTCAACTGAACGGCAATCTGCATCAGTATTTTATCACCTACTTGATGACCATACGTGTCATTTATGCGTTTAAAATTATCAATATCAATGAGCAAAAACATACCTGATTGATCATATTCAAGAGACTTTTCTACAAAATGATCAAGGTAACTACGTGCATATAGTTTCGTTAAATGATCCAAATCGACCATTTCCTGAAGCTGTGTTCGTAAAATAGAGTTTGCAATTGCTAAAGATGAGTGGTGGATTAAAGACTGCATTAATTTAAAGCTATCAAACGAAAAGAAATACGGCTCTTTATGTAAAACGATACTAAAGCCATTGATCTTTTCTTCCATTAGAATGGGGATGGCCATTATGGAACGATATTCAATTTGTTTAGAGGTTAATCGACTAAAATCAGCTATAAACAGCGGATCATTAGTTTGAGTAAAATGTTGTTCAACATGCTTAATATAGGTTTGACCCTCTTCAGAACTAAATAGCGAAGTACTTGCCCCCGCTACTTCAAAGGTGTCATCTTTTTTAAAGGCGAAGCAAACTTCCATTGGTTGGAAGGATTTCAGCAACTGCTTTTGCAGGAAAAGTAACATTTCATGAATGTCAATCCTCATATTTAAACGATGTGATGTTTCATTGATAAGTTGTAAGTCACTGACGAGGCGATGCGACTGATGATATAGCTTTGCATTTTCTAGTGCATTTCCTGACGCCTGCGCAAGCATCCGTACAAAATCTTTTTCAGTCGTTGAAAAAAGGTAAGTAGTTGGAGCACTCACTTGTAATATGCCATAAATAGCTTGCCTTCCTTTAATAGGGGCATTTAATAAACGGCAATTTAAATCAATCGCAAGTTCTGTTGTTAACTCTCCTGATACAAAAGCCTCAATAGTGGTAGGTCTTTCCGATAAATAATCAAAAAGCTTAATATCGATGGTCGTGTGTCGGTCTTGATCATTCGATAATATAAGCTCTACATTAAATTCAGGGAAGTTATCCCTTATATTTTTCAATACATTTTCCAAAATTAAATCAATATCCATTGTTGAATGAAATAAATCAGTCATGTTATATAGTTTTCTATATTGGTCTTCATTTATTTTTACATCTAAATTATCTTTCATCATTTGAAGAACCTGAGAAAGTATTTCTATACATTTTTCGCCGTAATCTGAGGTCATAAAGTCTGTCCAAGACTCTGTTGCCTCCACAAGTAATACACCAATGGGATTATTGCCCTCTGCTTGGAAAAGCACCATATCTGTCATCATTGAATAGGCCTGTCTTGCCTTTAATATATAAGGAATTTTCACTACTTTTTGTTGATAAAAACTAGCTTCAATCATCAGCCATGACACAGCATTTAGCTTTGTTTCAATCGTTAATGAAGCCATCTCCTCAATAGGTATTAAAGAATTACCTTCAAAACTAAGAAAAGCTACATTATCAATTTCCAAGTGTTTCTTAAGACACTGTTTTAATGAATAAAAATACCCATTAAAACTAGCTTGTTCTTCATTAGAACTCACCCAAAAGCTCAAAACATCAGATTTTATATATTTTAGCGTTTGTAAATGGTCTGTCATGAAATCACCTTTTCTATATAACGTCCAAATCAATTACTATTAACTTATAATATATTATACATAATTTGTGTCATTTTGACTATGTAAATTCTCCCTTACTTTTACATTTTAGATTTTACAGCGCATCTTTAACTATTTCTAACACATTAGGAATGGACAGTGAGAATTTTCTACTATATGCCTGTAATAAAATTTTAAATACTATTAATTGACGTACATGTCCTAAGCAGTTACAATGGAGGTTGTGTAAAATGAACGCAGCAGTGGTATAAGCTTATATTGTATTTTATTCCTCTATTTTCTTCTGTACAACTAATTAGATAGTCAACTTTTAAAAATAGATGGTGTATTGTGTAACCTAACGGCTGCATAGGCGAAAATACATGAAAATAAAATGCGTGTAAGAATGGGTACTACTGGTTTTTGTTTTACAACAAAAAAACCAAATTTAAAGGAGGAGACAACAATATGTCTCGTTATACAGGTCCATCTTGGAAATTATCACGTCGTCTTGGTATCTCACTAAGCGGTACAGGTAAAGAAATCGAAAAACGTCCTTACGCACCAGGACAACACGGTCCAAACCAACGTAAAAAATTATCAGAATACGGTTTACAACTTCAAGAGAAGCAAAAACTTCGTCACATGTACGGCATGAACGAACGTCAATTCCGTACATTGTTTAACCGCGCTGGTAAAATGAAAGGTGTACACGGTGAAAACTTCATGATCCTTCTTGAAACTCGCCTTGACAACTTAGTTTACCGTTTAGGTTTAGCTCGTACTCGTCGTGGAGCTCGTCAATTAGTAAACCACGGTCACATCTTAGTAGATGGCAAACGCGTTGATATCCCATCATTCAGCGTAAAACCAGGTCAAACGATTTCTCTTCGCGAAAAATCTCAAAACCTTGCTGTTGTTGGAGAAGCAATCGAAGTAAACAACTTCGTACCTGACTACTTAACTTTTGACGCTGACAAAAAAGAAGGTACATTCACTCGCCTTCCAGAGCGTTCTGAGTTATCAGCTGAAATCAACGAATCATTCATCGTAGAGTACTACTCTCGTTAATTTTTTAACGATAGAAATCTTCGGATTCTTAAACCCCGTAGCCTTGGTATACCAAGTGTTTACGGGGTTTTTGTTTTGTATTTTACTTTGGATAATTAGCGTTTTTTACTGGGGGTTTAGGGGAGCGAATGAGGGAACGTCACTTTAATTTATTTCAAAAAAATCAACGGACAGATGTACATTTATCTTCATTCCGAAGCACAAAACGAGCTACACAGGCTTACAGAGAAAAAAACAGAGATAAAACAAGGGAACATTCAGCGAAGAGTTCAGAAAAGAGTTACATTAATAAGTACTGTGATTTAGATGACTTGGCTGAATTAAAAAGTGAATAAATTAATAAAAACCAGGTACACACTTTCAATTGAGCGCCTGGTCTTTGCTTTAAATCCTAATCAAATTCTTTTTTTATCTGTAATGCAAATTCTTCAATAGATTTTCTATCTTGATAAATTGTAATACCAATACCGGAACGAGTAGCTCTATGAGAGTTATATTCTCCTGCATCAATCCAAAATTGGAATTGGTAAACCTGTTCATCAATTAGATCACTATTATTCGCTAAAATAGCAAATGAAAAAGATGGATCCGTTGAGTCCCATACTTCTGCTTCCAATAATTCGTCCCAATTATTTAATATCAGTGTATGCAGCATTATAAGGTCACTTCGTAAAACCAAAAACTTAAAATCTAAATGATGTTCACCACAATTAAGTTTAATCAAAATATTACTGGAAACAGTATCACTCGCTATATTAACAACTTCTAAACTTGTCTTTGAGGCATCAAATGATCTATCGTATAAGGTTGCCATAATTAAATCTTACCATCCCCAGTTACTATTAATAAATTTCTTAGCGATTTCCCCACTATCAGGTCTGTAAACCGTTGCAACCTCTTTTGAATTCCCTATAAACACTACATTAATATTTTGATCTTTATCGTAAATAGCTCTAGCACGTGTATGTTTATCCATGAATTTTCTTCCATTTACAATTACATCAGCAACTTGTTTGGAAGAAAGTTGACGTGCGTTAGCCTGTATAACTGCGTGTGAAGAAAATTTCACTGTTGCTTTTGGAATTTGTTTTACAACTAGTTTAACACATGTAACTGCAACGAACCATACAATCGGAGCGATCCTTGGAGCAACAATAAACTGTTCAGATTCCAGTGAATTCATAAAAGGAGTTCGTGCAGTGTTAAAAAGTATAGAGTGTGGCGTTCTGAAATTCTATTAGAAGATGGTGAACAGCTTAAAGAAAATGGTTATGTATTTATTTCTTCACAAACAAAAGAGCCGTATGCAGATAACAGTCTAAATAATGAAATCCCTCGGCCACGAAAAGATTGAAACGACTATTATTTATATGGAGAAGGTGTTTGATTAACTACTTTTCAATAATTAGGATAAAAGATAATAATTGCTCCTACTTCTACATCTACGAAGGGATTCAGGCAGTCCATCGTAGTATATTACACACCAATGTTATTATTATTAATTCTTCTAATACCTGTTTGACCGGGGTTCCTGCTAATCTCTTCTCAATTGCCTTCATTTTTACTTCTATTGGATAACCTACTTTTGTTCCCATAGAAAAAACACCTCCGTTGATTGTTTGGTTATCCTTATACCCGTATCTCAACAAAAGGTGTTTATATATATCATTTTTATAGGTCAGTGGGTCTTCATAGTAGCTTTTTACCGTATTGGTGATAATGCTTTTTGCTCTAGATATTTGTAAAATCTAAGACCTCTGAAATAATCTTCAATATAAGAATCTACTAATAAGACAAAGACATCGTCTTCACCACTTCCAATTCACTGACTTCTCCATCAGAACATACATTCCTGGTTGTAATTTCAAGAAATCCTTTTAACTTTGCTAGGATTACTTAATTTTAAAATGTGCAATTTGACCTTTTAAGTTTTCAACCATCTCGTTTAATTGATTAGCTGTTCCTAGCATTTCTTCCATAAAAGCAGATTGCTCTTGCATAGTTGAAGCAATATTTTGGGTACCTGCTGATGTTTGCTCCAATGATTGCACAGTTGTCTCAGTAGTCCCTAATACTTGTTCAGAGCTTGCTGATATTTGTTCTACTGTTGAAGCAATTGATTGCGTTCGCATACTAATGTTTGAAATTAGAGATGAGATTTTTTGAAAAGTATCTCCAGCCAATCTTATTGCGATAGTCTCATGATTAATTTCATCTACTACTCTCGTAATAGCTTCAACCGATTCATTAGAATTGTTTTGCATTTCAGAGATTAATTTAGTTATGTCATTAGCAGATTGGGCAGATTGTTCTGCTAAATGTCTTATTTCATCTGCGACAACAGCAAATCCTTTTCCGTATTCACCTGCACGAGCAGCCTCAATAGCTGCATTTAATGCTAGTAAATTAATTTGATCTGAAATACTTGTAATAACATTTGTAATTTGTCCTACTTCTTTAGAACGTCGATGCATTTGTTCTGTCATTTGCATAGAGGCTTTTGAAAGCTCGTTAATTGAATCAATTCCTTGTACGGATTGTTGAATGACATGATTACCTTGATTGGATTCTTCAGATGTTCTAATAGATTCATCAGAAACGTTTGTAGTAGATTCTGTGATTTCTACTATCCCCTCTGATATTTCTCTAATCGCAATTTGATTTTGAATAGCCCCAGTTGTTACCATTTCACTACTTACTGAAACTTCCTGAATTGCTGCTGATACCTGATTGGCCATTTCTGTCACTTGCTCTATACTTTGCGTCAATTCTTTAGACCCGCTTGCTACATAGTCTGCTGTTGAGGATACATGACCTATAACTTCTTTTAGCTGCACTTGCATACTATTAAAACTTGATGCAAGCTGACCAATTTCATCATTACTTGTATTTTTAATTTCCTGTGTTAAATCACCAGCAGCAATTACTTTAGTATAATCAACAAGTTCATTTAACGGTTTAGAAATTCTTTTAGCAGTGAAATATGCTAGTATACCACTTACCACAATAAATATAAGTGCTAATAACACACATACCTTTATTAATAAATTCTCCAGATCAACTATAAAATCTGCATCTTCATCTAACCCTAAGACAGAATCTGTTCCTGGAACTTGTAAAAATGTAGACTTATGAGCGCCGTAATCATCTATATAAATATCACTTGTAACCATTTTAGTTGTATCTAGCGCTGCTTTTTGTTCATCTGTAAACGCTAGTGGTGATAAATACTTATCGTCATTACCTAAAAATAAAATGACTTCTTTATTATCTACTTTACTCATAATATACACATTTTCTAATTCATACTCTTTTTGAAAGTCATTTCCTCTGGACAACAGTTCTTGATATGCACTTTTGTTTGTTTTAGCACTATTGATTAATTCTTTATCAAATAACTCTTCAAAGTCATCCATTTTCATTGTTAAGCTCTCTTCAAACTGAGGAATAATATATCCATCGATTAAACGCTCAGCTACAATAAATATGGCAAAACTAAAAATTGTGCTTATAACAATAATAGGCATTAATACGTTTAATAATATTTTCTTTCTAATGGTCATACCTTTAAACATCGTTAACGCTCCTAACTGTAATATAAAGTTAACTATTATTAAACAAATACCAATTCATTTAACGTAATATATTGATTCAGATCTAAATTCAATAACCTAGTATTTTCTTTTAAATCTGGTGATTTATGGAATATTACAGCAAAAGTAGAGCTTTCATTCACTTTCATCCGTCGATATTCTAAAATTTCTTCAAAATTTAGTTTAAACGCTTCATGATTAATAGACACAACTTTCTTACAATCAATAGATGCATCTATTTCAGCACAACAAAAACTATAAATTGAATCATCCATTTGATTAATTATATTTTCCCAATCAGGCTTTTGTTGTTTAAAAAAGTACTCGCATGCGTTGACACCATATGCATAAACGCCAAGTTCATTTGTACCGATACCAGCAAATCTAAGTGGGTTTACTTCAATAGGAACTATCTGTCCGAGATTATCGATGCGAATTTCAATATGTATAGGGACAAGCTTTAATGCGAAGAGCGATGAAATAGTTTTTAAAAATTGTTGAATGTTGTTGAGGGACTCATTTATTACTTGCTTACTCGTATAGTAAATTCTATCGCTCATGTCCTTCTCATGCCTAAACATTCTTTTAAAAATATTTAGGATAACAGGCTCGCCTTCTTCTGTAAAATATACGTCAACAGCGTATTCATCACCTTCAATTAATTTCTCAATTATAAAGGAGTGATTATTAATAACTTCGATTGGATACTCTGCACTTGTAACTTCCATTTCAAACTTAAGTTGTTCAATAGTTTCTTTATATTCTTCTACCTTATCAATACGATGTACTCCTACACTTGAATATCCTATAACTGGCTTAACAATAATAGGGAAAGGTAGTGAACCAGGATCTAATTCATCTAATTCTTTTAGAGATACTTCTGTGAAAAAGAAATCTTTAAAATGACTACTTAATGTTTTCCTGAAAGTAACTTTATTTTTCAAAATATCTGTAACAATTGTTAAGTAGTGATTAGGTGCATATTTAGATAAAATATTAAGTCCATTTTCAGAGTTAAAGAGAATTTGATAATTCTTCTTCTCTAATTCAATCAACAAATCGTCTACCTTTTTTAAACTTATAGTAGATTCATTTGGTATAAAAACTTCATTTAATTTGATAACTGGAATTTTATTCTTACTAACTGTGTGCGCTAATAAATCAGAAACATAAGGTCTATCTAGTATTATCAACTTTTACACTCCTATCTGTATATTTTTCTAAATATCCATAGCCTAAAATAATTATTAAAAGTATGTTAGAATAACTATCATCTATATTAATATAAAATACCTATAATATCCATAGTTTCGCATTTTATTATTTAGGTAATTTTACATCGTAATTGATAAAAAGGATATCTAACTACTAACAAGTATATTTACCTATATAATATAACTCTTATACTGTTAATCTTTTTTAATATTGGAGCATTCATTTTAGTACTCAACGTTGACACTTCCGCTATGGCCACTGTGTTTGTCATAATTATTAAGTGTAAATAATTCCATAATTTACCTACACGGAAATAAACTCCGTTAATTGATCAATCACTCAAAAATTTCTGCTCATTGCGTCCATTTCGTTAAAGAAACGGATGTTTTTTCAAGAGCCAAAAAAGAAAAAGAGCAGCTAGTGCTACTCCTTCGATAAATCTCACATTCGCTTTAAAATTTCCCTTCGTAATAAAGAAATATAGTCTTGTTCTTCAGGCGACTTAAAGTAAATACAGTTATAATAAATATACTCTTCAAACAATTCTATATCGACCATTTCAATTGGATTTTTCCATTCCAGATCTCCCAATAATGTTTGTTGCACCATTTTTTCACTCACACTATCAGCCCCGTTTTTTTCGCAAGAATACATAATTACTCACGCTAATATACCAGTATATAACATCAGTATAATAAAAGAGAGCGGTCTATATTATTCTTTTCATTTTATGCTTGTTGTTTTGTTGGTGCTAATACGATTTCTCTAATATTTACACTTTGAGGCTGATTAAATACAAAATAAATTGTTTCTGCTACTGTACTTGGATTTAAACCACCATGAATTGATTCCTTCCATTCTATGTAGTTCTCTTTAATTTGTTCATCAGATGTGTGTGATAGTAACTCGGTCTCAACCACACCTGGTGCAATTGTTATCACACGTACGTTATGCTTTGAAACCTCTTCACGAACATTTTCACTCATTGAATGAACTGCGAATTTCGTCCCCACATATGCCGCATGATCAGCAAATGTTTTCTTTCCAGCAATAGAACTTACATTAATAATAGTTCCTGTTTGACGTTCAATCATAGAAGGCAATACTGCTTGCATTCCATTTAACATACCTAACACATTTACATCATACATTTCTTTCCATTCAAGAGGATTTTGTTTAGCGATATCGCCCAATAACATACGTCCAGCATTATTTACGATTGCTTCAACTGGTCCAAATTTGTCTTCAGCTGCCATAAGAGCTTTATCTAAAGCCTCTCTATCTGTTACATCCACACTTGCTTTAATTACATTATCTCCTGTAAATTGATCTAACAAATGTGCACGACGTGCTATAACTAAAACGTTATACCCATTTTGTATAAACTTCTTTGCTGTTGCTTCACCAATACCTGATGAAGCACCTGTAATTGCAATATATCCTGTTTTCATTCTGATTGTCACTCCTTCTTTGATTTCTAAGTAAAATCAGTTTACAATTAAATCTACTTAAGATAAAGTAGGCACCTCTTTGTCCCTTAGTAACCTTAAGGTACTTAATAAAGGAGAGCAATGAATTGGATAAGAAAAAATATTTAAATGAGTTTGATGCTACAATGCAAATTATTCAAGGAAAATGGAAAATAATGATTTTATATGAACTATACGAAAACCCTCTCAAACGATTTGGAGAGCTTCAAAGATATATTGAGGATATTTCACATAAAACACTATCCAGACAATTAAGAGAACTTGAAATGGATGGATTAATAGTAAAAAATGTATATCCAGAAGTTCCTCCTCGTGTAGAATATTCCATAACTAAAAAAGGATTGTCCCTTATTCCTTTACTCGATATGATTTGTGAATGGGGAATTACTCATGTAAAGAAGGAACATTTAGAACGTGTGTTATGTGGGTTGGAGGAGAATTAAATAAACAACCAATTACTTGTTCATTGAAGAATATGTTGCTTTATTCTCAAGAGTATCATTTTCTAGAAATTGCATTTTGATAAATAGATTTTTTTATTTAACTAATGCTTAATGATTTCCCTTTATTGCTACAGAGATCCTTAAATTCAAAGAAAAGGGAATTAGTTGAGAGAAGTAAAGCCCTTATCACGTTAGATTTAAGTTAGAGAAGGATGGAAATCAACGTGTTATTATTGACAGAAAGTTGATAGTATTCTCGGTCAGAGAAATGCTGTTTTAATGTTTCCACTTGTTTAAGAGGTCGTTTTATCACCTTCAAGACACATGAGTTTTTAAACACTTTATAAAAAACTTTTTAGCCTCAGTTTGACTACCAAAACCCGCCCCCTTATTAAACAAAGACGAAGAAGGTACTGTGAAGCTCTAATTTCTCAGTACCCTAAATTGTTAAATGATATTTTCACACTATGTTCAAACAAAGTTAGGACAATCTTTTACCCCTTTTTTTAAAGATAGCAAGGATTTCCCATTTGTTCGATTCTTCCATTTTTTAATTGCACGATAAAATCAGCGATAGCATAGGCATCCTCTTCATCGTGTGTAACAAAATAGATGTAATATTTGCGCGCTTTAAAATGTCACGTAAATCTTTTCTAATTTTTACTTGAAGCTCGGTATCTAAGTTACTAAAAGGCTCGTCTAACAGTAGTAAACGAGGTTTAGGGGCAAGTGCCCTAGCAATTGCAATACATTGCTGTTGACCGTCACTCTAAGAGAGAATTGGATTCTTTATTATTTGTCATCAATGACTATCTTGGATTAAAAGAGCAGTTGAAAGGACTATAACTTAAGTTGAATAATGCTCTTTTATTGAACAAATTTTTAAAAATAATTTTTAACGAAATTGAAAAACTTCCATTTCAATCAATTTCTTGGTTGCGCTATTCAACAAATTAGCCATTTAAAAAATTTAAACTATCTGAAGATGAGGGCATTAACGAAATAAGCTTCTTTTCTTATATATCCCTTGGGTTCTCAGGGCGTAGAGATTGGTATGAGGGTTATTCTAGAAATACACCGTCCGTATATTCAGAATTTCTTAATATTATTATAATCAACAATCATAACTCCCTCTCACTTATGAAAATTTTATATACTTTAAAATAATAATTACATCGCTTCAAAATAACATAACCACTATCTTAATATTAAAAAACAAATATCAGTTATTTACTATTCTTAGACCCCTTCAAATAGAACCATTTCCAAAAAAATATATTTTATTTTTATAGTAAAACATTTTATAAAACATATTACAATCAGCATTCTTATACCTTTCACATTTTTAAAGAACATTTTAACAAGCTAACTTTTTTGTAAAATAATAACAAGGATAAAGCGAGCAATTTTAATAAAAATACGAGTTGAACTTTAATAAAAAATAGAATACGATGAATTCCGAAAGGTGGTTCACCATCATTCAAGCAATAATAATTTTTAAAAAGGGGTTGGAAGTATGTCAGACGTTCTAAAGCAATTTGTTATGCCGAAAAAAAACTTATTTGGACCTGGAGCAATTCAAGAAGTTGGTAAACACTTAAATGATTTAGAAGTGAAGAAGACATTAATCGTAACAGATGAGGGCTTACACAAATTAGGTCTCTCTGAACAAATTGCAAACATCATTACAGCTGCTGGAATTGATGTAGCAATTTTCCCTAAAGCAGAACCAAATCCAACAGATCAAAATATTGAAGATGGCATAGCAGCTTACCATGCTGAAAGCTGTGATTCAATCGTTTCTCTTGGAGGAGGGAGCGCTCATGATGCAGCAAAAGGTATCGGACTTATTGCTTCGAATGGTGGACGCATTCAAGATTATGAAGGCGTTGATAAATCACAAAATCCACTTGTGCCATTAATTGCTATTAATACAACGGCTGGTACTGCTAGTGAAATGACTCGTTTCACGATTATTACAGATACAGCACGTAAAGTAAAAATGGCCATTGTTGATAAACATGTGACTCCGTTACTTTCGATTAATGATCCCGAACAGATGATTGGGTTACCTCCTGCTCTAACAGCTGCTACTGGTGTTGATGCATTGACACATGCTATTGAATCATTTGTTTCGACAAATGCAACACCAATTACAGACGCTTGTGCTGAGAAGGTACTTCAACTAGTTCCTGAATTTTTACCACGTGCCTATGCAAATGGAGCTGATTTAGAAGCACGTGAACAAATGGTATATGCACAATTTTTAGCTGGTATGGCTTTTAATAATGCTTCACTAGGCTATGTCCATGCGATTGCTCATCAGTTAGGTGGCTATTATAATCTACCTCATGGCGTATGTAATGCCATTTTATTACCACATGTTTGCCGCTTCAATGTAACAGCACGTACTGAGCGTTTTGCTCGCATTGCTGAATTATTAGGTGAAAATGTGACAGGATTAAGTAAGCGTGATGCTGCTGAAAAAGCTATTTCAGCTATTGAAAAGCTATCAAAGGATTTAAATATTCCTAGTGGCTTCCGCGAACTAGGTGCAAAAGATGAGGATATTGAAATTTTAGCAAAAAATGCGATGTTAGATGTTTGCGCTGAGACAAATCCTCGTAAAGCAACACTAGATGATATTAAACAAATTATTACAAATGCAATGGGCCCTATCGTGAAAAAAGAGGAATCGCTTGAAGCTGTTGCTGCTCTTTCATAATTAATAAAAAAACAAAAGGTGGAGATAAACCAAGTTTTTCTCCACCTTTTTTCTATGCTCAAAGATGAAAATGATGTAAACACATTGTTTAGAATGGAAACTCTCGCTATACTTTTCTTAAAAAGAATAGGAGATAACAAATGCGTTTAATCTCGATATGTCCAAGCAATACAGAGCTTGTAGCCTATTTAGGACTGACAGACCAGCTTGTTGGAGTAGATGATTTCTCCGATTGGCCATCAAGCGTTAAAGATTTGCCACAGCTTGGTCCAGATTTATCTATTAATATGAACGATTTAGAGGCATTACACCCCGATCTTGTTCTTGCATCTTTAAGTGTGCCTGGAATGGAAAAAAACATCGAGGAATTGCAAAGAAGAAATATCCCTCATATTGTTTTTAATGCGAACTCGTTAGAGGAAATTGCACAAGATCTCCTTTCACTCGGGAGAGCTTGCCATGTAGAAGAACGTGCTAAAATAATCGCAGAAGAATATTTGCAATCCATTGACAAAATGCGTATAGTTGCTAATTCCCTCACGAAGAAACCTACTCTATACTGGGAATGGTGGCCAAACCCAATTTTTACACCAGGAAAAATAAATTGGCTAACAGAAATTAGTGCTATTGCAGGCGGAGTCAATTTATTTCACGATATAGAACTAGCCAGTGTTCAAACTGATTGGGCAGATGTTGTTAAACGAAAGCCCGACTATATCATGATGGCTTGGGTAGGTGTAGCTTTTGAGCGTATACAGCCGGCCAACTTATTAAAGCGTCCCCATGCAAGTGAGCTACATGCTGTGAAAATGGAACAGCTTCATGTAATGGAGGAATGGCTTTATTGTCGGCCTTCTCCCCGTCTTATTGAAGGGGCTATAAAACTGGCAAAAATACTGCACCCTCAGCAATATGAACACATAAAATCGCCAAGTTTTCTATAATAAAAAAACAACATCCCCTTTATGATCGGGGATGTTGTTTAAATTAAAATCATTATACAAACTTTACCATATGATATTTTTTCTTACCGCGACGAACAATGCTAAAGGCATCCTCTAGACGATCCTTTGCATCGACTACATATTCTAAATCCGTCACTTTTTCACCATTGACACTAATTGCACCATTCGAAACGTCCTCACGTGCCTGACGTTTCGATGATGAGATACCAGCTTCTACAAGAAGGTCCACAATATTTTTATCTTCTTTTGCCATTTCAATAGAAGGAACATCTTTAAAGGCATCCTTCATTTCTTCAGCCGAAAGTGCTTTTAAATCGCCTGAAAATAAAGCTGCTGTAATGCGAATAGCTTGCTCTAACGCCGCTTGACCATGAATTAATCGTGTCATTTCCTCAGCAAGTGATTTTTGAGCCTTACGTAAATGTGGCTCTTCTTCTACAGAAACAGCTAATGCTTCAATCTCTTCACGAGTAAGGAAAGTGAATATTTTCAAGTATTTGATGACATCTGCATCAGCAGCATTGATCCAAAATTGATAGAATTCATATGGAGATGTTTTCTTACCATCTAACCAGACAGCACCACCAGCTGTTTTACCAAATTTCGTACCATCGGCTTTCGTTACTAATGGAATCGTAATCCCAAAGGCTTTAGTTTCTTCTTCATGTGTCTTACGAATAACCTCTAAACCTGTTGTAATATTACCCCATTGATCAGAGCCACCTACTTGAATACGACAATTGTAGTGGTTGTATAAATGATTGTAATCAATCCCTTGAATTAATGTATAAGCAAACTCTGTGAAAGATATCCCCGTGTCAAGACGAGAAGCAATTGTATCTTTTGCCAACATGTAGTTAACATTAATTAATTTCCCATAATCACGTAAAAATTCAATCGTATTTATATTGCCAATCCAGTCACGATTGTTCACAAGCTGAGCGCCATTACCATCTTCAGCAAAGTCAAAAATTCGTTCTAGTTGACCGCGAATCCCTTGAACATTTTTATCGATTTGCTCCACAGTTTGTAATTGACGCTCTTCTGAACGACCTGATGGATCTCCAATCATGCCTGTAGCCCCACCCACAAGTAAAATTGGACGGTGACCAGCTTTTTGGAAGCGACGTAATGTTAAAAGCGGGACAATATGCCCGATATGCATAGAATCTGCTGTTGGATCAACACCACAGTATAAAGAGACGGACTGTTCTTCTAATAGTTTTGCCATACCATCAGCATCGGTTTGTTGGTATAGCAGCCCACGCCATTCTAAATCTTGTAATAATTCGTTTGTCATGATGATTCCTCCTAATTGATTGAAATTCGCTACGTGCATGGACAAGTTCATGAAATAAAAAAATCCCTACACGCAAACAATTGCATGCAGGGACGTTAAATTGTAAATTAACGCGGTACCACCCGGCTTGAAGATGTCATCCACCTTCCACTTCATTCAACCGCCTTTATCGCAGGCGCGCACGTCTAAGCTCCAAGCACGTAATTCGTCTCTACATTATGACCAGTTTTCACCAACCACTGGCTCTCTAAACAGGGAATATAGAAACTACTCCAAACTCTTCATCACTAGAAAACTATAAACATTATTCTATACGAATCTATTTCAAAGTCAATAACTATGTTCGAGCTAAAACAATATGTGCTATAATAAACAAGATTTTAGGAGGTCGATACATTGAAGGATTGGATTGAAAAAATCAATGCAAAGATCGATACATTAATTGAACAAAAATGGATGAAGAAATTACGTATTTCAGGTAGCGTTACCTGGAACTTATTTTTACTATTTTTAGTCTTTGCATTGGTTGGCACTGTATTTGTCGGTTCAGTAGGAGCTGGTTATTTCGCTTCTCTTGTAAAAGAAGAGCCTTTACGCTCAAAAGATGAATTGCGAGATCAAATTTTTAGCTATGAAGAAACAAGTGAAATTTATTTTGCCAACGATATTTATATCGGAAAATTACGGACAGATTTAGATCGCCGCGAAACTTCACTAAAAAATGTTGCACCAGATGTTATTAATGCAGTACTGGCAACAGAAGATGAGTATTTCCGTGAACATAACGGCATTGTACCAAAAGCGGTTGTACGAGGCTTATTACAAGATGTTACGAATTCTGCTACACAGACAGGTGGCTCTACCCTTACGCAACAACTTATTAAAAACCAAGTATTAACCAATGAAGTTTCCTATGAACGTAAAGCAAAAGAAATTTTACTTGCTATGCGTTTAGAGCATTTTATGACAAAGGAAGAAATATTAGAGGCTTATTTAAATATTATTCCATACGGTCGTAACTCTTCAGGGCGAAATATTGCAGGCGTAGAAACAGCCGCAGAAGGAATCTTTGGTGTCAAAGCTAAGGATTTATCACTTGCGCAAGCAGCTTACATCGCTGGTATTCCTCAGGCGCCATTTGCTTACACACCTTTTACAAATACGGGTGAACTGAAAAGTGAGGAAGCTTTAAAACCAGGTATTGATCGTATGAAAACAGTTCTTTATCGTATGAAAGAAGCTGGTTATATTGACGATGCTCAATATAAAGAAACACTGAATTATGATATTGCTGCTGACTTCCGTGGTCCAGAAATGCGAGCGGAGGATCGTTATCCATGGCTTACATATGAGCTTGAGAGCCGCGCAAAAGATATTATTGCAGAAAAACTCGCAGAAGATGACGGTATTGACCCAGAGCGATTAAAAACAGAAAAAAAATTAAAAGATAAATATAAAATCTTAGCAGATCGAGATGTTCGCTCAAAAGGTTATCGTATTTATTCAACCATTAACAAAGATATGTATGATGCCATGCAAAAAGCTGCTAAGGACTTCCAATATTACGGCCACACATATACTGGTAAAGGGAAAGACCCTGTAACCGGTGAGGAAGTTGATATCGAAATGCCCGTACAAGTGGGCAGTATTTTAATGGAGAATACGACAGGTCGCATTTTAAGTTTTGTAGGTGGTCGAGACTTTAATACAACTCAAGTTAACCATGCAACACAAGCTTATCGTTCAAATGGTTCTACGATGAAACCATTACTTGTATACGCACCTGCTATTGAGTATGGCGTAATTGGTGCAGGTAGCCCACTCGTTGACGTAAAATTCTCAATTGGTTCATGGAGCCCAAGTAACTATATTACTAGTGATGAGCGAGGACTTATTCCGGCGCGTGAAGCTTTAGCAGATTCTCAAAACATATCAGCGTTACGTTTATATAATGATATTATTAACAAACGACCAGCTGATCTATTAGTAAAAATGGGATTCACAAAATTACACCCCGATGATTTCACTAACCTTGCAACCGGTATCGGTGCTTTAAGTGAGGGGACTACTGTAGAAGAGAATACGAATGCCTTTGCTACTTTTGCAAATGGTGGTCAATTCATTGATGCTTATATGATTGATCGAATTGAAGATCAAGAAGGAAATATTATTTACAAACACGAAGTAGAACCCGTCCAAGTATTTAGTCCAGAAACATCTTATATTGTGACAGATATGCTACGTGACGTATTAACAAAAGGAACAGGAACTCTTGCTCGTAATACATTAAAATTCTCTTCTGATTTCGCTGCTAAAACAGGGACTTCTCAAGAGTATAAAGATGTTTGGTTAGTTGGCTATAACCCTAATGTATCTCTAGGTGTTTGGATGGGTTACGACCAACCTCGTACGTTGTACGCATTTAATAATACGTACCTACAGCCAAGTGTTCGTGTCAATAAATTATGGGGTACTTTAATGAATTCCGTTTACGATGTGGCTCCTGAGTTTATTGACCCACCAACAAGCTTTAAGGCACCTAAAAATGTGGTGACCGCTTCATTCTGCGGAATTTCTGGAATGGCACCTTCTGCTGCCTGTGCAGATGCAGGTTTAGTTCGTTCAGACTTATTTAATGCGAAAGTATTTTTACCTTCACAACCAGATGATAGCTTAGCTGCTTCAAGTGTTGTAACGATTAAAGGAAAAACTTATAATGCATTACCTAGTACACCAGCTGAATTTGTCAAATCAGGTGGCGCAGGTATTAATCAGGCGTTTATTAAACGTATGTTAGGCCGTCTTGGCGGTAACCCAGCAAGTTTATTACCGAAAAATTCAACTTTAACCAATTCATCTGTTTCGGCCGTTGATTTCCCTGCGGATGGAAGTGCACCTGCAGCAGTAACAGCATCCGTAAATGGCTCAACTTTATCTTGGACAGAGTCATCAAACGATGTAGTTGGCTATCGGATTTACAATGTTACAAATGGTGCCAACACATTAGTAACTTCTGTTCTTGAATCTACACAAAGTATAACGGTCGCTAGTGGACAGGCCTATGTTGTAGTGGCTGTAGATATTACAGGCTTAGTGTCACCACATTCTAATGTAGCCTCTACTGGTGGTAGTGAAAATGAACCTGATCCAGAGGATAATGGTCAAGAAACAATTCCACCTACAACACCGCCTACAAATGGCAATGGGTCTGGTAATAATGGTAACGGTTCTAACAATGGGAATGGATCTGGTGGCAATGGCAACGGCTCTAACAACGGGAATGGATCTGGTGGCAACGGCAACGGCTCCAACAACGGGAATGAATCTGGTGGCAATGGCAACGGCTCCAACAATGGGGATGGATCTGGTGGTAACGGATCAGGTCAACCTGAAGATGGCTCAAATGGAGGAGACAACGGCAATACAACTCCCCCTGAAACATCAAGGCGATAATCAGTTTCATTTTCTGTGTCAAACAGGCTTACTACAATTCACTTTTGATTTGTAGTAAGTCTATTTTTTTGTCATTATTAAGAAGACTACTATTTTGAAGGAGAGGAAAAATATGAACATTTTAGTTTTAGGGGGCACACGTTTTTTCGGAAAAAAATTAGTGGAACTTTGCATTGAGAATGGACATGATGTAACGATTTTAACACGTGGTCAAAGCGGCAATCCTTTTGGAACAGCTGTCAAACAATTAATGGTTAATCGGGATGATCGTGACGCATTAGAAAATGCTCTCGCTCATACAACGTGGGATATTGTTTATGATAATATATGCTACTCTCCTAACGAGGCACATACCATTTGTGAGCTTTTAAAAGGGAAAACGAAAAAACTTGTCTTTACTTCAACTCTTTCAACCTATGAAGTTGATGGCAAGATGAAAAAGGAAGAAGATTTCGATCCTTTTCATTATCAAATTCTCATGGGGGATCGAAATGAATTTTCCTACGGAGAAGGAAAAAGACAGGCAGAGGCTGTATTGTTTAAAGAGGCTTCATTCCCAGTTGTTGCTGTACGTTTCCCAATTGTCATGGGTGAACATGATTACACACGTCGTTTGCATTTTCATGTGGAACGTATTTTACACGATCAGCCAATCTCCTTACCGAATATCGATGCGCAGATGAGCTATATTACAGATGAGGAAGCAGCTAATTTCTTATATTTTGCAGGCATGACACCTATAGAAGGACCATACAATGCTACAGCATCTGGTGCCATGTCATTGAAGGAACTCCTTGCGTTAATTGAAGAAAAGAGTGGGAAGCGCGCAAAAATTTCACTTGTTGGTGGCGATGAAGAATCACAATCACCATATGGTGTACCTGCTGACTGGTATATGACAAATGCGAAAGCAGAGAAAGCAGGATTTACATTTAGTCAACTTCATGATTGGTTGCCAAAACTAGTAAATACATTAGTAAAACAGCTTCAATAAAAAAGAAAGACAAAGAGTCTGCTAAATAAGCAGATTCTTTGTCAGTAAATTAATATAATATGGTCTTTAAAATGGCTACTGCTTCGTCTATCTCTTTCTTCGTTACAGTTAGTGGCGGCAATAGTCGAATAACATTTGGCCCTGCCCCTACTAATAAGAGACCCTTCTCTTCTGCAGCAGCAATATACGCGGCTACTTCTGTTTCACCACAGCCAATTCCAAGCATTAATCCCTTACCCTGAATGGTATAATTAGAAGGTAAATGCGCTTTTAGTTGTGCGACAAAATAGGCTGACTGTTCTTGTACTTGCTGTAAGAATGCTGGCTCAAATACATGACTTAAGACGGCCTGAGCTACATTCATTGCAAGTGGGTTTCCCCCAAATGTAGTGCCATGTGTACCCGGACTAAAGGTTGCATAAAGCTCGGCAGTTCCTAGCATTGCCCCTACCGGAAAGCCACCACCTAAGCCTTTTGCTAATGTCACTATATGTGGCTTTAACACCGTTTGCTCAAACGCATAGCGTGTTCCTGTTCTTCCAATTCCAGTCTGTACTTCGTCAATAATGAGTAATATTCCCTTGTCATCACATGCTTTTGCAATCGCGGTAGCGAATTCTAACGATACACAATTAACGCCACCTTCTCCTTGAATCATTTCCAGCATAATGGCTGCTACAGAGTCATCAATAGTAGCTTCTAGTGCGGCAGCGTCATTGAATGGTAAAATCGTAAATTTTTCAACGAGTGGTCCAAAGCCGTTATGTATTTTGCCTTGACCTGTTGCAGACATTGCTCCGAATGTGCGACCATGGAATGATTTTTCGAAAGTAATCATATGGTTTTTCCCTGTATGCTTTCGTGCTAACTTAATGGCCGCTTCATTTGCCTCCGCTCCACTATTACAGAAAAAAGCATGTGCAAAATGCGTATGAGCGATTAATTTTTTAGCCACGGTTTCCTGACCAGGGATATCAAAAAGGTTCGATATATGCCACAGCTTTTCACTTTGCTCTTGTAGTGCCTGCACAATGGCTGGATGCGCATGCCCCAGACTTGCTACTGCAATACCACTAGTAAAATCTAAATATTGTTTTCCTGTAGAATCCTCTACAACGGTGCCTTGCCCTTTGACAATTTGCGCACGACGTTTACCGTAGTTCCCGAATAACGCACTCATGTTATCATCTCCGCTATTATTTGAAATGGTCTTCTTTCAACATCTATACTTTTCATAAGCTCTTATTAGAACACTAGGTAGCATGAAGTTTATCGGAAGTGACAATCGTAGTGCCAATCAATGTCTCTCCCACAATTTGCACGGAAGGTATACCTGCACGTAAACAATCGATCGCTCCTTGTACTTTCGGAATCATCCCTCCATATAGATGCCCTTGTTCTATCCATTGATTAATGCTAGTGGGTGTTGCCATTGTTTGATATTCATCATAGACTCGAATACCACTTACATCTGTAACGAGTAATAAGCTATCTGCCCCTAAGGCTAATGCTATTTCACTTGCGACTGTATCGCCGTTAATGTTTAAAGCCTGACCTGCTTCACTTACTCCAACACAAGCAATAACGGGTACAATTCCCACTGACAATAAAGCTTCAAGTAAGGCTGTATGGATGGCTTTTACTGCTCCTACATAACCATAAACATCTTTATCTAAATAATCTGCCACCATTAATTGACCATCATAACCGTTTAGCCCAATGGCCTCGACGCCAGCACTTGTTAAGTCATGAACTAAAGTAGGGTTAACCTGCCCAATTAGAGTGGATTGGACAACATTCATAGCTGCCTCATTTGTCACACGTATACCATTTAATGTATGCGATTCTATGCCTCGAGCAGCTAATTCACGATTAATAGCTGGGCCCCCGCCATGAGTAATAATAAGCTCCACACCGCTATCTTGAAGCTTTTTAAAATGATAAAAAAAATCTTTATTTAAGCCCTCCAGTGTACTACCACCGAGCTTAATCACCATTCGTTTACGAGCGGTATGATGCGTTGATTTGGACGTAGTCATACGTTAAGTCACATCCCCAAGCATGCCCCTTACCTTCACCCATACCAAGAGACACATATATTTTCACTTCATGCATTTTTAAAATTTGTATTAATTCATCCTCTGAGAAAGGAATTGGTTCGCCGTTTTCTACCATTGTAGCGCCTCCAATTTGAATCGTAATTTTATCTGGGTCTACAGAGGCACCACTATACCCTACTGCTGCAATAATTCGTCCCCAGTTCGCATCACAGCCAAAAACAGCAGTCTTTACAAGTGGCGAGCCTACGACGGTCTTGGCGATTTTTCGTGCCTCTTCATCTGCAACTGCGCCAACAACTTCCACTTCAATGAGCTTAGTTGCCCCTTCTCCATCCTTGGCAATCATTTTTGCTAAATCTTCGGCTACCGTTTTCAATGTGTAATAGAAATTTAACCAATCTGGATGATCAGGTGTTAACGTCTTATTTCCTGCGAAGCCGTTCGCCAATACAACAACTGTGTCGTTTGTAGATGTATCCCCATCTACGGTAATGGCATTAAACGTGAGATTGGTAATATCGGATAATGCACTTTGTAATACATCAGATTCTATTTGGGCATCTGTCGTAATAAAGCCCAACATGGTTGCCATATTTGGTTCAATCATGCCTGAACCCTTCGCAACACCAGCGATAATGATTTCCTTGCCATCTACCGTTGTACTATAGCTTGTGTTCTTCATAACTGTATCTGTTGTTAAGATTGCCTGCGCAAAGTCAATAGCACTTTCTAAATGGTCCTTCGGTTCTAGCTGTTGAATACCATTTACTACTGGCTCCAGCTTCATCATTTCGCCAATGACGCCCGTTGAACAAACTCCCACCAATTCAGGCGCAATCCCTAATTTTTCAGCCACTTGCGCCTGCATTGTTTGGGCATCCTTAACGCCTTGCTTCCCTGTACAAGCATTGGCATTGCCCGAATTCACGATTATCGCCTGCATTTTTTTTGTTGTGTAAACAACTTCCTTTGTTACTTTTAACGGGGCTGCCTGCACAGCATTTGTTGTAAAAACACCAGCAACACTAGCTGGTACCTCACTTACTAAAATGGCTAAATCTTTCTTCTTATGTTTTAAACCACAATGTAACCCAGCTGCCTTAAAGCCTTTTGGTGAAACGATATTTTTACTTGATAACTTTTTCATTACATTTATTGATGTAGTAACTGTCATCCATAATTCCTCCTTATTTTTCATCAAACTAAACATAAAAACTGTTAAATAAAGAACGGTACGACATCAAGACCTGTCGTTTGTGGTAGGTCAAATTGTACATTCATATTTTGGATAGCTTGCCCTGCAGCCCCTTTGACTAGATTGTCAATCACACTTACAATCGTGGCACGATTTGTACGAGAATCTACTTTCACCAAAATATCGCAATAATTGGACCCCTTAACACGATTAGTTCCTAAGCTAGTAGCATCTGTAACCATTCGAACAAATGGATGCTTTTCATACGTCTCCTGCAAGCAACCAACCAACTGAGCCTCTGTAACGCCTGCCATTACTGGCGCATAGGATGTCGCTAAAATCCCTCTTGTCATAGGTACTAAATGAGTATTGAAAGTAATGTTTGTTTCAGTATGAGCAAATACGGATAATGCCTGTTCTATTTCTGGTATATGTTGATGTGTATTTACTTTATAGATAGAGAAGTTCTCATTCGCCTCGCTAAAATGAGTAGTTTGTGACGGCTTATTACCAGCTCCTGAGATGCCACTTTTCGCATCAATTACTAAAAAGCTCGGATCAATTAATCGTTCCTTCACTAGCGGTAGTAATGATAATAACACCGCTGTTGGGTAACAACCTGGGTTAGCAATAAGAGTAGCCTGTCGAATATGCTCTGAATTCCATTCAGTTAAACCATAAACACTTTGCTGAACCGTATCAAATGGTGCTGCTTGTTTGCCATACCACGCTTCATAGCTTGCAAGATTTTTTAAACGGTAATCACCAGACAAATCTATAAATTTCGGACCCGTGTTAACCAATGATGGTAATAACTTACTTGTTACGCCAGGTGGTGTACTTGTAAAAACTACATCAAATTCCGCTAAAGTATCTTCCTCTATTTTCTGTAATGGCCTATCAATAATCGTCATAAGATGACCAAATTTTGAAGAAAAAAGAACTCCCTCCTCTGAAGAAGTAAATAACGCTAGCTGCTCTACAGCTGGATGATTATGTAAAAACCGAATAAGCTCTAGTCCACCATAACCTGTTGCTCCTACAATTCCTACTTTCAATGCACTCACCTCTGAAATAAGTTAAAAATAGTATACGTCTGCATAAATATTAAGTCAACTGAATTTTTATTTAATTCTATATTTTTTACGCATTTAAATACTTCTCGTTAATACAGCTCTTAAGCATTGTAAATGCAGAAAAAAGAAGGTAAGCATTCACTCGATTGATGAAAGAATGCTTGCCTTCTTTTTATGCATATGTTGTATAAATATCAATTGATGTTCTTTACTTTATCAGTCTTCCATCGTCGATAGGTCACCCGTAGGTAAATTTAACTCCCATGCCTTCAATACACGACGCATAATCTTACCACTGCGTGTTTTTGGTAGTTTTTCCTTAAAATCAATTTCACGTGGTGCTGCATGAGCCGATAACCCTTTTTTAACAAAATCTCTTATATCCTCAATTAATCGTTCGGAAGGTTCTACTCCTTCTCGTAAGGATACAAAGGCTTTGATGATTTCCCCTCGCACTGGGTCTGGTTTTCCAATGACTCCTGCTTCAACAATATCTGGATGCTCCAATAGCTTGCTTTCCACTTCGAATGGTCCCACACGCTCTCCGGCCGTCATAATGACATCATCCACTCGACCTTGGAACCAGAAGTATCCGTCATCATCCATATAGGCAGAATCTCCAGATACATACCATTTCCCTTTTAAGAAATAAGATTCATAGCGCTCTGGATTGCCCCAAATTTGACGCATCATAGCTGGCCACCCCCGTTGAATAGCTAAATTCCCCATTGTAAACGGTGGTACTTCGTTGCCAGCATCATCTACAATCGTCGCATGAATACCTGGAAGTGGTTTTCCCATTGAGCCTGGCTTAATATCCATCGAAGGATAATTACAAATCATATGCGCTCCTGTTTCTGTCATCCACCATGTATCATGGATTCGATGACCTAATTCTTCTACTCCCCAGCGAATCACTTCGGGGTTCAATGGTTCACCGACAGATAGCACATGACGCAAAGATGATAGATCATAGCTTTCAAGCAAGCCACTCCCTGCCCCCATCAGCATACGGAATGCAGTTGGTGCACTATACCATACCGTAACACCATAATCTTCAATGGCTTGATACCATGCTTGCGGTGAGAATCTTCCCCCAACAATCACCATTGTTACCCCATTTAACCATGGACCAAAAATACCATAGGCTGTTCCTGTCACCCATCCTGGATCAGCAGTACACCAATAAATATCATCTTCACGTAAATCAAGAACCCATTGCGTAGATTGGTATTGTTGAAGCATTGCATAATGAACATGTAGCACTCCTTTTGGCGCACCAGTTGATCCAGAAGTATAGTGAAGAATCATCCCATCTTCCTGATCTACCCACTCTATATCAAATTGAGCTGAAGCCCTTTTTAATCGTTGATTAAAGTCTAGAATTTGTAATGTTTCTTCAATATCTTCACCTATTAAAAGGACATGCTCTAGGTGAGGTAATTTAGCTATAGGTACACGTTCAAGTAACGCCGGTGTCGTAACCAATACTTTTGCCTCACTATCTGCTAGCCGATCATACACAGCACCTTCCATAAAAGCTTCAAATAATGGTCCAACAATAACACCCATTTTCAACGCACCTAATAATGAAAAATAGAGCTCAGGCGACCGTGGCATAAAAATAAATAAACGATCACCTTTTTGTAGATTAGTAGCTGTTTTAAGAACGTTAGCAGCCTTGTTTGTTAACCTTTTCATTTCATTAAATGAATACGCCTCTTTCCGTTTACCATCATTAAAATAAAGAGCAACTTTATTTTTACGATGTGTTTCAGTATGGCGATCGATTGCCTCATACGCCATATTCACTAAACCTGTCTCGTACCAACTAAATGCTTTTTCTGTATCAGCCCAATTATGAGACTTTGCCACTTCTTCATAATTCATTAACTGGTGCTGACCAGCTAAAGCCGTTAACTTCTCCTTCATTTTCATCCCCATGAAACTACCCCTTTCTTTACGTTTGCTTCAAACTGTTCATTTGCTATTTTCAACAATCCCCTCTGCTGAAATAATAAATTTACGTTCTAAGCAACATATTTACCTAGCTTTTGTTATATAACAGTTTACTGCATCAGAAATGTCCTAACTCTTAATTACGCTACTTTTATCTGTTAAATAACAGAAGCAATATATTATATTTTACACGAATCCAAGGAGATTGTCTTAATATTTTCACTTTTCCAAAAATACAGGTATATTTTGCAAAAATAAGCGTTTTTACGCACGAAATCAGCTATAATGGAATTATTAAACTCAGGTGGTGTCATTATGGAACATAAAAAAACTTTTTTTTCTGTCAAAAGGGAAACTAAGCATGGTACTGTGTATGTGGAAGGACCTGTGCCTCCAGAAAAATTAGCTACATATTCTTTCCATGAAGGCTTGGTTGCCTTTAGACCTCCAAAACAGCAACAACAAGCTATTATTGAAATTGCGGGGCTTCCTGAAGGACGTATAGTTATTATTCGAAACGAAGATATTATTGTAGGCTATGTGACCTATCTTTATCCTGATCCACTTGAACGATGGGCAGAGGATCGAATTGATGACATGATTGAATTAGGTGCCATTGAAGTGATTCCTGACTATCGCGGAACAGGTTCAGGAAAGGCATTACTAGCCGTTTCATTTATGGGTGATGAAATGGAGGATTATCTGGTGATAACTACCGAATATTATTGGCATTGGGATTTAAAGGGGACCGGCTTAAATGTTTGGGACTACCGCAAAATGATGGAGAAGATGATGAGCTCTGTCGGATTTGAATATTTTGCTACGGATGATCCAGAAATCACATCACACCCAGCTAATTGTTTAATGGCGCGCGAAGGTAAGCGCGTGCCTCCTGAGACCATCGAAAGATTTGATAGACTTCGTTTTAGAAATCGTTTCATGTATTAAAACCAATGCAAAGGGGATACGTATATGATCGTAGAAGAAATTATGAATGAAGAACCTTACACATTAGCTCCTACCAATACCGTGTTGGAGGCACTAAAGCTAATGCGTGACAAAAAAGTTCGCCATTTACCTGTTATAGATGAGGAACGTCACGTTATAGGAGTGATTACAGAACGAGACATTAAAGAAGTTTTGCCCTCCTCTTTACAAGATGAACCTAATTCTCCTGTTTTTCATGCAAAAGTAGAAGAAATAATGGTCAAAGATCCGCTTGTTGGTCATCCACTTGATTTTGTTGAAGAAGTCGCTCTTACCTTCTATGAATCTAAAGTAGGGTGTTTACCTATTGTCTCTGGAGGGAAATTAGTAGGAATTGTTACTACAACGGATTTACTCTATACATATATAGAGCTGACCGGCGGAACGGAACCTGGCTCAAAAATTGAAATTCGAGTAGCTGACACGCCAGGTGTTTTATTTGAAATAACAAAGATATTTCATCATCATCATGCCAATGTCCAAAGCGTCTTAGTTTATCCTGATTCTGAAAATACGCAAAATAAAATTTTAAGCGTCCGAGTAAAAACACTGAATCCTTTAGCTATGATTCAAGACCTTCGCAAAGAAGGCTTTGATGTACTATGGCCTAATTTGCCAGGTGTTTCGTTATAATGAAAAAGGCTGTATTCATTTACTCGCCAGAACAACTCGGATATAAATTTTCAGATTCACATCCTTTTAATCATAAACGCTTGACGCTAACGATGGATTTACTAAAAAATATAGATGGACTTGATGATGTAGACATTATTCCCGCTCGTGTTGCAACAGAAGAGGAGCTACTGCTTGCCCATGACCCTAAGTATATTGATATTGTGAAGAGGGCAGGTCATGGTGAATTATCGGTAGCCCAATGTGAAAGCTATGGTATCGGCACTGAAGACACACCGATTTTTGAAAATATGCATGAAGCAAGTGCCCAACTAGTCGGTGGGACGTTAACTGCCGTTGATTATGTAATGGAAGGTAAAGCTGAGCATGCTCTCAATCTTGGAGGAGGGCTACATCACGGTTTTCGTGGTCGCGCATCAGGATTTTGTATTTACAATGATAGTACGGTTGCGATTCGATATTTACAGGAAAAATATAATGCCCGTGTACTATATGTTGATACAGACGCACATCATGGGGACGGAGTACAATGGAGCTTTTACGAGGACCCAAATGTTTGTACATTGTCTATTCACGAAACAGGACGCTATCTATTTCCTGGAACTGGAAATATCACCGAAAGAGGCAACGGACAAGGATATGGTACCTCCTTTAATTTCCCTATGGATGCTTTTACAGAGGATGAAAGTTTCCTAGAAATCTATGAACAATCCATGAGAGAGGTTTTCGAATATTTCAAGCCAGATGTTGTACTCACACAAAATGGAGCAGATGCCCATTTTTTTGATCCTTTGACACACCTTCATGGCACAATGAATATATATCGTGAAATCCCAAAGCTCGCACATCAATTAGCCCATGAATATTGCGATGGTAAGTGGATTGCAGTGGGTGGAGGAGGCTATGATATATGGCGAGTAGTTCCACGTGCTTGGTCCCTACTTTGGTTAGAAATGACTGACCAAGCGTTACCAACTGGACCTCTCCCACAGGCATGGCTTGACCAATGGCAACCCGAAGCTCCCGTACCTTTTATTCCAACTTGGGAGGACCCAATTCCTCTGTATGAGCCCATTCCAAGGAAGGCAGAAATAGAGGAAAAAAATGCTCAAATGTTAGCAAAAGCACTACACCTTATTCGAAATGAAAAACGAGATTAGCACTTTTCCTCACGATTTTCGTGGGGTTTTTTTATTGGTTTGCAGCCAGATCTCCCTGCATTGGTCATTTTATCATGCCTCTTTCCCGCTCCATTTTAAATTAAAAAACACGCAAATCCTTGATAAGATTTACGTGTTCCTACTTATTATTTACTTTTAACAGATTGTCGATGTTCAATACGATGTGGTAAAATCACTGCCTCATCCTCGACAGGCTCCTTACTCATCAATTTAGTAAGTAAGCGCATAGCAACAGCACCAATGTCGTACAGGGGTAATGCAACACTTGTTAGTTGTGGACGAACCATTCGTGCTAGCTTAGAATTCTCAAAGCTAATTACTTCGATATCCTCTGGAACATTTTTACCAGCATCTTGTGCACCATGAATTAAACCAATTGCCAATTCATCACTACCCGCAAAATAGGCTGTAGGTGGCTGTTCAAGCACTGATAAAATCTCCCAAGCTTCTAAGCCCATGTCATAGCTTGATTCTTCAGCAGCAATTAATGCTTCATCTATTGGCAAGCCAGCATCCTGTAATGCTTTCTTATAGGCTGCTAGCTTGAATTTTCCGTTAATTGTATACGAAAGTGGACCTGTTACGAAGCCAATGCGCGTATGTCCATTTTGAATGAGTAAAGATATCGCTTCATAAGCCGCTTGGAAATAGTCTATATTGACCGTAGCTATTGTTTGCGATTCATCTACAGAGCCTGCTAGTACAATCGGGACTGGTGAATGATCCATTGTTTGTTGCATCTTTTCTGTTACTTCATCACTCATCATCACAATACCATCTACTTGTTTCCCAAGCATAGTATCAAGTAACTGTAACTCTTTATCTTCATGTTGATCTGAGTTGGCTAAAATAATATTATAACGGTACATTGTGGCTATATCCTCTACACCACGAGCCAGCTCTGCATAAACATTGTTTGCAATATCTGGGATAATCACGCCAACTGTTGTTGTTTTCTTACTTGCTAATCCACGCGCTACTGCGTTTGGACGGTATTCCAATCGTTCAATTACTTCTAGTACTTTTTTTCGTGTTGCTGGTTTTACGTTTTGATTGCCATTGACTACACGAGAGACGGTTGCCATAGAAACATTTGCTTCTCTTGCAACATCATAAATTGTAACAGTCATCGTACGTGCCTCCCTTTTTTCCTATTATAGCCTTATCATACGATAATTTTCATATTACTTTCAAGAAGAACTACGTAAAAACCAAGTACTAATAGTCCTATTCTAGACATTATTTTGTCACGATATAACAAACACCGCCTGCTAAAGTAAGCAAGCGGTGTGTGCTGTTAACAATTAAGCATGAATTTCATGATTTTTCATGAATTTTTGTAGTGTTTCATAGAATGCATCGAATGTTGGGATATCCATTTGTTGTTGTGAATCAGAAAGTGCTACAGATGGATCTGGATGTACTTCTGCCATGACACCATCAGCACCGATTGCAATGGCTGCTTTGGCACATGGTAACAATAAATCACGACGACCTGTTGAGTGTGTTACATCTACGAATACTGGCAAATGCGTTTCTTGTTTTAACACTGGTACAGCAGAAATATCTAACGTATTACGAGTTGCTTTTTCATAAGTACGAATACCACGTTCACAAAGGATAATATTTTCATTTCCTTTAGACATAATGTATTCTGCTGCATGGATGAACTCATCAATTGTTGCAGCTAAACCTCGTTTTAGTAGGACTGGTTTATTAGTTGCACCTGCTGCTTTTAATAATTCAAAGTTTTGCATATTTCGTGCCCCGATTTGAATCACATCAATATAATCTAAGGCTTCCTCTAAATGACCTGGTGTCACAATTTCTGTAATCACACCTAAACCATATTCCTCAGACACACGTTTTAAGATTTTTAAGCCTTCTAATCCAAGACCTTGGAAGTCGTATGGAGAAGTACGTGGCTTATAGGCACCACCACGGATTAGCTTTTCACCTTTTGCTTTAATAGAAGCCGCTACTGCAGCTACTTGTTCATAAGATTCAACAGCACAAGGACCAAATACGAAAGATGGCTTCCCTTGACCAATTAACTCACCATTGATATTAATAACTGTATCTTCGGATTTTTTCTTACGAGATACAAGTAATTCTTTCTTTTTATCAGCTTCAAGCTGCTTTAAAGCTGTTTTAAAGATTTGTTTAAATATATAGTCTACCGTCATTTGGTTTAATGGACCTTGGTTGTGTTCTTTAATAAGATCAAGCATGTGTCTTTCACGCAGTGGATCATAGCGATTTACACCTTGTTTTTCTTTAATTTTACCGATTTCATCAACTACAGCTGCACGTTCGTTAATAAGACGAAGAATTTCTAAGTTTAATTCGTCGATTTGGCTACGTAAGCTTTCTAAATCTTTTTGGCTCATGCTTTCTTGCTCCTCTCCTCATGACAGACACTTTCAGAACTCTGAAATGTATGTTACATTTTTAGATAATAGCAATATTATAATCAATGTTGTTCAGAATGTCACGCATTTTTAATTTAGCGCTTCAACTCGCTAAATTGAAATTGAGATATAACGCGAAAGGAAGCGATTACATTGAGTTCTAAATTATTTGCACTTGATATTGGTACACGCTCAGTGGTCGGGATTATTCTTCAAGAAGAAAATGACCATTTTCACGTGGAAGATATAGTAGTGAAAGAGCATAAAGAACGTGCCATGGTAGATGGTCAAATACATAATGTCATGTATGTGGCAGAATTAATTAATACAATTAAATACGAACTTGAAGAGAAACATGGTCCTCTTACGAAAGTAAGTGTTGCGGCAGCGGGCCGATCCTTGAAAACTGAACAAGCTAGCGTAACGATTAATATACGTAATCGTCCTATTTTTACAGAAGAAGATATAAGCCGCTTAGAGCTCCAAGCAGTTCAACAAGCCCAACAACAACTTTTACAACATAAAGAAGATGCTAAAATAAGCCACTATTACTGCGTAGGCTACTCAGTTCTCTACTATCGCTTGGATGGTGAAGAAATTGGCAGCCTCTTAGATCAACAAGGGGATGAGGCACAAATTGAAGTCATTGCCACTTTCCTACCTCGTGTGGTAGTCGAATCACTAATTGCCGCTTTAAAACGAGCTGATTTAGAGATGGAAGCTTTGACATTAGAACCTATCGCAGCTATAAATGTCCTTATTCCTTCAACTATGCGTCGCTTAAATGTGGCTCTAGTCGATATAGGCGCAGGTACTTCTGATATTGCCATTACTGATAAAAGTACTGTTGTGGCCTATGGTATGGTTCCAACAGCAGGCGATGAAATAACAGAAGCTTTAAGTGACCATTATTTACTAGACTTCCCTGTTGCCGAAATAGCAAAACGTCAGCTCCAAACAGCAGAAGAAATATTGATTCAAGATATTCTTGGTTTTGATCAGTATTACCCAAAGACTGAAGTTTTATTAGCCATTGAACCTGCCGTCAAGCAGCTTGCCAAGTCCATTGGCGAAGAAATTTTACGACTCAATAACCGAGTGGCTCCAAAGGCTGTTATGCTTGTTGGAGGAGGTAGCTTAACACCTAACCTAACAACAGAACTTGGTCTAGTCCTAGATTTACCAGCAAACCGTATAGCTGTTAGAGGCATTGATGCTATTCAAAACCTGACGAAGGAAGAGCATATTAAAGCATCACCAGAGTTAGTTACGCCAATCGGTATTGCCATTGCAGCGAAAAAAATGCCCATCCAATATATGAGTTTAACTGTCAATAATCAGGTGGTCCGTCTTTTTGAGCTGAAAGAAATGACAGTTGCCGATGCTTTTTTAGCGGCCAATATCCGTGCTAAACAATTGTATGGAAAACCTGGCCACGGTTTATCTATTAGTGTCAATGGACAAGATATATTCATTCCTGGTGGTCATGGGCAGCCGGCTGAAATAGTAGTAAACGGACAACAGGCATCAACGAAAACATTGATTAAAACAGGCGATGCCATTCAGCTAGTGGAGGGACAAGATGGACAGCCAGCCACAGTAACGGTGAGAGATCTTATTGATAATGCTGCAATCAAGACCATTACTATCCAAAATACAAAATATGTAATTGAACCGAAAATTACAGTCAATCACTCTCCTGCATCCATTGATACTGTTTTAAATGATCGTGATAGCGTCGTTTTTGATATAGCGGATACCATTGAGGAAATTTTCAAAGTTACAAATAATTGGGATTTATTAAAGCAATTTGAGTCTTATACCATTCATGTCGATGGACAGCCATTATTTTTACCTGAGTTTTCTTCTCCATTAATGATAAATGGAAAAACGGCAAAATTGAGCTATTCAGTGCAGGATGGCGATGTGATTAACTTTCAGCAGCAATCATTGCCAACTGTTCAGCGAATTGCGGACCAAATGAATCTTTTGCTGGAAGATAAAATGATCATTCATTTCCAAAATGAAGTAGTGGAGCTTTCCAAAACAGTACATGAAGCACTGGTCAATCAAATGATTATATCTCCTCTTTCAACTGTACCGAATGGAGCCACTGTAATTTTTACAGAAAAAGATCGTAGTCCTTGGATCTATCAAGATGTATTTCGCTTTTCTAATTGGCAGCTCCCAAGCACATTCAAAGGAAACTTCACCATTTTAAGAAACGGTCAGCCTGCAAGTTTTGATACGGAAATTTTCGGTGGCGATCGACTTGAAATACTATTAGCCGAAACCCCTATCGTTTAAAAAAGGGATACGTTACACGACGATCATGTAACGTATCCCTTTTCGTTATGCATTATGCACGTACTTCTTCATTTGACTCTTTTGTTTCGTCTTTTTTCTCTTCTGCTTTGACTTCCTCGTTAGGAATAAACTCCTCTAGTGGTTCCTCGCCCTCAAAGGAAACCGTACCATCGTCAAAAACAGCAGGGGCCTTTGCCGTTTTTAAAGTTTTTACTTTCTCCACTAATTGTGTAGATTGTTCTTGAATTTGTTTAGAAAGTTGTACTGTTTTATCTTTTGCAGTTGTCGAGAAGTCTGCACTCTTATCTTTTAAATGAACAGCTTGTACAGCCACATCACTACGTAAATCTTTTCCTGATTTTGGAGCTAATAGTAGACCTGCTGCAGCACCTACAATTCCACCTACTAATGCGCCAATCACAAAATCTTTCATGTTTACACGCTCCTCTTCATAAATCGAGTCTTGCGGATGATAAAGCTGAGGCAATGAACTTTCAAGCTGTTTTTCCTTTACTTCATTAAAATTTGGCTTTTGTGTTGTCATGCAACAATTCCTCCCCATCATATTATCAATTTTGTCTGGACAGGTTGTCCATCTACTTTTTACAGAGGCATGTTCAATTTATGTCCAAGACTTTATTTTTATTCAGACAGTATCAAATACTTACTGAATAATTTTCACTATTTACGACCCCATTTTCTTTTTGGCTTTTCTACTTGTACCGTTTCAAAGCCATACACATCCTCAGATACAGATTCTTGCTCTATGATTTTGCGCTTTTTCCATTTATCAGCAATACCCATTGCAACATTGCTCCACTGTACTACTTGCGCAATTTTTTCTTCATTTTGTTCTACGCTTTTTGAAACAGAAGAAGTAATTTGCTGTACAGAATTATTTAAACCATTGACAGAATCACCAATACCTTTAACAGCTTGAACCACTGAATTTAACTGTTCAGATTTATGTTGAATATCCTCTGCTAAGCTATTTGTTTTGGTTAATAAAGAAGTCGTTTCACGTGTGACCCCTTCCATTTGTCCTTCAATACCTGATAATGTCCCAGATAAACTGCTTAAGATGGACTTGAGCGAGAATAATGTCATTCCTACACTCACACATAAAATTAAAAACCCGATTGCAGCGATAATAGCTGCAATATACAAAATCACTTCCATAAGTTGACCTCCTGCTAGTAAATTCTCTTTACTATTACTTTCCCTATCTTCGACAAAAAAAACGGAATTCCTGCTCAAATTTTAAAAAAACAGCTTAACCCCTACGGACTAAGCTGTTTCATCGTTTTTAAGCACGGCTTCAAAAGCATCTTGGAATTTATGAACATCTCCAGCACCCATAAATAAGAATACTGCACCTTGATGTTTTGTTAGTATATCAATTCCTTCAGTGGTAATCACTGCACTGCCCTCGATTAATGACGCCAAATCTTGAATAGAAAGTGCGCCTTGCGTTTCTCTTGCAGAGCCAAAAATATCACATAAATAGGCTGTATCTGCAAGGCTTAGACTATCTGCGAAATCTTGTAAAAAAGCTTGTGTACGTGTAAATGTATGTGGTTGGAATATAGCAACTAGCTCACGATCTGGGAACTTTTGTCGCGCTGATTGAATGGTAGCACGAATTTCCGTTGGATGATGGGCATAGTCATCTATTAATACATTATCCCCTATATCTGTTTCGGTAAAACGTCTTTTTACACCTTTATATGTGTGCAAACGATCTTGAATAATGTCAGGTGAAATTCCTTCATATTCACATAGAGTAATGACCGCTAATGTATTTAAAATCGCATGATCCCCAAATAATGGAATAAAGAAAGTGCTATAAAATTCATTGCGAACGAAAACATCAAATTTTGTACCTTCTGTCGTTTTTTCAACATTACGAGCTTCGAAATCATTCTCTGAACCAAATCCATAATAAACAACTGGTACTTTTGCTTGGATACGCTGAAGTTGTTCATCATCACCACATGCAATAATAGCTTTTTTTACTTGTAAAGCTAATGATTGAAAAGCAGAATAGACATCCTCTATATTTGCAAAGTAGTCAGGGTGATCAAAATCAATATTTGTCATTACCGCATAGTCAGGATTATATGCTAAGAAATGGCGTCGGTATTCACATGCCTCCATCACAAAGAAGTCAGCATTTGCATGACCAGCACCAGTACCATCACCGATTAAATAAGAAGTTGGTTTGTAACCACCTACCACATGTGCCATTAAACCTGTAGTTGAAGTTTTACCGTGGGCACCTGTTATGGCAATGGAAATATAGTTACCGATATATTCTCCTAAAAATTTATGGTAACGAATAATCTCTACTCCGATTTCTCGGGCACGAATTAATTCTGGATGATCATCAGGAAAAGCATTACCTGCAATTACAGTCATGCCTTCTTTAATATTATCTGCATTAAATGTAAAAATTGGAATATTACGTTCACGTAACGGCTGCTCCGTGAAGAAATATTTATCGACATCTGAGCCCTGTACTTGTTCACCAGCATCAAATAAGATTTGTGCAAGTGAACTCATGCCAGAACCTTTAATGCCTGTGAAATGAAAAACTGTCATTAATTAAACCCCCCGGGAATTTCAATATCCCATCTATCATCTATTAGGTGTATCGTATTATTTCACGAATGATTAGGTATTAATACCTTCACAAGTATTAAAAAATACGTACTATTCAACACATCTTGTCTATTATAGCACTTTTTATGCATAAGGATAGATGTGTAACTTTTCTAAAAAAACTAATTTCGACGTAAATTAGTTAATGTAGACGAAATCAAGGCAATTCTTATTCAAACATAGTAATTAAATCTTCTTCTGTAATGAAACTTTCACGCGGCTTACTACCTCTTGCCTCTGAGATAAAGCCATGTGATTCCAACATATCAATTAAACGAGCAGCACGATTATAGCCAATATGATATTTTCTTTGAATCAATGACGTAGAAGCTCCACCCTGTTCAAAAACAAAACGACAAACATCTTCAAATAAATCATCCTGTTCTGCGGATACCTCTGTTTTCTTCAATAGTTCCTCTTGATCAAAAATATAATCAGGCTCTCCTTGTTCACGAACATGCTCGATAATTGCTTCAATTTCATCATCTGTAACAAATGTTCCCTGGAGACGTACTGGTGCAGACATACCGTTACCTAAATATAGCATATCGCCTCGTCCAAGTAACCTTTCTGCTCCCTGCCCATCCAAAATTGTACGAGAATCAATTTGTGAAGATACTGCAAAGGCAATACGTGTAGGAATATTGGATTTAATTAATCCTGTAATAACGTCTACAGATGGTCTTTGTGTTGCAACAATTAAATGAATTCCACATGCACGTGCCTTTTGAGCAATACGGCAAATTGCCTCCTCTACATCTGCTGGAGACATCATCATTAAATCGGCCAACTCGTCAATAACAATTAAAATATATGGCAATTTCAGGCTATGTTCATTATTTTTATCTGCAATTGCATTATAACGCGTAATATCCCTTGCACCTGCATGCGCAAACAGTTGATATCGACGTTCCATCTCCTCTACAGCCCATTTAAGTGCTGCTGTTGCAGCCTTCACATCTGTGATTACAGGGCTTACTAAGTGTGGGATATGGTTAAATGGCGCCAGTTCTACCATTTTAGGATCGATCAACATTAGTTTTAGTTCATGTGGTGCAGCTTTATATAATAAACTAACCAAAATAGAATTAATACAAACGGATTTACCCGAGCCTGTCGCACCAGCAATTAAACCGTGGGGCATTTTTCGTAAATCTAGTGTAACAGGCTTACCTGTTAGATCAAGACCTAAAGCTGCCTCTAACGGCGAATTTGATTCAAGGAAGGATGCGCTATTCGTCACTTCAGATAATCGTACAGCTCTTGATACTCGGTTTGGAATCTCAATACCAATCGAACTTTTCCCAGGGATCGGTGCTTGAATACGAATATCCTTTGCTGCTAAAGCAAGCTTTAAATCATCTGCTAAATTTCTAATCTTGCTTACTTTCGTACCGTGACTCACAGTAATTTCAAATTGAGTAACTGCAGGTCCCTGCATAATCGATTCAATTTGAGCAGAAACCTGGAAATAAGAAAGTGCTTCCACCAATGTATCACCCTGCTGCTCCATCCAATCTGTATCCTGTGTTTTTTCCTCTGGTGGCTCTAAATATTCGTCAGTAGGCTTTTGATAAACATGAACAGGTTTTGTTTTTTCCTCAACTGGTAGCTCCTGTTCTGCTTCTAAAACCTGTTGTTGGTTTTCCACAGGTTTAACTGGAGAATCCTCTACAATTTCAGGAAGAACTTCAGTAACTGAAATGACCTCTGCTTCTAGCTCTGTTGTTGCAGCAACTTCATCAGCATTAATTCTTTCAATTTCTATTGCATCATTCTCGGATACACTAGTCAAAGTTGTTACAGGAGCCATCGTAATAACCGCTACCGGACTTTCTGATTTAGTTTCTGTGTTAAAATCTCTGTCTTCTTCGTGTCGATGGCATTCAACATCTTCTTGACTACAAAAAGCAGATTGTGAATCACTTTCTTCCTCCAGCTGTGGTTCAACTAGCTGTATAGCATTTGAATCTATGCTCTCAGAAGGCGAGTGTTCCTCTTCTTTAGCTTCCGCCCCATCAATCAGCACATCTTCTACCGCTTCTGGATTACTTTCCACACGAATAGGTTGGACCACTTTCATTTGCTGTTGAATTCGCCATTTTTCTTTATCTGTTTTTAGCATTAGCACATTGAAAGGAATGCGACTTTTTTCTTCTTTTGGGATAGCATCTGATGATGATTGTTCATCAAGCTTCACCGGATGGTCCTCTTCATTACTCGGAGGCTGTACAACCGTTACCTCTCCAATATGAATGGTAGAATTTTCAATTTGGACTTGTTCCACAATCAATTCTTTAACATGAATCTCAGACTGATCTGCTGAAAGCTGTTGTATGGTTTGATCTTGCTTAGCAGCTTCCTTCACTTGATCTTCAAATGCCATGGCAAAAGGTGTGGTTTGTGGTACCACGATATCCGTGGGCGCACTGTCTGGTACATCCTTTTCTTCATCCAATACATCATCATCAAATGTAATAGGTTCAACAATCGGTTCATGGATTTCATGTTCGAATTCAACACGATGAGCTGTACTAGGCGGCTCTTTTTCTTCTAGTATATTTTCATTAGCCTCATTTGTTGTCGCTTCTTTTAATGGCTGATGAATTGTCAATAAATCAGAGGTCATCCTAGTTGTTTCTTGTGACTCATGTTCTTCTTTTCTTTTATCCAATAATTCATTAATAGGACTTGGTTTCGCAAACCCATAGACGGGTGAAGGTACGTCCGTTGGGATAAAGCGTTTACGATTTTCAAGAAAATCGCTATCTACTTTTTGAACTTTTTGTTCTTTCCACTCGAGTTTATCTTTTGGTACAGATGTCGTCTGAGGTATGATTGACTCTTCTCGATCTTGTGCGTCTCGAAAAACTAAACTCGCTCTTGAACGATGTTCGTGTTGGACTGGTTGACTTTTCATTGTTGATTTTCTACCAGTGCGTTTTGAACGATTCGCTAACAAATCTCGAATCCCTGTAACATCTACATCGTAAACACTTGAATCAACGATATGTTGATTTAAATGCTTGGGTAAAGATAAATCCTCAATTTGCCCATAATAATCATCATTTTCTACCTGATCAAACATTTCTTTTTGGCGCGTTTGTGACACGACGCCTTCCTCATCATCGTCAATCAATGGGAAACGGAAAGTTTTTTGCTTAGTCATGGGTTGTTCTTGCTGCATATGTAGCTGTTCTGTTTGTCCCTCTTCGTAGTCCTCATAAAATTCTTCATACTCGTACTCATATTCATCTTTATTTAAAATTTTATTTATTTGTTTTTTAAACCAATTCACTTCATTTCACTCATTTCTCTTACACTTCATTTATAGCATTGTCTAATTTTCTTCAAATCAATAGCTCAATGTCTATATCAAAAGCATACCATAAAAACGATCGCGAAACTTGCATTTAGAGGCTCATTCTACACAAAAAAATCGTTATGTTACTAGCATATTAGTAACATAACGATTTAGGGATTTTCACCTTGACCCATTGGATAATATCATGATAAAAAACTAAACTTTTAATAACTTTATTATCAAAAGATGTATTTATTATTTACCTGATGATTCAAATGCACTACCAACGATAGCATCCTCAGGCAAAACTAAGATTCCTTTTTCAGAAGGAGCATTCGGAATTGCTAGCTCACGTGCTGAACAAAGCATGCCAAATGAATCCACGCCTCTTAAATTCCCTTCTTTTATAAGCATTCCTGAAGGCATGACCGCACCAATTTTTGCAACAACCACCTTTTGTCCCGCCTCTACATTTGGTGCGCCACAAACAATTTGTAAAGTTTCATCTCCAACGTTTACAGAACAGATACTTAATTTATCAGCATTTGGATGCTTTTCTTTCGTTTCTACAAAACCTATGACAAACTTCGGAGAAAAGTCAACATCTAGGCTAATGCTAGCACCGTTCTTTTCGATTGCTGCAGCTAATTGTTCAACTAACACTGGTGTTACCTCAACTAATCCTTTTGCATCTGTTTGTATATATTGGCTCGCGTTAAATAAATTAAATGCTTTAATTTCACCAGTTTGAGCTTCTTTTAATATAGCAATATCCCCAGCACGTTCTACTGCTGTGTTCACGATAGACTCCGTTGCTAGTTGAACTAGTAATACATCTCCTACATGCTCTTTGTTGTAAAATACATTCATTGTTTTTCTTGCTCCTTTTTCACTCTGTTTTTTGCTAAGATAAAGATCGGTTCTAATTCCCCATCTTCATAAATAAAAGATAACGACGTGATCGGTACTGTACCGACTGCAAAGAAATGCATAGTCATCTGCGCTAATACATCATACCCTGTTTCATTCCGAATATCACCTATAATCAGCACATCTTGATGAGGCACAGACAATGTCATATCCCCCTCTATCTGAGTCCGCATATCTTTTAGAAAGCTCTCATTTAAAATTCGACTGGCATCATAGCCATCATTCATATTAACAAAATAAAAGATATTATCGGCGACCTCATCCTTTTTATAGGAAGTTGGTAATTGTTTTACTGAAAAACGTGCCATTTCACGAATTTGCTCTACACTTAATTGTAAAGCTTCTAGCATAGATTCATCGATAAAACGATAGGTTTTGCCTAAATCAAGCGCATAAAAGATGCGTGTTTCCGCTGTATGATCTGTTGTAATAAACGCATGGCCCTCTTTCGATGCTTGAGGATATGATGTGGCACGTATAACAGGATAAATTTGTGTAGTCATTTGAAAACCCTGTTCTTTTTCTTGTTCCATCGCATTAAAAGTTTGTGTAATCGTATACACAACTTCATCAATAGCTGCCTCTTGTTTATCATTGTATTTTGCTAAAATCCCAGGTAGTGAAAGCTCCATACCTTTTTCAATCGTTTTATGATTCAATCTTAATTTTTCGTGCTTTTTATCGAAATGAAAATCGTATTTCTCTGCGTTTAATCGTTTTTTTAAAAGCTCTACAAGTTGCTCTGATTTCAATTGCTTCATTCTTTCTCACATCCTGTCTTCAAAATGAAACGGTTCACATGTTTGTGAACCGTTTTGTTCAATCTTGTTTATTTACTTTATCTTAACCGAATGAACTATTTTCGTCATCTCTCGTAAATTATCTTCTATATGCTTTGCCTGAGAAATCGTGGTCATTTTCACGCCACCACTACTCACAATGAGCTCCATTTCATTCTCATCATCTGTTTTTAGTACCGCTGTAAAGCCAAAACGACCATCCTTATCATAAGTGGTTTCCTGAATGATTTTATCAGCTTCATTTTCTTTTAAAAGTTGATAATAAAGTTTACTATTTGGTGCCTCTCTATCGTTAATGAAAAGGATATAGCTTTCTTTTCCTTTTGAAATAACAATATTGTAAGCATCTGAACTATCTTCAACTTTAAAATTTGAAGGTAGGTAAAAATTAATATCTCCAATTTCCTCGGTATGTTCTTCAGGCTCTTCTGCAAAAACCGTTTCTGTGAATTGAAGCCCGTTGGCAATTTGCTCATCGATCGATTGATTGCAGCCAGAAAGCATCAGAAGTAACAGCGTCAGGCCAATAGCTTTTAGCCATTTATATGACATGTCTCTCTTCCTTTCTCTTTCACTACTAACTTTTTTCTATTTTAAAAAAATTATTAGGAAGATGCAACCTCTCCGCATACGCACCACTAATTCCATTTAACTATTTTTCGGGAAATGTGAACAAATATTGACCAACCAATAGTGATACAATATGCTCAAACATCATTTGTCGACTGACTAAACCTTGAGTGAAAATCCCTACTGCTCCAGCCCCCTGTCGAATATCTCTGCGCTGTGTATATTGCTCCATGAGTGGGCCAAGCTCTCCACCAGCTCTAATTTCCTGGGCAATTTCTTTTGGTAAAATAATTTGTGCACCTGCCGCTGTAAACGTTGTCCCATCAGAGACTGTTAATGCACCCCAATTACATACATACATCTCGCCTTCGATTTCAGTGACACCGCCTTCCAAGCCAAAGGATAATGATGCATCTGTTTTTAGCATGGCATTTTTGGCGCGGTTGATGGCACCTAATCTCGTTTCCTCATTCGACATAGGTTGATCTGACACTTCTGAAGCAGCTTTCACATATGTAAAGATTGTATCCACAAAATAATTTTGAGCAATAGCTTCAACTGCTTCAGTTTTCGCTTTATTAGTTGTTCCAATTGCTATTTTCATCAAACCCCTACTTTCTTTCCATAGAAAAAGATGCCTTTTACAGGCATCTTTCCAACTACTTATACATTAGCGCGAATAGACTCTAAAGTCGAACGATCTGCTTTTTTCACTAATTCAACAATTAATGCTTTAGCAGCAGCATAATCATCAATGTGAATGATAGACGCAGATGTGTGAATATAACGTGAGCAAACACCAATTACTGCACTTGGTACACCATCGTTCGCTGTATGTACTCGCCCAGCGTCAGTTCCACCCTGTGATACAAAGTATTGGTATGGAATATGGTTGGACTCGGCCGTATCTAAAATAAACTCTCTCATTCCACGATGTGTCACCATTGTACGGTCTAGAATACGAAGTAATGTTCCTTTACCAAGCTGTCCAAATTGATCTTTTTTACCTGAAGTATCATTTGCAGGTGATGCATCTAATGCAAAGAATAAATCTGGTTTAATCATGTTTGCTGACACTTGAGCACCACGTAAACCAACCTCTTCCATTACATTTGCGCCTGAATATAAATGAGATCCGAGCTTATCATTTTTGACTTCTTTCATTAATTCAATTGCTAAACCACAGCCATAACGGTTATCCCAAGCTTTGGCCATAATTTTTTTCGGATTGGCCATAGGTGTAAATGGACAAACAGGAATAATGGATTGTCCTGGACGAACCCCCATTGCGACCGCATCTTCCTTGTTGTCAGCGCCAATATCGATTAACATATTTTTTATATCCATGGGCTTAGAGCGCTCTGCATCCGTTAATAAATGCGGTGGAATAGATGCAATCACACCAGGGATAGCTCCATTTTTCGTATAGACTTCTACACGTTGTGCAAGCATAACCTGGCTCCACCAGCCACCTAACGTCTGGAAGCGGATCATGCCGTTATCAGTAATAGAAGTAACCATAAATGCTACTTCATCCATATGACCTGCAACTAAAATTTTTGGAGCATCCGCAACTTCACTATGCTTTACCCCAAAAATCCCCCCTAAATTGTCTTGAACGATTTCATCTGAATACTTTTCCAACTCAGATCGCATGAACGCGCGAACAGCGTGCTCATTACCAGGAGCACCTGGTAACTCTGTTAATGTTTTAAATAATTGCAATGTTTCCTCATTCATGTTGACTCTCTCCCCACGAAGTAGAATATTCTTCCTCGCCTATTGTAACATATTTATTTCCGAATTCGAAATATTGATACATTTCCTAAAACTGTTATCGTGTGAACGTGCATTCACTCTATAGGCTATGCTAAAATATAGGTACAGAAAAAGGAGGAAGATGTATGAAATTACGTGATTTTTTAATTGGTGTTGCAACTGGCTTAGCTGCCGCAGTCATTATTAAAGAAGCTAGTGAAAAAGTTTCTCCGTTCGTACCTGCAGGACAAGTACTTGAAAACATAAAAAAAGAATTTAAAAAGGATGCACCGATTGATGGTTCCTGGATTTTTATGAAAACAGAAGATTATACAAATGGTATCATTACTATTCCTGTCTATCGTGGAGGAATCTCACGTATGCATGAAGGTGACATGCAAACATTTGAATTTGCCGCTGATGCACGCTCAGGCGTTGTAGTTGAATTAACAGAGGTTTAGCGCTAAAAAAGAAGCAAAAGAAGCCATCTCCTTTTCAATTGAGATGGCTTCTCTTTATTATTCTGATAAACCTTTATTATTAAAGTATTTTTTATATTTACGATAGTAATTTAAGTTATTGAGTGTTAGCTTCACCCAACGCTTTGTATTCATATCTTCATTATAGTAAAGGGAGTTTGTGTATTTACCCTCGCTAATTAATTTTTTTGCCTCTAATTTAAGCTTTTCGTTCGATGCATATTTGAACAATACACCTTTTGGAATAATCATCCATAGATGTTTATCCTCCACATAAGTAACTTCTTGCTTAATGTTTAACATATGATCATCAGCAACATACTTCATTAAGTTATGGCCACTTGCCGTTACATAATAGCTGGAACGTCCATTACGTAAATTAATTTCAAACAGCTTGTACTGTTTATCACGAATATCGTATTTCATATCGAAATTGGCAAAGCCTGTATAGCCGATGTCCTCTAAGAAGAAACGTACTTGGTCCATTAATTCTTTATCGTATGTTGTTACGATAGCTGCATAACTGCCGATTCCTTCAGGTGAATGCTCTTCTAGAATAGGATTTCCTAGACACATTAGCTTCACTTTCCCGTCTTTGCCCACATAAGCATTAAGCACACGCATATAAGAATCATCACCAGGGATAAATTCTTGAATAATCATTGTATCTTGATAGCTTGAGCTATAAATCGCTTTTAAAATAGCTGTTTTTTCTGCCTCGTCATGCGCAACAAAAACTTTTTTCTTCCCTGGGAATTTACATGCCCAATATTCCACCGAATTTGACGCCTTTAAAATAATTGGATACTCGAATGGAGGTGTAAAATTTTCATAATTATCTGCTGTTACAGTCGTTGTCCCTGGATATTTAAAATCGTATTTATCACACATCTTGTAGAAATTCTCTTTAAGTAAAATTTCATCCATTAAAGATTCATCGATGTAAGGCACTGTGAAATGCTCCTGCAACGCTGGCTTATTTTTAATAATAAGCTTAGCATAATCGTCACCACACGCTAAGAGCAATAGCTTTTGATCAGCATATTGTTTTGCAACTTGTGCAAGCGCAGGTGCAAATACATCCTGCTCATTTAAACGGTCGATTTCTTGAAACTCCAGGATATGGCTATCTTGTGTTGCTGTTAAATGAGAACGTCCTAAGACAAGTGGTTTAATTCCATATGCTTCATAAAATGCACGGGCCATCCCATATGCATTCATATCTGACCCTAGTAAAACTGGTAAAAATGGTTGTTCAGCTGCCATGTTTATTTCAACTCTCTTTTATATTTTAGTTTCGTGTTTAGTGTATCATATTTTCCATCATCTTCACGAACAAAAAAGCGAGGTATCGACATTTTCATGTCAACTACCTCGTCATTGTTAGAATGTAATAACAGCTTGTCTACTACGTTCGAGCTTAGCCTTGATTTCTTTCCCCGTTTCATCCCATTTAATCATACGATAATAGGCATCATGGTAGAAAATAAAGCCATAGTTATTGGCAAGAGCTTCTTTCATAAGACGTTCTTTCGCAAAAACACTAGTCATTGGATAGTCATCATAAGCTAAAACCCATAATGGATTTTGATGAGCATGTGTAGGCATAATGTCTGCCATATGCAAAAGTACTTCACCTTGTTGTGTAAGTTTGATTACAGCATGACCTTCACTATGACCACCTGTATGAATCATTTCAATTCCTGGAGCTACTTCCAACGTACCTTCATAGGTTTCAACTAAGTGCTGTACAGGCTCCCAATTTTCTTTCCAGTACGTATTTTTGGAGCGAATATTTGGGTTACGCATCTCGTCCCATTCAATTTTTGTTACGAAAATTTTAGCGTTTGGGAAAGTAGGCACAAGCACATCATCTTGCCACTGAGTTAAACCACCAGCATGATCAAAATGTAAATGTGTCATTAGCACCGCATGGATATCTGCTGTCGTTAAACCAAGCTCTTGTAAACTATCCGCTAACGAAGATTCTTCTGTTACACCAAAGTTTCTTAGCTGTTTTTCATTTAATTTGTTAAAGCCAACACCCGTATCAATAAGATAGTTTCTGCCCTCATATTGAACAAGAATTGGTTCCGTTGGTAATTCAATTTGATTTTTTTCGTTGACTGGATATTTGCGCGACCAAAGTGGTTTTGGGACAACTCCAAACATCGCACCACCATCTAGACACGTAACACCCCCGTTAAGCCATGATAATGACATATTGTGAAACTGTAACTGATCCATCCATATTCCCCCTACAATTTAGTGATAAATTGCGACTCTAAGCGGTAAATCGGCTGTCCTTTCGCAGAGAATTTCTGCTCATATTCAGTCATCACATTATCCTCTGGCATGTTTGCATGTAGGTCGAGTGATACATACTTTAATAACATACCATATTCAGATATACTGATTAACGAAAATTCAAACAAACCACGGTTATCCGTTTTAAAATGGATTTCCCCATTATCCACCAAAATCGACTCATATAATTTCAAAAAATCCCCATGCGTCAAACGTCTTTTGGCATGACGTGTTTTTGGCCAAGGATCTGAGAAATTCAAATACACACGTGCTACATCATTTTTATTAAAGAATTTATTTAAATCCGCGCCATTTACTTTAAGTAAACGTAAATTCGCTGGAGATTTTGCTTCTAGAACTTTCTCTAATGCACAAACGATTACACTATCATAAAGTTCGATCCCAATATAATTAATATCTGGATTTTGCAAAGCCATTCCCGTAACAAACTGTCCCTTCCCAGTACCAACTTCAATATGAATGGGGTTGTTATTTCCGAAAACAACCTGCCAATTTCCTTTAAAGTCTTCAGGATTCGGAACGATTACCTCTGGATGATTTGTAATCATTTCCTCTGCCCAAGGCTTATTTCTTAATCTCACTGTTGTTCCTCATTTCTTTCTTATAAAATTATTGATTTTTTATAGTATAACGTATTCCTCTTACATTCGCATAAAATTATTGCGCAATGATATTATTTAAGAACTCTTTGTCGTAATATTCCATGCCTTCTGTTGCACTGTACAGTGGATGGTAGTACCCTGATGGACACGTCCGCTATAATTACCATCCATATGACAATCAACCTTGTGATCATCATTCACGATAATATCGAAATGTTGTCCTTGTAAAAATGTGATTTCTTTAAACTTCGTATGCCTTTCAAAAAAAACAGTAACAAAAATAAGTAATAATTTTAGACGAGAAATATCATGGACAATTGTAATGTCCATTCGGCCATCATCTGCTTTTGCGGCTGGTGATATTTTCATACCTCCGCCGAAATAAGGCTGATTGCACATGGCGACAAACCATGCTCGTTGGAATTGCCACTCTTGATGATCAGAACGTATGGTGACGTTAAAACATTTAAAGCTAAATAAGCCTCTAATGACAGCAACAGCATACGATAGCTTACCCAATCCTAATTTATTGAGGTAAAATTTAAGGCGTGATGTATTAATCGATTTTGTGACATATGCATCAAAACCAATGCCAGCATTATTGACAAAGAATTCATCCCAGCTATCGCTGAGCTGAATGTTCCCTGCATCTATTTGTGTATATGCCATGGTAGAAGCCATTACATAGTCCTCGATTTGCTGAGCATTGTAAAATGTAGGAAACGAGCGAGCAAAATCATTACCAGAGCCAGCACGAACCACACCCAGTACTAACAATTCATTATGTACAACAGCACTAAACACCTCATGGATGGTACCATCTCCACCAACAACTATAAGTAACTTTGGATTCAGCTGTTGTAATACCCATTGTTTGGCAATCTCTCGTCCATGTCCTTCATATTCCGTAAAAGTCACTTGATAGTCTATCGTTAGGTGCTTTTGAAGTTGAGTCCAAACTTTCTTCCCTTTTCCGTTCCCGGCAGCTTCATTGACAATAAATAGAATCTGCATACTTAGTCCTCTGTTGTTTGTGATGCTTGCTGCCAAATATCTCGATTAAACGAAGTGGTTTGTACAGTATTTAAAATTGTTTGAGCCGCACGTATTTGCATATGCTTCATTGGAGAAGAAACCTTTCGCAAATGCTCCATCCATTCTCCGTAATTACGGCGATCAACAAAACGAACCCCATACGGTGAACCCGGATAATCAAAATAACCATTCCGCGTTAGTACAACTTTACGAATGGGCATATCTATGTTTTCTTCTTTAAATAATTGAGATAGTACCGACTCCATACGTGCTAAGTTTATCGTTGGATTCAAAACTTTTAAGTCCTTTGTTCCTACTTTTTTCATCCAAAAGCGATCACTGCCACCAACATATACAGCTTGATTTTCTGCTTCTAAAACGGTAATACAAATACACTCCGTCGGAGACATTAATACGACATCAAGCTCAATCGGTGCTTTTCTGATTTGTAGGATAGGATAATAAAACAACAAAAAATTATCTGGTAATGTTTGTAACAAAGTACGTAGTAACGAATCACGCATGAAGCGAGGATCTACATATGATTTTTCACGTAATGTTGAGCTAGCCCATTTCATTTGGAAATGGAAGAATTGATCAATAAACATACGCTTCAGTTCATGGATGGATTGTGGAGCATACACAATCTTAGGTTCAAATGTTAGTGTTGTTTCTTCTTCTGGAATAGTATCCTCACTACTTATGAGTTCGTTTGATATTTCTATATCTTCAACATCTTCTGTTTCTTTTTGTCGTCCAGTAAATATTTTTTTTATGAAGGAAAATCGCTCTTTTTCCTCTAAAGTATCCGCTTCTGTCTCATTATCAATATGTTGCCATTCGCTTATATCTTCGCCCAATTCCCATTGACGCTTAATACGGTCCCATTGGCTTTTCTTCAAGCGTACAAATTGTGTAGGATATCTTGCTAAGTCAATTTGATAGCGAGAAATATAATCTTGTATTTTTACTAATTGTGCCATGTAAAGGTCACTCCATTCTTACTTACCATCTCTTTAGTTCTCTTTTTTCTCGATCCCTTTTGTAAAAAAGAGTCTATGCATTCTTATGTATTCATTACATCGACATTTGCTCTACAAATTTCAATCTGTAAGATTATTCTACTATCCTTTTTATTTTACATGACGAGACCCAACATTACACCCATAAATAAAGAGAACTATCCATACAGATAGTTCTCTACAAGGTTCTTTTATTTGGTATTCATTGAAAGTGGTAATTTCGCTTCAAATGATTGCTGTAATTGACGAGTCCATTCACCGGGAACTCCAGCCCCAATTTGGTTGCCGTCCACATCAATGACTGGCGTAACCTCAGAAGATACAGACGACACAATGATTTCATCCATTGTTAGTAAATCAGCTTTCGTCATTGGCTCTTCGATTACTGGTAAATTAATTTCTTCCGCACATTTTAAAATGACTTGACGTGTAATACCATTTAAGATGAAATTATTAGCTGGATGTGTATAAAGTTTTCCATCTTTAATTCCGTAAACATTAGCTGAAGAGCATTCTGTCACGATATCTCCGCGATGTAAGATCGCTTCATAACAACCTTTCTCCGCAGCTTCTTGTTTTGCTAATACTGCACCAAGCAAGTTTAAAGATTTAATGTCACAACGCAACCAACGAATATCCTCAACAAAAGTGGCTTTAACACCTTTTTCAAAGTTTTCATATGCACGTTCACCCGCTTTTACATTTCCAGTTAATACAGCAGGAATACTTGCATCCGGGAAAACGTGATTACGTGAATTAGCCCCACGAGTGATTTGAAAATAAACATGTCCTGTTTCTAGATTATTCTTTTCAATTAGCTCATGTAGTAACTTGTGTAAAACATCTTTTGTATAAGGGATAACAAGGCGAATTTTTTCGGCGCTCGCATAGAAACGATCAATGTGCTCTTGTGCTGTAAACATATTTCCGTTATAAACTTTAATTACTTCATAAATACCGTCACCAAACTGATAACCTCTGTCTTCTGGTGAGATTGCAATAGATCCTTCTTCAACAATTTGATCATTCCATAATGAATATGCCATTTTCCGTTCATCCTTTTCGTCTTTATGTTATTTTTTTCCCGCAAGCTCAACAATTGCTTCCGCATAAATAGCCGCTGCTTTTACAAGATTTTCAATCACTACAAACTCATCCGCCCGATGCGCCACATCCTGCTCCCCAGGGAATAGCATGCCAAAGGCCACGCCTTTTTTCAGCACACGTGCATACGTTCCACCACCTGTAGATAATAACGGTGTTTCTGTATCTCCTGATTGACGTCTATAAATAGCCGCTAATGTTTGGATAAATGGATCATCTTCACTGACATAATGGGGCTTGGAGTCGTCTTGAATATCTAATGAAAATCCTCTTTTTACAACTAAACGTTGAGCCTCCGTAATTTTTTCATCGAATGGATAGGATACAGAATAGCGCATACTAATCACTAAACTGCCACCTTTACTGACATCATAGCTAACAATGCCTGGATTTAATGTTGTCTGACCAGACATGGCATCCTCGAATTGCAACTCAAGCTGATGGCCATAATGATCCTGATAAAAAACATCTGCGATAAAGTCGACAAATTGCTTACTTGACTCAGTCGTCAACTCTTGTTGTAAAAACGCAGCAAGATAAACAGCTGCATTGATTCCTTTTTCTGGTTCCATTGCATGGGCTGCTTTACCTTTGATAGTTATTATATAGCGAGAGTCCTCCATTAATAAAGAGCCATCTAGCTGATTTTTGCTTAAGAATGTTTGAAAATTCTGTTCGAATTCCGCTGAGGCATGCTGAATTGAGGCTTCTGCCAAATCTGGTACCATATTTGGACGCTTTCCTGCATTAAATAATAGTAGTTGTTCTTTCGTTACATCACCTACTTTATTTTGAGAGAACACAAGCTCTGCAATGCCTTTCTCAGCATTAATGAGCGGGAAATCTGCATCGGGGGCAAAACCGATTGACGGCATTTCCTCCTGTTTGAAATAGTGGTCGACACAGCGGAACCCTGTTTCTTCATCCGTACCAATAATCATTCGCACTCTTTTATCTAATTGAATACCTGCATCCTTGACAAGCTTCATAGCCATCCATGCCGCAACTGTAGGGCCTTTATCATCAATTGCACCACGTGCATACAGCCTACCATCAGCTACAGTACCGCTAAATGGCGGGTATGTCCAATCAGCTTCATCTCCAACTGGAACAACATCAACATGACATAAAATACCTAATAATTCTTCACCTGTACCCATTTCTATATGTCCAGCATAGTTATCAACATTTTTCGTTAGTAACCCTTCTTTTTGGCCCTTCGCAAGTAACCATTCAAGCGCTTGAAGTGGACCATTACCAAAAGGTACCTCAGTAGTTTTCGTATCCTCATCAAGAACACTATTAATTTGCACAAGCTCCTGTAACTCTTGTACTAATTCATCTTGCCTTTCTTTTGCAGCCTGTAACCAATCCATACCATGTACCTCCTTCAAGTAGTAACATTATTCTACACCTTACAACATATATGACAATCCTCTTTCTGACAACTATTTTCAGTAACTTCTACTGACACTACCACATATAGCATGTTTTTCACGTATTCCCACAAAATACAGTGAAAATTTTATGTTTCTATTGTAAATTTCTCTTGCATTCACTAGAAAATCATGTAGTTTTTCTATATAATGAAGTTATCAGAATAATTGTTCTGACATAAAAATTAGAAAAGGGGATGTCTAAGGCAGCTACTTAATAGCCTAAGTGCACTCCGCACATATTGTCGTCCGCTAGTCTTTGCCAAGAGAATTAAGATGAAGGAGTGGTTCATTTAATGAAACCAACTACTGATCGAATGCTTAATCGTATTAAAGACGTGTACATGTTTATTTTAGACAAAGGAACCGTGTCTACACAGGATTTAGTCGAAGAGTTTAGTATCACTCCTCGCACCGTTCAAAGAGATTTGAACGTGTTAGCCTTTAACGATTTGGTGACGAGTCCAAGTCGAGGCAGATGGACAACGACGAAGAAAAAAGTAAAATTGACGTCTTAGTTTTACGTAGAATGCGTAAAGCATTGTGTATGGAAAAGAATGACCTTTCGTCGGGGTCATTCTTTTTTTGTTGTTAGAAGATTATTAGATAATTTTTATCGTGTTGAATCGGCAGGGAAATAAGCTAACAAATTGAACGGTCTTCTACGTAGTAGCTCTGTCTCATTTTTCTCTTTTAAATGAAGTGTAGCTCGTTCAGTCATTTAGTTTATTTCACTGACGTGTATCTCTAGAGAATATTTTGACTATTTACAGTTTCTTAACAATCCGTTAAACTCGAAACATTCTAAATTGTTGAGAGGAGGGCTTTATATGAAACTGTCAAATTTGTTTCATCCATTAGTTTGGATTATTTTAGGTGGAACAGTTTTCACACGGATTGCAAGCTTTATGGCAATGCCTTTTTTAGCTATTTATTTACATAATGAAATTGAAGCCACTCCTTTACAAATTGGATTGACAATTGGTATTGCACCCCTTATTTCCACTGTTGGCGGGTTTTTCGGTGGATATTTAACGGATCGTTTTGGAAGGAAAAGTGTCATTCTAATAACGATTATAGTGTGGAGCCTCGTATTCTTTGGCTTTGCCACTGTCCATACGGTTTGGTTATTTATTCTATTCAACGCCTTGAATGGTCTTTGTCGCTCATTTTTTGAACCTTCCACTCAGGCATTAATGATTGATTTTACACCTGCTGATAAACGGAAAAGACTTTTTTCATTACGTTACACGGCCATTAATATTGCCGCAGTCATTGGTCCAATAATAGGCGTCTATATCTCTCAGTTAGCAAGTCCTAGTATACCTTTTATGCTAACAGGTATTATGTATATAATTTACGCTGTATTTTTATTTTTCGTGTTAAATCGTTATCAAATGCAACAACAAAAAGCTGTAACTCAAACAAAAATATTGCATACCTTCACAATCCTTTTAACAAATCGTGTGTTACTTAGCTTTATTTTTGGAGCAATCCTTATCAATATTGGCTACTCTCAATTTGATTCGACATTACCACAAGTTATTGAATTAACCGTTGAAAATGGGACAAAATTGTATTCCCTATTGATTTCACTCAATGCAGCGGTCGTCTTATTATTACAATTGCCTATTAGTATTGTGTCTGAACGATTTTCATCCTCCGCCACTCTATTAGTCGGTATTCTGTTTTTTGCTATCGGACTATTTATGTTTGGGTTCTCTAGCAACTATACACTCTATATCATCGCGATGATTATTTTTACAATTGGCGAAATCTTTGCCTTCCCTACAATGAATGTCATGATTGATGAAATTGCGCCTGACACCCAAAAAGCGACCTACCTTGGCGCTGCACAATTTAAAAATTTAGGGGGCTTTATAGGACCCATTATTGGAGGTTGGCTATTAACGCACTATATGGGTGCCATGTTTGCAATTATTGCCATTCTTGTATTATGTAGCTGTATCTTTTATCGATCTAAAACATCAACACATTAAAAAACGCTCCATATCTATAAAATAGCTCACCTTGCTATCTATAGTATGGGGCGTTTTTTTAAATCTTGGTATCTTCGACCTCTGCCACTTCGACAAAGCTAGAATATTGGTCTTTACCAGCATTTTTCGATTGATAGAGTGCTCGATCTGCTCGTTCAAATAAGCTCATTTCTGAATCTTCGGGATGATGATAGATAGCCCCCCCCATACTCACTGATAGAACGGACCATTTTTGAATGGCATGATCTTCCAATTTAAGAGTCCTTATTTGCGTCAAGATAGCATCTGCTACCTGCTGCATATGATGCTCTGTTGTATCGTACAAAACCATGGCAAATTCATCGCCACCAAATCTTACGACAAATCCGTCTTTTTTCACTACTTTTTTTAGGATTTTGGCTGTTCCAATTAGGATCTGATCGCCTTCCGCATGGCCAAATTGATCATTTACTTGTTTAAAATTATCCAAATCGATTAACAATAGTCCAGGTCTATTTAATTTTCGTTTCTTTAGTAAGCTATCCATTTTTCGAATATAGGTCGCTCGATTATAGACACCTGTTAACGGATCAAAAGTGGCGAGATGGATTGTTTTAGAGAGTATTTTATTGATAACTAACAGCATGACAAAGGCAGTTATTAAAGCAATGGTTAATAAAACCCAAAACTGTTTTGTGTTTTTTTGAAGCGCTTCCATTTTTGTGAAATTAGCATACTTCACATAAACAATTCTGTGGGAAGACTCCCCTCTGACCGTCTCTGCTTCATATGGTAAAAAAAGATGCGTTTCCATATAACCCTGATTAAATGCTTCTTGATACTCGACAGGCTGCATCTTCTTCCTTGCTAGCTCAAAATATTTCTGAAACTGTTCGGATTGTTCTTGAACGGTTATCCGCTTCGATTTTGAATCATTAAAGAAAACCCCACCAGCACTAATCGTTTGCACTTCTACTAAATCAACATATTTCGCTACCAAATATTCTGAAGTTTTTTCAAAGTTAAAGGTTTGAAAGACTGGGTTTTTCAATAAGTCTATACTTAGTTCAAGTAGATATTTCTTATCATGTGTCGCAAGGTAGGCAAATTTTCGGTATTCTCCTGTCGTTGTGGAAATGTCTATTCCGTCTGTGAAAAATTCTCCACTCGCACGCCGTTCATCCAATAAGGCAGAAAAACGTTGACAGCACTTAGAAAAATTGAAACCTATATCTTTATCAAATGTTGTGTATAACACTGTATTAGTCTGATCTAATATGTATATATCCATATCATGTTTATTTTTCAATTGTTGTAAATCCCATGTAGCAACATTAGGGTTCTCACGATAATAGTTTTTTAAAGCTCTAAGTTCCTGCTCCATTTCGTCTGACATATTTGCATCAAAATATAAGTGCGCATTATCTACAGCTCGCATATCTGTAAGAATATGATTTTCTATTAACACTCTATTTCTGGCTACTTGTTCTTCTATATCGTCAGCTAATATTTGCCTATTCACATACGAAATCACAGCAACAAGTATGACTGCAAAAGCTATTAAAGATAGTAATAATTTAATTCGCAGGTTCTTCATTTATTGGCCCGCCCTCTACTTATTTTCACCATCATTTTTTGGAAATATCTTAGAGAATGATACGTTTCTTCACTATATTAAGATAACACATTACATATTATACAGTTACGGTTATAAGGCTGTATATAAAAATCCCCGATGCTAAGTCAGCACCGAGGAACATGTTAAGGGTTATTTTGTAAGCAGTCTAATTCTTCTACAGTTAGCTCACGATATTCACCTAGCTCCAGTTGATCGTCTAACTTTAGATTCCCCATAGATATACGTTTTAAATAGGTTACGCGTTTCCCTACAGCCTCGAACATTCGCTTCACCTGATGAAACTTGCCCTCCTGAATGGTTAACTCAATCTCAGATTGTGGTGCAGATTTGAGAATGACAAGCTTTCCAGGCTTTGTCATATACCCGTCATCTAGCTCCACACCATTCGCAAACTTCTCTACGTCCTCTTCCGTTACAACACCTTCAATATGTGCGTAATAAACCTTTGGCACATGTTTTTTAGGAGACAATAAATTATGAGCTAATATGCCATCATTCGTTAATACCAGTAAGCCTTCTGTATCTTTATCGAGTCGGCCAACCGGAAAAGGTTGAAAATGCTGGTCTACTGGCTCCAGTAAGTCAATAACTGTTTCATCTCTTAAATCTTCTGTTGCAGAAATAACACCTGGTGGTTTATTCATCATAAAATAGACAAACTCCGTATAAATGACACGCTCTCCATAGACGGATACATTTTGCTGTTCTGGATCTACATGCATGGCAGCATCCTTGACAGAAGCACCGTCTACTGTGACAGCTTTTTGCTTTAATAGCTGCTTAACTTCCTTGCGCGAGCCATACCCCATATTTGCAAGTAATTTATCTAAACGCATCTTACCACTCCTATTTCATTCCCAGCTTGCTCATAATACGAGTCAACCGTTCACCTAATAGCTTCTGTGCTAAACCTATACGAAGTGACAAGAAGCCGTAGACAGCCACTCCAACAACTGCACAAATAACTGAGAACAGTAATGCAGAGAATTTACTATCGACAGGACCCATTAGTAATTCTAGTAGCTTATGCACAATCAACACACTGATTGCCATTGCCATCGTCAATAATGCAATTAACAGGACTCGCCGAACGACCATTTCTGATCGATAATTTAATGTTTTACGTAGCACAAGTATATTAATAAGAATTGATACACTATACCCGATAGCAGTTGCTACAATTGCACCATCTGCCTCCAACAAACGAATTAATGGGATATTTAACGCTAGCTTAACGAAAATACCTGATAATAAGCTGAAAACAATCCATTTTTGAAAATCAATTCCCTGTAATAGGGCTGCTGTGACTTGGAATAACGCAAATAAAATGGCCACAGGTGCATAATGGGCTAAAATCATCGCACCCATTTCACTTTCGGAATAAAGCATAAAGTAAATCTCATTTGCTAACAGAGAAATACCAACCACTGCTGGCAATGTAATGAAGATTAAAATTTGATAGGTTTTATCCATCGCATGACGCAAGGATAAATATTCACCCTGTGTGTAATATTTTGTAATGGTTGGGACAAGTGCCATCGAAAAACCTGTTGCTAGCATGACAGGAATGATAACTACCTTATGTGTCATAAAATTAATCATCGATAAATAGGTATCTGTCACCTCAGCCAAGCCAATAGATGTCATGGCCCCGTTAAAAGTAAGCATATCGACTAATTGGAATAGTGGATTGGCTACACCTACAAACACCATTGGTATGGAGTAGGTAATAACTTCTTTATAAATATTGGACATTGGCAGCTGTGTAGAGGTTACACTTTGACTGCGTAGTAAGTTAAATTCAGGCTGATATTTTTTCCAATAATAATATAGAACACCTAAGCCACCAATTGCTCCGATAAAGGCTGCAAATACGGCAAAGGAAATGGCTGTCTCAGGTTTACCTTTGAACACAACAACCACGATAAAGGAACCACCTAGTAACACGACAATTCGCACAATTTGCTCCACTAATTGTGATACAGCGGTAGGCTCCATTTTGTCATAGCCTTGGAAGAAACCTCGCCAAAGACTCATAAATGGTACAACGATTAAGGCAAAACTAACCCATCTTATAACCGATGCAATCTGATCTACTGTAAAAACTTGTTCTTCACTCTTAATAACCAATCCCGCAATAGGCGTAGCAAGGAAGAAGAGTGCAATAAATGCTGCAAAACCGGTCATCATCATAATGATTATGCCCGATTTCATCAGTTTACGACCTGATTGATAGTCCCCCATTGCATTGTATTTAGAAACAAATTTAGAGACGGCAATGGGCGCACCTGAAATGGCAATTGCCAGCATAATAGAATAAGGGATGTATGCATACTGATAGAGCGCGATATTTTTCTCTCCAACAATTGCATAAAACGGGAAAATATAAATTAATCCGAGCACCTTCGATAAAAACATCCCCAATGTTAATATCGCAGTACCTTTCATTAAATTGGACATCATACCCATCCATTCATTGTAAAATCAATATTATAGAAATACTCAAAAGCTGACCTATAAATCTTTTTATTATTTTTTGAAGTAACAACATACAAGCGCTATAGCATGTATGTTTCATAAGTAAACCAACTGTAATCTTAACATATTTATAGGAAATGAGACGCATAAAAACAACAAAAAGTTCATTTAAAAGTATACTTGATGAAAAAAGACCTGAAAATAATCGGTGAGGATTACAAAAACCCCACCGATTAAAGCTCATTTCATTATTACATGTCCACAAAGAACTTTTTATACCATACTAGGAATACATAGGCTGTCCAAATATAACGGCCACGGTTTGCTTTTCCTTCATAGTGTTCATCTAGATAGCCAACCAATTGTTTTGTATCAAAGAATTCATTGGCAAAGTCAGTTGTAAACATTTCTTTTACCATATTGTAGTATTTCTCTTCACGCAACCAGTGGCGAATTGGCACTGGGAAGCCTAACTTTGGACGTTTTGCCCATTCTTCTGGTAATTCTTGATGTGCAGCTTGGCGTAGAACATATTTTGTATCAATGTCGTTGACACGATATTGAGATGGAATATTTTTAGCTAATTCCATAACTTCTTTATCTAAGAATGGTACACGTAATTCAATCGAATGCGCCATACTCATCTTGTCAGCTTTTAATAAAATATCTCCTGGCATCCAAAGATTTAAATCTAAGTATTGCATTTTCGTCACATCATCTTCGCCTGGTACTTCGTCATAAATACGTTTTGTAATCGATTTTACAGATGGTGCATTTTTATAGTCAGGCTTTAAAACATTAATCGCATCTACTTCATCCCAAACTACTGCTTCTCCTATAAAGCGTTCTTCTACCGTTTGACCACCTTTAATGAGGAAGTTAGTATATTGGCTTTTAGGTAGAGCTTCTGCTATTCCCCGTAACGTTTTACGAACACCCCATGGAAGTTTTTCATATTTTTGCATTCTTCCTGAGTTTTGATACCAAGAGTAGCCACCAAAAATTTCATCCGCTCCTTCACCTGATAGGACAACTGTTACATCTTTAGAGGCTAGCTCTGAAAGGAAGTACAGTGGTACAGAAGAAGGATTCGATTGCGGCTCATCCATATGCCATTGGATTTTCGGAAGAGCTTCAAAGCACTCGTCTGCTGTAATATATTTACGTTCATTTTGAATATTTAGTGTATCCGATAAATCTTTTGCGAGGTTCGTTTCATTAAACATATCTTCATAATCAGCAAACCCAACTGAGAATGATTTATCGGGACGCAATAATGAAGTAATATAACTTGAGTCAATACCCCCCGATAAGAAAGAACCAACTTTTACATCACTGATTTTATGTGCCTCTACTGATTCTTTAACAGTTGTACGAATTTCTTCAATGTATTTTTCAATGGAAGCTTCTTTTGCATGGAATTTTTTATCCCAATATTGCACAATTTGCTTTTTGCCATTTTGAATAAGCATATAGTGTGCTGGTGGTAATTTAAAGACCCCTTTAAAGAAGGTCTCATCCATCGAAGAATATTGGAATGTTAAATAAGGACGTAATGCCTTTTTATTTAATTCTTTAATAAATGAAGGATGTGGTAAAAATGATTTAATTTCAGAACCAAAAATAAACGTACCGTCTGTTGTATGTTCAGAGTAATACAATGGTTTAATGCCAAAGCCATCACGAGCAATGAATTGTAAATCATTCTTTTTATCCCAAATACAGAAAGCAAACATACCACGTAGCTTTTTCACAAAATCTACACCGTATTCTACATAACCATAAATAATAACTTCACTATCTGATTGCGTTTTAAAGGTATGTCCTTTTTCAATCAGATCTGCACGTAGCTCTTGGAAATTAAAAATTTCTCCATTAAATACAAGCACAATATTGCCGTCTTCACTATATAGTGGTTGATTCGCTACATCCGATAAATCAATAATACTTAATCGTCTGAATCCTAACGTTACTGTATCGTCACTATGAATACCACCACTATCTGGCCCGCGGTGAATAATTGTATTCATCATATTTTCAATTGTTTGATGATGATCAATCACATTTGTTCCATTAATATAACCTATAAATCCGCACATTCTATTTTCACCTCATAATTTAGTGCATAACCTTTACCATAATAGCATGAAAAGACATTCATTTCATGCTGACAATGCTAATAAAGGAAACTTTCATCGATATAATTGTATAATAAAATTTATTGTGTTTCATTCTACTATAAAATCCCCTTCTACACGAGGGAAGGGATAAAGAATTATAAAACACTTTGCTAATATTTTCAATGTCAAAGAAGCCCCTCCTCTATATAGACTTCATGTATAATAGGAAAGATTCCTAAATTGAAAAGAAAGTGAGTTTCTAACTATGTATGATGTAATCGTGATCGGTGGTGGCCCATCTGGTTTAATGGCGGCGATTGCTGCTGGAGAGCGGAAAAAGAAAGTTTTATTGTTAGAAAAAGGTGCAAAACTTGGCAAAAAATTAGCCATTTCTGGCGGCGGGCGCTGTAATGTGACCAATCGTTTGCCTGTTGAAGAAATAGTAAAACATATACCTGGTAATGGCCGTTTCCTTTATAGTCCTTTTACCGTTTATAATAATGAAGATATTATCGCATTTTTTGAAGGGCTTGGTGTGTCTTTAAAAGAAGAGGATCATGGTAGAATGTTTCCGGTATCTAACCGAGCACAAGATGTTGTCGATGCGCTAATTCGTCAGCTTCAACGTTTACATGTTGAAGTTCGTTTACACACAGCCGTTAACAAGCTTGTTATGGATGAAGAAAAAATTTTGGGTGTGCGCCTTGCAGATGGCTCAGAAATTCGTAGCCAAGCCGTCATTGTGGCCGTTGGTGGCAAGGCTGTCCCACAAACAGGCTCGACAGGTGATGGCTATCCATGGGCAGAACGGGCTGGCCATACAATCACAACATTATTCCCAACAGAAGTCCCTGTCATATCGAAAGAGGACTTTATTTTATCACGTGAACTACAGGGTCTTGCATTGCGTGATGTTGCTGTCTCTGTGCTAAATAAAAAAGGTAAGGTACTCGTTACCCATCAAATGGATATGCTCTTTACGCACTTTGGCTTAAGCGGTCCTGCCGTTTTACGCTGTAGCCAATTCGTTGTGAAAGAATTAATGAAAACAGGCTACGAGCCCGTGACAATGCGTATACAAACTTTAACTAATTATAATGAAGAAACATGTCTCCAATATTTAAATAAGTTGATTAAAGAAGATCCGAAAAAGGCTGTGAAAAATGCTTGGAAAGGTATTGCTCCTGAACGTTGGCTATTATTTTTATGTGAACGGGCCAATATCGATGTACAATTAACGGGGGCTGAATTATCCCAAGATAAAATTCGTCACCTAGCGCGTTTACTCGTTAACTTCACATTGACGGTAAGTGGCACACAATCACTTGATAAAGCATTTGTTACGGGCGGTGGTGTCTCCGTAAAAGAAATTGAACCAAAAACAATGGCTTCAAAGAGAAAAGAAGGATTATTCTTCTGTGGTGAAATTCTAGATATTCACGGCTATACAGGGGGATATAATATTACCTCAGCCTTAGTAACAGGACGCATTGCAGGTATGCACGCTGCATTAAAATAATAGAAGAAAAGCGTGTCCGGACAAAACGGACACGCTTTTTTTAGCTTTCACTAGACATATATACTTCCTCAAATGGTTGGATAATGACAAAGCCCTCACCCGAAAACGCCATCTGGATTGATTCGCCACTCCCACGACCGATAAATGTACGGAAGCTGATATCTGTTTTAAACTCAGGTGTTAAATTACCTGACCACGCAACCGTAGCATGTGGATCAGTATATACTGTTTCGCCAGGTTTTACTAATAAGGTTAATGGTTCGAAATGTGTTGTAATCGCTACTTTTCCTGTACCTTGTAACGTTACATTAAATAAGCCACCTGACATGATGCCAGCCATTTTTCGCATTAAACGTATATCCCAGTTGATGCTAGGCTCAAATGCGAGCAGATCATTACCATTAACGCAGAGACTGTCATTTTTCAAATCGAAGACGGTTACTTTCTTGCCTTGATCTGCTAAATAAAGTCTACCCTTCCCGCTCGCTTTCATCAATTGTGTACCTTCACCTGTTAAAGCCTTCTTAAACATCTTACCAAGTCCGTGCTCCAATACGCGCTCACGTTCGAATTTAATGTCTCCTGTATAGGAAATCATTGCGCCCATTTTGGACCATACTTCACCGTTTAAATTTACCTCTAATACACGCTCAGTTTCCAATTCAAAATAATCATTTTCAAGATCATCCTGCTGTGTTTTTTGAACAAATTCATCTAAAGAAAATTTCCCCATAGTAAATCCCTCCCTAAATACTTTATATACGATTACCCTTGAGAAAAGATTCAAATTTTAGCTGTTTATCCCTTATCTCCTCTTTCGTTACAAATTTTCTCTTTTAATAAAGAAATCTTTTTATTTCCAGTAATGGTATTGACATCAGAAATGCGCTGTTATACATTAAATAAGTAATTGAATATTGTTATATAACAACAAAAGCAAAAAAATAACTATATAAGTGCCACGTGCGAAATGACACCTATACAGTTATCCCAAAAATATATTATTGAGTAGCGGAAACGTCTCCAACATTTTGTGCCGCTTTTAAAGCTGTTTGTTTACGTACATCTGCACGTAATGTTAATGAAATGATTAATGAAGCAGCGATTAAACCTGCAAATACATAGAATACAGGAATATAGCTTCCATAAGCATTTTTAATTGTGCTTACTAACAACGGTCCGAAAATACCACCCAATGACCAAGTTGTTAATAAATACCCATGAATAACACCCAGTTGCTTTGTTCCAAATAAATCACTTGCAAAAGCAGGTAAATTTGAGAACCCTCCACCATAGCAACTAACTACTAAGAAAATAAGTGCTTGGAAAATAATTACGTTTGTAGTATGTGGTAAAACGATAAATGTGATTAGCTGTGCTGTAAAGAAAATAACAAAAACATTTGAACGCCCAATATAATCAGACACAGCCGCCCAGATTAAACGACCACCACCATTAAATAACCCCATGATTCCTACCATCGCTGCTGCTCCTGCGACTGATAGGCCAACAATTTCCTGCGCCATTGGTGAGGCAACAGATATCATCATAATTCCTGCTGTAACATTAACTAAATGCATAGACCATAGCATCCAGAAATGCTTTGTTTTGACAGCCTCACGTGCTGACATAACTGCTAAATCTTTCTTTACTACTCCTTTGCCGTTATCGGCTGCTGCCTTCATATTAGCTGGCATATAACCAGGCTTAGGCGGCGCTATATATGAAGCCCCTAAAATCATTAACGTGAAATAACTTGCACCTAAAATAAAGTATGTTGTAGAGATGCCAACTGCCTCCATTAAGTTTGCTGCCACTGGTGCAGTAATCAGGGCACCAGATCCAAACCCAAGTACGGCCATCCCTGTTGCTAGACCTCGTCGATCTGGGAACCATTTTACAAGCGTTGATACTGGCGCAATATAACCAATCCCCATACCTAATCCACTTAGTACACCATATGTTAACCAGTACAACACGACAGAATCCATTGAAATCGCTACACCTGCACCAGCTTGTCCTGCTCCAAATAAGACAGCTGCTACCATCGCCGATTTACGTGGTCCCATTTTCTCTACTAAACTACCAAATAATGCAGCTGAAAACCCAGCAAGCCCCATCATAATGGTAAAGGCAACCGTTACCTTTGTTTCACTCCATCCCATTTCTGTGACAATCGGTAGCTTGTATACACTGTATGCATAGGCTCCACCGATTGAAAGGTGAATAGCGATTGCAGATAATGCAATTAACCATCTATTTTTATTCATAAATTCTCATTTCTCCCCTCTTTTGCTACCTGTGAAAATTCTATGAACGTCCATGTAAAACAATTTACCACTTAGAATTATTCAAATGCAAGATGTTTTTCTAAAAAATATTATTTCTCCAAAAAGTATTTTGTTTTCCCATTAGTGTATTTCATCACATAACCCTTACAGTCTCTAAGCAGAACAGCGTTTATCCTACAAAAAACATTACACCATTTAGCTATTATTACTTTTCTACTCTATTTTATAAATAACTATTAATTATATTGAGATAATTATTTTTGTGCATATTTTCACATTCACTAGATGTATACGTCTCTTTTCACCATTTCTAACAGTACCTCTCTATCACTTAAAACGAAGCAGACGCTAAAGATATAATGTAGAAATTTTTAGAATAAGAGAGAAATTTACAATAGAAACGAACAAAATTTTCATCATTAAAAATAACCTTAAAAATATAATAACGACTGTTTTTTTACTTATATTTGTAAAATGATATTTTTATAACAATACATGGAATGTATAATTTTTAAATCACTTTCAATATCTCTACATTTTTATTATTCAAATATATATTTTTTCAACTTAAAGTTGAACACTCAACACTCTGTAACAGAATAATTCGCTTCTATCAGGTGACAAACATGCTAGAACAAGACCCTTTTTTAAGACATATTATTTTTTCAAAAAAACAATATATACAGAAAAAAACAGCATGCTAGAAACATTTCCAACATACTGTACGGAAAAAAAGATTGTTTAAGTTATTTTTCTTTTCATAAAAAGTAAAGTTCTTATTTCCTTATAGTAAATACATAGTAGAATTCCTAGTAAAATCAATAAGGAGCCGTATATTTGGACACTTGTAGGAAATTGCTTTAAAAAAATTGCACTTAATAGCATTGCGATAGCTGGCTCAAAATTCAATAATAGCGAAGCATTCGTTGAGCCAATCTCCTTCATTTTTTGATTCCATAATAAATTACTAATCCCATGAATAATAACCGCTGATAAAATGAGTAGAATCCAATAAGGGTATGCTACTTGCCAATTTGTTTGTGTCCACATTGTAAACGAAAATGGTACAAGCACTAGCAAACCGATTAAGTTTGTATAGAAGGTGATGGACTGAGCTGACAATTTCAGACTGAGATGATTCACAATAATAAGGAATAAGGCAAAGCTTAGCATCGTTATTAAACTTAGCACCTCCCCCTTCCCTATAGAAATGGTGATGAGGGCTCCCTTAGTAAGGATGAGGCCAACTCCTACGAACGAAATGATTGCACCTAGCCAAAATATACCGTTTCGTGATTCCTGATACATCATTTTATTAAGCAAAGACGTGACAATCGGTGCGCAGGCTAAAATTAAAGCCGCGGTAATAGGAGAGGTATGCTGAAGACTTGCGTAAAAGCTAAAGTGATTGATGGAAACACCTAGTATCCCTGCAATGATTAGTAATAGGAGGTCATTGCGTGTTAATCTTGTACGAATAATAGCCTTCCAACTAATGCAGCCTAAAAATAGGACAATGACAATTAATCTAAAAATGGCAACCATGATCGGAGACCAATGTTCAATTAAAATAGAGCCAATAATAAAGTTACTGGCCCAAAAAAATACACAGCTAAATAAAATCATATAGATTGTTAGTTGCTTCATATTTATCACACCTGTATATAAGAGACTTCTACATCGTTAATGATGAATTCTTTTAAACATCTACTTCCCTTTCTTGTATTTCTTCCTATCTATTAAAACATAAGTATAGCAAACTAGAAAATTTTCTAGTTTGCTATGTAATCTAAATAAGGGGGATTTAGATTGATACTTAATTGATAAACTTGCCTTTTGACATCACCACCCGTTTGGATGGTTTACGTGCAATGACTTCAGCGCTAGAAATGGCGTCAAAGAAAACAAAGCTCGCTTCATCTTGCACGTTTGGCCAAACCTTTTGACCATTGCCATCCAATGGTGTGACACCATTTGTAATATATTTTAAGGTTTGTCGAATAGAACGCTCATCTAGCTTACGTGTATTATCTGCAAAAGTTGTTGCTTTTTCTAAAATATCTCCCGAGCCATTTGGACTCCATGAATCATAAAAACCATCACAACCAAAGCGAACATCTACTCCATGCTCTGTTAGTAAGTCAATCGGTGGGATTAATCGTCTCAAATCAAATGGCACCGTTGACATAATTTTTACTTGCTGTTGTGCTAGACGATCTGCAATTTTGTGCTGTTCCAAAGCCGATACATCTCCAAGTGAAAAGGCGTGACTAATAGCCGTTCTCCCCTGATAGTTTGCATCCTCTACAATATCTATCCATTTATCGATTGTATAATAACCCACATGGCCTCCATCATGGAGGTGAATATCAACATCTACGTTAAATTCTTGTGCAATATTCATTACTTCATAAAGAGAAGGCTCAATCGAATTATCTATGCCAGCAGGATCTAGCCCACCAATCATCGTTGCCCCATTGCGCAAGGCTTCACGTAATAATTTAGGCACATCGTCTCTTAGTAAGCCATGCTGTGGAAAGGCAATAACTTCTGATGTCACAACATCTTTATAATCTTCTAATGCCTCTAGTACACCCTCTAAGTTTTTTAAGCCAATGTACGGATCGATATTGACATGTGTACGGATATGATTGGCACCATTATTGAGAATTTTCTCAATCATGGCTGTTGCTCGTTGTTTACCAGTCGTTGCAAGAATCGATAATTCTTGTGCTTCACGAGCCAAGCGTTCCTTTAAGTTCTTCACAGGCACGCATGCTTTCCACGGTAAGGACAAGTATGTCTTATCTAAGTGATTATGCATTTCTTTAAAGGCTGGTAATAGCAGCTTCCCTTTCATATCTGTTACTTCATCTAGAGAATCAATGGTTTCTGTTGCTGGTACCATTTGAGAAATAAAGCCATCTGTAATTTCAAGGTGAAAAAGCTCCACCTTTGTACCGACAGTACCATTTTCTTTTAGATATTCTCCTGTTTCAAGTAGAACATTTGTAAGCCAGTGCTTCATCTGTATTCTCCTTTCAACTCTCCAATTTCCTGTTGGTGAATAATATATCCTTGTGAAATAACTGTAGAAATAGGGCATCTTCTTGCTACAACATGTGCAGTACTAATTCCATCTACTAAAAGCATATTGGCTTTATCACCAACCTGTGGCCAAACTCGTTCTCCTGCATCATTCAATGGTGTAATGCCACCCGAAGCATATTTCCAAGCGCGACTTAATGAATATTCATCGATAAAACGGAATCTCTCCGCCATTACATTTAATTTCATAATAGTGTTTCCTGTACCATAAGGAGACCAATGATCTGTTAAACTGTCATGTCCAACAGAAACGTTTACACCATTGTTATAAAGGTATGGAATCGGTATCGTCGAGCGATTAATATCCGTTGGTACCGTTGTTGTAACATCCATTTGAACAGCAGCCATTGCCTGAACTAAGTTCTCTAATCGCGCTTGCTCTAAATCCGCAAGCGCCATTGCATGACTAATCGTAACTTGTCCTTCTTTTTTCGCCTGTTTTGTTAATTCTATTAGTTTATAAAATTCAAATTCACCTAAAGTATTAGCTGTATGAATATGAATATCTATCCCTGCATGGTAGTCTTGGGCAATGGCCATCGTTGTTTGCAATGACTTCTCAATATTTCTATCTACAATGGATGGGTCAACTCCTCCAACAAGCGTTGCACCCATTGCCATCGCCTCACGGATAAGTCCCTCCACATTAGAGCGCAGTAAACCATGCTGTGGGAAAGCCACAATATCATAAGTAATTTGATTTTGATATTTTTCTAGTACTTGCTTTGTAATTTCAATATGCTTGGTTCCAATTTGTGGGTCCACATTACAATGCGACCGTATATGTGTATGCCCTTGTGAAATTAACCACTTGACCATTTCCTCAGCCCGATAAGCCGCGGTTGGTAATTGTTTAGGAAGCAGTGTTTTTTCTTCCTCAATGCGCGTTAATATCCCTTTTGTAATAGGTCTTGGCGCTTGCCACTCCCCACCAAAATAAGTTTTATCAATATGAATATGCATTTCTCGGAAAGAAGGGACTAATAATTGCTTCTGAGCATCTACTATTTCAACATTGCCATCAACTACTATATTTTTATCTACTTGTTGAACATATCCATCTACAATTAGAACATCATAAATAGCAGTACGAGTTGCAACAATGCATTCATTTTCATGCTCAAATGCCTCTTCTAATCTCACATTTTTCAGCAGTAATTTATTCATAGTTTCCTCCTCATTGGTATTTTTAGGTTTCACCAAGTTTGATTATTCTACAATTTCAACGCCACTAATCATCGTATAGTTTGACGCATCTAACCAGAACCCTTTGACAGCATTACTATAAACAGCTAAGTGCTCGTAGTTTCGAACTGGAATATAAACAGCATCATCTAACTCCATTTGCATTGCTTTTTTGTAGATTTCATTACGTGCCTCTTGATTTGATTCAGAACGTCCTTGCTCAATTAGCTTGTCTATTTCTGGATTTGAATAGTAGAAATGGTTTCCAGGAGGCCCCATAGAAGCAGTATGGAATAGATTAAATTGGTTATAATCAGCATCGCCAGTTGCATTACCCCAGCCACTAATAAATATTTGGTGTTGTTCTTTCGTAATTTCAGAAATAAATGCGCCGTATTCCATAACTTGAATTTCAACGTCAAGACCAATGCCCTTCAATTGAGATTGAATAACCTCTGCCATATTAATACGCTCTTTACGGTCGCTCGTTAGTAATTTTACTTTTGTTCCTTCTTTAACACCCGCTTCCTTTAATAGTTCTTTTGCTTTGACTACATCGTAATCATATGGCTTTGTCTCACTAGAGTAACCGATAATTTTTGGACTCATTGCGGAATTTGCAAGTGTGCCAACATTATCATAAATACCACTAATAATTGCTTCACGGTCTACTGCATAACTAACTGCTTGACGTACTTTGACATCAGATAACAGTGCATCTTTTACATTGAAACCGATAAATTCTACTGCCAGTCCTTCTGCTCGGAATAGATTCATAGTTGACGAATTTTCAATACGATCAATTTCAGTTACTGGTACTTGCTCAGCGATATGTGCTTCTCCACTTTCAATCATTGCTAAACGTGTAGAGTCCTCAGGTACTACTTTAAATGTTACTTTATCTACTTTTGGTACCGTACCCCAGTAGTCCTTATTTGAACTTAATGTAATTTCTTGACCCGTTTTCCAAGAATCAAATACAAATGGACCTGTCCCTACTGGATGTGTTGCTAATTGATCTCCCTCTTCTGCAATAGCTTTCGGGCTAATCATACTACCTTCCTGACTTGCTAAAATTGATAAAAGTGGTGCATAAGGCTCTTTTAATTTCAACGTAACCACAAACGTATCGTCTACTACTACTTCACTAATCATTGATAATTTATCACGCTGAGGTGACCCAGTCTCAGGATCTAAAATGCGATCGAATGTAGCTTTTACAGCCTCAGCATTAAAATCTGCTCCATCATGGAATTTAATACCTTCATTTAAAATAAACGTCCAAGTGACATCATCTTTCTGTTCCCACTCTTTTGCAAGTAATGGAGCAATTTTACGATCTCTATCAAAAGCAACAAGTGTTTCATATACTTTGCCATGAATAATATTCGCTGACGGAATATCTGTAATAAAGTGAGGATCAAGGCTTGTTGCATCTGATGCTCTTAAAACAACTAATTCCCCTCCTACACTTTTAGCCTCCTCATTGGAACCCTCTACACTCTTATTACTAGCAGTTGAGCACGCCTGCAAAACTAGAACAGTAATGAGTGTCATGAATAAAACAAGCTTCATTTTCTTCATAGACATTTCCTCCTTTTATGTTGTGGTCCTTACATTTCGAATTATAAAGAAATAAAATTCACTTGTTTTTTAAAATTTTTACTTGTTTTTTAAATTTTCTGACTAATACTCCCTATAATATTTACATTCTTTACGCTTTTCACTAAATTGAAAACAAATCAAATAGAAAAGGAGTTTCATTATGGATAAAGTAACTACTACTATCGACCATGCTGTTTTAGTGAATGCACGTAAGGCTTCTAGAAAAAAAAATCTTGTCTCATTCCTAAACAAAATCAAAAAAAATAAGGCTGCCGCCGCAGGGGGTATCATCATTCTTCTATATATATTGATGTTTCTTATCGGGCCAATTATAGCTCCTTATGATCCATTCGATGTTCAGTTAGATCAAAAATTACAAGGACCAAGTTTAGATCATTTAATGGGTACAGATGACAAAGGACGAGATATTTTAAGTCGAATATTATATGGCTCCCGTTTATCGATTGGTGTTGGTATTTCAGCCGTGTTGTTTGGCGGGACAATTGGGACAATCCTCGGCCTTATCTCAGGCTACTATGGAAAATGGATTGATTCGATTATAAGTCGTATTTTAGATATCATGCTTGCCTTTCCTGGTATATTACTAGCTTTAGCAATTGTCAGCGCATTGGGACCAAGTCTTATTAATGTAACTATTGCTGTTGGATTCTTCTCGATCCCTATGTTTGCCCGTATTGTCCGTGGATCGACAATGGAAGTAAAAAAATTAGAATATATCGATGCTGTGAAAACTCTTGGTGCAAATGATATGACCATATTACTCAAGCATATCTTCCCGAATATTTTATCACCTATTATTGTCCAAGCATCTATGCGTTTAGCAACAGCCATTTTATCTGCAGCAGGTCTGTCATTCTTAGGATTAGGTGCACAACCGCCATCGCCAGAATGGGGTGCTATGCTATCCAATGGTCGGGATTTTCTTTTTACCGCCCCATATATGGCCCTTTTCCCTGGTATTATGATTTCCATCCTTGTTCTAGGATTTAACCTATTCGGAGATGGTTTACGGGATGCTTTAGATCCAAGAATGAAAAATTAAAGGAGAGAAGTTATATGACATTATTTATCTTAAAACGACTTGCTCAAATTATTCCCGTGACACTCGGTGTAACGCTTGTTGTTTTTCTAATTATGCAAATGATTCCAGGCGATCCAGCCATTATTTTAGCAGGTGAAGGCGCTTCACAAGAAACCGTTAATGAATTACGTGAAAATTTAGGACTGAATAAGCCTTTAGCCATTCAGTATACAGATTACATCAAAAATCTTTTACAAGGAGACATGGGTCATTCTTTAAAAAATAATCAACCTGTATTTGAAGAAATTACGGCTCGTTTACCAATTACAATTGAGCTGGCCTTTTATAGTATTTTAATCACCATTGTTCTTGGGCTTATTGCCGGCATCATCTCAGCAATCCGCCCTTATTCCTTCATGGATGTTGGTTTAATGATTGTGGCATTATTAGGAATCTCCCTCCCTAGTTTCTGGTTAGGTATTTTATTAATGTATGTTTTCTCCGTACAGTTACATTGGCTACCTGTTGCAGGCTGGGAAAGTGCTAAACATATCATTCTCCCTGCGGTTACACTCGGCGCAGGTGGTGCTGCCATCGTTGCACGTATGACGCGTTCAAGTATGTTAGAAGTTGTCCATCAAGATTATATTCGAACAGCTAAAGCTAAAGGCTTAAAAGGTTACATTATCATTTTAAAGCATGCATTACGAAATGCCTTAATTCCAGTTATTACAGTAGTAGGCTTACAGTTTGGTAGTTTACTTGGCGGCACAGTATTAGTAGAATCTGTTTTCGCCGTGAACGGATTAGGTCGAATGATTGTCGATGCGATTCGCACACGAGATATACCAATCGTTCAAGGCGGCGTGCTGGTCGCCTCATTAATATTCGTTTTCATCAATCTTTTCGTCGATATTTTGTATCGAATCTTTAATAAACGGATGGATTTAAACTAGGAGGGATAAAACAGATGAAACAAGATACAGTGTTAGAAGTAAAAAATTTACAAACTTATTTTTATTCGAGTGAGGGAGTCGCTAAAGCTGTGGACGGTGTTTCTTTTACACTTCAAAAAGGAGAAACACTTGGCATTGTCGGAGAATCTGGTTGTGGGAAATCCATGACTTCCCTATCATTACTTCGATTAGTCCCTTCACCCCCTGGCAAAATTATTAATGGTGAAATTCTTTTAAACAATACAGACATCTTGAAATTGTCGGATGAAGAATTACGTAAAATTCGAGGCAATAAAATATCAATGATTTTCCAAGAGCCAATGACAAGCTTAAATCCTGTGCTATCCGTTGGCGAGCAAATCGCTGAATCCATTCGTTTACACCAAGGTTTATCACGTAAAGAGGCATGGCAAAAAGCGGTAGATATGATTCGCCTAGTTGGAATTCCAGCACCTGAAAAAAGAGCGAAACAAGAGCCGTATCAGCTAAGTGGTGGAATGCGTCAACGTATTATGATCGCGATGGCACTTGCTTGTACCCCAGATGTTTTAATTGCTGACGAACCGACGACTGCCCTCGATGTAACCATTCAAGCTCAAATTATTGATATTATTCAAAATTTGCAAAAGCAGTTAGGAATGAGCATTCTCTTCATTACCCATGATCTTGGTGTTGTAGCTGAGATTTGCGATAAAATTGCCGTTATGTATGCAGGGCAGGTTGTAGAGGAAGGCACAACTGATAGTCTTTTTGAAAAACCATTACATCCTTATACTAATGGTTTAATTCAATCCTTACCAAAGCTATATGAGGACCAAGAGGAATTATCTACTATTCAAGGAACCGTCCCAAGTCCTTATCATTATCCAAGTGGCTGCCGCTATGCAGAACGCTGTCCATTTGCTACAGAATTATGTCGTGAAAAACAGCCTGAACTTCTTACGATTGAGCCAGAGAAAAAGGTAAGATGCTGGATGTACAGTAAGGAATGGCAGGGAGCAACACTTATGGAGGAGATGACCGTATGATAAAAGAGCAGCAAGCACAGCCACTATTACAAGTAAATAATTTAAAACAACATTTTTCCTTAAAAAAAGAAAAACTCTTCGGTCCACAGCAGGTGGTTAAAGCGGTGGACGGTGTTTCTTTTGAGATTATGCCCGGTGAAACACTTAGTATTGTTGGAGAATCTGGCTGTGGTAAATCAACGACAGGTCGCTCTATTTTAAGATTAGACGAACCTACATCTGGAGAAGTGTTATTATTCGGCAAAAATTTAGTAACGATGAATAAAAAAGAGCTGCGAGTAGCGCGCAAGGACATTCAAATAATTTTCCAAGATCCGTATGCATCTTTGAACCCAAGACGCACTATTCGCAAAATGTTAACAGAGGCCATGTCTATTCAAAAAATAGTTCCTCCAGAGCAGCAAGAGGCACTCATGATCGAATTAATGTCACTTGTCGGACTGCGACCAGAATATTTGGAGCGTTATCCACATGAATTCTCTGGTGGGCAACGTCAACGTATTGGGATCGCAAGAGCACTTGCCGTCAATCCCAAAATTATTATTTGTGATGAATCGGTTTCTGCCCTGGACGTATCTATCCAAGCACAAATTTTAAATTTATTGAAACAGCTACAAAAAGATTTAGATTTAACCTTTTTATTTATCTCACATGATTTAAGTGTAGTGCGCCATATATCAGACCGGATAATGGTTATGTATCTTGGAAAAGTCGTGGAAATTGCGGATAAACCATCTCTTTTCACACAGCCACATCACCCTTATACAAAAGCACTATTTTCATCGATTCCAGTCATCGATAAGGAGCATCGTAAGGAACGGATTATATTAAAGGGAGATCTACCGTCACCGTTAAATCCCCCGACAGGCTGTAGCTTCCATACACGTTGTCCGTTCGCTACAGATAAATGTAAAGCAGAGGTGCCCGCATTACGGGAAATTACCACAACACATAAGGTAGCTTGCCATTTTGCAGAAAATTTAGTTTAATGTAACTTACACTTATAAATTCAATGGAGAGGTCATTATGTTACAACTAGAAACCTTCAACATATATATTCTCCTATGTGTAATCGCTCCAATTATTGGAGCTTTTCTGCTTACTTTTATATTTATTTTCGAAAAACAAATTGATAGCCTAGAGGAAGAAAAAAGAAATTTAGAGCTGAAGCAAGATTTACAAAGAGCTAATATTCTTCAGCTAAATCAGCAAATACAGCCTCATTTCTTTTTTAACGCATTAAATTCATTACTGAGCCTAGCCCGCATCAATCGAAAGGAAGATTTGGTGGCGGGCATTGAAGCCTTAGCAACGTTTTTTAAATTTAAATATAATAATCATGAGGTGTTAATTGCTTTAAAAAACGAGGTGCTATTTGTCGATAGCTATTTAAATATTCAACAGCTACGCTTTGGACATCGTTTGACGATCCATAAGTATGTTGATGATGCAGCCTTATCTGTACAAATACCACCATTTATTCTCCAGACCATTATTGAAAATGCATATAAACATGGCTTTGAAAAGCATATAGGACCGGCAGAACTTTCCATTTATATAAAGAAAATGGACAAGTTTTTATTAATTGAAATTAAAAATACACAGCCATCAGAAAAGATAGAAACGGCTATTGAGCAAGTAGAAGATGAATTGCAGCAAGGTTATGGTCTAGAAAATATAAGAAAACGACTCGAGCTTATTTATGGACTCGAAAGTATTTTATTTTCAATTCAAAACGATCAACATTTTTACACTGTAACGATCCATGTTCCCGCTTAGGCTTTCTACTAATTTGAATGCGAAAGGAGAATCTCAACATGAATATTTTAATCGCAGATGATGAACCTTTAGAGCTTGAGCAAATGATTTATTTATTAAAGCCACATTTCCCTAATTGGACATTCCATACTGCTCAGGATGCCTCACAAGCACTGCAATTAGCTAAAAAGCACCGTATGACTATCGCCTTTTTGGATATTCAAATGCCTGGGAAAGATGGAATCACCTTAAGTAAAGAATTAAAAGGACTTTATGATGTAGACATTATTATGGTAACTGCTTATCAGACCTTCGAATATGCCCAGCAAGCATTACGTATCGGGGTGAAGGACTATCTAACAAAACCTGTTATTGCAAGTGAATTAAATGCCATTGTGGAGAAATATAAAGTATGGAGCTCTAATCACGATGCGATACAAAGTGCTCTTTCCTATATTCATGAAAACTATCATGAAAAACTGAGTTTAAATATTATTGCCGAAAAAATCCATTTGAATCCTAGTTATTTAAGCCGTAAGTTTTTGGAGGAGCAATCCATCGGCATTAATGAATATATTAATAATTATCGCCTAGAGATGGCCGTGAAGAAAATAGGTGAAAATCTGGATGCTAGTATGTCAGCAATTGCTGAGAGCTGTGGTTTTAATAGCCAGCACTATTTTAGTGTAGCTTTTAAGAAAAAATATAATCAATCACCTCGTCAATACAAAACATCTAAAACGAGTAAAGGTAATTGAAGGTATGTTAAAAAAATTTTCATTGCTTGTACCATTTGCTAGTTTAAGCACAGCAGCAGGTGTCATCATACTTTTAGCTAGATGGATTAATGGTAATTTATTATTGTCCTCTCCTTCTGCCCTTATTTCTTATGGCTTTATGGCGGGCATTTGTTATACATTCGCAACAGCTATATCTTTTATGGTACTGGGTTCATTATTAAAAAAGAGTGATTACACACAAAATCAGCATACACAAAGCTTTTTACTCTTTACGATACAAAAAAAATTGAGTGGAATGAATTTAAAAGTCATACGATTTTTTTACCTTCTGACAGGCATCGAACTCTGGTTAATTCAATTAATAAGTATTAGTGTGCTTTCAGAAATTATGTTAACGATACCGGTCCCCATTACACTATTTTTATTTTTGATGGGGATGTTACTGCTGGACCGCATTATGTCTGTGAAAAGTATATTGTGGCTAGAGATTTTATTTATTATCTCTCTATTTTCTTTACTTATTTTTATACCCATTTATTACTTTGTCCAAAATGGGGCTAGCACCGTTTATGAAGGTATTCGCTTATATCACCCTTATTTATTTTACTTTAAAAATAGCGAAATCCTGCTGTTCTATGTCATCATTCAACTAGCCGTCTTAGGACAAGTTCTTTTTGATAAATCAACATGGTATTTAATCGCTTTTATTAAACCTAAAAAGGTACGTCGTAGCCTATTTTCATCAGGTGTGATTTTAGCTTTATTAACGCTATCCTTTACAGCTATTTTAATGATTGCTTTATATAGTGGCTCATTTGGTCAGTTCCAAGTTCTAATTTTTACGTTTTTATATGAAGTACAGCCAGGGTTTTTGACATTTGCTTTCCTTGTTATTGCACTGTTGGCCGTTGTTACAACCCTCCTTGTAGATTTGCGAGCAACCAAACGATTTTTTGTGAAGAAAAGACCCTACTACTTTTATTTAATAGGTCTACTAGGCATCTTATTTACCTTTTTCTTATCTGTAGATTTAACGATTTTAGGAGTTATTTATTCTTTCGCATTTCTACATATTACCATGCTACCATTTATGTTCATTCTTTTATTTACAAATCGTCATATCCATAAATATACCTGGCTTGTCATACTGTTATCCATCATTATAGGAATCGGTGTTGGTTTAATCTTCAATGCTCTTTACGGATTAGCAACTAGCATGATGATTTCTAGTATTTATCTATTAATGCTTCAGACTGAAACGGAAGATAAAAACGCCTGAACTCCCAAAATAGCGGGTTCAGGCATTTGTTTTACATTTATATACGTCTTTTAAAGAGAATCTTTGCTCGATGTAATCCCAGTTGACATAGTAGGTGAAATCTATATTTTGAACAATTTCTGTAGCTAATCGTTCAGTCCTTTACATACTCGTAAATAATTTTCTTTATGCTCCTCTTCCTCTAAATGCTTCCACCCTAACACCTCCTTATTGGTGGTTCCCTTAAAAGAAATATCATTTCAAAGTATACTTTTAATTCAAACGATGGACATAATATTTCAAAAACATCACACAATAAAATGGGAATCGACGTTTGTAGGAGATTCCCACTATTAAATTTATGTTAACAACTTTAAGCAAGACAAAGTTTTGTATTCATCCATTCAGGGAAATCATCATTTAAGAAAGTCTAAAAAAAATATGATTTAGTTGTTTTGATACTGGATTTTTCCTTCTTGTATGCCGAGTCGCATACTTTTTTTCTTTTAGCTCTTGAATAGCTAGTTAAAAAACTGTTATAGTGAGATTGTTTGTCTGACGTCTGACAAATTAAAATCTTTGGCTGCTCTGAAATTTTTTAGAAAAACATAATGAGCGAAAGAGCATTTGTTGTCTTGGAATCAAACGCCCTAAATTATACTTATGGAGGAATTTATGAAATACTTAATATCCCTTTGTGGATTGTTACTTGTTTTTGGCTTAGCTCTGTTAATGAGTAAAAACAAAAAAGAAATAAAATATAAATATATATTGATTATGTTAATCATCCAATTTATATTAGCAGCTTTACTATTAAATACAACGTTTGGTTATGTACTAATTAAAGGAATAACAAATGTATTTGATCATTTATTATCCTACGCAAATACAGGTATATCATTTGTTTTTGGTGGTATAGCGAATGAAGGAGAATCCCCATTCTTCTTAGGTGTCTTATTACCAATTGTTTTTATATCTGTGTTAATTGGGATTTTACAGCATTTCAAAATCCTTCCTTTCCTTATGAGATGGATCGGCTATTTTTTAAGTAAAGTAAGTGGCATGGGAAAATTAGAGTCCTATAATGCTGTTGCTTCGGCAATGGTAGGTCAATCTGAGGTTTTCATTACAGTAAAAAAACAACTAGACAAGGTTACTCCTCAGCGTATGTATACATTATGTGCATCAGCGATGTCGACCGTCTCTATGTCAGTTGTTGGCGCGTATATGACAATGATTGAGCCTAAGTATGTCGTAACGGCGATTGTTTTAAACTTATTTGGTGGTTTTATAATTGTTTCCATCATTAATCCTTATACTGTCAAAGAAGAGGAAGATATCTTAACCATTGAAGACGAACAAAAGCAAGCTTTCTTCCAAATGCTTGGTGAATATATTATGGATGGCTTTAAGGTAGCCATCATTGTTGGAGCGATGCTTATCGGTTTCGTAGCATTAATGGATTTAATCAATTCATTGTTTGATATGATTATCGGTGTTTCTTTCCAAGAAATATTAGGCTATATTTTTGCACCAATAGCTTTCTTAATGGGTATCCCATGGGCAGACGCTGTTTCAGCTGGAGGAATAATGGCCACTAAATTAGTAACGAATGAATTTGTTGCTATGATCAACCTTGGCGATGTCTCAGAGTCCATGAGTGAACGTACACTAGGCATTATTTCGGTATTCCTTGTATCCTTTGCCAACTTTTCATCCATTGGTATTATTTCAGGAGCAGTTAAAGGGTTAAATGAAAGACAAGGAAATGTTGTTGCACGATTTGGCTTAAAATTGCTTTACGGAGCGACACTTGTAAGTATTTTAACGGCAATAATTGTTGGCTTGATTATTTAAGTTGAAAGTCATTTTGTTATTTAAACTGCACCTACATCTATCTGTTGGTGCAGTTTTTTATAACATTAGGACTTTCTCTAACATAAAAAATGTACATCACTAAAATTTAATTTAGTCATGTACATCTTTATTAGTTATATCAATTTATTTAACGACAATATTGACAAGTTTGCCTGGAATAACGATGACTTTTACTAAGTCCTTTCCTGCCATATATTCTTGTACTTTTTCATCAGCAAGTGCTACTTTTTCAATGTCTTCTTTTGAAGCATCTTTAGCTACGACAATTTTTGCACGAACTTTACCAGCAACCTGCACTGCTACTTCTACTTCATCATCTACAAGTTTCGACTCATCATATGTTGGCCATTGCTCATAAGAAAGTGTTCCTTCATGACCTAATAAGTTCCATAGCTCTTCTGCGATATGCGGCGCAATTGGTGCTAGCATTTTAACAAAGCCTTCCGCATAAGCTGTTGGGATGACTTCAGCTTTATAACAATCATTGATAAATACCATCATTTGTGAAATAGCCGTGTTAAAGCGGATACCTTCATAATCCTCTGTCACTTTTTTCACTGTTTGATGATATGATTTTTCTAGTGTTTTATCGTCAGACACTTGAATTTTCGCTGAGATCGTTCCATCCTCTTCATTGACAAGTAGACGCCAAATACGGTCTAAGAAGCGACGTGCCCCATCTAAACCATTTGTAGACCAAGCTACAGAAGCCTCAAGTGGTCCCATAAACATTTCATATAGACGCAATGTATCTGAACCATGTGACTCAATGATTTCATCTGGATTCACGACATTGCCCTTAGATTTAGACATTTTTTCATTACCTTCACCAAGAATCATACCTTGGTTAAATAATTTTTGGAAAGGCTCTTTCGTGTGAACAACACCTAAATCATATAGAACTTTATGCCAGAAGCGAGCGTATAGTAAATGTAGTACAGCGTGCTCAGCCCCACCAATATAAATATCAACTGGTAGCCATCGTTTTAGCAATTCTGGATCTGCAATTGCTTCTGTATTAGTAGGATCGATATAGCGTAGGAAGTACCAGCTAGAACCTGCCCATTGCGGCATTGTATTTGTTTCACGACGGCCTTTTTTACCTGTCGCTGGATCTACAACGTTTACCCATTCAGCAATATTTGCTAATGGTGACTCACCAGTACCCGATGGACGAATATTATCTGTTTTCGGAAGCATTAATGGTAGCTCCTCTTCTGGAACAGGAGTGATGGTACCATCTTCCCAATGAATCATTGGAATCGGTTCACCCCAGTAACGTTGACGAGAGAATAACCAGTCACGTAGACGATAGGAAATTTTCTTCTCTCCTACGCCTTTTTCCTCTAACCATTCAATTGCTTTAGCAATACCCTCTACTTTATTTAAGCCATTTAGGAAATCAGAGTTAATATGTTGCCCATCACCTGTAAACGCTTCTTTACTGATGTCCCCACCTTCAAGTACAGGAACAATGTCTAAGCTAAATGCTGATGCAAATTCATAGTCTCGTTCATCATGTGCAGGAACTGCCATAATAGCACCTGTTCCATAAGACACTAACACATAGTCTGCAATCCAAATCGGTACTTTTTTACCGTTAATCGGATTTACTGCATAGGCACCTGTAAATACGCCTGTTTTTTCTTTCGCTAAATCTGTACGCTCAAGATCAGATTTCATTTTAACCTTTTCTAAATAATCCTCGACTGCTTGGCGTTGTTCAACTGTAGTAATTTGTTCTACTAATTTATGTTCAGGTGCAAGCACGCAATATGTAGCACCAAATAATGTATCAGGACGTGTTGTAAATACCGTGAAGTTTTCATCTGTGCCATCAATACCAAATGTTACTTCTGCACCTTCCGAACGACCAATCCAGTTACGCTGCATATCTTTAATAGACTCTGGCCAATCAACTTCCTCTAAGTCATCAATTAAACGATCTGCATATGCAGTAATTTTAAGCATCCATTGCTTCATTGGTCGACGTTCTACTGGATGCCCACCACGCTCTGATTTGCCATCAATTACTTCTTCATTCGCCAATACCGTACCAAGTGCTGGACACCAGTTAACAGCTACTTCATCCACATAAGCTAAACCTTTTTTATATAGCTGAATAAAAATCCATTGTGTCCATTTATAATACGCTGGATCAGTCGTGTTAATTTCACGATCCCAATCATAACTAAAGCCTAGCTCTTGAATTTGGCGTTTAAAGGTCGCAATATTTTTCGCTGTAAATTCTGCGGGATCATTTCCTGTATCAAGTGCATATTGCTCCGCTGGTAAACCAAATGCATCCCAGCCCATTGGATGTAATACATTGTAGCCTTGCATACGTTTAAAGCGAGATAGAATATCTGTCGCCGTATATCCTTCTGGATGTCCTACGTGCAAGCCTGCGCCAGATGGATATGGGAACATATCTAGTGCAAAGAATTTAGGCTTTTCTGTTTCATTTTCAGTTTTAAATGTTTTGTTATCAGCCCAATATTGCTGCCACTTTTTTTCAATTTGTTGATGATTAAAACTCATTTTTTTTCCTCCTTCAATGAATCTGCTGTTCTCCGTTAGAATTGACAAAATATTTAAAAAATAAAAAAACTCGCCCCTTCCTTATAGAAGGGACGAGAGAATTAGCACTCCCGCGGTACCACCCAAATTAGTGATTACACTCGGCTTAAGCTTCCTTAACGCGGAAGAAACGACACGCGCTATTTCACGCGGGCAGACTCAGTAGGCGAGTTCGATTTGCTTTCCTACTAGCTCTCACCAGCCGCTAGCTCTCTAAAAAGAACCACAAATCTACTATTCCTCATCACAGTCTTTACATGATATTGCATTTATTCTAATGGAAAGTATTGAAAAGCACAAGCCTTTGTTTACAGGTTACCCATTACTGAACAATTAAATCCTTTTTTTCCTCAGATTTTGATAAATCTTTGCATTCATGAAAAGCAAAATGCTGACATCCGATACATTGAGTTCTGTCCAAATAGTTGAGGGCTCTTGAAATCGCTTCTCCTGTATGCTGATAAAAATGATGTGCTCCTATTTTAGCGTAAAGACCATTTTGCTGAAGGGCAACCTTTAGGTCATCCTGCACCCCTGTTACCAAAATATTACCTCCCTGTGTTGTAAAGTTGTCTATAATATTGCTAAAATATGCTTCCCCTGTAGAGTCCATAAAGGGCACTTTCCCCATGCGTAATATCAAAACTCTTGGTCGCTGTTGTAAGGTGCCTTCAATCATTTGTTCAAATCTTTGTGCTGCACCAAAGAACAGCGGACCTTCGATGGTATACATGCTTATTTGTGGACAATCATGCTGTTGATGAACGACATGAGGCTGTACCTTCTCACTTTTATTCGAATGATCTGGCAGTACCTTTGTCACAACAAGCTTTTCACTCATTCGTTTCGCAAATAATAGCACGGCTAACACAAGCCCCACTTCAACAGCTAATGTAAGGCTAGTAAATACGGTTAATAAAAAGGTAATTAATAAAACAAGCGAATCTCCAGATTTCAACTTTATAATATGAGAAAAATGCTTCCGTTCACTCATATTCCAAGCAACTACCATTAATACTGGTGCCATACTTGCTAAAGGTATATGTGAAGCATATGGCGCTAATAACAATAATGTAAGTAATACAAACACACCATGGATGATACCAGACATTGGGGATACTGCCCCAGTTTTAATATTAGTTGCTGTACGAGCAATCGCACCTGTCGCGGGTATTCCTCCAAACATAGGCGTTACGATATTGGCAATTCCTTGTCCGATTAGCTCTCGATTACTATTATGCTTGCTATTAGTCATTCCATCTGCCACGACTGCAGATAACAAAGACTCTATACCTCCAAGCATTGCGATGACAAATGCTGGTCCAATGAGCTGCTGTAGACGCTCAAATGTCATAGTAGGTAATGCAAAATTGGGTAATGTATTAGGTATTTGACCATAGGCTGTGGCAATCGTAGCCACTTGTCCTGAAAAAAAGAAAGTCGCCACAAGAGTGGAGACAACAATCCCTACCAATGCCCCGGGAACCTTTGGAAAAAATTTAGGTGTCATTATTATGGTGATTAAACAAATGACTGCCGTTAAAATACTGTAAATATTAGTAGTACCAATTTGCTTTCCTATCTCTTGAATATTCGCTATAAAATACTCATGTCTTGTCATATTGCTTAAACCTAAAAAATTGGCAATTTGACCTGTAAAAATAATCACCGCTATACCCGCTGTAAAACCGATGGTTACAGGGCGAGGGATAAATTTGATTAAAGTCCCTAGCTTAAAAATACCCATTAAGCAAAGCAATACCCCTGCCATTAAACCAGCCAGTAATAAATCCTCATAACCATACGTTAGGACAATTCCTAAAAGAATTGGCACAAAAGCTCCTGTGGGCCCTCCAATTTGATATTTTGATCCACCAAAAATTGAAATCAGAATACCTGCAATACAAGCCGTATAAATGCCATATTCGGGCTTTACTCCTGATGCAATAGCAAAGGACATAGCAAGTGGAATAGCAACAATTCCAACAATGATTCCAGACAATAAATCCTTTTTAGCATGATGGACTGAATACCCTTCAAAACGTCCTGTAAACAGCGACTTCATAGATAAATCTTCCCTTCCCAATAATAAGCAAAGCATAACTTTTCCACATTATGGAGGTTACTTATTTTCTTCGTCACTATCATTACTCGTCATTTCCTCTAATCTTGAAATGGTATGAACTAAATGGTTATTAAAAATATCCTTGGCCACGCCAAGTAATTCACCAATCATTGGATCGCTTAAAGAATAGTAAACCTTTTTGCCTTCTTTCACTCCATAAACAATATTTTTAGCTCGTAATACACTTAGCTGCTGAGAAACGGCGGAGCCCTCTTTCTCTAAGCAATCTTGAATCTCATTAACACTCCTCTGACCATCTACAAGAAGTTCCAATATTCTTATACGTAATGGATGTGCTAACGCTTTAAAAAAATCTGCCTTAAACTGCTGCAATCCTTCTTCCATTAAATAAATCCCTCCATACAACTACATATTCAAATATTTGAATATGTATGATTGTACGCCTCAATCGATAATTTTTCAATATCTACTATTTAAAAAAGAGCAAACCAAGTGTGGAATACTTGATTTGCTCTTTACATTTTTCACTATTAATCTACTACTATGTTGTTCTTCTTTAGAGGATAATCATAAATAAGACATGGTATAATCGCGAACAGTACAATTACTACTAATGTTAAAACGAGAGGAATCATGCCAAATTGATCCACCATAATTCCACCGAATAAAGGACCAATCATACGTCCACCGGTCGCAGCACTGTTGATAATTCCCTGATAGAATCCTTGTCGGCCTTTTGGCGCAAGTTGATTAGCAATAGTTGGTAATGCTGGTGTATAAAACATTTCTCCAAAAGTTAAGACAAGCATGGCTGCACCAAACATTTTAAAATCACTCGCAAAGGCGATAATACCAAAGGATATAGCGATTAAGATGACACCAAAAACCAACTGTCGTTTTAACTGATGTTCCCAACGTTTTACAAGCGGCGCAATGAGCGGCTGCCCTATAACAATTAGCAGACCATTTATCGTCCATAGTAAACTATATTGCTTTAATCCTAAACCTAAATCTTGCGTATAAGATGAAATCGTTGCACTCCATTGCGAATAGGCTAACCAACATAAAACGGAGGACGAACTAATGATTAATAAGGCATAGAATGGTGCCTTGTTAATAATTCGCTTACTTTCACCGACCACATTCTTTGGTGCAATACTCCCTACCTCTAAACGTTTAAATGTAAGTAAAGCAATGAAAAAGAATACTATATACATCCCTAAATTGACCTTAAACACATAGTCAAATTGATAATCGGCCACCACACCTGCAAGTGCAGGACCTACAGCAACACCGACATTTTGAGCCAAATAAATGGCATTAAAGGCCTTTCGTCCACCCTCTGGCCAGGCAGCTCCGGCCAATGCGAACATGCTAGGAAAAACAATCCCCCCACTAAAGCCTAGTATTGTTAAAAACCATACATAATGTGGCCAACCGTGCCAAAGCGTTAAACCAATTAATGAAGCAATTGTTAAAAGGATTCCAAGCATGATGGCTTTATAGCCACCAATTCTATCAAATAGGTAACCACCTAATAGATTACCTAAAACACCTGCAGCAGAATTCAGCATCAGCACAAAGCCAGCCATCGCTAAGGATTTCCCTAAATAATCATGCATATATATGGCATTTAAAGGCCATAAAAATGAGTTACCTGTTGTGTTCACAAGCATTCCGATAATTAAAAACCAAACACGTTTTGGCATTTGATGACCTCCATTATTTCGCTTCTCTAAATAGCTAGTTTATGCTGAAATACTTGAAAGTACAAGGAAAATAAATTTACCCTTTTTACATTTTATTAAATACTATAAATAGCTATAATTTACTAGATACAATTAAAAGTTAGAGTAGCATCTTGCAGGATAAACCCTTACCCCATGACGGAACGAGGTGCTCATGATAAAATAAGGCGTTAGAGGAGTGAAATAAATGACAGAAATAAATTTTCCTTTTCCTTCAGAAGGGAAAAGATACTATACATGGAACCGCTATTTACGCGATCAATTTGGTCACAAAGTATTTAAAGTAGCATTAGATGCTGGCTTTGATTGTCCAAACCGTGATGGTACGGTTGCCTTTGGTGGCTGTACATTTTGCAGTGCAGCAGGCTCTGGTGACTTCGCAGGTAATAAAGTTGATCCGATCGATGTTCAATTTGCTGAAATTCGAGACAAAATGCATCAAAAATGGAAAGATGGCAAGTATATGGCCTATTTTCAAGCCTATACAAATACACATGCCCCGCTCCCTGTTTTAAAGGAAAAATTCGAAGCTGCTTTGGCGCAGGAAGGTGTTATAGGCCTTTCTATCGCTACTCGCCCTGATTGTTTACCAGATGATGTTGTAGAATATTTAGCAGAATTAAACGAACGTACGTATTTATGGATTGAGCTTGGTCTTCAAACTGTTCATGAAAAAACAGCAAATCTTATTAATCGTGCGCATGATTATGCAACCTATGTGGAGGGCGTTGAAAAGCTTCGGAAGCATGGTATTCGTGTTTGCTCACATATTATAAATGGTCTACCGCTTGAAGATTATGACATGATGATGGAAACAGCTCGTGCAGTGGCCAAGCTAGATGTTCAAGGTATTAAAATCCACTTACTTCATTTATTAAAAGGGACCCCAATGGTGAAGCAATATGAAAAAGGGATGCTTGAGTTTTTAGATCAGGATGTTTATACAAAACTAGTCGCTGATCAGCTAGAAATTTTACCACCTGATATGGTCATTCACCGCATTACAGGTGATGGACCTATAGATTTAATGATTGGCCCAATGTGGAGCGTTAATAAATGGGAAGTATTAAATGGCATCGATGCCGAATTGGAGCGTCGTGGTAGTTGGCAAGGGAAATTTTATAAAGCTGAGGTTGGAAAATGAAACTACAACGAGTTTTACAATATGCTCAGCAGCTACTAAAAGATAGTGTGGAGGAAGGAGATACGGTTGTTGATGCCACTGCTGGAAATGGCCACGATACGCTATTTTTAGCACAGCTAGTCGGGGATGAAGGGCAAGTTTATGCCTTTGATGTTCAAAAAAAAGCAGTGGATGCAACGCTACATCGTCTACTAGATCAAAGTTTGGAGCATCGGGCTCTTGTGTTAAATAAAGGGCATGAAGAAGTAGCCAATTTTATACACAAGCCAGTAGCTGCAGCCATCTTTAATCTCGGCTATTTGCCTGGTAGCAATCATGATATTATTACCAAGCCTACTACAACCATACAAGCTATTGAAGACTTACTTAAGCTTTTAAAAGTTGGCGGTCTAATCATTCTTGTTATTTATCACGGCCACCCTGGCGGCAAAGAAGAGCGAGATACCGTGACTGACTATGTCAGCCAGCTTCCACAAAAATATGTACATGTTTTAAAATACGAATTTCTCAATCAGCAAAATGATCCTCCATTCATCATTGCGTTAGAAAAGATGAAGGATTATCCTACTTTATAGACAATTTAAAAGGCTAACTAATAGTATAGTTGTAACTATTAGTTAGCCTTTCTCTTTACCTATTTATTTTTACGTTCTTCATTATAGTCAACCCAGAAATCTGCACCTTTAATGCCTAGTTTACGAGGATCAAAAACAGGGTCTTTTCCTTCTTTTTTCTGTTTCTCGTAATCTTTTAATGCAACAATGGCTGGTTTCATAATAATTAAAATAGCTAGAACGTTAATCCATACCATTAAACCAAGGCCAACATCCCCCATAGCCCAAGCCAGTTCAGACGTACGAATCGTGCCATAGAATGCTGCGACTAAAATAGCGATTTTCGCAATCCAAATGAAAACCTTTTCGGTACTACCTCTAAATAAATAAGCGACATTTGTTTCGGCGATATAGTAGTAAGCCATAATCGTAGTAAAGGCAAAGAAGAATAGTGCGATAGCTACGAATGGTGCGCCAAATCCAGGTAAGGATGATTCTACTGCATATTGCGTATAGGCAGCACCTTCCTTAATACTTTTAGCAAATGTCATTTGCTCGTCACCCGTTAAGCCACCTTTATTGAATTCCCCAACGTGAATAAATGAATCTGTTCCTTCAACTGCCTTTTCATCTTGTACATTATACATACCTGTAAATAAAATCATAAAGGCTGTAGCTGAACAAATTAATAATGTATCAATGTATACAGACGCTGCTTGGACAATCCCTTGTTTAGCAGGGTGAGATACTTCTGCTGCAGCAGCAGGGTGCGCACCAGTCCCTTGACCAGCCTCGTTTGAATAGATTCCTCGTTTCACACCCCAAGCAATCGCGGAGCCAATAATACCTCCAAATATTTCTTGTGCTCCAAATGCACTTGAGAAAATTAAAGCAAAGACAGATGGTACCTCTGAAATATTCATAGCGATAATAATAATAGCCATAATAATGTAAGCTAATGCCATGAACGGTACAATAATTTGTGCGGCGTTGGCAATCGATTTAACGCCTCCAATAATGATGGCACCGAGTAAAACAACAATAATTAGTCCTGTAATCCAAGTTTCAATACCGAAGGCATTTTCAACAGCTCCTGCAATGGCATTAGATTGCACACCTGGCATAAGTATAAGCATAGCAATTAAAGCAGCTACAGCGAAAATCACTGCAAACCATTTTTGACCCATTCCTTTTTCTATGTAATAGGCCGGTCCACCACGGTATTCAGTATCCTTCTCTTCTTTATAGATTTGCGCTAAAGTAGACTCTACATATGCGGTTGCCGCACCAATGAAAGCAATTGCCCACATCCAAAAGACAGCACCAGGTCCCCCCATCCCAATAGCTGTTGCAGTACCGGCGATATTCCCTGTACCTACACGACCCGATAGAGCGATAGACATTGCTTGGAAGGAGGAAATCCCCTTTTCTGATTTCTCCCCTTTAAACATTAGCACGAACATATCTTTAATATGCCTTACTTGCAGGAACCTTGTAATGACTGAGAAAAAAAGCCCAATCAATAAAATACCATAAATAAACCAAGGTCCCCATAATATGTCATTCATTTTACCAACAACTACATCCATCTTACCCCTCCAATTTGAATTACCTTACTTTAAGTCACTATATTATTACACTTTTCAGAAAATTACAATATTATATTCAAGTAACAATAATTAAGTAAGTATCCTACTATTTAGAAGGGATCGAAACTATTTTATTATATATCCAATTCGTCTAAGAGCATTATTGATAAAATCTCGAATGTACATAAAAATCTCTTCACGCTCTACTTCATGAAATAAATTGTGATAACAATTTGCCCATTCTTTAAATTGAAATTCCGTTAACTCTTGTTGATGAAGCCAATTACGCATTTGTCGAGTTTCCGTAATTTTATCTTTTTCAGCTGTCATAATTAACATAGGCATATTAGGAAATTCGTCCTTAGGTAGCATAACTAAATTTCTCATCATCTGCTGAAGCTCACGATACCATTTCACCGAAACTACAGACATAAATGGTATATCATCCTTCATTTCTTCTCTACCCTCTACGCTACGCGTCAATTTTTCAAATGTCAGGTCATGTGTCAATTTTACATTTGCTGTTAATGCACTCAGGCTTGTTAAAGCATTTGATAATTTACCTGGTAATAGCTTCAATTGCAGCCATGGTGATGTCAAAATAATACCTGCACACTCATACTTTTTCTTTTGCATTGTATGAAGAACTAAAGTAGCGCCTAGTCCATGTCCTATTACAAAGGTTGGTAAATTATATGAAAATGCATTCTCAATCAAATTTCTTGTATATTTATTGTACAATTTGAAGTCCTCATCATGGACACGGGCAAATCTTGCATTGACACCATGATTCGGTAAATCTCCCATGACTATGTGGAAGCCTTCCAATCTTAATTTTTCTATCAGCCATGCATACCAACGGTGGTTTTCATAAGCACCATGAAGAATAGCAATCACAGCCTTTGCTTGTCCATCAGCTTCCCATTTCCACATTTACATAGTCCTCCTAAAAAATAATTACACTTTGATTATATCGAAATAACAGCTCATTTTAATTTTATATTTCCTTAAAGTTGCGTATTTGATACGATAATACTATATCTACAAAAAGAAAAGAGGCGATTCTCATGATTTATCCATTCAAAGATAAAACACCAACGATCGATCCATCTGTTTTTATTGCCGATTACGCAACCATTACTGGAGACGTAACTATTGGAGCTGAAACAACTATTTGGTTCAATACCGTGATCCGCGGCGATGTTTCCCCAACAATAATAGGTAAACGAGTAAGTATACAAGATCTTTGCTGCTTACATCAAAGTCCTAAGTTTCCACTCATTATTGAAGATGAGGTCACAGTAGGACACCAAGTAACTTTACATAGCTGTACCATTCGAAAAAAAGCCTTAATCGGAATGGGCTCCATTATTTTAGACGGTGCGGAGATTGGAGAGGGTGCATTTATTGGAGCCGGAAGTTTAGTGCCTCCTGGTAAAGTCATTCCTCCAAATAGCTTAGCATTAGGACGTCCAGCCAAAGTTGTACGAGAATTAAATGCTGAGGATAAAGAGGATATGGAACGTATCGTACGTGAATACGCTGAAAAGGGTCAGTATTATAAATCTCTACAAAAATAAAAACCTACAAAGAAATTGTACCTTCATAAAAAATTCCTCGCTTTCCATGACATTATTTGTTCAAGGAATAAGGGCGAGGTATTTTTGCAAAAAAACAAAAGGAGCAGAAAAGCCCCTTTTGTTCATAATACATTAGAATAATTTCCTAAAGACTTCAGCACTTTAGCACAATAGTTTACAGCTGTGCTTTTATGCGTAATGCGTCAGCTTTATCAGTTTGTTCCCATGGGACGTTTACATCTGTACGACCAAAGTGTCCATAAGCTGCAGTTTGTTTATAAATTGGACGACGAAGATCAAGCATTTTAATGATACCTGCTGGGCGTAAATCAAATAGCTCACGAACCCATTCTACAATTTTGCTTTCCGTCACTTTTCCTGTACCAAATGTATCTACAGCAATGGAAACAGGCTGTGCAACGCCAATTGCATAAGCCAACTGTACTTCAGCGCGTTCTGCTAAACCAGCTGCTACAATATTTTTAGCTACATAACGTGCCGCATAGGCAGCTGAACGGTCTACTTTTGTTGCATCCTTACCTGAGAATGCACCACCACCATGTCGTGCATAACCACCGTATGTATCAACAATGATTTTACGGCCCGTTAAACCAGCATCTCCTTTTGGTCCGCCAATTACGAAACGGCCAGTTGGATTGATAAAGTATTTTGTGTTTGTATCTAATAATTCGCTTGGCACTACAGGAGCAATCACGAATTGTTTTAGATCGGCCTGAATTTGTTCAAGTGTTGCTTCTTCATCATGCTGAGTTGAAATAACAATTGTATCGACACGAACAGGTACGTTATTGTCATCATACTCAATTGTTACTTGTGTTTTACCATCTGGGCGTAAATAAGCTAACTCCCCAGATTTACGAACTTCTGTTAAACGACGTGCTAATTTATGAGCTAAGCTAATTGGTAATGGCATTAACTCAGGTGTTTCATTACATGCATAGCCAAACATTAAGCCTTGGTCTCCTGCACCAATCGCTTCAATATCTGCATCTGTCATAGAACCCTCACGGGCCTCTAAAGCTTGGTCAACGCCTTGGGCAATATCTGGAGATTGCTCACCAATTGCTACAAGTACTGCTAAGTTTTCAGCATCAAAGCCATATTTACCACGTGTGTATCCAATTTCCGCCACAGTATCACGTACAATGCCTTTAATATCTACATAAGTAGAAGTAGTGATTTCTCCTGCTACTAATACTAATCCTGTTGTTACAGTTGTCTCGCACGCTACACGTGCATTTGGATCTTCTGCTAAAATAGCATCTAAAATGGCATCCGAAATCTGGTCACAGATTTTATCTGGATGCCCTTCTGTTACACTTTCTGATGTAAACAGTCGACGGTTTGTCATTTAGTTTTCCTCCTATTACTCTTACAAAAAGTATTTGTACGGTACTCATTACCCATGTCAAGTCCGCTCCTAAGGATTGAACTCTCTCAAGCCGCTGTTGTTGTCATTTCACTTTACGAGAAAAAATAACTGCTACTTAAAAACACGAGGATTTCGAAAGACCCGTCATTATAATAAGGAAAGAACTACATATACTTACCTTTACATTAATTTTTAACAATAAAAAAATCCTTTTCTCACGTTACTATACATGAGGAAAGGAATAATGACTTCGTTACCTTTCACTCTTATCGTTCAAGGGATTTTCCCTTGCATCAGGTTGGCACCAACGCATGTTGTGAAATAATACATGCAGGTTGCCGGGTTTCACAGGGCCTGACCCTCCACCAGCTCGGGATAAGAGTATCCGTTCAATTTTCATGTTACTGAAAAGGTCAATCGTTGTCAAATATTTTCTTATGTATTACTGTATAGAAAGGAAGAACAAAATTATCACCATAAAATTTTCATACTTGGGTGATGATGTAAATAGAAGAAATTTAATCCCTACAACATACCTAGCTTCTTGTGGTAACATATGTGTGGCTCAAATTTTAGACAATTTACTGTAGCATTGAATGTTTTCTACTCGAAAAACATTATTTTTTGTCAGTTTATTGAAAAGTAATAAAAACTCTAAAATAATTTCTTAATTAGTATAGATTATTTAACCCATTGTGTTATACTATTTTTGAAATTAAGAAAAAATCCCTCTAAACCAAGGGAATACTATAAAAAAGGATGGTATTTAATCGATGAATTCAGTAGAAATTGCAAACGAACTGAAGGAATTATTAAACGGCGGTAACATTAATGTTCAACTTTCAGTACCACAATTAGCAGAAAAAGCTACTTCTCGTGGTGAGGCAATGTTAACAGTAGATGGCGCAGTTCGTGCAGAAACTGGCAAATACACTGGTCGTTCACCTAAAGATAAATATACAGTAGAAGAAGAAAGCACAAAAGATCAAATTGACTGGGGTAAAGTCAATCAACCAATTTCCTCTGAAGTGTTCGATAATCTGTATGTAAAAGTAATAAAATATTTAAAAGAACGTGATGAATTATTCGTATTCAAAGGTTTTGCTGGTGCTGACAAAGATTCACAATTAAGCATCCAAGTGATTAATGAATACGCTTGGCACAACCTTTTCGCTCATCAATTATTTATCCGTCCGACTAAAGAAGAATTAGCTTCGCATGTTGCAGACTTCACTGTCATCTCAGCTCCTAACTTTAAAGCAGATCCTGCGGTTGACGGTACTGCTTCTGAAACATTCATCATTGTATCACTTGAAAAGAAAATTATCTTAATTGGTGGTACTGAATATGCTGGTGAAATGAAAAAATCTATTTTCGGAATTATGAACTACTTATTACCACAACAAGGAATCCTTTCTATGCACTGTTCAGCAAACGTTGGTGAAGCTGGCGATGTAGCATTATTCTTCGGTTTATCTGGTACTGGTAAAACGACATTATCCGCTGATCCAGACCGTAAGCTAATCGGTGACGATGAACATGGTTGGTCTGATAATGGAGTATTCAACATTGAGGGGGGTTGCTATGCAAAAACGATCAACCTTTCTGCTGAGAAAGAACCAGAAATCTACAATGCAATCCGCTTCGGTTCTGTTTTAGAAAACGTAGCTGTTGATCCAGAAACTCGTATTTGTGACTATGATGATGGCTCATTAACAGAAAATACACGTGTAGCTTATCCAATCCAATACATCGAAAATATTGTTGATCCATCTGTAGCAGGTCATCCAAAAACAATCATCTTCCTAACAGCTGATGCGTTTGGCGTATTACCTCCTATCAGCAAATTAACAAAAGAGCAAGCTATGTATCACTTCTTAAGTGGTTTCACTTCAAAACTTGCTGGAACTGAACGTGGTGTAACAGAGCCAGAACCAGTATTCTCTACTTGCTTCGGTTCTCCATTCCTTCCACTTCCTGCAACAGTGTATGCAGAAATGTTAGGTCAAAAAATTGATGAACATGGCGCACAAGTATACCTAGTGAACACTGGTTGGACTGGTGGCGAATATGGTACTGGTAGCCGTATGAAGCTTTCTTATACACGTACAATGGTACGTGCAGCTATCGATGGTAAATTAACAAATGTTGAAACGACACAAGATGCTGTCTTTGGCTTACACATCCCAACAGCAGTTGAAGGTGTACCTTCGCAAGTGTTAAATCCTCGTGAAGCATGGGCAGATAAAGCTGCATACGATGCTAAAGCTGCTGAACTTGCAGGCTTATTCAACGAAAACTTCAAGAAATTTGCAAACGTTTCGGAAGCCATTACTACACTTGGTGGTCCATTAAAATAACAACTAGAACAAGAAAAGGGAACGATATGATTCGTTCTCTTTTTCTTTCCCATACATAAACAGAAGCTAATATAGGAGATACATATGAAAAGAAAATACAAATTACTAGTAGCATTAATTACTATATTATTGGCATTAATTATTGGTGCTGGTTTTTTTGCAGGCAACTACTTTTATAATCTGGCATTAAATCCTGATACTGATAAAACAGCAGTTCTAGATGCCCCCCACAATCTAATCGATAGCAATTCAGATGAAGCTCGAGAGAAAGAGGCACGTGAGCAGTGGTTTAACAAGCATTCTGAGGAGAAGTCAATTCCATCCTTTGATTCCCTTAAGCTACATGCATACTCTATCCAAAACAGCCATCCCACAGACAAATGGGCAATTATCTTTCATGGCTATTCAAGTGATGGTACACAAATGACTAAGTATGCTAAACAATTTTATGATATGGGCTATCATGTACTCATTCCCGATGCAAGAGGACATGGTCAAAGTGAAGGTGATTATATCGGCATGGGGTGGCATGATCGTTTTGATGTAATTTCATGGATTGACGACATTGTAAATATGAATGAAGATGCTGAAATCGTTCTATTTGGGGTTTCGATGGGAGGAGCCACTGTCATGATGGCTTCAGGCGAGGATTTGCCCTCAAATGTAAAGGCAATTATTGAGGATTGCGGGTATTCTTCCGTATGGGATGAATTTTCCTATCAGTTACAAGCCATCTTTCACTTACCTTCTTTCCCAATTATGCAATTCTCTTCGGTCGTAACTAAACTAAAAGCAGGCTATACACTAGCAGAAGCTAGTGCTGTTGATCAAGTGGCAAAATCGAAAACCCCTATGCTGTTTATTCATGGAGACAACGATACTTTTGTTCCTTCGACCATGTTGGATGACGTATATGAAGCAGCAAATGTACCGAAACAAAAGTTAATGGTCGAAGGGGCTGGTCACGGTGGTGCGGAAAGCTTAGCAGGCGAGCTCTATTGGGAAACGATTCAACAATTCTTGGAAACTTATACAAAATAATTAAACGCCCCTTCCTTTAGAATACTATTCATCTCCAGATGATAGCTATGTAAAGGAAGGGGCATTAATTTTTTCATTTTCTAATGTTGCTTCATCCATTCACAAAGAGCACGAACGGTTTCACGATTTTTAGCTGGTGGGTATTGATGTGCATAATGAAGGTCATACCATGTTTCGTATGTTTTATGAGCATCCTCTAAAAAAAATGCCAGCTGTCTAGCATGCTCTATATCCACATTCTCATCCTGATAGCCATGAATAATTAACACTGGGGCTGTTATATGCTCAACTTCGAATAAAGGTGTACGAGCATCATAGGCTTCCGGTACACGGTTGGGTGTTCCTCCGATAACGCGCTTCATCATCCGTCGCATATCTGTACGTTCCCAGTAAGTGGCCGTTGCATCAGAGACTCCAGCCCATGTCACAACGGAAGTAATATCCCTTCGTAAAATAGCTGTCCATAGAGCCATGATACCTCCACGCGAAAAGCCAAAAACATGTATATTGTCGTTGCAAAATTGCTTCAGTACATCGACAGCATAAACAGCATCATAACGGTCTGCCCCTGCAAACTCATCCTTGCCTTCGCCACCTCTATTCCCACGATAATAAGGTGCAAAGACGATAAAACCTTGAGCGGCAAATTGGGCAATACGCGAGGGCCTTACCATGCCAATGCTTTGCATACCCCCTCTTAAATATAAAAAGCCATCATATGTACCTTCAGTCTTCGGCTCTGCTAAAAGTCCTTTTATTCGCAAGCCCTGTGATATATAAGTGATTTCTGTTAACCGTATTGCTGGATTGGGTGAAGGATATGCACGCTTTTCAACGATATCACCATTATTTGTCACGTCTTTTCAGCTCCTCCAGCATTTTCTCCATTCCCTCATCCTTCATATGAAAGCTTAAGTTTGGATGATGGGCAAATTCCTCATCAGTTAACCACAGCATACCGGATGTTTCTAAATCAAATTCAATGTCCTCCTGCCCAGCAAATTGTGCTGTAAAAACCGTTTTACAAAATAAGCTGTCGTCATGAACCGCATATTCTGCAAACCATTGAAGATTTTTCACACGGACACCCGTTTCTTCATACACTTCCCTTATGGCTGCATCCTCTAGCGTTTCACCTTTCTCCAGTTTGCCCCCTGGCACCTCGACACCACGTCTTTTATGAATAGTACATAGCCACTTATTTTGGTGCTTTAAAAAAACAAGGACGTGTTTGGGTTCTACGTCAAACTCACCTCTCGTAAAACTCAAATCTACGCGCAGGCCATGTAAATCTGTAAATGTTAACATATCTTCAACCTCACGTTCTTTCATGCTGAATAACAGAAGTTATTTTTTCATTGCCTACACTTATAGGCGTATTGAATTTATCATTTCTGCTTTGCTAGCCATGCATTTCCACTAGGTGCAAATCATTCAATTTCCTCTAGCTTATCTAATTTAACTATAGTGTAATCATACAGAAACAAGCAACTCTAAATATAGGTCAAGCAAGCAAAAAAGCGTGCTTCTTATGAAGTCACGCTTTTCATTACATTACTCGTTCACCATCGAAATAAACAATCGGATTTTTTACTACACAATCAATATGGACATCCGCTGCATTTGCTCCACCAAATGGCGTATTGCTACCAAATGCGATATGGATTGTCCCATAGACTTTTTCATCTTCCAGTACATTTCCACATAAAATGGCACTTTTATTAGCTCCAATGCCGAACTCTGCAATGATTCGACCATTCCCTTCCCCAAGTAACTCCAGCAATCGAGGACCATCCGGACCAATAGCTTCTATTAATCGTCCGTTTGAAATTTTCAATAATAATGGTTCCTTTAAGACACCAATATTAGCAATCGAACCATCCACTAAAATTTCCCCATTTGCAGATGTTTCTATCGGCGCAATATAGGATTCACCCGAGGGTATATTACCATGCTCTCCTGCTTGGCGAATAACGCCAGTTGAACGAATGCCTAAACGGTTTGCAATACTAAATATTAGCTCATGACCATCTTTGACAATTCGAGTTTCTGCCGCCATATCGAGCAGCTGGACATACTTTTCTACCATTTCCTCAATCTCTTGCGCATCCGCATGAAGCGCACCTTGTTCAAGCATTTCCCATGAAATACCGGGCATTGTCGCTACACGTCCACCTTTTTCACAGGCATTTTTGCATGCTACTGTATGTGTTAAGGAGTGAGCGGTCAAACAAAGTGAGACATCAGCATTTGCCATAAGCGATGAAACTGCTTGAATAGGCTCCTGCCCTGATTTTTCTAATAACGGCATAACCATAAACATTGTATTAGCTGTTATTGTTAGCCCAGCCTTATAAAAGATGGTTGCTAAGTCTTGCTTTTGAACATCTGTCAAAATTAAAAGCGTTTCTGACGATTGAACATTTAAATGATCTTTTAATACCTTCAGTGCAATATCATGTAAATGCTGCATAATAGTACTCCTTAATTAAAATTTAAATGATATCTACGAATGATTCCTTCTATTTCATTTCTAGCCTCTGTTAAAGGCCCTAAAAATTCTGGTACCCGTTGTTCTGTAAATCGGTAGATGGGACCAGAAACAGTAATAGAAGCTACGACCTTTTTGTCACTATTAAAAATAGGCATAGCAAGTGCCAATACATCGACGGAATATTCACTGTTACTTATCGCATAGCCACAACTACGAATTTTTTCAAGCTCTAATCGTATGTCATTTGCATTCGTCATCGTATTCGTTGTATAGGCAGTTAGTGGTTCATCAATAACCTTAGAAATTTGCTCTTCACTTAGGAAAGCAAGCATCGAACGGTAGGAAGCACCTACATAAAGCGGAGATCTACTTCCTCTTGAAACAGTAAATTTCACCTTATTCACAGGCTCTGCTTTTAATAAAGTTAAAGCTTCCAACCCATTCAAAACTGTAAATATAGCGGTTTCACCAGTAACATCCTTTAAGTTATCAAGAATAGGCATACATAGCTGATCTATGTTTAATGAATCATACATATTCATACCAATTTCCCATAATGCAATACCCAAGGAGTACTTTTTGGTTACAGGATCTTTTGTAATAAACCCATTATTCTCAAATGTTTCAAGAATGCGATATAAATTTGTATGATTCATATTCATCGCCATCGCTAACTCTCGACCACCCCACACCGGCTTTTCCTTTGTAAACATTTTTAAAACCTCAATTGATAAATTTAACGTCTTTAGCATATCTCTCATCCTTTTGATCTATTTATCTGTACAACCGGCTGTAAATCTCTCTCTTAAGGGGGAATTAATTGAAAGATTTAACAGCCATAAGCACCTGACATCACTTTAGCAAAAGTAAGAGAGTAGCTAATCTCTTACTTTTGATAGAGGAAATCAATAGCAGCAGTAATATATACTTTTGCACAGCGTACGATATCCTCAACACGCACTTTTTCATTATACCCGTGAATACTTGGTAAATAGGCTGGCCCATATTGTAAAACCGGAATATCATACTGTCTGAAATGTCGAGCATCACTGCTTGCCCATTGCATGACACCATAAGCTTCTAACCCTGTTACAAATGAAATATTTTCCACAATCGATTGGCAAACAGGATTTTCAGCTGGGGTATAATTGGCTACACTTTTGAAACCAAAACGTCTGATCGAATACTCAATGTCTAAGGCATCTAATTTATTCTTCAAGATTTCTGTTACTTCTTCTTGTGTAATACCGAATGGTAAGCGACAATCGACCTGTACCTTACAATAATCTGGGATAACGTTGGATTTCGTCCCCCCCTCAATTGTACCAATATTTACAGTAATTTTCTCTAGTACTTCTTGATATTTCAGGCGGTCTTTCTCCACTTCACGCATGTATTTTTTCGATACTTCTATTAGTGACTGTACTTCCTCAGGAATGACAATATTCATGTCCCATAGTGTGCGAATTTCTTGAATAGCACGGATTGCATCATTAATTGCATTACGACCTGCTAAAGGGGATAAGCTTCCATGTCCTGGTTCCCCATGCACCTCTAATTCAAACCAGAAGGACCCTTTTTGCCCTATTGTCGGATTTAATGGAGATGAAGGCTCTGCAATTAAACATCCATCGCCTTTTATTAAACCACGCTCCAACAACCAAGGAACACCATATTCTCCACCAGTTTCTTCATCAGGTACAATTGCTAATGTTAATTTTCCTGGCAATTCAATATTCAATTTCTTGAGTAATTTTGTTGCAAAAATAATACCTGCTAAACCCGCCTTCATATCGCTTGCACCACGACCAAGCATCCAACCATCCTTCACTTCTCCAGAGAAAGGATTAAAATCCCATTTAGATAAATCTCCAACAGGCACGACATCTGTATGCCCACAATAAATTAGTTCTTTGCCTTCATCCTTTCCAATAGAAGCTACTAAGTTAAACATTTTATCAGTAGCTTCATATTTTTGGTAAACAATGCCTACATCATTTAGATAGCGCTCGATAAAGGCTGTTATCTCAGTCGTATCTCCTGGGGGATTAACACTTGGAATTTGAATGAGTTTCGAACAAAAATCAATTAACTCTGCTTGATGATTTTCTACTTCATCTACTAATTTCATTTTTAGAGCATGTAAGTCATTCATGTGCTTGCACCTCATTTCCTTTAGTTTGTAAATGCTTCATGCTACCGTATAAATTCTTCATATGTGTAAACTGCTTTTCATCAAAGAACGAACATTTATGAGCACCATACGTTTTCGCTACTTCTAAGACAAATCGAACAACACTCTCTACGTCTGTAACATGTGTTGCACCTGTTGCACAGCCTGCCACAATAGATTCAGTTGTAATCGCTACACCTACAACGGGACTTGATGTTGCCACAGCGGGTTGTAAAATACTATTGATATGGAATAGGCCATTCCCATATGGGGTAATGTCTTGCATTGTCAATGGCAGTACAACAGGTGCAATACCGGCTGATTGCGTGTAGATTTGCAGCAAATCATCACTAATTTTTAATATGTAACCTTCTTTAACCGTCGGTGTAATGGCAAATCCTTTATGGTTACATACTTGATTACCTTTTGTTGTATCAATCGAAAGAATAGCATCCATTGATTCTTCCACTTCATTCTCGTTCATGACGCTAATATCGACGGGAGAATTCATAAATGGCACTGGCTCATGTGGTAAAGTGGGTGCAGTTGGACAAATATGAGTGGAGAAAATTACATCTCCCTCTAACTGGTCACCCTTTAATGCCATATCAATTGCTTTTGCTGCGCCGGCCATACAGGCTAGTGCACCATCTCCATCCGATACAAAGCCCGTCATTTCAGGGCGTGCCCCAATACCTCCTAAGCGACCGATGATACCTAATGTAGGTGCATGGCCACCTGAGGATTTTCCACTTTTTCCTTGCACTAGAACGCGGACAAAATCGGTTGATCCACTTTCACCTTTAATGGTTTTTACTACTACATCTGCTGTTGGATTAATAGTGTGTAAATATTCTTTAATCACCTCACCATTTACATACATACTATCCATTACCTCGTATAACTCCATAACATACTTCAATGACATAATTAGTCCGCTCCTTTTTCTATCTAAAAATTTTATTCATTACGATTCGTAAGCTACTCATCTATATTGTAGATTCTTCTTGCTGAATAGCTTTCCATAAATGGCATGATACTTGATGGGTTACTGACACCGTATCGAGTATGGGTTGCTCTTTTGCACATTTGTCTGTGGCAAAACGACAACGTTTATGGAAAGCACAGCCACTCGGAGGATTCACAGGACTAGGAACATCCCCTGTTAAAATAATTCTTTCCTTTGTATCAAAAGGATTTTCCTTAGGAATGGCCGATAACAAAGCCTGTGTATATGGGTGTTGAGGATTATCATAAATTTCCTTATATGTGCCCATTTCAACAATTTTGCCTAAATACATCACAGCAATGCGATCACACATATAATTTACAACATTGAGATCATGTGAAATAAAAATATAGGTTAAACCAAAATCCTTCTGTAAATCTTTTAATAGATTGATTACCTGTGCCTGTACAGATACATCTAAGGCGGATACAGGTTCATCACACACAACAATATCTGGTTGGAGAGCAAGCGCCCGTGCAATATTGATGCGCTGTCTTTGTCCACCTGAAAACTCATGGGGATAGCGCTTTGCATGATAAGCACTCAATCCTACTGTTTCAAGTAGTTCCATGACACGCTTTTTACGTGATGATTCATCGCCTATACCATGTATCACTAATGGTTCAGCAATTAAATATTCAATCGTTTTACGAGGATCTAATGATGCATAGGGATTTTGGAAAACCATTTGTATAGATTTTCGTGCAGAGCGGATATCCTTCGTATTTAAGCTTGCTAAATCGGTTCCCTTAAACTCAACAATGCCCTCGGTTGGTGATATTAACTGGTTGATTAAACGAGCAACCGTCGATTTCCCACAGCCTGATTCACCCACAATCCCAAGTGTTTCTCCTTTAAATAATTCAAAGCTTACCCCATCTACTGCTTTCACAAATTGGGTGGACTTTTTAAAAGGAATTGAGCTTTTAATAGGAAAATGCTTTTTTAAATTATTTACCTTTAAGATCAATTCATTGGGCTGTTGCATGAAAAACCCCCACCTTCCTTGCGACAATTTGACCTTTTGATTGCAAATGGCAGGCTACAAAATGATTGTCCTGGACTTCCACTAAATCGGGTATTGTACTACGGCATATATCCGTTGCTAATGGGCAGCGAGCTGCAAAATGACAACCACTATGCGGCATTGTTAAATCGGGTGGACTTCCTGGGATGGCCGGCAACCTTTGCTGTCCATGTGTCCCCATCGTAATCTGCGACTCTAATAATCCCCAAGTATAGGGGTGTAAAGGCTTTTCATAGAGCTGTCTTGTCGTAGTTGACTCCACAGTACGACCTGCATACATGACATTCACTTTGTCACAAAGCTCCCAAACTACACCTAAATCATGCGTAATCATAATAATGGCCGTATCATGTTCTAGCTGTAATTTTTTCATCAAATCAAGAATTTGAGCCTGCACAGTTACATCCAATGCTGTAGTTGGTTCATCAGCAATAAGTAACTGTGGATTACAAGCAAGCGCAATAGCAATCATGACACGTTGACGCATCCCACCTGAAAATTCATGAGGGTACATTTTCAAACGCTTTTCTGGCTCTGGAATACCAACCATTTTCAGCATATCAACAGCTTTTATTGCTGCATCCTTCTTGGATAAGCGTTCATGAGCTTGGATTACTTCTAAAATTTGATTGCCCACTGTTAAAACGGGATTCAAACTGGTAATAGGGTCTTGAAAAATCATCGACATTTCATTGCCTCGGACATTTCGCATTTCCTTTTCTGAAACCCCCATTAAATCGCGTCCATTAAAATGGATGGCTCCGTTCGTTATTTTTCCTGGCGGAGAGGGAATCAAACGCATGAGAGCAGTGGCAGTAACACTTTTCCCTGATCCAGACTCGCCAACTATTCCTAGTGTTTCCTTCTTATTCAATTGTAAATTAACTCCATTAACAGCTTTCATTGTAGAGCCGCCACTTTTAAATTCTACTGTCAAGTTTTCTACATCTAGTAAACGTTCAGTCATGACGCCACCCCCTTTCATTAAACTTTCATTTTCGGATCTAATGCATCACGTAATCCATCCCCTAAAAGGTTTATTCCAAGGACTGTTAATAAAATACAGATACCTGAGAATGTCGCCATTTGAGGATTTAATACTAAAAAGTCTTTACCATCCTTTAAAATGCTCCCCCATGAAGCTGTTGGAGGTTGTACCCCTAACCCTAAAAAGCTAAGCGCAGCCTCCGAAATAATAGCTCCTGCTGTACTCATCGTTCCATAGACAATCAATGGAGCTAAACAGTTGGGTAGTATATGACTAAAAATAATTCGTGAATGTGTAGCCCCTAAGGAATGCGTCACCTCAATAAACTCTTCTTCTTTAACACTTAAAACCTGACCACGAACAAGCCTAGCAAACCCTGGGATATTGGCTATACCAATGGCGACAATAACATTGACAAGCCCTTGTCCTAATACCGTCATAAGTGTAATAGCTAATAAAATGAATGGAAAGGCGAAAAGGCCATCCATCGTACGCATAATAATAGAGTCACTACGACCCCCAAAATATCCCGCCACAAGACCAAGTAATGTACCAAACACAGCACCAAATAACACTGCTGCAATCCCAACAATCATAGATATTCGAGTTCCATAAACTAAACGACTAAACAAATCTCGACCATAGTTATCAGTTCCAAGCCAATGTCCTTCGGTATTCATGGGTAGAAATGATTTACCAACAGTCATTTCATTTGGTGGGTGGGTTGCAATTAACGGAGCGAAGATAGCAACAATGGCCATCAAGGATACAATCACTAACCCAATTGTTGCTAATTTATTTTTAAGCAACTTTCGCAACAATGTATTTCTTTTTCTAGTTTCATTGACAACTGCTTGAGTCATTGTTATTTCTTCCCTCCATTCGATTCAAGATTGACCTTTGGATTCACAACCTTATACAGCACATCAACAATCAAATTAATTAGTACAAAAATAAAGGCAATGAAAATAACTGTACCTTGTACAACGACAAAGTCACGTTTATCTATTGCATCTACAATCAGTCGACCCATCCCAGGCCAGCTAAAAATTGTTTCTGTTAAAACGGCACCACCTAGTAAATTAGAAATTTGCATACCTAGTACTGTTAAGATTGGCGTTAAAGCATTTTTAAAGGCATGCTTACCAATAACCAAATATTCTTTAATACCTTTAGAACGTGCTGTTTTAATATAATCTTGTGAAATAACCTCTAACATACTCGAACGTGTAATACGCGCGAATGTGGCCATCGGAATTGTTGCTAAAGCAAAGGCAGGCAAAATTAAATGCTTCAAATAAGGCCAGAAACCTTCACTCATATTCCCCATCCCAGTCGCAGGGAACCAGCCAAGATTGACACTAAAGAATAAAACAAGCATGATCCCCAACCAAAAAATTGGCATGGATACTCCTACTAGTGACACAAGCATGACAACATAATCAATTATTGTATTTTGTTTTCTAGCTGCCAATATACCTGCTGGGATTCCTATTACAACAGCTATTAATAAGGCTGCTAGTGCCAGTACAACTGTATTTGGGAATCTTTCGATAATAAGCCCCAAAACAGACTCGCTATAAGAATAGGAATAGCCCAAATTCAGCCGAGCTAAATCACCTACATATGATATAAATTGTGAAGGCATTGACTTATTCAACCCCAGCTCTTCCCTTAAATTCTCTACATCTTCCACACTAGCCTGGGGACCAAGCATGACAGAAGCTGGGTCACCTGGAATCATTCGCGTAATAATAAATACGATGATACCAACTACTAACAGTGTGGGAATAAGGTTTACTAACCTTCTTAAAATAAATGAACCCATCCTACAAAGACCTCCTTTTCATTATTAGAATCAGTGGTTCATATTGTGAATAACTAAATACTACACCTAGCGACAATTGTTTGTAAATATATTTTTTCTGAATTTTTTTAATTTTATATTTACTTCCTGTTTACAAATGTGCTACTTTTATTTCGAACCTACTATCTTTTGAATCAACGGTTCATATTGTGAAACAAAATAAAGGAGGCTAGCACGGATGAAGAAAATAAACGTAAAAAAATCTTTCCTACTTTTCTTTTTAACTTTAATGATTGCTGTTTTAGCTGCTTGTGGTGGGAATACAGAAAAAAATAATTCATCAGATGGAAAAGATGGAGAAGTTACTTCTGGAGGCTCATTAAATGTTGGTCTTTCAGCGAATGCCAAAACGTTTGACCCAATCAAATATACTGGGGTTTATGAATCACAGGTTATGCGTCAAATGGGTGATACTTTAGTTGTTTATAACAAAGATCTGTCAGATATCATTCCATCTTTAGCAACGGAATGGAAAGTATCAGATGATATGTTAGTCTATACCTTCAAATTACGTGAAGGTGTAAAATTCCAAAAGGGGCAATACCAAGATGGTCGTGAGATGACAGCTGAAGACGTGAAATATTCATTAGAACGTTCCGCTAAAGAATCAGCTATGAATCGCCTTAGTGGTGTGACAGAGGTTAAGGTACTGTCTAATTATGAAGTAGAGATTCACTTAGCTACTCCTAATGCTGCCCTACTTGCTATGCTAACAGATGCTGGTAATATGATTATTCCAAAAGAAGAGATTGAGGGCTGGGGCGATAAATTTTCTGAGCATTTCGTCGGTACTGGTCCATTCCAGTTAACAGAATGGAAAAAAGACCAAGAAGTAAAACTGGTACGCCATGAAAATTACTGGGGAGACAAGCCACATCTCGACCATTTAACAATGAAATTTATCTCTGATCAAAATATGATGACCAATGCATTACGTTCAGGTGATATTGATATTGCGATGGACGTAAAAGGCCAAAACCGAGAAATTATCAATCAAGATAGTAATCTTGAGCTCTTAACAAATCCTGGATTATCCATTGTTTATCTGGATCTTAACAATAAGGTAGGTCCAACTGCCGATAAACGTGTACGTGAAGCCATTTATATGGCAACAAATGTTGAGGAAATCATTTCTGGTGTTAACCAATGGGGTGGCGGTGATGTCTCTTATTTACCATTACCTCCAGGCTCTTGGGGCTATGATAAATCCTTAGTCGATATGGTACCGAAATATAACCCTGAAGAAGCTAAAAAATTATTAGCAGATGCGGGCTATGCTGATGGCTTTAAAACTGAGATTTACGTATCAGAGGCGCGTGTCCCTTATGCAACGATTTTCCAAAGTCAGTTGAAGAAAAATTTAAATATAGATGTTGAAATTAAAGTACTGGAATGGGGTACTTACAGTGATACAGTTGCAAAAGGAAATGCTCCAATGAATATTGGTGGTTGGACTTGGTATCCAGATCCATATTTCTTCCTCTACCAATTATTCCACACAAATCAAATCGGAGCGTTGGGTAATGGTAAAGGCTACAGCAATCCAGAGGTTGATAAATTATTAGAGCGCGCTGTATCCGAAACAGTCGTACAAGAAGAGCGAGCAAAATTATACCAAGAGGCATTAAAACTTATACTAACGGATGTTCCTCGTATCGAATTAGAAGCAACTCAAACTGTTGCAGGCGTAAATAAAAATGTACATGGCTTTGAGGTTTCTGCTGATAACTCTGTTCAAATTGTGCATCCAAACGGCACAAACGTATCCATTTCAAAATAACTTAACTAGAAAAGTGGAGATTCTTGTCTCCGCTTTTCTCTTCATAAGGAGAGATTTGATCCGATGACTCGATACATCAATGGGCTTGTATTTAACTCTGACACTCGTAGCTTTGATAAACAGTCGTTCCAAGTGCAAGGGGAATATTTCAAACCAGCAACACATACTGCAGAAAATGAAATAAATTTAGATGGCTATTATATTACGCCTGGCCTAATCGATAGTTGTTCACAAATTGGTTTAGCAGAAATTGGGATTCGTTGGGAAGGTGATGATAGCTATGAATTTGATTCACACTTACAATATTCTGTTATTGATGGCATTTACCCGTTTGATGTAGCCTTTCAAAAGTCTGTCTCACATGGGGTTACAGCATCTCATATTGTTCCCTCCGCTAAAAGCTTAATTGGGGCCAAAACGGCAATCATTCATCATACACATACAACTGTAGATGATATGGTTATTGTAAAAGATGTCGCTTATTCCTTTTCTATTGGACACCAGGCAAAAAGTACATTTTTTGCTGAAAAGAGAAAGCCACTGACTCGCATGGGTATCGCTAAAATCTTAAGGGACACACTCCAACAAATTCAACAGCAGGAGCCCTCCATCCATAAGATTGTTGTGCGGGCGCATAAAGCTGTCGATATTGAACTAATTCATCGACTACAACAAGAATTTACTAACGATTTTGACTTTCATATTATTCATGGCACGGAAATTCCTCTTCTTAAGGAGACAGGTTTCCATACCGTTATTGCTGGCCCGACATTCCGTTATATTGAGCATAATGAGATGCTGGAGCTGTCACCAAAGCTTTATCCTCAGCTATTCACTCAAACAATACCATTTGTTTTTTGTACAGATCACCCTGTTAGTAGCACATCCCATCTAACATTAGAAGGGTGTTTAGCTGTTCGAGAAGGTATGTCCCGCTCGGATGTTCTCTATACATTAACAACAGGAGCTGCTAATTTCCTTGGCATTGACGATAAAATAGGGGCTATTCGTGATGGCCTTTATGCTGATTTTGTGATATGGGATAAGCATCCATTAAATTTAGATGCACAGGTTATCGCAACTTTTATTAAAGGGAAAAAAGTTTATGCAACGGAAGAAGGTATGTCAAAATGAACATTTATCATCATGCAACGTTTCTCACAGTTAATGAACAAAATGATGTTTTTGAACAGCTATGGGTTGAAGATGGACGCATTGTTTATGTAGGGCCAGCCAAAGATATCCCCCCTCATGCGCACTTAATCGATCTACAGGGAGCATATGTCACACCAGGATTAATAGATATCCATGCACATGTTGGAACATGGGCTGAAGTAACCGAAGATATTAATGATGCTAATGAATATAGCGAGCCTTTTACACCGCTTATGCATGCTTTAGACAGTGTTGATATTCGCCATTTCTCCTTCCAGCATGCACTTGCAGGTGGTGTGACAACTGTACAAACTGGTCCGGGAAGTGCCAATGTTATTGGTGGCATTTGGAGTATCCTGAAAACAGCGGGTCCTACCCTTGCTTCTCGCGTCTTAGTAGAACGAAGTGGATTAAAAGGGGCATTAGGGGAAAACCCAAAGAACGTCTTTGGTATTCAATATAAACGAAAGCCAATGACCCGTATGGCGATTGCTCAGCTACTACGTGATGGCTTCCAACGAGCTAGCCTGCTGAATGAACAGGAACAAGCTGAAAAAGTACAACAAAATTCTGAATTACGTCCATTTATTGAGGTACTCCGTGGTGAAATGCCGCTTCGTCTTCACTGCCATAGAGCAGATGATATAATGACCGCTATACGAATTGCCAAGGAATTTAATGTGAAGCTCCATTTAGAGCATTGTACAGAAGGCTATCTGATAGTTGATGCAGTAAAAAATAGTGGATACCATGCAACGCTTGGTCCCTATATGTTAACCCCATCTAAATATGAAACACGTCATTCTTCACCAGCGATTGCTGCCATATTTAAAGAGCATAATATTCCTTTTGCTATCATGACGGATCATCCCTTTGTACCGATTCAGTACTTAAAGTATTGTGCCTCTGAAGCAATACGTTATGGATTAGATGAACAAACAGCCTTAAAAAGCATTACTATACATGCAGCTAAGCTCGTACAGCTTGATCATCGAATTGGTAGTCTTGAGAAAGGTAAGGATGCTGATTTTGTTGTTTGGTCACACCCTATTTTTGAAACCGAAGCGAAGGTCCTACAAACTTATGTAAACGGAGAAAAATATTTCGAAGCGGAGGAAGCACCATGGAAAACTCAAAAATTGCCATTGTAACTATCGGTCAAGCCCCTCGCAAGGATATGGCGGAGGATATTCAGCAATTAAGACATGGGGGTCTACATGTTCATGAATTTGGTGTCCTTGATTCGCTTTCACCATCTGAAATCGCTGCCCTTTCTCCCTCACAGGAAGAAACTGATGTTTTAGTGACTCTCCTGGCAAATAGTCAGCAGGTACGGTTAAGTAAAGCGAAGCTCATGCCCTATATTCAGCAATGCCTTCATGATCTCCAAGACTTTACTTGGATTTTGCTGATGTGTACAGGCGATTTTGCCAATAAACTATCCGTTAAAAATCTTTTGCTTCCGGATAGAATGATGACTAACTTAGTGAAGGGTCTTCATACGGAATTAGCAATTGGTTTAATAGGTCCGGAGCCTGAGCAACAAATAACGGTTGCAGAAAAATGGCAAAAAGCTCATTTTGATGTGAACTACTCTGCAAGTTCACCCTACCGCTTTAATGCACATGATTTATTAGCAAAGGCACAGCAATTAGAATCCGATGGCGCTGATCTGCTCATTCTTGATTGTATGGGCTATTCCACACCTATGAAAAATATGATTAAACATCAGCTAAATATACCTATAATCGTCCCACGTGAAGCTGTTTTTACTATATTAAAGGCAATATGTTAATACCCTCTACTGAGGTGATTGATTTTCACTGAGAGTGGCGACACTCAAAGTGAAAATCAACCTAAGCTGAAATTTCCCCGTTAGACACGCTTGTTAAAATAAGGTAACTGCTCTACAAACGCCTTGGTTTCCTCATCTCCATACTCATGAACTAGTGCATAAATTTTCATCAATCTTAAATCGATTTCATCATTTTCTCTATCTAAATGATATTGAATGTACGGTAACTGAGCACGCCATGCATTGGAGATCTCCAACAACTGCATTTGCTGAAAAATTTTCTCAAAAACATCTAATGCTTGTCGATCCACATTGAGTTCAAAATTCCAAGGTCCTGCATAAGGATTGGTATAATAGGTTCTATTGGCAAGTGAAAAATATACACGTTGACGATCCATCTTTACGATTCACTCCTTTTCCCATAGTATGGAGAGAAAGGTGTTGTTTTATTCCCTGGAATGTCAAACTTCCTTCACAATTAAAATGTCCATATAACTTATAATAAGTATGATGAACAAAGAACGGAGTGAGTATGATGAGTTTAACTACGCTCTTAATCGTCGCAATCATCATCGTTATTATTATCACTATTGCGACAGTTATCAGTGTCAACCGTGCCTATGCCTTTAAACATACCGTTGATGAAAAACCGAAACAAAGCTATCATCAAAAGGAAAACTAGTAGGTCATTCATGATTTATAAATTTTATTAATTGAATTTGGAGTGAAAGCAATGGGTGTGCCATTACCAATTATCGTTATGATTGCTATGATGATGTTAATGTTTGGTCTTTCTGTCATTTTCATTATCAAGAAAAAAAATCATATCTTTACGCAAACAATTGATGCAAAGCCAGAGCAAATTACATCGCAACAAGAGGAAGAACAACGATGAAGTATCCCTTTATTTGGCTCATTAAGTTTTACAGAAAATACATTTCACCTATGACGCCACCTACTTGTCGTTTTCATCCCACATGTTCTTCTTATGGCCTCGAAGCTTTTCAAAAGCATGGGGCGCTAAAAGGATTTATTTTAACCATCACACGTATATCCAAATGCCATCCATTTCATCCTGGTGGCTTTGATCCAGTGCCAGAAAAATGGCCTTCGAAAAAGAATTAATTTTCGGAGGTCATTTTTTCTTGTACTTTTTGAAGTTGTGCGTTATTATAATAACTGTTCTAAAAAATAAATCGTAATGGTTACTATTTAAGAAAGGGATTATATTATATGAAAAAAGTTTATGTATTATTGCTAGTCACAGTTCTTGCCCTGTTTACCGCTGCTTGCGGAGACCAATCATCAACTTCCCAAAAGTCTTCTAATGAGACGGATAAATTAACAATTTATACAACTGTTTATCCTTTAAGCTATTTTGCACAGCGTATTGGGGGTGACTTTGTGGATGTCTCTTCTATTTATCCGGCTGGTGCTAATGAACATACCTTTGAACCAACACAAAAGGATATGATGAAATTAGCAGATGCCAATATCTTTTTCTATATTGGCTTAGGGCTTGAGGGCTTTGTTGAAAATGCTAAAAAGACTTTAGCCAATGAAGATGTCACAATGGTGGCAACTGCTGATAAAGTTTCAGATGAAAAATTAGCTATTAGCACAGGCCATGTTCATGCTGAAGATGATCATCATGAACATGATCATGCTGCAACCGAGGAAGATCACGATCATGCAGAAGAAGAACATGGACATGACGACCATGAGCATGGCGATATCGATCCTCATGTTTGGCTATCTCCAACAATTAGTGAAGATTTAGCACTTGCTATTAAAAATGCATTAGTAGAAAAAATGCCTGCTCAAGAAGCTACTTTTACTCAAAATTACGAAGCATTGGTAAAAGAGTTACAGGATTTAGATCAGGAATTTAAAGTAATGGCTGATCAAGCACAAAATAAAACATTTTTTGTATCTCATGCAGCATTCGGCTATATTGCAGGTCAATATGGGCTAACACAAATACCTATTGCTGGCTTAAATTCTCAAAATGAACCTTCACAAAAAGAACTAACAATGATTGTTGATAAAGCCAATGAATTGCATATTCACCATATTTTATTTGAACAAAATGTTTCCTCTAAATTAGCAGAGGTTATTCAAAAAGAAGTCGGTGCGAAATCACTTATATTGCATAATTTAAGTGTATTAACGACAGACGATGAAAAAAATAAAGAAACTTACTTCACATTGATGAAGAAAAATATTCAAACTTTAGATAAGGCTTTAAGCAATCAATAATTGAAAGAAGGAGGTGCCCCGAAAATGGATGGGACACCTCCTTTATTATGACGTATTTTTCTTGCGGCATTCGTTTTTCTGTTCGCTCAATAGACAAGAACCGCTTATTTGTTTTGGGCACATGGAAATCTTTTGAATGAGGCACTAGGAAAGCCACCATACTTTCTACTAAAATCGTTGCCCATTCATTAAAGTCAAACGGAACTATAGTGTTTGAATCATTTTGATTTTGTGAGACAAGTTTTGTAGGCATCTCCATGAATGGTTTGATAGCCAGCCTATTTTCACCCATTATAGACATCCCCTTATTTGGGTTGAAACCTTCATGCAAAGGGGTTGTTACACTTTGTCTTTTAGTTACTTCCTGCAAGTCTGAATAGTTTTCGCTTGTTGCAGCCGGGAAGCTTGCATAATCCCAGGTATGGTCCTGTGATAATTGCCGATCCGACACTAGGAAATATTGATAACGTACTTCCCCTTTCCGATCAGGTAACGGATCATCCCATGTCACATCGATGTGATACCAATTATGATCAACTTTCACTAATACCCAGGCATGAAGCTGTTCGCCCACTTTTCCAGGGACATATTGCACCTCAAAACCCAGCAATTCTAGCATTCGATAAAGCACTAATGCATATGCCTGGCAGACTCCCTTATTTTCCGTCAGTAGCGTGTAAGGGGAATATTGACTTCCTTCCGTTTCCTTGGAATATTCCGCAGTTAGAACAATAAAATCATGTGCAGCCTGTAATTTTTGTAGGTCACTTAATCCTTGCATAGGTGCAATAATATCCGTCAATGTTTGCTCGACAAATGCTTCTTCACTTGGTGAAAGATGATAGGTAAACGTAAAAGCAATCGCAATTTTATGGTTATAACCATCATACTTCCATTTAAAGCTAGAAATATTAGTATAAATATAAGAGTTTTGAATCGCACCTTTCGTAATGTCTGTTAGTTCATCTTTAATATCAGATATGTCACCAGTATAGTAAATAGAGAATTCCGTTGATAGCTGCATAACTTCTTTATTAATGAGAGATTGTAGTGTTTGAATTGAATGAGCAGTTGCTACATCATCTTTTTCATAGTTTGCAAAAACTTGCACATGACTCATTTGTAGAACAAATAATATAATGACAGCATTATATATATATTTCCTCATATGAGTCATTCTCCTTTACTAAATAGTTTATGCCTCTCTTTTTTTATTATGTTAATGAATGATTAATTTCATGCTAAAAGTTCAATAATTTACAAAATAAAAAGAAGCCTAGCGTTCAATGGGCTTCTTTTTACATTTATTTTATTGTAGTAATTTACGTCTAAGCAGCTTATTAGCTCCGTTTCGTGGAAGACTGTTTGTAATAATAATTTCTTTTGGCAATTTATATTTAGCCAGCTTCTGTCGACAGAAGGCTTGTAATTGTTCGACTGATGCTTGTTTATTTAACACAACAAAGGCAACTGGTACTTGTCCCCATTGCTTATCATCGGCACCACATACGCCCGCCTCCTTAACAGCTGGATGCATAAGCAGAACATTCTCTATTTCTGCGGGATATATATTTTCTCCACCAGAAATTATCAAATCTGCTCTGCGATCTATGACAAATAAATAGCCTTCTTCATCTAGATAACCAATATCTCCGGTATGCAACCAGCCATCTCGCGTGGCGCTTTTTTGTGCAAAACGGCCGATATATCCAGGTGTAACATGGGGCCCTCTAATGCAAATTTCTCCTTCTCCTTGTGCGTTTGGCTCTACAATTTTGATTTGATTAAAAAATAAAGGCTTCCCGGCAGAGCCAATTTTCCGTATCGCATCCTCACTTGCTAATGTAGCTGTTTGTGAGGAGGTTTCTGTCATACCATACGTTTGAGCTACAGCCAAGTTTAACGTATGTGCTCTCGCTAAGTAATCAGCTGGCACCGGTCCTCCACCAGCAAGCATTAATTTAAAACGCGAGGAAGCTTTAGCGTTGTGTTGCTCCAACGTATGTAAGATTCTTTCCAACGTCACAGCTACAACTGACATATGTGTTACTTCACCCTTCATAATATGATGCGTAATAGCGTCTACATCAAAATGATCATATAAATAGACTTGATTGCCATATAACAGCGAACGCACTAATATCGAAAATCCACTAATATGGAATAATGGTACAGCACAAAGCCAAACATCATCAGTCTGTAGACCAATATTTAAAACCGAGGCCGTTGCACTAGCCTGATGGTTGCCTACCGTTTGACGGACGCCCTTTGGAAAGCCTGTTGTCCCAGATGTATACATAATCGTTGTTGTTTGTTCCAAAGGCCATTCCTTTGTTATATCGAATGCACCTTCCTCAACCTTTTCAATCGTTGAAAATAAATAATGAGCCATATTTGCAGGCAACTTATTTACATCCTCATCTGCAATCAATACGGCAACTGCCTCAGAGTCCGTCATTTGGTAACTAAGTTCATCCTGTGACAACCTACGATTTAGCATAACCATCTCACATTGCAGATGCATACAAGCGTACATGGTAATTACAAGCTCAGGTTTACTTGGACCCATAATGGCAATCCGATCTCCCTGCTGTATACCTAGTCCTACTAATTGGCGGGCACGCTTGATAGATAAATCATTCAACTCTTGAAAAGTCCAACTTTGTTCTTTATAAGTTAATGCCTTACGTAACGGTGTTAAATAGGCTCGCTGTATAATCCAATTCGGATACATATTTGTCACTCCAATCACCCTACATCTTAACGCTTTACCCTATCGCTTGTCTATTCATGTTACATTTGCTTTTAAACGTTAGTATTTTGCTTCTATCCTCTTTCCCAGGCATACAAAAAAGCTCGTATCCAAAAAGATACGAGCCTTACACCCTAACTAAATCAAGGGAATCTTGGGAATTGGCCAAAGTCTGGTTGACGTTTTTCTTTGAAAGCGTCGCGACCTTCTTTTGCTTCATCTGTTGTGTAGTAAAGAAGAGTAGCGTCACCAGCCATTTGTTGAAGACCTGCTAAGCCATCTGTATCTGCGTTCATCGCTGCTTTTAAGAAGCGCAATGCAGTTGGTGACATTTGTAGCATTTCTTCACACCATTGAACAGTTTCATCTTCTAATTGGTCATAAGGAACCACTGTATTAACTAAGCCCATATCAAGTGCTTGCTGTGCATCGTATTGACGGCAAAGGTACCAAATTTCACGAGCTTTTTTATGTCCAATAATACGAGCAAGATAGCCTGAGCCGTAACCAGCATCAAATGAACCTACTTTTGGACCTGTTTGTCCAAAGCGAGCGTTGTCAGCAGCAATAGTTAAATCACAAACAACATGTAATACGTGTCCTCCACCAATTGCATAGCCTGCAACCATTGCCACGACAGGTTTTGGGATTACACGGATTAAACGTTGTAAATCAAGAACGTTTAGACGTGGGATTTCATCGTCTCCTACATAGCCACCATGTCCGCGAACTTTTTGATCTCCGCCTGAGCAGAAGGCATGTTCACCTTCACCTGTTAAAATAATTACACCGATATTTTTATCATCGCGTGCACGTGAAAATGCATCAATCATTTCCATAACCGTTTTTGGGCGGAATGCATTACGCACTTCTGGACGATTAATCGTAATTTTTGCGATTCCGTTATAGAACTCATACTTAATATCTTCATAAGTATGTAATGAAGTCCATTGACGTGTCATTGAATTGCCTCCTATATTGTAAATTCGTCTCGTTATTATCGAGGCGCTAACGTAAAAATAATATTACGTTATATACTCCTCTACTATTGTAGCAAACTCAGCGGGATTTTCCACATGAATTGCATGTCCAGCATCAATTACTGTCATATGCCTAACAGTTTTTAATAGCGCTTTCATTTCTAGTGCAATTTTACAAAATTTCTCATCTAATGAACCTGTAATTAGTAGCACAGGTATTTCAAGCTGGTCCATGAGATGCCAATTGGAAGGTTGGGTTCCTGTTCCGATACCTTTTAAGCTTCCTGATAAACCTTCTTCCTTTTGTGAAAGTCTTTCAGCCCGAATGGCCTTTTGCACAGTGTCAGAAAGATGACGCTGTGATGCAAAAAGCGGTATATTCTCCCATGCATTCACAAAAGAGACTAATCCATTGGTGATGATTTTTTGTGCCAATATGTCATCTCGCTCCCTACGTTCACGTCGTTCCTCTACTGTTCGTAAACCAGGAGAAGCACTTTCTAAAATGAGCTTTTGAATCCGATTTGGAAACGTAATGGCATAAGATAATGCAATTCTTCCCCCCATTGAATAGCCCAGCAATGTAAATTTCTCAATATGGAGCTGACAAAACAGTTCCTCTAAGTCCTGTAATTGTTCCTCCATTGAAAAACGCTTAATTTGCTCTGGAGTAGCTGTTTGCCCATGCCCAATTAAATCTATGGCAATAACCCGGACATTCGGTAGTGCTTGTGCTAGATTGTGCCATGTAGCCGTACTCCCTGTAAATCCATGCAAAGCAACTAATGTATGGATACCGTTTTCATTCCATATATCCACATTGGTTTCAAGTCCTCGGATTACTAAGCTCGTCATGCTTTTAGCTCCGCGTTAATACGATTCCATAGCTCTCGATGAGCCTGAACGTTTTCCGCTCTATCTGTAAATATTTCAACTAAGCGTAAAGGACGTTTTTTGACTGATGAAAACTTCCCTGATAATTCAGCTATTGTATCTACACGTACATAATCCATATTATACATATGGGCAATATCTTGGAATTCAAGTGCAGTCGGTGTGCCAAACAGATCCTCATAATGAGCTTCTACTGTTGATTGTGGTAAATAAGAAAAAATTCCTCCACCATCATTATTCATTACAAGAATAGTTAAGTTACATTCTTGGTATCTAGTAGCAATCAGCCCATTTACATCATGTAGAAAAGCTAAATCACCAATCAATAAATAAGTTTCTCGGTCATTTCCTTGACTGAAGCCTAATGCTGTTGATACTACGCCATCAATCCCATTCGTTCCGCGATTCGCAAAGAAACGGATATCCTTTGGTGTTGCTAATAAAAATGTATCAATATCACGCACTGGCATACTACTGCTAACGAATATATCGCTACCATCAGGAATCATTTTCAGTAAACGACTGACCATCGCTCCCTCATCTTTTTCTATTTCCGAATACTGTTCAATATAGGTAGAAGCCAACTGATTAGCTTTTTGCCATTCGGCTAAGTATGATTCCTCAAATGCTGTGTTAGTAAGGGTTAGATGTGTTAACCATTGATCGATATTTGCATGAATAAAATGTGTAGATACGCCCGTAGCATCTCTAAACATAGGATCTTCATCAATAATTACATAAGCACTAGGCTGTGTTTTTGTAATAAATTGCATAATGAATTTTGAAACGGGCTGTGCCCCTATTCGTAAAACTGTATCTGGCTGAACAAGTGCCTTAAAATCCTCACTCTTCATAATGGCATCATAGGTAGTCACGAGATATGGTAAGCAATCCTCTGGTACAGCTGCACGCATATTTGACAAGCTTTCCACTATGACTGGCCATTTCAACTGACGCACAAATTCCCAGAGAAATGCTAGATCCGTACCAAGAGCTAATTCTCCAACAATCATAAAGCCTTTTCTAGTCGAATTTAAAATAGAGGAAAGTTCCTGCATAGCAGAGGTTGTAGGGATTAATTGTCCCATACTGCTATGTTTAAATGTCATGGTTGGCAATTCATCCTGTAAATCAATTAATAAAGGCTCTCGGAATGGAACATTCAAATGCACTGGCCCAAAAGGTGCACTTGTTGCAATTGCCACTGCCCGCGCTATATGACGTTCGATAAAAGGCAATGTGGGAGCAGCACCATCTGCTAATGGAAAATCAACACTCCATTTCACATGTGAACCATATAGATGAGGCTGATTAATGGTCTGTGGTGCGCCTACCTCACGTAATTCATGTGGTCGATCAGCCGTAATGATAATCAGTGGTACACGGGCATAGCTAGCCTCAACAATTGCTGGAAAGTAGTTTGCTGCCGCTGTACCAGACGTACATAAGAGGACAACAGGCTTAGCAGTAGCTTTCGCAAGCCCTAAAGCAAAGAAAGCAGCTGAGCGCTCATCTACTTGACGATACATTTTTATTTGTTTTGTAGAAGCGACGGCGTAGGCAAGAGGTGTTGAACGCGAGCCTGGGCTAACAACAACATTTTCTACTCCTACTTGTACTAATGACGCAACCATTTTATATACATAATCTGTTAAATTTTTTCGTTCACTCATGTAATTGTCCCCCTAGCGCACGAAGCATTGGACGGAATTTCACTAATGTTTCATCATATTCAGATTGTGGCTCTGAATCCGCTACAATACCACCACCAGCATATAAATAAGCTTTATCGTGAAGCAATGCCGCTGACCGTATCGCGACTGCAAATTCACCGTTTCCCTCTGCATCCAACCAGCCGATTGGCGCAGCATACAAGCCTCGATTCATCGGTTCATACTTACGTATAGCTGCCAACGCTTCCATACGTGGTACACCACCTAATGCTGGGGTGGGATGTAAAGTTTTAGTGAGTTGTAATATTGTAGCATCCTTATTTAGTTGTCCTTCAATAGGTGTATATAAATGCTGAATATCTCGTATTTTTAATAGACGAGGACTTTCAGGAAGGTTTATATCCACACAATTTTTTCGGAATGTGTCTGCTATCATATCGACAACATATTGGTGTTCTCCTCCGTTTTTTGGATCGTGTAACAAGCTTTGTCCATAAGCTTCATCTTCTTCTGCTGTTTTTCCTCGCTTAATTGAACCGGCAACACATGAAGAAAAGGCTCGACCATCCTCCACTTTTACAAGACGCTCAGGCGATGCTCCGAAGAACAAAAGATGTTCATGCTCTAAGCCGAACAAATAACTTTCTGGTTGTTCATGGATAATTTGTGATAACACTTGTGGAGCAGTTACTTGCTCTTTAAATTGCAGTGCAAGTGATCGTGCAATAACAACCTTATCCGCTTTCTTTTGCTTAATTAAAGCTGTCACTTGGTCTATAGAAGCTAAATAAGGCTCTTTATAAGGCTCAAAGTAGCTTGATATTTCAGGCTTTGAATACGTTTTCACTTCTTTAACCTGTGCTGCATGAACTAAATAATCTCGCTCTTTTCTTAATGCCTCAAACTGAGCCTCACCATCCTGATCCTGTGTCAGAAGATGAATACTCACATATGCCTTTTCATCCCGTATAACAAGCTGAAATGTTGCTAATGCAAAATAAGCCTCTGGAAAACCCGTCCATTCCCCAGCAACATTATTCTGTGGATCAAATGTAAAGCCCCCGAACAAAATAGGTTGGAGCTCACGTTGTCCTTTCAGACAATTTTTCGTTAAATTTTTCCATTCAGCTTCTACAGCATCAAAACGTTCATTTTTTTTATTATTTTGAATGGTATGGGCATGTCCTAGCCCAACTAAAGTCATTGTTTTTTCTCTATTTTGCCAATAAAATCGTTCACCTTTATAGCACTCTTCACCTGCTGTATAAAACGCTAATGCAGACAGGTGACTCACTTCCATTGTTTCCATATAAAAATGAAGGCTTTGGCCCAAAGAGTCCACTTCTACTTCTGTGGCTTGGTACCACTTCTGTTGCATGAAAATTACCTCCGTTGTTGCAATGTACATAATCAATGATGGCGAAATTACATCATTTTTGGGGCTGGCAACCGTGTCATTCGTACTGTTGCTATTCACCCTATTTTTATTTTCAGTTCATAAATGCATGTTCTATTGTATCACTTTTTTTCATTTTACAGTATGTAATAAGCTGTGAACCTACCCATTTTCTCAATCTTCGTTTAAAATAAGAAGAGTCGACAACATTTGAAGGAGAGAAAGACCTTATGACCAAAGTCATTGAAGCTGATAGGGGTATTAAAGTTTGGTGGCATTTAACACGTCCACATACTTTAACCGCTTCATTTGTTCCAGTATTCCTAGGAACAGCAATTGCACTAGCAATTGAAAAAGAAACAATTGATTTTGGACTATTTTTTGCTATGCTCATTGCAAGTATGCTTATTCAAGCAGCAACGAATATGTTCAATGAATATTATGATTACAAATTAGGATTAGATAACGAGCATTCTGTCGGAATTGGCGGTACGATTGTCCGTCATGGTGTACAACCAAAAACGATCATGATGATTGCGCTAAGCTTCTATGCTATTGCCATGCTACTTGGCATTTACATATGTGCCTCAACATCTTGGTGGCTAGCTGCTGTTGGACTAGTTTGTATGCTAATTGGTTTCTTATATACAGGTGGTCCATACCCAATAGCCTATTCACCTTTTGGCGAAATAGTTTCTGGGGCAGTAATGGGAATGGGAATCGTTTTGATTGCTTTCTATATTCAAACGCTTACAGTAACACTTGATGCCGTTTTACTTTCCGTTCCAAGTATGATTTTAGTTGGTGCTATTATGCTATCCAATAATATTCGTGATATTGTTGGCGATACAGAAGGTGGACGCAAAACACTGGCTATTTTAGTAGGACGTGATAATGCAATCTCCGTGCTATCAGGATTTTTTATTGTATCCTACCTATGGGTAATCGCCCTTGTTGCAATTGATGGCATTACTTTTTGGGCTTTGATTATTTTCTTAAGTATTCCTAAACCATTACGTGCCATTCAAATATTCAGAGATAAAAAAGAAGCCAAAGAAGTGATGCCTGCGATGAAATATACAGCGCAAACGAATACAATCTTCGGCTTCCTATTAGGAATTGGTTTATTAATTGATTATTTCTTTTAAAAAGTGCGGCAGCCTTAACGGGTTGCTGCTTTTTTTACATAGCGTTTGAAATTCTGACTAGCGATTCCTTGTACTTCTTCTGCTGAAAAGCGAGTTCGTAATGCCTCTAATAAATTTTGAGCCTCTCCCGCATGAGCTAATCCTTTTACGGTCACACCTATGCCATCAAAATCTGATCCTAACCCTATATGCTCCACACCTACTAAGTGGGCTAAATGCTCCACATGATCAACCAATTGTTCCAGCGTTGCATCTTGTTCACTAATAAAGAGTGGAAAATAAACAACATGGATATGCCCTCCATGTTTTACAAGAGCCTTCGCTTGTGCATCTGTTAAATTACGAGGATGATCACATAATGCTCGTGCATTACTATGACTAGCAATAATATGCTTCGCTAATGGCAACACATCCCAAAAACTTTGTTCGTTTAGATGGGAGACGTCAATTATTATATCACGGTCATTTAATACTTGAATGACTTCTTTACCAAATGGCTTCAATCCAAGACTTGCCTCTTGCTCAGCTCCATGGGCAACAGCATTTTCTTCATTCCACGTTAAACCTACTAATTTGACGCCTGCATCAAGTACAGCAGTTAGCTTTGTTAAATCTTCGCCAATAGCACCACAGCCTTCTAAGCTTAAGATAGCTCCTATTTCATGGGGAGCTAATAGCTCTAACTGTGCCCAATCTGTAATATGCACCATGCCCTCTGTTTGTAAAACATGAGTATGAAATGCTTCCATTTGACGTATGACTTCAAGAAATTGCTGATTTTGCGGGATTTCAGGGTCAATAAAGATGGCGAATACCTGTGCTTTTATTTGCCCTAATTGCAGTCTTTTATGATTGACATGCATACGTACATCCTCTGCAAAACTTGCCGCTTCAAGCGTTGTTAATTTCAACAGTGCATCACAATGTAAATCAATAATGTTCATCTTCTCACCTCTACAGCTATTATACTGCTTTGGTAAGGAAAATACTTACTGACTTTTGTCCTGTGGTGTATCAGAAGAGCCAAATTCTTCAAGCTCAATAAAATCATCCGATCTTGGTGTTGAAGAGAGCACATCCTCTTCCACTGGTCGTAAATTATCCTCTTTCTTTTCCGCATGTTCGACACATGTCAAAGCCTGCGGCATAGCCTCTAAACGTCCAATTGGAATCTCTTTACCACAGACAGCACATTTGCCATATGTTCCGTCTACCATTGCTTGAAGAGCTTCTTTTATTTCCTCTGCATTGTCACCACGATGCTCGTCAATAGCCATTTCTGTGAGCTGATCCGTTAAATCACTGGCATTATCAGCAGGATGATTATCATAATTAGATAGCTCTGTCGCTTGGGGACGCTCTGATTCATCTATTCGCTTTTCGATTTCTTGTAATTCTTGCTCTAATTGCCTTTTTAATTTTTTCATAACTTGTTGATCCAAAAAAATCTCCTCCTTATGCTTTCATTTTTTCCTAATTTATTATTTCTAAAACATCAGCATAAGGAAGGTTTATTTATTTATATTTTTATTTATTCGTATACGCTACGATTGCATCATGTAAATACTGCGCAGCTCCCACTACACTACGCTCGTCGTAATAAGCGGTGAACCGTTCATCCGCAATATACATTTGAGCGAGTCCTACATGTGCCTCTTTAGAATATTCTTTCCATGTAAAGCTCAGCCATCGTTTATGGAGCTCCGCAACTTCCATCGCAACTTCATTTGTTGCGTCTCCCACCCCTATTGCTTCTGTTAAACGCTCAAACATTTGCTGCTCCAATTGCTGCATTGCCTGAAACTGTTCCTCTGTCATATTCATAAGCTTAGCATTCGAAGCATCTACGGTTTTGTCTCCATATTTGGCACGGATTTCTTGACCATACTTATTTTCGTTATCCTCAACTAACTTTTCTTTAAATCCATTAAATTTTTCTTCATTTGACATAGGTTTTTCCCCCTCAATTGATAGTATCGTTTTTTCTACCGTCTGTAAGATCGTCTCAAGCTGTTCTTTTCGTTTAAGCAGAGCAGCTCTATGTGACTTTAGCGCCTTGAAATGTTGAAAATGAGGAGCTTGAATAATATCCTGAATAGTTGCTAGCTTCATATCCAACGCTCGGTAAAATAAAATCTGCTGTAGCAGATCAACTTCCGCTTGACCGTAAAATCGATAACCTGCCTCATTGGTTCTTGCTGGCTTCAGTAGTCCAATTTCATCGTAATAGCGCAGACTTCTCGTACTTACCCCAGACAATTGGGCAAGCTCTTGAATTGTATATTCCATGTTTTCACCTCCATTAATGCTACTGTAAACTTTGACGCAACGTTAAGGTCAATAGGCAAATTAAAATTATTTCCCCCTCCCTAAAATCATCCTCTCCATTCATACAATTCCATAACTACCTATAAATCTATAATTTTTAACCGATAAAAATAGTAAATATTTCACAGGAGGGTAATAGGATGAAATGTCCGAATTGTCAGCATGAAAATCTAAATGACAGTAAATTTTGCTCAGGTTGTGGTACTAAATTGACTAATTCATCATCAAAACAAGGTGTCCCAGCATGGGCCATTATTGTATTGTCCGTCTGTTTCATTGCAATTGGTGGGCTAGGCTATGCGTACTGGGACTTTTTCTCAAATAAAAATTCAGCCACTTACTCAGAAATAAACGGCAATCAGAATTTAGAGACACAGATACAACAAGTTTCCTCTGAGGAACTGACGAAAAAGCAAGAGGCTCATGCACAGCAGGTTGATCGCGTTACTCTTATAAAGGAAATTCAGCAAAAGGTATTCACCATCCTAACGAACAATGCGCAAGGTTCAGGCTTCCTCTATAAAAAAGGAGGGTATGTTATTACTAATGCGCATGTTGTGCAAGGTGCAGTCGAAGTAATGGTTCGTAACTCTGTGGGTCAAGAATCACCTGGTACTGTAGTCGGTATATCTAATCGTTATGATATAGCTTTAATACATGTTCCTAACTATCAAGACAAACCCCCATTAGGAATTGAAACAACAGAATCACCTATTGGCTTAGAGGTCATTGCTTTCGGAAGTCCACAAGGCTTTGAAAATTCAGCTTCCATTGGCTATATAACAGGTAATAAACGTGATATGAAACTTGAAAATTTTATATACAAACAAATATATCAGGTCGATGCTCAAATTGATAAAGGTAGTAGTGGGGGGCCATTGGTGGATGTTAATACAGGAAATGTAATTGGCATTAACTCACTACTTTACACAACCGAAACAAGTACACACTTCGCCTTCTCTATCCCTCTTTACAGTATGGTAGATCAATTTGATGGTTGGATTGCTCAGCCTCTTTCTGCAAATGAGGTTCTTTCTGTTGCTAATCTATACGAAAATAATCAACAACCTGTTAGTAAATCAGATATTACTAATGAAACGGACAATTTGTTAGCAGGTCAATTCGTACAAGCATTCCGCCTATACTATGAAATGGCTCTTAATGAGGGGGATTTTTATTGGATTGCCGATATGCTTGCGCCTAGTAGTTCTGCTTATAAAGAACTAGAAAAATATATTAATGAGATTGCGTATCAAGGCAACTACTTCTATTTTACAAACAATGAAGTACTTGATGTACAATATTCGAACGGCCAATACTATGTGGATATGAATGAAACCTTTGATTTCTATGATGCCCAAGGTAATTATCAATTTTACGATCGGTATAAGACGTATACTGTGATCACAGATGAATACGGTGCTTATAAAATTGCCACTATTAAAATTCACTAATATCATCTTTTTTTACAATGAAAGCCATCGAGAGTGAACTTCTCGATGGCTTTCGTCTAAATTACTATTGATATTTTCCATGCCACACTATTTGTCGATAATTTTCTTTATCCGTGTCACCCTCTGTATTAATTAATAATACTCTCGAAGCGCTATTTAACTGTAACGTATCTTTTAATTGTCTATAACGATTATTTGTCATGATTTCATAAAAACAACCAAATGGAGCTGCTCCCGATTCTCCTGCTACAATGCGTGTATCTGTGTTCAATGGATTACCAAGGATACGCATTCCTGTTGCTGCTACTTCTTCCCCGCAACTAATGCTTACTTTCGTATAGGCATTTAACAGTTGCCATGCCTGAGGATTCGGTTCGCCGCACGCAAGCCCTGCCATTATCGTTTGCATGTCGCCACCAACAGTTATAAATTCATTGGTTCCTGCTTTAAAGCTTTCATAATAACAATTAGCTACATGTGGCTCTACTAAAACAATAGTAATTTCATGCTCATAGTATTGTCTTAAAAAGGCAACGACTGCTGCTGCAAAAGACCCTACTCCGGCTTGTAAAAACACATGGGTTGGAGCTTGTTCTATCTCTTCAACAACCTCTTGTATTAGAATTGTATAGCCCTGCATAATCCATAATGGGATTTCCTCATAGCCATCCCACATTGTATCCTGAATTAAAACCCAACCATGTTCTTTAGCAAGGTGTGAAGTATAACGAACCGTATCATCATAATTCATTGCCGTAATTTCAGCATGGGCTCCCTCATTTATAATGTTTTGTAATCGTTCCTTGGCGCTACCAGCAGGCATATAGATTCGTGCTTGAAAACCTAGCTCTCGAGCTGCCCAAGCTACCCCACGACCATGGTTCCCATCTGTTGTTGAAATAAAGGTTAACTCTCCCAACTGATCTTTTATTTTGGATGACTTTAATTGTTCAAATGAAAGATCTTCAATATCTTTATTGAGCAGATTGGCAACATATTGTGCGATAGCATAAACGCCTCCTAGTACTTTAAAGGCATTCAAACCAAATCGAAACGATTCATCTTTTATCCAGATTTTTTCTACATCTAAATAAGAAGCTAATGATGCTAAATGATGGAGTGGTGTCTTTTCAAACTTCTCATATGTACGTTGGAATTGACTAACTTTCTTTACTTGTTCAAGTGTAAAATTCGAAAGTAAGGCTGTTATTTGTCCGTCATTATCTTGGCCTACATCATGTTGATTAGGAATCCATTTTAATTTTTCTCTCATATCTCTCCCCCTCTCTCCACATCTTAGTCTATCTCTCTAAAAAATACAAAATGCTCTTACTATCTAACGTAGGAAATAAAAAAACTATACACTCACCTTATTTCCATGAATGTATAGCTTATCCATTAATTATTTCGCAAAGATTTCTTCTACTTGATCTAGCATAATAGCAGCAGCTAAAATTCCTCCAGCTGTACTCCAAATGACATCATCTACTTTATGTGCATTGCCTTTTTGTACAGCAGAAAGGTTTTTCCAAAGAGGATCTCTGTCCACTCTTGTTCAGTTGCTAATGCTGAATCATCACCTATTGGCATGTATGTGAAGAAGAAAATAACATTCCCATCCATTTGGGGGATTACTTCTTTCCCTACCTCTACTGCTAAGTTTTCTAGCTTTTCAGTTCATAAAAAAAGTGCAGTAGATGTAAATTCATCTACTGCACTTAGTATGACCCGTACGGGATTCGAACCCGTGTTACCGCCGTGAAAGGGCGGTGTCTTAACCACTTGACCAACGGGCCGATGGCGGAGAAGGAGGGATTTGAACCCTCGCGCCGGTTACCCGACCTACACCCTTAGCAGGGGCGCCTCTTCAGCCTCTTGAGTACTTCCCCATAAAAAATGGCTCCGAAGGCAGGACTCGAACCTGCGACAACCTGATTAACAGTCAGGTGCTACTACCAACTGAGCTACTTCGGAATATTGGTGGGCCTAAATGGACTCGAACCATCGACCTCACGCTTATCAGGCGTGCGCTCTAACCAGCTGAGCTATAGGCCCTTGGAGCGGGTGATGGGAATCGAACCCACGACATCAGCTTGGAAGGCTGAGGTTTTACCATTAAACTACACCCGCATAAATGGTGGGTCAGGACGGAATCGAACCGCCGACACTTAGAGCT